>NZ_BAXZ01000001.1 GCF_000684975.1 Paraburkholderia acidipaludis NBRC 101816 | reverse complement strand
TCGAGGAGTTGTTGCTGCCGTTGCCGCCGCCCGTGTTCTGGTTGAACGAATTCGCATTGTTGCCGGACGACGACTCGTTCCCGCCCTTGCCCATCATCCCGCGCAGCGTCTTGGCAAGCTCCACGGCGTCGGCGTTGCGCAGCGGGACCACGTGGATGTTGCCCGGCATGCTCGTGGGCGCGTCGAGCTGCTTCGCGAGCTGGGCCGCGGCGGCGAGGCGCTGCACGTTCGAGGCGCGCAGCATGAGCGAGTTGGTGCGCGGGTCGGGAACGACCGAGACCTTCAGCGTGGGGTCCGAAGCGCCGATCGCGCCCGGATCGAGCATCTTCGAAATGAGCGGCGCGATGTCGAGCGCGTTGGCGTTGTGCAGCGGCACGACCTGGACCTGCTGGCCCGCGGCCGTATCCACACCCGCAATGATCGCGGCGATGCGGCGCACGTTGTCGGCGTAGTCGGTGACGACGAGCGTGTTGTTCGACGGGTAGGCCGCAATCGTATTGTTCGGCGAGATGAGGGGGCGCAGCACCGGCAGCAGATTGTTCGCCGACTCGTTCCTCAGCACGAACACCTGCGTGACCACCTGGTCGCCGCGCGCCACCGGCGTGTTGCCGACATAGGTGGGCACGCCCTGCAGCTTCGCGTCGGCCTCGGGCACGACCTTCAGCACGCCATGATCCTGCACGAGCGCGAAGCCCTGCATGCGCAGCGCCGACTGCAGCGTCTTGAGCGCCTGGTCCTCGGGAACGGGGTTCTCCGAAACGAGGTTGAGCTGCCCTTTCACGCGCGGGTCGACAATGATGGTTTTGCCGGTCGCGGCGCCAATCGCTTTCGCCACCTGGTCGATGTCGGCATTGACGAAATTGAGCGTCACCTGAGCGTGCGCGATCTGCGCCGAGATGAGTCCGCTCACGAGTAGCGCCGTGGCGACGCGACGCAAAGCCATACGATTTCTTCTCATGGATGTCATATCGAAGCCGGTGGCGGGCGTCGCCGGCTGTTCGTGCGGAATGAGCGAGCGGCGGTGAGCGCGTGACGGGCCTGCGCGCCTGTCAGCCTGCACCGGCCGATCGCGGCGGCCGCCTCTCTCGTCCCCTCGGCCACCAATGATCTACAAAAAAACGCAACAGTAGCAGCTTTTCGTGTCGAATTTGTCACAAGGTTGGGCAGTCCGTGGATTTCTTCTAGTTGCGCCGCAGACTTAAAAGCTTTTTGTAAGCAACCGGGTAGCGTGGCCAGTATTTATCCTTACCTTCCCTTACCGCCTTATACGCGGAGCCGTGTTTGCCGGACCTCATCCAGATGGGCATGCCGGCTTGACGCGTCATAAGCGGCCGGTATGATACGGGCGATCCGGATGCCCGTACTGCGTACTTGCCGTGTCATGAAGAAGGCCTGCTCCCGTTCGATTGCCGCTGCTGCCGCCACGCTCGCGCTGGCCGGCGTCAGCACGCTCGCGCGCGCCGACTGCTTCGATGCGGCCGCCCGCTACCAGCAGGTCAATCCGCTGATCTTGCGTGCGATCGCATGGCAGGAATCGCATAACCATCCCGACGCAGTACACAGGAATGCTAACGGATCGGTCGATTACGGCGTCATGCAGATCAATTCCGTGCATCTCCCCACGCTCGCGCAGTACGGCATCTCGCAGAGCACGCTGATGGAGCCCTGCAAGAACGTCTACATCGCCGCGTGGCATCTGCGCCAGCAGATGAACAAGTACGGCAACACGTGGGCCGCGGTCGGCGCCTACCATTCGGAAACACCGGCGCTGCGCGACCGCTACGCGCAGCAGATCGCCGCCATTCTTCGGCAGTGGCATTTCCTCAAGTAAGCTGCAACGCCTGCCCGGCCTGAAAGACAAGGACGATCGGCGCACCGCGCGCAAATGATGCACAATGCGCTCTAGCGCCGCATTCGTGCGGCCCGTCTCACGTCCTCCTGATTTACGTCCTTCTGACTGCCACACTGCGATGAACCAGCCGCCACTGCCCGTCACCGTGCTCGCCGGGTTCCTGGGCGCGGGCAAGACCACGCTGCTCAACCACATCCTCGCGAATCGCGCCGGCCTGCGCGTTGCCGTGATCGTCAACGACCTCGCCGCCGTCAATATCGACGCCGCGCTCGTGCGCGACGCCTCGGCGCTCTCGCACGTCGAGGAAAAGCTCGTCGAAATGTCGAACGGCTGCATCTGCTGCACGCTGCGCGACGATCTGCTCACCGAGATCCGCCGCCTCGCGCAGGAACAGCGATTCGACGCGATCCTGATCGAATCCACGGGCATCGCCGAACCCATGCCGATCGCCGAGACCTTCACCTTCGTCGACGACGACGGCACTTCTCTTGCCGACATCGCCCGTCTCGACACGATGGTGACGGTGGTGGACGCGTTCAACTTCCTGCGCGATTACGCCTGCGCCGACGCACTCGCCGAACGCGGCCTCGCCGCCACCGAAGAAGACGACCGCACGCTCGTCGAACTGCTGATCGAACAGGTGGAGTTCTGCGACGTACTCGTCGTGAACAAGGCCGATCTCGTGAGCGATGACGAACTCGCGCACCTGCAGCGCATTCTCGCGCGCATCAATCCGCGCGCCATTCAAGTCGTGAGCCGTTTCGGCGCCGTGCCGCTCGGCGAGGTGCTGAACACGGGCCGCTTCGATTTCGACGCTGCCTCGAGCGCCCCCGGCTGGCTCGCGTCGCTCAACGATCACGATCATCACCATGGCGAAGCCGACGAATTCGGCATTGGCAACTTCGTCTATCGCGCGCGGCGGCCGTTTCATCCGGAGCGCCTGTGGGCGCTGCTGCATGAAGAATGGAAGGGTGTGCTGCGCACCAAAGGCTTCTTCTGGCTCGCAACGCGCAACGACGTGGCCGGCTCGCTTTCGCAGGCGGGCGGCGCGTGCCGGCATGGCCCGGCCGGCACATGGTGGGCCGCGCAGCCGCGCGAGACCTGGCCGCAGGATGACGAGCTCGAACAGGAAATCGCACGCGACTGGTACGGCGATGCGAACGACGCGAGCATCGGCGACCGGCGCCAGGAACTCGTGATGATCGGCGTGGACCTGGATCGCGCGGCGTGGCAAGCGAGGCTCGACGCCTGCCTCCTGAGCGACGCCGAATTCGCTGCCGGCGCGCAGGCCTGGCGCGCGTTCGCCGATCCGTTTCCGTCCTGGGACATCGACAACGATCATGAAGACGGCGAGGGAGAAATCGTCCACCGTCCTGAATGACGCTAAAAACGCGGGCGAAAAAAAACCCGCCAGGGGGCGGGTGTCAACTTAAAGCGGCAGTGTCTCAGCGCTTGTTGACGGCGTCCTTGAACGCCTTGCCAGCCGTGAACTTGACCGTCTTGGCTGCCGGAATCTTGATGGTTTCGCCCGTCTTCGGGTTACGGCCCGTACGCGCCGCACGCTTGCCCGAACCGAAGCTGCCGAAGCCGATCAGCTGCACGGCGTCACCCTTCGCCACAGCCTTCTTGACCACCTCGAGGAGCGTGTCCAGCGTCTCGCCGGTTTGCGCCTTGCTTGCGCCCGTCTGTGCTGCAACGGCGTCGATCAGTTCCTGTTTATTCATTGAGAAAGTCCTTATCAGTTTAGGTTGACACGAACAGCGCGAACGCGCCGATTATACGGACGCGTGCCGCGCCGTCGAGCAGCGACGGTTCCGGAGCACCCCGGCGTTTTTCGTTGCGGCGCAGATCGTGGCGCCTCACCGCAACGGCCGTGCTGCCGCTTCCCTGGGCGGCGCTTGCTATGATAGCGCAGCGCAAACCCAATAACGACAAGGGTTTCGAAGATTTGCAGTGGGATTCTCCCGAATTCGGGCCAACGCCTGCATTTTTTCGCCGCAACCCCTCGAAAAGGCCCTTGCATTGACGATTTTTGACAGTCGTGCGTTGCGTCCTGCCAACGCCCCGGTGCCGCAAAACCAGGCTGGGCGGGGGTTTTGAGCGATCGCGCAAGGTCTTCACTGCACGTTCCAGCCCGTTCGCGTTCCTTATGACCGCCATCCTGACTCCCGCCACGCTCGCTTTTCGCGAGGACGGTACACCGTTTTCTCCCGCATTCGGCGACATTTATCACAGCGCATCCGGCGCATTCGCCCAGTCCGAAGCCGTCTTTCTTCGCGGCAACGTCTTGCCCGAACGCTGGCAGAACCGCCGCATTTTCACGGTGCTGGAAACGGGCTTCGGCATGGGAGTGAACTTCCTCGCCACCTGGTCCGCGTGGCGCAACGATCCCGCACGTTGCGAGCGGTTGCATTTCGTTTCGGTGGAAAAGCACCCATTTACGCGCGACGATCTGCGCACCGTGCTCGACGCGATCGTTGCCCGCGCACCCCTTTCGGCACTCGCGCGCGAACTCGCCAACGCGTGGCCGATGCTCGTGCCGGGCACCCATCGGCTCGAATTCGAAGGCGGACGCGTCACGTTGACGCTCGTTTTCGGCGACGCGCTCGAAGTGCTTCCCAAAATGTGGTTACGTGCGGATGCCTTTTATCTCGACGGCTTCGCACCGGCGAAGAATCCCGATCTGTGGTCGCCGACGCTCTTCAAGGTGCTGGCCCGCGTGGCCGGCGACGACGCAACGTTCGCGACCTGGAGCAGCGCCGGCGAGGTCAAGCGCGCGCTCGTAGCGAGCGGCTTCGAGTATCGCAAGGTCGAGGGCTTCGGGTCGAAGCGCGCGATGCTCGTGGGCCGCTTCGCACCGCGCTGGCGCGTGCGGCGCTATGAACCGCCGCTGCCTGCCGCCGTGGGCGAGCGCCATGCGGTCGTGATCGGCGCGGGGCTCGCGGGCTGCGCGCTCGTCGAGCGGCTCGCGGCGCGCGGCTGGCGCGTGACCCTCGTCGAACGCCATGCCGCGCCGGCGCGCGAAGCGTCGGGCAATCCCGCGGGCGTTTTCCATCCGCTGATCTCGCGCGACGACAGCAGCGCGTCGCGCATCACGCGCGCGGGCTTTCTCTACGCACGGCAGCGCTGGGCCGCGCTCGACACGGCGGGCGAAGGACCGGTGCGCACACATTCCGGACTCCTTCATCTCGCCACCGACGACGAATCGCGCGCCGTGGCCGCGGCCCTCGATTCGTTCGGTTATCCCAACGAATACGCTCATGCGGTTTCGCGTCAGGAAGCCGCGCAAATCGCCGGCGTCGAACTCGCTTACGACGGCTGGTTCTATCCGCTTGGCGGCGCAATCGATCCGGCCTCGTTGTGCCGCGCACAATGCGCGGCGGCAGGCACGCTGCTCGACGCGCGTTTCGGCACGAACGCGACGCGCGTTGAGCGCACGGCCGACGGCTGGGATGTCCGCGACGAAACCGGCGCGCTCATCGCCCGGGCCGAGGTCGTGATTTTCGCCAATGCGCACGACGCCGCGCGAGCGGCGTCGCTCGATCACGCCCCCACCCGCATCGTGCGCGGCCAGCTCACGCTCGTCGGATCCAGCCCGATCGCGCCGTTGCGCGTACCCGTGATCGGCGACGGCTACGCGGTGCCGCTCGCAAACGACATCACGCTCGCAGGTGCCACCTACGAAGTCGACGACGCCGGGACCGAGCTGCGTGCAGCGGGACACGTGGAGAACCTCGAACGCGTCGCGCAGATGCTGCCCGGCCTCGACGCGGCGCTCGCTTCTGGTCGCGCCGGCGAGCTGGATGGGCGCACCGCGTTTCGCTGCGTGACGAGCGACCGCTTGCCGATGATCGGGCAGCTCGGCGACGAAGCCGAGGCGCGGCGCGCTGCCGCGCGTCTCGCCGGCGCCTGGCCGCTCGACCTGCCACGCGTGCCGGGCCTCTACGGCGCCTTTGCCTACGGATCCCGCGGCCTCGTATGGTCGGCGCTGGGTGCCGAACTGATCGCCTCGCAACTCGAAGGCGAGCCGTGGCCGCTCGAGCGCGAACTCGCGGAACAGCTCGACCCCGCGCGCTTCTTGCAGCGCGCATTGCGCCAACGGAATCTGTAGACATTCTGGATGCGCCAGCGCGCACTCACGCCAAGGTTATCCACTCTACGCTGTGGATAACCGCGCGGATTGAAGGTGAAGCGCGTGTGGAATCGATGTGGACGTAAACGGGGTAACTCGCGGCGCCGTCCAGGCGACCTAAAAGTTGCTCTATGGTCCCGGACTGCGCCTCACATCCTTTGCGACCGGTTGTGCGGGCGCCAAGTCACTGATCCGTTGGAGTTATCCGCGGTTGTCCACAGGAAACGGGGCCCTTTGTTAACTTCTACTACGTATACATACGGTAAACCATAAATTCGAAGCTGACGCCATCGCTACCGGCCGGCATCCCTTTTACACAGACGCCTTCGAGACCTCCGCATAGCGGTCAAAATTTCCATCTGCGCCATCAGTCAGACGTAATTACCGCCCCGGCAACCGGTTGCCGTTAGCGGGGACAATTGCAAAAAAGCTATGGCACAATCGCCGTTCTTCCTGCGTCGCGATCCGCATTTGACGGCCGACGCATCCATGGAACGGATGTCGCTTGTCCTGACTCTCAGTGCTCAGGAGAAGCGGCGGCGTTCGTTCATCCAACGCGGGCGCCGCTATCCCACGTACGCGCCCGCACCGGTTGTCTGCCGCTTCCGGCACGCCGGCGCTGTGCTTTCCCGCAGTTGCGCAGTTGAACCCCGCCCGGCGGGGCGCGTATCGTCTGTGGAATTTCGGTCTTGTATCTCGGCCGTCCGGGCCACGCCCCGAATGACGGGAGCCCGGGCCGAGCCCCCGGTACACGGCACGCGGCTTGCCTGTGTTCGCCCGTGCGTGAGCGGTTGTCGATCATCCGCTGTCCGTCACCGTCGGGCAGCCGGACTGTCTTCCGTGTCGACCCGAGTTGGCGCTCGAGCGCCTCGCTCCGGTCCATGCAAGATGTTGCACAAGGAGAAGCCACCACAATGAAGTCGGCGTTTTCGTTCTTTCCTGCCTGGCCGCTGCAGCTCGACGGCATTTTCTGGGCGGGCCTCGCATTGCTGGCCGCCGGGCTGTGCGGCGAACTCTGCTATCGTGCCTGGCGTTTGCCGCGCATTTCGGGGTATGCCGTCATCGGTCTCATCGCGGGTTCGGCGGGCTTCGGCGTGATCGATGCCGACGTCGCGCGCGCCGCGCGGCCGCTCCTCGACGTCGCGCTCGGTCTGCTGCTGTTCGAGCTCGGCAGCCGGCTCGACCTGCGCTGGATCCGCCGCAATCCCTGGCTGATCCTGTCGAGCCTCGCGGAAGCGACATTCACGTTCGTGCTCGTGCTGGTCGTGCTGCTGTTCCTCAAGGTGCCGCTGATGGTGACGCTCGTCGTCGCGTCGATCGCGATGGCCACGTCGCCCGCCATGGTCATCCAGCTCAAGACGGAACTGCGCGCCGAAGGGCAGGTCACGCAGCGGCTTCTCACGCTCACCGGGCTCAACAGCATGTACGCGGTGGTGGTGGAAAAGCTCGCTTCGGGCTGGTTGCATCAGGAGATTTACGGCAACGTGATTGCGACGATCCTGCAGCCGCTTTATCTGCTGGTGGGATCGCTGGTCCTCGCGTATCTGCTCGCACGCGCCTGCACCTTGTTCTACCGGCGGCTCAGTCCGCAGGACGAGCATTCGTTCGTCGCGCTGTTCGGCCTCGTGCTGCTCGCCATCGGCATTGGGCATGTGTTCAAGCTTTCGACGATTCTCAGCCTGCTCGCGGCCGGCATCATCGTGAAGAATCTCGAAGCGCGCCCGCAATTGTGGCCGCAGCATTTCGGCACGGCCGGCTGGCTGCTCACCGTGATTCTGTTCGTCCTCACGCTGACGACTTTCGAATGGCACGACATCCTCGTTGGCGGTGTGGCCGCGGCTGGATTGATCGTCGCGCGGTTCGTCGCGAAACTGGTCGGTGTACTGATTTTCGCGAAGCCGAGCGGTCTCGAATGGAAGCAGGGCGCGGCGCTCGGGGTTGCGCTGACACCAATGTCGGCGCTCGCATTGCTGCTCATGCAGGACACCTATGAACTTTATCCGAGCTTCGATCCACGGCTGCGCGCGATCGTGATGTGCGCGGTCGTCGCGCTGCAACTGCTCGGGCCGTGGCTCGTCTATCGCGCGCTTGCACTCGTGGGCGAGCGAGGCGAAGAATGAAACCGGCGGCGCCGCGGCCGTGCCGCGCGCCGCCGCAAGTGGAACACCGCGCACTTCGCCCGCTGCCGCCAGGGGCGGTGCGCCTGCACTAGAGGACGCCATGTCACTGGAATCATTTGTCGACTCGAAACCGTTCACGTTCGGTATCGAACTCGAAATGCAGATCGTCAATACGCACGACTATGATCTGACGAAGGCAGGCAGCGACCTGATGCGTCTCGTGAAGGATCAGGAGATTCCGGGCAACATCACGCCCGAAATCACCGAAAGCATGATCGAGCTGTCCACGGGCATCTGCACGACGCACGAGCAGGCCGTGACCGACCTGCGCAAGATTCGCGACACGCTCGTCGCCGCGGCGGACCGGCTCAATGTGGGTCTGTGCGGCGGGGGCACACACGCTTTCCAGCAATGGAGCGACCGCCGCATCGTCGACACGCCGCGATTTCAATATCTTTCGGAACTCTACGGATATCTCGCCAAGCAGTTCACGGTGTTCGGCCAGCACGTGCACATCGGCTGCCCCGACGCGGACAGCGCGTTGTTCCTGCTGCACTCGCTCTCGCGTTTCATTCCGCACTTCATCGCGCTTTCGGCATCGTCGCCGTATGTGCAGGGCGTCGATACCGGATTTCATTCGGCACGCCTGAATTCCGTGTTCGCGTTCCCGCTGTCCGGGCGCGCGCCGTTCGTGCTGAGCTGGGAGGCGTTCAAGGAATACTTCTCGAAGATGGTGCACACCGGTGTTGTCAACAGCATGAAAGACTTCTATTGGGACATCCGGCCGAAGCCGGGCTTCGGGACCATCGAGGTGCGCGTGATGGACACGCCGCTTTCGGTCGAGCGGGCCGCGGCCATTGCCTGCTATATCCAGACGCTCGCACGCCATTTGCTCACCGACCGGCCGATCATGCCGCTCGAAGACGACTACCTCGTCTATACCTTCAACCGTTTCCAGGCGTGCCGCTTCGGGCTTGCGGGCACCTGCGTCGATCCCCAGACGGGCGAGCGGCGCACGATTTCCGAGGACATCCTGGCAACGCTCGAGCGCATCGCGCCGCACGGCGAGGCGCTCGCTTCGACCCGGGCGCTGACCGAGATCGGCACGATCGCCCGCGGCCAGACCAACGACGCCACCTGGCTGCGCGGCGTGGTGGCCGAGGAAAAATCGCTGCACGAGGCCGTGCGCCAGCAGTGTTTGCGCTGGCGCGCGTGAGCGGCAGCCGGCTTTACCGGGAATAACGGGGGGAGGGCAGCTTGCGGGCTGCCCTTTGCGTTTGAACAGTCCGACGTTGAAAACCCGCAACAATATTTTTCGCGGCGTTACGGTTCATTTCGACGTCCTCCAGGATTTTGCTTAGCGTAATGTTTAGGTTTTCGATGCAATTGAAGCGAGCAAAAGCCGGGGACGTGTTGCCGACAGCGTAAAAATGCCTGAAAACTCAAGGGGCTACACCGATGCGGGCGGCGGGAAACGGAGCGGCAACCGTGTAGATTCCAGTTGCGTTCACGCGAGAAATACGGGATAACCTGCGAAGGTCTGATCAGCGTGCGCGTGTTATCGAGAGCTTACCCACATACTATCCCCGCGCTTATCAACTGGTTATCCACAAACCATGCTGGATAACTTAGCTGTACGATTTGCTACTCTCGCATAGAATGTCGATTTGTTGCGGCGTGGGCAGGACGGAAACGATGTCCGAAGCCTCAACAGCGAGAAAGAACAACGACTGCATGAAGCCAACCGGAGCAGGGTGAGGCAAGGCAGGGGTGGTTTGAGATAGTATGCGGTCCGGAATACCGGTCGCAGGGTTCCCACAAGGCCGTCGCATTGCGCGGCGGCTGACGATGCAGCGCAAGCTGCCAATAACATCAGCGAAAGACTATGAGCGAAGGCGTATACGGAGAGCAGGCAGCCGGGCGAGTGACCCATAGCCTGCTGCGACTCAGCACGGCGATGCGGAGCCAGGCATGGGACTGGGCCGAAGGGGCGGGGCTCACGCCGACCCAGGGCGAAATTCTCGTGCTGCTGATGCAGCGTAAGGGGCCGATGCGCCTCGGCGAAATTGCGCGAGAAACGGCGCTGACCGCCGCGACGACCAGCGACGCGGTGAGCACGCTCGAAACCAAGGGGCTCGTCGAAAAGCGTCGCGCGCTCGACGACGGCCGTGCTCTCGCGGTGCGGCTCACGTCGCGTGGCCGCACGGCGGCGAAGAAGGCGGCACAGTGGCCGGACTTCCTCGCCAAGGCCGTCGGCACGCTGCGCGGCGACGAACAGGCGGTGTTCTACCGCACGCTGCTGAAGACGGTCTATCAGCTCGAAGTTCAGGAAGCCATTCCGCAGCACCGGATGTGCCTTACCTGCTCGAATTTCGAGGTCAGCAAGAACCCGAAGAAGGCGCCGCATCACTGCCGCCTGCTCGGGATCGACATGTCGGATTCCGACCTGCGGCTCGATTGCTCGGTGTACGAACAAGCCGATGTGACGACCCAGAAGAAAAACTGGAAGATCTTCGCGGCGTAACACCTGCGTTTTTTGGCCAACTGCGGCGGCTAACTGCACTGGCCAATTGCGCCGGTCGACTGCGGGCCGCCTCGATGGGCGACCCCGGCTTGGGTGGCCTTGGCCGTGCGCCGGTAGCTCTCGGTTGCCGGCCCGCCTGTTTTTAGCGTGACACGCCCTATGAATCAGCCGATGAATCGCGAAGTATTGGCCGTGCGCCATGTCTATTTCGAGGACCTCGGCAGTTTCGAGCGCGTGCTCGGCGAGCGCGGCCGGCTTGTCCGTTATATGGACATCGGCTTCGCGCGGCTCACTGCGCTCAATCCGGTATCGGCCTCGTTGATGGTGATACTCGGCGGCCCGATCAATGCCTGCGACGACGCGCGTTATCCGACACTCGGCCCGCTCGCGGGGTTGATCGAAAAGCGCATCAAAGCGGGCCTGCCCACGCTTGGCATTTGCCTCGGCGCACAGTTGATCGCGCGGGTGCTCGGCGCGCGGGTCTATGCGGCGCCGCAGGCCGAGATCGGCTGGACGCCGCTCACGCTCACCGACGCCGGTCGCGCGTCTGCCCTACGTCATCTGGACGGCGAAACAACGTCCATGCTGCACTGGCATGGCGATACCTTCGATTTGCCGCAAGGCGCCACACGTCTTGCCTCGACACCGCTCTGCGAAAACCAGGCGTTTGCGTGGGGCAAGCATGTGCTCGGGCTGCAATGCCATCCCGAAGTACGCGCCGACCGCTTCGAGCCCTGGCTGATCGGCCACGCGGCCGAAATCGCGAATGCGGGTGTCGACGTCAACGCGCTGCGCGCCGATACGGCAAGCTTTGCTCCCCGGCTGGAAGCCCAGGCGGGCCGCATGTTCGGCGAATGGCTCGATACCGTCGACGTGACGGATGCCGCGGTGAAGCGCCCCTGAGAGCCAGGTAGCCGCCCCGTCTCTATCTGTCTGCGAATCATCTTCCTGCCGGTGTTGCCGCCGCGGGATGCCTTGGCTGCGCGTCTGCGCGCGAAAAGTCGGCGTGCTATCCTCAAACGCTCCTTTTTTCGTTCGCGATTTCCTCATGAGCCCGCTCTTCACACCGTTGGCGCTGCGCGGCATGACGCTCGCCAATCGCATCGTCGTCTCCCCGATGTGCCAGTATTCCGCCGACCGCGGCGAAGCCACCGACTGGCATCTGATCCATCTGGGGCATCTCGCGCTTTCGGGCGCGGGAATGCTTTGCATCGAGGCGACCGCTGTGGAGCCGGACGGGCGGATCACCCCAGCCGATCTCGGCTTGTGGGACGACGTGACCGAAGCGGCACTCGTGCCGGTGCTCGCCGCGATTCGCCGCCACTCGCCGATCCGCGTGGCGATGCAGCTCTCGCATGCGGGGCGCAAGGCATCGAGCCGCGTGCCCTGGGAGGGCGGGCAACTGATTCCGGTTGCCGACGGCGGCTGGTTGCCTCACGCGCCCTCCGCGCTGCCTCACAAGGACGACGAAACACCGCCGCTCGCGCTCGACGTCGCGGGCCTGAACCGCGTGCGCGAAGCCTTCAGGGCATCGGCACGGCGCGCGGCGCGCCTCGGCATCGACGCGATCGAAGTGCACGCGGCGCACGGCTATCTGCTGCACCAGTTTCTTTCGCCGCTCGCGAATCGGCGCAGCGACGAATATGGCGGTTCGCGCGAGAACCGCATGCGTTTCCCGCTCGAAATCTTCGACATCGTGCGCGCCGAGTTTCCCGTCGATCGTCCCGTGGGTGTGCGCGTATCGGCAACGGACTGGGTGGAAGGAGGCTGGACGCCCGACGACACCGTCGCGTTTGCCGAAGCCCTCAAACAGCGCGGTGCGGACTGGATCGACGTATCGTCGGGTGGCGTTTCGCCGTTGCAGAAGATTCCGCTCGAGCCCGGCTATCAGGTGCCGTTCGCGCGCAAGGTGAGGGCGGCAACCGGCTTGCCGACCATCGCGGTCGGGCTCATCACCGACCCGCTGCAGGCGCATCAGGTGATTGCCGACGGCGATGCCGACATGGTGGCGATGGCGCGCGCGATGCTCTACGACCCGCGCTGGCCGTGGCACGCCGCGGCGCAGCTCGGCGCGAGCGTGAGTGCGCCGCCGCAGTACTGGCGATCGCAGCCGCGCGATCAGAAGAGCCTCTTCGGCGAGACCACGCTCGGCCAGCGTTGATGCATGCCGCCCGCCGCAACGCGATGGCTTGAACGAAAACGCTGCGAACGTGTACGATTCCGGTTGTGGCGCGCCTGTTGCGTGGCACGCGCGCGGCGCCTCTTCGGCGCCGCGTTTGCGTGGAGCCTCCCCAGTACTTCACAAGGATTCAATCAATGAGTGTACGCAAGATCGTGGTGCGCCAGTCCGGCGTGCACGGTAAGGGCGTGTTTGCGGCGGTGGCGCTCGAAGCGGGCACGCGCCTGATCGAATACAAGGGTGAGCGCATCTCCTGGAAGGAAGCGTTGCGGCGTCATCCGCACAATCCCGACGAGCCGAATCACACGTTCTATTTCGCGCTCGACGAGGGCGGCGTGATCGACGGCAAGGTGAACGGCAACAACGCACGCTGGATCAATCATTCGTGCGCGCCGAACTGTGAAGCGGAAGAAATCGAGGGGCACGTGTACATCCACGCGCTGCGCGATATCGAAGCTGGCGAGGAGCTGTTCTACGATTACGGCCTCGTGATCGACGCGAGGCAAACCAACAAGCTCAAGCGCGAATACGAATGCCGCTGCGGCGCGCGCAAGTGCCGGGGTACGATGCTCGCGCCGCCCGAGAAGGAAAAGGACAAGAAGTCCGGCAAGGCCGGCAAAGCCGCGAAGGGCAAAAAGAAGAAATAAGCGCGGGCCGGGTATTAAACCCGCCAAGCCTGTTAAGCCTGAAACGAACAAGGGCCGCACGAGCGGCCCTTGTTGCATTCGCGTGGCGCGAGAGCAGCGCAGGCAGCGGTGCATCAGGAGTCGACCGGAGCCTGGTTCGTGGTCCTCTTCGATGACGCGGCCACCCGCTGCTCGTGCTTTTCGACCGCGGGCGCAGCCGGGTTGGTTTCGGCATTCGTGCCCGCGCGTCCCGAGAGCGGTACGCGCACGATGAAACGCGCACCGCCTTCCGCCGCGTCTTCGTAATGCACGCTGCCACGATGGAGCGCCATGATGTCGTGGACGATCGCAAGACCGAGACCCGCGCCGCTATCGACGCCGCTTTCGGTCTGACCGTCGCCGCGAAAGAAGCGTTTGAACAGATCGGCCTGCTGCGCGGGCGGCACACCGCGCCCGTTGTCCTCGACGATGATCTCGGCCATCGGCACATCGTCGGCGACGGTTTGCGTCACCGTCACCGTGATGCGGCCGCCGTCCAGGCGAGCGGGCGGCACGTATTTGAGCGCATTGTCGAGCAGATTCGCGATTACCTCGTGCAGCAGCACCGGGTTGCCGCGCACCATCAGCGGCCGGTCGTTCTCGGGCGCATCGAGTCGCTGGAAGCCGAGGTCGACGTGGCTTGCAAGCGCGCGCGGCACCCATTCCGCGCCGGTCTCGAAGGCGAGCGCAGCCATATCGATATCGACGAAGCGTGCCGCCTGCTCGCCCGGTTCGGCACGCGCGAGCGAAAGCAGCTGGTTCGACAAACGCACGGCGCGATCGGCGGCGGCACGCAGCTCGCGCACGGCATTGTTGACCTGCTGGGGCTCGCGCGCGTTGGCGGCCTGCTCCGCATGCAGCTTTACGGCCGTGAGTGGCGTGCGGAGCTGATGCGCGGCGTCGGCGATGAATTTGCGCTGGGCGTCGAGCGCAGTTTTCAGGCGCCCGAGCAGCGCGTTCAGTGCGCCGGTGAGCGGGCGGATCTCGACAGGCACGTAGGTCTCGTCCACGGGCTCGAGCGAAGTGTGAGTCTGACGATTCAGCGAATCGGCGAGATTCGTGAGCGGGTTGAGCTGCTGATTCACGACGCGCCACACGATGACCCAGCCCGCGAGCAGCAGGAGCAAAAGCGGCATCATGATCGCGACGAGAAATTCGGCGGCGATGCGCAGGCGGTGATGCACCGGCTGCCCCACTTCGATGACGATCGGATTGCCCAAGGGCTGCGGCACGCGCACCTGGGCCACGCGCACGGTCACGCCTTTGTATACGGTCTCGAACACGTAGGCATAGTGCATGCGGCGCACGTTCGCGCCTTGCAGGGGCAGGTCGTGGTCGCCGGCAATCTCCGCATCGCCGTTGCTGATGCGATAGATGAGGCCCTCGACCGGGTCGGAGAACATGGCTTGCGCCAGCGGCGGCACGGTGATGGGCGCGTTGGGGCCGGCGATCTGGATCTGCTTGGAGATGGCCGTGGCGAGGTCGGCAAGCGAGCGGTCCACGACGTGCTGGGTGTACTGCCACGCAAGCCAGTAGGCGATCAGGCCGCTCATCAGCGCGAGCAGCGACAACGGGGCGGCCAGCCGGCGCAGCAGTGTACGGCGCAGACTGTTAGCGGCCGGATGAGGCATGGTGGATTCGGGTCATGAATGAATCGAGTGCGCCGAGATAAACGACACGCGACACGGCACACCGCACGCTATGCCGTGCGGTAAGAATTCATTCATTGTACGCGGCTGGCCACCCGCGCGGCAGACGGGCAGGGTGTGGGTTGCGCCGCGCCGCAGCATGGCGGCGCGGTGGGGCGGCATGGGGTTGCGTGGCAACCCCGCCGCGGCAACGGCGTCAGGCCGCCTGGCGAATTTCCTGCAGCAGGTAGCCGAAGCCGCGCACCGTGACGATTTCGACACGGCAGTTTTCGAGCTTCTTGCGCACGCGGTGCACGTAGACTTCGATCGCGGTGTCGCCGAGATCGCCGCCGAAGTGCGTGAGATGGTCTTGCAGCTGCGCCTTGCTGACCACGCGGCCATGACGCAGCAGCAGCATTTCGAGCACCGCGAATTCGCGCGGCGAAAGCTCGAGCGGCTTGTCGTCGTTGAAGATGCGGCGATCGACGCCCGAGAGGCGCACGCCGCCCAGCGAGACTTCGGGGCGCGGCACGTCGCCGTGCGGGCCGCTGCGGCGCATCACGGCACGAATGCGCGCTTCGAGCTCGGCGGGCTCGAAGGGCTTCAGCATGTAGTCGTCGGCGCCCGAGTTCAGGCCCTGAACGCGGTCGTTCAGTTCGTCGCGTGCGGTGAGCACGATAACAGGCGTATGGCGGTTGCTTTGACGGAAGCGCGACAGCAGCGTCATGCCGTCGATGCCCGGCAGGCCGAGGTCGAGAATCACGAGCTCATGGCGGTTCTGCGCGAGGGCCTGCTCGGCGAAAATGCCGTCGTGGACCATGTCGACCGTAAAGCCGGCTTGTTCGAGGCTGGACTGGATGCCGCGTGCGATGGGGCGGTCGTCTTCGATCAGAAGGAGTCGCATGGGATTCGCTCAAGTACAATGGGTTTAGCGTTTCAGGCACGCAGTTCGCGGAGCGCCGCTCATTTCACCTGGTTCGCACAGCGGCTAACGACGCCGCGTGCGAGGGTTGCGCGAGTCACGACCAACATGTCCGATATTTCGATTACCGAACTCGAAGCCGCGATCAACTTCTGGCGCAACCGCTCGCCCTCGAGCGGCGACGAACTCACGTTGTGCAAGGAGGCTAGCGCGCTCTCCAAGCCGTATGCGCTGCTGATTGTACAGCGTCAGAACGCCATATCACCTGAACGTTTGGACACGTTGGCGCGAGCGGCCTGGGAATCTTACGTATCCCTCATGAACGGCCTTCAGCCCTGAAGGTTTGGGCGGCCAACGTCCTTCATTATGCTTTCATTTCCGCGCTTTCGCCGGATTTTCGCCGGGTTCGGGCTCAGACGCTGAGCGGCCCGGGAGCGATCGAGTCGATAAAGCGCGCGAGTGCGATATCGCGTGATGTGAGGCCGTTGGCTTCATGGGTGGAAAGCGTGATCTCGACGCGGTTGTAGACGTTGAACCATTCGGGATGATGGTCCATCTCCTGGGCCTTGATGGCCACGCGTGTCATGAAGCCGAATGCTTCGTTGAAATCGGCGAAACGGAAAGTGCGCTGGATCGCGTCGCGGCCGGCCACGGCCTGCCAGCCATGCAGTTCGGCGAGCTGCGAAACGCGTTCTTCGGATGTGAGTCGATTGATCATTTCTACACCTGTCGTGAAGCGGGCCCGGCGCGCGCGTGGCGCGGCGGCCGGGCAGGAAGCCCCCGGGAATGCGCATGAAGGGCCCAAACGCTGGGCCCGTAAGCGCGGTGCCGTTATCGGCGGCTAGTCAGACATTCTTTCACGGATGGTGGCAGGGCGCGAGCTATCCGGACAGCCATATTGACGTGGGAGCGGGGCGCTTCAGACGTCGCCTTCGTCGCGCCAGCCTGCGCCCGTGCCGCGCGTGAGGACCGTGTCGCCCGCAAGCACGTCGCCCGCGCCGAACGGCTCGGCATCCAGCAGCGAGGCCGGATCGGCGAGGCGCGACGCGACGCCCGCGCCCAGCGCGTCGAAGAGCTGCCCGAACGAGTCGATCACGAAGTAGGTCTTCTGGAACGTATCGATGCGGTAGCGCGTGCGCAGCACCCGGTCGAGATCGAAAGCGATGCGGTTCGGCGCCGGGCTCTCGACGCTGTAGATCGACTCGCCCTTGCTCGACACAATGCCCGCTCCGTAGATCGTTACGCCGTTGGGGGCGCCGGGGTCGCGCATCAGCCCGAATTCCACCGTGTACCAGTAGAGGCGCGCAAGCAGCGTGAGCGTGCGCGGATCGCGTGCGTGCGCGGCCAGCGCCGTCTGGCCGTAGGCCTCGATGGCATCGGCGAACACAGGGTTGGTGAGGAGCGGCACGTGGCCGAACAGGTCGTGAAAACAGTCGGGCTCCTGCAGGTAGTCGAGTTCATCCGGGCGGCGTATCCACCACGTCACCGGGAAGCGCCGGTTGGCAAGGTGTTCGAAGAAAATGCGGTCCGGAACGAGTCCCGGCACGGCCACGATGCGCCAGCCCGTGGCCCGCATCAGGCGTTCGCTGACGGCCTCGAACGAGGGGACATGCGCGACGTTCAGGCCGATTTGCGCGGCGCCCGCGAGGAACGTGTCGTTCGCGCGGCCCGCGAGCAGCCCGGCTTGGCGCCGGTAAAGCTGATCCCAGACCGCGTGATCGACGGCGCCGTAGCGCGACAGCGGCTGGTCGATGGTGAAATCGGCACGGGTCTCGAGCCCGGCGTCGAACTGCTCCTGCAGTTTCGCGGTGGCGGCGGCCATGTTGATAACGCCCTACTCAATGCGATTGCAAAGATGCAAGTGTAGAGTGGGCAACGTGCGGAATGCGCGCGTTATGGGTGCTATATCGAACAAATATGCAATAATCTCGCATCAATTGATGAATCAATGCGAAATTCCTTCATGCTCGAACTCGATCACTTCGATCTCGCGCTGCTCGACGTGCTGCAGCGCTATGGCCGCGCCACCCATCAGCAACTGGGCGAGCAGGTGCCGCTGTCGCCTTCGCAGATCGGCAGGCGGCTGCAGCGTCTCGAGGCGTCGGGGGTGATCGACGGCTACCGCGTCGTGCTGCGGCCCGAAAAGCTGGGCCTCGGCGTCACGGCGTTCACGAGCCTGAAGCTCAAGCATCATGGCGATTCGATCATCGAGCAGTTCCAGCAGCAGATCGACGTGCTGCCCGAAGTGCTCGAATGCCATGCGGTGGTGGGCGACGCCGATTATCTGCTGCGGATCGTGGCGCCGGATCTGAACGCGCTCTCGTCGTTCGTGATGAAGAAGCTGATGCGCGTGCCCGGTGTGGACAGCGTGCGCTCGAACATCGTGCTCACCACGTTCAAGCGCAACGGGCCGCTGCCGCTTTCTCATCTGGAGCCGGGCGCGAGCGCGCCCTGACTCCGCGCCTTGCCCTTGAATCAGGGCAAATACTCGGGCTTGTTTACGCGCTGACCGGCGCGTTCAGCAGGTCGACATAGGCCACGGCCACGAGATCGCTTTCCTCCACGCCGAGCTTCTTGAACATCGCGTGGGCTTCGGCTTCGCCGCCTTGTTCGTCGTCGTCCGGGCCGAGCACGACTTCGAGCTCGACGAAATCGCCCAGGCCGTCCACGCGGTCCAGATGGATGCGCGTGCGGCCCGCCAGATAGACATGGCGCTCCTTCGAGACGATGCCGCGCGTGGTCAGCGCCGTGGCCAGCAGCGAGTGCATGGCCTCCGCGTTGGTGACCGGGCTGCGCGTGTAGTACGAGGCCTTCGGGCCGTCGCGGTCGTCGCGCTGATAGAAGATCAGCTCGGGCGGCGTGCCGTCGTCGAACTGGCGCAGCTTGAGGCGCCCGCGCGGGACGTCGTAGAAGAAGTCCTGCTGGCGAAAGATCAGCGGAGCGTCGGTGGCGATCTGGGCGGCGCGCTCGCGCAGCGCGTCGAATTCGCGGGCACGGGCTTTGATTTCGATGTTGCGGGCCATGCAAAGCTCCTGTTGAACGAGAAAAAGCGGGGGAACGATGAGCGAGACTCGGGGCTCGCCGCTCGGCATTCGCGCGGGCGAAAGTTGAATCTAGCAAATCTTGTGTGACGGCGCTGTTACACCGTGCCACGAGGAGGGGTGTTGCGTGCGGCGGCGCCCTCATGAGCGGCGCTCATATCGCCCATTGCGTTTCGATCGCCTTGAGCGCGGCGGCAATGGCGGGCTCGTCGCGGCGCGAAGCGAGCGTGATGAAAGTGAGTTCGGTGGGCACCGTCACGCCTTCGACGATGGTGAGGGCGTGCGCGTGCGCCTCCGCAATCGCGATGGAATCGCGCGCCAGCGTGAGCCCGACACCCGACTTCACGAGGTCGAGCATCGACGGTTCCTGGTCCACTTCGGCGACCTTCACGGGTCTCGCGTCCGCGGCTTCGAACAGGCGCGTGAGCAGCCGGTTGTGGGCGGAAGCGGGCGGCGTCCAGATCCACGGGAACGCGGCGAGCGCGCGCCAGTCGCCGGCGCCCTTCACGCGGTCTTTCCAGCCGGCGGGCGCGAGCACGCGGTACTGGAAGCGCGTGAGGGTGATCGCATGGAAGCTGGCCGCATCCGGACCCGGCTGGCCGATGTAATAACCCACGTCGAGCTCGCTCGCGCGCACCTGATCGAGCACCCAGCCGGACATGCCGTGACGCAGCGCCGTTTCGATCTGCGGCCAGGTCTCGACGAGCTGCCGCAGAAAGCCGCCGAGGCGCAGGAACGCGGGATCGAGAATCGTGCCGATGCGCAGCCGGCCGCGTACTTCGTGACGCAGTGCAGCAGCGGCGCGCTGCACGTCGCCCGCGGCCGCGAGCGCGCGCTCGGCATGGGGCAGCAGCGCCTGGCCGTCGCGCGTGAGCGCAAGGCCGTGCGAGGTGCGCGTGAAGAGCGTCACGCCCAGCGCTTCCTGCAGATGCTTGATCTGCAGGCTCACGGCAGGCTGCGTCAGATGCAGGTGTCCGGCGGCGCGCGTGAGATTGCCTTCGCGCGCCACCGTGACGAAGGCGCGGAGCAGGGTCAGGTCCATGTCCTGATATTAACGCGTCTTATATCGTAAATGAGCATTAATCATTGGATCGCGGCGCGCCCTCGCGATTACGCTTCCTGAACATCCCCGCGGGGCTGGGTGTTCGTAGCTTGCCGGCGCCGCATCATCATCGACGACAGAGGGACACATGGGCGAGACACATCTGAACGAAGCGGGCGTGCGCACGCTGACGCACTACGTCAATGGCAAGCCGCAAGGCGGCGCGAGCGAGCGCTACGGCGACGTCTTCAATCCGGCGACGGGCAAGGTCGCCGCGCGCGTGCCGCTCGCGAGCGTGGCCGAGGTGGATGCCGCCGTCGTCGCGGCGAACGCCGCGTTCCCGGCATGGAGCGAAATGGCGCCCATCAAGCGCGCGCGTATTCTGTTCAAGTTCAAGGATCTGCTGGACCAGCATCACGACGAACTTGCCGAACTCATCACGCGCGAGCACGGCAAGGTGTTTTCGGACGCGAAGGGCGAGGTGATGCGCGGCATCGAGATCGTCGAGTTCGCGTGCGGCATTCCGAATCTGCTGAAAACCGACTTCACCGACCAGATCGGCGGCGGCATCGACAACTGGAACCTGCGCCAGCCGCTCGGCGTCGTGGCCGGCGTCACGCCGTTCAACTTCCCGATGATGGTGCCGTGCTGGATGTTTCCGGTTGCGCTCGCGTGCGGCAACACGTTCGTGCTGAAGCCTTCGGAACGCGATCCGTCCGCGTCGCTGCGCCTCGCGGAACTGCTCAAGGAAGCCGGTCTGCCCGACGGCGTATTCAACGTCGTGCACGGCGACAAGGTGGCCGTGGATGCGCTGCTCGCGCATCCCGACGTCACGGCGCTCTCGTTCGTCGGCTCTACGCCGATCGCCGAATACATCTACACGGAAGGCACGAAGCACGGCAAGCGCGTGCAGGCGCTGGGCGGCGCGAAGAACCATCTGGTGGTGATGCCCGATGCCGACCTCGACCAGGCCGTGGATGCGCTGATCGGCGCGGCGTATGGCTCGGCGGGCGAGCGTTGCATGGCGATTTCGGTGGCGGTGGCCGTGGGCCATATCGCCGACGAGCTCGTCGAGCGCCTCACGCCGCGCGTGAAAGCGCTGAAGATCGGCAACGGCATGGACAGCGCCTCCGAGATGGGGCCGCTCGTCACGGGCGCGCATCGCACGAAAGTGAAGGGCTATATCGATGCCGGCGTGGCCGCGGGCGCGAAGCTCGTGGTCGACGGCCGCACGCATGCGGTCGATGGCCAGGACGGATTTTTCCTCGGCGGCACGCTGTTCGACGACGTGCAGACCGACATGACGATCTACAAGGAAGAGATCTTCGGTCCCGTGCTTTCGGTGGTGCGCGTGCCCGATTTCGCGAGCGCAGTGGCGCTCATCAACCGTCACGAGTTCGCGAACGGCGTGTCGCTCTTCACGTCCGACGGCGGTGCGGCGCGCGCCTTCTCGCGGCAGATCAAGGTGGGCATGGTGGGCATCAACGTGCCGATTCCGGTGCCGATGGCGTGGCACTCGTTCGGCGGCTGGAAGCGTTCGCTGTTCGGCGATCACCACGCTTATGGCGAGGAGGGCGTGCGCTTCTACACGCGCTACAAGAGCATCATGCAGCGCTGGCCGGACAGCATCGCGAAGGGCGCCGAATTCACGATGCCCGTCGCGAAGTAGGTTCGCGCACTGCATCGGACAAGAGCAGGGAGACACGCATGCCCACCACCACGGAATCTTCAGGAGGACGTACGTCCTCGCGTCGCCTCGAAGGCGAATTCGACTATGTGATCGTCGGCGCCGGCACGGCGGGCTGCGTGCTCGCCAATCGCCTCACCGAAGATCCGGAGGTTTCGGTGCTGCTGCTCGAAGCGGGCGGCCAGGACGATTACCACTGGATTCACATTCCCGTCGGCTATCTCTACTGCATCGGCAATCCGCGCACCGACTGGCTCTACAAGACGGCGGCCGAAGCGGGCCTGAACGGCCGCGCGCTGTCGTATCCGCGCGGGCGCGTGCTGGGCGGATCGTCGTCGATCAACGGCATGATCTACATGCGCGGACAACGTGAGGACTACGATGGGTGGGCGCGCGCGACCGGCGACGCGGCGTGGTCGTGGGATGCCGTGCTGCCCGTGTTCCGGCGCAGCGAGGACTATCACGGCGGCGCGAGCGAGTTTCACGGCGCCGGCGGCGAGTGGCGCGTCGAGAAGCAGCGCCTGAAGTGGAAGATTCTCGAAACGTTCGCGCAGGCGGCGCAGGAGCAGGGCATTGCCGCCACCGACGACTTCAATCGCGGCGACAACAGCGGCGTGGGCTACTTCGACGTGAACCAGAAGCGCGGCGTGCGGTGGAACGCATCGAAGGCGTTTCTGCGCGCGGCGATGAAGCGGCCGAATCTCACCATCATTACCGGCGCGCACACGCAACGCGTGATCTTCGAAGGCAAGCGCTGCGTGGGCGTGGAGTATCGCGGCGGCGGCGTCGACTACGTGGCGCGTGCGCGCGGCGAAGTGATCCTCAGCGCGGGCGCGGTGAATTCGCCGCAACTGCTCGAACTTTCCGGCATTGGCGACGCGCGCAGGCTCGCCAATCTCGGCATCGGCGTCGTGCAGGATTTGCGCGGCGTGGGCGAGAACCTGCAGGACCATCTGCAACTGCGCATGGCGTACCGCGTGAGCGGCGTGCGCACGCTCAATACGGCCTCGGCGCACTGGTGGGGCAAGCTTCTGATCGGCATGCAGTACGCGTTCTTCCAGAGCGGGCCGATGTCGATGGCGCCCTCGCAGCTCGGCGCCTTCGCGAAGTCCGATCCGAACGATTCCACGCTCACGCGGCCCGACCTCCAGTATCACGTGCAGCCGCTTTCGCTCGATCGCTTCGGGGAACCGCTGCATCGCTTCAATGCCTTCACGGCGTCGGTGTGCAATCTGCGGCCGACTTCGCGCGGCAGCATTCATATCGTTTCCGGCGATCCCACGGTGGCGCCTTCGATCGCGCCCAACTACCTGTCTACCGAGCACGATCGCCGCGTGGCCGCGAACGCAATGCGCCTCACGCGGCGCATTGCGGCGTCGCAGGCGCTGGCACGCTACCGGCCCGAAGAAATCCTGCCGGGCACGGCGTTCCAGACCGAAGCGCAACTGCACGAAGCGGCGGGCAACGTCGGCACGACGATCTTCCATCCGGTGGGCACCTGCCGCATGGGCCGCGCCGACGATGCCGATGCCGTGGTCGACGCGCGCCTGCGCGTGCTTGGGGTAGAGGGACTGCGTGTAGTCGACGCTTCGGTGATGCCGTTCATCACCTCGGGCAACACGAATTCGCCGACGCTGATGATTGCGGAGCGTGCCGCTGCCATGATGCGCGCCGATCGTCGCGAAGGCGCCGGCGCGCGCGTCAATGTGGAGGTTTCCGCACCGCTGACGACGACCGCCTGAGCGCCTGCGCAGCGCACTATCCAGTTCAGTATCCAGGACTAGCACCGGAGTATTCCGATGCCCATCCTGACTATGTGGACGTGTTTTTCCACATCGCGAATTCTCATGAAATGTGTTGCGATCGTGTGGCTATCGTGCGCTTATCTCGCGTCATCCTTGCCATGCATTCGTAGCCCGGCGGCACGCTTTACCCTAAGTGCAAATCCCAATGATTGCGCTGCATCATTGGCGAGACAATGCGCGAGAACGGGGGCGCACGGCACGCGCCGGTAGCGGACTTCAAGCGCCTTACAACTGGCGCGGCCTCATTGCTTTATCGGCATTCGTGCGGCGGCTCGCGCGAACAACGTGCAGAGTTACGCCATTACTTCGCGTGGAAGGGGACATGATTCTCGGCGACACGATTCTGGAGACGCGCGGTCTAACGCGCCAATTCAAAGGCTTCACCGCCGTGAACGGCGTCAACTTGCGTGTGTGCCGCGGCACGATCCACGCGCTGATCGGGCCCAATGGAGCGGGCAAGACCACCTGCTTCAATCTGCTAACCAAATTTCTCGAGCCCAGCGCCGGGCGCATCGTGTTCAACGGCGTGGACATCACGAACGAGCGGCCCGCACAGATTGCGCGGCGCGGCATCATCCGTTCGTTCCAGATCTCGGCGGTGTTTCCGCATCTCACGGCGTTGCAGAACGTGCGCATTGGCCTGCAGCGCTCGCTCGGCACCGCTTACCACTTCTGGAAGAGCGCACGCACGCTCGCCGAACTCGACGATCGCGCAATGGACCTGCTCACGCAGGTCGGCCTCACCGACTTCGCGGACGTGCCGACCGTCGAGCTCGCATACGGTCGCAAGCGCGCGCTCGAGATCGCGACGACCCTGGCGATGGAGCCGGAACTGATGCTGCTCGACGAGCCGACCCAGGGAATGGGCCACGAGGACGTGGACCGCGTGACGGCGCTCATCAAGAAAGTCTCGAGCGGGCGCACGATCCTGATGGTCGAACACAACATGAACGTCATCGCAGGCATCTCCGACACGATCACGGTCCTGCAGCGCGGCGAGGTGCTCGCCGAAGGCAGCTACGCGGAAGTGTCGAAGAATCCGCTCGTGGCCGAGGCCTACATGGGCAGTGCGGACGCAGCCCTTGCGGGGGCCCACCCATGAACACGGTGACGGAAGTCGAACGCGTAGCCGCGGGCGTTGCGGCGCCGGGCGAGCCTGCGCTGGAGATCGCGGGTCTGCAGACGTGGTATGGCGAGTCGCACATTCTGCACGGCGTCGATCTCACGGTCGCGCGCGGCGAAGTCGTCACGCTGCTGGGGCGCAACGGCGCGGGGCGCACCACGACGCTGCGCGCCATCATGGGTCTCACGGGACGCCGCACGGGATCGATCCGCATTGGCGGGCGCGAGACCATTCAGCTGCCCACGTATCGGATCGCGCACTGCGGTGTCGGCTACTGCCCCGAAGAGCGCGGCATCTTCGCGAGCCTCTCCTGCGAGGAAAACCTGCTGCTGCCGCCGCCGGTGAACCCGAACGCCCAGGGCATGTCGCTCGACGAGATCTATGCCATGTTCCCGAATCTCGCGGAGCGCCGCCACAGCCAGGGCACGCGGCTCTCCGGCGGCGAGCAGCAGATGCTGGCCGTCGCGCGCATCCTGCGCACGGGCGCGAACCTGCTGCTGCTCGACGAGATCTCCGAAGGCCTTGCACCCGTGATCGTGCAGACGCTGGCGCGCATGATCGTCACGCTCAAGTCGCGCGGCTACACGATCGTCATGGTGGAGCAGAACTTCCGCTTCGCCGCGCCGCTTGCCGACCGGTTCTACGTCATGGAGCACGGACACATCGTCGAGCATTTCGGCGTGGCCGAACTCGATGCCAAGATGCCCGTGCTTCACGATCTGCTTGGCGTTTAGCTTCATCCGCTCACGCGTTGCGGCCGGCGCGGCCGGAGGTGACTTGCCGTGCCGCTCGCAACGTGTCTGCCGTGAATTGTTGTCTCGCCGTATTGCTTCGATAACAACGCAACCAGAAAAGAAGGAGACTGTAATGAAGAAAACGACGTTCGCGCGGCTCGCCACTTTCGTTGCCGCCGTGGCCGCGGCAACGGCGCTCGGCGCGGGGAATGCGCAGGCCGCCGACGATGCGGTGAAGATCGGTTTCATCACGGATATGTCGGGCCTCTATGCCGACGACGACGGGCAGGGCGGCCTCGTCGCCATCAAGATGGCGGTGGCGGACTTTGGCGGCAAGGTGCTCGGCAAGCCGATCGAGATCATGTATGCCGACCACCAGAACAAGGCCGACATCGCGGCTTCGAAGGCGCGCGAGTGGATGGACCGCGACGGGCTCGACATGCTGCTCGGCGGCACGAACTCGGCCACCGCGCTCTCCATGAATCAGGTCGCGCTGGAGAAGAAGCGCGTGTACTTCAACACGGGCGCAGGCACGGATGCGCTGACGAACGAGCAGTGCACGCCGTACACGGTGCATTACGGCTACGACACGGTCGCGCTGGCGAAGGGCACGGGTCTCGCCGTGGTGAAGCAGGGCGGCAAGACGTGGTTCTTCCTGACCGCCGACTACGCGTTCGGCAAGTCGCTCGAAAAGAACACCGCCGACGTCGTGAAGGCGAACGGCGGCCAGGTGCTGGGCGAAGTCCGGCATCCGCTCTCGGCTTCGGATTTCTCGTCGTTCCTGCTGCAGGCGCAGGCGTCGAAGGCGCAGATCCTCGGCCTCGCGAACGCGGGCGGCGACACGGTCAACTCGATCAAGGCCGCGAAGGAATTCGGCATCACGAAGACGATGAAGATCGCCGCGCTGCTGATGTTCCTGCCCGACGTGAACAGCCTCGGGCTTGAGACGACGCAGGGCCTCGAACTGACGACCGGCTGGTACTGGGATCAGAACGACGCGTCGCGCAAGTGGGCGCAGCGCTATTACGACCAGACGAAGAAGATGCCGTCCGAATTGCAGGCGGCCGACTATTCGTCGGTGATGACGTATCTGAAGGCGGTGCAGGCGGCCGGCACGACCGATTCGGACAAGGTGATGGAGCAGCTCAAGAAGACGAAGATCGACGACTTCTACACGAAGGGCGGTTATATCCGCGCGGACGGCGTGCTGATCCACGACATGTATCTGGTCGAGGTGAAGAAGCCGTCCGAGTCGAAGCGTCCGTGGGACTACTACAAGGTGCTGGAGACGATCCCGGGCGAGCAGGCGTACACGACGAAGCAGGAGTCGCGCTGCGCCTTGTGGAAGTAAGCGGAAATCAGCTGAAACAAGTTGAACTAAGCGCAACCAGGCGCGCGGCGCTGTTTTCGTGGCGCGCGGTGCGGCTTTGCCGTACCGCGTCGCATGCCGCACGAATGCGATCTTGAGGAGATGGCGGCTTTCATGACGATCTTTGGCATTCCGCTGCCGGCTGTGCTGAGCCAGTTGCTGCTTGGGCTCGTGAACGGCTCGTTCTACGCGATTCTGAGCCTTGGCCTCGCGGTGATTTTCGGCATGCTCAACGTGATCAATTTCACGCACGGCGCGTTGTTCATGCTGGGTGCGATGCTCACGTGGATGGGGCTCGCCTACTTCGATCTGCCGTACTGGGCGATGCTCGTCATCGCGCCCGTGGTGGTGGGGGTGTTCGGCATGGTGATCGAACGCACGATGCTGCGCTGGATCTACCGGCTCGATCATCTGTACGGACTCCTGCTGACTTTCGGTTTGACGCTTACGATCGAGGGCGTGTTCCGCGCGATCTACGGTTCGTCGGGGCAGCCCTACGACGTGCCGGGGGTGCTTTCGGGCGCGACCGATCTCGGCTTCATGTATCTGCCTAACTATCGCGCGTGGGTGGTGGTCGCGTCGCTGGTCGTGTGCTTCGCAACCTGGTTCGTGATCGAGAAAACGCGCATTGGCGCCTATCTGCGCGCCGGCACCGAGAACCCCAAACTCGTCGAGGCGTTCGGCGTCAACGTGCCGCTCATGATCACGCTGACCTACGGCTTCGGCGTTGCGCTCGCGGCGTTCGCGGGCGTGCTGGCCGCGCCCGTGATCCAGGTTTCGCCGCTCATGGGCCAGCCTCTCATCATCACGGTGTTCGCCGTGGTCGTGATCGGCGGCATGGGCTCGATCATGGGGTCGATCGTGACCGGTCTCGTACTGGGCGTGATCGAGGGCTTTACGCGCGTGTTCTGGCCCGAGGCGTCGGCCACGGTGGTGTTCGTGATCATGGCGATCGTGCTGCTGATTCGCCCGGCAGGCCTCTTCGGCAAGGAAAGGTGATGCAAAGAAAAGCGCTTTATGGACTGCTGCTGGTCGGCCTGCTGCTCGCGCCGCTGGCCGGGGTGTACCCGCTCTTCGTGATGAAGGTGTTGTGCTTCGGGCTCTTCGCTGCCGCGTTCAATCTGCTGATCGGTTACACGGGGCTGCTCTCGTTCGGGCACGCGATGTTTCTCTCGAC
Organism: Paraburkholderia acidipaludis NBRC 101816; assembly: GCF_000684975.1. GTDB lineage: Bacteria > Pseudomonadota > Gammaproteobacteria > Burkholderiales > Burkholderiaceae > Paraburkholderia > Paraburkholderia acidipaludis. The sequence goes on along the minus strand of NZ_BAXZ01000001.1, from coordinate 210,470 downwards.
GGCCGGCTACCTCACCGGCTACACGATGCAGTCGCTCAACTTCACGCCCGAACTCGGCGTGCTCACGGGCACTCTGGCTGCGACGCTGCTCGGCCTCGTAACCGGCATCTTCGCGATCCGCCGCCAGGGCATCTACTTCGCGATGGTGACGCTCGCGCTCGCGCAGATGATCTATTTCATCTATCTGCAGGCGCCGTTTACGCACGGCGAAGACGGCTTGCAGGCGGTGCCGCGCGGCAAGCTGTTCGGCCTCCTGTCGCTTTCGTCGGATCTCGTGCTGTATTACGTCGTGCTTGTCGTCATGGCGCTCGCGTTCCTGTTCATCGTTCGGGTCGTGCACTCGCCGTTCGGGCAGGTGCTCGCCGCGATCAAGGAGAACGAACCGCGCGCCGTTTCGCTCGGCTACGACACCGACCGCTTCAAGCTGCTCGCATACGTGCTCTCCGCGGGCCTCGCAGGTCTTGCGGGGTCGCTCAAGGTGCTCGTGCTCGGTTTCGAGACGCTGGGCGACGCCTACTGGACCATGTCCGGCCTCGTGATCCTGATGACGCTCGTGGGCGGCATGGGCACGCTGGTCGGGCCGCTGCTGGGCGCGGCGCTGATCGTTTCGCTCGAGGACCGGCTGGGCGATATCGGCGGTGCGCTGGCTTCGCTGACGGGCGTGGGCTGGTTCAACTCGCTCGGGGAGTCCGCAACCATCGTTACGGGCCTGATCTTCATTGCGTGCGTGCTGGTTTTCCGGCGCGGCATCGTGGGCGAGATCGTCGCGCGCGTGAAGCCCTTGCGGGTCTGATGCCGCATAGCCGGCGTTGCAGACATGAGGGCTGCGAGCCGCGCTGCGGATGAACGAATTCTCGTGTACGCTCGCGCTCGCGGGTCGGATTTCGGTAAGACAAAATGGTGTCGGTGCGCCCCAATTCGGTGCTGCGCTGCACCACTAGGGTAAATGCTAGTTGTAGGCTAGGGGCCCGAAGTTTAAAGTCTCACCTAGTTCTGATGCACCGAATTTGCAGGTGGAGAACGAGGAGACAACTGAGGCACAAAGTGCCCGGACAAGGAAGCGCTGTTGGACTAAAGTCCAACAGCGCTTTTTATTTTAGCCGACGATTTTCCATCCCGGCGGCACTGCGAACTGGCAGTACCCGCGATCATGAATCCGACCCGCAGCAGCATCGCCAGAAAGGCACGACGGTTCTCCGTCGTGCCTTTTTTGTTGCGTGCGCAAGCAAGACGCGCACAGGCAGGGAAAACCATGCGTTACACGCGCGATGCCGGTTACTACACTCAAAGGCCAACACCAATTTACGAATATGTTAGTGATTGGTGCCGGGTCAATCGACACGCAAACCAGGCGTTTGGAGACGCGTAATGAAAACGAAGTGGGCATTGAAGGCGGTGAGCGCCGGACTCGCAGCGGCGCTGATGGGGTGCGCCGGCGGGGCGCTCGCGCAGGTGAAGATCGGCGTGACGCTTTCGGCAACGGGGCCGGCAGCGTCGCTCGGCATTCCCGAGAAAAACACCATCGCGCTGCTGCCGAAGGAGATCGCGGGCAAGAGCGTGCAGTACATCGTGCTCGACGACGCGTCGGACACCAGCAAGGCCGTGCAGAACACGCACAAGCTGATCGACGAGGATCACGTGGACGCGATCATCGGTTCGTCGGTGACGCCGAATTCGCTGGCGATGCTCGACGTGGTCGAGCAGGGCAAGACGCCGATGATCTCGCTCGCGGCTTCCACGGCGATCATTCAGCCGATGGACGACAAGCGCAAATGGGCGTTCAAGCCGCCGCAGAACGACAGCTTGATGGCGGATGCGATTGCCGGCTACATGCAGAAGCACGGCGTGAAGACGGTGGGCTTCATCGGCTTCACGGACGCCTATGGCGACAGCTGGCTCAAGGAGTTCAGCGCGGCGGCGGCGAAGCACAACCTCAAGATCGTGGAGACCGAGCGCTTCAACCGCACCGACTCGTCGGTGACGGGGCAGGCGCTCAAGCTCATGTCGGCGAATCCGGACGCGGTGCTGATCGCCGGGTCGGGCACCCCTTCGGCGCTGCCCGCGACGACGCTGAAGGACCGCGGCTACAAGGGCAAGATCTATCAGACGCACGGGGTAGCGAACAACGACTTCCTGCGCGTTTGCGGCAAGGACTGCGACGGCGAACTGCTGCCGGCTGGTCCGATCCTGGTGGCCGACCAGCTGCCGGATTCGAATCCGGTCAAGAAGTCGGCGCTGGCCTACAAGGCGGCTTATGAGAAGGCTTACGGCGCCGGTTCCGTCGCAACCTTCGGCGGTCATGCGTGGGATGCCGGCCAGATGCTCGAGCGTGCGATTCCGGTTGCGCTGAAGTCGGGTCAGCCCGGCACCGAAGCGTTCCGCGTCGCGCTGCGCGGCGCGCTCGAAAACATCAAGGAACTGCCGCTCTCGCACGGCATCATGAACACGACGCCCACCGATCACAACGGTCTCGACGACCGTGCCCGCGTGATCGTGGAGGTCGTCGACGGCAAGTGGAAGCTGCAGGGCGACTAATGCCGCTTCTCGCGTGATCGGGGCCGTCCCGTCCGCGTGAGGACGGCTCCATGATGCATGCTTGCCGTATCCCGCCGGACGGCGCGTTCGCGCTGTCCTGCCGTTGCGCATGTCCGTTGCTCGACGTTCCAGGCTGACTGGGTTCCAGGAAGAGGGGTGTATGGATTTATCGATCGCCGCGATCCTCGCGCAAGACGGCATCACCACGGGTGCCATCTACGCGCTGCTCGCGCTTGCGCTGGTGCTGGTGTTTTCCGTCACGCGGGTGATCTTCATTCCGCAAGGCGAGTTCGTCTCCTATGGCGCACTCACGCTCGCGGCGCTGCAGTCGCAGAAGTTTCCGGCCACTTGCTGGCTTCTGGTGGCGCTTGGCGCGGCCTGCTTCGTCGTGGAGGTCGCAGGGCTCGTGCGGCACGCCGAGCGGCGGCGGTACGCGGCGCGCACGCTCGTGACGCTCGCGGGCAAGTATCTGCTGTTTCCCCTCGCGCTCTATGCGCTCACGCGCAGCGTGGCTGCCGAGCCGCTGCCGATGCTCGCGCAGATCGCGCTCACGCTCGCGATCGTCGTGCCGATGGGGCCGTTCATTTACCGGCTGGCCTATGAGCCGATTGCGGAGGCGGCAACGCTGCTGCTGCTCATCGTTGCGGTGGCGGTGCACTTCGCCATGGTCGGGCTCGGCCTTGTGATGTTCGGGGCCGAAGGCTCGCGCACCAGTGCGTTTTCCGATGCCACGTTCAACGTCGGCAGCCTTTCGATCTCGGGGCAGAGCCTTTGGGTGATCGGCTCGGCCGCCGTGCTGATCGTTGCGTTGTACATCTATTTCGACCGCACGATCCCGGGCAAGGCGTTGCGCGCCACGGCCGTGAACCGGCTCGGCGCGCGGCTGGTGGGCATCGGCACGGCGCAGGCCGGGCGGCTTGCGTTCACGCTCGCCGCGGGGCTCGGCGCGCTGTGCGGCATCCTCGTCGCGCCGCTTACCACGATCTACTACGACTCGGGTTTCCTGATCGGCCTGAAGGGCTTCGTGGGCGCGATCATCGGCGGGCTCGTGAGCTATCCGTTGGCCGCCGCGGGGTCGGTGTTCGTCGGGCTGCTCGAATCGTATTCGTCGTTCTGGGCCAGTTCCTGGAAGGAAGTGATCGTGTTCACGCTCATCATTCCCGTGCTGCTGTGGCGCAGTTTCGCGACGCCGCACACCGAAGAAGAGGAGGAGTGAGGCGATGAAACAGATCCTCTTGCGCAACCGCTTCTTCTGGCTGTTTCTGATCGTCATGTTCGTGCTGCCGGTGCTGCCCAATCCCGTGCACATGCCCGAGTACTGGATCACGCTGCTGAACTACATCGGCCTCTATGCGATCGTCGCGATCGGGCTCGTGCTCTTGACCGGCATTGGCGGGATGACGAGCTTCGGGCAGGCGGCCTTTGTCGGAATCGGCGCGTATGCCACGGCGTATCTCACGACCCAGTACGGCATTTCGCCGTGGTTCGCGTTGATTGCCGGCGTGGTGGTGACGGCGCTCGTGGCGCTCGTGCTGGGGCTCGTGACGATGCGGCTCTCCGGGCACTTCCTGCCGCTCGGCACGATTGCCTGGGGGCTGGCGCTTTACTTCCTGTTCGGCAATCTCGACGCGCTCGGCAAGTACGACGGCATCAACGGCATTCCGGCGCTTAGTGTGTTCGGCGTCGAGCTCGATTCGGGGCGCCACATTTATTACCTGATCTGGGCTGTCGTGCTGCTCTCGGTCGTTTCTGTTCAAAATCTGCTGAATAGCCGCGCCGGGCGCGCCATTCGCGCGCTGCGCGGCGGCGGCTTGATGGCCGAGGCGATGGGCGTCAACACGGCGTGGATGCGCGTCGTCATCTTCGTCTATGCGGCGGTGCTCGCGGCCGTCTCCGGCTTCCTGTACGCCCATTTGCAGCGGGCCGTGAACCCGACGCCGTTCGGCCTGAACCACGGCATCGAGTATCTGTTCATGGCGGTGGTAGGCGGTGTGGCGCACGTGTGGGGCGCGGTGCTGGGCGCGGCGATCCTGACCGTGCTGCAGGACTGGCTGCAGACCCTCCTGCCGAAGCTGCTGGGCGAGAACGGCAACTTCGAGATCATCGTGTTCGGCATTCTGATGGTGCTGCTGCTGCAGTATGCGCGGCGCGGCGTCTGGCCATTCGTCGCGCGATTCTTCCCGCGCGGCTCGCAGGCCCATGTGCCCGATCATGCCGATCCGTTGCCGCAGCGCAGCAAACCTGCCGCCGGGGAGCTGTTGCTCACGGTCGACAAGGCGCGCAAGCAGTTCGGCGGCCTGGTCGCCGTCAACGACGTGAGTTTCGAGGTGCGCGCCGGCCAGATCATCGGCCTGATCGGCCCGAACGGGGCGGGCAAATCGACTACCTTCAATCTGGTGACCGGCGTGCTGGAGCCTACGAGCGGCGAGATCACGTTCCGCGGCGAACGTATCGACCGACTGACTTCACGTGAAATCGTCGCACGCGGCATCGGCCGCACGTTCCAGCACGTCAAGCTGCTCCCGACGATGACGGTGCTGGAGAACGTCGCGATCGGTGCGCATCTGCGTGGCCACGCGGGCGTGCTGCGCAGCGTCGCGAAGCTCAACGCCACCGAGGAGGGGCGGCTGATGAGCGAGGCGGCGAGGCAACTCCGGCGCGTTGGCCTCGAACAGCATATGTATGAAGAGGCAGGCAGTCTCGCGCTTGGCCAGCAACGGATTCTGGAAATCGCACGCGCGCTCTGTTGCGACCCGACCTTGCTGCTGCTCGACGAACCGGCGGCCGGCCTGCGTTATCAGGAAAAGCAGCAACTGGCCGGGCTGCTGCGCAAGCTGAGAGAAGAGGGGATGAGCGTGCTGCTGGTGGAACACGATATGGATTTCGTGATGAACCTCACGGACCGGCTGGTCGTGATGGAGTTCGGTACGCGAATCGCGGAAGGCCTGCCGGAGGAGGTGCAGAAGGATCCGGCGGTGCTCGAAGCTTACCTGGGCGGGGTGGAATGATGAAAGCCGCTATGACTCCTGTGCTGGAAGTCTCCGGTCTCTCGGTTCGCTACGGCAAGATCGAAGCGCTGCACCACGCGGCAATCAAGGTGGGTGCCGGGCAGATTGTCTCGGTGATCGGGCCGAATGGCGCCGGCAAGTCCACCTTGCTCAACGCCATCATGGGCGCGCTGCCCGCCACCGGTCATGCGAGCGGGCGAATCGCCTATCTGGGCGAAGAGTTGGGCGCGCTGCCGATCGAGGAACGCGTCGCGCGTGGCATGTGTCTCGTGCCGGAAAAGCGCGAGCTGTTCGCCACGATGACCGTCGAGGACAATCTCGTGCTGGGCGCGTATCGCCGCAAGCGGGCGGGCGAGCGCAACTTCCTCGATCAACTCGATCGCGTATTCGAGCTATTTCCAAGGCTCAAGGAACGGCGAGCGCAGGCGGCCGGGACGCTCTCGGGCGGCGAGCGGCAGATGCTGGCCGTCGGCCGGGCGCTCATGGGCAAGCCCGACCTGCTGATGCTCGACGAGCCGAGCCTCGGTCTCGCGCCGCTGATCGTCAAGGAGATCTTCCATATCATCAGCGCCCTGCGGCAGACCGGCGTCGCCACGCTGCTGATCGAGCAGAACGCGCGCGCGGCGCTGCAGATTTCGGACTATGGCTACGTGCTGGAGACCGGCGATCTGGCGCTGGAAGGGCCGGCGGGCGAACTGGCGCAGAATCCTCGCGTTATCGAAACGTATCTCGGCCTTGCGAAGAAGACGGCCTGAGTACTCTGTGCTGTTCACGAAGCGGTGTGTTTCACGTGAAACACACCGTTTTTTTCGTCCGGGCGTCGACAAAAATTCGGGCGTGAGCGGCGCAAAACGCGAAACCGTTATAATTCGCCCATCCCATTTTTTCTGAGAAGGCTCACGCGGGTTTGCCGTGCGTGAGGTCCGGCCATGCTTTATCCCACAGAGTTTGACGTAATCGTCGTCGGCGGCGGTCACGCCGGCACCGAGGCAGCGCTTGCCGCCGCCCGCATGGGCGTCAAGACGCTTCTGCTCACGCACAACATCGAGACGCTCGGTCAGATGAGCTGCAATCCGTCGATTGGCGGCATTGGCAAAGGTCATCTGGTAAAGGAAGTCGATGCCTTAGGCGGCGCGATGGCGGCTGCCACCGATGAAGGCGGTATCCAGTTCCGTATCCTGAATTCCTCCAAGGGCCCGGCGGTGCGGGCAACGCGTGCCCAGGCCGATCGCATCCTGTACAAGGCCGCGATCCGTCGGCGTCTGGAAAATCAGCCGAATCTCTGGCTATTCCAGCAGGCCGTCGAGGATTTGATGGTGGAGGGCGATCGCGTGGTCGGGGCGGTGACGCAGGTCGGCATTCGCTTCCGTAGCCGGGCTGTCGTGCTGACGGCGGGGACGTTCCTCGACGGCAAGATTCACGTGGGTCTCAATAATTACACGGGTGGCCGCGCCGGCGACCCGGCGGCGGTGACGCTCTCGGCGCGCCTGAAGGAATTGAAGCTCCCGCAGGGGCGCTTGAAAACGGGCACGCCGCCGCGTATCGACGGCCGCACGATCGACTTTTCCGTGCTGGAAGAGCAGCCTGGCGACCTCGATCCGGTGCCGGTGTTCTCGTTCCTCGGTCGCGCCGAACAGCACCCGCGCCAGATTCCGTGCTGGGTCACGCATACGAACGAGCGCACGCACGACATCATCCGCGGCGGCCTCGATCGATCGCCCATGTACACGGGCGTGATCGAAGGGGTGGGGCCGCGCTACTGCCCGTCGATCGAAGACAAGATTCACCGCTTCGCTTCGAAGGAATCGCACCAGATTTTCCTCGAGCCGGAAGGGCTGACGACCAACGAGTTCTACCCGAACGGAATTTCGACGAGTCTGCCGTTCGACGTCCAGCTGGAGCTCGTGCATTCGATGCGCGGCCTCGAGCACGCGCACATCCTGCGTCCGGGCTATGCGATCGAATATGACTATTTCGATCCTCGCGGGCTGAAAGCGTCGCTGGAAACGAAGGTAATCAACGGCCTGTTCTTTGCGGGCCAGATCAACGGGACGACCGGCTACGAAGAGGCCGCGGCACAAGGCCTGCTCGCCGGGATCAACGCGGGCCTGCAGGTGCAGGGCAAAGACGCATGGTGCCCGCGTCGCGATGAAGCCTATCTGGGCGTGCTGGTCGACGATCTGGTGACGCGGGGCGTTTCGGAGCCGTATCGCATGTTCACGAGCCGTGCCGAATACCGGCTGAGCCTTCGCGAAGACAATGCGGACATGCGCCTGACGGAGATTGGCCGCGAACTGGGCGTGGTCGACGACGCGCGCTGGGAGGCATTCAGTCGCAAGCGCGACGCTGTTTCACGTGAAACAGAGCGCCTGAAGTCGACGTGGGTGAATCCCAAGATCCTGTCCGCCGAAGAGGCGACGGCGCTGCTCGGTAAGTCAATCGACCGTGAGTACAACCTCGCCGATCTGTTGCGCCGTCCCGGTGTCAGTTACGACGGCGTATGCAGCTTGCGCGACGGCGCATGCGGCCCCGAAGCACCGCTGGCCGACGACGAGGTCCTGCTCGCCCAGATCAAGGAGCAGATCGAGATCGGCATCAAATATCAGGGCTATATCGACCGTCAGGCCGACGAGATCGAGCGCAATGGCGCGCAAGAGAACACGCGTCTGCCGGAGGGCATCGACTACGCCGACGTGCGGGGCCTGTCGTTCGAGGTGCGCCAGAAGCTGACGCAGCATCGACCCGAAACCATCGGCCAGGCGTCGCGCATCCAGGGCGTGACGCCCGCCGCGATCTCGCTGCTGATGGTGCACCTCAAGCGCGGCCTCGGCCGTCGGCGTCAAAATCCGGCCGATTCCGGCTCGGACAACACGCCGGTGGCGCAATGACGGGCCGCGCGCGGCAGCCCGGCGTCGCAGATCGCGACGCCTTGGCGCGGATGCTGGAGGAGGGCGCGCAGGCGCTCGGCGTCGAGTTGAACGAGCGGCAGCACGAGCAACTGCTCGACTACGTGACGCTGCTGGCGAAGTGGAACGCGGTCTACAACCTGACCGCGATCCGCGACCCGCGCCAGATGCTGATCCAGCACATTCTCGATTCGCTCTCGATCCTGCCGCATCTGCCGTCGCGCGAGAGCGCGGCGGTGCTGGACGTGGGCTCGGGCGGCGGACTGCCCGGCATCGTGCTGGCGATCGCACGGCCGGACTGGAGCGTGACGCTGAACGACATCGTGCACAAGAAGACGGCGTTCCAGTCGCAGGCGAAGGCCGAATTGGGCCTCACGAACCTCTCCGTGATCACCGGGCGTGTCGAGTCGCTGCGGCCCGGCGTCGAGGTGCCGAAAAAATTCGATTTGATCGTCTCGCGGGCATTCGCGGATCTCGCCGATTTCGTTACACTGGCCCGGCATCTCGTTGCCGACGGCGGCGCGATCTGGGCGATGAAGGGCGTGCGCCCGGACGGCGAAGTCGAGCGCTTGCCGGACGGTGCGCAAGTCGCGCAGACGATCCGCCTCGAAGTGCCGATGCTGGACGCCGAGCGGCATCTTCTTGAAGTGACGGTCGATCCGGCGTGACGGCAGTACAGGCGCGATAACGTAAGCAAACTATCCAGGGCAGTAAAAGGGACACACGAAAGATGGCAAAAATCTTCTGCGTTGCGAACCAGAAGGGCGGCGTCGGCAAGACGACGACAACGGTCAATCTCGCCGCGAGCCTCGCATCGCAGGGACAGCGTGTCCTTCTCATCGATCTTGACCCGCAAGGCAACGCCACGATGGGCAGCGGCGTCGACAAGGCCGCCTGCGAGAACACGGTTTATGAAGTGCTGGTCGATGGCGTGACGGTGCTCGACGCGCGCACGCGTCCCGAAGCCGTGGGCTACGACGTGCTGCCGGCCAATCGCGAACTGGCCGGCGCGGAAGTCGAGCTCGTCTCCATGGAGCAGCGCGAGCGCCGCTTGAGGAACGCACTCGAACACGTCGGCGCGGAGTACGACTTCGTGCTGATCGACTGCCCGCCGGCGCTCTCGCTGCTCACCCTCAACGGGCTGTGCGCGGCGCATGGCGTCGTGATCCCGATGCAGTGCGAGTACTTCGCGCTCGAAGGGCTGTCCGATCTCGTCAACACGATCAAGCAGGTCCACGCGAACATGAACCGCGACCTGAAGGTGATCGGCCTCTTGCGCGTGATGTTCGATCCGCGCATCACGCTGCAGCAGCAGGTGTCCGAGCAACTGAAAGAGCACTTCGGCGACAAGGTGTTCGACGCGGTGATCCCGCGCAACGTGCGCCTGGCGGAGGCGCCCAGCTATGGCTTGCCGGGCGTGGTGTTCGATCGCGCGTCGCGCGGCGCACAAGCCTACGTGCAGTTCGGCGCGGAAATGATCGAGCGGGTGCGCGCGCTTTGACCTGCGCGGCAACCCATGCAGACTGAGGAAGCACGATGAATGCAGTAGCACGAAAGAAAGGATTGGGCCGCGGACTGGAGGCGCTGCTTGGCGGCAGCGCGGACATCACCGAGGCGGTGAAGATCGACGGCGCGCCCCACACGCTGCCGCTCACGAAGATGCAGGCGGGCAAGTACCAGCCGCGCACGCGCATGGACGAGGGCGCCTTGCAGGAACTGGCCGCGAGCATTTGCGCGCAAGGCCTGATGCAGCCCATCCTCGTGCGCCCGGTCGATACCGACCGCTACGAGATCATCGCCGGCGAGCGGCGCTTCCGCGCGGCGCACCTCGCGGGGCTGACCGAGGTGCCGGTGCTGGTGAAGGACGTCCCGGATCAGGCCGCTGCCGCCATGGCGCTGATCGAGAATATCCAGCGCGAAGACCTGAATCCGCTCGAAGAAGCGCAGGGCATTCAGCGCCTGCTCGACGAGTTTCGCTTCACGCACGAGCAGGCGGCGGAATCCGTCGGCCGCTCGCGCAGTGCCGTGTCCAACCTGCTGCGGCTCCTGAATCTGGCCGCGCCGGTGCAGACCATGCTGCTCGCCGGCGACCTCGACATGGGCCACGCGCGCGCGCTGCTGGCCGTGGACGCTGCGACGCAGATCACGCTCGCCAACCAGGTCGTCAACAAGCGGATGTCGGTGCGCGAGACCGAGAAGCTCGTTACGGCCACGACGAAGGCCGCGCCCGTGGTGAAGGCGAAGGCGCCTCACGACGGCGGCCGCGATACGCGGCGCCTCGAAGAGGAGCTCTCCGACCTGCTGTCCGCCACGGTGAAAATCAAGCTGGGCAGGCGAGGGCGCGGGCAGTTGACGGTCGATTTCGGCGACCTCGACGCGCTCGACGGCATTCTGCTGCGTCTGCGCGGCGAAACGGCAGCCTGAGCCGTCTGCCGCAGACGTGCACGACGGCCAGCCCTTGTCCGAAACCCGACACGCCACGCACGGCTTCCTGCGCCGTATCGGCACGCTCGCCGCTTCGGAGCCGGTGCTCACGATCCTGGTTGCCGCCTTCGTGCTGCTCCAGGTGTTCGCGCCGCGCGCCTGGACCTCGCTGCCCGCGCTGGTCGACTGGCAGACGGTCATGACGCTCGCGGGCCTGCTGATTCTGACGAAAGCGATCGAATATTCAGGACTGCTGACGTGGATGGCCCATCGCCTCGTGCGGCGCATTCATTCCGAGCGCGCGCTGGCCCTGTTCCTGATCGCCCTGGCCGCGGCGCTTGCCACCATCGTGACGAACGACGTGGCGCTGTTCGTGGTCGTGCCGCTCATGCTCTCGCTGCACCGGCTCACCCCGTTGCCGCTCAAACAACTCGTGATCATGGTCGCGCTCGCGGTGAACGCTGGCTCGGTGCTGACCCCGCTCGGCAATCCGCAGAACCTGTTTCTCTGGCAGGTGAGCGGCGTTTCGTTCGGCCGCTTCGTCGCTGCGCTGGCGCCGCTGTGCGTCATGTTGATGGCGATGCTGCTCGTGCTCGCCGCGTTCTCCTTCAAATCCCGGCCGCTCGATCTTTCGACCGACACCGAACCGCATCCGGTCGATCGCCCGCTCGCCAGCGTTGCCGGATTGCTCTTCATCGCGTTCGTGCTGCTTGCCGATGCGCACCACGCCGGCATCGCACTCGCGGGCGTCGCCGCGGGCTTTCTGGTCTGGCGCCCGCGCGTCCTGTTGAAGATCGACTGGCTGCTGCTTTGCATCTTCGTGCTGATGTTCATCGTCTTGCGCAGCGCTGCCGCATTGCCGTGGATTCACGGCTTGCTCGGTGGCCTCGCATTGGAGACGCCGCTGCGCGGATATGTCGCAGGAGCCGTGCTGTCGCAGGTCATCAGTAATGTTCCGGCCGCCATCGTGCTCGCGGGCTTCACCCACGACTGGCGCGCACTGGCTTTCGGGGTGAGCGTGGGGGGCTTCGGATTCGCGATCGGCTCGCTCGCCAATCTGATTGCCGTGCGGCTCGCCAAAGAGCGCGGCATGTGGCTGCCGTTTCACCTTTACTCCGTACCGTTCTGGCTGCTCGGCGGCGTAGCGGGCGGCTGGCTGCTGCTGCATCTTTGATCCGGTGTCCGGGCGCATTGGCACGACGCCTTTTCATCGGGCCGATGTGTGCCGCGATGTGTGCCGATCTCTGCGCCGATATCCGGTTCGACGCCTGCCTTAACATTTGCCTCGACATCGATTGATCTACGCCGCATTTTCAGGCGTATGCGACAACCTTACAGTCGTCGTTTTCTCCCCTCGAAAAAGCCGCTTTTTCGCATCATGATGTGCTGTTTCACAGGCGTTACAGAGCGACCTAAAATCTTGAATCACCTGCCACTATCGCTTACAATCTGGCCGGATTGACAGTTTGATGCGCCTGAAGGCCTTGTGTAAGGCGTAGGCCGGACCAAGGATCTGCATGATGCGCAAATCGCCTGACCTGTCGCCGTCCGAGGCGCCAGCTCCGCGGGGGGCGCAGCAGCGCTCCAACGTTCGGACATCATCCCCTCGGGATGATTGGGACATCGAGCAAGAAAATACAATTACGCCACTTACGCGGGATGAAGCCAGGAAGTTGTTCGGCCCGAAAGTGGATCGTCCGTCGCGTGTAACGCCGCTGCGGGTCGTGGCAGCACAAATAGCTGTGTCGTTGTTGGTGGCGCTCATCGTCTGGCTGTTTTTTGACCGGTCCACGCATGCCGCATTGTCGGCCTTGCTGGGCGGCGCCGCGTGCTGGGTTCCGGGCGGCCTGTTCGCGCTGTACCTGAAGCGCTCAGGAGGCCGTTCCAGGATGGCACTGGTGGCGGGCGAGGCGCTCAAGGCCGGCATCACGCTGGCGCTCTTCGTCGCTATCGGCGAGACGTATCATGAGGTGCGCTGGTTGCCGATGTTGGCGGCCTACCTGGTGGGACTCAAGGCGTATTGGGTCGCGCTGGCGTTTTGATCAGTGTCTGTCGAGTTCGGTAATCGTGCGCGCGCCCTGGCGGCCGGCGTGCCGATGGACCGAGGGCGGCAGACCAAACGTATTTTAATATTGCTAAGGTGTCTGAAAAAATGGCAGCAAGCGAATCGCACCTGCTCGAACCCGCGGAATACATCACGCACCACCTGACGTTCTTCTCGAGCAAGCCGCAATCGAGCGTCGTCGACTTCTCCATCATCAATTACGACACGCTGTTCTGGTCGATACTGACCGGTCTCCTGACCATTCTCATTCTGTGGCTGGCCGCGCGCAAGGCAACGTCGGGCGTGCCGTCGCGTTTTCAATGCGCGATCGAGTGGCTGGTCGAGATGGTCGAGGATCAGGCCAAGAGCATGATCCACGGCAGCCGCACCTTCATCGCACCGCTGGCACTGACCGTTTTCATCTGGGTTGCCCTGATGAATTCGCTCGACCTCTTGCCGGTCGACCTGGCCGGCCGTGTCATTGGTCTGCTCGGCCTCTCTTCGGCGATTCCGCACCAGCGGATCGTGCCGACCGCCGACGTCAACGCGACCTTCGGGATGGCGCTCGGCATCTTCATTCTGATGCTCTACTACAGCATCAAGATCAAGGGCCTGGGCGGCTGGCTGCACGAGCTGATCACGGCGCCGTTCGGCGCCCATCCGCTGCTCTGGATTCCCAATCTCGCGCTGAACATCATCGAATACGTGGCCAAGACGGTTTCGCTCGGCATGCGGCTGTTCGGCAACATGTACGCCGGCGAACTGCTGTTCCTGCTGATCGCACTCCTCGGCGGCATGTGGAGTTTCGGCCTCGATTTCGGTGTGCTCGGCTTTATCGGACATGTGATCGCGGGCAGCGTCTGGGCGATCTTCCACATCCTGATCGTGCTGCTGCAGGCGTTCATCTTCATGATGTTGACGCTGGTCTATCTGGGTCAGGCGCACGACAAGCACTGAGCTCGCGCCATCCGGAACACCAGATTTGTGCTTAGGGTCTCGCTTTACCGGTTTCAAATTGTTTTTCCGGTTTTTTTAAATCAAGTAATCAAGTCTTTTTCAGAGGAATAATCATGCAAGATTTGCTCGCCAACATCCACGCTCTGACCGCTCTCATCCAGGGGCCGACCGCCATCGGCATCGGCATCATCATCGGTCTCGGCGCTTGTGGCGCATGTATCGGTATCGGCATGATGGGCGGCAAGTACATCGAGGCTTGCGCGCGCCAGCCCGAACTGATGAACCCGCTGCAAACGAAGATGTTCCTGCTGGTTGGCCTGATCGACGCGGCATTCCTGATCGGTGTGGGTATCGCCATGCTGTTCGCGTTCGCCAACCCGCTGTTGTCGAAGATCGCGGGATAAGTTTCCCTGGATGACCGCGCCTCGCCCATACTGAGATTGGCAGCGAATAGTGCAAGCGACTCCGGCGAGGAGTTTGCCAACTGAGTCGGGCCCGGCGCGGGGCCAGTGACGGGATGCTCGGCCCCGGGGTTGCGATCCGCTGGATCCGGCCACCGATTGCCGGGCATCTCTATAGCAACGTTTGGAAGGAAACACCGTGAATCTCAACGCAACCCTGTTTGCGCAATTGATCGTGTTCCTGATCCTCGCGTGGTTCACGATGAAGTTCGTGTGGCCGCCGATGGTCAACGCACTCGACGAGCGCTCGAAGAAGATTGCCGACGGTCTGTCGGCAGCCGAAAAGGGGCAAGAGGAACTGGCGGCGGCGCACAAGCGCGTCGAGCAGGATCTCGCGCAGGCCCGTGTTGAAGGCCAGCACCGGATCGCCGAAGCCGAAAAGCGCGCGCAGGCAATCGCCGAGGAAATCAAGGCCCAGGCGCACGCGGAAGCGTCGCGTATCGTCGCCCAGGCAAAGGCCGACGCCGAGCAGCAGGTCATCAAGGCGCGCGAAGGACTGCGCGCGGAAGTCGCCGCACTCGCCGTCCAGGGCGCCGAGCAGATCCTGAAGCGCGAAGTCGACCAGACGGCCCATGCCGACCTGCTGAATCAACTCAAAGCCGAGCTCTGATCATGGCCGAACTTGCAACCATCGCCCGCCCGTACGCGGAAGCCCTGTTCGGTGTGGCCGAAGCGGGTGACGTCGCAGCCTGGTCCTCGCTCGTCGGCGAGCTGGCGCAGGTTGCGGCTTTGCCCGAGGTGCTGTCGATCGCGTCGAGCCCGAAGGTGAGCCACGCCCAGGTCGTCGATCTGCTGCTGTCGGCGGTGAAGTCGCCGCTGAAGGACAGCGCCGAGGCGAAGAACCTCGTGCAGATGCTGGTCGCAGGCCATCGCCTGGAGCTGCTGCCGCAGATTCACGAGCAGTTCGAATCGCTCAAGAACGCCAAAGAGGGCGCAGCCGACGCATTGATCGTCAGCGCGTTTCCGCTTGAAGGCGCACAGTTGAGCGACCTCGTCGCCAGTCTCGAACACAAGTTCAAACGCAAGCTGAAGCCTTCCGTCGAGGTCGACAAGTCGCTCATCGGTGGCGTGCGCGTCACGGTCGGCGACGAAGTGCTCGACACCTCGGTCCGCGCGCGGCTCGCCAGGATGCAAGCGGCACTGGCCGCCTGAGCATCGATTGCACGCAGCAGCGGCTGGCACGCAACAGAATTGAACATCAGGAGCGAATAATGCAACTCAATCCCTCTGAGATCAGCGAGCTGATCAAGAGCCGGATCCAGGGCCTTGAAGCGAGCGCAGACGTTCGCAACCAGGGCACCGTGATCTCCGTGACCGACGGTATCGTGCGCATCCACGGCCTCTCGGACGTGATGCAGGGTGAAATGCTCGAATTCCCGGGCAACACCTTCGGCCTCGCGCTGAACCTCGAGCGCGACTCGGTCGGCGCGGTGATTCTGGGCGAGTGGGAGCACATTTCGGAAGGCAACATCGTCAAGACGACGGGTCGCATTCTGGAAGTGCCGGTGGGCCCGGAACTGATCGGCCGCGTGGTCGATCCGCTCGGCAACCCGATCGACGGCAAGGGCCCGGTCAACGCGAAGCTGACCGACGCGGTCGAAAAGATCGCCCCGGGCGTGATCTGGCGCGAGGGCGTGTCGCAGCCGGTGCAGACGGGCCTCAAGTCGATCGACTCGATGGTGCCGATCGGCCGTGGCCAGCGCGAGCTGATCATCGGCGACCGTCAGTGCGGCAAGACCGCGGTGGCCGTCGACACGATCATCAACCAGAAGGGCAAGAACCTCATCTGTATCTACGTCGCGATCGGCCAGAAGGCTTCGTCGATCCAGAACGTGGTGCGCAAGCTCGAAGAAACCGGCGCGATGGAGTACACGATCGTCGTGGCCGCTTCGGCTTCGGAATCGGCCGCGCTGCAGTATCTCGCGCCGTACTCGGGCTGCACGATGGGCGAATACTTCCGTGACCGCGGCCAGGACGCGCTGATCATTTATGACGATCTGACCAAGCAAGCCTGGGCGTATCGCCAGATCTCGCTGCTGCTGCGCCGCCCGCCGGGCCGTGAAGCTTACCCCGGCGACGTGTTCTATCTGCACTCGCGTCTGCTCGAGCGCGCTGCGCGCGTTTCGGCCGACTACGTCGAGAAGTTCACGAACGGCGAAGTGAAGGGCAAGACGGGTTCGCTCACCGCGCTGCCGATCATCGAAACGCAGGCTGGCGACGTGACCGCGTTCGTTCCGACGAACGTGATCTCGATTACCGACGGCCAGATCTTCCTCGAAACCGACCTCTTCAACGCGGGTATCCGCCCGGCTATCAACGCCGGCGTGTCGGTGTCGCGCGTCGGTGGCGCGGCCCAGACGAAGATCGTCAAGAAGCTGTCGGGCGGTATCCGTACCGACCTCGCGCAGTATCGCGAGCTGGCCGCATTCGCCCAGTTCGCCTCGGATCTCGACGAAGCCACCCGCAAGCAGCTCGAGCGCGGCCGCCGCGTGACGGAACTGCTCAAGCAGCCGCAATACCAGCCGCTGCAGGTGTGGGAGCTGGCTGTGGCGCTCTTCTCGGCGAACAACGGCTACCTCGACGACCTCGATGTGAAGGACGTGCTGCCGTTCGAAAAGGGTCTGCGCGAGTACCTGAAGGCGAGCCACGCTGACCTCGTGAAGCGCATCGAGGACACGAAGGATCTGTCGAAGGACGACGAGAACGCGCTGCATGCGGCGATCAAGGACTTCAAGAAGTCCGGCGCATACTGATCCGTCCGGGAATCGACGACGATAAACGGACTGGGATCCGAGTAAGCGCTAAAGCGCTAACTCGGGTCGACAAAGGAGCAAGTTATGGCTGGAATGAAGGAAATTCGCGGCAAGATCAAGAGCGTGCAGAACACGCGCAAGATCACCAAGGCGATGGAGATGGTGGCCGCGTCGAAGATGCGCCGCGCCCAGGAACGCATGCGCGCGGCTCGTCCGTATGCCGACAAGGTCCGCGCCATCGCCGCGCACATGAGCCGTGCAAACCTGGAGTACCGCCATCCGTTCATGATGCTGAACGAAGGCGCCGGGACTGCCGGTCTCATCCTCGTCACGACCGACAAGGGTCTGTGCGGCGGCATGAATACCAACGTGCTGCGCGCGACGCTGCAGAAGTTCAAGGAGCTGGACGAGAAGGGCACGAAGGTCGAAGCCACCGCAATCGGTAGCAAGGGCCTCGGTTTCCTGAATCGTTTCGGCGCGAAGGTGGTGTCGCAGTCGGTGCAGCTCGGCGATACGCCGCACCTCGAGAAGCTGATCGGCGCCGTGAAGGCGCAGCTCGATCTGTATTCGGAAGGCAAGCTGTCGGCGGTCTATCTCGCTTACACGCGCTTCGTCAACACGATGAAGCAGGAGGCGGTGATCGAGCAACTGCTGCCGCTGTCGGCGGAGGACTTCGACGCCAGCGCCGACGACGGCACGCCGAAAGCGTCGTGGGATTACATCTACGAGCCGGATGCGCAGCTGGTCGTGGACGAGCTGCTCGTGCGTTACGTTGAAGCGCTGGTGTACCAGGCAGTCGCGGAAAACATGGCGTCGGAACAGTCGGCGCGCATGGTGGCGATGAAGGCCGCCTCGGACAACGCGAAGACGGTGATCAGCGAACTGCAGCTGTCGTACAACAAGAGCCGGCAGGCCGCGATCACGAAGGAATTGTCGGAGATCGTCAGCGGCGCCGCCGCTGTGTAAGCGGACCGGAACTTGGCTCGAGAGTGCGCCTTTGCGCGACTGAAGAATTCAGGTATTGAAAGGAAAATCGATGAGTACAACTGCTTTGCCGGAAGGCAAGATCGTACAGTGCATCGGCGCCGTGATCGACGTGGAGTTCCCGCGTGAGCACATGCCGAAGATCTACGACGCACTGATTCTCGAAGGCACGGAACTGACCCTCGAAGTGCAGCAGCAGCTTGGCGACGGCGTCGTGCGCACCATCTGTCTGGGTGCGTCGGACGGTCTGCGCCGCGGCACCGTGGTGAAGAATACGGGCAAGCCCATCAGCGTGCCGGTCGGCAAGCCGACGCTCGGCCGCATCATGGACGTGCTCGGCCGCCCGATCGACGAAGCGGGCCCGATCGTCAGCGAAACGACGCGCGCGATCCACCAGAACGCCCCGGCGTTCGACGAGCTGTCGCCTTCGGCCGAACTGCTCGAAACCGGCATCAAGGTGATCGACCTGATCTGCCCGTTCGCCAAGGGCGGCAAGGTGGGTCTGTTCGGCGGTGCGGGCGTGGGCAAGACCGTCAACATGATGGAGCTCATCAACAACATCGCGAAGGAGCACGGCGGTTATTCCGTGTTCGCGGGCGTGGGCGAGCGTACCCGTGAGGGCAACGACTTCTACCACGAAATGAAGGACTCGAACGTTCTCGACAAGGTCGCGCTGGTGTACGGCCAGATGAACGAGCCGCCGGGCAACCGTCTGCGCGTCGCGCTGACGGGCCTCACGATGGCCGAGTACTTCCGTGACGAAGGCCTCGACGTGCTGTTCTTCGTCGACAACATCTACCGTTTCACGCTGGCTGGCACCGAAGTGTCGGCACTGCTCGGCCGTATGCCGTCGGCTGTGGGTTACCAGCCGACGCTGGCAGAAGAAATGGGCAAGCTGCAAGAGCGCATCACGTCGACCAAGAAGGGCTCGATTACCTCGGTTCAGGCCGTGTACGTTCCTGCGGACGACTTGACGGACCCGTCGCCGGCTACGACCTTCGGCCACCTGGACGCAACGGTTGTTCTCTCGCGTGACATCGCTTCGCTCGGTATCTACCCCGCGGTGGACCCGCTCGATTCGACCTCGCGCCAGATCGACCCGAACGTGATCGGCGAAGAGCACTACTCGATCACGCGCCGCGTGCAGCAGACGCTCCAGCGCTACAAGGAACTGCGCGACATCATCGCGATTCTGGGCATGGACGAACTGTCGCCGGAAGACAAGCTGGCCGTTGCCCGCGCGCGCAAGATCCAGCGTTTCCTCTCGCAGCCGTTCCACGTCGCGGAAGTGTTCACGGGCTCGCCGGGCAAGTACGTGCCGCTCAAGGAAACCATCCGCGGCTTCAAGATGATCGTCGACGGCGAGTGCGATCACCTGCCGGAGCAAGCGTTCTACATGGTCGGCACGATCGACGAAGCCTTCGAAAAGGCCAAGAAGATCCAGTAAAGGTTGAGTTGCTGAAAAACGGGCGAGGCGCTTCGTTCGCGAGGCGCCACGCCCACGCAACCTAATCAGGATCAGGAGTCGACACATATGGCAGCAACCATCAAGGTAGACGTCGTCAGCGCCGAAGAGAGCATTTTCGCGGGCCGGGCGAAGTTCATCGCGCTACCGGGCGAGGCGGGCGAGCTCGGCATCCTGCCGGGTCATACGCCGCTCATCACGCGCATCCGTCCGGGTGCCGTGCGCATCGTCGCGGAAAACGACGAGGAAGAGTTCGTGTTCGTTGCCGGCGGCATTCTCGAAATCCAGCCGGGTGTCGTTACGGTGCTGGCCGACACGGCGATTCGCGGCGCGGATCTCGACGAAGCGAAGGCCGACGAAGCGCGCAAGCGCGCTGAAGAGGTGCTGCAGAACGCCGGCTCGAACCTCGAGTACGCAACGGCGCAGGCTGAACTGGCCTACGCGGTGGCGCAGCTCGCGGCGATCCAGCGTCTGCGCAAGATGAACCAGCATTGAGCTGGTACACGCGCGGCCGGTACCACCGTGTACCGCGCGACGCAGTGCGAATTGAAATGGGCTCCCTATGGGAGCCCATTTTTTTCTGCTGACTCTCCCTACTTGACGTTTACGGAAAGGTAATGCGAAATCATGCCTTCGGGAGAGTCGAGGGTGCATGCCTCGGGCTCCGACGCGGCGTATGCGCTGCGGGTAAAACTTGATGCCGACGCCTTGGGGGCCGGCGCACAATGCTTTTCAAACGCATTTCAATCGGGATCGAGACTCCCGGGGAGACGGCCATCATGGCAATCGACGCAGCAGGCGCGCGCGAAGCGCTCATCGCGCCGAAAGACGGGCTTTCTTACGTGCGCGGCACGACCGGCGTCCCGCTTTCCGATGCCACCATCGGCGCCTTCCTGCGGGACACCGCGGCGCGGGTGCCGGAGCGGCCCGCCGTCGTGTTTCGCGAGCAGGGCATCCGCTGGAACTGGCGCGAATTCGCCGAAGAGGTCGACGTGCTCGCTGCGGGCCTGCTCGCGATCGGTGTCGGCAAGGGCGACCGTATCGGCATCTGGTCGCCCAATCGCGTCGAGTGGCTGCTCACCCAGTTCGCCAGCGCGCGCATTGGCGCCGTGCTCGTCAACATCAATCCGGCTTACCGCCTGGCCGAGCTCGATTACGCGCTGAACAAGGTGGGCTGCAAGGCGATTGTCGCCGCCGAAAGCTTCAAGACGTCGAAGTACCTCGACATGCTGCAGGCGCTCGCGCCCGAGCTCGCAAACGCGACCCCGGGGGATCTGCGCGCGGCGAAGCTGCCGGAACTGCGCGCCGTGATCCGCCTGTGCGATACCGAAACGCCGGGCATGCTGAATTTCAGCGAGGTGATCGAGGACGGCCGCGAGCGGCTCGAACGGGCAGGCAAGGCCGAACTCGACGCGATCGGCGCCACGCTGAATGCCGACGATCCCATCAACATCCAGTTCACGAGCGGCACGACCGGCAATCCGAAGGGCGCCACGCTCACGCATCGCAACGTCGTGAACAACGGCCGCTTCATTGCCATGGCGATGCGTCTTGGCGAGACGGATTCGCTTTGCATCCCGGTGCCGCTCTATCACTGCTTCGGTATGGTGCTCGCGGTGCTTGCCTGCGTTTCGGTGGGGGCGAACATGGTGTTCCCCGGCGAAGCGTTCGATCCGCGGGCGACGCTCGAAGCCGTCTCGGAGGAGCAATGCACGGCTCTGCATGGCGTCCCCACGATGTTCATTGCCGAGCTCGATCACCCGGACTTCGCGCGCTTCGATCTCTCGCGCCTGCGCACCGGCATCATGGCCGGATCGCCTTGCCCGATCGAAACGATGAAGCGCGTGGTTTCGCATATGCATCTGGCGGAAATCACGATCGCCTATGGCATGACGGAGACGAGCCCGGTGTCGTTCCAGAGCTCGACCGCGGATCCGCTCGACAAGCGCACGACGACGGTGGGGCAGATTCAGCCTCATCTCGAGGTGAAGATCGTCGACCCGTTCGGCAACATCGTGCCTGTTGGCGAGACGGGCGAGCTGTGCACGAAGGGCTATTCGGTGATGCTCGGCTACTGGGGCGACGAAGCGAGGACGGCCGAAGCGATCGTCGACGGCTGGATGCACACGGGGGATCTGGCGACGCTCGATGCCGACGGCTACTGCAACATTGTCGGGCGGCTGAAAGACATGCTGATCCGCGGTGGGGAGAACATCTATCCACGCGAGATCGAAGAATTTTTGTTTCGGCATCCGAAGGTGCAGACCGTGCAGGTGTTCGGCGTGCCCGACGCGAAATACGGCGAGGAAGTGTGCGCCTGGATCGTGCTGCGTCCGGGCGAAGCGGCGAGCGCCGAAGAGATTCAGGCGTTCTGCCAGGGGCAGATTGCGCACTACAAGATCCCGAAGTACATCCGCTTCGTGGACGAACTGCCGATGACCGTGACGGGCAAGGTGCAGAAGTTCGTGATGCGCGCGCGCATGGTCGAAGAGCTGAAGCTTAACGAACAGAAGACGGCGTGAGCGCCCGTCATGTCACTTTGCGTTGAATGCTGCATGGCCCGCGATAAGCTGGCCAGGCGTGCCGCCGTGGGCCATCGTGCCATCGTGCGGCAATGATCGGGAAACCGAAGGATTCGTACCGAAGGGGAAGCCGCGGCTTGCCGCGCGTGGCAACCCAAGATGAATGAAAAAGGTGCGGGCGAAAAAAAAGCGGGCCTGGAGCCCGCTAAAAACCACACGCTACGGGGTTAGCGCGAGGAGACCAAAGAAGGAGCCGGATAGCTACGTACCGCTGTGTAACGCCGGTACGGCTCCAACAAGGATGCCCCTTGGAAGGGCTTCGGCAAGCTGCCGACCGGCCGGTGGTTCATGTCCGCTCACACTGACACCAAGCCACATCCGTGTTGAAACCGTTGAAGGCATTGTGGGCGAATTGATTGGGGTTCGCGGTAACAAAGTGTTTCAGGTTGTAACGCCCGTCAGATAAGGCTTCGCGGGATTTTTTGCCATCCTGAACGTTTTTTTGAAGTCATTTTTACCACCATGTATCATGGCGCACAGACGCCCAATTGAGCCGCCGATCTCCCGAATTCACGATGCATAGACAAACATCCGCCCCGTGGGCATTTGGGTGCATTGATCTAAGCAAAGCGCGCATCTCATGCACAGATGCGAACCGCATCGCCGTCTTTCGCCAACTTTCCATCGGTTCGGCACGCACCGTGCTCTGCAATAGGCCGTTGCAACTCTTCGTGCGATTTAATGCCCGGTGAGTCGCGCTTCGGGCAGCAGTGCAATCATTTGAGCCACTTGTCGTAGATCACCTGGTATTCGCCGCTCGCGCGCAGCAGATGCAGCCACTGATCGACGTACTGCTGGAAGACCACGTCGCCGCGCGGCACCATCCACGCCTTTTCGCCATACTGGAACGGCCGGTCGGGATGCACGGCGCACAGGCCCGGATTCAGCTTTTGCTGGAGCAGTGTCTCCGAAGCGTCGGTGACCATCACATCGGCCTTACCCGCCAGGATCTGCTTGAAGATCGTCACGTTGTCCGGGTAGACCGTCAGCGTCGCATGCGGGAAGAACTGCCGCGCAAAGCGCTCGTTGGTGCCGCCAGGGTTCACGATCACGCGCGTCGAAGCCTGGTCGATCTGCGCCACCGTCTGATATTTGGCAACGTCGTCGCAGCGCACAATCGGCGTCTTGCCATCCACCTGATACGGATCGGTGAAGAACGCGCGCTTCTGGCGCTCGAGCGAGGTCGAAACGCCGCCCACCGCCACGTCGCATTTCGCGAGGAAGTCGGCCATCAGGTTAGACCACGTCGTCTTCACGAACTCGGTCTTCACGCCCAGCGATTTCGCGAGCGACTCCGTCATGTCGATGTCGATGCCTTCGAACGTGCCGTCCGGCCGATAGTACGAGTAAGGCTTGTAGTCGCCGGTCGTGCAGGCGCGCAGCGTGCCGCGCGCGACCACTTCGTCGAGCCGGGAGCGCGAGGGAGCGTTAGCGCTTTGCGCCCATGCCGGCAAGGCGTAGAGGTTGGCGCAAAGGAGGGCGAACGTTGCGAGTGTGCGGATAACGGCTCCTTTCTTCTTCACGGAGTCTCCTGGAGAGCAATCTGGCTGATGGCTAATGGCTGATGCCTGATGGATTCGGAAAGCCGCTCGATGATAGCCCGCGCGTGCGCTGCGGTTAAGCGCCGGCCGATCCGCATGCGCCGGCGTCCTGCTTATGCAGCCCATCACCGTCATCCCGACACGGCCGCTCCGGTAAAATAACCGCTTGCTCCTGAATCCTGAAGCGCACCAGCGCCCCCGCCCGTGGCTCATACCCTTCTGAACGACACCTTTCTGCGCGCGCTGCTGCGGCAGTCGACCGAGTACACGCCGATCTGGCTGATGCGCCAGGCGGGCCGTTATCTGCCGGAGTACAACGCCACGCGCAGCCGCGCAGGCAGTTTTCTGGGTCTCGCCAAGAACCCGGACTACGCAACCGAAGTCACGTTGCAGCCGCTCGAACGCTTTCCGCTCGACGCGGCCATCCTGTTCTCCGACATCCTGACGATTCCCGACGCGATGGGCCTCGGCCTCGACTTCCAGGCGGGCGAAGGACCGAAGTTCGCGCATCCGGTGCGCACGGAAGCCGATGTCGCGAAGCTCGCGGTGCCGGACATCGGCGCGACGCTCGGCTATGTCACGGACGCCGTGCGCGAGATCCGCCGCGCGCTCACCGACGCGCAGGGGCGCCAGCGTGTGCCGCTGATCGGCTTTTCGGGCAGCCCGTGGACGCTCGCGTGCTACATGGTCGAAGGCGGCGGTTCGGACGACTTCCGCACGGTCAAGTCGATGCTGTACGCGAGGCCCGATCTGATGCAGCGCATTCTCGAGGTGAACGCGCAGGCAGTCGCCGCCTATCTGAATGCGCAGATCGAGGCGGGCGCGCAGGCCGTCATGATCTTCGACACCTGGGGCGGCGCGCTCGCGGACGGCGCCTACCAGCGCTTCTCGCTGCAGTACATCGCGCAGGTCGTGGCGGCGCTCAAGCGCGAGCATGACGGCGAACGCGTGCCCGTCGTCACCTTCACGAAAGGCGGCGGTCTCTGGCTGGACGAAATTGCGGCGACCGGCGTCGACGCCGTCGGCGTGGACTGGACGGTGAATCTTGGCCGCGCGCGCGAGCGCGTGGGCGGGCGCGTCGCGCTGCAGGGCAATCTCGATCCCACGGTGCTGTTCGCCTCGCCGGCGGCGATACGCGAGCAGGCGCGCGCGGTCCTCGACAGCTTTGGCCCCCATCCGGGCCACGTCTTCAATCTCGGCCACGGCATCTCGCAGTTCACGCCGCCCGAGCATGTCGCCGAACTGGTGGACGAGGTGCATCGCCATAGCCGGGCGATTCACACTGGCGCGCATTGACCGTGTATTGACCACGCATTGACCATGGATTGGCCGATTTGCTGCCACGAATTCGATGCGCCGGATTTGATGCAGCGCAATGTGCTGGGCTCTGGGCGTCAGGGTGCGGACGGGCTTAAACGGCCAGCGGGAAGCGCTTCCGCCGAAGTCAAGACTTGACTTATGCACACTTGTCTCGTTGCGGCGCGCAAGAGGAAGAAATTGCCGCAGTCGTGCATCCCGACCAGCATCTGGACAATCAGACCCTTGACAGACAAGGCTTTCACCGCTCCACGGCGATTTGTGCGCTGTCCCACGTAATCGCCTCGTGACGGCCTTTCCGGTGGGCGCGCGGCGAGTTCTCAACAAAGTTATCCACAGGCGCGGGGGCGAGGGCACGATTGTTCTGCGGAATCCAAAACTTAGCGCTGAATGTGAAGTTTTACTTTAAGTGCGGCCGACTATGCGGTGGCGCACAGACAGCCCTTGGGAGAAACCCGTGACCACCCGCTTCGTGCGCGTGGCGCTCGACCATCCGCAGCAGGCGCTCTACGACTACCGCTACCCGGACCATGCCCCCGAACCGCAGCCGGGGATGCTGGTGCGCGTGCCGTTCGGCCGCCGCGACGTCGTGGGTCTTGTCTGCGAAGTGAGCGCTCACAGCGAAATCACGCCCGAAAAGCTCCGCGACGTCAGCGCCGTGTGTGCGGCCTGTCCGCCGCTTTCCGCGTCGTGGCTTGCGTTGGCGGAGTTTGCTGCCGACTACTATCAGCGCGGACTGGGCGAAGTCGCGCTGCCGGCGCTGCCCCAGGCGCTGCGCGATCCGTCGCGCTGGGAGCGCCTGCTTGCGCCGCAGGAGCGCTACCGGCTGCTGCCGGCGGGCCGCGAGGCGCTGCCCGATGCGCTGCCGGCGCGCGCGCAGGTGCTGCGGCGGCTGGCGCAGGCGCTTGCCGACCGCGGCGAGCTCGACCTTGCCGATGCGCGTGCGCTGCACCCGAAGGCGGCGGCGACGCTGGAAAGCTGGCGCGAGGCGGGATGGGCGGAATACGAGCGCATCGAGTTCGGCGCGCGACCCGCCGGGGCCGACATGGCCGGTGTCGCCGCCGAACGGGCCGTATCGGTTCCGACGCTCAGCGACGAGCAGGCCGAGGCCGTTGAAGCGATCGCGGCGGCGCGCGGCTTCGCGCCGTTCCTGCTGTTCGGCGTGACGGGCAGCGGCAAGACCGAGGTCTACCTGCGCGCGCTCGCGGCGCTGCTCGAACGCGAGCCCGATGCCCAGGCGCTCGTGCTCGTCCCCGAAATTAATCTCACGCCGCAGTTCGAGGCGGCCTTTCGCACGCGCTTCGCGGCCACGCTCACCGACGACGCCATCGTCACGCTCCACAGCGGTCTTGCCGAAGGCGAGCGCGCGCGCAACTGGCTCGCCGCGCATACGGGCCGCGCGCGCATCGTGCTCGGCACGCGCCTCGCGGTGCTGGCCTCGCTGCCGCGCCTCGCGATGGTGGTCGTGGACGAGGAGCACGAGCCCGCCTACAAGCAGCAGGAGGGCTTGCGCTACTCGGCGCGCGACCTCGCCGTGTGGCGCGCGAAGCAGCTTGGCGTGCCCGTGGTGCTCGGCTCGGCGACCCCGTCGCTGGAAAGCTGGTGGCAGGCGGACCGCGGCCGCTATACGCGCCTCACGCTCGCGCGGCGCGCGGTGGCCGACGCCGCGCTGCCCGCCGTGCGCCTGATCGATCTGGAAGAGGAGCGGCGCCGCGGGAGAGCGTCGTTCGAAGGGCTCTCGGGGCCGCTCGTCGCGGCCATGAAGGCACGGCTCGAACGTGGCGAGCAGAGCCTCGTGTTCCTGAACCGGCGCGGTTATGCCCCGGTGCTCTCGTGCGACGCCTGCGGCTGGGTCGCGGGCTGCCCGCGCTGCAGCGCCTACGTCGTGCTGCACAAGCCCGAGCACGCGCTGCGCTGTCACCACTGCGGCTGGGAGTCGCGCATCCCGCGCTCGTGCCCGGAGTGCGGCAACGTCGACATCGCGCCGATGGGGCGCGGCACGCAACGCATCGAGGAGGCGCTGGCGAGCGCGGTGCCGGGCGCGCGGGTGCTGCGTATCGAC
This sequence comes from Paraburkholderia acidipaludis NBRC 101816, assembly GCF_000684975.1. GTDB lineage: Bacteria > Pseudomonadota > Gammaproteobacteria > Burkholderiales > Burkholderiaceae > Paraburkholderia > Paraburkholderia acidipaludis. Next base: position 183,431 of record NZ_BAXZ01000001.1, on the reverse strand, counting down.
GCCGACAGCACGCGCCGCAAGGGCAGCGCGCAGGCGCTCTTTTCGGACGTGCACGCGGGCGACGTCGACATTCTCGTCGGCACGCAGATGATCGCGAAGGGGCACGACTTCCAGCGCGTCTCGCTGGTGGGCGTGCTGAACGCCGACAATGCGCTCTTTTCGCACGACTTTCGCGCGAGCGAGCGCCTTTTCGCCCAGCTAATGCAGGTGAGCGGCCGGGCCGGCCGGGCGGGGCTGCCCGGCGAGGTGCTGGTGCAGACGCGCTATCCGCGCCATGCGCTCTATCACGCGCTGGCGCGCCACGACTATGTGGGATTCGCGAATGCGCAACTCGCGGAACGGCGCGACGCGCACCTGCCGCCGTTCGTCTACCAGGCGCTGCTGCGCGCCGAGGGCCGCACGCTGGAGGCGGCTCTGGCGTTTCTCGCCGAGGCCGCCGGCGCGCTGTCCGGCATCCCGGGAGCGGAACGCGTGACGATTTACGACGCCGTGCCGATGACCATCGTGAAGGTGATGAACGTCCACCGTGCGCAACTGCTCGTCGAGAGTCAGTCGCGAGCCGTGCTGCAGGCTACGCTGCGCGCGTGGCTGCCGATGCTGAGATCGCTGCGCGGCGTGCTGCGCTGGAATCTGGAAGTCGATCCGCTCGATATCTAGCCGTGACGCCCGGCGAGCGCGCGCCTATCGCTTCCGTTCGTAAGCAAATTGCGCCGTTTCCTCGTCTTCGGCCGGGCCGTCTTCCGCCCGCACCCGCCGCATTTCGGGCGCCGACGCGCCTCGAATGAACAGCACCGCGCAAAACGCGCACATGATCCAGATTCCCGCCACCACCATGAACTTTTCCATTCCAGGCCTCAACGCTTCCAGTCCTTGTTGCTTTCCCCCGTGTTGCTACCTGTATAACGGCGCGGCGTGCGTTTCGTGAAGGGCATCAAAAAAAGTTTGACTCAGGGAAAATACTGAGTATTCGTGGTGCGCCCCGGCTGGCGGGCATTTGCCGCAAACCCAGGCGCTACAAGGGATCGCGAGCGGTGCAACCAACTTTAGAGATGGTTGCACCTTTTTATTTGGAAGGTTACGATGCGCCAACTTTTTGGTCATTGGCCGGTGCGGGTCAGCCGGCAAACGAAGGAATCATGGCTAGCACCACTCTCGGCGTCAAAGTCGACGACCTCCTGCGCTCCCGTCTGAAAGACGCCGCCACGCGCCTCGAGCGCACGCCCCACTGGCTCATCAAGCAAGCCATCTTCGCTTACCTCGAAAAGATCGAGCACGGCCAGCTGCCGCCCGAGCTGAGCGGGCACGTCGGCGCCACCGATCTGGCGGATGGCGCCACCACGGACGCCGAAGACGAGACGGCGTCGCACCCGTTCCTCGAATTTGCGCAAAACGTGCAACCGCAGTCGGTGCTGCGCGCGGCGATCACGGCCGCGTACCGCCGTCCCGAGCCGGAATGCGTGCCGTTCCTGATCGGCGAAGCGCGCCTGCCGGCGAATCTCACGGGCGACGTGACGAAGCTCGCCACGCGTCTCGTCGAGACACTGCGCGCGAAGCGCACGGGCGGCGGCGTGGAAGGGCTGATCCACGAATTTTCGCTGTCCAGCCAGGAAGGCGTCGCGCTCATGTGTCTCGCCGAAGCGCTCCTGCGCATTCCCGACCGCGCCACGCGCGACGCGCTGATCCGCGACAAGATCAGCAAGGGCGACTGGAAATCCCACGTGGGCCACGCGCCGTCGCTGTTCGTGAACGCGGCCACCTGGGGCCTCATGATCACCGGCAAGCTCGTTACGACGAACAGCGAGACGGGTCTTTCCTCCGCGCTCACGCGCATGATCGGCAAGGGCGGCGAGCCGCTCATCCGCAAGGGCGTGGACATGGCGATGCGCCTGATGGGCGAGCAGTTCGTCACGGGCGAGAACATTTCCGAGGCGCTCGCGAACAGCCGCAAGTACGAAGCGCGCGGCTTTCGCTACTCGTACGACATGCTTGGCGAAGCGGCCACGACCGAAGCCGACGCGCAGCGCTACTACGCCTCCTATGAGCAGGCGATCCACGCGATCGGCAAGGCGGCCGGCGGCCGCGGCATCTACGAAGGCCCGGGCATTTCGATCAAGCTCTCGGCGCTGCATGCCCGCTACTCGCGCGCGCAGCAGGAGCGCACGATGAGCGAGCTGCTGCCGCGCGTGCGCGCGCTCGCCGTGCTGGCGCGCCGCTACGACATCGGCCTGAACATCGACGCCGAAGAAGCCGACCGCCTCGAAATTTCGCTCGACCTGCTCGAAGCGCTGTGCTTCGATCCCGAACTGGCGGGCTGGAACGGCATCGGCTTCGTGGTGCAGGCCTACCAGAAGCGCTGCCCGTTCGTGATCGACTACATCGTCGATCTCGCGCGCCGCAGCCGTCACCGCATCATGGTGCGCCTCGTGAAGGGCGCGTACTGGGACACGGAAATCAAGCGTGCCCAGGTGGACGGCCTCGAAGGTTATCCAGTCTACACGCGCAAGATCTACACCGACGTTTCGTACCTGGCGTGCGCGAAGAAGCTGCTCGGCGCGCCGGACGCCGTGTATCCGCAGTTCGCCACGCATAATGCGTACACGCTTGCCGCGATCTATCACCTCGCCGGCCAGAACTACTATCCCGGCCAGTACGAGTTCCAGTGCCTGCACGGCATGGGCGAGCCGCTCTACGAAGAGGTCACGGGCCCGCTCGCTGCCGGCAAGCTCAACCGTCCGTGCCGCGTCTATGCGCCGGTCGGCACGCACGAAACGCTGCTCGCGTATCTCGTGCGCCGCCTGCTGGAGAACGGCGCGAACACGTCGTTCGTGAACCGCATTGCCGACGAAACCATTCCGGTGAGCGAGCTCGTTACGAACCCCGTGGATGACGCCGCCAAGGTGGTGCCGCCCGGCGCGCCGCATACGAAAATCCCGCTGCCGCGCGATCTGTACGGCGGCGAGCGCCTCAACTCGATGGGCCTCGATCTTTCGAACGAGCATCGTCTCGCGTCGCTCTCTTCGGCGCTGCTCGCGAGCGCGCATCACCACTGGCGCGCGGTGCCCATGCTCCAGGACAACGAGATTGCCGTGGGCGAGGCGCGCGAAGTGCGCAATCCGGCCGATCACCGCGACCTCGTGGGCACCGTGGTCGAGGCGACGCCGGCGCACGTGAGCGCCGCGCTCGCGCACGCCGTGGCCGCCGCGCCGATCTGGCAGGCAACGCCCGTGGAGGAGCGCGCCGACTGTCTCGCGCGCGCCGCCGACCTGCTCGAAGCGCAGATGCACACGCTCATGGGCCTGATCGTGCGCGAGGCGGGCAAGTCGCTGCCGAACGCCGTGTCGGAAATCCGCGAGGCCGTCGATTTCCTGCGCTACTACTCCACGCAGATTCGCGAGGAGTTCTCGAACGACACGCATCGCCCGCTCGGCCCCGTGGTCTGCATCAGCCCGTGGAACTTCCCGCTCGCGATCTTCATGGGCCAGGTGGCCGCGGCGCTGGCCGCCGGCAACACGGTGCTCGCCAAGCCCGCCGAGCAGACGCCGCTGATCGCCGCCCAGGCCGTGCGCATTCTGCGCGAAGCCGGCGTGCCAGCCGGCGCCGTGCAGCTGCTGCCGGGCGACGGCGAAACCGTGGGCGCGGCGCTAGTCGCCGATGCGCGCACGAGCGCCGTGATGTTCACGGGCTCGACCGAAGTCGCGCGCCTCATCAACAAGAAGCTCGCGGAGCGCCTCGATTCCGACGGCCGCCCGATCCCGCTGATCGCCGAAACCGGCGGCCAGAACGCGATGATCGTCGATTCGTCGGCGCTCGCGGAGCAGGTGGTGGCCGACGTGCTGCAAAGCGCGTTCGATTCGGCGGGCCAGCGCTGCTCGGCGCTGCGCGTGCTGTGCCTGCAGGACGACGTGGCGGAACGCACGCTCGAAATGCTCACGGGCGCGATGAAGGAGCTGTCGATTGGCAATCCTGATCGTCTTTCGGCCGACGTCGGCCCCGTGATCGACGTGGAGGCGCGGCGCGGCATCGACGCGCATGTCGCCGCGATGCGCGAAAAGGGCCGCAAGGTCACGCAATTGCCGCTGCCCGAAGGCTGCGCCGCGGGCACCTTCGTGCCGCCGACGCTGATCGAGATCGACAGCCTGGACGAGCTCAAGCGCGAAGTGTTCGGCCCGGTCCTGCACGTGATCCGCTATCGCCGCAGCCAGCTCGACCGTCTGCTCGAACAGATTCGCGCCACCGGTTACGGCCTCACGCTCGGGATCCATACGCGCATCGACGAAACCATCGCGCACGTGATCGGCCGCGCGCACGTGGGCAACATCTACGTGAACCGCAACGTGATCGGCGCCGTGGTGGGCGTGCAGCCGTTCGGCGGCGAAGGCCTTTCGGGCACGGGGCCGAAGGCGGGCGGCGCGCTCTATCTGTCGCGTCTGCTCGCGAAGCGTCCGGCCGGTCTGCCGCGTTCGCTCGCCCGCGCGCTCGTGGTCGATACGCCGCCAAGCGAAAACGGCGAGCGTCCGCAGTCGGCGCCGCAGTCCGCACATTCGGCGCTCACCGCGCTGCGCGACTGGCTGATCGCCGAGCGCGAGCCGGCACTGGCCGCGCGCTGCGACGGCTACCTCGAATACGTGCTGGCGGGCGCGACCGCCGTGCTGCCGGGGCCGACGGGCGAGCGCAACACCTATACGCTGTCCGCGCGCGGCACGGTGCTGTGCGTGCCCTCGACGGCGACCGGCGCGCGCGCGCAGCTCGCCGTGGCGCTGGCCACGGGCAACCTGGCGCTCTTCGCCGGTGCGGCGGGCGAGGCGCTCGTGAGCGCGCTGCCGGCGTCGCTCAGAGCGCATGCGAGTGTGCAAAATTCGGCACAAAAGGGTGCCGACGCGCAGTACGACGCCGTCCTCTTCGAAGGCGACAGCGACGAGCTGCTTGCCCTCGTGAAGGAAGTGGCCAAGCGTGGCGGGCCGATCGTTTCGGTGCAGGGCGTCGCGGCCCACGCGCTGGCGAACGGCGACGAAGACTACGCCCTCGAGCGTCTCCTCACGGAGCGTTCGGTGAGCGTGAACACGGCCGCGGCGGGCGGCAACGCAAATCTGATGACGATCGGTTAAGCAGAGATCGCTATACTCTGCATCGGCCGTCACAGGACAAGGAAGCGGCAAAGCCATGGGCCCAAGCCGCTCCATCCATACCTGGTACCAAGGAGAAGCTATGCAACACACCATGAAGCAGCTGGCAGGCGCCGCGATCGTCGCGGGCATGTCGCTGGCGGGGACCGCGCACGCGCAGCAAGTCGAGGACGTGAAGATCGGTTTTGCCGGCCCGATGACGGGCGCCCAGGCCCACTACGGCAAGGACTTCCAGAACGGCATCGTGCTCGCCGTGGAAGACATGAACGCCACGAAGCCCGTGATCGGCGGCAAGCCGGTCCACTTCGTGCTGGACTCGGCGGATGACCAGGCCGACCCGCGCACCGGCACGACCGTCGCGCAGAAGCTCGTCGACGACGGCATCAAGGGCATGCTCGGCCACTTCAACTCGGGCACGACGATTCCCGCTTCGCGCATCTACGCGAACGCCGGCATTCCCGAAATCGCCATGGCCACGGCGCCAGAGTACACGCAGCAAGGCTTCAACACCACGTTCCGCATGATGACCTCGGACACGCAGCAGGGTTCGGTGGCCGGCGCGTTCGCGGTGAAGAGCCTCGGCATGAAGAAGATCGCCGTGGTTGACGACCGCACGGCCTACGGCCAGGGTCTTGCCGACCAGTTCTCGAAGGCGGCGAAAGCGTCGGGCGGCACGATCATCGACCGCGAGTACACGAACGACAAGGCCGTGGACTTCAAGTCGATCCTCACCAAGATCAAGGCCGAGAACCCGGACCTGATCTACTACGGCGGCGCCGACGCGCAAGCCGCGCCGATGGTCAAGCAGATGAAGTCGCTGGGCATCAAGGCCCCGCTGATGGGCGGCGAGATGGTTCACACGCCGACCTTCCTGCAGATCGCGGGCGACTCCGCGAACGGCACGGTGGCATCGCTTGCGGGCCTGCCGCTGGACGAAATGCCGGGCGGCAAGGACTACGTCGAGAAGTACAAGAAGCGCTTTGGCGAAGACGTCCAGACCTACTCGCCGTATGCCTACGACGGCGCGATGGCGATGTTCGCCGCGATGAAGGCGGCCAACTCGACGGATCCGGCGAAGTACCTGCCGTACCTCGCGAAGACCAGCATGCCGGCCGTGACGACGAAGGATCTCGCGTATGACTCGCACGGCGACCTGAAGAACGGCGGCATCACGCTGTACAAGGTCGTGGACGGCAAGTGGACGACGCTGCAAAGCGTGGGCGGCAAGTAATGCGCCTCGCGGCGTGACGCGCGGGCGGTTCGCCGCCTGCCGGTTGTTGCGCTGCTGGAAGTCACGAAAAAGCCCTGCAGGGATGCATCCTGCAGGGCTTTTGTTTTGTCAGGCCTTTGCCTTGGAGAAGCGCTTCTAGCTGCGCGCCTTCAAGGCCGTTTCGCGAATCTGCTCGAGCGTCGCGGCAGGCGTGCTCGCATCCTTTGGAGTGCGAATTTCGATCAGAGCGGGGCCACCCGCGTCGAGCGCGCGCTCCAGCGCAGGCAAGAATGCGGCCGTCGATTCGACCGTTTCGCCATGCGCGCCGAACGATTTCGCGAAGGCCGCGAAATCGGGATTCGTAAGCTGCGTGCCGTGCACGCGCCCCGGATAGTGGCGCTCCTGATGCATGCGGATCGTGCCGTAATGTCCGTTGTTCACGACGATGAACACGACGGCGAGCCCGTACTGCATTGCGGTGGCAAGCTCTTGCGCGGACATCATGAAGCACCCGTCGCCGGCGAGCGCGACCACGGTACGCGAAGGATAGAGCGACTTCGCGGCAATGGCGGCGGGCACGCCGTAGCCCATCGCGCCGCTCGTGGGCGCAAGCTGCGAGCGGAAGTGGCGATACGCGTAGTGCCGGTGCAGCCACGTGGCGTAATTGCCCGCGCCGTTCGTGATGATCGCGTCGTCGGGCAGGCGCGCGCGCAACTGCTGCATGACTTCGCCCAACTGAACATCGCCCGGCATCGGGCGCGGCTCGCGCCACGCGAGATAGGCGCGATGGGCCTCTTCGGCGGCGCCGTCCCATGCGGGCTTCGCGGGGGCTTCGAGCGCTGCGAGCATCGCCGCGATCTCGGGCAGGCCCGAGACGATCGGCAGATCGGCGGCATAGACACGCCCCAGTTCCTCGGCGCCCTGGTGAACGTGGATCAGCGTTTGCTTCGTCTTCGGGATGTCGAGCAGCGCGTAGCCGCCCGTGGTTGCTTCGCCAAGGCGCGGCCCGAGGGCGAGCAGCACGTCCGCTTCACGGATGCGCTGCGCGAGCGCCGGATTGATGCCGAGACCCACGTCGCCCGCGTAGTTCGGGTGATCGTTGTTCAGCGTGTCCTGGAAGCGGAACGCGAGACCGATGGGTAGACGCCAGTTCTCGACGAAGCGTTGCAGATCGGCGCATGCGGCGGGTGTCCAGCCGTGGCCGCCCGCGATCACGAAGGGCTTCTTCGCGTTCGCGAGCAGCGTGCGCAGCCGCTCGATCTGCGCCGCCGAAGGCGACGCCTGCACGCGCTGCGCGGCCGGCGCGACCGCTTGTGCCTGCGAGGCCGGGAACGGCTCGCTCAGCATGTCTTCGGGCAGCGCGAGCACGACCGGACCGGGGCGGCCCGACGTCGCAACGTGAAACGCGTGGCTCAGATACTCGGGCACGCGGCGCGGATCGTCGATCTGCGCGACCCATTTCGCCATCTGGCCGAACATGCGCCGGTAGTCGATTTCCTGAAACGCTTCGCGGTCCATCTGCTCGCGCGCCACCTGACCGATCAGCAGGATCATCGGCGTCGAGTCCTGGAACGCGGTATGCACGCCGATCGACGCGTGGGTCGCGCCCGGCCCGCGCGTGACGAACGCGATGCCCGGCTTGCCGGTGAGCTTGCCCGCCGCCTCCGCCATGTTCGCGGCGCCCGCTTCGTGGCGGCACACGATCGTCTCGATCTGGCCGGTTACATCGTGCAGCGCGTCGAGCACGGCAAGATAGCTCTCGCCGGGCACGCAGAACACGTGCGTCACGTCGTTCGCGACGAGCGCGTCGACGAGCAGGCGCGCGCCCGTGGTCGTTGCGGAAGAAACGGTTTCGTTCGGCTGCGTCATCTCGGTCATGTCTCTCAGTTTGCGTTGGTATTCAAGCTTCGGGAGCCAGGAACGACGCGCGCACGCTGCATCAGCACTCGACGATGTTCACCGCGAGCCCGCCGCGCGACGTCTCCTTGTACTTGGTCTTCATGTCGGCGCCGGTCTCGCGCATGGTCTTGATGACCGAGTCGAGCGAGACGTAATGGGCGCCGTCGCCGCGCAGCGCCATGCGCGCGGCGTTCACGGCCTTCACCGAAGCCATGGCGTTGCGCTCGATGCAGGGGATCTGCACCATGCCGCCGACGGGGTCGCAGGTGAGGCCGAGGTTGTGTTCCATGCCGATTTCGGCGGCGTTCTCCACCTGCTGCGGCGTGCCGCCCAGGACGGCGGCGAGCGCGCCCGCGGCCATCGAGCACGCCACGCCCACTTCGCCCTGGCAGCCCACTTCGGCGCCCGAGATCGAGGCGTTGAGCTTGTAGAGAATGCCGATGGCGGCGGCGGTGAGCAGGAAGTCGATCACGCCCTGCTCGTTCGCGCCCGGCGTGAAGCGCACGTAGTAGTGCAGCACGGCGGGGATGATGCCCGCGGCGCCATTGGTGGGCGCGGTGACGACGCGGCCGCCCGCGGCGTTTTCCTCGTTCACGGCGATCGCATAGAGATTGATCCAGTCGATCATCGAGAGCGGGTCCTGCAGCGCGCGCTCGGGGTTGCCGGTGAGCGCGCGGTACAGCTGCGCGGCGCGGCGCTTCACGTTGAAGGGTCCCGGCAGCGTGCCGTCGGCATCCGGATTGCCGATGCCGCAGCCGCGCGACACGCACGACTGCATCACGCCCCAGATGCGCAGGAGGCCCGCGCGGATTGCCTCGTCGCTGCGCCACACGCGCTCGTTTTCCAGCATCAGCTGCGCGATGCTCTTGCCGGTCGAGGCACACAGCGCGAGCATTTCGGCGCCGGTGCGGAACATATGCGGCAGTTGCTCGACGGCGGCCAGCACCTTCGTGTTGGGTGCGCCGGCCGTCACGACGAAACCGCCGCCCACGGAAAGATACGTGCTCTCGCGCAGCGTCTCGCCGTCGGCGTCGAGCGCGCGCAGCTTCATGCCGTTCGGGTGCTCGGGCAGCGCCTGGCGGTAGAACGCAATGTGCTCTTTCTGCACGAACGGGATCGTGTGGCGCCCGAGCAGCGCGAGCATGCGCGAGGTGCGCACGGCTTCGAGGCGTTCGACGATGGTGTCGGGGTCGACTGTGTCCGGCGCGTCGCCCATCAGGCCCAGCATCACGCCGCGGTCGGTGCCGTGGCCCTTGCCGGTCGCACCGAGCGAGCCGTACAGCTCGACCTTGACCGAGGCCGTGGAGGCGAGCAGGCCGTCGCGCTCGAGTCCCTCGGCGAACATCAGCGCCGCGCGCATCGGTCCGACTGTGTGCGAACTGGACGGCCCGATGCCGATTTTGAAGAGATCGAAAACGCTGACTGCCATGATGAGTACTGCTCCTGCTTCAAAAGCTGAAAAACTGTTTCAAACGATCGCGCAATAACCGTGCGCGAGGCCCGGCGTGGTCAACGCGCGGGCAGCGGCAGGCACACGGCTAACCACGCGGGTGGCGTGGGCGCGAGCCTGAGCGCGATCGGCGTATAGCGGCCGTCCAGTCGGGCGGCCAGGTGGTACAGCTCGGCGGCGTTCTGCGGGTCCCACGCGCCGGAGTAGCCGGGCAGGCCCGCCTCGCGCCGCCGCGCGTCGAACGGCACCGTCGAGTGCACGAATTCCTCATGCGTTTTCTCGCCGAGCGCATAGGGCGTGAGCCAGTCCAGCGCCTTCGCCAGCGTCGCGCCGTTGGCGGCCTTTTCCGGCAGCCAGTTGCGGTTGTGGCGGCGCGCGGCGAGCGCGGCCGTCACGAGCGGCTGCAGGTCGTAGGTCACGTAGTGCAGCGCGTCGCGCTCGCCGAAATCGAGCGTCGAGCCGTCGGGCGCGACGTTGTCGCCGATATGCTCGACAAAGAGCCGCTGCGCCGCCGCAATCATCTTGCGGTTGTCGAGCGTGAACGCGATCATCGCAATCAGTTTGACCCGGTGACTCTGCCAGTTGTTCGCGAACGTGCCTTTCAGCGGCCGCGGCTGCGCATCCACCTGCGCGATATAGCCGCTGCCCATGCGGTTCAGGAACGCCATCGTCGCGTTGCGCGTCTTCACGGAGAGCGCGCTCGCGGTCATGTCGTAGGCGAGGATCAGCGCTTCGAAGTGCGTTTCGTCGATGGGATTGAAGCTCGGCTGGTAGGTGCCGACCCAGGCGGCGAGGAAACGGTCGACGAGCTTCAGATAGCGGTCGTTGCTCGTGGCGCGCCACGCGAGCGCGGCGTCGCGCATGAGGTCGAGCTCTTTCTCCGCCTCCACGCTCTGGTCGTAGATACCCTCGCGCGGCAGCGTGCCTTCGGTGTGCAGCTTCGCGAGCGGATGGGGCGCGTCGTTCACGTGCGCCTGCACTTCGGCCACCAGCGCCTTGACGCCGGGATCCGCGCTCGTGCGCTCGCTCGTTTGCAGCGCGGGGGCCGCGCAGAAGTTCATCGCGGCGTGCGCCGTGGAGGTGGCGGCAAGCCAGCAGCATGCCGCGGCCAGCATGGCGGCCAGCCTCGCCGGCCTCGCGGGTGCGCCGATGCTCGTCGGCTGGGCAGGGACCCGGGTTGGAACTGGGGCATAGACCCGGGTTGAGATCCTGGTTGAGACCGTTAGCACCTTCCGCGCCATGCGGGACTCCCTGGTTCAAGGCTGACAGGTGTGTGATGGTAACGGTTTGCGGCGCCAAATGTGAGAGCGATGACGGCCGCCGGCGTCAACTTCCTGCGACGCGCGGCGGCCGTCAATGCGGCGCTCAGGCCTTGTTGGCTACTTCCGCCGATTGTTCCTCGCCGTACTCGGCGATCGGCACGCACGAGCAGAACAGGTTGCGGTCGCCATAGACGTTGTCCGCGCGGCCGACCGGCGGCCAGTACTTGCGCGCCACCAGCGAGCGCACCGGGTAGGCCGCCTGTTCGCGCGAGTAGGCGTGCTTCCAGCCGTCGGCGACGACCACGGCCGCGGTGTGCGGCGCATGGCGCAGCGGGTTGTCTTCCTTGTCCGCGCGACCGTCCTCCACGGCGCGGATTTCCTCGCGGATGGCGATCATGGCCTCGACGAAGCGGTCGAGTTCCTCTTTCGATTCCGACTCCGTCGGCTCGACCATCAGCGTGCCCGGCACCGGGAAGCTCATGGTGGGCGCGTGGAAGCCGTAGTCCATCAGGCGCTTGGCGACGTCGTCCACGGTGATGCCGCTCGCGTCCTTGATGGGACGCAGGTCGAGAATGCACTCGTGTGCGACGAGCCCGCCCGGGCCGCTGTAGAGCACCGGGAAATGTGGCGCGAGCTTGTTCGCGACGTAGTTCGCGTTGAGGATCGCGGTTTCCGTGGCGGCCGTGAGGTTGGCCGCGCCCATCATGGCGATGTACATCCACGAGATCGGCAGGATCGAGGCCGAGCCGTAAGGCGCCGCGCTCACCGCGCCGATGCCGTGTCCCTCGTCTGCCGAGCGGCGGTAGCCCGTCGAAAGCTGGTTCGGCAGGAACTGCGCGAGGTGCGCGCCCACTGCGACCGGACCGACGCCCGGGCCGCCGCCGCCGTGCGGAATGCAGAAGGTCTTGTGCAGATTCAGGTGCGAGACGTCGCCGCCGAACTGGCCCGGCGCCGCGAGGCCGACCATCGCGTTCATGTTTGCGCCGTCCACGTACACCTGGCCGCCGTGCGCGTGCACGATCTCGCAGACTTCGCGCACGTTCTCTTCGAACACGCCGTGCGTCGAGGGGTAGGTGATCATGATCGCCGCGAGCTTCGCGGCGTGCTGCCCGGCCTTGGCCTTCAGGTCGGCGAGATCGACGTTGCCCTTCGCGTCGCAGGCCACGACCACCACCTGCAGGCCGGCCATTTGCGCCGACGCGGGGTTCGTGCCGTGCGCCGAAGCCGGAATCAGGCAGACGTTGCGATGCGCTTCGCCGCGCGAGGCGTGATACGCCTGAATGATCAGCAGGCCCGCGTACTCGCCCTGCGAGCCCGCGTTCGGCTGCAGCGAGACGGCGGCGTAGCCGGTGGCGGCCACGAGCATCTGTTCGAGCTGATCGACCATCTCGCGATAGCCGACCGTTTGCTCGGCCGGCGCGAACGGGTGGATGCGGCCGAACTCGGGCCACGTGACCGGCAGCATTTCCGAGGTCGCGTTGAGCTTCATCGTGCACGAGCCGAGCGGGATCATCGAACGGTCGAGCGCGAGATCCTTGTCGGAGAGGCTGCGCAGGTAGCGCAGCATTTCCGTTTCCGAATGGTGACGGTTGAATACCGGGTGCGTGAGGTACGCGCTTTCGCGCACGAGCGCGGCCGGGAACGTGGCCACGGCCTTCGAGGCGAGTTCGGCGTCGAGTGCATCGACCAAGGGCGCTTCGCTTGCGAATGCGGCCTGCGCAAACACGGCCAGCAGGTCGGCGAGGTCGGCGCGCGTGGTGGTTTCGTCCACCGACACGCCCACGCGCGTTTCGCTCACGCGGCGCAGGTTCATGCCGCGCGCGAGGGCCGCGTCGTGCAGCGCCTGGGTGCGGGCGCCCGCTTCGAACGTGAGCGTGTCGAAGAACGATTCGTTCACGAGCGCGTAGCCCAGCTGCTTCGCACCGGCGGCGAGAATGGCCGCGACGCGGTTCACGCGCAGCGCGATCGTCTTGAGGCCCTGCGGGCCGTGATAGACCGCGTACATGCTCGCCATGATCGCGAGCAGCGCCTGCGCCGTGCAGACGTTCGAAGTGGCCTTCTCGCGGCGGATATGCTGTTCGCGCGTTTGCAGCGCGAGGCGCAGCGCCGGGTCGCCGTTCGCGTCGACGGTCACGCCGACGAGACGGCCCGGCATCTGGCGCTTGAAGTCGTCCTTCACCGCGAGATACGCGGCGTGCGGACCGCCGAAGCCCATCGGCACGCCGAAGCGCTGCGAGTTGCCCACGGCCACGTCCGCGCCCCATTCCCCCGGCGGCACGAGCACGGTGAGCGCGAGCAGGTCGGCGGCGGCGATCACGGCGCCGCCCGTTGCGTGGATGGCGGCGGCGAGTTCGCGGTAGTCGCGCACGTCGCCGTTCACGCCGGGGTATTGCAGCAGCACGCCGAAGGCATTCGCGCCGGCGGCTTCAGCGGCCGGGCCGACCTTCACTTCGATGCCGATCGGCTTCGCGCGCGTCTTCACGACTTCGAGCGTTTGCGGCAGCACGTCGTCGGCCACGTAGAACACATTCGACTTCGACTTGCCGGTGCGCTGCACGAGCGTCATCGCCTCGGCGGCGGCCGTGGCTTCGTCGAGCAGCGACGCGTTCGAGATCGCGAGGCCCGTGAGGTCGGTGATCATCTGCTGGAAGTTCAGCAGGGCTTCGAGGCGGCCCTGCGAGATTTCCGGCTGGTACGGCGTGTACGCGGTGTACCACGCCGGGTTTTCGAGCACGTTGCGCAGGATGACGGCCGGCGTGTGCGTGTCGTAGTAGCCCTGCCCGATATAGGAGCGGAACACCTCGTTCTTGTCGGCGAGCGCGCGCAGGCCCGCGAGCGCTTCGGCTTCCGTGCGCGGCGCGCTGAACGGGCCGAGCGGCAGCGTTTCCTGGCGGCGGATCGCGGCCGGAATCACCGCTTCGATCAGCGCGGCGCGCGAGGCGAAGCCGAGCGTGCCGAGCATCGCCTGCTGGTCGGCCGTATCGGGGCCGATATGGCGGCCGGCGAAGGCTTCGTGCGTCTCGAGCGCAGCGAGGGTGAGGGAGGTGTTCATCAGACGATCCGGGTGTTCGAGCTTCATGGGCGTTCCTGCGGGCGCGGCGGCCGGGCTCGTGCCGCCGCGCGGGTGCGTTTGGGCGTTGGGGTTAGGCGCCGATGGCCTTTTCGTAGGCGGCGGCGTCGATCAGGCGGTCGAGCGAAGCGTCCGCAGCCGGCTTGATCTTGAAGAGCCACGATTCATAGGGCGAGCCGTTCACCTGGTCGGGCGTGTCGACGAGCGTGCTGTTCGAATCGACGATCTCGCCCGCAACCGGGGCGTAGATGTCCGAGGCGGCCTTGACCGACTCGATCACGGCCACGGCGTCGCCTGCGCCGACCGTGCGGCCCGCTTCGGGCAGTTCGAGAAAGACGATGTCGCCGAGCGCTTCCTGCGCGTGGTCGGTGATGCCGACGGTCAGCGTGCCGTCGGCTTCGGTGCGAACCCATTCGTGCGATTCGGTGTATTTCAGATCGGCCGGGATGCTCATAGGATGCTCCAGTGCGTGGTTCGCGGTTGCTTGCAAATGCTTCGGAAGAGGGGAGCGTGCGCGCCGGTCAGGCGACCTGCCAGACGACCCGACGCACGGCGTTCAGGCGGCCAGCACCTTGCCGTTGCGCACGAACGGCAGTTTTACCACGCTTGCGGGAAGGGCTTTGTCGCGGATCTGCACCTGCACGACGTCGCCCGGCTGCACGCCCTGCGGCACGCGCGCGAAGGCGATGGATTCCTGCATGGTCGGCGAGAACGTGCCGCTCGTGATCTCGCCTTCGCCGTGCGGCGTGAGCACCTTCTGGTGCGCGCGCAGCACGCCGCCCGCCTTGCCGTTTTCCTTCTGCAGGATCAGGCCGACGAAGGCCATGCGCGCGCCGTTCTTCTCGAGCACGGTGCGGCCGACGAAGTCGCGCGGCTCCTTCATGTCGACGGTCCAGGCGAGGCCCGCGTCGAGCGGCGAGACGTTGTCGTCCATGTCCTGGCCGTACAGGTTCATGCCCGCTTCGAGGCGCAGCGTGTCGCGCGCGCCGAGGCCGCAAGGCTTCACGCCCTGGTTCTGTAGCGCGGCCCACAGTTCGCAGACGGCGGCGACGGGCACGATCACCTCGAAGCCGTCTTCGCCGGTGTAGCCGGTGCGCGCGATCATCAGCTCGCCGAACGGCGTGCCTTCGATCTTCGCGGCGTTGAAGGGCTTGAGCGTTTCGGTGCAGCTGCGCGAGGAGGGCGCCACGCACCAGACCCGCTCGCGTGCGTTCGGGCCCTGCACGGCGACGATCGCGAGATCGTTGCGCGGCGTGATCGTGAGGCCGTAGCCGCCTTCGGCATTGAGCTTCTCGAACCAGGCGATGTCCTTCCCGGCCGTGCCCGCGTTGACGACGGTGCGGAAATCGTCGTCGGCGAAGTAGTAGACGATCAGGTCGTCGATCACGCCGCCTTCCGGGTTCAGCATGCACGAGTAGAGGGCCTTGCCCGGCGTGGCCAGCTTCGCGACGTTGTTGGCGAGCGCGCGGGAGAAGAACTCGCGCGCTTTCGGGCCTGCGAAATCGACCACGCGCATGTGCGAGACGTCGAACATGCCGGCGTCGGTGCGCACGGCGCGATGCTCGTCGATCTGCGAGCCGTAGTTGACGGGCATGTCCCAGCCGCCGAAGTCGACCATGCGGGCATTGAGCGCACGGTGAGTGGCGTTGAGCGGGGTACGTTTCAGTTCGGTCATGGGGCGGCCTCGGCGCGGTCGAAAACGAAAAAGGGCCATGCATGAGCCGCCGCAGGCACTGTGCCTGTGGACGCTTCATGCATGGCCCCTCTGTCCTCGGTACCTGAGAGATTGCGCCGCGCACTGATTGGATCAGTGCCTGGACGGCGCGCGCCCCTTCGGTGGGCAGTCTGAACGCGGCCTGTCTTGCCGCCGTTCTGCTGCCGCTCTCCAGAGTGCGGACTTTCCTGCGTTTCCGTGTGCCGCGCGCAAGGTCGCGCAAGGCTGGCGGAAAGGCGGTCCGGCGCGCACGGTCCTTTTGCCTGAGAGTTTGTGGGTTGCCCCTTCGGCGGCGCCGGCTGCGCTAAAAAGCTCTCAACCGGCGCGCTCTCCCGGCGCGCGCAGCGATTGTGCGCGAGGCGCACAGGGCGTGTCAATGCGGAAAAATTTGGGCACGCCCCGCGTACCTCACTTCAGGGAGTTACTCGCCGACCGCGTGCGCGGCCTGGTCGAGTTCCTGGTTCAGGACGCGCTGCTCGTCGGGCGAGAGACCGCCGCCGTGCTGCGCAGCCATGCTGTGCGCTTCGCCGCGGATATCGTCGAGGCGGTGATGCAGCGCGTTGCCTTGCGGCGGCGGATAGTAGCCCTGATTCACGTGCGCGTCGATGCGGCGGCCCAGATTGTCGATACGGCCATCCACCTGATGCAGCCGCTCAACGGCGATCTGGTGCGGCGTGGGGCCGGACGGCGGGGGCGGCTGGTTGACGACGCAGGCGGCGAGCGTCGAGACGAGGGCGCTTGCAGCAAGCGCGCGGGCGATGCGGGACATATAAGACTCCTTTTGGTCGTTGTCGCTCTTTCTGGCGTTGTCCGAACGCCCAACGTTTCAAACGTTTATTGAGATGACAAATTTGCGTGCCGGGACTTGTAACCGTTTGTATTCATCTTTCATGAGCGTCGGAACAATGAAAGGTTTGCCGCGGCGCCGCCGAAATACTCGACGGCGGGATCAAGGCGCCTCAACCGACGGCCATGACGCGGGCAGGCTTTCAGTGTCCTCGCGCGAAGGGCAGCGTGCGCCCTTCGGCGGCGCTTTGGATGGCCAGCTCGATCACGGTCATGACGTCGATGGCGTCCTGCGGACTCACCGGGAAGGGCACGCCCTCGCGGATCGCAGCGGCCAGCGCGCGATAGAGGCCGGTGTAGTCGCCGTTCAGGGTGGGCAGGCTGCGCTCGCTTTCGCTGCCGTCCGCGAGTTGCCCATGCAGACGCCCCGCCTCGTTGCCCGCGCCAAAGCCTGGCTGGCCCGGACGCAGCCCCGCCTTCAACTGATCCTCCTGGGTGTCGAGCCCGTTCTTCAGATAGCTGCCGCCCGTGCCGTTGATCACGAAGCGCGGCGAGAAGGCCGCCAGCGCGCTCGCGTGCAGCACGGCTTCGTGCTGGGCGTAGCCGAGCACGAGATGGGCGTAGTCGGGCGCCGTGGCATTGTCGCGGCGCGTGCGCACGAAGGCGGTCACCGTTTCGGGCGTGCCGAAGAGCGCAAGCGTCTGGTCGATCAGATGCGGCCCGAGATCGTAAAGCAGGCCGCCGCCCCGCGAGGCGTCTTCGCGCCAGCGCTGGCGCACGAGCGGCCGAAAGCGGTCGAAATGCGATTCGAAGTGCGTGACCCGGCCCAGCTCGCCGCTTTCGAGCAGCGCGCGCACGGTGAGGAAATCGCCGTCCCAGCGGCGATTGTGGAACGGTGCGAATACAAGCCCGCGCTCGGCCGCGAGCGCGGCGAGCTTGCGCGCCTCGGCCGAGGTGAGCGTGACCGGCTTGTCGACTAGCACGTGCTTGCCGTGCTCCAGCGTGCGGCGTGCGAGGTCGAAGTGCGTGTCGTTGGGCGTGGCAATTACCACGCATTCCACGTCGGCGAGCGCGAGCAGGGCGTCGAGGTCGGGGACGATGGCGGCTTCGGGAAAGTCGGCGCGGGCGCGCTCCGGCTGGCCGGTGGCGATGGCGGCGAGCTCGACCGCGGGGCAATGCGCGATCACGGGTGCGTGGAAGGTCTGGCCGGCAAAGCCATAACCCATCAGGCCGAGTTTCAGCGGGGAAGTCATGGGGCAATTCCTGCAAGAGGCGGCGTGGCGGCACTGAACTGCGGCCACGGCCGCGGTGGGCGGGAGGGCGTTATTGTGGCACGCGGTCGTGTTAACATCGCACCTCCCGCGCGGCGCCAGGCCGTCCCACCCGTATTTCCAATCCAGCAACGATGTCCGCAGGCCTGAATCCCGCCCAAAGCGAAGCGGTGCGCTATCTCGACGGTCCCTGTCTCGTGCTCGCCGGCGCGGGCAGCGGCAAGACGCGCGTGATCACGCAGAAGATCGCGCACCTGATCGAAGCGAAAGGCTTCGAGCCGCGCCATATCGCGGCCGTCACCTTCACCAACAAGGCCGCCGCCGAAATGCGCGAGCGCGTGGGCAAGCTGCTGGAAGGCAAGACGCTCACCACGCCCGGCAAGGAAGGCCGCAAGGTGCCGACCAACCAGCTCACGGTCTGCACGTTCCACTCGCTCGGCGTGCAGATCCTGCGCCAGGAAGCCGAGCATCTGGGACTCAAGCCCCAGTTCTCGATCATGGATTCCGACGACTGCTTTGCCATGATCCAGGAACAGGTGGGATCGACGGATAAAGGCTTCATCCGCAAGATCCAGTCGATCATCTCGCTCTGGAAGAACGGCCTCGTGATGCCCGAGGAAGCGCTCGCCACCGCTTCGAACGAGGACGAACACCAGGCGGCCATCGTCTACCGCAACTACGTGGCGACGCTGCACGCCTACCAGGCGGTGGACTTCGATGACCTGATCCGCCTGCCCACCGAGCTGTTCGCGAAGAACGAGCCTGTGCGCGAGCGCTGGCAGAACAAGCTGCGCTACCTGCTGATCGACGAGTACCAGGACACCAACACCTGCCAGTACGAGCTGCTGAAACTGCTGGCGGGCCCGCGCGCCGCGTTCACAGCGGTGGGCGACGACGACCAGGCCATCTACGGCTGGCGCGGCGCCACCATCGAAAATCTGGCACAGCTCGGCAAGGACTATCCGAAGCTGCACGTCATCAAGCTGGAGCAGAACTACCGCTCGACGGTGCGCATTCTCACGGCGGCGAACAACGTCATCGCGAACAACCCGAAGCTCTTCGAAAAGAAACTCTGGTCCGAGCACGGCATGGGCGACACGATCACCGTCACGCCCTGCAACGACGAAGAGCACGAAGCCGAGTCGGTCGTGTTCCGCCTTTCCGCGCACAAGTTCGAGCGCCGGGCGCAGTTTCGCGACTACGCGATCCTGTATCGCGGCAACTTCCAGGCGCGCATCTTCGAACAGGTGCTGCGCCGCGAGCGCATTCCCTACGTGCTTTCGGGCGGCCAGTCGTTCTTCGACAAGGCCGAGATCAAGGACCTCTGCGCGTACCTGCGCCTGATTGCCAACCACGACGACGATCCCGCTTTCATCCGCGCGATCACCACGCCGCGCCGTGGTGTGGGCAACACCACGCTCGAAGCGTTGGGCTCGTTCGCGGGGCAGGCCAAGGTCTCGTTGTTCGAGGCCGTGTACATGGGCGGCATCGAGGCGCGCCTTTCCGCGCGCCAGGTCGAGCCGATGCGCGTGTTCTGCGACTTCATGCAGCGCCTCGCCGAGCGCGCGGAAAAGGAACCGGCGACCGTGGTGCTCGACGACCTCATGGAAGCGATCCACTACGAGGCGTATCTGTACGACGCCTTCGACGAACGCCAGGCGCAGTCGAAGTGGCAGAACGTGCTGGAGTTCCTGGAATGGCTCAAGCGCAAGGGCACGAAGCCGGAGCAGGAAATTGGCGAAGACAGCGAGGCCACGGGCTACGACAACGCCGACGGCCTCGCCGACACCGGCAAGAACCTCATGGGCCTGATCCAGACCGTGGCGCTGATGTCGATGCTGGAAGGCAAGGACGAAGACCCGGATGCCGTGCGCCTTTCGACCGTGCACGCATCGAAGGGGCTGGAGTATCCGCACGTGTTCCTGGTGGGCGTGGAGGAGGGCATCATGCCCCACCGCGGCGGCTCGGAGGACGACGTGATCGACGATGCGCGCATAGAAGAAGAACGGCGCCTGATGTACGTGGCGATCACGCGTGCGCAGCGCAGCCTGCATCTGAACTGGTGCAAGAAGCGCAAGCGGGCGCGCGAGACGGTGGTGTGCGAAGCGTCGCGCTTCATCCCGGAGATGGGGCTGGACGAGGCGCCGCCGCCCACGGCGGAAGAAGCGCCGATGACGCCGAAAGACCGGCTGGCGAGCCTCAAGGCGCTGCTGCAGAAGGGCTGAACGCTGCTCGCGATTGCGGCGCTTGACCACGACGGCAAGGACGCGGCGAAAACGGAAAGGGCTGCATCGTGAGATGCAGCCCTTTGGCTTTGGTTATTGCGTGCGCTTACTTCGCGGCGTTCACCATGTAGTCGACGGCGGCCTTCACCTGGTCGTCCGAGGCGTTCGAGCCGCCCTTCGGCGGCATCTGGCCCTTGCCGTGCAGCGCGTAGTTATAGATGGTGTCCATCGGATCCTTCAGGCGCGGCGCCCAGTCGCCCTTGTTGCCGAACTTCGGCGCACCCAGCACGCCCGCCGCGTGGCAAGCCTGGCAGACCTGCTGATAGAGCGCCTTGCCGGCCTGCGAAGCGTCGGCGCTTTGTTCGGCGCCGCCTGCCGCAGGTGCGGAAGAGGGCTGCGGAATGGCTGCGATTGCTGCTGCGGCGGCCGAAGCCTGGCCGGCACTGGCCTCGGCGCCCGACGCAGCGGGGGCACCTGAAGCCGGCGCGGCCGCTGCCGCACCCGATGCGCCCTGCGCGGCGCCCGGTGCGGGCATGGGCGGATTCGGGAAGTTCGCGCCGGCGTGATTCGCCATGTAGGCGACGGCGAGGCCGATTTCGTAATCGCTGTAGTCGTCGGGACTCGTGCCGCCGCGCGGCGGCATGGCGCCCTTGCCGGTGAGGGCCGTGTGCCAGAGCGTGTCGTAGCCTTGCGCGATGCGCGGCGCCCAGTCGCCCGAGTTGCCGAACTTCGGCGCGCCCGCCGCGCCCGTGGCGTGGCAGGCCGAGCAGACCGCCTGAAAGACCTGCTCGCCGGTCTTGTAGACGCGCGGCGCGTTGGCGTCGCGCACCGAGACCTGCGCGACGGGCGCGATGCGTGCGGTGATTTGCTGGGCGGAAAGCTCGTCGGTGCCGGCGCCGGTGCGCGTCGTGCTGTCGACGTAGTAGGCGAGCATGACGCAGCAGATGATGGGGACGGCAAACCCGGCGATGACAGCGGCGATCAGCTGGCCGGGCGTTTTGATCGGGGCTCCGTGGGGTGCTTCGCTCATGCTTGTCTCGTCTCCCGTTGGTATTGTGGTGAGCGGTACAACCTAGCGATGGATCAAACACCGACGATTATAGACGCAAGGTTTTGCGGCTGGTGGGCAGCAGCGGGAGTCTTCAGCGGGCGTTTACCCGGAGCGGCGGGGCGTCGATGGACGGGTTTGGGATATGCGGCCCTTATTGCTGGAGGGGGCGCAACGCCAAAGCCCGTGCGGTGGACGGTTTAACCGAAACCGGGTATTCTCTCGGTCTCACTGCGGCGCCGCTTTCCTCGTATTTTTTCGCGATTGGTGGCGGCGCCAGCGTCTCAATGCGCCCGTAGCTCAATGGATAGAGTACTGCCCTCCGAAGGCAGGGGTTGCTGGTTCGATCCCAGCCGGGCGCGCCAAGAAAATTCTTATAGATCAAGGGTTTGGTGATTATGCGCTAGGCCCTTTTTCTTCGCGTACGGAATCTATACGGAAAACGTGGGTGAACTTGTGGCCGAAAACAATACTATCGAATCCGCAAAAAGTTTTTTTGAGGTCGTAGACATTGTCTTTGTGGTGGGCGCCGCTCTTACCCTTCTGGGGCTTATTGGTGGCACGACCATTAAAGGCGTCCCGCTGCTCATGCCCAGTACCACCGCTCGAATCGCGTCCGTTGTCATCGGACTTCTGCTGATCGTGGCATCAATCCTGACTCATAGACGTAAAACGCTCCCTAAGCCGTCGAAATTTGGGGTGACGATCGAAAACCCTCGTTCGGGCGAGTTGGTGAAAAAATTGACGGTGCATGGCCGAATCAAGGCAAAAAAATTGCCCAAAGGGTACACGCTGCGTTTGATCCGAGTTTGGGAAAACGGTGAATACTTTCCCGTTTGGGGAAAGACCACTTTCGATTTGGCGAACGGTACTTGGGAAGCCGTCGATACTGACATCGGTGGCAATCCGGGCGACAAACGTACACTTCAGATCTGCTTGGTTGACGCGGACGCCAATGCTACGCTTGATTACTTTTTGAAAGCGCATGCGGTATACAAGAGTTGTCACGATGCGCTAGAAAAGGCGGGTGGAAAATTTGATAAGTGGCCGCCAGGACTGGAGCACCGCCCGCGCGGATTGCTCATATGCGCTGAAGTTGCCGTGCGCCGCGCGAATTAATCGGTCAGACAACTGTTTGCAGCGCGGTCACAACCCGCAAAACGCTAGACGACCACCCAATGAAAGGCATAGCGAGCGCTATGCCCTATCTCCGCCCTTCAAGATCGTAGTGTCCATCCAAGGCACGCACGGCAACCAATATTGCCTCGAATTCGGGACTTTAGGCCGCAAAGCTGATCGCGTTCCTTCACCGCTGCTGCGCGCTGCATGTCGATGTAGTCTGCCAGATTTTTAACGTGAACCCCCTCGCGCGGATTTTTGCGAACGCTCGGCACGAAGAACCGGCAACGCGATTTCCCCTCTGTTGATCTTCAGCAACAGCTTGCTTTCTTCAAGGTGCGGGAAAAACGCTTTCTGCACCTCGCCAAGCGGGATTGACCTGCCCCCTGCTACGCCTCCCGACACCTCGCTCGCGCGGCGCCATACGCCGCCACGGTCGGCTTCAGGAAATCATGTCCAGCTTTCATGTCGGTGCGGTCGTACTCGTCGCGCGGGGGCAGCGAGCAGTAGCCGAACACCGCCTTTTCGTCGTCGGTCAGCGCTTCGTAGATGTGCTGCGGCAGCGCCCCTGTCATATCGTAATTCTGCTTCATCCACCAGCGCACGAATGTGGCGATCAACGACCAACGGCTTTTGCCGGTCGTGTTGCCGAGCGCGCCGTGCCAGATGCGGCTGTCCCAGATCACGATGTCGCCGGCCTTCGCCAGGATCGGTATTGCATCGGCCATCGCGGACTGGTCCGCGTAGTCGTCCGAACGGTGCGAGCCCGGCACGAGCACCGTGCAGCCGCGCTCGGGGGTCTGATCTTCGAGCACGATGGCGACCTGGCAGGCGATGCAGAGCTTCCCGCTGCTCGGCACGAACGAATCGATGTGCAGCGGCATCGCGCGTTCGCCGCTGCTGCGGCCGATCAGCGAGCGCAAGATGAAATTCGGCCGATCCTGCGGAATCTGCTTGTACCAGGTGTCGTTCAAAAGACCGAGCAGGATCGTCATCACGAGCGGGTTGCCGGTGAAGGTGCGCGCGTACGTCACGTCCTCGCGCTGAAGGTTGTAGAGAACGTCGTGGCCGCGGTTGAGGAACGGCTGATCGGCGAGCTCGACTTCGGCGAGTTTCGCACTGCGCGCGCGCATCGCGTGCAGAAGCGCGGCGGCAGCATCCGGCGACATGCCTTGCTCGATGATCGTGTACCCGTCGGTGGCTAGCGCGTCGAGATGCGCGTCTGCTGTCTGTCTGGTCATTGTTGGGGCTCGGTGTTTTCCAGGTTGTCGGCTTGCGCAGGTTCCGACAAGTACGCTTGCCGGTCCACTGCCGTCCTGTACGCGCTGACGAAATTGCGGCGGTCCCACTGTTCGCAGCCGAAATCGTCGAAACGGCACGACAGCGACAGCTTCCAGTCGCGCGCCAAAGACGTTCGAGTCTTGTGAACAAGGAACGGCGACATGAACAGGATCTGGCCGGCTTCGATCTGGACGTCGAGGTAGCCGTCGATTTCCTGCTGCTCGAGCACGTAGCCGCCGTCGGTCTGCGTGCCGGGCCAGAGTCCCCGCAGGTGGCTGCCGGGGACGATGCGCAGGCCAGGGCCGTTCACGCCGATGTTGGTGACCGAGGTCCAGGCGATCACGCCGCGCGTCGACGTGCCCATGCTCGGCCAATCCTGGTGATATGGAAGACCGTAGTTGTTGCCCGTCGTATTGCAAGCCGTGTAATGCGTGACGATAGGGCCGGTCTGCACCGGTTCGACGATCTTGAGGTGCTCGCTCAGCGCGCTCACGATATCGGCGGAGCAAAAGAAGCGCTTGGTCTCGATGTCTTCCGCGAGCAGCTTGATCACATTGCGGTTGCGCTGTGCGTCGTCGCGGAATTTCGCAAGGAAGCGGCTTTCGAACCGGCTTCGTATCGACTGCATCTGCGCCTGCAAGGCGGGTGATGAAGCGATCAGGTAGCCCTGCTGCTCGAAGTCTCCGGCGATCAGGTTCATCTTGTGGTTCTCTCTATGCTTCGCGCACGGCTTCGGCATAGCCAAAGCCGCTGGCTCCGAAGCCGTTGCCGTTATAGAAGAGGAGGAGCCGCCCTCCCGCTTCGACGACCTCGGGATAGGCGAGCATGAACGAATCCCATCCCGTCGCGCCAACCTCGATGCCCGCGCGATCGTCGAGGCGCTGCCAGGCGATGCCGTCGGACGACTCGGCGTAGCCGATGCGGTAGCTGTTCGCCAGATTCTCGCGGTAGCCCGCGTGGCCGCGGTAGCAGTACCACATGCGGTAGGTGTGGCCGTCCTTGTAGACCGAGGCGCGCGCGATCGCGCCTTCGTCGGCGCTTGCGTAATCGATCGCGATCGTGCCGTGGCGTTCCCAATGGATGCCGTCGCGCGATTCGGCGTATTTCAGGTGGTAGCGCGGCTCTTCCTTGCCGTCGACCTTCTCCCAACCCGTGCACGAAAGGTACCAGTTGCGCCAGACGCCGTTTTCGATACGCACGCAGGTCGTCGCACAGAAGTACGGTTCCTGGGCGGTGCGGTCCATGATCGGGCCTTCGTACAGGCGCCGGTAGCTTGCGCTGCCGTCTTCGCTGACCGCGAGGCCGACCGAGTTGTGATACGGCACCGTGTTGCGCACGTTCCAGCCGATGTAGTAGAGGTACTGCACGCCGTCGTGTTCGACCACGGACGAAGGCATCATTCCGCAGTCGTCGAAGGTTCCCGGCTTGCCGAGCGGCAGGATGGGGGCGGCCTCGACCGAGACGATCTCGCCCGGTGCATCGGCGCGCACCTGGAGCTTCGCAATCAGGCTGCGGTTCTCGGGCGTGCGGCTGCTGAAGAGGAGCGTCAAGGCGCCGTCGCGCAAGCCGGCGAAGGTCGGAATCTGCGCATGCGTGCCGGCCCATGGCAGCCGCTTGTCGACGGTATAGATCAGACCGCGCTTTTCCCAGCGTATGGCGGACATCGGGGCGGCTCCTAGAACCTCAGGTCTTTGCTCGACATCGAGAGCTTTTCCGCGGGATTGCCCTTGTACACGGACCAGGGTTCGGTGCTCTTCATGATCGCCGTTGCCATCGCAATGAAGCTGCCTTCGCCGATCCGGATGCCGTCGCGCAGCGTCGCGTTCACGCCGAGAAAGCTGTATGCGCCGATCTCGCAGTGACCGGACATCACGACGTGCGAGGTCATCGTCACGTGATCGCGAATCGCGCCATGATGGCCAACATGATTGCCGCTCCAGAGCACGACGTTGTCGCCGATCGTCGTGAACGGCTGGATCGTGTTGTCCTCAAGGATGAAGCAGTTCTCGCCGATCTCGTTGCCGAAGGTCGTGGCTTTCGAGCTCACATAGCTGATGAGCCGGTAGCCCTTGCCCTTGATCTCGTGAAAGACACGCTCGCGTTCCGTGTTCATGCGTTTCGGCGACATTGGCGCGAAGAACTGGTAGCCGGACGCGGGATGGGTCTCGGCGACATCTTCGAACGCGACGACTTCGAGCCCTTTGAAGCTTCGCTCTTCGGGCAGGTACGCGCGGTTCACGCAAAACCCGGCGACCTCATGAGGCGAATCGTGTTCGAGATAGTAGTGAGCGAGTTCGGCGTAGTCATGCAGGCCGAAAATGAGCACCTTGGCCATCAGTTATGCTCCTTGTACACGTACACGGTGTATTCGTAGAGCCCGTAGTCGTTGCGCACGATGTAATGGCGCGAGAGGGAGCGCGCGAGGAAATCGGTCAGCGTGCCGATGGGCATGTGAAACAGGTCGTCGCGTTCCCAATCGACTTGCTTGGACATCACGTTGAACGCCATGCCGCGGCGCACTTTGGCGAACACTCTCTGCAGCACGCGGCGCATGTAGTCGAACATTTCATCGAACGAGAGTTCGCGCTTTTCCGTGAAGACGCCGTTCATGACGACGTAGTCATACTCGCCCAGCGATTCAGGTGCTTGCAGGACGTCCGCGCAGAGGTATTCGTTGTCCGGATACTTTTGCTTCGAAAGCGCGCAGAACTTCTCCGACGCGTCGAGGCCGGCGTACCGCACGCCCTGGACGTTCCGTTCGAGCATGTACTGAAAGAGATGCGACGCGCCGCAGCCGAAGTCGAGCAGCGTGCATGGCTGGGCACCCGGGCGCATGAGGTCGAGCATGACCTGATATCGCTTCACGGCGTCTGTCGGGTCAGGCCAGTCCACGCCTTTGTGGGTGTCGCCGAATCTTTCGAGACACTCTTCGTAGTGCTCAATGATGGCGTGATAGCGTCCAGTCATGACAGTGTTCCCGCGTGGAGCAGATCGGCGACGGCCTCCGGGTCGTTGTGCATCAGGACATCGACGATGGAGAGTCCGGGCAGAAAGGCGCCGCCATTGCCCGCATGGGGTTTCAGGACCGGATTCAGGAATCGCAGCGTGATGCCCTGCTCGGCGAACGCCGCGCGCTCGTAGAGCTCCGTGCCTCCGATCGAATTGACATAGACATCGGCTTGTTCCCGGCGGCAGATGTCGATAATGCGCGCCTGCGCCCGCAGATGGGCATTGTCGTAGCAACGCGATGTCGCGACGATGTGGGTCTTCAGCGCAAAGTGATCGCGCAGCGTCGTCAGGCTGTGCAGCACGTACTCCGCGAGATTGCGCGCGGGATGCTCGATGATCTGCTCCAGCAGCGGCATGACGCGGGGAAACTCGCTCGCCCGCGAGTAGGCCTGGCGGATCGACTTGAGCAGCCGGGTGCGCCAGGCGTTGTCTTCGCTGATCTCGATGTCGCAGATGAGCCGGTTCTGGCTGGCCTGCCGCAGCGGGACGGTGAACAGGTGTGCGTCGCCGTTGACGTTGATCCGGTTGCGATTGATCCAGCCGCGATTGATGAAGTTGACGTCGTCGTAGGCGACGAATGCATCCGCTTTCGCCATCAGCTGGAAGTAGCCGAGGTAGGGCAGAAAATACGGCTGCATGACGGCGAGTTTGCGTTCAGCTTGCATGCTGCCCCAGCCCGGCCGCTTTCAACACGATATCGATGATCCGATCCTGCGTGCGCGCGTCGAGCGCGGGATAAATGGGCAGGCAGAGGACCTGCTGCGAGATTTCCGTTGCCACGGGCAGGTTTGCCCGCGCCGCCGACGGCAGCGCACGGTACGTGGGGAACTCGCTGATCAGCGGGTAGAAGTAACGCCTTGCCCACACGTTGCCGCGACGCAGTTCGTCGTAGAGTTCGTCCCGCGTAAGCGGGAACTCGCGCGTCACGCGCACGGGAAAATACGAATTGTTGGGCGTGCTGTGGCTGGGAATGTCGTGCAGCATCAACCCTTTGACGTTGCGAAACGCGCTGCGGTAGCGCTCGGCGATCTGCGCGCGCGCCGCCTTGATTTTCTCGATATGGCCAAGCTGCAACAAGCCGAACGCGGCCTGCAACTCGTTCATCTTGCCGTTGATGCCGGGCGCGACGACCGTGACTTCGTCGACGAAGCCGAAATTCTTGAGGTTGTCGATCCGGCGCTTGGTCTTGGCGTCCCGGCACACGATCGCGCCGCCTTCAAACGTATTGAAGATCTTCGTGCCGTGAAAGCTCAAGACCGACATGTCGCCGAATTCGAGGATCGATCGGCCGTGTTTGCGCACATCGAACGCGTGGGCGGCGTCATACAGCACGCGCAAGCCGTAGGTGTCGGCAATCCGCTCGATCGCTTCCACTTCGCACGGGTTGCCGTAGACGTGGACGGGCAATATCGCGGTGGTTTGCGGCGTGATGGCCGCCTCGATCTTGCCGGGGTCGAGATTCATGCTCACCGGGTCGATATCGACGAAGACGGGGCGAATGCCGTTCCAGTGCAGCGCGTGCGTCGTCGCTACGAAGCTGAACGGCGTGGTGATGACTTCGCCGGTGATCTTCATTGCCTGCAATGCCGTGATCAGTGCGAGCGTGCCGTTGGAAAAGAGGCAGATGTGCTCGATGCCCAGGTGTTCGCACAGCGCGCGCTCGAGCTGGGCATGAAAGGGGCCGCCATTGGTCACTACCTTGCTGGCCCAGATCTGCTCCAGAAGTGGGAGAAATTCCTCCAGCGGAGGCAGGTAAGGCTGTGTGACGGGGATGAGCTTGTCCATAGGGGGCGCAGGTCTGCGTGACGGTCTGGCTGGTCGGGCCGCCGGCCCGGACGACTGCAATCTGCATCAGAGTGTGGCATCGGCATCCCGCTGCTGATCGATCAATCAGGCGCCAGAAGTACGGCCAATTCGTGCGAATAGCGTTCAGGGGACGTGTGGGCGCGCGGTCAATTTGGCAGGGTTATTACGCCTTGTTCGGGTATTTGAGTGCGCACGGACACGGTTAATCTCTGTCGAGATGGCCGCTGGCGCGCGCGATTTGCGCGCCAGGGGACCGCCAGCCTTGCACTACCGCCGCGAGCCGCGCATTCGGTCGGGCCGCGCGGGTTCATTTCGATAAGGGAATATCCCCCTATGGCTGAAGTCAGCATTCTTATCCCGGCATTCCGCCCCGACTTCCTGCTGAAAGCGCTGGCTAGCGCCCATGCGCAGACTTTCAAGGACATCGAGATTCTGGTGGGCGACGACACGGCTGACGGCCGGTTGCGCGACGTCGTCGCGCGAATCGACGATCCGCGTATTCAGTACTTCCACCACGGGTTCGGGAATGGCCTGCGCAACTGCCAGACTCTGTGGCAACGCGCGACGGGCCGCTACGTCAAGTGGCTCTACGACGACGACCTGCTGATGCCCACTTCCGTCGAGGTCCTGGTCCATGCCCTGCGCACCCACCCGCAGGCGGCACTGGCATTCCACGACCGTGTGCTGATCGACCAGCACGACCAGATCGTGCACACGCCACCGCCGCTCATCAACGACGGTGACATGGCGTTGCTCGATCGCCGCTTTCTCGTCCAGCACATGATCGGTCCGCTCAATAACTTCATTGGCGAGCCGAGCAACGTGATGCTGGTCAGGGACCGGCTGGATATCACGACCGCGATGTCGTACCGCTCGGAGGAGCTCGATTTCCTCACCGACGTTGCGACGTTCCTGAACAGTGCCGACGTGGGTCCGGTCGTGGCAGTGCGCGGCTACCACAGCTGCTTCCGTCGTCACGACGGGCAGAACTCCAGCGGCCAAAGCCCCTTCGCAAGCGCCGGATTCTACGAATGGGAAGTCTTCGTCCGCGGCGAGGCGGCGGCGGGTCAGCTCGCGCCGGAACAGCTGGAAGGCGCGAAGCAGGGACTCCTGCAGTTCTACCTTCACGCGCTGAGTCACCTTAAGCTCGCGGAAATCCAGCCGCTGCTTCTCAACCTGAACGAACTGACCGAGATCCCTCCGCAGCAGTTGTTCGATTCGCCCAAATTTCGCGCCCATCTCGCGCACGCGCGCGCCGCGGTCGCCGCGCGCAGGAAGACCCGGAACACGCCGAATGTGTGCGTGGTCTGCGATCACGAGGTCGGCGAATGGCAGGCCCATCCGCAGGCGAACAGCTTCGACCTGGAATTCCTCACCCAGGTCGAAAGCGTGGGTTCGCGGCTGGACAAGCATCTTTGCCCGGCGTGCCACTGCAACGATCGCGATCGGCACTTGTGGTTGTATCTCAAGCGCGCGGGGCTGATCGACGGCCTGAGCGGCAAGCGTGTTCTTCACGTTGCGCCTGAAGGGCGGCTCGAACCGCGCATTCGCGCGCTGGCGCCGCTCGAATATGTGACGGGCGATCTGCACCCGCGGCTCCCTCACCATGCGAAGATCAACGTCGAAGCGCTCGATTTCCCGGACCACCATTTCGACCTGATCGTGTGCAACCATGTGCTGGAACACGTGGATGCGCCCGAAGCCGCGCTCGCCGAATTCAAGCGATGCCTCGCGCCCAATGGGCATCTTGTGGCCCAGACGCCTTATTCACCGCTGCTGAAGCACACCTTCGAATTGAACCGGCGCGCGACCGAAGCATTCGCCACGCGCTATTTCGGTCAGGACGATCACGTTCGGCTGTTCGGTGCTGATATCGCGGACCGGTTCCGTGCCGCCGGCTTGAATGGGGATCTTTACGCGCACGAGACCGTTCTGCCCGGCGTCGATGCGGACCGCTATGGCGTCAACGCGAACGAGCCGTTTTTCCTGTTCGCGAACGGACCGGCGCCGCAGTTCGTGCAGGGGAGTCGGGACGAGGTTGAGGGGGCGATACCGGTCGTCTGATACGGGAAGAAGCGCCGCCGCAACGGCGGCGCCATTCTGGCAACCAGGCCTCAGACACTCATCGTCTTAAGCCGCTCATTGAGCACATGCCGCCTGCTCAGATAGGCAACGAAATACTGCGGAGACCCGGTTTCTCTCGCCATGAATTTCAGCGCATCGAGCACCAGCAGATCCTCGCCGAACTTGCCCAGCGCCTTGCTTGCGATGGGCAAGGTCACCGGGTTGTAGGCGCGCACTTTCCAATGGGACTGCGTGCTGATAAGCAGTGAAGCCATGCGCTCAATAATGAAGGTCTTGGCAGGTCCGCGCTGATTCTCGTACCGGACATCGGCATTGAGCTGCTGTCCCAGCTCGGTGTCGCCCGCTTCCGCCACCGCGAAAATACGCTCGCATGTCGCCAGCCACCGTTGCCAGAATGCCGGCCTGGCAACCAGATAATTGCAGAACACGGACTGCACCGAGCTCATCACGGTTTCGCCGACGTTCAGCCCGGGCGCGACGAGTTGAATCACGCTCTGGATCACAGGGCCGATGCCGGGGTGACAGGCCGCCGCGTGTTCAAAAACATTGAGGAAGAACGCCGCTTGATCGAAAAACGGCGAAAACGTCACGACGTCCACGTCGTCAGGCACGGTCTCGAGGAACGCATTGACCTTCGCGGCCGTCAAGCCCGTCTTCTCGAAGAACTTCGGTGACAGGAAGCCATAGCGGCTCGCCGGATCCAGCGTGTTTTCACGCAAAAAACGCCGCATCGGCCAATACTCGTACCAGTCCGGACGCTGCCCGGTGTTGTCGAGCGGCAGGAACCCCGGGTCGATCTGGGCGCGCGTCGCGTCGGAGTAATAGATCTGGAAAATATGATTTTTCATGGCGCATCGAGCCGGCGGCGATGGACGAGTCGGTGGGTAGGCCGGCGGGTGACTCGTCCGGACCATCGCAGTATAGGAGCGCAGGGAACACTACTGATCGGCTGAGAAGACGCGCCTTTCGGGCTCAATTCGGGAATAGTTTGCGCGAGCCCCGATGTACCCTGCTATCTCTGCGGTGAGCCCGGGGCCTGTCCATTCACGCCGGGCGCCGCAGGCTCTGGGAATCACCATGGTTTTGCCTTCAACCCCCCGTATCGAGACCGATGCCGCCGAGATGGCCGACGGCACATCCCATGCCGTGCTCGTCCAGCTGAGCCACCGGCTCGACGCCGATCCCGCCAACGCCGCGCTGCACGAGGCGTTCTCGAATGCGCTGCAGGCCATCGGCAACGAAACAGGCGCGCAGGCGCATCGCATCGCCGTCGAAACCTTCAGCATGCTGGCGAACATGGGTCGCGAGGCACCCGGAATCGCGCTCTACAACGTCGCCACGGTGTATTACATGAAGGGCAACAACGTCGCCGCGTTGCACTGGTTCCGGCATACGCTTGCCCTCGCGCCCAATTTCGCGATGGCTCACCAGAACCTGGCCGCCGTGCTCGACCGGCTGGGCCACGCGGCCGAGGCCGATGCGCGCCGGCGCCATGCCTACGCGCTGCAGCGTATCTACGTCGAGCCGTGCGAGGGGGCGCCGCGGCGCGTGCTGATTCTCTGCTCGGGGCAGATATCGGGCAACGTGCCGTTCGACACGCTGCTGCCGCCGCAGTCGAGTTACCGCATCAAATACGCGATCGATTTCGCCGAGGAGAGCGAAGACGCCACGCTGCCGCCCTACGATCTCGTGTTCAATGCGATCGGCGAGCCGGACATCGCCGTGCCGGTCACGGCGCGCCTGGAGGCGTTCGCGCAGCGCTGCGGCCGTCCGTTTCTCAATCGCCCGGCGGCTGTCGCCGCGACTCAGCGGCATCGTCTCCCGGCGCTGCTGGGCGGTATCGACGACGCGACGACGGCGCCTTGTCTGCGGTTCGACGAGGTGCCGGCGTCGGCGAGGGATCTTGCGCTGCGGCTCGCCGCGGCGTCGTTCCGCTTTCCGCTGCTGATGCGGCCGCTATCGACGCATGGCGGCGACGGGCTCGTGCTGCATGCCTCGATGGAGACGCTCTGGCCCGCGTTGCAAGCCCACGCCGCGCCCTGCTATCTGACGATGTTCGAGGATTTTCGCAGCGCGGACGGCTACTACCGCAAATATCGCGTCGTGTTCGTCGATGGGCGGCCGTACCCCTATCACCTCGCCATTTCGCGGCACTGGATGGTCCATTACTTCTCGGCGGAGATGACGGGGGAGGCGTGGAAGCTGGCTGAGGAACAGCGGTTTCTCGAAGACATGGGCGCGGCACTCGGCGAGCGCGCGCTGCGCGCCATCGAGGCGATTGGCCGCCGTCTCGCTCTCGACTACGGCGGCATCGATTTCACGCTGCTGCCGGACGGGCGGGTGCTCGTTTTCGAAGCGAACGCGACCATGCTGGTGCATCGCGAGGCGAGCGGCGGTCCGCTCGCGCACAAGAACGTCTACGTGCAGCGCATTCTGGATGCGTTCGAGCGTATGCAGGCTTCGCGCGCGATCGCTTAGTTTCCCTGCTTATTGCGCCGTCGCCGCCAGCTCGGATCCCAGGCCGTCGAGCAGCGGCCGCAGCACCCGCAGGTCCGGCCGCCAGCGCCGGATCGAAGTGCGATAAATCGGTTTGCGCACCTGCGCCGCACTGGCCGTCGTCACCGAGCGTTTCGTCCGGTAGAACTCCAGGCAGCGTGCATCCCATTCCATGCCGCAGTGCGCGAGCAGACGGCGCGCCTGGCCTTCCGTGTCGGCCACCAGCTCTTCATAGGACAGTTCCAGCATGACCTCTTCGGGCAGGACGGCGCGCCAGTGGGCCATCAGGGTGTCGTAGGCGCGGTAGTAGCGGCCCAGCTCACCGAGGTCATAGCCGAACGGAACGTCGTGGAACCAGCGCGAGTAAATGGAGAGGCAGGTGTCGAGCGGCGAGCGGCGCACGTGGACGATGCGCGCATTCGGCAAGGCCAGATGGATCAGGCCCGCGTGGATGAAGTTGTACTGGTATTTGTTCACCACGCGCGCGGGGAGCGCCGCATCGCTCACGCGCACTGTCTGAGGCAGACGCTGCAGATAGTTCGAGCCGAGTCCGTGCAGCTGGGCCGGCGTGGCTTCGGAGAGCCTGTCGAGGCTGAATGGGCCCGTCGGCTGCGCGCGGCTCGTCGCGAGCAGCCACGAGAGCGCATTGTCGAAATCCGTGCGCTCGCCGACTCCCCTTATCTGCGGATGGCTTGCGAGGATCTGCTCCACGAGCGTCGATCCCGAGCGCGGCATGCCGATCACGAACACCGGGAGTTCCGATGGGTCGCCAAGGCCTCGCTTCTCGCGCATCACGTCCTGCGTAAACAGCTTCGGCAATTGAGCCGAAACGCCGAGCACGGTGTTTTCGTCGTAGTTGACGGTGGGCCGATAGACGGCATTGGCGCGCAGGATCTGCGTAAAGCCGAACTCGTGCTCGCCTTGCTCCGCGAGCGTTTGCCCGTAGGCGAAAAACAGATCGGCCTGTGCGCTGGGAGGCAGGCGCGCGGCCGTGCGGACCTGGGCTTCGAGCGACGCGAAGCAGGGGTCGTCGGGCGCGAGCGCCCTGGATTGCACGAGGTTGCGGTAGTACATCGCGCAGCCCGGGGCCAGCTGGATGGCCGTGCGCCATGCGGCATACGCCTCGTCGAAGCGACCCAATGCATTCAGGCAGTTGCCGAGGTTGTTGTACGAGCCGTCCGCGTGCGGCTTGAACTGCACGGCCCGGCGGTAGCAGGTCACGGCTTCTTCGAGCTCTCCGCGCGCTTCGTGTTCCCAGCCGAGCTTGTGCCAGGCTTCGGCGTCGTGCGGCGGGTTTGCCGTCGCGGGGCTTGCCTGCGGGATCGCTTGCGCCTCGAAGGGGGCCGGATTGTCGGGCATGGCTGACACGTTCGATTTCCTTTACGGCTTGTCGCTCGGCTCGACCTCGAACGACTCGGCGGGCAGGTTCGCGCACCAGCGGCGCCACATGGTGCGCAGCGCGCGGCTCACGCTCTCCGCGATCCGCTCGGGCTGGAACATCGGCGTGCCGGCGCAGCGCTCGCGCATGCCGGTGCGCAGCGCGGCGAGCGCCGGCAGATCCGATGCGAGCGCAACGGCCTTGCGCACGTAGTCATCCTCGTCGGTGGCGACGCACTGGGTCAGGCCCGCGTGCGACATCGCGGTCAGGCCGCTGCGGCCCGGTACGGTGTGCGACGGCAGCGTCACGGTGGGCAGGCCCATCCAGAGCGAGTGCAGCGCCGTGGTGAGACCCGAGAACGGGAAGCTGTCGAGACAGATGTCGACGAAATGGTGCTGCTGCAGGAACACGGGCACGCTCGAGCGCGGCTTGTAGTCGATGCGCTCGCTCGCGATGCCTTCCTCCGCGAACCAGTCCGCCACCTTGCCGGTGCTGCCGTCGGTCGGCATGGCGCCGATCATGAGCCGGGAATCGGGCAAGGCACGCAGCAGCTTCGCCCACAGGCCGATCACGTCGCGGCGCAGCTTGTCGAGGCGGTTGAAGCTGCCGAAGGTCACGTAGCCGTTGTGCAAGGCCGGCAACAGATTGACGGGCGGCGACAGCCGCTCGGGTTCGAAGGGCGCGAGCGCGGGCAGATAGACAATCTGTTCGGTGAACTGATCGCGGAACTGGGCGGGCGGCACCCAGAAGCGGTCGGCGAGAAAATAATCGACGGCGTCGAGGCCGGTCGTACCCGGATAACCGATCCAGCAAGCCTGGATGGGCGCCGGCTTGTAGGCAAGCGCGAGCAGGCTGTTGCTGGCCGTGTGGCCGGCGAGATCGATCAGGATGTCGATGCCGTCGCGGCGGATCTGCTCGGCCACCCTGCGGTTGTCCATGCCGACGATATCGGTCCAGGTCGAGAACTGGGCGCGCAGCCGGGGCGTGACTTCGTCGATGATGCTGGTGTTCGAGTAGGCATGCAGCGACAGGCCGGGATCGCGGCCGAGCGGACCGAGCACGGGCTCGATGAAACTGGCCACGGCGTGATGGCAAAAATCGCCGGAGATGAAGCCGATCCGCAGCGGACGTTCGGGGTCGCGGCTGTTGTCGTGCGGCTGCCAGCGCGGCTTGAGCGGCGCCTCGAAGTGCGCGGAGAAGCGCCGATGGACGCCGAATATTTCCTGCGGCGTGAGCTTCTCGCTGTGCGTCGAGCAGAAGGCGAAATTATGGTAGGGGAGCGGTGCGTCGGGATCGAGTTCGCTGCTGCGGCGGAACAGTTCCCCGGCCTCGTCGAGCCTGCCTTGCTTCATCAGCGCCACGCCGAGCGAGTTGTAAGCCAGTGCGCCTGGCTGGATGTCGATCGCGAGGCGGCCCAGGCGCTCGGCTTCGTCGAGCTCGCCGAGATCGACCTTGATCACGCCCATCAGGCGCAGCGCCTCGCTGTTTCCCGGCGCCAGCTTCACCAGCCGCTCGCAGTGGCGCGCCGCTTCGCGCATGTTGTGGCGCACCTGATACAGGCCGGCGACGATCAGCAGTACCTGGGGATCGTCGGGCGAGAGTTCGAGCGTCTTCAGCCCGTTCTCGAGCGCGACATCGTACTGGCCGAGGCGGTGGTAGGTCAGCGTCAGGACCTTGCCCGGGAAGGGATGCCGCGGAAGACGGCGCGCAACGGCTTGTGCCTGCTTCAGCACGGTTTCCATGTCGCCGGCGTTGTACAGCTTCACAAGCTCGTGCAGGTGCTGTTCGTCCTCGGGCGACAAACGCAGATCGGCCTCGGCGGGCGTAGTGTGCGCCGCGGCCTCGTCCGAACCCGCCGGCGCGTCGGCCGCTGCGCTTGCGCCTGCGGCGGGGATCGGGCGCGGAACCTTGAGTAGCTGCCCGGTGGACACGAAGGTCATGAGGCTGATCAGCTTGTCGATCTGCGGGCCGGCCAGGCCACGCTTCTGCGCCATGTTCAGCGCCAGCCAGGCGGCGCTCACGCGGTCGGCCTGGAGCAGGGCGTCGATGTAGTGCGCCCAGTACTGCAGATTATTGGGGTTGATGCCGATGGCCTTCTCGATCAGCGGGATGGCGTCCTCGGGGTGACACAGGTGGATCGCCATGGCGCCGAGGCGGTGGTTCGCGTCGGGGTGGTCGGGATACGTGTCGACCACGGCCTGAAAGCGCTGGGCGGCCTCGGCGTACTCATGGCAGGCTTCGAGTGCCAGTCCGTCGTGCATCGCCCGCGCCGCGTAGCGGTGCCGGTCGAGTTCCGCGTCGTTCGGCAGGAGCCTCGCGGCTTCTTCCAGCGGGCCGAGCGCACGGGAGAGATCGCCGCGCCGCAACTGCGCGTAGGCCAGCGTTTTCCATGCGAGCGCGTCGTCCGGGTTGCCCTCGACCCGTTGCCGGGCCAGCGCCTCGGCTTCGTCGTGGCGGCCTTGCTGCGCGAGCGCTTCGAGGGGCTCCGGCGTTTCCGGTGTTGCGGCAGGCGCGGCGGCGCCCGCCGTGCCGATGACGAAGCCGTGTTCCCTCGCGGCTGCGCTGGCGCGCTGTGCCTCTTCCTGCCGGCCGCTCATGGTCAGCACGTTGACGTAGTTGACCCAGAAATTGCGCCGCTCCGGCGCGGCCGAAACGGCGGCCTGCAAATGACTCAGGCCTCCCGTGACATCGCCCTTCTGCAGCAGGAGAACGCCGAAATTGTGGTTCGCGTCCGGATGGTCGGGTTCGGACGAGAGGATGGCGTGATAGAGCTGCCCGGCCTGCTCGATCCGGTTGGCGTTGTGGTGCGCGATGGCCTGTTGCAGCTCGGCTTCGATGGTCATGGGTTTCCCTCGGCTTGCGTATCGGCGGCGTGGCGCGAGCGCCCGCATTCTTCCAGCATGCAGTCTATGCGGGACGCCGGGGCGGCGATTGGTCAAGCAGAAGGGGGATCGGCCTCTTGTTCGCCGCCCGCGGCGGGGCGCGGGCGAAGAGGTCCGGCGAGGCGGGAGAGGGGGACGGAGCGGCGGACTAGAAAAACCGGGCTACGCGCTGATATTGCTGCGCGGCGCCCACGGAGGTCCAGGCCTGTTGGTACGAGCGGGCCAGCGCCTCCCGCGCTGCGCGCGCCGTTTCGACCCTTGCCGCGTCGAAGGCCTGAATGGCGCGGATCAGCGCGAGCGCCGCGGGGGACTGGACGGCCGTGATCGCATGCACCATGGGCGAGCGTTCGAGCGCGAGCCGCGCCGCACGCTGCCAGTCGGACAGTTGTACCGCTGTCTCGATCTCGAGCGTCAGCTCGTAGACCTGGTTCACCAACTGGGTCTGATCGGCATGAGCGTGCGATTCGGCCATGGCGTCCTTCTTTCTCTGGTTACTTCGAGCTGCTGGAGTACGCGCCCGCGCTGTTCGAGTTGCCGAACAGCGAGGTCAGGTATTGCTCGCTCTGGTTCGAACTGGTCATCAGCACATCCAGCGCGGTGAACTGCGACTCGTACTGCGAGGTGAGTTCGTTCGAATAGGCGGTCAGATTGTTGGTCTGCGTAGTCAGGCTGTCAAGGTTGCTCGTCAGGCCGCTGACGCTGGAGTCGATCAGGCCGTCGGTTTGCGTGTACGGCGTGATCGTCTTGTTGAGCTGCGCCCCGAAGCCGGTCGACAGGTTGAACAGCGACTGCACCATGGCGGGATTGCTGGCGACCGTCGAATCGAGCGTGGTCGTGTCGAGCGACAGCGTGCCGTCGTTGTTCAGCGTGATGCCGAGCGACGCGAGCGTGCCCTTCGTGCCGCTGCTCGACACGCTGCTGCCCACGATGTTGCCGAGCGCATTGCGCAGCGAGTTGACGAGCGAGTTGCCGATCAGCGGGCCGGTGGTCGAACTCGAACTCGACGTCGAGCTCGAGGGGCTGTACGCGGTCAGCGTGCCCATCGTGCTGACGAGCGAGTTGTACGCCGTCACGAAATTGCTGATGTCCGAGATTTCGGTCGAGGTGTCGGCCGTGACCGTGAGCGTCTGCGCCCCGGTGCCGCTCTTGCTCGTGTCCACACCCGCCGCGGTCAGATTCAGCGTCACGCCCGTGATGACGCCCGTGACCGTGTTGCTTGCGCTGGTTGCGCTGACGCCGTTCACCGTCAGGTCGGCGTTCTGCGCGGCGGACGTCTGGGTCCACATCGTCGAGCTCGACGAACCCGTCGAGCTTGCCGGCGGGTACTGGAGGCTCTGGAGCCCGGAGCTCGCACCCGCGCCGGGCGTGATCGTGATCGTATTGGCCGCGCCCGTGGAGTCGGCCGTGAGGACGAGATACTGGCCGCTGGCGCCGGTGACGACCGAGGCCGTGACGCCCGGATTGTTGTCGGCCGTGTTGATCGCCGACGCAATGCCGCTCAGGCTTTCGTCCGACGACGTGATGTTGAGCGTCATCGAGTTGCTGCCCACCGCGACCGTCAGGCTGCCCGTGCCGACATCGGCGGCGGACGACGTGGTGAAGGCGCTCGAGGTGAGGCTTTGCGCGGTGGCGAGTTGCGTGACGTCGACCGAATACGTGCCCGCGACGGCGGTGATGCCGGCCGAGGCCGTGATGCCGGTGCCGCTCGTCGTGGCCGAGTAGGCCGTCAGCATCGCGCCGCTGTAGAGCGGCAGGATCGCGGTCTGCAGGTTGGAGAGCGAGGACTGCAACTGACCGAACGCGGAAATCTGCGCGTTGTCGGTGGCTTCCTGCGCGCTCAGTTCGGCCGTCTGCCCGGCGACCTTCGAGGTGACGAGCGCCGAGACGAGCGTCGAGACGTCCAGCGAACTGTCGCCGGTTCCCTGGCCGATGATCGACTCGGCCGCTGTCTTGAGCGCGGCGGCGGCGGCGGCCTGGGCCGATGCGGCGGCCTGCGCGGCGGTCGTGGTGGTCCCGGAACTGGTGCTGGAGGTGGACGAGGTGGTTCCGCTGATGGTGGTCATGGAGAAACTCCGTACTGGCGCTCGACGATACGACCAGCATGTTGGCCGAATAAAACGACAAGGGCGCGCCGCGTAAATGCTCCGCGGCGCGCCTGGTACTACATGCTACGACTTCCTGTTACAGGTTCTGCAGCAGCGAGAGCACTTGTTGCGGCTGCGAGTTTGCCTGCGCGAGCACCGAGATACCCGCTTGCTGCGCGACCGATGCGGCCGTGTAGTTCGCCGTTTCCTGAGCGTAGTTCGCGTCGATGATCTGCGAGTTCGCGCTCGACAGGTCGGTCGACTCTGCTTGCTGCGACGTCGAGATGTCGGTCAGACGGTTCTGCACTGCGCCGAGCGTTGCCTGGATGTTGTTGATCGAGGCAAGCGCGTTGTTGACCGATTCGATCGCGAGGTTCGCACCCATCGTCGTGCTGACGTCGACGTTGGCGATCGACGACGGCTGGTTCAGGTAGTTGATCGACTGCAGCGCCGTCGGATCGTTTGCGCTGGCCGTCGACGTGCCGCCGCCCGTGGAAGCGCTACCGTAGATCGTGCTGTACGGGGTGGCACTAAATGCAAGCGCAGTCGACGTGCTGGCGGTCGCCGTGCTGCCGAAGATGGCGCTTGCAGCCGTGCTGCTGAGCTGGTTGCCGTTCTGGTCGAAGAACGAGTAGCCGCCCGCACCGTTGGATTCGACCGTGATCGAGGTGATGGCATTGGCCGTGCCGGCCGAGGCCGTGCTGCCCGTCGTCGGATTGATATCGAGGCCCGACAGCGTGCCGTACACCGTGCCTGCCGTCGTCGGGAGTCCCGCGGCGCTGCCGGTTGCGGCGTTGATGGCGCCCAGTTCGTTGTTGAGGCTCAGGCCGTTGCCAGCGCCCGACGTCAGGCTGATGGTCGAGATGCCGTTCGGCGAGCCCGTGACCGTGAACAGCGAAGCCGCGACCGAG
The DNA here is from genome assembly GCF_000684975.1 of Paraburkholderia acidipaludis NBRC 101816. Taxonomy (GTDB): domain Bacteria; phylum Pseudomonadota; class Gammaproteobacteria; order Burkholderiales; family Burkholderiaceae; genus Paraburkholderia; species Paraburkholderia acidipaludis. Next base: position 143,322 of record NZ_BAXZ01000001.1, on the reverse strand, counting down.
CTGCTGATGGCCTGGTTGTTCTGGTCGGTGTACGTGAAACCGCCCGTGCCGTTCGCAACGACGTTGATCGTCGTGATCGCGCCTGCGCCGCCGGACGAGTTTGCCGCGCCCGTCGAGGTCAGGTCGAGGCCGCTGACCGAGCCCACCACCGTGCCCGACGACACAGCGCCGCTACCGATCGAAGCGGCCGAAACGCCCTGGCTCAGGTTGATCGAGATCGTTTGACCGACGTCCGCGCCGATCTGCACCGAAACGTTGCCGGCCGTGCCGTTCAGCAGGTTGATGCCGTTGTACGTCGTCTGCGAGGAGAGGCGGTTGATTTCGTCGACTTGCTGCGCAACTTCCTGTTGCAGCGCGGCCTGGTTGGTCGACGAGAGCGTGCCGGCAGCCGACTCGTCGGCGAGCTGGCCGATGGTCTGCAGGCTGGTCGTGATCTGGCTCAGGCCCGTGCTGGCCGTTTCGACCATCGACACTGCGTCGTTCGCGTTCGACACGCCTTGCGTCAGACCGTTGATCGACGATTGCAGCGTGGTGGAGATGGCGAGACCGGCGGGATCGTCTGCTGCGCTGTTGATGCGCTTGCCCGACGACAGGCGCGTGATTGCCTGGGTCAGCGCGCTACCCGAGCTGTTCAGGTTTTCCTGAGCGATCAGCGAATTGACGTTGCTGCTAATGGTGAGCATTACTCTCTCCCGGATGGGTACAGAATCATCATGTTGAACAGGGCAGAAACGCGGGCGTGTTGTCTGCCGCTTTCCTGGTTGTCGGCGTACCCGCCGGAAAACTTGAGGAAAATATTGATCGGACGTTTATCCGGGCGCGCTGTGGCGGCTGTTTCCGCGTGCGCAAATGCCTCCTGCATGGAAATTCGCTCGCGAGGGGGCTGCGCCTTTTGCCGTTGCCAATGGTTCGCGGCTCCCGGAATCGTGCGAATAGGCGCGCGGAGTCTGCGCTTTTCCGCCCATGGCCCGGCGCGGCTGCGTCGTAAGCTTCATCGTGGGCTCGCCTCGCCGCGCGGGGTGCCGGCAAGGCGGCGCGCCCAGGCCATGGATCAACCCTCCGCCCAGTTTCCGTGCTCCCAACGCCCGACCTTTCCCTTCCCGAGCGCCAGCAGCAGGCGCTGACGCTCTGCTTCGCCGGCCAGTTCGCCGAGGCGTTCGCGCTGCTCCAGCTTTTGCTCGATGCCCCGAAAGACGCCACCAGGGACGCCCCTCGGGACGCCGAGCCGGACGCGGGCGCGCTCGCCCGGACGTTGAACATCGCGGCCATCGCCGCCTTGGGTCTCGACCGCCAGGACGATGCCCTGGCCTTCTGGTGGCGGTGCGTGGAGATCAAGCCCGATTTCGTCGACGCGCACCATCATCTCGGCATCTTGCTCAAGTCGCGCGGGCGCATCGCGGAGGCGGAGGCCGCCTGGCGGCAGGCGCTCGCGATTTCCCCTCGCCATTTCGAGGCGCTGAGTCAGCTCGGCGATATCTTGCGGGCGACGGGCCGCCTCGCAGAAGCCGAGCGGACCTACCGGCTGGCCGTGACGCTGCGCCCGGACCACGCCGGAGTCCTCGGCGGTTTTGGCCTCGTGCTCGCCGCGCTCAAGCGCTTTCCCGAGGCCGAGCACGCGTATCGCCAGGTGCTCGAGCTGCGCCCCGACCACGCTCAGACGCACTACCGCCTGGGCACCGCGCTGCAGGCGCAGAATCGCCTGGCCGAGGCCGCGAGCGCCTACGGGCAGGCTTTGCGGCACCAGTCCGACTTCGTCGAGGCGCACAACAATCTCGGCTGCGTGCTGCATGCCCTCAATCGCTACGAAGAGGCGGCCGAAGCGTTTCGCCGGGCGATCGCGCTGCGCCCGGACCTGGCCGAGGCCTGGCACAACTTCGGCAGCGTGATGAAGGAGCTGGGCCGGATTTCCGAAGCCGAGATCGCGTCGCGCGCGGCGCTGACGCTCAATCCCAACTACGGCGACGCCCGCTTCGGTCTGGCTGTGCTGTTGCTGGCCACGGGCCGCTTCGAGGAGGGCTGGCCGCTCTACGAGGCGCGCTACGAGCGGCCCGGTTTCATCCACCACGCCAGCGGCAAGATGCTGAAGTGCCCGCAGTGGCGCGGCGAGCCGCTGGCGGGGCGCAGCCTGCTGATCTGGCAGGAGGATGGTCTTGGCGACATGCTGCAGTTCGGCCGCTACCTGCCCCTGCTCAAGGCAAGCGGCGCGGCGCGCATCGAGGTCGGCTGCCGCCGCGAACTGAACCGGATCTTCGCGGCGCACGAATCCGTCGAAGGCGTAATGGATCACAGCGAAGCCCTGGAGAAGTCCGCCGGATTCGATTGCTGGACGAGCCTCATGAGCGTCCCGTTGCACATGGGCACGACGCTCGACACCATTCCCGACGCGGTCTGGCTCAAGCCCGAGCCGGCATTGCAGGCGCACTGGCGCGAGCGGCTCGACACGCTGCCGCCGGGGCCCCGCATCGGCTTCGTGTGGAAGGGCAATCCGCGCCATCACAACGACGCCCATCGATCGGCGCCGTCGCTCGCCACGTTCGCGCGGCTCTGGACCGTGCCGGGTCTCAACTTCGTGAGCCTGCAGAAGGGGCAGGGCGAAGACGAGGCGCAGTCGCCTCCCGCGAGCCAGCCGCTGCTGAACCTCGGCGCTGAACTGCAGGACTTCGCCGATACCGTGGCGGTGGTTTCGCAACTCGATCTCGTCATCTGCGTCGACACCTCCACGGCGCATGTTGCCGGCGCGCTCGGCAAGCCCTGCTGGGTGATGCTGCCCGGACACGACGTGGACTGGCGCTGGCTGCACGGGCGCGACGATTCTCCGTGGTATCCCGGCACGGTGCGCGTGTTCCGGCAAACGCAGGCCGGCGGCTGGCCCGCGCTCGTCGGCGCAGTGCGCAAGGCGTGTGCCGAAACGTTCGGCGCGGGTGCGATGTAGCGCATCCGGGCGCCCTGCACGCGGGGCAGGTCCAGCGTATGCTCGATATCTTCAATCTCGCCCCTGTCATTGGAGAAATCATGGAACTACGCAGGATCGGCACGTCGGCCTTGCAGGTCGCGCCCCTCATGTTCGGCGGCAACGTGTTCGGCTGGACCGCCGATGAAGCCACCTCGTTCTCGATCCTCGACGCCTTCACCGACGCCGGCCTCAATTTCATCGATACCGCCGACGTCTATTCGGCGTGGGTGCCGGGCAACCAGGGCGGCGAATCGGAAACGATCATCGGCAAGTGGCTCGCGAAAAGCGGTAAGCGCGAGAAAGTGGTGATCGCAACGAAAGTGGCGAAGGACCCGCGCCGGCCGGGCCTGAAGGCCGCCAATATCGCGGTGGCCGTGGAGGATTCGCTGCGCCGTCTGCAGACCGATTACATCGACGTGTATTTCTCGCATGAAGACGATCAGAAGGTGCCGTTCGACGAGACGTTCGCCGCGTACCAGCGGCTCATCGAAGCCGGCAAGGTGCGCGTGATCGGTGCTTCGAACTACAGCGGCGCACGCCTGGAAGAAGCCCTTGCGGTGTCGCGCAAATCGGAGCTGCCGGCGTATCAGATCATTCAGCCCGAATACAACCTGTATGACCGCGCGCATTACGAAGCCGACATCGAGCCGGTGGCGCTCGCCCAGCAGATTGCGGTCGTGCCGTACTACAGCCTCGCGAGCGGCTTCCTTTCCGGCAAGTACCGCTCGCGCGAGGATCTGGCGAAGAGCGCGCGCGGTTCGCGGGTGGAGAAGTATCTGGATCACCGCGGCGTGCGCATTCTCGCGGCGCTCGATCACGTTTCGCAGCGCCACGGCGCCACGCTGGCGGCGGTGGCGCTGGCGTGGCTCATCGCGCGGCCCAGCATCACCGCGCCGATCGCCAGCGCGACCTCGCTCGAACAGGTGCAGAGCCTCGCGGCCGCCGTGCACCTGAAGCTCGATCCGGCGGATATCCAGGCGCTCAACGACGCCAGCGCCTGATGTGCGATGGTGCTCGGTGGCAAGCAACCACCCGCCCCTATCCTCTGATAAATGGCACTCGAACACCGAGCATGGGCTCAGGCACGCAAGTGCCTGAGCAGAATCAAGAAAGTGTGGCCGGCAAGATCGTTTCCTGATATCATTGAGAGTGAATTGAGATGTTTGCCTGTTTTGTTGCCGTGTTCGTTACTGTTGGCGGCCGCAAACCGGCGGTCAGGCGTGAAGCTGCAAGGTAAGCCTGGTCGCGTTCCGCAGTGAACCCCCTACTTCTCTTTTCCGGCCTCCGTGGCCGCCTTGCCTTTCGTTGCGCCCCCAATGTGGCGAACGACCGGAGGGCCGGTGCGCGAGCGATTGACGCTTGCGCCTTTGAACCGTATCAAACGATTGAGTTAGGAAATACATGACGACGATTCTTCTGAAGGAAAACGAGCCGTTTGAAGTGGCCATCCGCCGCTTCCGCCGTGCAATCGAAAAGAATGGCCTGATCGCCGAGCTGCGTGAGCGTCAGTCTTACGAAAAGCCGACGGCCGTTCGCAAGCGCAAGAAGGCCGCTGCAGTGAAGCGCCTGCACAAGCGCCTGCGCAGCCAGATGCTGCCGAAGAAGCTCCACTAAGCTTCTTTCGCGCTTTTCCGCCAGACGGCGGCGCATGCTTCCCCGGAAGCTGCGCCGCCGTTTGCGTTTGTGCAGATGTTGTTTGTGCCGGTGTTTTTCGATTGCCGCTTCCCGACTGCCGCTTTTCGGCGGCACCGGCTGAATTGCCTGGCGCGCGGCGCATTCAAGCCTTGCTTGTCGCTCGCCGTTTCTTGCCGTGGGCGGCGCATCCTGCGCGGCACATGCAGTCGCGCTCGTGGTCGTTGACCATGCCCACGGCCTGCATGAATGCATAACAGATTGTTGTTCCCACGAATTTGCAGCCGTACTTCTTCAGCGCTTTGCTGAGCGTGTCCGAAATTTCGGTGGAAGCCGGCGCGTCGCGATACGACGGCCAGTCGTTCTGAATGGGCGTGTCGTCCACGAACGACCAGATGAACTTCGCGAGCGAACCGTGCTCGGCCTGGATCTGCTGCACGGCGCGCGCGTTCAGAATCGCCGCCTCGATCTTGGCCCGGTTGCGCACGATCGCCGCGTCCTGCATCAGCGTTTCGACGTGCCCGGGCGTGAAGCGCGCGACCTTTTCGATGTCGAAGCCCGCAAACGCACGCCGGTACCCCTCGCGCTTGTTGAGGATCGTGGACCATGACAGGCCGGCCTGCGCACCCTCCAGCACGAGCATTTCGTAGAGGTGCTGGTCGTCGCGCGAAGGCACGCCCCATTCGGTGTCGTGGTAATGCGCGAGCGATTCGGTCGTCGCCCAGTTGCAGCGGTGCGTCACGGCTCTCTCCTTGCCTTGGGTTCGGTCCATACAGTTCGGTCGGGCCCTGCCAGCATAGCGGATAGCGAGTTCGCCGCCACCTGGCCATCCGGCCAATTGTGCGAATGCCGCAGACCCGTTAGTCTCTGCGGCACGATCCATCATCACCCGTCGCGCGCACGGCGCGGCGCTCATCATCATGCAGACATCGACCTGGCTCATTGGCGTGGACGGCGGCGGCACCGGCACGCGCGTCGCGCTCGGCGACGCGAACGGTATGGAACTGGCGCGCGCCGCCGCGGGTCCGTCCGGGCTCGGCCTTGGCATCGCAAGCGCCTGGGCGTCCATCGAGGCGGGATGCCGCGCCGCATTCGAAGAGGCGGGCCTCGCGTTCGACTGGTCGCGCTGCGTGCTCGGCTGCGGGCTCGCGGGCGTGAACAATCCCGACTGGCTCGCCCCGTTTCGCGAGCAGGCGCCGCCGGTGGCAGGCCTCGCGGTGGAGAGCGATGCCTATACCACGCTGCTTGGCGCGCATGGCGGCGAAGCGGGCGTGATCGTCGCACTCGGCACCGGCAGCGTAGCGGCGGTGCTCGATGCGGCGGGCGCGTGCCGCATTGCGGGCGGTTTCGGCTTCCCCTCCGGTGACGAGGCGAGCGGCGCCTGGTTCGGCCTGCGCGCCATCACCTGGGCGCAGATGGCGCTCGACGGCCGCGCGCCGCTGGACGCCTTTGCCCAGGCGTTGCTCGCGCATGCCAACGCAACGGATCGCGACAGCCTCATCGTTTGGCTATGCGCAGCCAATCAAACCGCCTACGCGAGTCTCGCACCGGTGGTGCTCGCCCATCGCGAGCATCCCTTCGTTGCCAAACTGCTGGCCGAGGCGGGCGAAGCCGTCGCGCAATTCGTCCTCGCTCTCGATCCCACTGCCACGCTGCCGGCCGCATTGTGCGGCGGGCTTGGCCAGCCGTTGCGCGAATGGGTGCCGCAGGCCGTGCGTGAACGCCTCCGCGCGCCGCTGGCCGACTCCACCAGCGGCGCACTCACGCTGGCCCGGCGCGAGGCTGCACGGCTCGCCGCCGCCCGTTGCGGCCAATAGCGGCCAGGCAAGATTACGCAAACGGGCCGTGATTTTGCGCGCGAGTCGGCTCATTGTTCACGGCGGCTCGTGGCGCAGTGTCCGCGCGCAAATGCTACGATCTATCGTTTCTTGTTCCGCTGTTGGCATTTGTCCCATGTACCAGGTCATCGCAACCGATCTAGACGGCACGCTGCTCAATTCGGATCACCAGCTCGATCCTTTCACGGTTGCCACGCTCCGCCGGCTCGACGCTCAGGGCTTGCAATTCGTCATTGCGACGGGGCGCCACTATTGCGATGTCGCAGGGATTCGCGACGTACTGGGGATCCGCCCGTATCTGATCACCTCGAACGGCGCGCGCGTGCATGCGCCCGACGACACGTTGATTCACGCGCGCAATCTGCCCGAGCCGGTCGTTCAACGCCTCGTTTCGCCGGAGGTGACAGGCGGGCATGGCCGCGTCATCGTCAGCCTGTTTTCCGACGATTCCTGGCTCATCGACCGCGATGCGCCGGAACTGCTCGCCTTCCATCAGGATTCGGGATTCACGTACCACGTCACCGACCTGCGCGCGCACGACGGCGTGGGTGTCGCCAAGGCGCTCTATATCGGCGATCCGGCAGACCTCGCGCACATCTCGCGACGTCTCGAAGCGGAGTTCGGCGACGCGCTCTACGTCACCTACTCGCTGCCCGACTGCCTGGAAGTGATGACGGCCGGCGTTTCGAAGGGCCGGGCGCTGAACGTCGTGCTGGATCGGCTCGGTGCGGCCGCGGCGGGTTGCGTCGCGTTCGGCGACAACATGAACGACATCGACCTGCTCGAAACAGCAGGCCATCCGTTCATGATGAACAATGCGAATCCCGATCTCATCGCCCGCCTGCCTTCGGTGCCGCGCATCGGCAACAACTTCGAGGCGGGCGTCGCGCATCATCTGCGCAAGCTCTTCGCGCTCGGCGACGAACTCGAGCCGTAAGCTCGCGCCGCCGTTACTGGGTGCCGGGCAAGGTCGCGCACGGGCAATCGTCGGAGCGGCCGTCCAGCCCCTCGCGTTCGCGCGCGAAGCGCACGCGCGGCGTCGCGCTGCTCCAGTCGATGCGCAGCACGTAGATGCTGTCGAAGTCGGCGCTTTTCCACTTCGGCACGTCGGCTGCGTCGCCGCCATGCGCTACCACGATCTGGCGCACGAGTTCCTCGATCTCGCGGTGTTCCCAGGCAACCAGCACGATGCGGTTGCGCCATTTCGGATCGACGAGCGCGCCGCCGAGTTTGTCGATCTGCGAGTAACCATACGGCGTGGCTACCGGCAGGCCGAACTGGATCGCCGTAGGCTCGATGGTCGCGAGCGGGCGCACGTAGTAGTACGGCTTGCCGCTGTCGTTCTTTTGCTCGCCCGGATCGGGCGCATAGATGGCGTCGGGCTTGCCGTACTTCGCCGCGATCACGGCCGGCAATGCGAGCGCCCGGTTCAGGCCTTTGCAGCTAAGCTGGCCGAGGCCGGCCGCGGGCTTTTCACCGTGACGCACGAACACCAACGTTTCGAGATTGTCTGCGGCCACCGCCGCTGTGGCCGCCGTCGCCGCCGTTGAAGCAGCGTTGTCGGCCGCGTGCGCGCAGGCGCTCACCAGTGCGAGGCTCGACGCCGTGCGAGCAAGCCAGATTCGTGAACGCTTCATGAGGCGGACCTTGAACGGTGGAGGTCGATAGGTCGCCCGATTCTAGCAGCGCGGCCGGGCTGCTCCGTCTTACGCTTGCAGCGATGCTTTACCCGCCGTGCGCGTAGCCGCGCCTGCGATAGCCGGATAGACGATGCCGGCGATGACGGCGCCCACGATCGGCGCGAGCCAGAAGAGCCAGAGTTGCGAGACCGCTTCGCCGCCGACGAAAAGCGCGGGCCCGGTCGAGCGGGCGGGATTGACCGAGGTGTTGGTGACCGGGATCGAGATCAGGTGGATCAGCGTGAGGCACAGGCCGATCGCGATCGGCGCGAAACCGGCGGGCGCGCGCTCGTCGGTGGCGCCGAGAATCACGAAGAGGAAGAAGCCCGTCATCACGACTTCGCACAGGAAGGCCGCCGCCATCGAGTAGTGGCCCGGCGAGTGTTCGCCATAGCCGTTCGTCGCGAAGCCGCTTGCCACGAGATCGAAGCCGGGTTTGCCCGTGGCGATCTGGGCCAGCACGAAGGCGGCGATGATGGCGCCGATCACCTGCGCGACGATGTACGGCAGCAGGTCGCGCGCCGGAAACCGGCCGGCTACCGTGAGGCCCACGCTCACGGCGGGATTCAGATGGCAGCCCGAAATATGACCGATGGCGTATGCCATGGTCAGCACGGTCAGGCCGAATGCAAGCGCCACTCCGACGAAGCCGATACCGAGCCCGTGAACCGGGCCCGCAAAGCTCGCTGCCAGCACGGCGCTGCCGCAGCCGCCCAGCACGAGCCAGAAAGTGCCGAACATTTCGGCCATAAGTCGTTTGGATAAGTGCATCTTCTGACACCTCAAAAAGTCGAATTGAAGTGGCAGGAAAAAGTCCGATTCTGCCACGCGCCAGATTCTAGGCAGTCAACTGATGGGCGGGTGTGAAGAATTGTCAATTCCGACGCTATTGACCGAATTATTTCGCGCTATGGACGAGCCATTTCACCATAGATGACAATCGCTAAATACCGGAATTGTCCCGATAAAGAAGTATTAATCGTGATTGCTAATTCCAATATTTACGTCTAATCTCTTCTCGAACTGACTCGTTCGACAAAGGGGGGAGGAATGTCGCAATATTCAGAACTTAAAGCCCAGATCGCGAAGCTTCAGGCTCAGGCCGAAGACGCGCGGCGCACCGAGCTGGCGGATGTGATCAACACGATCCGCGCGAAGATTGCCGAGTACGGGCTTACCGCCCAGGATCTCGGGTTCGCGGCGGTCGCCCGGCGCGGGCGCCCGCCCAAGAAGGCGCCGCTGCCGCCGCGCTATCAGGATCCCAAGACCGGGGCAACCTGGAGCGGGCGCGGCAAGCCGCCCAAGTGGATCGCAGGGAAGAATCGTGAGCGCTATCAGATCGCCTGACGCGCTATTTGCGATAGAAGCAGAAAGAGCCGCGTGACGCCACGCGGCTCTTTTTTTAAGTGCATCCCGTAATTGCGCAAATGGCGTGCGCGCAAACGATACACACGGTGCATTCGTCGGCGTTTATCGCAAATTTGCGCGCCGACCGCCGGCAAGCGGACTATCCGGGACTATCCGGCTGCGGCAACGCGACGCAGCACCGGACGGCGTTCCGCTTCGATCAGAGCGGTATAGGTATCGACGTAATTGCGGGCCATCGTATGCGAAGTGAAGCGGCTCTCGAACCGCGCGCGAATCGTTTCGCGTGAAAGCGAATTGATATTTTGTAGTGCGCCGACCGCGCTTTGCACGTCTTCCACGATAAAGCCCGTTACGCCCGGCTCGATCACTTCGGGCACCGATCCGCGGTTGAAAGCGATGACCGGCGTGCCGCAGGCCATGGCCTCGATCATGACGAGGCCGAACGGCTCCGACCAGTCGATCGGGAAGAGCAGGGCTTTCGCCCCCGAAAGGAATTCGGGCTTCTGCGCTTCGTCGATCTCGCCGACGAACTCGACGTGAGCCTCCGAAAGCAGCGGCTCGATCTCGGTCTTGAAATACTCGCGGTCCACCTTGTCCACCTTGGCGGCAATCTTCAGCGGCAGGCCGGCGAGCGCGGCGATGCGGATGGCGGAGTCCACGCGCTTTTCCGGGCAGATGCGGCCGAGGAACGCCAGGTACTCGGGCTTGCGGTGACGTTGCGGCGTGAGCAGGTTCTCGGGCAGGCCGTGGTAGATCGTGTTCTGCCAGTTGGCCTGCTTGAGCGGCTGGCGCTGCGAATCCGAAATCGAGATCACCGGCGCTTGCGGGAACGAGTCGAACACGGGCTGCAGTTCGGGCAGGTCGAGCCGGCCGTGCAGCGTCGTGACGAACGGCGTGTCCAGCGTCGAGAAGAGCGGGAACGGCAGATAGTCGAGGTGGAAGTGCAGCACGTCGAACTCGTGCGCCATGCGGCGCACGCGCTCCATCAGCACGACGTGAGGCGCAAGCGCGTCGCGCACGGTCGGGTCGAGCCTGAGCGCGCGCGGCCAGGCCGCTTCGAGCGTCGCCGCGGTGACCGAATCGCCGCTCGCGAACAACGTCACATCGTGACCGAGGTCGACGAGCGCTTCGGTCAGATAGGACACGACGCGTTCCGTGCCGCCGTAAAGCTTCGGCGGGACTGCTTCGTACAGAGGCGCAATTTGTGCGATTCGCATTGGTTCGATCTCCTGTCGACCCGCGTTGGTGCAAAACCTTACGCGGATCCCATACAAAATAATGGCAAGTGCGCGTGCAATACGGATGGGCGCGCGGCACCGGGTTATCCCTGACTTCGATTATGAAGATCTGACTCGCCGTGACGAGTCCTTTTTCAATCGCTTAAGCGTTGTTACAGCGGGAAACATGCGTGTACAGGGACTTCTTCGCCCGCGCACCGGGTCGGGATGGCGCCCATGCGCAAGTGGCGTGCCCGGCGCGCCGCATCGAACACGCACGTATTACAGGGAAATGAAAACATCTTATAATTCGCGCATGGCAAGGCCGCTTATGCGAAATAAATAGCGAATCTGCTCGCCCCTCCTCCCATCCCTCTGTTGTCAGAAAAATTCCTACACGGTTGCGAGGCGATTTCTTGCAAATCGTCGCGGTGTCCGTCCAATTTCCAGTTGTGCCCGGCCTGGCCACAATGCGGTGATGACCACAAAACGGGTCGTTCGCCCAGATTTGCCACAGCCTTCTGGATGCGACCGAGCAAACGTTTCCGCAACCGGCCTGACCAGCCGATTCGAATTCGGGGGAATCCATGAGCGCGACGACGCATAGCGACATGCTCAGCGAGATCAAGGAAGTGAACCTGTCGTACCTGTTGCTCGCGCAACGCCTGCTGCGCGACGACAAGTCGACGGGCATGTTCCGCATGGGGATCTCGGAGCAGCTCGCCGAGGTCCTCGCCAGCCTGACGCTGGCACAAACCGTCCGGCTCGCCGCATCGAACCAGGTGCTGTGCCGCTTCCGGTTCGACGATCACGCCATCCTCAGCGCGCTGGCCGACAAGGGCAAGTCCGCGCAAACGCATACCGCCATCCTGATGGCGGGTCAGCCCGTCGCACAAATCGACTGACACGGCCGCTGCCCTGCCGCGCCCGGCGCGCGCTTCGCGGCGGCTTCACCCACGCCCGGCCCGTGCGCGCCGGGCGGAATCATTTCCGGCAACGATCGGGGGGCTATGGCAACAAAGAGCGTGGTGCACGAGGTCAAGGAGATCGCGCTGGCGATCGAGCTGATCGAGCTAGGCGCACGGCTGCAACTGCTCGAAGCGGAAACCTCGCTCTCGCGCGACCGGTTGATCCGGCTCTACAAGGAAGTGAAGGGGGAGTCGCCGCCGAAGGGCATGCTGCCGTTCTCGACGGACTGGTTCATGACCTGGCAGCCCAACGTCCATTCCTCGCTGTTTTACAACACGTTTCTGTTCATGAGCCGGCAGGCGCGCTGCGAGCCGGTTCCGCGATCGTGAAGAGCTACCGGCTCTATCTCGAGCATCTGCAGCTGCAGGGCGAAGAGCCGGCGCTCAGTCTCACGCGGGCATGGACGCTCGTGCGCTATTTTGCCTCGGGCCTCCTGCAGCTCACGCCGTGCAGCCGTTGCGGGGGCCACTTCGTCGCGCACGCTCACGACCCGCAGCGCGGCTTCGTCTGCGGGCTGTGCCAGCCGCCTTCGCGCGCGGGCCGCACCCGCCGCAGCAGCGAAGCCCTTGCGGTGGCGGGCTGAAGGGCGATTTCGCCCGTTTGGCCGCCCGCCCCCGCCGCCCTTGCGATCGAGCCCCGAATGCGGGGCTCCGTCATGGCGCTTTGCCCGAACCCAGGCACTCCCCTGGGGCGGGACCTTGGCGGCCCTCAATCCCAAAGTTTTTCGGACCGATGCCGTAAACCAGCTAAGGACGCGGGCCGATGGCGGCTCACGGCACTTTTAGTGAGGACCCAGCTGTGCTGATTTTCGTGGGAGTACTCGTGACGATTCTGTCCGTCTTCGGCGGTTACGCGCTCGAGGGCGGTCATCTCGGGGCCATGATGCAGCCGATGGAACTGCTGATGATCGGCGGCGCGGGCCTCGGTGCGTTCATTCTCGGCAACGGCATCAAGACGATCAAGTCGACGCTGCGCGTTGTCCCGACGCTCTTCAAGGGCTCGAAATACAACAAGGACGTCTACATGGAGCTGCTCGCGCTCCTCTACGTCCTGCTCGCGAAGGCGCGCAAGGAAGGCACGCTCACGCTCGAGGCGGATATCGACGATCCGATGAAGAGCCCGCTCTTCACGCAGTACCCGAAGATTCTCGCCGACAAGCACATCGTCGAATTCCTTACCGATTACCTGCGCCTCATGGTGGGCGGCAACATGAACGCTTTCGAGATCGAAAGCCTCATGGACGAGGAAATCGAAACGCACCACCACGAGGGCGAGGCCCCCGCGCATGCGCTCTCCAAGGTGGGCGACGCCATGCCCGCGTTCGGCATCGTGGCCGCCGTGATGGGCGTCGTCCACACCATGGCCTCGGCCGACAAGCCGCCCGCGATTCTCGGCGAGATGATCGCCCAGGCGCTCGTCGGCACGTTCCTCGGCATTCTGCTTTCGTATGGTCTCATCAGCCCGCTCGCGAGCGTCGCGGAACAGCGCGTGGCCGAATCGACCAAGATGTTCCAGTGCATCAAGGTGACGATCCTCGCGAGCCTGAACGGCTACGCGCCCGCCATCGCCGTGGAGTTCGGCCGCAAGGTGCTGTTTTCCACCGAGCGCCCGTCGTTCTCCGAGCTCGAAGAGCACGTGCGCCGCGTGAAGGCGAAGTAAGGCACCGGCCAGGGAACGCGCGATGAGCAAGGACAAGGACCGCACGATCGTCGTCAAGAAGGCCGCGCCCGCGAAGGGCGGCCATCACGGCGGCGCATGGAAGCTCGCCTACGCGGACTTCATGACCGCGATGATGGCGTTCTTCCTGCTGATGTGGCTCCTTTCCTCGGCGTCCACCACGCAGCTGCACGGCATTGCCGAGTACTTCAACCAGCCGCTCAAGGTTACGCTGTGGGGCGGCGACCGCAGCTCGACGGATTCGAGCATCGTGAAGGGCGGCGGGCGCGACATCTCCACCGACCAGGACGGCGTCACGCGTCAGACCGACGGCTCCACCGCGCGTGCGGAGCACACCGCCTCGAAGAACGAAGACGACTCGATGAAGCAGCTGAAGGGCTCGCTCGAACGTCAGGAGCAGGCGCGCCTGCACGACCTGCAGATCAAGCTGATGGCCGCGATCGAGGCGAACCCGGTGCTGCGCCAGTACAAGCAGCAGATCCGCATCGACTCGACGCTCACGGGCCTGCGCATCGAGATCGTGGATTCGCAGAAGCGCCCGATGTTCGCGACCGCGCGCGACGTGGTCGAGCCGTACATGCGCGACATTCTGCAGGCCATCGGCAATACGCTCAACGGCGTGCCGAACCGCATCATCGTGCAGGGCCACACCGACGCCGTGCCTTACGCAGGCGGCGAGAAGGGTTACAGCAACTGGGAGCTTTCGGCCGACCGCGCGAACGCGTCGCGCCGCGAGCTGATTGCGGGCGGCATGGACGAAGCGAAGGTGATGCGCGTGATCGGTCTCGCGTCGACGCAGAACCTGAACAAGGAAGATCCGCTCGACCCGGAGAACCGGCGCATCAGCATCATCGTGCTGAACAAGAAGTCGGAAGACGCGTTGATGCACGACGACTCGACCACCACGACGCTTTCCGACGACGCAGCCGGTTCGGGCAAGCCGCTCCTGCCGATGCTGGCGCCGGGCACGGCGACACCGGCGAAGCTGCCGCCGGCAGGCGTGAGCGCGCCGGTGCGGCTCACGCCCGTGGCAGCGCCGGTGGGGGGAACGGGGCCGGCGCAGACAACGCAGACGGCGCAGACGGCGCAGATGGCGCACTAAAGGCGCGGCAACACAAACAGCGCGAGTGAGGAGCGGATGATCAGGAACATTCTGGCGATCGACGATTCGGCGTCCATGCGGGAGATCCTGCAGGCGGCGCTGGGCGCGGCGGGTTACGACGTGACGGTGGCGAACGACGGCGAAGACGGGCTGGAGCACGCGCTCGCGCAGTGCTTCGACCTCGTGCTCACCGACCTGCACATGCCGCGCATGAGCGGGCTGGACCTGATCCGCAAGCTGCGCGCGAATCCTTCGTACCTCGAAACGCCCATCCTCGTGTTGACCACGGAATCGGACGAAACCTTCAAGGTGGCCCTGCGCGACGCTGGCGCGACGGGCTGGCTGGAAAAACCGGTGGACCCGGAGCTGCTCGTCGATCTGACGAGCGCGCTAGGCGAAGCGCGCGCTTGACGTGCACATGACACCACAGCATCGGCACCCCAAACAGGCAATTATCGCGGTGACAGAGGCATGACACTCGACATCACTCAGTTCTACCAGACGTTCTTCGACGAGGCGGACGAGCTGCTCGCGCAGATGGAGCAGCTCCTGCTGAATCTGAACGTCGGCCGTCCCGATCCCGAGGATCTCGCCGCGATCTTTCGCGCGGCGCATTCGATCAAGGGCGGCGCGGCGACGTTCGGCTTTACCGCGCTGACCGAAACCACCCACATCCTCGAATCGCTGCTCGACCGCGCGCGCAACAACGAACTCGTGCTGCGCAAGGACATGATCGACACGTTCCTCGAAACGAAGGACGTGCTTTCGGGACAGCTGGCCGACTACCGCGCGAGCGCCGAGCCCGACGCGGCCGTCGCCGCGGCCATGCGCGCCAAGCTGGAGCAGCTCTATGCCGAAAGCCGGGGCCTGGCGGCTCCCGCGCCGGCGCCTGCTCCCGTGGCTGCGCCCGCGCCTGTCGCGGCAAGCGCGGCCGAGCCCGACTCCGAGGCCGATCTCGAAGCCGCTTTCGAGGCGAACCTGCCTTCGGCCCGGGCTGCGGCTTCGGGCGCGCCCGAGCATGTCGTCGACGAGGCGATCGCGGCCGCGCCGGGACCGGACGCGAGCGGTGCGAGCGCAGCGGGCGGCGCGGCGGAAGGCCCGCATCTGCGCATCACGCTGCGCCGCGTCGACGCGAAGGATCAGGATCTGCTGCTCGAGGAGCTCGGCAACCTGGGCCGCGTGCTGGGCCAGGTGAAGACCGGCGACGACATCACGCTCTGGCTCGAAACCGACGTGACGTCGGACGACATCATCGCCGTGTGCTGCTTCGTGATCGACGAGAGCCAGATCTCGATCGGCCGCGGCGCGGCGCCGCAAGGCGGGGCCGAAGCCGCACCGGCCGCGGTGCAGCCCGCGCCGGTGGTCGAGGCCGCTCCGCCTGCGCCACCCGCACCGGCCCCGGTTGCCGCAGCAGCGCCGGCACCGGTCGCGGTGGCGCCGGCGGCTGTCGCTCCCGCCATGCCCGAAGCGCCTCCGGCCGCTCCCGCAGCGCCGCCGCAAGCCGGCGCCCCCGCCGCCGAGACCGAGCGCAAGCGCCCGGCGGCCGCGGCCGCCGCGGGCGAAGGCAGCTCGATTCGCGTGGGCGTGGAGAAGGTGGACCAGTTGATCAATCTGGTGGGCGAGCTCGTCATCACCCAGGCCATGCTCGCGGAAACCACGAGCGCGTTCGATCCCGCGCTGCACGACCGCCTCTTCAACGGCATGGCGCAGCTCGAGCGCAACGCGCGCGATCTGCAGGAATCGGTGATGTCCATCCGCATGATGCCGATGGACTACGTGTTCAGCCGCTTCCCGCGTCTCGTGCGCGACCTCGCCGCGAAGCTCGGCAAGGAAGTGGAGCTCGTGACGTTCGGTCAGGCCACCGAGCTCGACAAGAGCCTCATCGAACGCATCATCGACCCGCTCACGCACCTCGTGCGCAACTCGCTCGACCACGGCATCGAAACCGTGGAAGCGCGCCGCGCCGCGGGCAAGGACGCCACGGGCCAGCTCGTGCTGTCCGCCGCGCACCACGGCGGCAACATCGTCATTGAAGTGAGCGACGACGGCGCGGGCCTGCGCCGCGACAAGATTCTCGCGAAGGCGGCCAAGCAGGGCATGCAGGTCAGCGACAGCATGACCGACGACGAAGTGTGGAACCTCATCTTCCTGCCGGGCTTCTCGACCGCCGAGCAGGTGACTGACGTCTCGGGCCGCGGCGTGGGCATGGACGTCGTGAAGCGCAACATCCAGGCGATGGGCGGCCACGTGGAGATCACTTCGCACGCGGGCAAGGGCAGCACCACGCGTATCGTGCTGCCGCTCACGCTGGCGATTCTCGACGGCATGTCGGTGAAGGTCGGCAACGAGGTGTTCATCCTGCCGCTGAACTTCGTGATGGAGTCGCTGCAGCCGCGCCACGAAGACATCTACACGGTCACCAACGGCGACCGCGTGGTGCGCGTGCGCGGCGAATACCTGCCGCTCGTGGCGCTCCACAACGTGTTCAACGTCGAAGGCGCGCGCACGGAACCGACGCAGGGCATCGTCACCATCATGGAAACCGAGGGACGACGCTTCGCCATGCTGATCGACGAACTGGTCGGCCAGCAGCAGGTGGTGGTGAAGAACCTCGAAACGAACTACCGCAAGGTGCACGGCATTTCGGCGGCGACCATTCTCGGCGACGGCAGCGTCGCCCTGATCGTCGACGTGGCCGCGCTGAACCGCGAAACGCGCGCAACGCACGGGGTTTCCTCGAGCGTGAGCCATGCGGCGGGCGCGTTCGCCGAATTCGCATGACCGCATGACCGTATGAAGCTCAAGCAGCGCTTTATCCCAACCCTCTCCCAACTGTTCAGGGGCTAACGTGGCAGAAGTCCAATCCATTCATGGCGCCGGCGCGCACCGCCGCGACGCGCAGCAGGCCGACGCGGGCGGTGCGGAATTCCTCGTCTTTACGCTCGGCGCGGAAGAGTACGGCATCGACATCCTCAAGGTGCAGGAGATTCGCGGCTACGAAAGCGTGACGCGCATCGCCAACGCGCCCGAGTTCATCAAGGGCGTCATCAATCTGCGCGGCATCATCGTCCCGATCGTGGACATGCGCATCAAGTTCCACCTCGGCCGCGTGGAGTACGACCACCAGACCGTCGTGATCATCCTGAACGTGGCGCACCGCGTCGTGGGCATGGTGGTGGACGGCGTTTCGGACGTGCTCACGCTGCAGATGGACCAGATCATGCCGGCACCCGAATTCGGCGCGACGCTCACGACCGAGTACCTCACGGGCCTCGGCACCGTGGAAGGCCGCATGCTGATTCTGATGGATATCGAAAAGCTGATGACGAGCCGCGAAATGGCGCTCATCGAGATGCTTGGATAACGATCGCGAACGGTTATCGGGGGTGGCCCTTCGGGTGAAGGGCCCAGCGCGGGAGAGCGGAAAGCCGCCGTCAAGAGCGGCAAAGCCGCCTTGCGGGCCCCGCCGGTGATCAGGTACAGGACAGGAGCAATCGAGATGCTGCACAAGTGGTCGATCCGCGCCACGCTCACGGGCGTCGGGGTCATTCTGGTTGCGCTGACCATCGTGGTCGGCTCGCTCGGGCTCGTCGCGCTCGGCAACGCAAGCGACTCGCTTGGCGCGATCGCGCGCGGCGATCTGGTCGCGATGCGCTCGCTCAACGACGCCTCGTCGTATCTGCTGCGCTCGCGCGTTTCGCTCGAACGGGTCAGCGCGCTCGCCGCGGCGAACCAGGCCGACGACGCGAAGAAAGCGCTCGACCGCGCCGACGAGCTGCTCGCGAAGAGCAACGACGCCTGGAAGGCCTTCCAGGCCGCGCCGAAGAACGGCCTCGACGCCGCCTCGCTCGACGCGCTCGCGCAAAAGCGCACGGGGCTCCTGCAGGACGGCGTGCAGCCCGAGTTCGCGGCGCTGCGCGGCAACGACCTCACGGCCTATCACGCCATCGCCGACACGAAGATCAGCCCGATGTTCGTCGACTACGACAACGTTGCCGAGCCGCTCGCGCAGGGCCTGCAGGACGGCGCCGCGTCGCGCGAAGAAAGCGCGCGCTCGCAGATCGCGTTCATGCGCATGCTGATCGGCGGCCTCGTCGTGATCGCGCTGCTGATGGTCTTCGCGATCCGCTTCGCGCTGCGCGGCCTCATCGTGCAGCCGCTCAAAGACGCCACGGCCTGCTTCGAGCGCATCGCGCAAGGCGACCTCGCGCAGCCGATCGAGGTCTACAGCAAGAACGAAATCGGGCATCTCTTCGCCGGCATCAAGCGCATGCAGGAGAGTCTCGTGAAGCTCGTGAGCGCCGTGAACATGGGCGCAAGCTCGATCGACGTCGGCGCGCGCGAGATCGCCATGGGCAACACCGACCTCTCGCAGCGCACCGAGCAGCAGGCCGCGTCGCTGCAGGAAACCGCCTCGAGCATGGAGCAGCTCACCGGCACCGTGAAGCAGAACGCCGACAATGCGCGCCAGGCGAGCCAGCTCGCCGTGAACGCCTCGGACATCGCCACGCGCGGCGGCGAGGTGGTGGGCGAAGTCGTGCACACGATGCAGGACATCGCGGCCAGCTCGGCGAAGGTGGTCGACATCATCAGCGTGATCGAGGGCATTGCGTTCCAGACCAACATCCTCGCGCTCAACGCGGCGGTGGAAGCCGCGCGCGCGGGCGAGCAGGGCCGCGGCTTCGCGGTGGTGGCGGGCGAGGTGCGCAGCCTCGCGCAGCGCAGCGCGAGCGCCGCGAAGGAGATCAAGGAGCTCATCAACGACTCGGCGCAGAAGGTGCAGAGCGGCTCGGAACTGGTGGGCCGCGCGGGCACCACGATGGACGAGATTCTCCAGGCCGTGCGTCGCGTGACCGACATCATGGGCGAGATCAGCGCGGCCTCCGAAGAGCAGTCGGGCGGCATCGAGCAGGTCAACCGCGCCGTCACGCAGATGGACACCGTCACGCAGCAGAACGCGGCGCTCGTGGAAGAGGCCGCGGCGGCGGCGGCCTCGCTGGAGGAGCAGACGCGCCAGCTGCAGTCGGTGCTCGGCATCTGGCGCACGGGTGGCGCGAGCAGCGCGGCGGCACGGCCGGCGGCATTGCCGTCCGCCCACGCGGTTGCGGGCACGGCGGCCATCGCTGCCGCGGCGGCGCCTGTCAGGCGCGCGCCGGCTGCCCTCGCGGCGCCGGCCAAGGCGGCGGAACCGGTCGGCGCGGCGGCTGCGGCCAGGCTGGCCAAGCCTGCTGGCGCGACCAAACCGGCCAATGCGGCCAATGCGGCCAATGCGGCCAATGCGGCCAATGCGGCCAGGCCGGCAGCAGCGGCGCCGAAGGCGGCTGCAGCCCGCGTGGAACCGGTGGTGTCGTCGACGTCTTCGGACGATGCCGACTGGGAAACGTTCTAGGACCGACGAGCTGACGAGTCATCGCAATGCACACTAGCGCACAAGAACGGATTGAGTCGTTCCGCGCGGCCGCCTGGAAATTGGCCGCCGCGCCCGCCGCGCTGCACGCATTGCGCACCGGCACGCGTGCGGCCGGGCACGAGGGGGGCGCAGCATCATGAAAGGCCTGCGTTTTTCCCGTCACGGGCGCGGCGATCGCGCCGGGCTGAAGCCGGACGCCGCCGAGGCTGGCGGCTTGCCCGGCCTGCCCGGCGAGAGCAACCGCGACTTCGAATTCACGACGGCGGACTTCGAGCGCATTCGCGCGCTGATTCATCGGCGCGCGGGCATCTCGCTCTCGGACCACAAGCGCGACATGGCGTACAGCCGTCTCGCGCGGCGCTTGCGCGCGCTGGGCCTCGAAAGCTTTCGCGACTACCTCGACCAGCTCGAATCGCGCAACGATGCCGAAGAGTGGGAAGCGTTCACGAACGCGCTCACCACGAACCTCACGGCGTTCTTCCGCGAGGCGCATCACTTTCCGATTCTGGCGGACTTCGTGAAGCGCCGGGCTGCGCCGGGCTCGCAGCCGGTTTCGGTCTGGTGCTCGGCGGCCTCGACGGGCGAGGAGCCGTACTCGATCGCGATGACGCTGATCGAAGCGCTCGGCGAGCGCGGCGCGCGCGAGGCGCGCGTGCTCGCCACCGATCTGGACACCCAGGTATTGGCCAAGGCCGAAGCGGGCATTTACTCGTATGACCAGGTGAAGCACCTGACGCCGGAGCGCCTGAAGCGCTTCTTCCTGAAGGGCACGGGCGGCCACGCGGGTCTCGTGAAAGTGCGCCCGGAACTGCGCGCGATGATCCGCTTCGAGCAGCTCAATCTCACCGACGCCGACTACGGTTTGCGCCAGACGTTCGACGCGATCTTCTGCCGCAACGTGATGATCTACTTCGACAAGCCGACCCAGGGGCAGGTGCTTTCGCGCTTCGAGCCGCTGATGAAGCCGGACGGCCTGCTGTTCGCGGGACATTCGGAGAACTTCACGTATGTCACGCAGGCCTTCAGGCTGCGCGGACAGACCGTGTACGAGCTGACGCGCGGCAGCCGCCGCGTGGACGGCAACGGCGGTGGCAACAGCGGTGGCGCCGCCGCAGGCCGCGTCGACGACAGGATCGGAGCGACCGCATGAGCGCCAGCCTTCCGATCGCGACGAACCGCTACTTCGACACGCACTTTAACCGCCCCGGCGTGAAGCTGCTGCCCAACGAGTTCTTCACGACGAACGAGGACATGGTGCTCGTGACCGTGCTGGGCTCGTGCGTGGCCGCGTGCATCCAGGATCGTACCGCCGGCATTGGCGGGATGAACCACTTCATGCTGCCCGACGACGGCGCCGACGTCGCCCAGGCGGCATCCGACGCCATGCGTTACGGCGCCTACGCCATGGAAGTGCTCATCAACGAGCTCATCAAGGCGGGCGGCCGGCGCGAGCGCTTCGAGGCGAAAGTGTTCGGCGGCGCGGCCGTGCTGGCCGGCATGACGACCATGAATATCGGCGACCGCAATTCGGCCTTCGTGCGGCGCTATCTCGCGCTGGAGAACATCCGCATCGTCGCCGAGGACCTGCAGGGCTCGCACCCGCGCAAGGTGGCGTTCCTGCCGCGCACGGGCCAGGTGATGGTGAAAAAGCTGCGTCTCTCGCAGGATTCGAGCGTGACCGAACGCGAGCAGGCGCTCGCGCGGCAGACGCCCGAGGCGCGCGCCGAACGGCTCGCGAAGGCGCGCGAGCGCGTCGAGCTGTTCGGCCTCACGCCGGGGGCTGGACGTGCCGCCGGGCCGGGGCAGGCAGGCGCTTCGCAGGCCTCGCAGCTCGCGTCCGCGCCGGCGCGCAGCCGCATCGAGCTGTTCGGCGCGAGCGGCCAGTCGCGGCCCAATACAAATCAAGACAACGCCAGGACAGTGGAGGAGGCGTGAACGCTGTGCAAAAAATCAAGGTTATCTGTGTCGACGATTCGGCGCTGATTCGCAGTCTGATGACGGAAATCATCAACAGCCAGCCGGACATGACAGTCGTTGCGACCGCGCCCGACCCGCTCGTGGCGCGCGAACTCATCAAGCAGCACAACCCCGACGTGCTCACGCTCGACGTGGAAATGCCGCGCATGGACGGGCTCGATTTCCTTGAGAAGCTCATGCGCCTGCGGCCCATGCCGGTCGTGATGGTGTCGTCGCTGACCGAGCGCGGCAACGAAATCACGCTGCGCGCGCTGGAGCTCGGCGCCGTCGACTTCGTGACGAAGCCGAAGGTCGGCATTCGCGACGGCATGCTCGAATACGCGGAAAAGCTCGCCGACAAGGTGCGCGCCGCTGCGCGCGCCCGCGTGCGCGCGCATCACGCGCCCTCGGCGCCGGCTCCCGGCGCCGCGGCGGCTGCCGGCACGGCAACGGGCGGCGCTCATGCCGCGCCCGCCGGCGCGAGCCAGGCGCCGATGCTCAACAACCCGCTCCTCTCGACCGAGAAGCTGATCATCGTCGGCGCCTCGACGGGCGGCACGGAAGCGATTCGCGAAGTGCTCACGCCGCTGCCGCCCGACGCGCCGGCGGTGCTGATCGCGCAGCACATGCCGCCGGGTTTCACGAAGTCGTTCGCGCAGCGCCTGAACGGCCTGTGCCGCATCACCGTGAAGGAAGCGGAGCACGGCGAGCGCGTGCTGCCGGGCCATGCGTACATCGCGCCGGGCCACGCGCACCTGCTGCTCGCGCGCAGCGGCGCGAACTACATCGCGCATCTCTCCGACGAGCCGCCGGTGAACCGGCATCGCCCGTCGGTGGACGTGCTGTTCCGCTCGGCGGCAACGCACGCGGGCAAGAACGCAATCGGCGTGATCCTCACGGGCATGGGGCGCGACGGCGCCGCGGGCCTGCTGGAGATGCGCCGCGCGGGCGCTCACACGTTCGCGCAGGACGAGGCGAGCTGCATCGTCTTCGGCATGCCGCGCGAAGCGATTGCGCTGGGCGCCGCCGACGACATCTCGCCGCTCGCCGACATGAGCCGCCGCGTGATGGCGCGACTCGCCATGATGGGCGAGCGCGTCCAGCGCGTGTAAGAAAGAAGGGCGGGGCGCAGCGGGAGCGCGCCGCCGGAATCCCGATTCGAGAGATCGTGGCGACGTAAAACGTTGGCGCGATCGATCGCGATTAATTTATCTGGATAGGCGCCGTGCTTGTCTGGATAATTGCCCGGGTTTAGCCTGGAGGAATGAAACGAGATGGACAAGGGAATGAAGATTCTGGTGGTGGACGACTTTCCGACGATGCGCCGGATCGTTCGCAACCTGCTCAAGGAACTGGGTTACTCGAACGTCGACGAAGCCGAAGACGGCGCAGCAGGCCTCGCCCGCCTGCGCAGCGGCAGCTACGAGTTCGTGATCTCCGACTGGAACATGCCGAATCTCGACGGTCTCGCGATGCTCAAGGAGATCCGCGCCGACGCGAGCCTCACGCATCTGCCGGTGCTGATGGTGACGGCCGAGTCGAAGAAGGAGAACATCATCGCGGCGGCGCAGGCCGGCGCGAGCGGCTACGTGGTGAAGCCGTTCACGGCCGCGACGCTCGACGAAAAGCTGAACAAGATCCTCGAGAAGATGGCCAAAGCCGGGAGCTGACGTGAACGAGCCCATCAGCGCAGAGGCCGGCGGCGCGCACGCCGACGAGTACGCCAGCAGCGACCGCATCCTCGCGCGCATCGGCCACGTAACGCGCACGCTGCGCGATTCGATGCGCGAGCTCGGCCTGGACAAGCACGTGGAACGCGCGGCGGAAGCCGTGCCCGACGCGCGCGACCGCCTGCGCTACGTCGCGAACATGACCGAGCAGGCCGCCGAGCGCGTGCTTTCGGCGATCGAGCTCGCCAAGCCGATGCAGGAGCAGCTCGAGCGCGACGCGAAGACGCTTTCGGAGCGCTGGTCGACGTGGTACGACGCGCCGATCGGCCGCGAGGAAGTGCGCGCGCTGATGGACGACACGCGCGCGTTTCTGGGCGGCGTGCCCGAGGCCACCACGGCCACGAACCAGCACCTGCTGGAGATCATGCTGGCCCAGGACTTCCAGGATCTCACCGGCCAGGTGATCAAGAAGATCATGGACGTCGTGTACCTGATCGAGCAGCAACTGCTGGGCGTGCTGGTCGAGAACATCGTGCCGGAGCGGCGCGAACAGGTTGCGGCGGCGGTCGCGTCGCTGGCCGTTTCTTCGACCGGCAGCCCCGAATCGCTCCTGAACGGCCCGCAGATCAATCCCGAAGGCAAGGCCGACGTCATGCAGGACCAGGGGCAGGTGGACGATCTGCTCGCCAGCCTCGGTTTTTAGCCGAACTCAAACGGCTGCACGAGACGGCAACCCGGCGCACGGGCATCGAGCTTGCTGTAATCCAGGGCTGGCATACTGGCGCCGGCGGACCGAGATGCGGCGGCGATCGTTTGTGCTGCGCCGCGACATCCGCCGCTTTCCGCGGTGCGACCGCCGCGAAGCCAGCTACCGATCGGGAGGGGTATGGCTGCCTTTGGTTCGAATGCTTCGTATGACGTTGCGCGGGCTGCCGGCGCGCGGCTCGCCGCGCTGACGCTGACCGGCGCCATCGCGCTTGTTTGCGCCCAGCCGGCCATGGCCGGCCTCGGCAGCGCGCCCATGACGACGCCCGCGGGCGCCACCGTCAGCACGCTCGGCAACGCCGCCGCGCAGGCCGGCAGCGCCGGCACCAGCGCCGCGGCGCGGCAGGCCGTCGAGGCCAGCGCGACGGGATCTTCCGCCGCTGCCGCTTCTTATACGGTCCGACAGACCACGCTCGCCAACGGCACGGTCGTGCGCGAGTATGTCTCGCAGGCGGGCAGCGTATTCGGCGTCGCCTGGAACGGCCCGCAAATGCCCAACCTGTCCGAACTGCTCGGCAGCTACTTTCCGCAGTACGTGGCGGGCGTGAAGGCGAACCGCGCGGCGGGCTTCATGCATGGCCCGGGCGTGGTCGAGCAGTCGGGCCTCGTCGTGCACTCCGGCGGGCACATGGGCTCCTTCTCGGGGCAAGCGTGGCTGCCGGGCAGCCTGCCGTCCGGCGTCGGCGCCAGCGACATCCAGTGACCCAGGGAGACAGCACGTGATCATGCTTGCACAACGATTCCGCTTCTCCTTTCTTCCGGGGCTGCGGCGCGGCACCCTGCTTCCGCTCCTTGCGCTGACCGTTTGCCTCGCGGCCTGCGGCGGCGGTGGCGGAGGAGGAAGCAGCAGCAGTAGCAGTAGCAGTAGCGGCAGCAGCGGTGGCAGTAGCAGCGGCAGCAGCAGCAGCGTCGACACGTCCGCGCTGCCGCCCCTGCCGAGCGAGCAACCCATCGCGGCAACGGCCTCGAACACCGTGCCCATCACCGTGAACAGCGGGGTGGCGGGCGTGCCGAACATTCCCACGGTGAGCGTCACGATCTGCGTAAGCGGCAGCAGCAACTGCACGACCGTCAACAACGTCCAGGTGGATACGGCGTCGTATGGGCTGCGCATCGTGTCGTCGGCGCTGGGGGCGTTGCTGAACACGCTGCCCCTCAACACGGCCAGCGGCGGCACGCTCGCCGAATGCACGTCATTTGCGGACGGCTACACCTGGGGCACCGTGCGCAGCGCCGACGTGAAGATCGGCGGCGAGACCGCGAGCAACATCCCGATCCAGGTGATCGGCGACCTCGGCACCACCAACGTGCCGTCGAGCTGCGCCGGCGGCGGCATTCAGCAGAGCACGGCGAGCGACCTCGGCGCGAACGGCATTCTCGGCATCGGCGTGTCGCCCTGGGATTGCGGCTCGGCTTGCGAGAGCGCCAGCGGGAGCTTCTACTATTCTTGCCCAAGCGGTTCGAGCTGCAGCGCCACGGGGGTCGCGACGACCGCTCAGGTGGCCAACCCGGTTCCGCATTTCGCCGCCGACAACAATGGCGTGATCGTGGAGATGGCGCCCGTCTCCTATAGCGGCGCGGCCGCGGGCAGCGGGACGCTCGTGTTCGGCATCGGCACGCAGTCGAACAATGCCCTGAATGCGTCCCAACGCTTCCAGACCAATACGTCGGGCGACATAGCCGGCAGCTTCAACGGCCGCACGCTGACCACCTTCATCGATTCGGGGTCAAATGCGCTGTTCTTCAACGACAGCTCGCTGCCCGAGTGCGGCGGCGTGCTGGGGACGTTCTACTGCGCGTCGAGCTCGCAGACCTTGAGCGCGGCTCTGGCGGGCACCGACGGTTCCAGCGGCAGCACGAGCTTCGGCGTGGTCAGCGCGGCGACGCTGCTCGGCACCAACGGCACCAACGGCAATTTCGCCCTCAACGATCTCGCCGGGCAGTTCGGCGGCCTGCCGGATCTCGATCTCGGCCTGCCGTTCTTCTACGGCCGTTATATCTACGTGGGCCAGGATATGACGGCGACGGGCGGCGCCCAGCCTTACGTCGCCTTCTAGCCTTCCGGTCTTTCCCCCTTTCCGGCTATACCCTTCACCACCCGCCGCCCGGCGGGTGGCGCGGTTCCTCCCCGCGCCGGACCCGCCCGCCCATTCCCCTGAAATACCCCCGTTTCTCCGCCTTACTCCGCCGATCGGCACTGGCGTGGCGCGGCAATAATCGCTGTCACTGAAAATGGGTGTGCGGCGCAGCGTCTGCGCCGCACACCACCGACCGGAGCATCCGTGGCTGAGGACAGCGACCTCGAAAAAACCGAATCCGCCACTCCCAAGCGCCTGCAGAAGGCGCGGGAGGAGGGGCAGGTTGCGCGTTCGCGGGAGCTTTCCACCTTCGCGCTGCTCTCCGCCGGCTTCTACGGCGCGTGGATGCTCTCGGACATGATCGGCGGCCATCTGCTGACCATGCTGCGGCAGGCTTTCACCTTCAACCATGCGGCCGTCTTCGACACCAACCGCATGCTGAGCGGCGCCGGCGTCGCCGCGCGCGAGGGGCTTTACGCGGTCGCGCCCGTGCTGGCATTCACCGGCATGGCCGCGCTGCTTGCCCCCATGGCGCTGGGCGGCTGGCTTTTCTCCACGAAGTCGCTCGAACCGAACTTCAACCGCCTGAACCCCGTGACGGGTCTTGGCCGGATCTTTTCGGTGAACGGGCCGATCCAGCTCGGCATGTCGTTCGCGAAGGCGGTCGTGGTGGGCGGCGTCGGCGGACTGGCCGTCTGGACCCATCGCGAGGAGGTGTTGGGCCTTGCCATGCAGCCGCTTTCGCGGGCTTTCGCGGATGCGTTTCATCTCGTCGCCGTCTGCTGCGGCACGACGGTGGCGGGCATGTTCCTGGTCGCGGCGCTCGACGTGCCGTATCAGCTCTGGCAGTACCACCACAAGCTGCGCATGACCAAGGAAGAGGTCAAGCGCGAGCATCGCGAGAACGAGGGCGATCCCAAGGTGAAGGGGCGCATCCGTCAGCAGCAGCGCGCAATGGCGCGCCGCCGGATGATGAGCCAGGTGCCGAAGGCCGACGTGGTCGTGACCAACCCGACGCACTTCGCGGTCGCGCTCCAGTACGCCGACGGCCAGATGGGCGCGCCCAAGGTCATCGCGAAGGGCGTGAACCTCGTGGCGGCGCGCATTCGCGAGATCGCCGCCGAGCACGGCGTGCCCTTGCTCGAAGCGCCGCCGCTCGCCCGTGCGCTGTACCACAACGTCGACCTGAACCGCGAGATCCCGGGGCCGCTCTATGGCGCGGTCGCACAGGTGCTCGCCTGGGTGTACCAGCTCAAGCGTTTTCGCGAGCAGGGCGGCGACGTGCCGATGGCGCCGACCGATCTCGACGTGCCGCCCGACCTCGACAAGGGCGTGATGAGCGACGAGGACGCCGCCGAGGAGGCGGAAGACGCCCTCGGCGCCGAAGCCGCGGCGGCCGAGGCGGCCAACAAGGTCAATCCGGCCAACGCGGCGGCCAATGCAGCGGCCAATGCGGCGGCCAATGCGGCAGACGAACGAACCGCGGGTCCGGCCGGCACGGCCGCCGACGCCGCGGGCAGTGACACCGCACGCAGCTCGCCCAATGCGGCGCGCCGCGGCAACGAAGGAGCTTCTGAATGAACGCCCGCACCGGTTTTCTCGCGCGGCGCCCGGACGTGCTGCAAGGCACGAATCTGCGCGCGCTCGCGGGGCCGATCCTGATCTGCATGATCCTCGGCATGATGATCCTGCCGTTGCCGCCGTTCCTGCTGGATCTGCTGTTCACGTTCAACATCGCGCTTTCCGTGGTCGTGCTGCTCGTCAGCATGTACACGATGAAACCGCTCGACTTCGCGGCGTTCCCGAGCGTGCTGCTCTTCTCCACGCTGCTGCGGCTTTCGCTGAACGTGGCGTCCACGCGGATCGTGCTGCTCGAAGGCCACACCGGCCCCGGCGCCGCGGGCCAGGTGATCGAGTCGTTCGGCCACTTCCTCGTGGGCGGCAACTTCGCCGTGGGTATCGTCGTGTTCGTGATCCTGATGGTCATCAACTTCATGGTGATCACGAAGGGCGCGGGCCGGATCGCCGAAGTGGCGGCGCGCTTCACCCTCGACGCGATGCCGGGCAAGCAGATGGCCATCGACGCCGACCTGAACGCCGGCCTCATCAACGAAGAGTCGGCGCGCAAGCGCCGCAGCGAGATCGCGCAGGAGGCCGAGTTCTACGGTTCGATGGACGGCGCGAGCAAGTTCGTGCGCGGCGACGCCATCGCGGGCCTGATCATCATGGTGGTCAACATCGTGGGCGGGCTGATCGTCGGCGTCGTGCAGCACGGCATGGACTTCGCCTCGGCCGGCAAGACCTACACGCTGCTCACCATCGGCGACGGCCTCGTCGCGCAGATTCCGTCGCTCGTGATCTCGACGGCGGCCGGCGTGATCGTCTCGCGCGTGGCGACCAACGAGGACATCGGCAGCCAGCTGACCAACCAGCTCTTCACGAACCCGCGCGTGCTGATGATCACCGGCTCGATCATCGGGATGATGGGCCTGATTCCCGGCATGCCGCACTTCGCGTTTCTGCTGCTGGGCGGCGGCTCGATCCAGCTTGGCCGCATGCTGAAGAAGAACGCCGAGGCGAAGAAGGCGAGCGCCGTGCTGGTCGACGCCGTGCCCACCGCGCTCGCGCCCGCCGAGAACACCGAGGCGAGCTGGGACGACGTCGCGCTCATCGACACGCTGGGCCTCGAAGTGGGCTACCGCCTGATTCCGCTCGTCGACAGGAACACCGACGGCGAGCTGCTCAAGCGCATCAAGAGCATCCGCAAGAAGTTCGCGCAGGAAATCGGCTTCCTGCCGCCCGTCATCCATATTCGCGACAACCTCGAACTGCGGCCGAACGCCTATCGCATCACGCTCAAGGGCGTGGAAGTGGGCTCGGGCGAGGCCTACCCGGGCCAGTGGCTCGCGATCAATCCGGGCCAGGTGAGCGCGGCGCTGCCCGGCACGCCGACTTCGGATCCCGCGTTCGGCCTGCCCGCCATCTGGATCGACACGAACCTGCGCGAGCAGGCGCAGGTGTTCGGCTACACGGTCGTCGATTCGAGCACGGTGGTCGCCACGCACCTGAACCACCTCGTGGTGACGCACGCCTCGGAGCTGCTCGGCCGCCGCGAAGTGCAGGCGCTCATGGAGCGCGTGCAGAAGGACACGCCCTCGCTCGTCGACGACCTGGTGCCGAAGGTGCTGCCGGTCACGACACTGCAAAAAGTGCTGCAGAACCTGCTGGAAGAGGGCGTGCCGATTCGCGACATGCGCACGATCATGGAGTCGCTTGCCGAGCACACGCCGCGCGTCACGGATGCGCACGAACTCACGGCGGCGGTGCGCATCGCGCTGGGCCGCGCGATCACGCAGCAGTGGTTCCCGGGCAGCGGCGACATGCAGGTGATGGGGCTCGACGCGAATCTCGAGCGCGTGCTTTCGCAAACGCTCACCTCGGGGCCGAACCCGGGGCTGGAGCCGGGGCTTGCGCACACGCTGCTCACGCAGACCGAGAACGCCATGGCGCGCCAGCAGACCTTGGGGCTCGCGCCGGTGCTGCTCGTGCAGCACGCGCTGCGTCCCATGCTCTCGCGCTTTTTGCGGCGCAGCCTGCCGCAGTTGAAGGTGCTCTCGTATGCCGAAGTGCCGGATACGCGCAACGTGAAGGTGGTGAACGTGGTGGGCGGCGGCTGAGGAAGGGCGCCGTAGCGCGCGATCGGGGAGACGAGGGGCCCGCTTCGGCGGGCCTTGGTGTTTATTGCAGCCGCTGCGAAGCGGCGTGATAGACCCGGCTCGCCTCGCGCTTGCCGACCGCGATCACGGCCACGACGAATTCGCCGTCGATCACGCGATACACGAGGCGATAGCCTAACGCCGCGAGCTTGATCTTGTAGCAGTCGGGCATGCCATGTAGCCGGGCCGATGCGACATGCGGATGTTCGAGCCGCTCGGCGAGCTTCTTTTTGAACTGCATGCGAACGGTGGCGTCGAGACGCTGCCACTCCTTCAACGCAGACTCCAGGAATTTCAGTTCATAGGTCCTCAAGCTTGACGCTCACGGCTTTTTCGCCGGCGCGTTCCTTGACGATCTTCGCCAGTTCGAGGTCTTCCAGGCGCTCGCAGATCGCTTCCCAGGCGGCGGCCGGAATCAGGTACGCGACGGGCTTGTTTCGATTGAGCACCGCGACAGGACCACGCGCCTTTTCGATCGCCGCCGTAGGGTTGGTCTTCAGTTCGCTGATGCCGATGGATGCTCGGGCAAGAATGTTTTCCATTGTGCTGATCCTCGCGGGGAGCCGGCTTGCGCGCCATCAACCCTGCTCAATTCATAACTGAATAAAGGTCTAATAATAGGTCATTTAATTGGTCTTGTAAAATCGCGGCGACAGGATGCCGGTCAATCTTTCAAGCTTGCCCGCCGGTTGACGCGCCCCGTCCAGCCCTTCCCCCCGTCTGTTACCCATCCCACGAATTACCCGCATTTCTCCGGCTTGATCCATCGATCGTCACAAGGCCGCCCCGGAAATAATTCCATCATCGGAAAAGGTCCTGCGCGCGGCGTCGAAGTTGGCGTGCGCGGCCCGCAAGGATCGTCAACGCACGAGACCAGCAGCAAACGAAGGCGGCAAGCGTGCCGCTCACCTCTACCGGGGGCCCAGCTTGAACATTCGCAAATTCATCGGCGGTACCAGCCGCGACGCGTTGCGCCTCGTGCGCGAAGCGCTGGGTGCCGACGCCGTGGTGCTGTCGAACCGCACGCTCGACGACGGCACCGTCGAAATCGTCGCGCTCGCGGACAGCGATCTCGCGGCGATCGCACCCGCCGATGCCGCGGCAGCCGCCGTCGCCGCGCAACCGGCCGCCGCCTCGAAGTTCGGGCGCCCGGCGGCCAGCCAGGGCGCCGCGAATCCTTACGCCGGCGGCGTGCCGGACGTGTTCTCGTCGGTCTTCGGCGCGAGCCCCGAGGTGGGAGCGACGCCGGGCGCCGCAGCCGCCTCGGCCGGCCTGTCGGGCTATGCCGGCTACAACAGTGGCGACGACAGCGACGATGACGCCGACGACGCCGACGTCTCGGTCGCGCTGAAGGGCGTGCAGAAGCCCGACGTGTACGGCACGCCCGCGCAGACCGGCTCCACGGGGATGCCGGGCGCACTGGGCGAAACGTTGCCGGGCAGCCGCGCAAACGTTGCGGCGAACGCCGCCGGCCAGGCGCCTGCGTCGATCGCTGCGGGCGCCGCCCGCGCCGCGCAACGGCCGCTCGCCGCGCGCGACGCCGCTTCGATGCTGGAGCAGGCCGCCGCGCATGCGATTCTTCCCGATTCGCCCGTCGCGGCGCGCGGGCCGCGCACGATGGCCGAATCGAATCCCTGGCTGATCGACCACGCCCGCCGCATTGCGAACCAGCAGGAAGGCGTGCGCGCCGCCGGCATCTCGCCGGCCGACGCGATGGCGAAAGGCCTCGGCATGCCCGCCGACCCGGTGCGGCCGCCCGGCGTGGACACCAGCACGCCCGAGTGGGCGCGCGAAGCCGCCGAAGTCGCGGCACGCCGCGCCGCCGCGCGTCTTGGCCACGGTCCCGAGGCCGTGGGCCCGGCGCCCGCCGGAGCGGCCGCCGGCGCCGCGCAAGGCGTGAACGAAGCGATCCGCTCGCGCATCGAGCAGGTGGTCAACGAGACCGTGATGCACGAGCTCGCTTCGATGCGCGGCATGATGGAAGAGCAGTTCGCGGGCCTCCTGTGGGGCGAGCGCCAGCGCCGCAGCCCGCTTCAGGGCTTGCTCACGAAGCAGCTCTTCGCGGCCGGCTTCTCCGCCCAGCTCGTGAAGATGATGATCGACCGCCTGCCCGCCGTCGAAACGGAAGAGGCCGGCATGGAGTGGATCCAGTCGGTGCTCGAATCGAATCTGCCGGTGCTGGAAAACGAAGACGCGCTGATGGAGCGCGGCGGCGTGTTCGCGCTGATGGGGCCGACGGGCGTGGGCAAGACCACCACTACGGCCAAGCTCGCGGCGCGCTGCGTGATGCGCTTCGGCGCGAGCCGCGTGGCGCTCCTCACCACCGACAGCTACCGGATCGGCGGCCACGAGCAGCTGCGCATCTTCGGCAAGATCCTCGGCGTTTCGGTGCACGCGGTGCGCGACGGCGCGGACCTGCAGCTCGCGCTCACCGAACTGAAGAACAAGCACATCGTGCTGATCGACACCATCGGCATGAGCCAGCGCGACCGCGCCGTGGCCGACCAGATCGCCATGCTGTGCGGCGCGGGCCGTCCCGTGCAGCGCCTCCTGCTGCTTTCGGCGACGAGCCACGGCGACACGCTCAACGAAGTCGTGCAGGCCTACCAGAGCTCGCCCGACAAGGCGCCGCTCACGGGCTGCATTCTCACCAAGCTCGACGAGGCGACCAATCTGGGCAGCGCGCTCGACACGGTGCTGCGCTACAAGCTGCCGGTGCACTACGTCTCGACGGGCCAGAAGGTGCCCGAGAACCTGTACGTGGCCACGCGCCGCTTCCTGATTCGCAGCGCGTTCTGCGTGCCGCGCGAGCACTCGCCGTTCGTGCCGCATGAGGACGACATCCCCGCGCTGCTTTCCGCGCTCTCGCTGCGCACGGGTTCGCAGGCCCACGAGGTTCAGTTTGGATAAGTTCGTGATCGATCAGGCCGAAGGGCTGCGGCGGCTGCTGGCGCGCGTCGGTTCGCGCGTGGTCGCCGTCACGGGCGGCCCGGGAGAGCCGGGGCGCACCACCACGGTGGTCAATCTCGCCGCCGCGCTCACGGAGCAGGGCAAGGACGTGCTCGTGATCGACGAGTGCCTCGGGCCGCGCTCGGTGTGCACGATGCTCGGCGGCGTGCGCGGCGCGGGCAATTTCGCGGCCGTGATGAGCGGCGAGATGACGCTGGCCGACGCCGTGGGGCGGCATCCGTTCGGCTTCGGCGTGCTGGCCGCCTCGCGCGACAACCGCGCGGGCTACACCGGCGCGCAACTCCAGAATGTGCTGTCGGGGCCCGCCGACGTCGTGCTGATCGATGCCCAGCTCGACGCCGAAGGCGCCCTGTCACCGCTCGCCTTGCACGCGCACGACGTGCTGATCGTGATGCGCGTTTGCGCGCAGTCGATCACCGACACCTACGCCTGCGTGAAGCGGCTGCATTTCGCGCACGCGATCGGGCAGTTCCGCGTGCTGGCCAACCAGGTGGCGAGCGTGGACGAAGCGCAGTCCGCCCTCGACAACCTGGCGGGCGTGGCGAGCCGCTACCTGAGCGTCGCGCTGGAAAGCGCGGGCTGCGTGGCCGCCGACCCGCATATGGCGCGCGCGGTGCAGCTTTCGCGCTCCATCGTCGACGCCTTTCCGTCGACGGCGGCTGCCCGCGACTTTCGCCATCTCGCCGATGCCTTGCCGCACTGGCCCATGCGGCCGGCGGTGTCGTCGCGCTTGCCGGGCGCCTCGCGCCTTCCGGGTGCCGCGGCGGCCGCCGCCGCGGACGCATTCGTTTCAACCGTTACCGGCGTTCCATCCGGGCCCGAGCCGGCCCATGCGGGCTGGCGGGCCGATCCGCCCGCCCAGCGGCCTTCGACGCAGCCCGCGTGAGCGGCGCCGGGGAACGTTGCAGAGGACATGATGCAGGAGAGCACGATGTACAACGCTCAAGGAAAAATCTCGCAGGCCGACGTGCTCGCGAAGTACGCGCCGCTCGTGCGGCGGCTCGGGCTGCAGCTCGTCGCCAAGATGCCCGCGAGCGTTGACCTCGACGATCTGATCCAGGCCGGCATGATCGGCCTCCTCGACGCCGCCAACCGCTACAAGGAAGATCAGGGCGCCCAGTTCGAGACCTATGCGAGCCAGCGCATTCGCGGCGCGATGCTCGACGAGCTGCGCAGCAACGACTGGTTGCCGCGCAGCCTCAGGCGCACGTCGCGCGAGGTGGAGTCGGCGGTCCATCAGGTCGAGCAGCGCCTCGGGCGCGCGGCGAGCGAAACCGAAGTCGCCGATCACCTGAGCATGCCGCTCGACGAATACCAGTCGATGCTGCAGGACCTGCACGGCAGCCAGCTCATCTACTACGAGGACTTCGATCGCTCCGCCGAGGACGAGCCGTTCCTCGACCGCTACTGCGTCGATCATTCGGATCCGCTCTCGGCGCTGCTGGACGACAGCCTGCGCGGCGCGCTGATCGAGGCGATTGACCGGCTGCCCGAGCGCGAAAAGCTGCTGATGTCGCTCTACTACGAGCGCGGCATGAATCTGCGCGAGATTGGCGCGGTGATGGAAGTGAGCGAGTCGCGCGTGTGCCAGCTGCACAGCCAGGCCGTGGCGCGGTTGCGCACGCGGCTGCGCGAAATGGCGTGGGCGGGGACGGAGAACTAGACGGGGAACCGGGAGGGGGTGCTCGTTTCGGGCCCCGAGCCGCGCAGCAACAAAAAAGCCGAAGCGCAAAACGCTTCGGCTTTTTTGGTTCAGCGTAACCCGCCGTCAGAGTCCAAACGCCGGCAAGCGCCCGTCCGGGCCATACAGCAGCGGCGTGGAATTGCCCGTGTCGCCGCGCAGGATCGCCAGCGCGCGGCGGTTATGTTCCATGCGCGTGCGGATCATCATGCCGATCGTGAGGTTGCTGCGGCGCGCGCGCTCGGTCGAGCCCTTGAGTAGCGCCCACTGGCCCGCTATGCGTTCGTCGCTCTTGCTCGCCAGTTCGAGTCCCTTGGGGCCGGCCGGCAGGCCGAGGCCCGCGAGTTCCGCGTCGCGCACCTTCTCCAGACCCGCGAGGCGCTGCGTGAGCGTCGTTTTCTGCTCGACGATCTGCGGCAGCGAGCCTATGCCGCCCAAGGTCGTGAGCGCCTTCTGCTCGACAGCGAGCAGCGAGGCGAAGGCCTCCACCGTGGCGTGTTCGTCGATCAACGTGGCTAACAGGGCGTCTTTCATCTTGCGCTGAAAAAAACGGTAAGGGTACGGGTCTTAATTTCCCGAGGCCGGCGTGAGCAGGTCGCGCGCGGTTTGCAGCACGCCGTCCGCGATCTTGCCGGTGTCGATCTGCAGCGTGCCGTTGCGGATCGCGCTCTTGATCGACTCGACCTGAGCCGTGTCGATGTCGGCGGAGCCGCTCGCGGCGAGCGAACGCAGCGACGACGACAGGCCGGACAGGCTCACGTTCGCATCCTCGCCGGCGCTGCTTGACGAAGCCTGCGCCGGTGCGCCCGATGTGCCGCTGGCGCTGGTGTTCGTCGTGCCGGCGGCGTCGCTTTGCTGCGTGCGCGCCGCGCCGTCTTGCAGCGGGAGCGTGCCATTGCTGGTGGTGGAGTCGATTTTCACGATGGGCCTTCCTGATCGATTTGATCGTGATATCGGCAAACCGCGGCCCGAACTTTAGCGCGAAACTCCTGCCGTTACATGCTGTTACGTGTGCTGGCGCTCATATCTGTATCTGCACGGTGTTGGCGTCCTTCACGACGCCCGTAATGATCTGGCCCTGGGGCGTGCGCACGCGGACCAGCTGGCCGGGCGCGGCGTTGTTGAGCACGCTGCCTTCGGACGAGATGGTGAAATTGGTGCCGACGGCGATGACCTTGACCGTCTGGCCGATCATCACCGAGGAGGCGCTGCGCAGCATGTCGGTGCGCAGCGGCAGGCCCGCCGAGATGCGCAGCAGCGCGAGGGCGCCGGCGGCCTGCGACGGATCGGTGACGACGGTGCGCGGCAGGCTCGCGAGGTCGGCCTCGCGCGGCACGAGATCGGCGACGGAGAGCGTCTCGCCGGGCTCGATCTGGCGCCCGGACACGTAATAAGTGACGTCCACGGTAACCCGCGCGGAGACGTAGAGCGTCCACGGCTTCGCGCCGACGCAGCGTATGCCCACGGTCGTTTGGCCCCAACTGCGCGCGCCGGGCGGCATGAACGGTTCGAGCGAGTCGCACGCGGCGAGGCCGCGCGGGAAGACGGGCGAGACGGTCACTGCGACCTTGCCGGGCAGACCGACCGACTGCTGCTGGAGGAAGGCGAGCGCGGTCTTGCGGATCGTCTCGCCGTCCTCCTGTCCCGCCGGGACCGGCTGGGCGGGCGCCGAGGCGACGCTCTGGGGAAGCGGTGCGGCGCGCGGGCTGGACGCGGCGGCGTTTGTGCCAGCGTTGGCGCCCGCGACTGCGGCGGCGTAGCGCTGCACGGCGGCGGCGCGCGCGTTGGCGGCTTCGTAGGCGGCATGGCTCGCGGCGGGTGCGCTCGTGCCGGACGCT
This sequence comes from Paraburkholderia acidipaludis NBRC 101816, assembly GCF_000684975.1. Lineage (GTDB taxonomy): Bacteria > Pseudomonadota > Gammaproteobacteria > Burkholderiales > Burkholderiaceae > Paraburkholderia > Paraburkholderia acidipaludis. Next base: position 106,803 of record NZ_BAXZ01000001.1, on the reverse strand, counting down.
TCGACGACAACCGGCGCCACGCGCGTTGCCGCCGCGCCCACGTTCACACGGGGCAGCGCGTTCGCGCCGTAGCGTGCGCCGGCGGCCGGGGCCGAGGTGGGCAGGGCGGTGCCGGGCGCGGGAATCGTGACGACCTGCGGCGCGTCCGCGGCACTTGCCCCCGCGCCGGCTCGTTCGCCCGGACCGGGAATCGTGATCATGCCGTTCTGCGCTTCGTCGCTCGCGCCCGATGGCGTCGCTGGGCGCGCGAGGGCCGCGGGGCTCGTTTGCGGGTACGCCGGGTAGGCGGTCGGGTGTGCAGCTGGATTGCCGCCGGTGTTCGTCGCCGCCGCGCCGCTGCCGGGCGCCGCGAGCATCGCGCTCATGCGGGCCGCATCGGCGCCGCCGCGATCACCGGGGCCCGCAATATAGATCTGCCCGTCCGCGGCCTGGGCGTGCGCGAGCGCCGCGCCCGCAAGGCCGCAACACAGCGCGAGAAGCCGTGCAAGACGGGCAAACGCACGGCCGCGCGAGCGCCGGTCCATGCCGGCGCGAGGCGCTCGGAAAGGGGCAGTCTGCGGCATCGTCGTTCTCCATCTCATGCATTGACACGCATCGCATTCTAGGCGGCGCTCCCCGCGCGCTTGCGTTGAATAGAGGGGCGCTTTACCGGCTATTCGTCCGATTGGTTCTTGCCAGCCGCACCTAACATTCCTCTCCATGCGAAAAGGTCTGCGCATGCCGTGTGCGCGCTGACCGCCTTTCATTTCGTGCAACGGAGGACGCCCGATGCTGGACAAACTCGACGCCGAATTCGCCTTCGGCCGCGAAGCGCTCGATGTGCGCGCCACCCGTCAGGCGCTCTTGTCGGCGAACATCGCGAACGCCGACACGCCGGGATATCTCGCGCGCGACGTCGATTTTTCCGCGTCGCTCGCGGGCGCCCTCAGGCAGGCGGGCGCGACGGCCCCGGCCGGCATGGCGGCCCCGGAAAGCGGCGGCGCCGCGCCGCTCGCGATGGCGCAGCCGGCGGGCGTGACGAGCGGCATGACGATGGCGGCCACCGAAGCCGGCCACATGATGGGCAACGCAAAGCTGATCCCGACGGGCGGCCCGACCACGCAGTACTCGAGCCCGCTCATGTACCGCAATCCCGTGCAGCCCGCGCTCGACGGCAACACCGTCGATCTCGACACCGAGCGCGTGCAGTTCGCCGACAACGCGCTGCACTTCGAAACGGGCATGACGGTGCTTTCGGGGCAGATCAAGACGATGATCTCGGCGATCACGTCGGGTTCGAGCTAAGCATCCAGCACAGCGGCAACGCACAACGACAGCGCAGGACACGAGTTCGCATCGCAGTGAGGTCAATGAAACCATGCCATCCCTGATGAATATTTTCAGCGTTGCCGGCTCCGCCATGACGGCCGAGTCGCAGCGCCTGAACGTGACGGCGTCCAATCTCGCCAACGCCGATTCCACCACGGGCCCCGACGGCCAGCCGTACAAGGCGAAGCAGGTGGTGTTCGGGGTCGACCCGCTCGGCGGCGCGCGCACGGCCTCGGGCCAGCAGGTGGGCGGCGTGAAGGTGACGGGCGTGATCGACGACCCGACGCCGATGAAGCAGACCTACGACCCGAGCAACCCGGCCGCGGACGCCAACGGCTACGTGACGATGCCGAACGTCGATCCGGTGCAGGAGATGGTGAACATGATTTCGGCGTCGCGCTCGTACCAGGCCAACGTCGAGACGCTGAACACCGCCAAGCAGCTGATGCTCAAGACCCTGACGATCGGCACCTGAGCAGGATTCGGGCTGGCCGATCGGGCAAACGTTACGCAAGACCACACGCAACGAAAGACGAAACGCATCCGAGGAGAACGCGTTGACCACCAACACCACCATCGGCGGCAGCTCCGCCACCGTGTCGCAGCAGCTGCTCGACACGATGAACGGCACGAGCGCGTCGAGTTCCGTCAGCGGCACGAGCGCGAGCGATCTGCAGCAGACCTTCCTGCAGCTGCTCGTCACCCAGCTGCAGAACCAGGATCCGACCGATCCGATGGACAGCTCGCAGATGACCTCGCAGCTCGCGCAGATCGACACGGTGTCGGGCATCAGCCAGCTCAACACCTCGCTCACGTCGCTCTCGACGCAGCTCTCCGCGAGCCAGAACGCTCAGGCCGCGCTGCTGGTCGGTTCGACCGTGCTCGCCTCGGGCAGCAGCTTCGCGGTCACGGCCGCGAGCTCGGGTTCGGGCGACGCGACGGCGCAGCTCGGCGTGTCGCTGCCGTCGGCGGTTTCGGACGTGAAGCTCACGATCACCAATTCGTCGGGCCAGGTCGTCAACACGGTCGACCTCGGCGCGCAGTCGGCGGGCACGGTGCCGGTCACCTGGACGCCGACCGACTCCTCGGGCGCCGCGCTGCCGGCCGGCACCTACACGGTCAGCGCCGCGGCCACGACCAACGGCCAGTCCGCCACGGCCACCGCGCTGGTCGCGAGCCAGGTGACCGGCGTGCTCCAGCAGGCGAGCGGCGCAGCGGCTCTCCAGCTCGCCAACGGCAGTACGGTCGCGCTGTCGAGCGTGGCCGGCATCGAATGATCACGACATAACGCGGAGCAGAAAACATGGGCTACCAGCAAGGTTTGAGCGGTCTAGCCGCGGCGTCGAACGACCTCGACGTGATCGGCAACAACATCGCGAACGCGGACACGGTCGGCTTCAAGCAGAGCACGGCCGAGTTCGCGGACGTCTACGCGAACACGCTCGCGACTTCGGTGAACAACCAGATCGGTCTTGGCGCGGCGCTCGCGAACGTGCAGCAGGACTTTGCGCAGGGCACGATCGACACGACGGGCCAGGCGCTCGACGTGGCGATCAACGGCAACGGCTTCTACCAGATGTCGAACAACGGCACGCTCACCTACACGCGCAACGGCGTGTTCCAGCTCAATTCGAGCGGCTACATCACCGACTCCGCGGGCAACGAGCTGATGGGCTACGCCGCGAACTCGGCCGGCGTGATCAACACCGCGCAGACCGTGCCGCTGCAGGTGCCGACCACCAACATCGCCCCGCTCGCCACGACCTCGGTCTCGGCGGAGGTGAACCTGGACGCGCAGGCCTCGGCACCGACCGTCACGCCGTTCAGCCCCTCGAATTCGAGCAGCTACAGCTACTCCACCTCGATCACGGGCTACGACTCGCTCGGCGGCACGCAGACGATCAATCTGTACTACGTGCAGTCGGCCACCGGCTCGGCCAATGTCTATGCGGTGAACAACGGCACGACGACGGACCTCGGCACGATGACGTTCAACTCGTCGGGCACGCTCTCGGGCACGACGACGGCGGCTGGCGCCGCGACGGCCACCTCCGGCGTCTTCAACCTGACGATCAACCCGACCGACGGCGCGGCCACCGGCCAGAGCATCGCGATCGACGTCAACGGCACGACCCAGTACGGCAGCGCGAACGGCGTGAACAACCTCACGCAGAACGGCTACGCGAGCGGCACGCTCTCGAACTTCACGATCGGCACCGACGGCACCATCACGGGCAACTACTCGAACGGCCAGACCATGGCGCTCGGCCAGATCGTGGTCGCCAACTTCAACAACCCGAACGGCCTCGTGAACCTGGGCGGCAACCAGTTCCAGGAAACGGCGGCTTCGGGTGTCGCGCAGGTGTCGACGCCGGGCAGCACGAACCACGGCACGCTCACGGGCGGCTCGGTGGAAGAGTCGAACGTGGACCTGACGAACCAGCTCGTCGACCTGATCACGGCGCAGCGCAACTATCAGGCCAACGCGCAAACCATCAAGACGCAGCAGACCGTCGACCAGACGCTGCTGCAGATGTAAGCCGGTTATCGGCCATCCATCGGGCATCTGAGGAAACGGGCGAATCATGGACCGACTGATCTATACAGCGATGACGGGCGCCGGCCAGGCGCTCGAGCAGCAGGCCACCGTGGCGAACAACCTGGCGAACGTTTCGACCACGGGTTTTCGCGCGCAGCTCGCCAACTTTCGCGACGTGCCGATGTCGTATGGCGACGGCTCGACGGTGAACGACGACACGACGCGCACCTTCGTGATCTCGGCCACGCCCGGCTCGGACATGACGCCCGGCGCGATCACGAAAACGGGCAATCCGCTCGACATCGCGATCCAGGGCCAGGGCTTCATGGCCGTGCAGACGCCCGACGGCAACGAGGCATACACGCGCGCGGGCGACCTGCATGTCGACGAGAACGGCCAGCTCGTGACCGCCAACAACTATCAGGTGATCGGCAGCGGCGGCCCGATCGCGGTTCCGCCGGGTTCCGAGGTGACGATCGGCAAGGACGGCACCGTCTCGGCCATCGCGCCGGGCAGCCCGCCCTACGCGATCGCGGTGATCGACCAGATCAAGTTCGTCAATCCGCCCGCGGGCACGCTCACGCGCGGCGACGACGGCCTCTTCCGCACGGCCGACGGCAACGCCGCCGACGCGGACCAGACGGTCCAGATCGCGCCGGAGTCGCTCGAAGGCAGCAACGTCAATCCGGTGGCGGCGATGGTCTCGATGATCACCAACGCGCGCCAGTTCCAGATGCAGACGAAGCTGATGACGACCGCCGACCAGAACGACCAGACGGCCGACCAGCTGCTGCAGTTCAGCTAGGCATCCATCCAGGCACCAACCAGGCATTGAAAGCCGCGCCGCGCGCGGCACGAATGTGGCTAAAACGGGGAGAAAGACACCGTGAACCGATCGCTCTACATCGCCGCCACCGGCATGAATGCGCAGCAGGCGCAGATGGACGTGATCTCGAACAATCTCGCGAACGTGAGCACCAACGGCTTCAAGGGCTCGCGCGCCGTGTTCGAAGACCTGATGTACCAGACGCTGCGCCAGCCGGGCGCGAACTCCACGCAGGAAACCGAGCTGCCCTCGGGCAGCCAGGTCGGCACCGGCGTGCAGCAGGTCGCGACCGAGCGCCTCTACACGCAGGGCAACCTGCAGCAGACCGGCAACTCGAAGGACGTCGCGATCAACGGCGCCGGCTTCTTCCAGGTGCAGATGCCGGACGGCACGACGGCCTACACGCGCGACGGCTCGTTTCAGACCAACGAGCAGGGCCAGCTCGTCACCTCCAGCGGTTACCAGGTGATTCCGGCCATCACGATTCCGCCGAACGCCACCTCGCTCACGATCGGCACCGACGGCGTGGTGACCGTCACGACGCCGGGCTCGTCGAACAACACGACCATCGGCTCGCTGCAACTCGCCATGTTCATCAACCCGGCCGGCCTGCAGTCGAACGGCGAGAACCTGCTGTCGGAAACGGCTTCGTCGGGCGCGCCGATCGTCTCGACGCCGGGCCTGAACGGCTCGGGCACGCTCAACCAGGGCTACGTGGAGGCCTCGAACGTGAATGTGGTGCAGGAGCTCGTGAACATGATCGAGACCCAGCGCGCGTACGAAATCAACAGCAAGGCGGTCACCACGTCCGACCAGATGCTGCAGACCCTGAGCCAGATGTCGGTCTGACGTCGGGCATGGAATCGAGGCGGTAAAGAGCATGGCGGTACCTACCCATCTTCGCAGACGCGCGGCGGCCCTCCTGGCCGGCGCGGCCTTCATGGCGCTCGCCGGCTGCGCGTATTACCCGAAGCGGGAGCCGATCACGCAGCAGCCGATGACGGCCGTGCCGCCGCCGCCGCCGCCCAACGGCTCGCCCGGCGCGATCTTCAACCCGGGCTATGCGGGCCGGCCGCTCTTCGAGGACCAGCGGCCGCGCAACATCGGCGACATCCTGACGATCATCATTTCGGAAAACATCAACGCCACCAAGTCGTCGGGCGCCAACACGAACCGTTCGTCCACCACGCAGTTCGGGACCACGAGCTCGGGTTTCCTGAGCGGCCTGTTCGGCAAGATGAACATGAATTCGAACGGCTCGAACGTGTTCGCGGGCACCGGCGGCGCCGCCGCCTCCAACACGTTCACCGGCGTCCTCACCGTGACCGTGACGAACGTGCTGCCCAACGGCAACCTCGTCGTGTCCGGCGAAAAGCAGATGCTCATCAATCAGGGCAACGAATTCGTGCGCTTTTCCGGCGTGGTCAACCCCAACACCGTTGCCGGAGACAACTCCGTGCTCTCCACCGACGTCGCCGACGCGAAGATCGAATACTCCGCGAAGGGCGTGATCGACGAGGCCGAGACCATGGGCTGGCTGCAACGCTTTTTCCTGAACGTCGCGCCATGGTGAAGATCCGCTTCCAGCAGGCGCGCCGCTCGCGCGTGAAAGACATGCTCGCGGCCCTCGGCGTGGCGCTGGGCGTCGCGTTCGCGTGCGGGGCGCTGCTCGCGTTCTCCACGCCCGCGCGCGCCGAGCGCGTGAAAGACCTCGTGCAGTTCCAGGGCGTGCGCGACAACCCGCTGATCGGCTACGGCCTCGTGGTGGGCCTCGACGGCACCGGCGACCAGACCACCCAGGCGCCGTTCACGATGCAGACGCTCTCGAACATGCTCGCGAACCTCGGCATCTCGATCAACAACACCTCGAACAGCGCCACCGTGAACGCGCAGGCCCTGGCCAGCATGCAGCTGAAGAACGTCGCCTCGGTCATGGTGACGGCCGTGCTGCCGCCGTTCGCGCGGCCCGGCGAGCAGATCGACGTAACGGTGTCCTCGCTTGCGAACGCCAAGAGCATACGCGGCGGCACGCTGCTGCTCACGCCGCTCAAGGGCGCGGACGGCCAGGTGTACGCGATGGCGCAGGGCAACGTGGCGGTGGGCGGCGCGGGCGCCTCGGCCAACGGCAGCAAGGTGCAGGTGAACCAGCTCGACTCGGGCCGCATTCCGGCCGGCGCGATCGTGGAGCGCGCGGTGCCCTCGCCCGTGGCGCAGCAGGGCGGCATCCTGCAGATGGAAGTCAACGACATGGACTACGACACGACGCAGCGCATCGTGTCGGCGATCAACAACATGTTCGGCCAGGGCACGGCCATGCCGCTCGACGGCCGCACGATCCAGGTGCGCGGCCCCGCCGACCCCGCGGCGCAGGTGGGCTTCATCGCGCAGATCCAGGACCTCAACGTGACGCCGGCGCAGCCGGAGGCGAAGGTGATCCTCAACGCGCGCACGGGTTCGATCGTCATGAACCAGATGGTGACGCTGCAGAACTGCGCCGTGGCGCACGGCAATCTTTCGGTGGTGGTGAACACGCAGACGGTGGTGAGCCAGCCGAACGCGTTCTCGAACGGCAATACGGTGGCGGCGCGGCAGTCGCAGATTCAGTTGAAGCAGGACAACGGATCGCTCAAGCTCGTGACGGCGGGCGCCAGTCTGGCGGAGGTCGTGAAGGCGCTCAACGCGCTCGGCGCGACGCCGGCGGACCTCATGTCGATCCTGCAGGCGATGAAGGCGGCGGGCGCACTGCGCGCCGACCTCGAAATCATCTAAGGAACCCGGATGGACAACTCGAAGATCGGCAGCAGCCTCGACCTTACCAACCGCTTCGCGCTGGACGTGCAGGGCTTCGACGCGATGCGCGCGGCGGCCAACGCGTCGCCGCAGCAAGGCGTGAAGGCGGCGGCGAAGCAGTTCGACGCGGTGTTCACGCAAATGATGCTCAAGAGCATGCGCGAAGCGACGCCCGACGACGGCCCGCTCGACTCGAAAGACGGCGACAACTTCGTCTCGATGCTCGACCAGCAGCTTTCGCAGCAGATGTCCGACAAGGGCATCGGCGTGGCCAACGCCATGCTCAAGCAGCTCATGCGGACCATGGGCGGCGCCCAGGGCGCGGACGGAGCCGGCGGCGCGGCCGACGCGCTCACGGGCCTCGCCGGCCAGGGCGCGGGAGCGGCGGGCGCGGCAGGCGGCAGCGAGGGCAACCTCGCGATGCTCAACGCGCTCGGGCGCGCCTACGGCAACGCTTCGGCCAACGGCTCGCTCGGCAATGGCTCGGGCTATGGCCCGAACGGCGCGCTCGTGCCCGCCGGCGCGAGCGGCGACGCCTCGGTGGACGGCTTCGTGGACAAGCTCGCCAATGCCGCGCAGCAGGCCAGCTCGGCAACCGGCATTCCGGCGCGCTTCATCATCGGCCAGGCGGCGCTCGAATCGGGCTGGGGCAAGCGCGAGATCAAGAAGGCCGACGGCACGACGAGCCACAACGTCTTCGGCATCAAGGCCTCGAAAGACTGGACCGGCAAGACGGTGTCGACCGTCACGACCGAATACGTGAACGGCCAGCCGCATCGCGTGGTGGAGAAGTTCCGCGCCTACGACTCCTACGACGATGCGATGGCCGACTACGCGGGCATGCTCAAGAGCAATCCGCGCTATGCCTCCGTCATCAACAGCGCGCACAGCGCGGAAGGCTTCGCGCAGGGCATGCAGCGCGCCGGCTACGCAACGGACCCGCACTACGCGAAGAAGCTGCTGTCGATCATGAAGCTGATGGCCTGAAGCCGGCGCCTGGCGGCCGCGGCAAACTGCGTGTAAACGTTACGGCCTGCCGTCACGGCTTGTAATATTTTTGTGCTGAACCCTAAATTTTCCCGCCGCTTTGCCGCTAAAGCTGGCGAGAGGGGAAAGAGAGGGTGGCAAATGCCGCCCGGAAGGCGCGCGCCGGCCGCGTGCCTCAGGTCCACGAAATTCCGGCAGGCCCATGAATACCGTTCACTCGAATCACACTGACCAGGCTGGGGACGAAGACGAGATCCCCGATTTCGGTCGCCGCAATCCGCTCGAAGTGGGCGTGCAGTTGCGCAATCTCGCCAACCGCGGCGATTTCCTCACCCTGCAGTACCGAGGCGGCCAGCTCGTCACGCGCATTCTCGACGTCAACACGCGCACGCTCACCTTCGTGTTCGACTGGGGCGGGGTCGCGGACCAGAACAGCGGGGTGCTCGACACGCCGCAATGCCAGTTCCATGCGTCGCCGGAAGGCGTGCGCGTGGAGTTCAACACGCCCACGCCGCGCCGTACCGAGTTCGAAGGGCGGCCCGCGTTCGAGGCGTCGTTCCCCGAGGTGCTTTTCTACGTGCAGCGCCGCGAGTACTTCCGCGTCGACACGCCCGTGCTCGAGCCCTGCATGTGCCGCGGCACGCTGCCCGACGGCGAGCGCTTCGCGTTCGAGGTGCATGACGTGTCGCTCGGCGGCGTGGGGCTGCGCACGAGCGACGAACGCGCCGGCACGATCAACATGGGCGCCTACCTGCCCGACATCGAGCTCGACCTGCGCGCGTACGGCAAGCTGCGCGTCGATCTCGCGCTCGTCGTGCTGCGCTTCATCGACCTGCCCAACGGCGAGCGCCGCTATCACCTCGGCATGCGCTTCGAGGCGCTGCCGGGTTCGACCGAAAACAGCCTGCAGCGCTATATCACCCAGCTCGAAATGAAACGCCGCTCGCTCGCGCGGGCCTGAGCGAAACCGCCGCGCCATGCCGGCGCGCCCGGCGCCGGCGCGGTTGCGGCAAACGTTTCCCGCGCGGCTTTCCGCGCGCGCCGGCACTCAATTTTCGTCGCGCGCTGCCGTTATAAGAGGGAGTCCACCCAACGCGGCCGCCTCCGGCTGGGCGCCCCGGCGGATGGACGTTCACGAGGATCACGACGGATGACCACGAATATCTTCTCGATCGGCTTGAGCGGTTTGCAGGCGGCCCAGATCGGTATCGCGACTGCGGGCGAGAACATCAGCAACTCGAGCACCGCGGGCTACGACGTCGAATCGGCGGATTACACCGAGGCCACCGGCCAGAACTCGGGCTCGGGCTATATCGGCAATGGCGTGACCACCGCGACGATCACGCGCGCGTACAGCCAGTACCTGACCACGTCGCTCAACAACGCCCAGTCCACCAACAGCTCGCTCACGGCCTCCTACACTCTCGCGACGCAGCTCTCGAATCTCGTGGGCAGCCCGACCTCCGGCATCGCCTCGTCGATCACCGCGTTCTTCACGGGCATGCAGACGGCCGCGAACTCGCCCTCGGACACGTCGACGCTCCAGACCGCGCTTTCCGACGCGCAGACGCTCGCCGCCGAGATCAACGAGACGGGCCAGCAATACGACGCCATGCGTCAGAGCGTGAATACGCAGCTTTCGAACGCGGTGTCGCAGGTCAACACCTATTCGCAGCAGATCGCGCAGCTCAATACGCAGATCGCTTCGGCGACCACGGCGGGCCAGCAGCCGAACCAGTTGCTCGACGAGCGCGACCAGGCCGTGGCGAGCCTCTCGCAGCTGGTGGGCGTGCAGGTCGTGCAGAGCAACAACGGCAGCTACAGCGTCTTTCTCGGCAACGGCCAGCCGCTCGTGACGGGCGCCCAGAGCTACAGCCTCACCACGCAGCCGTCGAGCACCAACTCGTCCGAACTCACCGTGGCCTGGAGCGGCCTCACGGGCTCGAGCACGACGCCGCAGCCGCTTTCGTCGGCCGCGCTGCAAGGCGGCACGGTGGGCGGCCTCGTGTCGTTCGTCACGCAGACGCTCGACCCGGCCCAGGCGCAGCTCGGCGCGATCGCCACGAGCTTCGCGGCCCAGGTCAACGCGCAGAACGAAGCGGGCTACACGGCCAGCGGCGCGGCGGGCGGGGCGCTCTTCTCGGTGAGCCCGGCGCTCGTCACCGGCAACACGAACAACACGGGCAACGCCTCCGTGGCGGTGACGCTGACCGATCCGACGCAGCCGCCCACCGACAACTACGCGCTTTCGTACTCGACCGCGAGCGGCACCGGCACCTGGACGCTCACCGACACGACGACCAACGCCGTCGTCGGCTCGACCACGACCCAGCCCAGCACGGCCAACCCGTTCGTCGCGGGCAACATGAGCATCACGTCGACCGGCACGATGAACAGCGGCGACTCGTACTCGATCCAGCCGACGGCCAATGCGCTCGACAGCTTCGGCGTCGCGACCACGGACGCGAGCGCGATCGCCACCTCCTCGCCGGTGCTGGTCGCGGCGAGCAGCACGAACACGGGCTCGGGCACGATCACGCAGTACTCGACCACGGCCGGCTTCACGGTGCCGAGCAGCCCCGTCACGCTCACGTACACGGCGCCCACGGCCCCGGCGACGAGCGGCACGCTCTCGGGCTTCCCGACCGGTACGACCGTGAGCGTCACGACTCCCGGCTCCAGCACGCCCACGACGGTGACGATCGGCTCCGGCACGCCGCCCGCCACCGGCGTGAGCTACGACCCCAGCACGGGCGCGACGATCACGATCACGGGCCCGGCAGCGGACGGCCTGAACAACGTGAGCTTCACGATGACGGGCACGCCCGCGACCAACGACACCTTCACGATCTCGGCGAACACGGGCGGCACCCAGGACGGCAGCAACGCGCTGGCGATCGCGAACCTCGCGTCGAGCACGGCGTTCACGGGCACGACCACGCTCACGAGCGCGTACGCCAGCTACGTGAACTCGGTCGGCAACACGGCGACCCAGCTGGATGCATCCAGCACCTCGCAGCAGTCGCTCGTCACGCAGCTCACGTCGCAGCAGCAGTCGGTGGAAGGCGTGAACATGGACGAAGAGGCGGCCAACCTGGAGCAGTACCAGCAGCTCTATCAGGCCAACGCCCAGGTGATCCAGACCGCGGCGACGATGTTCCAGACCCTGATCGGCATTTTCGCAGGCGCTTGACCGGCATTTTTTATTGAGGCGTTGACCCATGCGTATCGCGACTTCCGAGCTCTACACCTCCAGTCTCATGAACATGGAGAACCAGCAGGCCCAGCTGCTGCAGATCGAGCAAGAGGTGTCGTCGGGCCAGGCGATCACGAGCCCGGCGGAAGACCCCGTGGGCGCGGCCCAGGCCGTGCAGCTCTCGGCCACGAGCGCCACCCTTTCGCAGTACACGGCGAACCAGAGCACGGCGCTCTCGTCGCTGCAAACGGAAGGCTCGGCGCTCACGAGCATCACGACCACGCTGCAGAGCGCCAATTCGGCCATGCAGTCGGCCATGAGCGGCACGATGAACAACGCGGACCTCTCGGCGCTCGCCCAGCAACTGGAGGGCTACCGCAGCGAGCTGATGTCGTATGCCAACACCACGGACGGCTCGGGCAACGCCATCTTCTCGGGCTTCCAGAGCACGTCGTCGGTGTTTACGAACAACGCCAGCGGTGTCGGCGTGACCTACAACGGCGACGCGGGCCAGCGCATGATCCAGGTGTCCGGCTCGAGCCAGATCGCCGTCGCCGACCCGGGCAGCTCGGTGTTCATGAGCGTGCCCTCGGTCGGTTCGGCGGCCGTGCCCGCGGGCGATGCGAGCAACTCGGGCACCGGCACGATCAGCGCGGTCACGGTGACCAACGCTTCGGCGTCCACCAACAACGACAACTACTCGATCGCGTTCAGCACCGACCCGACGACCGGCGCGCTCGCCTACACGGTGACCGACAGCACGGCCGGCACCAGCGTGGGCCCCACGGACTATACGGCCGGTTCGGCGATCCCGCTCGGCAGCGGCATGAACGTGACGATCTCGGGCACGCCGGCCGTCGGCGATTCGTTCTCGGTGCAGCCGGGCACTTCGTCCGCCTACAGCGACGTGTTCGCCACGCTCGACAACGTCATTGCCGCGCTCAACACGCCGTCGCAGAACAACACCTCGGCAAGCGCCAACCTCGACAACGCGCTCACGACCGGCATGACCGCGCTCAGCAATTCGCTGTCGAACGTCACCACGATCCAGGCCTCGGTGGGCGGCCGCGAGCAGGAAGTCGAGGCGCTGCAGACCGTGACCTCGACGAATTCGCTGCAGGTCTCGACCAACCTCTCGAACCTCACGAGCACCGACATGACCTCGGCGATCACCCAGTACACGGAAGTGGAGAACGCGCTGACGGCCTCGCAGAAGACCTTCGCGGCAACCCAGAGTCTTTCGCTCTTCAACTACATCAACCCCTGAGCCGCCCCGGCCGGCGCTGGTGCTTCGGCACCGGCTCCGGCCCCGGCCGCTGCCGGCCGCTATCGCCCGCTACCTCGCCGAACCCAAGGCCGTCGCCACACGCCCCATCTGGTCGATGCCGGCATCGAAAAGCCGCGCGAAAAACGGGATCAGGTTCGGCACCATCATCAGCACGAGCAGCATCCCCACGAGCGTCGTCAGCGCGAAACCCACCTGGAAAATGCCGATCTGCGGCGCGGCGCGGTTCAGGATGCCGAGGCACAGATTGGAGATCAGGAGCGCGACGATCACGGGCAGCGCGAGCAGGGTGCCCGTGGCGAACAGCATCGATCCCCATTCCGCGATCTGGCGCCAGCCCGCCGCCCCCAGCACGTTCGCGCCGATCGGCACCGACTGGAACGAGTCCACGAGCGCGGCGATCATCTGCAGATGGCCGTCGAGCACGAGGAACGTGAGCATGGCGAGGGTGTTGAGCAGGCTGGAGACCGCCGAGGCGTTGGTGTCCGCCTGCGGATCGAAGAAGTTCGCGAAGCCGAGCCCCATGCCGAGGCCCATGAGGTCGCCCGCCGTCATCACGATGCCGAAGACGATCTGCATGATGAAGCCGAGCGCCACGCCGATCAGGAACTGGTTCGCGAGGATCCACACGCCGTCGGCCGAAAACACCGTGACCTGCGGCATGGGCCCGAGCGTGGGCGCGACGATGAGCGCCGTGAACGCGGCGAGGCCGATCTTCACGCGCGCCTGCAGCGACTGGTTGCCCAGCACCGGCGCGGCCGCGATCAGCGCGAGGATGCGCGTGAACGGCCACAGGAATGCGGTGAGCCAGGCGTTCAGCTGGGCGTAGGTGACCGTAAACATCGTGCGCGAGCCGTGCGGAAAACCGGGTTGGGGGCGCCGCGCGCTAGCCCGCGAGCGTAGGGATGTTCGCGAATATGCGGTGCATATAGTCCACGAGCGTTGTGAGCATCCACGGCCCGGCGATCACGAGCGTCAACGCGATGGCGATGAGCTTGGGAATGAACGTGAGCGTGGTTTCGTTGATCTGCGTGGCGGCCTGGAAGAGGCTCACCATCAGGCCGATCACGAGCGACACGAGCAGGAGCGGCGCGGCCAGCAGCATCGCGACGTACATGGCCTCGTGGGCGAGGGTCATGACCATTTCGGGCGTCATGAGCGGGTCTCCTCAGGTAACACTCAGGTAAAGCTCTGCGCGAGCGAGCCGATCATGAGCTGCCAGCCGTCCACGAGCACGAACAGCATGAGCTTGAACGGCAGCGAGATCGTCGTGGGCGAGACCATCATCATACCCATCGACATCAGCACGCTCGCCACCACGAGGTCGATGATGAGAAACGGGATGAAGATCGTGAAGCCGATCTGGAAGCCCGTTTTCAGCTCGCTCGTGACGAAGGCCGGCACGAGCAGCGTGAGCGGCACGTCTTCGGGGCCCTGCATGGGCGCCGCGTGCGAGATGCGCGCGAAAAGCGCGAGGTCCGACTCGCGCGTCTGCCGCAGCATGAAGGTCTTGAACGGCGCGACGCCGCGCGAGACCGCCTCGTCCATGGGCAGCGTGCCGGCCGAGAAGGGCTTGTAGCCGTCGTTGTACGCCTTGTCGATCACGGGCGACATGACGAACAGCGTGAGAAAGAGCGCGAGGCCCACGAGCACCTGGTTGGGCGGCGTCGTGGTCGTGCCGAGCGCCTGGCGCAAGAGCGAGAGCACGATGATGATGCGCGTGAAGCTCGTCATCATCAGCACCATCGCCGGCAGGAACGACAGCATCGTGAGCAGCAGCATCGTCTGCACGCTCAGCGAATACGTGGTGCCGCCGCCGGGGCCCGGGCTCGTGTTGAAGGCGGGCAGGCCCATGGGCTGGGCGGCCTGTGCGTGCGCCGTATGCGGCAGCACGAGCGCGAGCGCCGCCGCGCCGAAGGTCAGCACGGCGGGTAGCAGCGCAGGCAGCATGGCCCGTGCCCGCGAGACGGTGCGCGCGCGGCGCTTCGCCGCGTGGAGGGAACGGCTGTGCATTTACTGCGCTCCGGCGTCGTGACGCCTGAATCGTTTGCCGGCTTCGCTCTTCAGCGCGTCGCGAAAGCGTTGCCCGAAGCTGCCCGACAGCGGGGCGGGGGCGGCCGCGGTTTGCGGTGCGGTGCCGGCCGGCATGGTGTGGAGAAGGCGCACGTTGCCGGGCGCGGCGCCGAGCACGAGCCAGGTGTCGCCGATCTCGACGACGGCCACGCGCTCCTTGCCGCCGAGCGAGGCGCCGCCGACGGTCTTCACGAGCGCATTGCGCTGCCCGCCCTGCAGGCCGAGACGGCGCGCGAGCCACGCGCAGCCGAACACCACGGCGATCACGAGCGCGAGACCGAACACGGTTTGCAGCACGGCGCCAAAGCCGAGCGCGGGCACGGCGCTGCCCGCGCCGAGCGTCGCGACGCCCGCGGATGCAGATGCGCCGGAAGCGGAGAGGGCCGCGGCCTGGTTTGCGGCCTGGCTCACGGCCTGGTTTACCGCCTTGAGATCGGCCGCGTGCGCGGCGAGCGGCACGGCCGCGGCGGACAACGCGATGGCGCCGCCGATTTGCGCGATGGCACATGCCATGAAACGCGCCATGAAACGCGAGGCGGCATGCGCCGCCCGGCCGCCGCGTCCTGCCTGCGGTTTCATCGGTTGAGTTTCCGGATCCGCTCGGCGGGCGTGATGATGTCGGTGAGGCGGATGCCGAACTTGTCGTTCACGACCACCACTTCGCCCTGGGCGATGAGGCAGCCGTTCACGAGCACGTCCATCGGCTCGCCCGCGAGGCCGTCCAGCTCCACCACGGAGCCCTGCGCGAGCTGCAGCAGGTTGCGGATCGCGATCTTGGTGCGCCCGAGCTCGACCGTCATCTGGACCGGAATGTCCAGGATCATGTCGATGTCGTTGCGCGTGTTGGTCGGGCTCACCTTCGAGAGCGGCTGGAACACGCCCGCGGAAGTCGCCGGCTGCGTGTCCAGCTCGTTGCCGTTCTGCTCGGCAAGGGCGCTTGCCCAGTCGTCCAGCGCGTCGTCCTCGGCGGCCTGCGCAGCGGCTTGCGCGCCGCTTTCGTGGACCGGTTCGTCAGCGGGCGTGGCGTTCACGTCACTCATATCCACCTTCCTTCATCGTGTCGGCTGCGCTGATCATCTTCTGGACCCGCAACGCGTATTGACCATTGAAAATTCCGTAGCCGCATTCCATCACCGGCACGCCGTCCACCTTGGCGACGATGTGCTCGGGAATGTTGAGCGGCAGCACGTCGCCCTTCTGCATGTTCAGGATCTGCTCGAAGGTGACTTTCGCCTGGGCGAGATCGGCGGTGAGCTCCACTTCCGCGGCCTGCACCTGCTGCGAGAGCACGCGCACCCAGCGGCGGTCCACGTCGAGCGCTTCGCCCTGGATGGGCGAGGCGAGTATGTCGCGGATCGGCTCGATCATCGAGTACGGCATGCAGATGTGGAGCGTGCCGCCCGTCGGCCCGAACTCGATCGAGAACTGCGTGACGATCACGATCTCGTTGGGCGTGGCGACGTTGGCGAACTGCGTGTGCATTTCCGAGCGCACGAATTCGAACTGCAGCGGGCGCACGCTCTTCCACGCCGTCGTGTAGTGCTCGAACACGAGGTTGAGCAGCTTGCCGATGATGCGCTGCTCGGTCTGCGTGAAGTCGCGGCCTTCCACGCGCGTGTGAAAGCGCCCGTCGCCGCCGAACAGGTTGTCCACCACGAAGAACACGAGGTTCGGGTCGAACACGAACAGCGAGGTGCCGCGCAGCGGCTTCACGTGCACGAGGTTCAGGTTCGTCGGGATGGGCAGGTTGCGCGTGAATTCGCTGTACTTCTGCACGCGCACGGGCCCGACCGAAATCTCGGCGGTGCGGCGCATGAAGTTGAAGATGCCCACGCGCAGGAGGCGCGCGAAACGCTCGTTGATGATTTCGAGGCCGGGCATCCGGCCGCGGACGATGCGTTCCTGTGTCGCGATGTTGTAGGGGCGCACGCCCTTGTTCTCGGACTGATCCTGGTCCGAGTCGACTTCGCCGGTGACGCCCTTGAGGAGGGCATCGACCTCCTCCTGGGACATGAACTCGCTGTGGTTCATGCTCATGATGCGTAGTTCTCCCCGCCTGTCATGGGTGTTCGCTCACTGCACGACGAATTCGGTGAACAGCACGTCTTCGACGTGCGCTGGCGTGCCGTGCGGCTCGGTCGGCTGGGCGATCAGCGCGGCGAGCTCGGTGGCGAGCGCGTGCTTGCCGTCGAGCGTGGCGAGATCTTCGGGATGCTTGTTCGAGAGCGCGAGCAGCACGCGGCTGCGAATCTCGGGCATGCGGTCGCGCAGGGCGTCCTGGGTGGCGAGCGTGTCGAGCTTCAGCGTGAGGCCGATGCGCAGATAGTGCGTTTCGCCGTCGTCGGACTGGAGGTTCACCGTCATCGGGTCGAGCGCGAAGTAGACCGGCACGGCGGGAACCGGCGCGCTCGCGGTCGCGGCGGGGGCGCTGGCCTCGTGCCGCTGCATCACGAACCAGGTCGCGCCGGCTGCCGCGCCGGCGGCAAGGAGCGCGATCAGGGCGATCACGATGAGGCGCTTCATCGGGCCGGGTTTCGCGCTCTGGGGAGCGGCTTGCTGGTTTGCGGTCGTGGTGGCCATGTGCGTTGTGAGCCTTGCGTACGGGCTGGGAAGCGGGCCTGCCGGCCGTTAATCCCGGGAGCTTGCATTGTTCTGGCTTTTGCCTTGCAGCGATGGGAGGAATAGAAGGGGGATTTCCGGCTATCTCGTGCTTTTGTTGCACGGGCCGCGGCCGGCCGCGCAAGGCGCGTGGCGGCGCGGGCGCGGGCACCGGCTTCGGTGCGCCGCGCCCGCTGTGTCCGCCGTATCCGCCGTATCCGCGTTTTGTCCCGCGGACCGGGTCAGGGGAAGAGGAGGGTCAGGCGAAGGTGTCGATCAGGCCGACGCTGCGCTGCGTGGCCGTGGAGGCCGTCACGGTGCCGGTGTCGTCGCCCTGGCTGGAGCTGCTGCCGCCGCCGCCGTTGCTTGCCGAGCGCGAGCCGTTGCCGCCGTTCTGCTGTCCCTGCTGGTTCATCTGCCGCGCGAAGCCGTCGCTCACGCTGGCGCTGCCAAGGCCGATGCCGTTCTGCTCCATCGCCTCGCGCAGCTTGGGCAGCGCGGCCTCCACGGCGTCGCGCACCTGCTGGTGCTGCGAAACGAAGAGCGCATGGGCGTGGCTTTCGGAGACCTGCAGCACGACCTGAAGCGGGCCGAGATCCTTCGGATTGAGCGTCAGCTCGGCCGAGGACTGGCTTGCGTTCGAGAGGAACACCACCTTCTGGCTCAGCGCGTCCTCCCAGTCGGAGGTGCCCACCTGCGGGGCCAGCGCGGCGGCGTTCGCGCCGGCCGCGGCAGCCGCGGCCGGCGCCTGCGCCACGGCCTGGGCCTGGGCGGCCGCCGCGGCGGCGGCCTGCGTCGCGGCGAGGGCATCGGCGGCAGCCTGGTTGGTGCTGCTCGAAGCCGTCTGGGTCGATCCCTGCTGGGCCGCCGCCGCGGCGGCGAGGGCGTCCGCGGCGGCCTGGGCGGGACTCGCGCCCGCGCTCGTGCCGGAGGCCAGCGCATCGCCGTTGGCGGTGCCGGCCGCGCCCGCGTCTTTCCCCGCGCCGTGGGCTGCGAGGTGAGCGCCGAAACCGTTCGCCGAGCCGGCGCTGCCCGCGGCACCGCTGGCGCCTGCCGTCGCGCCGGCCGCGCTGCCCGCGGCGGCACCCACCGAAGCGAAGCGTGCCGAAACGGCGCCCTGACCGCCGCGCGCCGCCGCGAGCGCGGCCTGCAGCGCGTCGTGGACCGACTTGCCGCCGCCGTCCGCAGCGCTGCCGCTCGCGCCGTTGGCCAGCGCGCCGGCCGCGGCGCCCGATGCGAGGCTTTGCAGCGTGGCGTCCGTGCCGGCCTGGCCGTTGGCGGCCGTCGCGCTCTGGGCTTGCGCCTGGGCCTGCATGGCCGCGGCGGCGGCCTGTGCGCCGGCGGCGTCGGCCTGCTGCTGGGTGGGCGAGTTGCTGTTGTGATGCTGGCCGCTGCCCCACGTCTGCTGCGTGCCCGACGACGACTGCGAGCTGCCGTCCGAGGCGCCGGCGCTTTGCTGGCTCCCGCTGTCCTGCGTGCCGCCGGCCGCGTCCGACTGCGAGGCCTGACCGGCCTGCGACGACTGCTGGCTCTGCGAGGACGCCGCCGCCGACCCTTGCTGCGACGACTGCGCCGCTTGCGAGGACGAACTGTTTTGCCATGCCGGCGGCGTGTTTTGCTGCTGGGCGCCCATGCTCTGCTGCAGCGTTTGCGCGAAGGCCTGGCTACCCTGGTTCGTCTGGCTGGCGGAGTTGCTGGACAACGCGTCGTCTACGGCATCGAGCAGCGAACTGGCAATGGCAAGGATCGGCATGGCGATTCCTTCGGATACCTACGGTTAAGGGTGTTGCGGCGCACGCATGCGCAGGATGCGCGCGGCGTACTCGTCGGAGTCGCGTTGTTCGCGGCGCGCTTCCTTGCGGGCGGCCACGTCGTCCTGGCGCGCCTGCAGCACTTCGTATGAACCGAGCTTCTGCTTGCAGCGCTGCCATTCCGGCTTCGCGGCCTCGAGGCGCGCGGTGGCCTGGTCCAGCATGCGGCGCTGTTGTTCGATGGCGGTATCGAGCGTGTCGATGAACGCCTGGAAGTTGCGCACGTTGCCGGCCGCCATCCCCTGGCGCGCCGACTCGGTGAAGCGCGTGTGGTACTCCGCGCGGTAGTTGATGAGCGCCTCGAGCTGGGTCTCGATCTCGTTCTTCTCGCGCTGCATGCGCCCGAGGCGCTGCGCGGCGGCGTCGACGTCGTCCTGCGCGAGCCCGATCAGCGTTTGCAGCGGGGAGTGTTGCGTCATGTCCTGGCTCCTGTGGAGGTCTGGCCGAGGAGCGCGCCGAGCGCTTCGAGGCTGGACGGGTAGCTGGCGGTCTCGCGAAAGCCTTGCTGCAGAAACGCCTCGATGCGCGGATACAGCGCGATCGCGCGGTCGAGCACCGCGTCGCGTCCGCTCACGTAGGCGCCCACGTTGATGAGGTCGCGATTGCGCTGGTAGCGCGAGAGCATCTGCTTGAACGCGCGCGTGCGGTTCAGGTGCTGGTCGTCGATCAGCGCGGTCATCGCGCGGCTGATCGAGGCTTCGATGTCGATGGCCGGATAGTGGCCCGCTTCCGCGAGCACGCGCGAAAGCACGATATGGCCGTCGAGAATCGCGCGCGCCGAGTCGGCAATCGGGTCCTGCTGGTCGTCGCCTTCGGTGAGCACGGTGTAGAACGCCGTGATCGAGCCGCCGCCCTCGGGGCCGTTGCCGGTGCGCTCGACGAGCGCGGGCAGGCGCGCGAACACCGAAGGCGGGTAGCCCTTGGTCGCGGGCGGCTCGCCGATGGCGAGCGCGATCTCGCGCTGCGCCATGGCGTAGCGCGTGAGCGAGTCCATCAGCAGCAGCACGTGCTTGCCCTGGTCGCGGAAATATTCGGCGAGCGTCGTGGCGTAGGCGGCGCCCTGCATGCGCAGCAGCGGCGAGACGTCCGCCGGCGCGGCCACCACGACCGAGCGCGCGAGCCCGTCGGGCCCGAGGATCTGCTCGATGAATTCCTTCACTTCGCGGCCCCGCTCGCCGATCAGGCCGATCACGATCACCTCGGCGCTCGTCGCGCGCGCCATGGTGCCGAGCAGCACCGACTTGCCGACGCCCGAGCCCGCGAAGAGGCCCATGCGCTGGCCGCGCCCGACGGTGAGCAGGGCGTTGATCGCGCGCACGCCGACGTCGAGCACCTTGTGGATCGGCTCGCGGTTGAGCGGATTGATCGAGGGCGCGGTGAGCGGCGCGTCGGCTTCGGCCGCGAGCGGCCCGAGGCCGTCGAGCGGCTTGCCGGAGGCGTCCACCACGCGGCCGAGCATGCCCCAGCCCACCGGCAGGCGCTTCGCGCCCGCCATGGGATTGGCGATCGGCGCGGCCTCGAGCGGCCAGACGCGCGCGCCGGGCAAGAGGCCCGCGACTTCGGTCGTGGGCATGAGGAACAGCTTGTCGCCCGAGAAGCCCACCACCTCGGCTTCGGCCATCGCCAGCGTGGCGCCGGGCGGCAGTTCGATCATCACTTCGGCGCCCACCGCGAGGCGCAGGCCCACGGCTTCGAGCACGAGGCCGGCCGCGCGCGTGAGGCGGCCGCAGGCGCGCAGCGGCTTCGCCAGCCCGTTGCGCTGGCGCACGCCCGAGAGGAACGTGTTCCAGGACTGCAAATGCGGGTTCGCGGGATCGAAGTGGGGCGGCGGCGTGTAGGGCGGGACTTCCGCGGCGCTGCCGGCAGCGCCCGCGTGCGGGCCCGCGGCGGCGGGGGCGGGGGCTGCGTGGACGTCGCCGCCCACCAGCACGGCGGCCTGCTCCGCGTCGTGCGCGCCGGGCCCGAACGAAGCGAGCGCCAGCTCCTGCTCGAGCGGCGTCAGGCCGCTCGTGTGGATCGTTCCGGCGGTCGGCGGCGTCACCATGGCCGGACCTTGCCGAGCGCGGCGGACACGCGCTCCCAGCGCGAGGCGACGTTCGCGTCGACCTCGCCGGTGGCGGCCTGCGCGCGGCAGCCGCCGCGCTCGAGCGCCGGATCGGTGCGCACGGTCCAGCCGCGCGCTTCGAGTTCTTCCTGCAGATAGGCTTCGACCACGGGCAGGTCGGCGGGGCTCACCACGAGCTGCGGCGAGCCCGCGAGCGCGGGTTCGGCGGCGAGCACCTCGCGGGCCACCGCGACGAGCGCGGTCGGGTCGTGCTGGACGTGCTGGCGCACGACCTGCTGGGCAATGTCGAGCGCGAGCTCGACGAGCGTGTCGGCCACGCCCGCCTCGACGGTCGTGAGCGCGTCGGAAAAGCGCTGGGCGATCTGCGCGAGCTGGCGCGCCTGGGCGCGCGCGTCGGCGAGGCCCTGCTCGAAGCCCTGCTTGTGGCCCTGGTCATAGCCGGCCTGGTAGCCGAGCGCCTGGCCCGCGACGTGGCCCGAGGCCACGCCTTGCGCGTGCGCGTCGTCGCGCAGCCGCTGCAGCTCGGCCTCGAAGGCCGCTTCTTCGTCGGGCGAAGGCGGCGGGGGCGGAGGCGGCGGCGGGTCGAACGACGCCATCTCCCAGCGCTGGTACGCCGAGGTTCTGGCTTTGGCCTTTGCCATGCTGGCTTCGGCCGTCGTTTCGTCAGACATACGCATCTTCCGCCTTGCCGCCGATCACGATCTGACCGCTCTCGGCCAGATTTCGCACGATCTGCAGGATACGCCGTTGCTGCGCCTCGACTTCCGAAACGCGCACCGGGCCGCGCGCGTCGAGGTCTTCGGCGAGCAGTTCGGCCGCGCGCTGCGACATGTTGGCGAGGAACTTCTGGCGCAGCGCGGGCGGCGCGCCCTTGAGCGAGATGATGAGCGACTCCGACTCCACTTCCTTGAGCAGCAGCTGGATCGCGCGGTCTTCGAGGTCGAGCAGGTTCTCGAACACGAACATCTGGTCGACGATCTTCTGCGCGAGCTCCGCGTCGTACTGGCGCACGCTCTCCAGCACGCCTTCTTCGTGCTGGCTCGTCATGAAGTTGAGGATTTCGGCCGCCGTGCGGATGCCGCCCATCGGGCTGCGCTTGAGGTTGTCGCTGCCCGAGAGCAGGCCCGTGAGCACGTCGTCGAGCTCGCGCAGCGCGGCCGGCTGGATGCCGTCGAGCGTCGCGATCCGCAGCAGCACGTCGTTGCGCAGGCGCTCCGTGAAGCACGAGGCGATTTCCGAGGCCTGGTCGCGGTCCAGGTGCACGAGGATCGTCGCGATGATCTGCGGGTGCTCGTTCTTGATGAGCTCGGCGACGGACCCCGAGTCCATCCACTTGAGCCCTTCGATGCCGCTCGTGTCGCCGCCCTGCAGGATGCGGTCGATGATCGCGCCGGCCTTGTCCTCGCCGAGCGCCTTGTTGAGCACGTTGCGGATGTAGTCGTTGGAGTCGAGCGAGAAGGCCGTGTGCTGCTCCGCCTCCTTCACGAACTCCTGCAGGATGACCTCGATCTCTTCGCGCTTGACGTTCTTCAGCGTGGCCATGGCCGTGCCGATCTTCTGCACCTCGCGCGGACCGAGGAACTTGAAGACCTCCGCGGCCTCCTCCTCGCCGATCGACATCAGCAGCAGTGCACTCTTGACAGCCCCTTCAGCGCTCATCGTTCACCCAGGTCTTCACGACGGTTGCAACGATCTTCGGATCCTGGCGCGCGATCGTGCGCGCGTACTCCAGGTTCCGCTCGAATTTGTGCTTCTCGCTCTCGAAGGAGAGCAGCGCGGCTTCGCTGTCGTGGTCCTCGGCCTTTTTCTCGGCGTGGGGCAGGCCGTCGAGCAGCAGCGGCTCGGCGTCGTCGCTGCCCGCCAGCGCGGGCGCGGTCGGCTCCGGCGGCGGGAACGCGCGGCGCAGCGCCGGCTTCACCATCGCGAAGTAGAGGAACAGCGCCACGGCGCCGATGCCGAGCCACGTCGCGATCTGCTTCGCGAGCGCGATGATGTCGGGCTGGCGCCACCACGGCAGGTTCGCGTCCGGGTCGACTTCCTGCTGGAACGCCGCGTTCACCACGTTCACGGAGTCGCCGCGCTTCGCGTCGTAGCCCATCGCGTCCTTCACGAGCTGGTCGATCTGGGCGAGCTTCTGGGCGTCGAGCGGCTGCATCGTCGCGTGGCCTTTCGCATCCACCTTCGGCTGATAGTTGACGATCACGGCGACCGAAAGCCGCTTGATGCCGCCCGGCGACTGCTGAAAGTCGCGCACGGTCTTGTCGAGTTCGTAGTTGGTCGTGGTGTCGCGATGGTCGGAGATCGGCGTCGTGGCCGGCGCGCCGCTCGCGCCCGCCGGCGCGGTGATGGGCGCCGAGGCCGGCTGCGGCGGCTGGTTCGAAAGCGCGCCCGGCACGCCCGAGGCGCCGCCCTGCTGCATTTCCGTGTCGATGCTCTGCTGCTGGCTGCGGATCGAGCTTTGCTGCGGGCTGCCGTTCGGGCCGTAGTCTTCGGAGGTCTGCTCGAGCTTCGAGAAGTCGATGTCGGCGCTCACCTGCGAGCGCGCGTTGCCCGCGCCGAAGAGCGGGGCGAGGATGGCGTCGATGCGCGCCTGCGTGTCGTGCTCGACCTGGTGCACGTACTTGAGCTGCGAGGCGTCGAGGCCGGCGCCCGAGCTGTTCTGCGTGAGCAGGTTGCCGTCCTGGTCCACCACGGTCACGTTGCGCACCGGCAGGTCGGGCACCGCGGCGGCGACCATATGGGCGATCGCGGCCACCTGGCCGTCGTCGAGCATGCGGCCCGGATAGAGGTTCACGAGCACCGAGGCGGTGGGCGCCTCGCGCTCGCGCACGAACACGGTGGGCTTCGGGATGGCCAGGTGCACGCGCGCCGACTTCACGCTCGCGATCGACTCGATCGTCTGCTCGAGCTCGCCTTCCAGCGCGCGCTGGTAGTTCACCTGCTCGGCGAACTGGCTGATGCCGAACTTCTGGTTGTCCATCAGCTCGAAGCCGACCGAACCGTTCTTCGGCAGGCCTTGGGAAGCGAGGCGCAGGCGCATCTCGTTCACCTGGTCGGAGGGCACGAGAATCGCGCCGTTGCCGTCCGAAAACTTGTAGGGAACGTTTGCGGCCTGGAGCGCAGTAATGATGGCGCCGCCGTCGCGGTCGGAAAGGTTGCTGTACAGCACCTTGTAGTCGGGCGCGCGCGACCAGAGCACGAGCGCCGCCACGACCGCGACGAATATGGCAACGGCCACGATGAGCGGCGCGCGCGGGTTGCCGCGCATGCCCCGCAGCGACGACAGCGAGCCGAGGCGCTGCGCGAAGCCGCCGCCCGCGCCGCCGCCGAAGTCGTCCGCGGCGCCGGGCGCGGCCGCACCCGCTGCGGCCGCGCCCGTGGCGAGGCCCATGCGGGCGTCGGGGTTGATCAAAGAGTTGGCTGACGAATCCATGCGTCGGGTTTCTCCGGGAGTCCTGCTGCGTCCCGCTGGCGGCGCTGCGCGCGCACGGCCGGGACTTTCACACCGGGGAATTATCCGGGGCGCGGGGCAAGCCGATTGCGGGAATAGAGCCGGGTTTTCCCCCTAGTTTCGGCGCTCCCGCAAAGGGCCCGCTGCTATGCTCTCCACCAGACTCGGCGCCCTTGTCCGCTCGGGCTGCGGCGGGCGCCGGGCGATTGCGGCCGCGCGAGCGGCGCGCCATTCCTTCCTGATTCGTGGAGTCACCATGACCATATCCCCGCTCACCTCCGCGCTCGCGCAGATGCAATCGATGGCGGCGCAGGCGGCCGGCGGCACCACCGCCGCCGACGAGTCGTCGGGCGCGGCGACGGCGGGCGGGTTCGCCGCGGCGCTCAAGGCCTCGCTCGACAAGATCAGCGACGACCAGCAAAAGGCCGTGGGCGAGTCGCAGGCGTTCGAATTGGGGTCGAACAACGTGTCGATCAACGACGTCATGGTGGACATGCAGAAAGCCAACGTCGGCTTTCAGTTCGGGCTCCAGGTGCGCAACAAGCTGGTGTCCGCCTACACCGACCTCATGCAGATCCAGGTCTGAGCGCGCCGCACTGACGCCGCGCTAAAGCTTCTCCCGCTTCGTTCCGATAACCCGGTTACAAGCTGGCCGGCGCACTGTGCGCGCCGGGCGCAGAGACCGTAACCACCGCAGCACGTATCGAGGAGAAGCGCCGATGTTTTCCCCTGCCCATTCCGGAGCCAATGCTTACGCACGCGTGGGGGTCCAGACGGGGGTCATGGGCGCGAGTCCGCACAAACTGATCGTCCTCCTGTACCAGGGTGCGCGCAAAGCGGTTGCACAGGCACGCATGCATTTGCAGATGGGTAATGTCGGGCCGCGTTGCGAGGCGATCAGCAAGGCGATCCGGATTGTCGAAAGTGGGCTCCAGCTGTCGCTGAACCAGGAGGCGGGCGGGGAAATCGCGCAACGCCTGAACACGCTGTACGGCTACATGACGCGGCGGCTGCTGGAAGCCAATATTGAACAGAGCGAGTCCAAGCTGGTCGAGGTCGACCGGCTCCTGGCAACGCTCGAGGAAGCATGGCTGGGAATTGCGCCGGAAGCCGAGCGGCCGGGCGCCATGCCAGCTGCTCCGGGGTCCGGTCCATTGACGAGATGAGTTCGAAAGCAGACTACTTCGCCCACTACGAAGCGATTGCGGCAGTCTCGGGGCAGATGCTCTGCGCGGCACGCGATTCGCACTGGAATGCGCTGATCGGTCTCCAGGAGGAGTACCGCACACTCGTCGATGCGCTCAAGGCCGCCGACGGCGGCGTCCGGCTCACCGGCGCGGAACGCGCGCGCAAGTTCGAGTTGATCCGCCAGATCCTGGCCGACGATGCGGCTATCCGCGATCTCGCGAGTCCCTGCATGGCGCGTTTGTCCGCGCTGTTCGCGGGGACGGCGCAGCCTTCGAGGGTCTTGAAAGAACTGTATGGCGCGCGCTGAACGCGCCGGCTGATATCGATATGGACAGACGGGCGCGGCGCCATGAGCGCCGCGATCCGCCGGCTTCGGGGAGCGCATGAACGGAATCGACACGGGCAGCGCCGCGCTGATGACGAGCGGGGTGAGCGGCCTCAGTCCGGTGGGCTCTCAGGGCAGTGCCGGCGCCGCGCAGACGGGGGTTTCCGCGCTCGCCACGGGCGCCGCCGCGCTCGCCGACACGCAAACCGGCACGACCCCGCAGGCCTCGGCGCTGACGGTGCTCTCCGCCGTCGCGCTCGCGCTCGACGCCATCATCCGCTCCGGCGGCGAAGCGACGCCCGCCGTGGTCGGCGAAGCGCCGGTCTGGAGCGATCCCGATGCCGCCGCGCCCGGCGACGCTTCCCTGCCGTTGCCCGGCATGCCCGCCGCATCCACGCCCGCGGCCCCTGCAAGCGCTGCTGCTGCGGCGGCGGCTGATCTGGCGGCGCTCGAAGCCGAGCTGATGGCCGATACGGACGCCGCGCTCGCGCAAGGCGCGGCAGGCGCCGGGAATCCCGCTTCCTCCCTTGCCGGCAGCGCCGCGACGGCCAATGCCGCGGCAGCAGCGGCCGAGGATGCCGCCGCCGGGCAAGCCGCATCCGCCGGCGCGACCGCCCAGGCCGCCGCCGCGCAATCGGGTCCGGTCGCGGCGCTCGCCGCCGCGCTGCAGCAGACCGTGACCGGCAGCGGCCTTTTCTACGAATCGCACCTCGCGCAGTGGCTCCTCGGCCAGCGCACGCCCGCTTCGCTCGCGGACGAGCCGCAGAACCGGCTCGTCGATGCCTCGGCGCAATTGCCGCTCGAGTGGGCGCTCGCTTCCGACGAGGCCGACGACGTGTTCTGGGCCGAAACGGGCGCCCGCGATGCGGCGCCCGGCGGCGCGCGCGGCGACGACACGAATGGGCCGCAGGCGGCCAACCCGGGGCAGGAGGCCGACGCGGCCTTGTTCGCTTCGAACCCGGCCGGCGCGGCGTTCGTGCGCGCGAACGGCCTCCTGGCCGAAGCGACGCTCCTGCCGGCGTCGCAGAACGAAGCGCAGAGCCAGGCGGTGCACGCCGCCGTGATTCCGCTCGTGCGCCAGCAGCTCGACCTGCTCGCCACCGGCGAATTCCGCTGGACCGGCGAGGCGTGGTCCGGCGTGCGGTTCGACTGGAGCATCCAGCAGGAGCGCTTCGATCCGCGCGACGGGCGTCACGGGGCGGGCGGCGATGCGGCCGAGGCGCCGTGGCGCACGCGGCTCACGCTCGCGCTGCCGACGCTCGGCACCGTGGACGCCGAGCTCACGCTGGCGGGCGAGGCGCTCGCCGTGCGCGTGCAGGCGAATCCGGGCGGCGCGGCGCGGCTGACGGCGGGCGGCGATGCGCTGCGCGGCCGCCTCGAAGCGCTGGGCCTCGCGCTGACCTCGCTCTCGATTCGCGAGATCGGCGGCGCGCCGGCTCCCGCCGAAGCCTCGAAGGCCGCGAGCGCCTATGCGCGCGCCGCTGCCGCTGCCGCGGCCCAGGAGGCGCAGGCAGGCGCCGCCGCCGACGCCGACCTCGACTGGGAGCTTTGATGAGCCGCATGCACCGCAAGACCGCCGCGGCGCTCGCCTACGACACGCCCACCGCCGAAGGCGTGCCGCGCGTCGTGGCGAAGGGCTACGGCATCGTCGCCGACATGATCGTCCAGCGCGCGAAGGAGGCCGGGCTGTACGTGCATCAGTCGCCCGAAATGGTGTCGCTGCTGATGCAGGTGGATCTCGATGCGAAGATTCCGCCACGGCTCTATCAGGCCGTAGCGGAACTGCTGGCGTGGCTGCACCAGCTCGAAGCCGCCGAGCCGGCGAAGGCAGCCGGAGCCGATGCCGCGAACCATGCCGCGAAAGCCACCCTCGCGCCGATGGAACTGGCGCGGCCCGTGCCGCCGGCCGCGTTGCCCGCGCCGCTCAGAACTTCATCATCAACCTGATCAGCGCGTTGAAGAGCCGCCCGTAGGGCGGCGCGATGAGCCCGCGCCCGTTCAGGCGCGACTGCGTGAACACCGGCTTCATCTTCGAGAACGTCACGAAGCCCTCGTAGCCGTGATAGGCGCCCATGCCGCTCGCGCCGACGCCGCCGAACGGCAGGCCTTCCGCGGCGATATGCATGAGCGTGTCGTTCACCGACATGCCGCCCGCCACCGTCTCGCGCGTCACGCGATCGACCGTGCGCGCGTCGTCGGCATAGAAGTAGAGCGCGAGCGGACGCGCGCGCGCATTCACGTAGCGCAGCGCCTCGTCGAGCGTGTCGTAGGGCACGAGCGGCAACAGCGGCCCGAAAATCTCCTCCCGCATGAGCATCGTGTTCCCGGGCGCGCCCGTCACGATCACGGGCGCGAGGCGGCGCGCCGCCGCGTCGTGGCCGCCGAGCGCGTGCAGTTGCGCGCCGGCTTCCTGCGCTTCGTCGGCAAGCCGCAAAAGGCGCTCGAAATGACGCGTCGAAATGATCGAGGTGTAGTCGCCGTTGTGCAGGAAGTCCGGGTAGAGCTGCGCAAAGCGCGTGCGCGCGCGCTCGATGAAGGCCGCTTCCTTGCCGCGCGGCAGTAGTACGTAGTCCGGAGCGATGCAGGTCTGCCCCGCGTTGAGCGTCTTGCCGAGCAGCAGGCTGTCGACCGCGTAGTCGAAGCGCGCCGCTTCGCCGATGATCGCCGGCGACTTGCCGCCCAGTTCGAGCGTGACGGGCGTGAGATTGGCCGACGCCGCGCGCATGACTTCGTGGCCGACGCGCGTCGAGCCCGTAAAAAGCAGGTGGTCGAAGGGCAGCGCCGTGAACGCGGCGCCCACCGAGGCGTCGCCGTTCACCACGGCCACGTGGTCGCGCGCGAAGGTCTTGCCGATCAGTTCCTCGAAGAGCGCCGACGTGCGCGGTGTGAGCTCCGACATCTTGATCATGGCGCGGTTGCCGGCCGCGAGCGCGCACACGAGCGGCCCCGCGCCGAGCAGCAGCGGATAGTTCCACGGCACGACGATGCCGGCCACGCCGAGCGGCTGCGGCACCACTTTCGCGCGCGCCGGCCGCAGCCATTTGCCCACGCCGCGCCGCTGCGGCTTCATCCAGCGCTCGCCGTGCCTGAGCGCCGAGTCGATCTCCTGCTTCAGCGTCACGAATTCGGCGAGCGTGATCTCCGCCTTTGAGCGCTGGCCGAAGTCGGCGTTCATCGCCTCGGCCAGCGCGTCGCGGTGGTTCATCACCATCGCGCGCAGGGCCTTGAGGTGGCGCACACGCGTTTCCCACGCGGGGAAGGGCTCGCGCAGGAAGGCTTCGCGCTGCGCGGCGAGCAGGGCGGGGAGGCTATCGCCGTGCGATTTGCGCGCGTCAGGCGAATCGGGCGAATCGGGTGAAAGGGCCTCGGGCAGGTCGTGCTTCATGGTCGGTCCTCGGAGCTTGAAGGTGTTGTCGTTTTTCGGGTTTCGCGCTTTACGGTGTCTTTCGCGGCATGCGTCACGGCATGCGTCACGGCGCCGGAAAGGCGCGCGCGACGAGCGCCGCATGATCGAAGCGCGCAGGCAGCGTGCCGAACACGCGGCCGCTATCGGCGCAGTGCTCGTCCAGACGCGTGGCGATGAATGCGTCGGCGACTTCGGCCGGGCCTTCGCGCAGCACCACGGCCTGCGCGATCAGCACGAGCTGCTGGGCGATGTGCCGCGCGTTCGCCTCGCGCGTGCCGGGCGCACCGTTCAGGAGTGCAGAAAAGCGGTCGAGCGCCGCTTCGAGCGCCGGATGCCCCTGCGCCTCGCGCCGCCAGGCGAGGAAGAGCGCCTGCGCGGCATCGGCTTCGCGCTCCAGCGCGCGCAGCACGTCGAGGCACATGACGTTGCCCGACCCTTCCCAGATCGAATTGACGGGCGCCTCGCGATAAAAGCGCGCCATCGGCCCTTCCTCGACATAGCCGTTGCCGCCCCAAACCTCCATCGCTTCGCCGGTGAACGCGAGCGCGCGCTTGCAGACCCAGAACTTCGCGGCGGGCGTGACGATGCGGCGCCACGCGCGCGCGGCCAGCGAATCGGCGCTTTCCTCGAAGGCCTGCGCGAGCCGCATGAAGAGCGCCGTCGCGGCTTCGGATTCGAGCGCGAGATCGGCGAGCACGTTCTGCATGAGCGGCTGTTCGGCCAGCAGTCGTCCGAACGCGCTGCGGTGCCGCGCGTGATGGATCGCCTGCACGAGCGCCGCGCGCATGAGCGCGGCACTGCCGATCACGCAGTCGAGCCGCGTATGGTTCGCCATTTCGATGATGGTGGGCACGCCGCGGCCTTCCTCGCCGATCATCACGCCATATGCGTCGAAGAATTCGACTTCGCTGCTCGCATTCGAGCGATTGCCGAGCTTGTTCTTCAGGCGCTGCACGTTCACGGCGTTCTTCGCGCCGTCGGGCGCGTAGCGCGGCACGAAGAAGCACGAGAGCGCCTCCTGCTCGCCCGTGCGCGCAAGTACGAGGTGCGCGTCGCATTGCGGCGCCGAGAAAAACCACTTGTGGCCGGTGAGCCGGTATTCCGCGCCGCGGCCGCTCGCGGCGCCGCTGGGGCGCGCTTCGGTGCGATTGCTGCGCACGTCGGAGCCGCCTTGCTTTTCGGTCATGCCCATGCCGATCATCATCGACGACTTTTGCGGCCAGGGCAGATCGCGCGGGTCGTGCTTGCGCGCGTAGAGGCGCTCGCGCAACTGCTCGAAGAGCGCGGGCTCGCGTTGCAGCACGGGGATGCTCGCGAACGTCATGGTCATCGGGCAGAGCGACCCCGACTCGATCTGGGCGTGCAGGAAATAGCCCGCGGCGCGGGCGGCCATCGCGCCGTGCTGCGGGTTCGAGAACGGCAGCGCGTGCAGGCCCTCGGCGCGCAGCAGCGTGAGCAGGCGGTGCCAGGCCGGATGGAATTCGAGCGCGTCGATGCGCTCGCCGCGCGGGCTGTGGGTGAAGAGCTCGGGCTCGTGGCGGTTGGCGAGATCGGCGAGTGCGATCGTCCCGGCCGTGCCGAGCTGCTCGCCGTCGCGCATGAGCGCTTCGCGATGCCAGCTGGCGCCGGCGCGCTCGAGAGCTTCGGCGAGCGCCGCGTCGGTGGCGAACAGGTTGTAGTCCGCGAGCGGCGGCGCCTGGTTCGTCACTTCGTGGGTCGTGCCGGGGCGACGTGCCATTTCCATTTGTCTGCCTCCTTGGGGCGGGCTCTTCTGGCCCATGACCGCTCCAGCGCTCCCTGACTGCTTGCTGGAACCTTTCATCGGTGGTGCTTGCACCGCCCTTCATGTTAGGCGCGGCAGCGTCCTACGTTTTAGAGGGAACTCTCTGACATAAATTGCAGCGCCCGCCCGCGACGCTTTCTACAATGCGCGAAAAAGAATTATCGAACGAGCGTGCGCCGGGTGCCAACCAAGGGCAAACCAGGTGCAGCGCGAAGAACCTGGGAGGAGACGATGGCATACGACTACATCATCGTAGGTGGCGGCTCGGGCGGCGCATCGCTAGCCGGGCGGCTGGCCGCGAACTGCCCCGACGCGACCGTCGCGCTCGTCGAAGCCGGGCCGCACACGCGGCGCAATCTGCTCGTCAACATGCCGATGGGCGTCGCGGCGCTGGTGCCGCGGCGCATGAAGAACAACTACGGCTATGAAACCGTACCGCAGCCGGGCCTGGCGGGCCGGCGCGGCTACCAGCCGCGCGGCCGCGGCTTCGGCGGGTCGAGCGCGATCAACGCGATGATCTACACGCGCGGCCATCCGCTCGATTACGACGAATGGGCGCAACTGGGCTGCACGGGCTGGGCCTGGCGCGACGTGCTGCCGTATTTCCTGCGGGCGGAAGACAACTCGCGCGGCGCGAGCGCGCTGCACGGCGCGGGCGGCCCGCTCAGCGTTTCCGACCTGTGCGAGCGCAATCCGGTGGCCGGGCGCTTCGTGCGCGCGGCGCTGGAAGCGGGCTTTCGCCCCAACGACGACTTCAACGGGCCCGATCAGGAAGGCGTGGGCTTCTACCAGGTGACGCAGCGCGGCGGCGAACGCTGCACCGTCGCACGCGCGTATCTGTATGACCAAAAGCCTGGGCAAGAACGGGCGAACCTGCACCTGATCGCCGATGCGACCGTGCTGCGCGTCACCTTTGAAGGCGCGCGCGCGAGCGGCGTGGAGGTGGCGCGCGGCGGCCGGATCGAAAGGCTGGACGCACGCGCGGAGGTGATCCTCGCGGCGGGCGCGTTCAATACGCCGCAACTGCTGATGTGCTCGGGCGTCGGCCCGGCCGACACGCTGCGCGCGCATGGCGTCGCCGTGCTCCACGACGCGCCCGAGGTGGGTCGCAACCTGATCGACCATATCGACTTTACGTACAACAAGCGCGTCCATTCGAGCGAAACCATCGGCTATTCGCTGCGCGGCGTCGCGAAGATGCTGCCGGGGCTCGCGCGCTACCTGGGTGCGCGGCGCGGCATGTTCACGACCAACGTGGCGGAGGCGGGCGGCTTCCTGAAGAGCCGCGCCGATCTCGACCGGCCCGATCTGCAACTGCACTTCTGCACGGCGCTCGTGGACGATCACAGCCGCCGCCTGCATTGGGGGCATGGCTATTCGCTGCACGTTTGCGTGCTGCGGCCGTTCAGCCGCGGCACGGTGACGCTCGCGAGCGCCGACGCGCGCGTGGCACCCGTGATCGATCCGCGCTTTCTGTCAGATTCGCGCGACATGGACCGGCTCGTGGAAGGCGCGCGTCTCGCACGGCGCATCATCGACGCGGCGCCGCTCGCGCAGCTGGGCGGCCGCGAGCTCTACACGCATGCGGGACAATCCGAAGCGGAATTGCGCGCGACCATCGCCGCGCATGCCGACACGATCTATCACCCGGTCTCGACCTGCCGCATGGGCAGCGACGCGCAGTCGGTGGTGGACCCGCTGTTGCGCGTGCGCGGCGTGAGCGGACTGCGCATTGCCGACGCTTCGGTCATGCCGACGCTGATTGGCGGCAACACGAACGCGCCGACGGTCATGATAGGCGAGCGGGCGGCCGACTTCATCGCGCAGGCGCGCCATGCTCACGACAATACGAGCCGCGCGGGCGTAGCGGTCTGACACGCGCTTCCTTGACGAAAAGCACGCGCCGCAGGCGCCTTTCGTCAAACAGTGTTTGGCCTGCTCCTATCGCTCATTTTTGAGATTTCGCACTCCCTATAATCGCGCACGCATTGGGGCGTGTCAGGTGGCGCGTCCGGCAACCCGAGGAACCGCGTCGATGAGTATCAACGTCTTTCAACTATTGGAAACGGTCCTGAGCGACGATGTCGTCAAGACCTTGTCCACCCGTTTCGGGCTCACCCCCGAGTACACGCGCCGGATCACAGGCGTCGCCGCGCCGGCGCTTGTCGCGGCCGTCATGAACCGCGGCGGCACGGCAGAGGGGGCGCGCGATCTCTTTGCTGCCATCATGTCGCCCGCCGTGAACGCTGAGATCGGCAAACAGCTGCCCAGCCTGCTCTCGAACACGGCGAGCCTTTCCGCGCTCGAAACCGGCGGCCGCCAATTGATCCAGACGGCGACCGGCACGAACGTCGGCGCACTCTCCGATGCCGTAGCCGAGCATACGGGCGCGCCGCAATCGACGGCCTTCGCGCTGTGCGGTGTGGTCGGCGCGGCGCTGATGGGCATTCTGAAGCAGCATTTCGTGCAGTCGCAGGGTTTGGTAGGACAACTACCTACGTTGCTCGGCCATCAACTGCCGGCAATCAGGGCGCATCTCACCGACCGGATGGCGGGTGCGATCGGTCTTGGCAGCGCGGCGGCCTTCGGGGGCGCCATTCTCGTGAAACTCAAGGATGTGTCGGCGCACTTCGCGCATCCGCATCCGCCGTCGCAGCCCGTGGCGAACTCGTGGCCGCCGCAGACGCTCGAGCGCGAACCAGTGCCGCCGCGCAAACGCAGCCATGCAGGGATCGTGTGGCTGCTCGCGCTGCTGGCCCTCGCCCTCGCCTTCTTCGCGCTGCGTTCGTGCCAGAACAACGAGTCTGCCGGCGCGGCCGCCCAGCCGGATTCGGCGGCGAGCGCCGCCACAGCTTCGGCCTCGTCGGCGGAGCCGGCCTCCGACGCTTCGACGCCGGCGGCGGCGCCCGCCTCGGGCGCATCCGCTGCGCTCGCGGCATCGGCTGCGAGCGACGCGGCCTCGGCGCCTGCCGCCGCGCCCGCGCCGACGCGGGACTCGCGTCTCGCGTTCACGGTGGACACCTCCGGCGTGCCGCAGATCACGGCGACAGTGGGTACCGACGCCGAGAAGGCGCAGCTGCTTGACGCACTGAAGAAGTTCGGCGACGGCAAGTTCACGGCCAACGTGACTGTCGATCCGGCGACGAAGCCTGCCGACTGGCTCTCGCACCTCGACGGCCTGCTGCCGCTGATGGCGCTGCCGGGTGCGGAAGTGAAGATCGACGGCACGCACGTCGAGCTGAGCGGCGCGGCTGCCGATGCGAAGGCGGGCTGGCTCGACAAGCTCAAGGCACTGTTCGGCGCGAGCTTCGATATCAGCGCATTCAACGCGCAGCAGGCCGTGGCGAGCGCGGCGCAGTCCTTCCGCGACGCGATCAAGGGCCTCTTCGGCGCCGACGCATCGTGCGCCGCCGACGATGTATCGAAAGTGCTGAACCTGCAGGTCGTGAACTTCGCGACGGGCAGCGCCGTCGTACCGGCCTCCGCCGCTGACGACCTGCGCCAGTCGGCAAAGGTGCTCGATACGTGCGCGAAGAACGGCAAGTCGGTGAAGCTGGAAGTGGCGGGCTATTCGGACAACGTGGGCGACGCGACGGTCAATCTCGCGCTTTCGAAGCAGCGCGCGCTGGCCGTGCGGACTTATCTCGTGGCGCAAGGCGCGCCGCCTGGCACGCTGAGCGCGCAAGGCTATGGCGACGCGAAGCCCGTTGACAGCAACGATACCGAGAGCGGCCGGTTCCACAACCGCCGTATCGAGTTCGTGCCGCAGCAGTAAGCGGGGGAGCTTGAGGGAGGCCGCCTGGCGGGAACCCTGGCTATCCTGTCGAAGCCCTGCCAGGTGGCGCTAATCATTGATTCGTCCAACGCGTCAGCCGTATTGCTGATGCGTTTTTCCCCGACCTCGAAAATCGGGCAGAACGGGCAGCCCTTCTCGAAATCGCCTTGCCGGCCTCGAAATCGGCCCATTTTTTGCGCGGTGCCGGGCGTAAGCCCGAAATCCGGCTACTTCGTGCTGCCGGAGGCTGGCTCGGCATCTCCCGCGTCGATGTCGGCTTGTTTGAAAGCCTCTCGTACAATCTGTTCGATACGGTCGAGAATTTGCGTCGGCACGTGGACATACTGCTTGCGCCGGTTCTCCGACAAGACCCCATTGTTCGACTGAATCATCCGGATGAGCGCCGACAAATCTTTGTTAGGCAGGTCGAGCTCGGCATCCAGCTGCTGGTACGCCTTGTCGTAGCCGCTCAGCCACGCGAGCTCTCGCGGTATCTCGTCTTCGCGGTATCTCGTCTTCAACCGCCCTTCGAATCATTCGGTGAAGAAACGCGACTTCCGCCGTCGCGTCAACGAATCGATACGCCCGGCCACCGGGCGAATGGACCACGACGGGCGTCGCGTCCCCTCGCTGGTATCGCCAAAGCTGCGTAACCGGCCGGGAGAAGCCGCTCAAAACGCTCAGGTACTCCGGGATGTGTTTCAGGATGACGGCCGAGACCGGCACCAGCGCTCCACCGGTCAACGGCGACGAAGGGGCCAGCACGTGCTGGATGAGGAAGCGGTGCAGCCGGCCATTCCCGTCGAGAAACGGATGCAGGTACACGAAGCCGAATGCCGCGCAGGCGGTTTTGACGAGTGCATGCTCGCATCGGCTGGTATCGTTCACGAACGCTTCCCGCCCCTTCATCGCGCGGCGCAGATCCTCGGGCGGCGGCGGGAAAAAGGTAATTCGACCGAGGCCGTCTTCGAGCCAGTTTTGCGTGGTCCTGTAGGACGCTTCCTGGCTATAAACGTCCCGAACGATGGCGTTTTGCAGATCGACAAGCCACGCTTCGCTGACGGCTGCCGTCTCGCCGACCCGACGAAGCAACTGTACGAACCGCTCCTGTTTGTCGGAACTCGGTGTTTCACGCTCGATGGCGTAGCTACTTCGGGTTTCCGACAGAGACAGATAGTTGACGGCCCGCTCGTAGAGCACCGGGTCGGTTAGCGTTTCGAGTGCGCGCTTCGCCTGTTCCATCAGTTCCGCGAGACTCGGCGACCCGGGCACGCCGGCGCGCCGGATTCGTGGCCCGGTTGGGCGCGGATTCCAGCGCTTCGATCAGCTCGTCGGCCGAAATATGCTCGAACGCCGCGTCGATAACTTCAAGGTTCACCCCTTCATGCCGCAGGGCGAACTCGAGATGCCCAACCGGAGAATCCTCGACGGCAACGCTTTTGGGAATCGGCGCGGCGGCGCTTCCGGGAGCCCGTCAGAAATTGCCACGCCCCCACTGCCCCTCCAACCCCGGCGGCCGCACGAAATCGTCGAGAAACGAAGAAGGTTTGCCGAACTCCTCGCGCGCCACGTCGAGCCACGCGCGCGCCGCATGCGACAGATAGGCGTTGCGCTTCCAGCCGATCGCCATGTCCCACGCGATCTCGGGCTCGCTCACCGGCAGGCACGTGAAACGCGCCGCATCGAGCCGCCGCACGTAAGGCGCGGGCAGGAGCGCGATCCCCACGCCGGCGAGCACCAGCGCGGCCATCAGGTCCCAGTGCCCGCTGCGCCCCACGATCTGCGGCACGTAGCCCGCCGCGCGGCACGCGTGCAACACCACGTCGTTGAGCGCGAGGCTCTCGCCGTAGAACACGAACGGTTCGGCGGCGAGGTCGGCGAGCGGCACGTTCGCGGCGCCGTCCCAGCGCGAGCCTTTTGGGGCGACGAGCCACAGCACCTCGTGCGAGATCGGCAGCACGTCGATCGTCGCCGGATCGACGGGTTGCAGCACGCCGCCCAGTTCCAGTTCACCCGAAATCAGCGCCGCTTCGATCGCGCGCGAACCCTGCTCGAAAAGCTTCAGCTCGATCTTCGGATAGCGCTGGCGGAACGCCGCAATGGCCGGCGTGAAGAGCGACCCGCCCATCGGCGGAATGCCGATGGTCAGCTCGCCGCGGCCCAGCGTGGCCAGATCGGCGAGCTCGGCCTCCAGTTGCGCCTGCGCCGCGAGCACGTCCTGGCCGCGCTGGTAGACAACGCGGCCCGCGTCGGTGAGCACCATCTGGCGGGCGTCGCGCAGCAGCAGCTGCGTGCCGGTTTCGTCCTCCAGCGCCTTGACCATCTTGCTGATGGTCGGCTGGGTGACGTGCATGGCCTCCGCGGCAGCAGTGAAGCTCTGTTGCCGGACCACCTCGATGAAATAGCGAAGCGCGCGCAGTTCCACGGTCGTAGCTTTGAATTCCAGATTGGAATGACTTCGATGAGTCTAAGTCATTTTATTTATGTTGCGGTGCAACTTATACTGACTTCCATCGAAACGCCAGCCAGGGTTTGCCATGATCGCTCCGACCTCTCTTTCCTCCCGCAACGCTCCGCGAAACGCAGGCGGGGTGGCGCGCGTGGGCCGGATCGCCGCGCAGTCGGCGTTGCTGGCCGGCGTCTGGTTTGCCGCCGACGCGCTCGTGCGTGTCACGCATCTGCCGGTGCCGTCGGGCGTGGTCGGTCTGGTGGCGCTGCTCGCGCTGCTCTTTTGCGGCGGCGTCGCGCCGCGCTGGGTGAAGGCCGGCGCCGACTGGCTGCTCTCCGACATGCTGCTCTTCTTCATCCCGGCCGCCGTGGCGGCGGTTCAGTATGGCGGCCTGTTTCGCGCGGACGGCTGGCGTCTCGCGCTGGTGGTGATGGGGGGCACGCTGATGGTGATGGTGGCCGTGGCGATTGCCGTGGAGCAGGCCGCGCGGCTCGAACGGCGTCTCGCGCTGCGCCGCGCGCAGCAGGCGCGTCTCCAGCACGCGCGCGCCTGACCGGCCGAAACCTCGCAGCCGCATTTCGCATGCAGTCCGACCGATTGTTTTCCAGGACGAATCCGTCATGAACACGCTTCTTGCCTCCCTGTTCGCCGACGACGCCGCGCGCCTGATCGCCGCCGCCTGCTTCATCGCCACGGTCGCGCTCTATTTCGCTTCGAAGTCGCTCTACGCGCGCTTTCGCTCGCCGTGGCTCACGCCGCTCGTTGCGGTGCCCGTCGTGCTGGGCGTGATCGTGCTCGCGCTGCACATTCCGTATCCCGTCTACTTTGCCGACACGCGCTGGCTCATGTGGCTGCTCGGGCCCGCGACGGTTGCGTTCGCCGTGCCGATCTACGAGTACCGCGCGCTCATCAAGCGTCACTGGATCTCGCTGACGGTGGGCGTGACGGTGGGCATCGTCGTCGCGGTGGGCGGCTCGCTCGCGCTCGCCAAGCTGCTGCATCTCGCGCCCGATCTGCAACGCAGCCTGATGACGCGCTCGATCTCGACGCCGTTCGCGCTCGCGGTGTCCGACAAGATCCACGCGCCGCGCGACCTCACCGCGCTCTTCGTGATCGCCACGGGCGTGTGCGGGATGCTGTTCGGCGAACTCGTGCTGGCGTGCGTGCCGCTGCGCACGCGCCTCGCGCGCGGCGCGCTGTTCGGCGCGGCCGCACACGGCGTGGGCACCGCGAAGGCGCGCGAGCTCGGCAGCGAGGAAGGCGTGGTGGCGAGCCTCACGATGATGATCGCGGGTGTGGCCATGGTGCTGCTCGCGCCGGCGCTGGGCTTCCTGCCCATCTGATCCGGCATCCGGCGTCGGCCCGGTGCGCAAAATACCCGCGCCGCGCCAGGCCGCTCACGCGGCCGCCATCTCGATTTGCTACAATCACGCCTCGACTCCGAGGAGCGTTGCGACGGGTTCACCCCGCCAGGCTCGGAGACGCTCAATCCGGCACTTTGTTTTCGCCAATATCCCGAGGTATCCCGTGGATGGCGCGAGGCGAATGCCGCATCGAAACGGCGCTCACGTCTTTAATTTCTAGGTTAATTTTAGAAAGGAGGGCGTGATGAACGCCGCAATTCCGCAAGATCAAGCCAAAGATTTCGTCGTCGCCGACATGTCGCTTGCTGCCTGGGGCCGCAAGGAACTGGACATTGCCGAAACCGAAATGCCCGGTCTCGTGCAAACGCGCGAGGAGTACAAGGCGCAGCAGCCGCTGAAGGGCGCGCGCATTGCCGGCTCGCTGCACATGACGATCCAGACCGGCGTGCTGATCGAGACGCTGACGGCGCTGGGCGCCGACGTGCGCTGGGCCTCGTGCAACATCTTCTCGACGCAGGACCATGCCGCGGCCGCCATCGCGCAAGGCGGCGTGCCGGTGTTCGCATTCAAGGGCGAATCGCTCGACGAATACTGGGAGTTCTCGCACCGCATCTTCGAATGGCCGAACGGCGAGTTCGCCAACATGATCCTCGACGACGGCGGCGACGCCACGCTCCTGCTGATCCTCGGCTCGAAGGCCGAAAAGGACCGCTCGGTCATCGCCAAGCCGACCAACGAAGAGGAAGTCGCGCTCTACAAGTCGATCGCCGCGCACCTCGACGTCGATCCGGCGTGGTACTCGAAGCGCCTCGCGCACATCAAGGGCGTGACGGAAGAAACCACGACGGGCGTGCACCGCCTGTACCAGATGGAGAAGGAAGGCCGCCTGCCGTTCCCGGCCATCAACGTGAACGACTCGGTCACGAAGTCGAAGTTCGACAACCTGTACGGCTGCCGCGAGTCGCTCGTGGACGGCATCAAGCGCGCGACCGACGTGATGATCGCGGGCAAGATCGCCGTGGTCGCGGGTTACGGCGACGTGGGCAAGGGCTGCGCGCAATCGCTGCGCGGCCTGGGCGCCACGGTGTGGGTCACGGAAATCGATCCGATCTGCGCATTGCAGGCCGCGATGGAAGGCTACCGCGTCGTGACGATGGAATACGCGGCCGACAAGGCCGACATCTTCGTGACGGCCACCGGCAACTTCCACGTGCTGAACCACGACCACATGAAGGCGATGCGCCACAACGCGATCGTCTGCAACATCGGCCACTTCGACTCGGAAATCGACGTCGCTTCCACGCGCCAGTACCAGTGGGACAACATCAAGCCGCAGGTCGACCACATCATCTTCCCGGACGGCAAGCGCATCATCCTGCTGGCCGAAGGCCGCCTCGTGAACCTGGGCTGTGCCACGGGCCACCCGTCGTTCGTGATGTCGAACTCGTTCACGAACCAGACGCTCGCGCAGATCGAACTGTTCACGCAAGGGCAGAAGTACGAGAACAAGGTGTACGTGCTGCCGAAGCATCTGGACGAAAAGGTCGCGCGCCTGCACCTCGCGCGCATCGGCGCGAACCTGACCGTGCTGTCCGACGAGCAGGCTTCGTACATCGGCGTCGAGAAGAACGGTCCGTTCAAGCCGAACCACTACCGCTACTAAGCCGTCAGCGGATGCCGGTGGCGGGCATGTTTCGCCACCGGCTTTACCGTCAAGAACAAGGAGCTAACCATGACCGTGCTGCTGACCTGGGTGATCAACGCGCTTGCGCTCCTGATCATCACCTGGCTCGTGCCGTCGATTCATATCCGCAGCTTCGGCACCGCGCTGATCATCGCGCTCGTGCTCGGCCTCATCAACGCCGTGCTGCGCCCGGTGCTGATCCTGCTTACGCTGCCCGTGACGATCGTCACGCTCGGCCTCTTCATCCTCGTGGTGAACGCGCTGTGTTTCTGGCTCGCGGCCTCGCTGCTCAAGGGCTTCGAAGTGTCGGGCTTCTGGTCCGCGTTCTTCGGTTCGATCCTCTACAGCATCGTGTCGTGGCTCCTGTCCGCCCTGATTTTCGGCAACCGCAGCCTCGGCTGAGGTGTCCCCGCGGCAACCCATCATGAAACCGATCGAACTTTCATTCGAATTTTTTCCGCCCAAGACGCCGGACGGCGTGGAGAAGCTGCGCGCCACGCGCGCGGAGCTCGCCACGCTCAAGCCCAAGTTCGTCTCGGTGACGTTCGGCGCGGGCGGCTCGACCCAGCAGGGCACGCTCGACACCGTGGTCGACATCGCGAAAGACGGCATCGAGGCGGCACCGCACCTTTCGTGCATCGGCGCCTCGCGGGAAAGCCTGCGCGAGGTCCTCGCGGCCTATCGCTCGCACGGCATCCGCCATATCGTCGCGCTGCGCGGCGACCTGCCTTCGGGCATGGGCGAAATGGGCGCGCTGCGTTATGCGTCGGACCTCGTCGCGTTCATTCGCGCGGAGACCGGAGACGCGTTCCATATCGAAGTGGCCGCGTATCCCGAGTACCATCCGCAAGCGCGCTCGCCGCGTCACGATCTGGACGCGTTCGCGCAGAAGGTGAAAGCGGGCGCGGATTCGGCGATCACGCAGTACTTCTTCAATGCCGACGCGTATTTCCGTTTCGTCGACGAGGTGTGCAAGCTGGGCGTCGACGTGCCGATCGTGCCCGGCATCATGCCGATCACGAACTATTCGCAGCTCATGCGCTTCTCCGAGATGTGCGGCGCGGAAGTGCCGCGCTGGATCGCGAAGCGTCTGGAAAGCTATGGCGACGACCGCGAGTCAATCCGCGCGTTCGGCCTCGACGTGGTGACGCAGCTGTGCCGCCGCCTCAGCGAAGCGGGCGTGCCGGGCCTGCACTTCTATACGCTCAATAGCGCTGCGGCCACCAAGGCCGTTTGCGAGCGCCTCGGCTTCTGAGACGCGAGCGGCGCGCGAGCGCCGCGGCGAACCCGATCGCCGGATCACCAGACCGCGCGGTTCCTGTCACCCGGCAGGGCCGCGCGGTTTTTTTTGGCCGTGATCGAATCCATTCCAGTTGCGTATCAAATACCATCCGGATTGACAGGAATCATACGTCTGCGCTGAAGGGGCGGCGACAATAGAAAGTTATGCGTTTTGCGCGTGTTTTGCGCACCCATTACGCCGCTCGCCTGCAACTGCGGCATGGACCCGGGCAGGATCGCGCCACGCCGGTTCCAACCGGCACAGAACTGGAGGAAACATGAACGAAAACAAACTGTTGCGCGCTGCACGACTGTCCTCTTTCGTCGTGCTTGCGGCCGCAACGATGGCTGGAGCCTCTCTCGCCCAGGCCGAAAGCATTCCGAACAAAACGCTCGTCTACTGCTCGGAGGGCAGCCCCGCCGGCTTCGATCCCGCCCAATACACCACGAGCGTCGACTTCAATGCGAACACGTTCACCGTCTACAACCGCCTCGTCGAATTCGAGCGCGGCGGCACGAAGGTCGAGCCCGGCCTCGCGCAGTCGTGGGACGTGTCCCCCGACGGCAAGACCTACACCTTCCATCTGCGCCACGGCGTGAAGTTCCAGACCACGGCGTTCTTCAAGCCCACGCGCGAATTCAATGCCGACGACGTCGTGTTCACGTTCCAGCGCATGCTCGATCCGAACCAGCCGTTCCGCAAGGCGTACCCGGCGTCGTTCCCGTACTTCACCGACATGGGCCTCGACAAGCTGATCGCGAGAGTCGAGAAGGTCGACCCGTACACGGTGAAGTTCACGCTGAACGAGCCGAACGCGCCGTTCATCCAGAACGTGGCGATGGAGTTCGCCTCGATCCTCTCGGCCGAGTATGCCGATCAACTGCTGAAGGCCGGCAAGGCCGCCGACATCAACCAGTATCCGGTGGGCACGGGTCCGTTCATCTTCAAGAGCTACACGAAGGACGCGACCATCCGCTTCGAAGGCAATCCCGACTACTGGAAGCCGGGCGCCGTGAAGATCTCGAAGCTGATCTTCTCGATCACGCCGGATGCGAGCGTGCGCGTACAGAAACTCAAGCGCGACGAATGCCAGGTGATGAGCTATCCGCGCCCCGCCGACATCGCGCCGCTCAAGCTCGAACCGAATATCGCCATGCCCTCGCAGCCGGGCTTCAACCTGGGCTACCTCTCGTACAACGTCGAGCACAAGCCGCTCGACAAGCTCGAGGTGCGCGAGGCGCTGGACATGGCGATCAACAAGAAGGCGATCATCGATTCGGTGTACCAGGGGGCGGGCCAGGCCGCCGCCAACCCGATGCCGCCCACGCAGTGGTCGTATGACAGGACCTTGAAGGCCAATCCCTACGATCCGGTGAAGGCCAAAGCGCTGCTCGCGAAGGCGGGCTTGCCGAACGGTTTCGATATCACGCTGTGGGCCATGCCGGTGCAGCGTGCGTATAACCCGAACGCGCGCCTGATGGCCGAGATGATCCAGGCCGACTGGGCGAAGATCGGCGTGAAGGCGAAGATCGTCACGTACGAGTGGGGCGAGTACATCAAGCGCGCCCATGCCGGCGAGGACGACGCGATGCTGATAGGCTGGACGGGCGACAACGGCGACCCCGACAACTGGCTCGGCACGCTGCTCGGCTGCGAGGCCGTGAACGGCAACAACTTCGGCAAGTGGTGCTACAAGCCGTTCGACGACCTGATCCAGAAAGGCCGCATTACGTCGGATCAGGCGCAGCGCACGAAGTACTATACCGAGGCGCAGCAGATCTTCGCGCAGCAGCTGCCGTTCTCGCCCATCGCGCACTCGACCGTCTACCAGCCGGTCAGCAA
Source organism: Paraburkholderia acidipaludis NBRC 101816 (assembly GCF_000684975.1). GTDB lineage: Bacteria > Pseudomonadota > Gammaproteobacteria > Burkholderiales > Burkholderiaceae > Paraburkholderia > Paraburkholderia acidipaludis. The sequence continues at coordinate 62,776 of NZ_BAXZ01000001.1, read as the reverse complement.
GAAGGTGATCGACATGCGTATCGAGCCGCTGGGCTATGCGCGCTTCGACGGCGTGAGCGTGCAGTAACATCGGGCGAAGGGGGTGTTCGGCCGGCGGACCTTTCACTGAGGTCGCTGGCTGGGCCTGATCCGGCGACCGGGGTCACGCGCCCCCGTCGCCGGTCGCATTTCACTTTCACGCTCAATTCAAGCTTTGGGGGGAACACAACATGTTCCGCTTCGTGTTGCGCCGGGTCGGCATGGTGATACCCACCTTCATCGGCATCACCGTTCTGGCGTTCGCGCTCATCCACCTGATTCCGGGCGACCCCATCGAAGTGATGATGGGCGAGCGCGGCGTCGACCCGCAGATGCACGCCGAGGCGATGCATCGCCTCGGGCTCGACGAACCGCTGCCGCTCCAGTATCTGCACTACGTGGGCCACGCGCTGCAAGGCAACCTCGGCACCTCGATCATCACCAATACGAGCGTGATGGACGAGTTCCTTGCGCGCTTTCCCGCCACCGTCGAGCTCTCCATCTGCGCGCTCCTCTTCGCGCTCGTGATCGGGCTGCCCGCGGGCGTGTTCGCGGCGCTCAAGCGCGGCACGCTGGTCGATCACGGCGTGATGGGCACGGCGCTCACCGGCTACTCCATGCCGATCTTCTGGTGGGGCCTCATTCTCATCATGGTGTTCTCGGCGAAATTGGGCTGGACGCCGGTTTCGGGCCGCATTGCCGTGGAGTACGACATTCCGCACGTGACCGGCTTCATGCTGATCGATTCGCTCCTGCCCGGCACCGACGAAGGCTCGTTCCGCTCCGCGCTCTCGCATCTGATCCTGCCCGCCATCGTGCTGGGCACGATCCCGCTCGCGGTGGTCGCGCGCATGACGCGGTCTTCGATGCTCGAAGTGCTGCGCGAGGACTATATCCGCACGGCGCGCGCCAAAGGTCTTTCGCCCGTGCGCGTGATCGTCGTGCATGCGCTGCGCAACGCGCTGATTCCCGTCGTCACCGTGATCGGCCTGCAGGTCGGCACGCTGCTGGCGGGCGCGGTGCTCACCGAAACGCTGTTCTCGTGGCCCGGCATCGGCAAGTGGCTCATCGACGCGATTGCGCGCCGCGACTATCCGGTGGTGCAGGGCGGCATTCTCATGATCGCGACGCTCGTGATTCTCGTGAACCTCTGCGTCGATCTCCTCTACGGCGTGCTCAATCCGCGCATCCGCCATACGAGGTAAGCGCGCCATGACGATGCCAACCCCGCAATTCATGCAACAAAACGAGGAGGCGTGATGGCCGACATTCAGAACGCCACGCCCAAAGCGCTCACGCCGCTCTCCGGCCGCAGGCTCGTGCTGCGCGAATTCTGGGCGAACTTCGCGCAGAACAAGGGCGCCGTGGGCGCCGGCGTCATCGTGCTCGTGCTGGTTTTCGTCGCGATCTTCGCGCCCTGGGTCGCGCCGCACAGCCCCATCGAGCAATACCGCGACTACGTGAAGATCCCGCCCGCCTGGCTCGACGGCGGCAACGCGAAGTTCCTGCTCGGCACCGACGAAGCGGGCCGCGACATACTCTCGCGCCTCATGTACGGCGCGCGCCTTTCGCTCTGGATCGGCTGTGTTTCGGTGGTGCTCGCGCTGATTCCGGGCGTTGTGCTCGGGCTCGTCGCCGCGTTCTTCGAGAAGTGGGCCGACACGCCGATCATGCGCCTCATGGACGTGCTGCTCGCCTTGCCGTCGCTGCTGCTGGCGGTGGCCGTGGTCGCGATCATCGGCCCGGGCCTCACCAATACGATGCTGGCGATCGCGATCGTCGCGCTGCCGGGTTATGTGCGCCTCACGCGCGGCTCGGCGCTCGGCGAATTGCACAAGGAGTACGTCACCGCTTCGCGCGTGGCCGGCGCGGGCACGCTGCGGCTGATGTTTTCGCAGGTGCTGCCCAACTGCACGGCGCCGCTGATCGTGCAGGCGACGCTCGGCTTTTCCTCGGCGATTCTCGATGCCGCCGCGCTCGGCTTCCTCGGTCTTGGCGTGCAGCCGCCGCGGGCGGAGTGGGGTGCGATGCTCGCCTCGGCGCGCGACTATATCGACAGCGCATGGTGGATCGTTACGATGCCTGGCCTTTCGATCCTGATCTCGGTGCTTGCGATCAATCTGCTCGGCGACGGGCTGCGCGACGCACTCGATCCCAAGCTGAAGCGGATGGCCTGAGATGAATACCCAGACAAATGCGCAGACAAATATCCAGACGAATGCGCTGCTGAGCGTCCGCAATCTGGCGGTGAACTTCAACGGCCTGCCCGCCGTGGACCGCGTGGACCTTTCCGTGGCGCCCGGCGAGGTGCTCGGCATCGTCGGCGAGTCGGGCTCGGGCAAGAGCGTGACGATGATGGCGCTGATGGGCCTGATCGATGCGCCCGGCAAGGTGAGCGCCGACTCGATCGCGTTCGACGGCCGCGACCTGCTCAACGCCACGGGCAGGGAGCGCCGCCGGATCGTGGGCAAGGACATCGCCATGGTGTTCCAGGACGCGCTCACGAGCCTCAATCCGAGTTACACCGTGGGCTTCCAGATCAAGGAAGTGCTGAAGCAGCACGAGGGTTTGCGCGGCGCCGCACTGCATGCGCGCGCGCTCGAACTGCTCGACCAGGTGGGCATACCCGACGCGAAGAACCGCATCGACAACTTTCCGCACCAGATGTCGGGCGGCATGAACCAGCGCGTGATGATCGCGATGGCCGTGGCCTGCAACCCGAAGCTGCTGATCGCCGACGAGCCCACCACGGCGCTCGACGTGACGATCCAGGCGCAGATCATGGAGTTACTCGTGCATCTGCAGAAAGAGCGCGGCATGGCGCTCGTGCTGATTTCGCACGATCTCGCCGTGGTGTCCGAGGTCGCGCAGCGCGTGGCCGTGATGTACGCGGGCGAGGTCATCGAGACGAACCGGGTGCCCGACATTTTCGCGCGGCCGCATCACCCCTACACCGAGGCGCTGCTCGCCGCGATTCCCGAGCACAACAAGGGCGCGAAGCGTCTCGCCGCGCTGCCGGGCATGGTGCCGGGGCGCGACGACCGGCCGGGCGGCTGTCTCTTCGCGCCGCGCTGCCGGTACGCGGTGGACGATTGCCGGAAGGCGCGTCCCGCGCTCGGGCCGCTGCCTGGCAGCATGCCCGACGTGGACGCAGCGCCGCTCGCGCAGGTCCGCTGCATCAAGCCGCTCAATCTCGCGACGACCCAGACGAACGGAGGCGCGCAATGAATGCGGTCCCTCACCCCGCGCCCCGCACCCCTCAAACGCCGCGCGACGCGGGCCGCGACGACGATCGCGTGCTCGTCGCCGAGGATCTGAAGAAGCACTACACCGTTCGGCGCGGCCTGTTCGGCGAGAGCACCGTGAAGGCGCTCAACGGCGTCTCGTTCTCGCTTGCGCGCGGCCGCACGCTCGCCGTGGTCGGCGAATCGGGCTGCGGCAAGTCCACGCTCGCGCGCCAGCTCACGATGATCGAGCCGCCGACGGCGGGCCGGCTCGTGATCGACGGCGAGGACGTTGCGCACGCGAGCGGCGAGAAAGCCGCCGCGCTGCGCCGCCGCGTGCAGATGGTGTTCCAGAACCCGTATGCCTCGCTCAATCCGCGCAAGACCGTGGAAGAGACGCTCGGCGAGCCGCTTGCGATCAACACGAAGCTGACGGCCGGCGAGCGCGCGGACCGCATCGCGCACATGATGCGTATCGTCGGCCTGCGGCCCGAGCATGCGAGCCGCTATCCGCATATGTTTTCGGGCGGGCAGCGCCAGCGCGTGGCGATCGCGCGCGCGATGATCCTCGATCCGCAGATCGTCGTGGCCGACGAACCCGTCTCCGCGCTCGACGTGTCGATCCAGGCGCAGATCCTGAACCTGTTCATGGACCTGCAGGAACAGTTCCGCACGAGCTACGTCTTCATCTCGCACAACCTCTCGGTGGTGGAGCACGTGGCCGACGACGTGATGGTCATGTATCTCGGCGCCATTGCCGAGCTTGGCGAGCGCAAGACCGTGATCGGGCGGCCGCGCCACCCCTATACGCGGGCGCTGCTCTCCGCCACGCCCGCGATCTTCGCGGCCGACCGGCGCGTGAAGATCCGGCTCGAAGGCGAACTGCCTTCGCCGCTCCATCCGCCTTCGGGCTGCACGTTCCATCAGCGCTGTCCGTATGCGATCGAGCGATGCCGCAAGGAGGTCCCGGTACTTCGCGAAGTGGACGGCCGTCAGGTATCCTGCCATCGTGCTGAGGAGGTGGGGGAACAGGATGGGCGGCCCATGCCGGCCTGATGAGACAGCGGCGCGTCGCGCGACGTGTCGCCTGCGTACAGCCGGTGGCCGTATCGCTTCGGTCCTGCGCGCGCTGCGGCGCATGGTGAAGCGTACTGCCGCGCGCGTGGCCGCGGGCGCGTCGCTCGCGCTGGCGGTCGCGTTCGGTCCTGCCGCGCTCGCGGGCGGCTCCGCCGGCAATACGCCAGGCATCCGGCCGCCCATGCCGGTGCCGGCTGCGCCCTCGACGGGCGCGGGCATCCCCGGCTTCCACGCGCCGCCCGCAGTGCCGAGCTACGCCTCGGGCACGACCGCCGGCGGGCCGGTGCGCGTGCAGCCGGCGCGCATGCCGTACTACGTCGCCACGCGCGGCACGACCACGATCTACGTGCTCGGCACGCTGCACGTGGGCGATCCGGCCGACTATCCGCCGAACCAGCCGTTTCGGCCATCGATCCTCGCGGCGCTCAACGCCTCGCCCACGCTCGCGCTCGAACTCTCGCCCGACGATCTGCTCGTCTCGCAGGACGACGTCTCGAAATACGGCGTATGCTCGCGGCCCTGTCTGCCGCAACTGCTGCCCGATCCGCTCTGGCAGAAGCTGGAGGCGCGTCTGCGCGGCAATCCCGAGGCGCTCGCCGAAATTCGCCGGATGCGGCCGTGGCTCGCTTCGCTGCTCGTGGAAACCTACGACTCGCTGAGCGCGGGCCTGCAGACCGAGTACGGCACCGAGGCGCAATTGCAGAATGTCTTCCTGCGGCTCAAGGGCCGCCGCATCGTGGGGCTGGAGACGCTTTCCGAGCAGATGCGCGCGTTCACGCGCCTCACGCTGGCGCAGCAGCGCGAGATGCTGGCCCAGGATCTCGCGCAGACACCGGCGCAGAACGCCGCCGACGTGCAGACCTTGCTGCACCTGTGGCGCGTGGGCGATGCCGATGCGATCGCCGCGTGGGAGAGCGCGCGCTCGGAGAAGCTGGCGCACGACAAGCGCGTTTCCGATTCGATCGACAACCGCATCCTCTACGAGCGCAATCGGCGCTTCGTTTCGCGCATGCTGCAGATCGCGGCGCCCAACAAGCCGGTTTTCGTCGCCATCGGTTCGCTGCACCTGGGCGGACCCAGGGGGGTGCTGGCGCTGTTGCGCCAGCACGGCTTCACGGTCGATCCCGGTTGAGCGGCGCATGGCCGCGGCGGGCCGGGCGGCCGTGCGCGCCTAAAACCCGAGCAGATTCAGCAGCACGATATTGCAGGCGAGAATGCCCAGCGCGGTCGGCACCTGCACGCGGATCACGGCGTTCTTGTCCGGCAGTTCGAGCAGCGCGGCGGGCACGATGTTGTAGTTCGCCGCCATGGGCGTGAGGAGCGTGCCGCAGTAGCCCGAGAACATGCCGATGGCGGCCATCATCGCCGGGTTCGCATGGAACACGCCCACGAGCACCGGCACGCCCACGCCGCCCGTCATCACCGGGAACGCCGCGAAGCCGTTGCCCATGATGACCGTGAAGAGCGCCATGCCCACGCAGTAGACCGCCACCGCGACGAAGCGCAGGTCCATGTCGATGTACGACGTCGCGACGTGCGCGACCGCCTTGCCCACACCCGCATCCGAGAACACGAGCCCGAGCATGCCGAGCATCTGCGGCAGCACCGCCGCCCACGAGAGCGCGTCGACGAGCCGGCGCGCCTCCTGCATCGACTGGCCGACACTGTCGCGCGTGATGAGGCAGGCGATGGCGAGTGCGATCACGCACCCCACGCCGAAGCCGACCAGCGTGACGTTCTTCGGATCGAAGAGCGGCGTCCCGCCGAACACGAGATGGCTCGCGGCCAGCGTGATGACGACGGTGACGAACGGGATCGTCAGCGCGGGCACGAAGAGGCGGTTGCCGAGGCGCTTCGCGCTCGCCATGCGCGCTTCGAGCGACAGGACCTTCGGCTTCGCGGCCGTCACGCCGCCGAAGCCGGCGATCAGCGCCATGGCGATCACGAGCGCGCCCACGACCTCGGCGGGCAGCTTGTCGCCGGCGAGAAAGATCAGCGCGTAGAGCAGCCAGAAGCCGCCGGCCATGAAACGCCGCGGATGCGTGCGGTCCGTGACGATCATGCCGCCCACGATCAGCAGCACGATGCCGAGCAGCCAGAACAGATACTCGATGGAGAGCGTCATGCCTCGTCCCCCTGTCGATCCGGAGTAGGCGCTTCAGCGCCGTACTCCGGTCCCATGCAAGGCGGTCGATCCGGACCAGGCGCTTCAGCGCCGTACTCCGGTCCCACGCAAGGCGGTCGATCCGGACCAGGCGCTTTAACGCCGTACTCCGGTCCCACGCCGCTGTCCTTACGCGCCCCGCCCAGTTCGCGCTCCAGCCTGCGATCGAGCAGCCAGAGCCGCGTGGCATGAATCGCGAATGCGCAGAGCGCCGTCGGGATGCCCCAGAGCGCCACATGCATCGGCTCCACGGTCACGCCCGCTTCCTTGAGCAGCGTGGTCATCAGCACCACCGCGCCGAAGGCCACGAAGATGTCCTCGCCGAAGAAGAGTCCGACGTTGTCGGCGGAGGCCGCATAGGCGCGCAATGTGTAGCGCACGGAGTCGGCGAGCTTGCCGAAGCGGTTTTCGGCAGCGCCTTCGGCCATCGGCGCAATGAGCGGCCGCACCATTTGCGGATGGCCGCCCAGCCCCGTCAGCCCGACCGCGGCCGTGATCTCGCGCACGAACAGGTAGACGATCAGCAGGCGTCCCGCGGTGGCCGCCTTGATGCTGCCGATCCAGATCTGCGCGCGCTCGCGCAGGCCGTGCCGCTCGAGGAGGCCGATCACCGCGAGCGGCAGCAGGATGATGAGCGGAATGTTGCGGGTCTTGATGAAGCCGGTGCCGATTGCGGCGAGTATCTTGCCGGGCGGGAACCCGGCGGCGAAGCCCGTGGCGACGGCGGCGGCGACCACGATCAGCATCGGATTGAAGCGCAGTACGAACCCGACGATGATCACGGCCACCCCGATGAGGGGCCACAGGCTGACGGTGTGGGGCATCTCGATCTCCTCCGGATAGTTGGTGTTCTCGTGAGTGCTGCCTCTCGTTCAGCCGCCGTCCGTCTCCATGGGGCGCACGCCGATGCCCGCCTCGTCGAGCGCCGCGCGGATGCGCCGCGCGAACGCCAGCGCATGCGGCCCGTCGCCGTGCAGGCAGATGGTCTGCGCGTTGAGCGGCACCCATGCGCCATCCACGGCCTGCACGCGCTGTTCGCGGATCATCGCGAGCGTGCGCGCGAGCACGGCCTCTTCGTCGTCGAGCAGCGCGCCCGGTTCGCTGCGCGGCACGAGCGAGCCGTCCGCGCGGTAGCCGCGGTCGGCGAACACTTCCTCCACGGCGGCGAGGCCCGCGTTGCGCGCGGCCGTCACGAGGCCGCTGCCCGCGAGCGCGAACACCGCCACCGAGGGATCGAAGTCGTGCACGGCGGAGACGATCGCGTCCGCGATTTCCGCGTCGCGCGCCGCCTGGTTGTAGAGCGCGCCGTGCGGCTTCACATGGGCGATGCGCCCGCCCTCGGCCTGGGCGATCGCCGAAAGCGCGCCGAGCTGGTAGAGCACGCCCGCGTAGATTTCCCCAGCGGGGAGATGCATCTCCTTGCGGCCGAAATTTTCCGGGTCGTTGAAGCTCGGGTGGGCGCCGATCGACACGCCCTTGCCGACGGCCCAGCGCACGCATTCGCGCATGGCGTTGGCGCCGCCCGCGTGCCAGCCGCACGCGATGTTCGCGGAGCTGACGAGGTCGAGCAGCGCTTCGTCCGAGCCGCAGCCCTCGCCGAGATCGGCGTTCAGGTCGATGGTGGTCATGATGTTCCTCCTGGCGCTGTTGCCCTGTGTCGTTGCTGCCGGGCTACGCGCGCGGCGCCGCCGCCCGGCGGCTCGCGTAGCGTTCGTCGTGCATGGCGATCGCAATGTCGATCTGCCGCAGGTATGTCTGTTCCTCTTCGAGCGCCTTGCGGGCGGCCGCGAGCGTGGTCTCCACGAAGCGCACGCCGCCGTTCAGGCGGACCTGCGCGAGCTTCCACAGGTCGGCGCGGATCACCGAGCCGATCTTCGGATAACCGCCCGTGGTCTGCGCGTCGCTCATCAGCACGATCGGCTGGCCGTTCGGCGGCACCTGGATCGTGCCCGGCAGCACCGCATGCGAGAGCAGGTCCACGCCGCTCTCGCGCTCTAGCGCCGCGCCTGAAAGGCGATAGCCCATGCGGTTGCTGTTCGGCGTAACGAGCCATTCGTCCGACCAGAACACGCGATGCGCCTCGGGGGCGAAGCTCTCGTATTCCGGGCCGCGCAGCACGCGCACCGGCACGGCCCACGGCAGACCGTCGGGATGGCGCCCGCGCCGGTGCGGCGGCTCGTCGGTGAGCACCCAGTTGCAGTGCGCCGGCGCCTTCACGCCGAATGGCGGCGCACCGGGGGCGAGCGACGCGCGCTCGCCCCCGGGCGCGGCGCTTGCGCCGGTCGCGAGGCGGTCGCCGTCCTTGAGCGCGCGGCCGGCGAGGCCGCCGAAGCCGGCGCCGAGGTCCGTGCTGCGCGAGCCGAGCATCGGCAGCACGTCGATGCCGCCCGCCACGCACAGATAGGCGCGCATGCCGCGTTTCGCGCCGTTCAGCACGAGTTCCTCGCCGGCGGCGACGGGCAGGCTCCACCACGACCAGACAGGGCGGCCGCCTAGCGTCGAGCCGTACTCGGTGCCGGTGATGGCGATGCGCGTGGCGCGCGCAAAGCGCAGCGCAACGGGGCCGAAGGTCACTTCGATGCCGGCGGCGTCGGGCCGGTTGCCGACGAGCCGGTTGCCGACTTCGAGCGCCAGCGGATCGAGCGCGCCGCCCGTCGCGATGCCCAGATGCCGGTAGCCCGGCCGGCCCAGATCCTGGATCGTGGTGAGGAGGCCTGCGCGGAGCACTTCGATCATGCGAGGAGCTCCGCGATGGTGAAGCGCACGCGGTCGCCGGGCATGAGCAGCGTGGGCGGCGTGCGCGCGGGGTCGAAAAGCGCGAGCGAAGTGCGGCCGATCAACTGCCAGCCGCCGGGCGACCGCGCGGGATAGATGCCCGTCTGCTCGCCGCCGATGCCCACCGATCCGGCCGGCACGGCAAGCCGCGGCTCGCGGCGGCGCGGGGTGTGGAGCGCGGCGTCGAGTCCGCCCATATAGGCGAAGCCGGGCTGGAAGCCGAGGAAGAACACGATATAGACGCCTGCCGCGTGGCGCGCGGCCACGTCGGCGGGAGCAAGGCCCGTGTGACGCGCGACGACTTCGAGATCGGGACCGGCCTCGCCGCCGTACGACACGGGAATCTCGACGTCGCGGCCCGCGTGCGGCGCGACATCCGCGTCGCGCCAGGCGGCTTCGAGCCAGCCGGCGAGCTCGTCGGCGTTCGCCTCGAGCGGGTCGAAGGTGACGGTCAGATTGTTCATGCCGGGCACGACCTCGCGCACGGGCGCCCAGTCGCGCGCGAGCGCGGCAACGGCCCAGACGCGGCGCTGGACTTCGAGCGTGGCGGGCGGCGGCGCTTCGCAGACAAGCGCCACGTCACCAAGCGGAAAGATGCGTGGAGTAGGGTTCGGCATGGCGGTTAAAGGATGCGGTTCCTCACGGGATTGTGCCTCGCCGCGGCGCAGGCCGCGCGGATCGTCGCGGCGGCTCGCGGTGCATAAGGGTGGGAGCGCTGCGCGCAAGGGGGAGGCCGGAGCGGCCGCCGTTCCTCATTCGAGACATATTGTCGATAAATTACCTACAATATCTCAATAAGCGTTTTCGCCAGGCGCTGGCGCCCTCGCGCGCCACTACACTCTCGCCACGATCCTCTCCGACCACGGATTCCCCTCATGTCGCGCCAGCCGACCAAGATCGTTTCGTCCGAGCATCTCGTCTCCGAATCGAGCGCCGAGCTTTCCGAACTCGAATACGCCCTCATCATGGTCAGCAATGCGTTCAACCGCTGGATGGTGCGCTGCATGTCGGCGGCGGGGGTGAAGGACATGACGTCCGTGGAAGTGTCGCTGCTGCATCACGTGGGGCACCGCGACCGCCGCAAGAAGCTGGCCGACATCTGCTTCGTGCTCAACATCGAGGACACGCACGTCGCCACCTATGCGCTGAAGAAGCTCGTTGCCAGAGGGTATGTAAAAAGCGAGAAGAGCGGCAAGGAAGTGTTCTTTTCGGTTACGCCCGAAGGGCGCGACCTGTGCCTGCGCTACCGCGACGTGCGCGAGAGCTGCCTGATCGCCACGCTCAAGGAAAGCGGCCTCAGCAACGAGCAGATTGGCGACGCCGCACAAATCATGCGCAACGCGTCGGGACTCTACGATACGGCGGCGCGCGCGGCGGCTTCGCTTTAAGCGGCGCGCCGCGTGGGTGTGCGTCAGGGCATGCATCAGCGCGCGCCGAGGCGCGAATCCAGTCGCGGCGTGAGATGCGTCGCGGCGTCGGTGACGATGGCGTCGAGCGGCAAGTCGTGCGCTTCGCGCTCGGGCACGCCCTCGTCGATACGGCACGCTTCCCAGGCGATGCCCACGGTAAGCGGCAAGCGCTCGCCCGGCCACGTGGCGAGCGTGCGGTCGTAGTAGCCGCCGCCGTAGCCGAGGCGGTAGCCTTGCGCGTCGAAGCCCACGCAGGGCACGAGCAGCAGCTCGGGCAGGACGCGTTCCTGCGATGCCGGTTCGGGTATGCCGTGATGGCCTTCGCGCAGGGGAGCCTCGGGTGTCCATGCGTAGAACGCGAGCGGCGCGTGGCGCTCGGGAATGCCGGGCAGCGCCGCGCCGCGCGACGGGTCGTCGAGCAGCCAGGCGGCGATCCATGCGCGCGCGTCGAACTCGCCGCGCAAGGGCCAGTAAAAGCCGATCGAACGCGGCGCGAGACGCTCGACGAGCGAGCCGAGACGCTGCTCCAGCGCAGCGCCGAGCGCCACGTCTGACGCGGCTTCAAGACGCGTTGCGGCGAGCGTTGCGCGCCACGTCTTTTTGGATTGAGCGCGGGGGTTGCGTGCTATGCTTGGGCTCACCTCGTGCTCCAGAAATAACGATGTCCAAACGCCTTGTCCGAGTATATCGCGCGGCCGGTTTCGCGCTGGCCGCCGCGGCACTCGTCGCGTGCAGCACGGCGTCCGCCGTGCGTCCCGTTGCGCTTCCCCTCGACGCCCAGCTTTCCCCCGACGACCAGACGTTCATCCAGCTTCGCGAAGCCGCGCGCAACAACGATCCGTCGCGCGCCGCGCAGCTGGCCGCGATGATTCCGGACTATCCGGCGCCCTCGTATCTGGAGTACTTCCAGCTCAAGCCGCAGCTTTTCGATTCGCAGGGCCACGCGCGTACCGACGCGCCCGATGCGCCCGTGCTGTCGTTCCTGCAGCGCCACGACGGCGAGGCGATTGCCGACCGGCTGCGCAACGACTATCTGCTCGTGCTCGGCGCGCGCCACGACTGGGTGAATTTCGATCAGCAGTATCCGCGCTTCGTGCTCAACGACGATACGCAGGTGAAGTGCTACGCGCTCGAATCGCGCGCGGCGCGCGGCGAGAACGTCGCGAACGACGCGCGCGCGCTGCTCACCGATCCGCGCTACTACGGCGACGGCTGCGTGGACCTCGTGACCGCGCTCGCGATCAAAGGCCAGTTCACGAGCGACGACGTGTGGCAGCAAATCCGTCTCGCCTACGAACAGAACCAGACCAGCACGGGCTTCAAGCTGCTTGGCGGCCTCGCCACGCAGCCCGATCCGGCCGCGTTCTCGCAGGCCGTGAACACGCCGCCGATCACGCTGGCCGCCGGCGTGAGCGCAGACCCGCTCTCGCATCAGCTCGCGCTGCTCGCCGTCACGGTGATGGCGCGCAACGATCCGGCGATGGCCGCCGCGACCTTCGCGGCGGTGGCCCCGTCGCTGGCCTTGCCGGAGCGCGGGATCGGCTGGGGCACGATCGGCTATGAGGCCGCGCAGAAGCGCGTGCCGGGCGCGCTCGACTGGTATCGCCTCTCGGCCAACGCGCCGCTCTCGAATCCCGCTTACGAGTGGCGCGTGCGCGCCGCGCTGCTGGGCGGCGACTGGACCATGGTGCGCTGGTCGATCGAGCAGATGCCCGCGGCGCTGCGCGCGCAGCCTTCGTGGGTTTACTGGCACGCCCGCGCGCTCAAGCAGGCGGGCGACGTGGCCGGCGCCAACCAGGAGTTCACGCAGATCTCGCAGGGCTACAATTTCTACGGGCAACTGGCGCTCGAAGAGCTTGGCCAGAAGATCACGATTCCGCCGAAGACCACGGTCACCGACGCCGAAATCGCCCAGGCCGCGCAAACGCCCGGCTTCGCGCTCGCGCAGCGCTTCTATGCGCTGAACCTGCGGCTTGAAGGCAATCGCGAATGGAACTGGCCGCTGCGCAGCATGACGGACCGCCAGTTGCTTGCCGCCGCCGAATACGCCAGGCGCATCCAGCTGCTCGACCGCACCGTCAACACGGCAGACCGCACCGTGAGCGAGCACGACTTCTCGTTGCGCTATCTCGCGCCGTATCGCGACATCGTCGACCGCGACGCGCAAACGACAGGCCTCGACGTCGAATGGGCCTACGGCCTCATGCGCCAGGAGTCGCGCTTCATCATGAACGCGCGTTCGGGCGTGGGGGCGAGCGGCCTCATGCAGATCATGCCGGCCACGGCGCAGATGGTGGCGCGGAAGATCGGCCTTGGTCCGCTGTCGCGCGACCAGCTCAACGACATCGACACGAATATCCTGCTCGGCACCAACTATCTGTCGATGATCTACAATCAGTTCGACGGCTCCGCCGTGCTTGCCACCGCGGGCTACAACGCCGGACCGGGGCGCCCGAGCGCGTGGCGGCAGTCGTTGCAGCAGCCCGTTGAGGGCGCCATCTTCGCGGAAACCATTCCGTTCCAGGAAACCCGCGATTACGTGAAAAACGTGTTGTCGAACACGGTCTACTATGCGGCGCTGTTCGAGGGCCGCCCGCAATCGCTGAAGGCGCGTCTCGGTTACATTGCGCCTTAGGCGCCGCGCCGCCGCGTCCGCCCTGGGCGCTCGCGGTTCATGACGGCGCATGACGGCACGTTCGGCCCCTGCGGCTTGCGCGCGCCGGCCGGGCGAAACCGCGCGGGGTGAACCTGAAGGCGAACCCCGCAGCCGGCAGTGCCGCCGCCTGCACCAGGGAGGTCGGAGATGAGACATCAAACCATCGCAGTGATCGGCGGTTCGGGGTTCATCGGCAGTCATCTCGTCAACGCGCTCGTCGAGGCGGGCAAGAACGTGCGCATCGCCACGCGGCGCCGTTACAGCGCCCGCCATCTCACGCTGCTTCCCATCGACGTGATCGAGACCGATGTCTTCGATCCCGTTGCGCTCGCGAGCTTCGTGGAAGGCGCCGACGCCGTCATCAATCTGGTCGGCACGCTCAACGGCGGGCGCGGCGATCCCTATGGGGCCGGCTTCGCGAAGCTGCACGTCGAGCTGCCGACGAAGATCGTGGCCGCCTGCGAAGGCAAGGGCGTGCACCGGCTCATGCACGTGAGCGCGATCGGCGCCGATCCGCGCGCGCCCAGCATGTACCTGCGCTCGAAGGGCGACGGCGAGAAGGCCGTGCATGCGTCGGCCGCGCTCGCCGCGACCATCTTCCGGCCTTCCGTGGTGTTCGGCCCCGACGACCTGTTTCTCAACCGCTTCGCGCTGCTGCAGAAGCTTTTTCCCGCGATACCGCTCGCGATGCCCGACGCGAAGTTCCAGCCCGTGTACGTGGGCGACGTGTCGAAGGCGATCGTCAACGTGCTCGATCTCGACGCCGCCAGCGGGCACACTTACGAACTCGGCGGCCCGAGCGTCTATACGCTCGAGCAGCTGGTCGCGTATTGCGGCGAGGTGGTGGGCCGCCATGCGCGCATCATGCGGCTGCCCGATGCGTTTGCGCGGCTGCAGGCGCTCTCGTTCGAAATCGCACCGGGCGAGCCGATGCTCACGCGCGACAATCTCGATTCGATGAAAGTCGACAGCGTGCTGTCGGGCCCGCTTGCGCCGGAACTCGGCATCGAACCGGTCAGCATCGAAGCCGTCGCGCCGCTGTATCTCGGCGATGCCTCGCAGCGTTCGCGGCTCAATCTGTTCCGCACGCACGCGGGGCGCTAGCCGCATCTTTCCAACCCTACACTTCAAGCCTGTGATGAAACTCGTAATCGGAGACAAGAACTATTCGTCGTGGTCGATGCGGCCGTGGCTGCTGCTCACGCATTTCGGCATTCCGTTCGAGGAGGTGCTGATCGAACTCGACGAGCCGGGCACCAAGGCCGCGATCCTCACGTACTCGTCCTCGGGCAAGGTGCCGTGCCTCGTGTCCGACGAGGGCTTTGCCGTGTGGGACTCGCTCGCGATCGCGGAAACGCTCGCCGACCGCTATCCGCAGCACGCGCTCTGGCCGCGCGAGCCGAATGCCCGCGCCCGCGCGCGCAGCATCAGCGCCGAGATGCACTCGGCCTTTGGCGCCTTGCGCAACGCGATGCCGATGAACATCCGCTGCACGCGTCCTGGCGTAGGCACGGAGCCGGACGTGCTCGCCGACATCGCACGCATCGACGCGCTCTGGCGCGAGTGCCTCGCCGCGAGCGGCGGGCCATTCCTGTTCGGTGAGTTCGGCATTGCCGACGCGATGTACGCACCGGTCGCGATGCGCTTCAACAGCTACCAGCCGAAGCTTTCTCCTGAGGCCGCCGCTTACGTGCAGCGCGTGACGGCGCTGCCGGCCGTGGCCGCCTGGATCGAAGCCGCGCGCCGCGAGACGCATATCGTGGCGGACGACGAACTCGCTCCATGAAGATCTACGTCGTAGGCGGAGCGATCCGCGACGAGATGCTCGGGCTGCCGGTGCGCGACCGCGATTACGTGGTGGTGGGCGCGACGCCCGAGCAGATGGCGGCGCAAGGTTATCGTCCCGTGGGCAAGGACTTTCCGGTGTTCCTGCATCCGCAGACGAACGAGGAATACGCGCTCGCGCGCACCGAGCGCAAGACCGCAGCCGGCTATCACGGCTTTCAGTTCTTCTACGCACCCGACGTGACGCTCGAAGAGGACCTCGCGCGCCGCGATCTCACGATCAACGCGATGGCGCGCGAAATGCTGCCGGGCGACGTAATGAGCGGGCCGGTGGTCGATCCGTTCGACGGCGCGGGCGACCTGCGCGCGCGCGTGTTCCGTCACGTGAGCGAGGCCTTTCTCGAAGACCCGGTGCGCATTCTGCGTGTCGCGCGCTTCGCGGCGCGTTTCGCGGATTTCACCGTCGCGCCCGAAACCATGGCGCTGATGCGCCGCATGGTCGAAGCGGGCGAAGCCGATGCGCTCGTGCCCGAGCGCGTGTGGCAAGAGGTGGCGCGCGGCCTCATGGAGGACAAGCCCTCGCGCATGTTCGAGGTGCTGCGCGAGTGCGGCGCGCTCGCGCGCGTGCTGCCCGAAGTGGACAGCCTCTTCGGCGTGCCGCAGCGCGCCGACTACCACCCGGAAGTCGATACCGGCGTGCACGTGATGATGGTGATCGACTACGCGGCGGCGCAAGGCTATGCGTTGCCGGTGCGCTTCGCGGCGCTCACGCACGACCTCGGCAAGGCGACCACGCCCGAGGACGTGCTGCCGCGCCATATCGGCCACGAAGGGCGCAGCGTCGATCTGCTCAAGCCGCTGTGCGACCGCTTGCGCGTGCCCAACGAGTGCCGCGACCTGGCCGTGCTCGTGGCGCGCGAACACGGCAACATGCACCGCGTGATGGAAATGGGCGGCGCGGCGCTCGTGCGGATGCTCGAACGCGGCGACGCGCTGCGCAAGCCCGCGCGTTTCGCGGAAGCGCTGCAAGCCTGCGAAGCGGATCTGCGCGGGCGCCTCGGCTGGGAGAACGCGCCTTATCCGCAGGCCGAGCGGCTGCGTGTGGCGCTGGTGGCGGCGCGCTCGGTCGACGCGGGCGCCGTCGCGCGGGATTGCGGCGGCGAGGCGGAGAAAATCAAGGAAGCGGTGCACCGCGCGCGCGTCAAAGCGGTGGAGGATGCGCTCGCAGCCGCGTGACCTTCAGAGCGCGCGCACGATCAGCGAAAGCGCCATCGAAAGCACAAGCGTCGACATGAACGGCAGCGGATATTCGCGGCCGAAAATACGCAGCGTAATGTCGCCTGGCAACCTGCCGATGCCGAGCTTGCGCAGCCAGGGCTGCGCGCTCGACAGGATCGCGACGGCGATGAAGGTGGTCAGGAGCCAGCGGATCATGGCGTTGCGCGCCTCGTCATAGCGTGTGGCTGCGGTCGCCGCGCGCGAACGCCGTGAGCGTGGCGTCGATGCCGCGCGAGAACGCGATCACCTTGAAGAGCTCGCCCATCTCCGACTCGGAGACGAGCTTCTGCACGGCGTTCGCGGCGGGCAGAAAACGCTGGACATCGCGCGGATCGATCTCGGAAAGCACCTCGGTAATGCCCGCATTCATCAGGAAGCGCGCCTGCGACGCATAGCCGAGCAGCTCCGCGCCGGCCTCGACACCGGCTTCCGCAATGCCGGTGAATTCGACGTGCGCCGTGATGTCCTGGAGGCCGGGGTACAGGAAAGGATCGCCGTGCGCGCGGTGCCGGTAGTGGCACATGAGCGTGCCTTGCGCGCGCTGCGGGTGGTAGTACTCGCGGCGCGGGAATCCGTAGTCGATGAAGAATGCCGCGCCGCGCACGAGCATCGCGCAGACCGTGCGCGTGAATGCGAGCGCCGCTTCATGCGTTTCGGCCACATAGTCCTCGCTGCCCTCGATGCCTGCAAGCACGCCTTCGGGCCAGTGCGCATCGAGCCCGCTCATGGCGGGGCGGTCGGAGAAAACGAACGCGCCTTGCGCGTCGACGGTCACGCCGCGCTCGTGCCAGACCGCATCCTTGCGTGCGAAGAGGCGCACCGGCATCGCGTCGAGCACTTCGTTGCCGATCACTACCCCTTCGAACTGCGCCGGCAGCGCGTCGAGCCACGTCACGCGCGGCGCGAGATGCGGCGCGAGCGCTTCGATCGTTTCGCGCTGGCGCGCGCGCAACTCGCCGGACAGATCGACGATCGCATAGGAATCGAAGTCGACGCCGAGCGCATCGAGCGCGAGCAGGATGCCTGCCGCGAGTTTGCCCGTGCCCGCGCCGAACTCCATCAGCGCGCGCGTGCCGCTCGCGGCCAGCGCCTCGGCCAGCGCGCGCGCGAGCGTGGCGGCGAAGAGCGGCGAGAGCTCCGGCGCCGTCACGAAGTCGCTGCCGTCGCGGGCATCGAAGCCGAACTTGCGCGCGCCGCCGCCGTAGTAGCCGAGCCCCGGCGCGTAGAGCGCACGTTCCATGTAACGGTCGAACGGCAGCCAGCCGTCCGCCGCCGCGATCTGCGCGCGCAGCGTCGCGGCGAGTGCCTCGGACTGCGCGAGCGCGATCGGCTCGGGAACAGGTAAACTATCGGGCTCGTGAGCTTTCGGATTCATCCCGGCATTGTAAATGAGCGCTACTTCCGGCATCCACCCGGCTTCCGGCTCCCGCACGGCGGCCTCTGAATCCGGCCCCGATTTTTCGGGCGGCCCGGCCGCCGCGCGCGTGGTGCTGGTGACAGGCGGCGCGCGGCGGATCGGGCGCGAGCTGGCGGTGGGCTTTGCGGCGCACGGCTGGGACGTGGCGGTGCATTTCGGCGAGTCGCGCGCGGCAGCCGACGAAGTCGTCGCGCAGATCGAGGCACTGGGCCGCCGCGCGGTGGCGCTGCATGCCGACCTCGCCGACGAAAGCCAGGTCGCGCGGCTCGTTTCTGCCTGCACGGCGGCGCTGGGGCGCCCCGCGTGCGTGCTGAACAACGCGTCGCGCTTCGACGAAGACTCGGCGCGCGACGTCGGCTACGAAAAGCTGCTGCAGCTCATGGCGATCAACGTCGGCGCGCCGCTCGTGCTGGCGCGCACGCTGTACGAGGCGACGCCCGAGGCCGCGGCGGCCGACGAGTCGCTGCGCACGTGTGTCATCAACGTGCTCGACCAGAAGCTGTACAACATGAATCCGGACTATCTCTCGTACACGCTGACGAAGGCCGCGCTCGCGAACGCCACCGTCGCGCTCGCCCAGGCGCTCGCGCCGAAGGTGCGCGTGGTCGGGCTCGCGCCGGGCCTCACGCTGCAGTCGGGCGACCAGACGCCGGAGAGCTTCGCGGCCGCGCACCAGGTGACGCCGCTCAAGCGCGCGTCGCGGCCCGCGGATCTCGTGGAGGCCGCGCTGTATCTGGCGAGTGCGTCCGGCGTGACGGGCACGACGCTCGTCGTGGACGGCGGCCAGCACCTCGTGCCGCTGCCGCGTGACGTGATGTTTTTGACCGGCGCCTGAGCGGCGCCGCCCGTGCCGCGAAGGCACGGTTTTTTTACCGACTGGAACGACTATGTCCGCCGTCTTGCTGCACCCCCGGCTCGCCGATTGCCGCCGGCTCTTTTTGCGCAACTACGAAGTGAACATCAATATCGGCGTGCACGACTTCGAAAAGCGCGGCGAACAGCGCGTCGTCATCAACGTCGACCTGTTCGTGCCGCTCGCGCAGACCACGCCGCGCGAGGACAAGCTGCGCGAAGTGGTCGACTACGATTACATGCGCGCGACCGTGGCCGCGCGCGTGGGCCAGGGCCACATCCATTTGCAGGAAACCCTCTGCGACGATCTCGCGACGGCCCTGCTCGCGCATCCGCTCGTGCGCGCGGTACGCCTTTCGACCGAAAAGCCCGACGTTTATCCGGACTGCGACGCGGTGGGCGTCGAGGTCTTTCGCATCAAAGAGGACTGATTCATGAACGCCCCCGAAACCCTCCCGGTGGAGGACCGCGGCCCGCTCGAAGGGGCCGCGCCGGAGACCGGAGCCGAAGGCCACCGCGCGCTCACGCGCCGCGAGCAGAAGGAAGCCTACGAGAACAACAAGCTCTTCAAGCGGCTCGCGCGCCAGGTCGGCCAGGCGATCGGCGACTACAACATGATCGAGGACGGCGACAAGGTGATGGTGTGCCTGTCGGGTGGCAAGGACAGCTATGCGATGCTCGACGTCCTCCTGCGCCTGCGCGAGCGCGCGCCGATCGACTTCGAGATCGTGGCCGTCAATCTCGACCAGAAGCAGCCGGGCTTTCCCGAGCACGTGCTGCCCGAGTACCTGACGCAGATCGGCGTGCCGTTCCACATCGAGAATCAGGACACCTACAGCATCGTCAAGCGCCTCGTGCCCGAGGGCAAGACCACGTGTTCGCTGTGCTCGCGGCTGCGCCGCGGCATTCTGTACCGCGTGGCGGGCGAACTGGGCGCGACGAAGATCGCGCTCGGCCACCATCGCGACGACATCCTGCAAACGCTGCTGCTGAACCTGTTCTACGGCGGCAAGCTCAAGGGCATGCCGCCCAAGCTGCAGTCCGACGACGGCAAGAACATCGTGATCCGGCCGCTCGCCTACGTGAAGGAAGTCGATCTCGAAAAGTACGCCCAGTTGCGCGAATTTCCGATCATTCCGTGCAACCTCTGCGGCAGCCAGCCGAACCTCAAGCGCGCCGAGATGAAGGCGCTGATCCGCGAATGGGACAAGCGTTTCCCGGGCCGCGTGGAGAACATGTTCAATGCGCTCGGCAACGTGGTGCCGTCGCACCTGATGGACGCTTCGCTGTTCGGCTTCAAGGGCCTGCGCGCGACGGGCGAGGCCGACCCGCAGGGCGATATCGCCTTCGACGAGGAGCCGTGCTCGACGGATACGCCTTCACCCTCCACCGAAGGCGCGCCGATCTCGTTCACGAAGTTCGACGAACTTTAACGTTTGACCGCCGCCGGATGCGGGGTTTTGACCCCGTCCGGCGGTGCCGCTGCGCGCACTCCCCGGCTCGCGCGTAAAGCCTTGTTAAACAAGGCTCAACTGGCCGCCGCGGCGCGCTTTCGGGGCAAACCCGCATGCTAGAATCGACAGCTTCAAATTCCTGTTCGCCGATGCCATGAACATCGTGATTCTGGCTGCGGGCATGGGCAAGCGCATGCACTCCGCGCTGCCCAAAGTCCTGCACCCGCTGGCCGGCCGGCCGCTCCTCTCGCACGTCATCGATACCGCCCGCACGCTCAAGCCCACGCGACTCGTCGTCGTGATCGGCCATGGCGGCGACGCGGTGCGCGCGGCCGTCGCCGCGCCCGACGTCCAGTTCGCCGTCCAGCACGAGCAGCGCGGCACGGGCCACGCGCTCCAGCAGGCGCTGCCGTTCATCGACACGAGCGTGCCCACGCTCGTTCTGTACGGCGACGTGCCGCTCACGCGCGCCTCGACGCTCCGGCGCCTCGCCGAGGCGGCAGGCAAGGACGGCTACGGCGTGCTGACCGTCACGCTCGACGATCCCACCGGCTACGGCCGCATCGTGCGCGACGCGGCGGGCCAGGTCGTGCGCATCGTCGAGCAGAAGGATGCGAGCGAGGCCGAGCGCCGTATCGCCGAAATCAACACGGGCATCGTCATCGCGCCGAGCGCGCCGCTGGCGGGCTGGCTCAGTGCGCTGAAAAACGACAACGCGCAGGGCGAGTTCTATCTCACCGACGTCGTCGAGCAGGCCATCGCGGCGGGACACCCCGTTGTCACGGCGCAGCCCGACGAAGAGTGGGAAACGCTCGGCGTCAACAGCAAGCAGCAGCTCGCCGAACTCGAGCGCGTGCACCAGCGCAACGTCGCCGAGGCGCTGCTCGTGGCGGGCGTCACGCTCGCGGACCCGGTGCGCATCGACGTGCGCGGCTCGCTCCAGTGCGGGCGCGACGTGTCGATCGACGTGAACTGCGTGTTCGAAGGCGACGTGACGCTGGCGGACAACGTCACGGTCGGCCCGAACTGCGTGATCCGCAACGCCGCGATCGGCGCGGGCACGCGCATCGACGCCTACACGCATATCGAAGACGCGACGGTCGGCGAA
Organism: Paraburkholderia acidipaludis NBRC 101816; assembly: GCF_000684975.1. Lineage (GTDB taxonomy): Bacteria > Pseudomonadota > Gammaproteobacteria > Burkholderiales > Burkholderiaceae > Paraburkholderia > Paraburkholderia acidipaludis. Next base: position 41,559 of record NZ_BAXZ01000001.1, on the reverse strand, counting down.
GCGGCCGTGCTCGGACCCTATGCGCGGCTGCGCCCGGGCGCGAAGCTCGCCAACGAGGTTCATGTGGGCAACTTCGTCGAGGTGAAGAACGCGAACATCGGCACGGGCTCGAAGGCCAATCACCTGAGCTATGTGGGCGATGCGGACGTGGGCGCCGGCGTGAACATCGGCGCGGGCACCATCACCTGCAACTACGACGGCGCGAACAAGCATCGCACGGTGATCGGCGACCACGTCTTCGTCGGTTCCGATACGCAGTTCGTCGCGCCCGTGCGTGTGGGCAGCGGCGTGACCGTCGCGGCCGGCACGACCGTGTGGAAGGACGTAGCCGACGACATGCTCGTGCTCAACGGCAAGACCCAGGTCGAGAAGGCGGGTTATGTGCGGCCCGTCAAGAAAAAGAAGTAATTCATTGCAGCAGCCGGCAGCGCGCCATGGCAGCGCTACCGTGCAGCCTCTCTTTGCAAAGGATCGAAATCCATGTGCGGCATTGTCGGCGCAGTAGCGCAACGTAACATCGTGCCCGTTCTGATCGAAGGACTGCGGCGCCTCGAATATCGCGGCTACGACTCGTGCGGCGTGGCGATCGTCACGTCCGAAGGACCGCAGCGCGTGCGCAGCGTCGCGCGCGTGGCCGAGCTCGACGACCAGGTGCGCGAAGCGCACTTCGAAGGCGTGACCGGCATCGCCCACACGCGCTGGGCCACGCACGGCGCGCCGACCGTGAACAACGCGCACCCGATCTTCTCGCACGAGGCGCTGGCGCTCGTGCACAACGGCATCATCGAGAACTACGAAGTATTGCGCGAGACGCTGCGCGCGAAGGGCTACGAGTTCGTCACGCAGACCGACACCGAGGTGATCGCGCACCTGATCCACAGCCTCTACCAGGGCGATCTGTTCGCCACCGTGCGCGAGGCCGTGGGGCAGCTCGCGGGCGCCTACGCGATCGGCGTCGTGCACAAGGATCAGCCGCATACCGTGGTGGGCGCACGCGCGGGCTCGCCGCTCGTGGTGGGCTACGGCGAGGCGGGCGAGAACTTCATCGCCTCGGACGCGCTCGCCATTGCCGGCAGCGCGAGCCGCATCAGCTATCTGGAAGAGGGCGACGTCTGCGAGATCACGCTCGAAGGCGTGCGCATTGCCGACCGTGAAGGCAACATCGTGGTGCGCGAGGCGCGCGAGGTGCAGGCTTACGGCGCCGCCGTCGAGCTCGGCCCGTATCGCCACTACATGCAGAAGGAAATCTTCGAGCAGCCGCGCGCCATCGGCGATACCATTCCGGCCGCCGAGTCGTTCGAACCGGAATTGTTCGGCGAGAACGCGCGCGAGGTGTTCCAGGGTATCGACAGCATCCTGATCCTCGCGTGCGGCACGAGCTATTACTCGGGCCTCACGGCCAAGTACTGGCTGGAGTCGGTGGCGAAGATCCGAACCGAGGTCGAGATCGCGAGCGAGTACCGTTATCGCGAGTCGGTGCCCAATCCGCGCGCACTCGTCGTGACGATCTCGCAGTCGGGCGAAACCGCCGACACGCTGGCCGCGCTCAAGCACGCGCAGTCGCTGGGCATGCAGCACACGCTCGCGGTGTGCAACGTGGCCACGAGTGCGATGGCGCGCCTCACCGAATTCCGCTTCCTCACGCACGCGGGCCGCGAAATCGGCGTGGCGTCGACGAAGGCGTTCACGACGCAGCTCGTGGGCCTGTTCATTCTCGCGGTGACGCTCGGCAAGCTGCGCGGCCACGTGAGCGCCGAGCAGGAAGCGCAGTACCTCAAGCTGCTGCGCCACCTGCCGGCCGCGCTCAACGGCGTGCTCGCGCTGGAGCCGCAGATCATCGCGTGGTCGGAGGAGTTCGCGCGCAAGGAGAATGCGCTCTTCCTCGGCCGCGGGCTGCACTATCCGATCGCCCTGGAAGGCGCGCTCAAGCTCAAGGAAATCTCGTACATCCACGCGGAGGCCTATCCGGCCGGCGAACTCAAGCACGGGCCGCTCGCGCTCGTGACAGAGGCCATGCCGGTGGTGACGGTGGCGCCGAACGACACGCTGCTCGAGAAGCTCAAGTCGAACATGCAGGAAGTGCGCGCGCGCGGCGGCCAGCTGTATGTGTTCGCCGATGCCGACACGCATATCACGAGCGAAGAGGGCATACACGTGATTCGCATGCCGGAGCACTATGGGCTGCTCTCGCCGATCCTGCACGTCGTGCCGCTGCAGATGCTGGCGTATCACACGGCCTGCGCGCGCGGCACCGATGTGGACAAGCCGCGCAACCTCGCGAAGTCGGTGACGGTGGAGTGAGTTGAGTTCGTTGTTGGCGACGAACTGGCAAGATGGATTAGAAGTCGTTACACAATGCCGAAATCTCCGCTAAAGAAGCCGTTACACGCTTCCAAGCAGTTGAATTTGCGAGGTAAACACTTCTAATCCCAAAACACCAAATCGCCTGCTTTTAAAGGGGAAATCCCGGAAAAGGTGTACGCGAATGAATTTCTCGAAACGGGCGGACCGGGGCTTCGGCCTTGGCCCGCCCGTTTCGTTTTCCCCGCAGTCCAAACGCATGCTCCGGTGCGTAGCTGCTACGTCGCTAGAAAGACACTAGCATGGAGCCTCCACAGGACGGCATCGCTTGTTTGCTTGCGCTTGTTGGCTTTTTCGGCGAGTTTTTCGAGATACTTTGCCCAGCGCTGGATGTTGGCCACGCGGACGGGGCAGTATGAACTGTGCTGTTCTGCCTCTGCCTCGTACAAACGGGCAATCGTTTGAGTCGCGCGAACTTCGCGGCAGGATGTATGAGTTGAATTCATGAGTGCGTCTCTTTTATAGTTGTTATGCACTCATGGTATCAGCTTGGCGCGCGAGAGGCGAAATCATGCTGCAACCGCGCAGCCTTGGCCCGCCCATTTCGCTTTAGCGTTCGGACGAAAAAAAGCCAGCCTCGCACTCACTTCGTAGCGTCACTGGCGTAGTTGATTCCGTAGTGGCGCTCGCGATGACAGTTTGGGCACAACGCCACCGCGTTCTCGACGGTATAGGTAGCCTGCTGCATCGTTGTCGTGTTCCTATCGAGGTGTTTCGACTGGTTTCGCGCGAAACATGGTCAAAATGAATCGTTTCGCTTCTTCGCGGCTCACGTGCTCGAACGGCGCGGCATAGTGACCCTCGGCTGTATGCAGTATGTGCGCCAAGAAAGAACGGTCTGCCTTGACCATGCTATCAGTTGGGCGGATTCCATCACAAACCTTGCGCCCCGTTTGAACTGCCTTGTCTCTCCGATGAGAGTCGAGTCGCCAGAGCAACATAAATCGGGGCGAATCGCACTCCGGAGCCTGCCGATTTTCAAGGGACCCGATTCACGCTGAATGCGTCCCCGTTGTCTGCGAGGCTATCAGCTTGGGTAGTGGTTCGCACTTGCACTGGCAGAGGTCTCCCTCGAGCGCGACCTGTTTGCTCATAACGGTCAGGGTGTGAGGTGCTCCAACCTTTGCGAACGAGGTCGGACTTGCGTCTAAATCCGCGGGCCAGACGGGCTCGCGGCTGGTGCGCATGCCGATATAGTGCAGAACCGCGGTCAGCGCGGCGAACGGCTTGAGCACCCTAACTAGCAACGTGGCGACTATGTTGCCTTCGGCAAGCAGCTTCTTGTCATTGCGAAATACTACTCTGCAACTATTTCGAAATGACACCTCGGTCCGCACCAGGTCGGGAGCGGGCACACCGGACGTTCCGCCCTCCATGTATCTGCGTATGTATTCGAACTGGTCGTTCAGGTTGTGGACGATGGAGCGACCGTTTTCGGTCGTCTCATCGTCAAGGGTGTAGACCCGTCGGCCAAACGAAAACGACTGCGTCACGCACCCCTGGTCGTCCAGTACATGGCAACGCAAGCCGTACGGTGTGCCGCGCGAAATCGGGTCCTTCGACAGCTGCTCAATAAAGAAGAACGCTCTTTCCCAAGGGACCGAAATCACTCCCTTGGCGCCCGCCCCACGAAACGCGTGCACCATGCGCGTCTGGCGATTGAAGCGAATGGGGATTCGCGTCCAGGTGAAGTTTTCCTGATGAAGGCCCCACAGCGACGCGAACACGAGGAAGCACCCGAACAGCATGAAGCAGACTACGAAGGCCATTGCGAGAGCCAGCTCGGCCCCGTGGGTGTTGGGCGGCGGATTGAGCATTGCCCATATCATCCCGCCGACGAAAAGCACACCTAGCGGCAGGAGCATGAGGCATCCATATGTCAGCATGCCCCGTTGCAGGTATGCAGTGTTCGTCATCTCGAGCCACGATTCGTTCATCGCGAACACCGAGCGGTCGGTTTGCGTCTGACTGCTGGCAGGTAGGTCGACCCGTAGTTGCCGCGGCTTTTCCTCATCGGTCAGCTGACGGCGCAGCTTCACCCAGAATGGGCCGTCCCATGCCATGACTACGCTCCCAGGCCGTTATAGGCCTTCTGCTCTTCCGTGAAAGACTGGTTCTTGTAATTGACCGTGCGGCGTCGGCCACCTTTGTGTCGGTGTGAATACCGGAGTCAGCAGCTCAAGCGCCGCCCATATCGTTACTGATTTTCGTTTAGCCATGCCGCCGGGATGTGGCGCCCAAGGCTTGATGCCCATGTGGCGTTAGGTTACGTGACCAAGATTTCATCGATTGGATGTCGAGTCTATGGACGCAGCTCAGTGAGTCCACGGACTACACCGAAGGGCTGGCGGTAATCACGGCGGAAAAAGGAGCGATAGCGGTCAATGCCTAATGTCAAAAGGTCAACCTGGTTCGCGTGATTTCTACGCGACTTGCGTTACCAGACCGGCGCTGACACGACGCCACATTTCTTGACACCCGGCTTCAGTACGACGCGTTGCGCAATGGTCCCGTCACAATAATTTGTGGCCTTGAGCTTCGACAAATCAAAGACCCACCCTTTCGGAGACTTTTGGATAAGCACCACGTCATCGCCTTCCATCTTGAAGGTTGTGATATCTCCTGCAACAACTGGCGTGCCGTGAACATCTCCGGAATCAACCGTGCAGTTCGTTGCCAGTCCAGGCGTGCGGACGCTCGACAGATACGAGAATTTCGTCACGACACCACCTGCTTCGGTCAGTGAGAGGTCATGCGAAACACCGTCCTTGGTGACAGCGGAGCACTCCAAGGTCCTGACAGCATCCGAAGCCCCGGCAAGGGGCACGAAAACGCTGCTCAGAAGGGGCATCGTAGCGAGCGCGACCAGCTTTCTTTTCCGCATTCTCAACCTTTGATGTCATTCAATATGGCTTCGATTCCCTTCGGGGTCTTCAGCTTTGAAGGGTCACATGCAAAGTTTATCGGTTTTATCTTGGAATCAATGTAGTCAAACAGGAACTTCTTGTAGGCGGCCGCGCCAGTAAGGCCAACCTCCTTCTCATACTTTTTCGCCTTCTCGGTGCCATCTGAATACTTGGTTCTGAACTGGGCGACCAGCAGCTTGTGAGCATCCTGGTCGTCCAACGTGCCATTCACGATTCGGGAAAGGCCGCGCGCGCCTTCGTGATGCGCGCAATAGGCGAGCTTGGCCTTGTCAACATCGGCAACGTTATCAAGCTTGTAGCCCCTGCCTCGCAAGTCTTGCAGATTCATCTTTGCGTAGTCCCCTGCTGTCAGGATGGCTGTTTCGGGGTCCTTGCGCATCTCCAGAATTTCATGGGATGGCAGCTGGGTAACGTGCTCGCTTGCGCACTTTTCCTGAATCTTGTCGTGCAGGAACGAACCGCTCGCAGTGGCCATCACATGCCACGTATTGGGCAAGAACTGGGTCAGTCCGCCAGCGCCCCCTTCGTTGTAGCTGTCAGGGTTCCACTCTCCCGTATTCAACATGACCGTCAGGTGGCTCTTTTTGTTCTTGACCGGCTTGCCATCCTTGTCGAGCTTGGGGATGAATATCTTGAGCGCTTCCGCCTCGCAGAATGCGGCGATGCCCTGTGGGATGATGCCCGCGCGTGCTGACGCCGCAAGAATGAAGTCGCGGTACTTGGCGTTCGGACCTAGTCGCAGGTTGTCCTTGTTTGGGCACTCAACGCCGCAGTTCACAACGGGATTGCCCGCGCTGTCACGATTGTGCTGGATTTCACCCGGCTGCAAAGGCAGTGGGGCAGCCTCCTGATGGTCGGAGCCTCCCTGGTGCACCCGCAGGGGCAGGTCGGCCTTCAACTTGGGACTTTGAAGCCTCACCTGATGTACGCCCGCCGGCGGCTTGAGCTCCGCGACCTTCTTCTTGCCCCCATCGATTTTGGCAACAAAAACGTGCACCTTTTCATCCGACTTTTTCGTTTGAACTGGCGGAACGAGACCGTGTTCATTGGTGACATGTTCGTCTTCGCCCGCGTCTGTTACGACCGTCGTCTTGAGATTGGGAATGGGCACGTCATTCGCATCGGAAACGCGAATCCAGAGCTCGCTGAAGAATGCCTCTGAATCGTCGGCCCTCGTGTCACGAAGCTGCAGTCGTTGGCCTGGATAGATGAGCCTCGGATTCGCAATGTTGTTCAGTGATACGAGCTGGTCGACGGTCGTATTATTTTGGGTTGCGATGGCACTCAACGTGTCACCGGGTTGAACGACATATTCACTTGCGCTTGTCATCGTCATGCAACTCCAGATTGGCCGGTCCTGTCAGCGCTGGCGACCTCGTCCTTCTCGCGGTCGATGTCGAGGTCGTAATAGGCTCCCCAATCTCCCTGCCCATAGAGCGCCGTTAACTGTTCTGTCTCATCGGGATTGAGTTTCCGCTCCGAACCGTCAGCTGTCGAGATACCGCTGAGCAAGCGTTGCGGCACTTCGCTCGCGGCAGTCGTCCCGAACAGCGCGTAACCGACCTGGCTCGCAGACGTACCGTCGTCGGCCGAACGGAACAGCAGCTTCTGACTGAACGGTACCGGCGACGATTGAGGCAGGTCTGGCAGGGCGTAGTTGGTCCGTGCCGGCCCCGAGAAGGCGTGCTGGGTCCCTTTCACGCTAATTGAGCCGGGCGCATGAATTTCGATATTGCCGTTTGCGATGCGGATATAAGCGCCCCCGCTGGTAAGCAGCACCTCCTTAGCCGACGCAGCTTCCACCTTCTCAGTCGCGGAGAGAATCTTGATGGTCTTCTGGGCCGTCAGCTCGATGTTGTCCGAGTGGGCTTGCACCTCGACCTTGCCCTTCGCGGCAAAAAGCTTCATTCCCGCATTCTGCGCAAAGAGACTGAGGCGCTCCTTGACGCTGGCAATCAGCGATTTGCCGGTCGCAACATGCGTATTCTGGCCGCTCACAAGATTAAGCTGCTCGTCGGGCACGACGTGCACCGACTTCTGCGTGGACATCGCGATACCGGCTGGACTCGAAAACAGCATCACCGGGTCCTTGAAGGCCTTGGCCTTGCCGGTGCCACCGCCGGCCGTCTGGCCACCCGAGGTTTCTCCAGCAACGCTATGGTCGGTGGCGTCGGTAAAGGCCTTCAAGGCGTCATGTCCGGGCTGCAGAGTCTCCGCCTGGTGCTGTGTGCTGGCATCCGACAGGGCTTCCATGACGCTTTCCGAGCCGATGAGCTGGGTCGTCGCCTCGCGTGCATCGAAGGGCTGGCTCGATGGTCCTGAGCGCGAATTTGTCGAGACATACAGGCCTTGCGCTGCCTGGACAGCGCCATAACTATCGGCCGAGAGGTTAAAGCCACTGCCAAGATAGCTACCGCGCGCGTTGCCGCTCTGGTCAATCAGGTACCCGAGATGAAGGGTCGCGTTCGCGCTACTCGAGTAAAGCTGGACCCGGTTCTGACCAGTCGCGTCATCCATTACCAGCTGGTTGTAGCCGCTACCTCCATACTCCTTGGACTTATAGCCCGAGAGCAAACCGTTGGAATGCCAATGCGGCGTGTTGGCCCCGTTGTACAGCCTCCCCGTCACAATCGGCCGGTCGCAGTCTCCATTGAGCCAGTCGACCACCACCTCTTCGCCAACCCTGGGGATATGCACGCCGCCGTAGCCACCACCCGTATCTGAATACGCCACGCGCATCCAGCAGGAAGCGTTCTGGTCTCCGGGATTGAGCCGGTCCCAATGCATCTGAACCTTGATGCGGTTCAGCTCGTCGGTATAGACCTCCTCGTTCGCAGGTCCCGCCACGGTCGCCGTTTGCATCTGCATCCGCGGCTTGTGATGCTCGAACGGGCTGCGGAATGGCACTGAGCGCCGCTGAACCTCGACCTCTGCCAGATAGAAGCCTTCGCTTCCATCCATATCTCTAACTACGAGGGCCGAGTCCACCCCCTTGTAGTCCTCACGCATCGATGCCAGCTGGCGCTCCAGGCTATGCGGGAAGGGGAGGTTGTTGCCCACGGGTAGATTGTTCTCGATGTACCAGTCAACCGAGATAATCGAGAACTCGCGGTCCTGTGCGCTGTCGCGGTCGTGCTCGGGATGGTCTTCGAGCCGGAAATACCGGCCGGTATCGACGCGACGCACACCACCGATGCCAACGAAGCGCTTGGCGCGCGACTCCCACTCTTCCAGATGCAACCTGGTCAATTGGTCGCCGCGGTCGCTCCCGAGGTATGTGTAGGGTCCCGTGTACTCGTAGACTTCCGTCTGCCCGGGGAGCGCCCCTTGATTGCCGAGCGTTGGATACTGCTTTCTCTTCACCGATAGCGGTGCTTTGTAATCAAACGTGCTTGTCGCATAGGACACGCTCTGCAGCGTACGCGTAGCGGTCCACTGCACGAAGGCATCCGTCTCGCTGTTGACGGTAGCCCGGGAGAACTCGACCTGCACGGGCTCCAGTGGTTTGAAACTGTACACATCGTCGGTCACAACGAATGTGTGTGACTTGCCGTCTTCCGCCTGCTCGAAATACCCGAACAGCCCCTCTGATTCCATCAGGCGATTCGCGAAATTCCAGTCGTCTTCGTACTGCACGCAGAATGAACGGTTGGGTGTGGGCTTTCGCAGCGCGATGCGGTACGCACCTCGCGCTTGCGGATGATTATTGAATACCGTCGTCAGGATGGATTCAACGGACATGTCCTGAAATATGCGCGCGTCCTTCCGGAATTTCAGAAAATGGAGCCATGATGAGAAAGAAATCTGAAAGCTGGTGAGTCGCCCATCTGAGCCAAGACGACGGACAGTATGCACGTAGCCGTTATGCGGCAAATACGACTTGTCCAGCTGCTGAATCCAGAGCGTTACAGGCTGCGCAATAAGGCTCTTAAGTTCCAGCGAGTCTTTCAGAGAAACGACATCGACGGTGAACTGGAAGTTCCGCCCGATATGCGACTGGCCGATGGCGCGCTGTGGCAACAGGACCCCGGAACCCAGGGGCGTATCCAGCTTGAGAAGCCGCTCCTGTTGACTGATGCCCGTATTGATTATTGAGATAAGGTCCTGTACACCCATAACGGCCTGCCTTGTCCAGATTATTGCTTTTAACGCGTGATGCGCATCGTATGATGAATCAAGATTCGAGACAACATCGAATTCTCGACTATGCTCGCCAGTACATAGAGAAAACCACAATTTTATGCAATACGATTAATTTGCGAGAATATGGAACGTATTTGACAATTTTTCGCCGTTTTTACCGGGACCTATCAAGAATCGTGCGCAGGTCCCATCCAGCAGCTTCGCGTCGGCGTAGTCAGGACGCACGAAAGAACCGCTGGTCACTGTCCGGCGGGATAATCTGGCGCGACGAATCTCCCGCCGGGAAAGCAACACGCGAACTCATTCAGGAGAGAGTCTTCGCCGCTCACGGCCTGGTCTCCCGGCTCTCCGGCCTGAGTTGGCGGTCGTTTCAGGCGACATCGAGGATATGAACTCTTGAGGCTAGAAGCTAGTCTGCCGACGACCAGTCTCGGCTGTGCTAGCGCTCATTTCAGTGCATCGGGCGTGGCGGGAGAGTCGACTCCTAAAATCCACCCTTCGAGCTCAGCCACGGACCGTTCCGCCTGAGTTAGCGGTGGACGCAGGGCCAACTGAAGGCGTTCCCCCTGGTCGGCGAGTTGCAACCATGCGGCAATGGTGTACGCGTCGTACTGGTCGTCGGTCATATTCACCGGCGTAGTGCGACCGCGTCTCCACATCGATGGATAGGCTTCGACTATCGCCGAGCGTTTCGGCGGAATATCCCATCCGTCGAACGGCCAGAAGTGGACTCTCTCTCCGAGTTGACGGTGCAGGTAGAGCAACCACGGCAGCCCGGAATGCGTCGACTTGGCGACGGTTCCCTGTATGTCAAAGTGGAACACGGATTTCGCCCTGCACCGTTCCTCCGCAATGCGCCGCCAGCGCGAATTTCCCTGCCGCGCGCTGCCATTTCCGATGAGCCCGTCCCGCACGAAATCGACGTATACGTGCTCCTGGTCAGTCGGCCAGTGTGCCTGGAAATCCTCCAGAAACGCATACCAGTCCCGTACGAGCTGATGGACTTCGAAGTAGCGCAGCGGAAACGAAAAGCTGTGGTCGATGCCGACGATGGTCGGAATGTCCTCTTTCAGCAGGTCAGCGAGCCAGAAGGCTACGCCGCGCCGGCTCCAGTACTTGCGCGGACCGGGAGGTGGAAGAACCTCCTCCGGCAGCGCGTCCGGGGCCTGCGCAACGTACACGCGCAACCCCTTCAGACCGTCAGTCGGAGTGCGCGCTCCCGAGTAGTCGATTCCCACATAACGACGAAAGGCTGCTGACATATCACGTTGTTTCCGAGAGCGGCCGTCATGCTGCTGACCGAACGAAATTCTGGTGTGGCTGGTGATTCACCGAAGTATTATCGCGACCAGGACGACGACGGCCACTGCGAGTCCGAGAATCGAGACGGTCCCTCCGAGCCAGAACGCGACCCGGTCGATATTCTCCTGCGATGAAGCGAAGCGGAAAAGCCATTCAGCAAACTTGCGGGGCCATTTCATGTCGTATCTCGTTCGCGTCGTTGACGGCCGTCGGCTTTGTCCCAGCAGGGGGAGCGCCGAGGCGACGCTCGAAAGAAGTGGACTGAGCGTGAACTCCTCACCCGATTCATTGCATGGGAAGACCGCGTCGTCGTAAACGGGCGCGTCGTTTTCGGAGGCCCTCGCTATTCGTCGCTGCGCATGAAGGCTTGGGCTGAAGAGCGAACCAAATATGGCCTGTCATTGGCCGTCAAGGTGAAGCGATTCACCTCAGACCCTCTGTATCTCCTTTGGAAACTCCCCGATAGCGAGGAGGTAGAAGAACTGACGGTTATCCGGGAGGACTTGGACCGGATTCAGAATGTCACTTGGCAGGAGCTCTCACTGACCAAAATGGCTGACGCGATGCTCGAGACGGAGAGCGACCAGAGGCAGCGGAAGGTTAAGGGCCAGCTTACCGTCGAGCAGCAAAAAGGTACTGCCGATGCAGTGCGCCACCGCGCCGCTAACGGGAACATCCAGGACCTCGCGGGTACCTCCGTCGTTGACGCGAGGGCGCCCGTCATACTTGAGAACAACCGTAAATGGGACGAGCGGACGGCCGCCGCACTTGGGCGTGAAAAGCGGCCTGTTGCGCCGACCGCTACTGTGCCATCATCGTCAGTGGTGCCTGAGGACCCTGAATACGATGCATGGCTGCAAGCACGGAAGGCGGCAAGGGACGAACGTCGGCGGGAGGCAGAGTGAGGTTGGCGCATCCGAGGCAAGCGCACTTTCTCACGAGATGCCTTACCTGGCGGGCGTATCGGTTTCTAATCCGTATGTGCCGAAAATTCATTCGCTGTGCACTTTGGCTGCTAGCGTTGGCGAGAGAAACGGTTGCGCTCCGCGCAGAGCCATGATTATTCAGGGGATTTGGTACGCGACTGAGCGAGATGGATTGTGTAACGACTTCTAATCCATCTCTCCACGAACGTCGATAAGCGGTAGTCGGAAAGGGCGCTGAAGCAGTCTTCAGCGCCCTTCGTGTTTCTGGGCTGCCCTCAGACGGTGGAGGCGCGTGCGAAGGCTGCCCGAAGCGCGAGGCGGCATCATAATGGCGCCGATCAAGCAAGGAGATGAAATTGGCCGAACAACAGCGAGGACGGGCGCCGCGCCTGTACGTGTTTTCCGGGGCGGGACTGTCTGCGGAGAGCGGCATCTCCACGTTCCGCACGGGCGATGGCATCTGGTCGCACGCCAGCATCGACGAGGTGTGCAACTACCTGACCTGGCGCCGCAACCGGCCGGCGGTTTTCCGTTTCTACAACCAGCGCATCAGCGAATGCGCCGGCGCGCGGCCCAATGAGGCGCATCGGCTGCTCGCCCAGTGGCAGGACACCTGGGGCACGGAGCGTGTGCACCTCGTCACCCAGAATATCGACGACATGCTGGAGCAGGCGGGCGCACGCCAGGTCACGCACCTGCACGGCGACATGATCTCGCTGCTTTGCACCGACTGCGACTATCGTTTCCCGGCGAGCGGCCCTGGGCTGGATCCGAAGGCGGCTTGTCCCGCCTGTGGCGAGATCGAGGGCGTGAAGCCCGGCGTGGTGTTCTTCAACGAAGCCGCGCCCGAATACGAGGCGCTCTGGCGCATCCAGGCGGCCATGACGCCCGACGATCTATTCATCGCCGTGGGCACGGCGTTCGAGGTGATTCCGCCCGAGCGGCTACTGCCGCTCGAACGGCTCGGACAGTACCCGCGGAATTTTGTCGTCGACCCGGCGCCGCGCCGGACCGAATGCTTTGGCGTGGTGGAACGCAATCCGGCCACGGTCGGCCTGCATAACCTGGCCGATACCGTCGAGCGCATGATGGCGGTTGGCTAGAACGGCCCAGCGTTTGTTCTTCATCGACGCTGCGCATCTGTGCAGCATAGGCGCGCAGCCAATGCCGAACACGTTATTGGTTTTAATACCAATCTATATGTATACGTAATAACAGTTAACAAAGCAGGGCATTTACTGTGGACAAGGCAGAAAATACCTGCCGGTTCAAAACGATGCCGAACGAATAGCCATGCGGATAAACCCTGAATGCCGTTCGCGCTTCAGGGATAACTTTTGCGCATCTCTCGTGTGTGCGGCAGTTATCAAGAAGTCCTCCACAGGACGTTCGCCAGGTCATCCCCAGCTTGTCCAAAAGGCGCCGTGGATAACCTGCTCGCGCGCGACGATCGATGCGCGCTACGAATCGCTGCGGGATCAGGCCGGTTCGGCCGGCTGCGGCTGAGCGGCTCGATGTGTTTCGGGCTGGCGGGACGGCAGCAACTGGCAGACGAGCAGGCCCGCCAGCATGAGCGCGCAGCCGGCGAGGGCGCGCGACGTGAGCGTCTCGCCAAGCGCGACCCATCCCGCGATGGCCGCAAATACCCCTTCCATGCTGAAGATCACCGCCGCATGCGCGGGTGCGGCGTCGCGCTGCGCGACGACCTGGATCGTGTAGCCGACGCCCACGGAGAGTGCGCCGCCGTAGAGGATGGCCGGAGCGGCGCGCACGAGGCTCGCGAGCTGGAGCGGTTCGCAGGCGAGGCCGACCAGCAGGCAGGCTGCACCGCAGGCGACGAACTGCACGACGGAAAGCACGAGCGGATCGTGACGCGGCGCATAGTGGCCCACGAGCATCACCTGAATCGAAATGACGATCGCGCAGCCGAGCTGGTACCAGTCGCCGTACATGATCGAAAAGTGATCGTTGATGCTCAGGAAATAAAGCCCGACTGCGGCCAGCAGCGCGCCGATCCAGGTGCCGGGGCCGGTGCGATGACGCAGCAGCACGCCCAGCAGCGGCACGATCACGACATAGAGCGAGCTGATGAAGCCGGCATTGGCGATCTTCGTATAGCGCAGGCCGATCTGCTGGAGCGAGATGGCCACGGCCAGCACGAGCCCGAGCATGCAGCCCGAACGCAGCAGCTGCGCATCGAGGAGCGGTGGCGGCGCGGTCAGGGTGCGGCGCGCCGTCGTGCGGCGCTGCGCGAGCACGAGTGCCGACACGACGGCGGCGCCCAGCAGAAAGCGCAGACCGGTGAAGAGGAACGGTCCGATGGCGTCGAGGCTCAGTCGCTGGGCGACGAACGCCGAGCCCCAGATCATGGCGGCGGCCAGCATGAGCAGGTTGGCGCGCAGATGTGGGCGGAAGAAGGATTTCAAGCGGGATTTCTCGTTCTGCGAAGACGGCTGCGGGAGCAACGGTCTGTATGCGATTTGCCGGGAAGACGAATCCAGATCGTATCCGAACTGAAAGCAGATTGTCTTGCGCCAGGCACCTCGCAAAAAAAAGCCAGAGCGACGCTCTGGCTTTTTTGCCGCCGTGTCTTGCCGACACGACCGATGGGTTGCGACGACGTTCAGGACGCCTCGCGCGCAAGACCCGCTTCCAGCAAGTCGGCCAGCAGCCCGTTCAGGCCGCCCGGATGACTCTCGGCACGCGACTTCAGTTGCGCGACCAGGTCGGCGTTGAGCTTGCACGCGAACGGCACGAGCCCTTGCGCCTGGTCGAGCTTGCGGCGCTCGCGGCGGTCCAGCTCGGCCGGCGCCGAGCCTTTGCCAAAGCGCTCGGGCCCCGCCTGCTTCGTCGATTGCATCAGTTTCAGCGCCTTGTTCTTCTCAAGGTCGGTTTTTTTCATCGCCATGTTTGCGGCTCCGGTATTGGGCAGTGGCGCGCATTGTACGCATTCGCGCGGCAGCGTCCATTGCTACGTTCGTTGTCGCCGCCCCCTGAGGATCCCGGCGAATCAGGGGCCAGTCAGGGGCGAGTCCGGGCCCGATCACGGGCCAGAAGCGGCGGGCGCGGCGTGTCCGTCGGCCGCGAGGCCGTCCATCAGGGCGCGCATGCGCCGCCAGTGGGAGCCTTCCCAGAACACGCGCCGGCAGATGTCGCAGGTCACGAAGCGCGTCTGGCGCTCGAAGACGCCCTCCGGCACGCGCTCGCGCGCCGCGTCGCGATCGATGGTGTGCAGCGGCGCATTGCAGGACAGGCAGAGCCGGAACGGGCGCGCGCTGGCGGCGAGGTCGAGCCGCTCGAAGATCTCGCGCAGTTGTAGCTGGGGCTTGAGCGCACGCACGTAGCAGCCATGCGTGATCGAGCGGCGCTTGAGCAATTCGCGGTCGCGCGTGAGCACGACGCGATGCTGTGCGGCGGCCAGCGCCTCGATCTCGTCGTCGGGGTAGTTGTTGTCGTACAGCGTGTCGAAGCCCGCCAGGCGCAGCAATTGAGCGAGGCCTCCCAGATGCGCGTCGGCGACGAAACACAGTTCGCGCAACGGCGCGGTGCGCACGCGGAGCAAGGGACGAATGTCGAACGCCTCGAACTTCGGGTAGACAGCGACGCGGTCGCCGTCGGCGAGCGGATGGTCGAAGCCCACGGATTCGCCGTTCACGAGAATCAGCTCCACTTCGGTGTGCGGCACGCCGAGCGCCTCGATCATGTGCTTGGCCGTGGCGGCGGGCGCGCACTGCCGGCTGAACGAGCGCCGGCGCAGCGGCCGCGCGAGGAAATCGTTCAGCTCCTCGTAGAAGCGAAAGGTGGCGGTGACCATGCGGTCAGTATCGCACCGACTGTCCGCGTCGGGGCGTCCGTCGGCAGCGCGCGGGAGCCTATGCTTTACTTGCGCGTTCTTGAGACGAAGGAGGATGTAATGGATATCGGATTTATTGGCCTTGGCGAGATGGGCAGCGCGATCGTCGCGAATCTGCTGAAGGCGGGGCATCGGGTGCGCGTCTGGAACCGCACGTCGGAGCGCGCGCGGCCGCTGGCCGAGGCGGGCGCGCAGATCGTCGCGACGGCTGCCGAGGCCTTTTCGGGCGACGCCGTTTTTTCGATGCTCGCCGACGACGCGGCGCTGCGCGACGTGTTCGGCACGGCGTTGCTCGATGCGGCGCCGCGCGGTCTCGTGCACGTCAACATGGCGACGATTTCGGTCGCGCTGGCCGGGGAGCTGGCGCGCGAGCATGCCGAGCGGGGTCTGCATTACGTGGCGGCGCCGGTGATGGGGCGTCCCGACGTCGCGAAGGCGGCAAAGCTCACGATCATCGCGGCCGGCGACGCCGAGGCGGTTGACCGCGTGCAGCCGCTCTTCGACGCCGTGGGGCAGAGGACCTGCCGCATCGGCTCGCTGCCGCAGCAGGCGAACGTGATGAAGCTCGCGGCGAACTTCATGCTGGGGGCGGCGGTGGAGACGCTGGGCGAGGCGGCGGCGCTGCTTGCGGGGCATGGCGTGGGGATGCGCGACTTTCTCGACATGATCACGGGCGGCCCGTTCCCGGGGCCGGTGTACGCGGGCTACGGCGCCATGATTGCGGAAGACCGTTACGAACCCGCGCTGTTCAAGGCGCGGCTCGGTCTCAAGGACGTGCGGCTCGCGCTGGCGGCGGCCGATTCGGTGTCCACGCCGATGCCGGTGGCAAGCGTCGTGCGTGACAGCCTGATCGAAGCTGTCGCGCACGGCGACGGGGAGCGCGACTTCGCGGTGCTCGGCAAGGTGGCGGCGCGGCGCGCAGGGCGGGCGTGAGGCCCGCCGCCTGGCGTTGAGCGGTATTGATAATGCCGCTACGTCCCGACCCGGTTGGTTCGCCCCACGATGCCATACAGGAACGCGCCTCCGGCAAACGCCACGCCCACGGCGCACACGCCCGGCCATTGCGCGAAAGCCCAGCCGACGCCTGAAAGCGCGGCGCCCAGCGCGCCGCCGATGAAAAACACGCCGACGAACAATCCGTTCAGCCGCCCGCGCGCGGCGGGATTCATGAGATTGACGGCGCGCCGGCCCAGCGTTTGATCGATCACGACGCCGGCGTCGAGCGCCGCGCCGCCGATCACGAGCGCGGCGAGCGCGAGGTGCGGGTGCGCGCGGGGCGAAAAGCCGAATCCGCCCGCTCCGGCCACGGCGACAAGCACGAGCGCAGCCAGCATCAGCAGATGTGCGAAGCACAGGGCGGCGCGACCGCCTCCCCGGTCGCCGGTCCGCCCGGCGAGCGGCGTGACAATGGCGCCGCTCGCGCCCGCGAGGGCGAACAGCGCCACACCGTGCATGCCGAAGCCGAACGGCGCTTGCGCGAGCCGCAGGCCGATCGACGCCCAGAACACGCTGAACGCGCCCATCGCGAGGCTCGCCGAGATCGCGCGCCGTTGCAGGACGGGCTCGGTGGCGAGCAGCGTCCAGAGCGAGCGCAGCAAGCCGGTATAACGCGTAGGGGCGTGCGGCGTGCGCAGCGGCAGGCGCAGCGCGAGCACGATGGCGAGCAGCGCGTCGATGAGCGCGGCCGCACCATAGAACGCACGCCAGCCCATCGATCCGGCGATCAGGCTCGCGAGCGGCCGCGAGAGCAGGATGCCGAGCATGAGCCCGCTCATGACGTTGCCGACCGCGCGGCCGCGCTGCGCTTCCGGCGCCATCGAGGCGGCCATCGGCACGAGCATCTGGATCACGCTGGACGTGGCACCCGCGAGAAATAGCGCGGCGAGGCACGCCCAGGCGGAATGCGCGAAAAGCGGCACGGCGAGCAGCGCCGCGCAGGCGAGCAGCGTGCGCACGATCAGACGGCGGTTCTCGATCAGATCGGACAGCGGGACAAGCAGGACGAGGCCCGCGGCGTAGCCGAGCTGCGGCAGCATCGAGATCAGGCCGGCCAACGCGTGCGGCAGCCGCAGCGAAGCGGCCATGGGCCCGGTGAGCGGCTGCGCGGCGAACAGATTGATGACGATGAAGCCCACGGTCGCGCTGAAGAACAGCGTCATCGCCGTGGTGAGCTGGCCGGCGTGGAGTTCGCCTTGCAGGTCGGCGTGCGGCTTGTCGGCGGTGACGACGGGACAGGACGGGGAGGAAAGCTCGGCGAGGCGAGTCATGTTGGCGCTCCAGATGAGACGGTTTCGCCTATCCTAGAAGCCACATGGTTATGCGACAATTGAAATATCTTGATATTAATTATGCGAGATTGTTTTGAACACGCGTGATCTGCAAGCCTTCGTGGCCGTGGTGGAAAGCGGCTCGATCGTCGGCGCTGCCGAAAGGCTCCATCTCACTCAGCCCGGGCTGACGCGCCGGGTCCAGAGCCTCGAAAGCACGCTGGGTCTCGCGCTGCTCGACCGTCAGGCCAAGCCGCTCAAGCCCACCGCCGCGGGCCGCGAGGTCTACCGCCTCGCGCGCAACGTGCTGGGCGCCGTGGATGAACTGCTGGCCGTCGGGTCGCCCGAGAGCGAGCCGGCCGGCGAACTGCGCATCGGCGTGCCGCCGTTTCTCTCCGACCTCGCGCTCGAACAGCCGCTCGATCGCCTGCGGGGCGCCTTTGCCAAGCTCACGCTGCGCGTGACGGCGGGCTGGTCGCCGGGATTGCTGCAGTCCGTCGAGCGTGCCGAAATCGACACCGCCGTCGTGCTGATGCCGGGCGACAGCGCGCTGCCGGAATCGCTCGAGCGCACACGCCTCGCCTTCATGCCGACGACGGTGGTCGCGGCACGCGCGCTGGGTCTGCCCAGCGATCCGGTCACGCTGGAGGATCTGGCGTTGCATCCGTGGGTGCTCAACCAGGACGGCTGCGGCATGCGCTCGGCGCTCTCGCGCTCGCTGGCGCGCGCCGGTTTGCCGTTCAACGTGGCCGTCGAGGCATTCGGCTCCGATCTGCAACTCTCGCTCGTGGCGCGGCAACTCGGCATCGGCATCGTGTCGCCGCACGTGCTGGCGCGCAGTCCGTTCCGCGACGCGCTCCAGGCGGTCGAGGTGGTGGATTTCGATTCCGGTGTCGACGCCTGGCTCGTGCATCATGCGCTGCCGGGGCGGCTCGTGCGGGCCGTCGCACTGTTGCGCGATTCGCTCGTCGAAGTATTGGCGGCGGCCGGGGTGTCGGCCTGACAATCCTCATATGACTGCGCGTTGACGCACGATGCGCGTCGAAACGGGCGGCCACAATGACGAGCGCGGAGGCGTAGAGCGCCGCTCCGCGCGGCCGGAACCGGCCGGCATGACAACGACGCCGGGCGCGACAGTTCTGCATGGGATGGGGAGACGGGGGATGGACAAGCGCATCCTGATCGCCGACAACGACGAACAGTCGCTGACGGGACTAGGCACGCTGTTAGCCGATCTCGGTTACGCGACTTACATTGCGCGCACGCTCGACGACACGTTGCTGGCGGCCGCCCGCTTTACGCCGGACGTGGCCATCGTCGCGCTTTCCCTGCTGGAGGACGAACCGGCAATCCTTGTGCGGCGCCTTCGCGACGCTTGCGGCGCACACGAGCCGCTGCTGATCGCGCTGACCGGATGGCCCGACTCGCGCCGCCGCGACGAGGTGCTTGCTGTGGGCTTCGACGTGCATCTCGTGCGTCCGGTGGGGCTCGATCAGCTGACCTTCATTCTTTCGATGATCGGCGGTTAGGTTGATGTTGCAAATTCACAACACTCAGGGGGCATACTAGGGTGCGTACTACTTTACATGTTGCATTGCATCACCTAGGCGGCTATACTTGTTTCTGTCTCCTCCATGTCTCCTCTGATATGGATTAAGCCCGCCTCTTAGGCGGGCTTTTTTTCGTCCCTACACTTCGCATGCTGCGGCGTGCCCGTGGACAGGCATAAAAAAACCGGAGCGCGAGGCTCCGGTTTTGCATTGCGCCCGCAGCAGTGTGCGAGCGGCGGCGGGTCGTTCAGCCCCGCTTAGCCCTTGAGGCCGGTGTCTTCCGCCGCGCCCACCGCGAGATTCATGCACTGGATCGCCGCGCCCGAGGCGCCCTTGCCGAGGTTGTCGAGGCGCGCGACCGTCACGAATTGCTCGTCGTTGCCGAACACAAAGAGATCCACGCGATTCGTGTCGTTGTTCGCCTGAACGTCGAAGGCGCCGCCATCGAGGTTCTCGTCGGCGTTGAACGGCGCTACGCGCACGAACGCCTCACCCGCGTAGTACTCGGCATAAAGCGCCAGCACGTCCTCGGGCTTCGCGCCGCGCGTGAGCTGCTTCGGCGAGAAGTAGGTCGTGACCGCGAGACCCTTGTAGAACGGGCCGACTACCGGCGTGAACACGGGCGTGGACGAAAGTCCGCCGTGTGCCTTCATCTCCGGCAGGTGCTTGTGCGCGAGGCCGAGCGCGTAGGGGCGCGGGCTCATCAGCTTCGGGTTGCCGCCTGCTTCGTACTCCGCAATCATTTTCTTGCCGCCGCCGCTGTAGCCGGTCAGCGAGTAAGCGTGCGCCGCGAAATCGGGACCGACGAGGCCGGCCTCGACAAGCGGGCGCATCGCCAGCACGAATGCCGACGCGTGGCAGCCCGGCACCGCAATGCGCTTCGACGTGCGCACGCGCTCGCGCTGCTGGCGGGTGAGTTCGGGCAAGCCGTAGGCCCAGTCGGAGCTCGTGCGGAACGCCGTGCTCGCGTCGATCAGCACGGTGCGGTCGTTCTCCACCAGCGAAGCCGATTCGCGCGAGGCGACATCGGGCAGGCAGAGGAACGTCACGTCGGAGGCATTGATGAGACGGCGGCGTTCCTCGACGTCCTTGCGCTTCGCTTCGTCGATCCGCAGGATTTCGACGTCGGCGCGCGCCGACAGGTATTCGAAAATCTTCAGGCCGGTCGTGCCTTCCTGTCCGTCGACAAAAACTTTCGTGCTCATCTCGATCTCTCTGAACGCGGGGTGCGGGGTGCGCAGTTAAATGGGCCCGGGGCGCGCGTGGACAACGGGGGATCCGTTCGGCGCCGGAACGATATTTTAAGACTTCATGCGCGCGGCGGTGCGGGCTGGCCGGAAAAAAATCGGGAGTAACCCGTACCGGCGGGAACCTTCGCGGCTCGCGGCTCTGCCGGCGCCCCGCAACCCCATGGTGCGGCTGTCGTGTGACCGTAATGCGGCGGCGCTTTGGCGTGGCTTTTCCCAGGCTTTTCTCCGCTAGCCAGCGCGCTTGGCTGGCCGGCCAGCATCGTGTCGGCGCATGGCTTCGCGCGATGCCGTGGCTGGCCTCGCTCAGCGGCCGTAGCCGACGGTGAGTTGGGCGCGGCCAAGCATCGCGCCGCCTATCTCGTGATCGAACATTTGCGCCGGGCGCCCCTGTTCGAGCCCCGCTATTTTGTCGGTGCCGATGGCGTAGACCGTGATCACGTACCGATGCGGCTTGCCGGGCGGCGGGCAGGGACCGCCGTAGCCGGCCGTGTTGAAGTCGTTGCGCGCCTCGATGGCGCCGAGCTTTGCCAATGCACCGGACCCGCTCGCATTTTCCGGCAAAGCCTTCACGCGCGCCGGAATGTTCGCGACGGCCCAGTGCCACCAGCCGCGGCCGGGCGCGTCGGGATCGAATATCGTGATCGCGAAGCTGCGCGTGCCTTCGGGCGCATTGCGCCACGAGAGCTGCGGTGAGCGGTTGCCGCCCTCACAGCCGCCTTCATTGAAGACCTGAGCAGCCGCGACACTGCCGCCATTCGCGAAAGTTGTGCTGGAAACCGAAAACGGACCTTCGGCATACGCCATGCCGCCGGCGTGCAGGGCAGCGGCGAGCAAGACCGAACCACGCGCCACGCCGAGCGCGCGACGGGCGAGCGGAGCCGTGATCGCGACATACGGGCAAGCCATCGGACGGTTTCCTTTATTTTTTGGGCCAACCCGGCATGGGCTGCCGAGCTGATTCGAATTGTGCTCCGAATTGAACTCGATCAAATATAGCGGCATTTCTGGGCGAAGCTTCGCCACAACGGGCGTTTCGCGGCAGAGGACATCGGCTATAGTCGCGTGCGCCCTCGTCTGCCGGCGAGGATCGCGGGCTGTGTCAGGCAGAGGCTTGCAGCATGTACGTGAGGGTACGCCAGAACAGAACAAGCAGGCTTGCCCGAAGGAATACAGGTCTGCCGAGAGGAGGGGGAATGCAGCAGCCAATCAGGATCGTAGTTGCGGACGATCATCCTGTTATCTTGTTCGGCGCGGAACAAGCGCTCCTCAAATTTCCGGGTGTCCAGGTTGTCGCGCGGGCACGCCAGTCCACCGAGCTGATCAAGGCGCTGCTGACGACTCCGTGCGACGTGCTCGTGACCGACCTCGCCATGCCCGGTGGGCAGTTCGGCGACGGGTTGCCGCTGATCGGCTATTTGCGCCGCAACTTTCCCGGTATTCCCATCGTCGTCCTGACGATGCTCGAGAATGCCGCCCTGCTCAAACGCCTCGGGGAACTGGGGGGGATCGCGGTCGTTCACAAGTCCGACGATCTGGGCCATATCGGCCTCGCGGTGCAGCAGGTGAGCCGCGGCATCGAATACATGAGCCCGCAGGTGAGGGTGGCGCTCGAATCGCTGCGCCTGAACAGCGGCGGCAAGACCGACGAAGTGCTCTTGTCGAGGCGCGAACTGGAGGTCGTGCGGCTTTTCGTGTCGGGCATGACGATCAAGGAGATCTCGGAACGGCTCAACCGCAGCATCAAGACGATCAGCACGCAGAAGAACACGGCCATGCGCAAGCTCGGGCTCGACCGCGACTCGGAACTGTTTCAGTATGCGCAGAGCAATGGCTTGCTGAACCTCTCCTCGCACATGCCTGACACGCGTCACGATGTCGAAGCTTCGCATTGACGCCATGCTGCCCGGTGCGGTCGGGTAACGCGCTCGTGGCGCCCACGGCGCGGCGCCCATGAAAAAAGGCCATCGCCTGGCGGGCAGATGGCCTTTTGCGTTGGCACGGCGGCTCGCGCCGCGTACGCGGACTTACTGCGGTGCCGCCGTTGCGCCGCCGTGCGCCGCGGACCATTCGGCCGGCGCGTGCAGGAATTTCTCGACTTCGTCGAGCGTCTTCGCTTCGAAGTAGCCCGACGCCTTCGCGACGCGCAGCACGTCCCACCACGTGGCGAGCGCATGCAGGTCCACGTCGATGTCCTTGAGGACCGACACGCTTTCCTTGAAGATGTTGTAGTGGAACAGCACGAAGCAGTGGTTCACCGTCGCGCCCGCCGTGCGCAGCGCGTTGATGAAGTTGATCTTGCTGCGGCTGTCGGTGGTCAGATCTTCGACGAGCAGCACGCGCTGGCCTTCGGTGAGCAGACCCTCGATCTGCGCGTTGCGGCCGAAACCCTTCGGCTTCTTGCGCACGTACTGCATCGGCACCATCAGGCGGTCCGAGAGCCACGCGGCGAACGGAATGCCCGCGGTTTCGCCGCCGGCCACGGCGTCGATCTGCTCATGGCCGACGTCGCGCAGGATCGTGGCTTCGGCCATTTCCATCAGGCCGCGGCGCACGCGCGGATACGAAATCAGCTTGCGGCAGTCGATGTAGACCGGGCTCGCCCAGCCGGAGGTGAAGATGAAGGGCTTTTCGGCGTTGAAGTGCACGGCCTTCACTTCGAGCAGCATCTTGGCGGTCGTGTCCGAGATCGTCTGGCGATCGTAGCCTGTCATGGGCGAATCCTTGGATATGAGAGCGAGGGAGGGTGGGCGCAAAGCCCGGCGGCGCTGGCACGGCGGACCCGGCTGTACCGCAGGGGTCTCTGGCGTGCGCGGTTCGAAGGTGCGGGGCGATGCGGGGTGACGTTCACCCGCTCGGTCCGGACGGCTTCTCTTGCGCGCGTAGGCCGGTATTTTACCCGACTTGATCTTTTGAGACGAGTTGGCGCGCCGGATCGGTGTGCGTCGCGCACCGTATGAGCGGTATTTGGGGGATCGATCGTGCCCCGGTCGATCCTGCTTTCGCCGCTTTTCTTTCACCGCTTTTCTTTCGCGGTTGTGACCGCGCGAGCTCGCCATTACACTCTCGCGGGTTTATCCGGGCCGACACCCAGCACCCGGCTCGCGTACAGGAAGTCTCCATGACCGTCGTCTCTCCTCCCGTTGCTGCTGTCGAAACGACACGCGGCCACGCCTTGCGCGCGCTCGTCGCGTCGGTGCTCGGCTATGCGATGGACGGCTTCGATCTGCTCATGCTCGGCTTCATGCTGCCGGCCATCAGCGCCGAGTTGCATCTCTCCACCGCCCAGGCCGGCTCGCTCGTCACGTGGACGCTCGTCGGCGCCGTGGCCGGCGGCGTCGTGTTCGGGCTCCTCGCCGACCGCCACGGCCGCGTGCGCGTCCTCACCTGGACGATCCTGCTGTTCGCCGTCTTTACCGGCCTCTGCGCGCTCGCGCGCGGCTATGCGGATCTGCTCGTCTACCGGACGATCGCCGGTGTCGGTCTGGGCGGCGAGTTCGGCATTGGCATGGCGCTCGTCGCCGAGGCGTGGCCGGCTCACCTGCGCGCGCGGGCCTCGTCGTATGTCGGGCTTGGCTGGCAGCTCGGCGTGCTCGCCGCCGCGCTTCTCACGCCGTGGCTCTTGCCCGTGATCGGCTGGCGCGGCATGTTCGCGCTCGGTCTCCTGCCGGCCGTCGTGTCGTTCGCGGTGCGCCGGCGCGTCGAGGAGCCGGCGCTCTTCGTCGCCCACGCGTCGCGCGTGGGGCAGGCGGTACGGGGCGAGCGCCCGCGCGCGCTGCGTTTGCTCGTGGCCGACGCTCGCACGGCGCGCGCGAGCCTGGGTGTCGTGGTTCTCTGTTCGGTGCAGAACTTCGGCTACTACGGGCTCATGATCTGGCTGCCCGCTTATCTGTCCCGATCCTTCGGCTACTCGCTGACGAAGTCCGGGCTCTGGACGGCGGCGACGGTCGCCGGCATGGCGTTCGGCATCTGGCTCTTCGGTATTGCCGCCGACCGTTTCGGGCGCAAGCCCGCGTTCCTGTTCTACCAGGCCGGGGCGGTCGCGATGGTGTTTGCCTACGCGCATCTCTCGACGCCGGTCGCGCTGCTCCTGGGCGGCGCGGCAATGGGCTTGTTCGTGAACGGGATGATAGGCGGGTACGGCGCGCTCATCTCCGAGCTTTATCCCACGGCCGCGCGCGCCACCGCCCAGAACGTGCTCTTCAACATCGGGCGGGCCGTGGGCGGCTTCGGGCCGCTGGCCGTCGGCGCGCTGGCGGCGCGGTTTTCGTTCGGCGCGGCGCTCGCGATGCTGGCCTCGATCTATCTGCTCGACATACTCGCGACGCTGTTCCTGATTCCGGAACGGCGCGGCGCCGCGCTGGCGTAGCGGCGCCCGCACATCCCCTTCCCGTCGCGCCGTTTCACCCGTGGACAGTTCTGTCCGCGCTATCCCGGGTATCAGTCCTCACCCCGAGTTCCCGCGCTGTGCCCGGGGTGTACACTAGTTCCCCCCGCCAATTCGCCCTCGCCGCTTCGCCGGCCGCAAGAGGTGGCTTCGCCATGGGTCCGGCCGCAGGCCTGACGCAATCGAAGCCCTGAGCGTGCCGTGCGGGACGGCGGGTTCATGACCATAAAACCTCTCACGTCTCTCACGTCCAGGCAGGCCTGAAAATGGATGAACAACTGAAGCAAAGCGCGCTGGCGTATCACCAGAATCCCAAGCCGGGCAAGATTTCGGTCACGCCGACCAAACCGCTCTCGAACCAGCTTGATCTCTCGCTCGCGTATTCGCCCGGCGTCGCCGCCGCGTGTGAGGCGATCCACGCGGATCCGCTCGACGCGCAGAAGTACACCTCGCGCGGCAACCTCGTCGGCGTCGTGACCAACGGCACGGCCGTGCTGGGTCTCGGCAATATCGGCCCGCTCGCGGCCAAGCCCGTGATGGAAGGCAAGGGCTGCCTGTTCAAGAAGTTTGCCGGCATCGACGTGTTCGACATCGAGCTTTCCGAGTCGGATCCGGACAAGCTCGTCGACGCCATCGCCATGCTCGAACCGACGCTCGGCGGCATCAACCTCGAGGACATCAAGGCGCCCGAGTGCTTCTACATCGAGCAGAAGCTGCGCGAGCGCATGAAGATCCCCGTTTTCCACGACGACCAGCACGGCACGGCCATCATTGCCTCCGCGGCGATCCTGAACGGCCTGAAGGTCGTGGGCAAGGAACTGGGCAGCGTGAAGCTCGTGTGCTCGGGCGCGGGCGCGGCGGCCATCGCGTGTCTGGACCTGCTCGTGAAGCTCGGTCTGAAGAAGGAGAACACCCTCGTCGTCGACTCGAAGGGCGTGATCTACGAAGGCCGCGGCAATCTCGATCCGTCGAAGGCCCGCTACGCGGCGAACACCGACGCGCGCACGCTCGGCGACGCCATCAAGGGCGCGGACGTGTTCCTCGGCTGTTCGAGCGCCGGCGTGCTCAAGCCCGAGATGGTCGTGGACATGGCCAACACGCCGCTGATCCTCGCGCTGGCGAACCCGGAGCCGGAAATCCGTCCGGAAGAAGCGAAGAAGGTGCGCCCGGACGCGATCATCGCCACGGGCCGTTCGGACTATCCGAACCAGGTCAACAACGTGCTGTGCTTCCCGTTCATCTTCCGCGGCGCGCTGGACGTGGGTGCAACGACGATCACGGAAGAGATGAAGCTCGCGTGCGTGCGCGCGATCGCGGAACTCGCCGAGGAAACCGACCAGGGCGACGAAGTGGCGAAGGCCTATGAAGGCCACACGCTCGAATTCGGCCCGGAATACCTGATTCCGAAGCCGTTCGACCCGCGCCTCATCATCAAGATCGCGCCGGCCGTGGCGCAAGCCGCGATGGACTCGGGCGTCGCCACGCGCCCGATCGCCGACATGGACGCGTACCGCGAGCAGCTGGGCGCGACCGTCTACCGCTCGGGCATGGTGATGCGTCCGGTGTTCGCGGCGGCGAAGGCCAACTGCGCGCGCATCGTGTTCGCCGAGGGCGAGGACGAGCGCGTGCTGCGCGCCGCGCAGTTCGTGCTCAACGAGAAGATCGCGAAGCCCATCATCGTCGGTCGTCCTTCGGTGGTGGAAATGCGTCTGAAGAAAATGGGCTCGAAGCTGCGTCCGGGCACGGACTTCGAGATCGTCGATCCGGAAGACGATCCGCGCTTCCAGAAGAGCTGGCAGGCCTACCATGACCTGGGTGCGCGCCAGGGCATCACGCCCGAGGTCGCGAAGGCGTCGATGCGCAAGTTCAACACGCTGATCGGCGCGATCCTCGTGCATCTGGGCGACGCCGACGGCATGATCTGCGGCCTGCTCAACAGCTTCGACTATCACCTGAAGTTCGTCGAGCAAGTGTTCGGCAAGGCGAAGGAGGCCGAGAACTACGCGGCCATGAACCTGCTGATGCTGCCGGGCCGCAACCTGTTCATCTCCGACACCTACGTGAACGAAGTGCCGAGCGCCGAGCAGATCGCCGACATGACGATCCTCGCCGCGCGCGAGATCGAGAAGTTCGGCATCGTGCCGAAGGTGGCGCTGCTCTCCAGCTCGAACTTCGGCAGCGTGCGTTCGTCGACGGCGCAGCGCATGCAGGCCGCGCGCGAGTTGATCGCACAGCGCGCGCCGCAGCTCGAGGTGGACGGCGAAATGCACGGCGATGCGGCGCTTTCGGAGCTGATCCGCAAGCAGTCGTTCCCGGGCACGACGCTCGCGGGCGAGGCGAACCTGCTGATCATGCCGAACGTGGAAGCGGCGAACATCGCGTACAACCTGCTGAAGGTGATCGGCGGCGAAGGCGTGACGGTCGGTCCGTTCCTGCTGGGCGCGGCGAAGCCGGTGCATATTCTCACGCCGGCGGCAACCGTGCGACGCATCATCAACATGACGGCGGTGGCTTCGGCGAACGCGGCAGTTGCGAAGGCGGCGGCACGCTGAACGCGCCGGCTTGATGCCTGATTCGCCTGATTCAGGCCGTCAATGAAAAAGGCCGCTCCGTTTTCACGGAGCGGCCTTTGTCTTTTCAGACCAACGGTTGCTCGCCCTCAGGCGGCGTGACGCGCGGCGCCGCCTTGCGGCGAGCGCCACTTGTCCAGCAGCGCCGCCCATTTCGCCCGCACGGCCTTGAGGTTGTTCTCCTTCACGTGACCGTAGCCGCGGATGCCGTCCGGCAGGCTCGCCAGCTCCACCGCGAGCGCGAGATTTTCCGCGTTTGCGCCGCTTGCCAGTTCGCGCACCAGCGCCTCGTACTCGCCGATCAGCGCGCGTTCGTGACGCCGCTCCTCGGTGCGGCCGAACGGATCGAATGCCGTGCCGCGCAGGAACTTGAGCTTCGCAAGCACGCGCATTGCCGTGAGCATGCTCGGGCCGTACTGCTTCTTTACCAGGTGGCCCTTGCCGTCGTGCTTCGCGAAGGTCGGCGGCGCGAGATGGAAGTTCAGCTTCCAGTCGCCCTCGAAGCTCGCCTTCAGCTTCTCGATGAACGCCGGGTCGGCGTAGAGCCGCGCCACTTCGTACTCGTCTTTGTACGCCATCAGCTTGTGCAGATTCTTCGCGACAGCTTCGGTCAGCGGGAACTGACCATCGGGACGCTCGATCTTGCCTTCCGCCGTGCGCACGTCGGCAACCAGCGCGCGGTAGCGCGACGCCCAGGCGTCGTTCTGATACGCGGCGAGGTATTGCGCGCGCTTGTCGATCAGCGCGTCGAGCGCCTTGGGCGTGTGCAGCGAGACGATCTTCGCCCCCGCAGCTTCGGTGCTCTGCTCGACGGCCGGCTTCTTGACGAGCGCATCCACGGCGGCGCGGTCGTGCGCCACGCGGCGGCCCCACTCGAACGCTGCCAGATTTTTCTCCACCTGCACCGCGTTCAGCTCGATCGCGCGCGCGAGCGACTCGTGCGTGAGCGGCAGCCAGCCGCGCTGCCACGCGTAGCCGAGCACGAACGGGTTCGTGTAGATCGCGTCGCCGAGCAGTGCGAGGGCGTAGCGGTTCGCATCGACGGCGGAGACGTTGTCGGTGCCCGCCGCCGCGCGCACGTCCGCTTCGGTGTTCGAGCCCGGGAACTGCCAGCTCGGGTTCTTGATGAACTCGGCCGTGGGCGTCGGCGCGCTGTTGAGCACCACGTGCGTCTGGCCGGCCTGCATGCGCGAGACGCAGTCGTCGCCGGCGGTCACGATGGCGTCGCAGCCGATCACGAGCTTCGCCTCGCCCATGGCGATGCGGGTGGCGTGGATGTCGGCGGGCTGGTTCGCGATCTGCACGTGGCTCATCACCGCGCCGCCTTTCTGCGCGAGGCCCGTCACGTCGAGCACGGTCACGCCCTTGTTTTCCAGGTGCGCGGCCATGCCCAGCAGCGCGCCGATCGTCACGACGCCGGTGCCGCCCACGCCCGTCACGAGCACGCCATACGGCTGCGCGAGGGTGGGGAGGTCGGGCGTCGGCACGGCCGGCATCGTGTCGTTCGCGACGCTGCTCGACTTCGGCTTGCGCAGCTGGCCGCCTTCAACGGTGACGAAGCTCGGGCAGAAACCGTTCACGCACGAGAAGTCCTTGTTGCAGGTGGACTGATTGATCTGGCGCTTCGTGCCGTACTCGGTGTCGAGCGGTTCCACGGAGAGGCAGTTCGACTGCACCGAGCAGTCGCCGCAGCCCTCGCAGACCGCCTCGTTGATGACCACGCGCTTCGCCGGATCCGGGTACGTGCCGCGCTTGCGGCGACGGCGCTTTTCGGTGGCGCAGGTCTGGTCGTAGATCAGGATCGTCGTGCCGGGGATCTCGCGCAACTCGCGCTGGATCGTGTCGAGCTGGTCGCGGTGATGGATCGTGACGCCCGGTGCGAGCGACGTAACGCCCTTGTATTTGGCCGGCTCATCCGTGACGATCACGATCTTCGCCGCGCCTTCGGAGGCGAGCTGATGCGTGATCTGCGGCACGGTGAGCACGCCGTCCACGGGCTGGCCACCCGTCATCGCGACGGCGTCGTTATAGAGAATCTTGTAGGTGATGTTCGCCTTCGAGGCGATCGCCGCGCGGATCGCGAGCAGCCCCGAGTGGAAGTACGTACCGTCGCCGAGGTTCGCGAACACGTGTTTGTCGTTCGTGAACGGCGCCTGGCCGACCCACGCCACGCCTTCGCCGCCCATCTGGCTGAACGTGCTCGTGCTGCGGTCCATCCACACGGTCATGTAGTGGCAGCCGATGCCGGCCATCGCGCGCGAGCCTTCCGGCACGTTCGTCGAGGTATTGTGCGGGCAGCCCGAGCAGAACCACGGCTTGCGCTCCGCCTGCACGCGCGGCTTCGCGAGCGCCTTTTCCTTCGCTTCGATCACGGCGATGCGTGTGGCGATGCGCGCGCGCACGTCGGAGGGCAGGTCGAACTTTTCCAGGCGCGTGGCAATCGCCTTCGCAATGATCGCGGGTGAGAGCTCGTAATGGGCGGGCAGGAGCCAGTTGCCCATCGGCACCGACCATTCGCCGCCGGCGCCGTCCTTCTCGTCGAATTTGCCGTACACGCGCGGACGCTGCGCGTCGGGCCAGTTGTAGAGCTCTTCCTTGATCGCGTATTCGAGGATCTGACGCTTTTCCTCGACCACCAGAATCTCTTCGAGCCCGCGCGCGAACGCCTGTGCGCCTTGCGCTTCGAGCGGCCACACGCAGCCCACCTTGTAGAGCCGCACGCCGATGCGCGAGCAGGTCTCGTCGTCGAGGCCGAGGTCGGTGAGGGCCTGGCGCACGTCCAGATAGGCCTTGCCGCCGGTCATGATGCCGAAGCGCGCATGCGGCGAGTCGATCTCGACGCGGTCGAGCTTGTTCGCCCGCACATAGGCGAGCCCGGCATACCACTTGTAGTCGAGCAGACGCGCTTCCTGCACGAGCGGCGGGTCCGGCCAGCGGATATTGAGCCCGCCGTCGGGCACGAGGAAATCTTCGGGCAGGACGATCCGGGTGCGATGCGGGTCGATCTCGACGGAAGCCGACGATTCCACCACGTCGGTCACGCACTTCATGGCGACCCAGAGGCCCGAGTAGCGGCTCATGGCCCAGCCGTGCAGGCCGAAGTCGAGATATTCCTGCACGTTCGAGGGGAACAGCACGGGCAGGCCGCAGGCCTTGAAGATGTGCTCCGACTGGTGCGCGAGCGTGGACGACTTGGCCGCGTGGTCGTCGCCGGCGAGCACGAGCACGCCGCCGTGACGCGACGAGCCGGCCGAGTTGCCGTGCTTGAACACGTCGCCGCAGCGGTCCACGCCGGGGCCCTTGCCGTACCACATGGAAAACACGCCGTCGTACTTTGCCGACGGGTACAGGTTCACCTGCTGCGAGCCCCAGACGGCCGTAGCCGCGAGGTCTTCGTTCACACCAGGCTGGAACACGATCTGATGGCCGGCGAGATGCTGCTTCGCCTTCCAGAGCGACTGGTCGAGACCGCCGAGCGGCGAGCCGCGATAGCCGGAGATGAACCCCGCGGTATTGAGACCGGCGGTCTTGTCGCGTTCCTGCTGCAGCATCGGCAGACGCACCAGCGCCTGGATGCCGCTCATGTACGCGCGGCCGCGATCAAGGGTGTATTTGTCGTCGAGCGTGACGGAAGCTAGCGCGGCTTCGAGCGAAGCACGCTGACCAGCGTCTAGCGGGGCATTCATTGTGGGTACTCCTCCATCCACCATTAGTCTTGGGATCACCAGAACTTCAGTGCCTCGGCATCTTGTGGATGCTCCGGCCCGGGGCGCCATATTGGCGTGTTTTTACCGATGGTAGCACTGGGGCAAACCCGCCGCTTAGCGCGAGAAAGGGCGATTGGGCGAGGGAAGCCCGAATTCGCGGCCGCGCACCTTGTGTCAACTGTGTGGAAATTGTGTAACAGAGGATGTGTCCGAATGCTGTCTGGCGTAACAACGTGTAAAAACTACACGCATCCGGAACCCATCTTGATATTTCTGTCTAATCCCCCACCTGTGCAAACCGCGCAGCGCCCCCGGCAGTAAATAGGGGTACTACCGCAACAGGCAGTCTGAAAAAAGGAGTACAGCATGAACAATCGGCATATCCAGACCTTTCTGACGGTCTCGGCCGCATTCTTCGCCATGAGCGCGCCGCTGCATTCGAACGCGAGCAGCAATGGCTCGTCGAATGCGCTCGTCCGCACCGCGCAATACACGCAGTGCGCGAAGGCCGATATCGGCGTTACCGGGGCCGCGAAGGCCGAGCGCCAATCCTGATGATTTCCGCAATGCCGCGTTGATCCGCGCGGCATTCCATTCACCGGGGCGCCTGCCGGGTGTGCGGCGGCGGCCCAGAAAGACAAAAAGGGCGAAGATCTTGCGGTCTTCGCCCTTTTTTCATGGCCGCATCGCGGCCAGGCCTGGGTCAGGCCTTGTCCTGCACCACGCCGCGGCGGATCTGGTCGAGCTCGATCGACTCGAACAGCGCCTTGAAGTTGCCTTCGCCGAAGCCCTGATTGCCCTTGCGCTGGATGATCTCGAAGAAGATCGGCCCGATCTGGTTCTCGGTGAAGATCTGCAGCAGCAGGTCCTCGGGGGCGCCGTCGATCAGGATCTTGCGCTTCTTCAGCTCTTCAAGCGGCTCGCTGTGGTTCGGGATGCGGCGGTTCACGAGTTCGTAGTACGTGTCGATCGTGTCGAGCAGCGCGATCTCGGACGCGCGCAGGCCATCGACCGTTCCGTAGATATCGTTCGTGCCGAGCGCGATGTGCTGGATGCCCTCGCCGTGATAGGCGTCGAGGTATTCCTGGATCTGGCCGGCCGTCTCCGAACCTTCCTCGTTGATCGGAATGCGGATCTTGCCGCACGGCGAGGTCATCGCCTTCGACTTCACGCCCGTTACCTTGCCTTCGATGTCGAAGTAGCGGATTTCGCGGAAGTTGAAGATGCGCTCGTAGAACTCCGCCCACTCGTTCATGCGGCCGCGGTGAACGTTGTGCGTCAGGTGGTCGATGTAGGTGAGGCCATGGCCCTTCGGATTCTGGTTGGCGCCGGGGATCGGCTCGAAATCGACGTCGTAGATGCTGATGTCGCCGATGCTGCCGGGCGTCGCGCCGTTCTTGCCGCGCCAGCGGTCCACGAAGTAGATCAGCGAATCGCCGATGCCCTTGATGGCCGGAATGTTCAGCTCCATCGGACCGGTTTTGTTGTCGAAGCCCCAGGCGCCGCGCTCGAGTGCGTGCCGGTAGGCCTTCGCGGCGTCCTGCACGCGGAACGCGATGGCGCAGATCGACGGGCCGTGCAGGCGCGCGAAGCGCTGCGCGAACGAGTCGGGCTCGGCGTTCACGATGAAGTTGATCTCGCCCTGGCGGTACAGGGTGACGTCCTTATGGCGGTGGCGGGCGATGGCCGTGAAGCCCATCCGCTCGAACAGCTTGCCGAGCGCCTTGGGGTCCGGCGCGGTGTATTCGATGAACTCGAAGCCGTCGGTGCCGACGGGGTTATCCCAGGTGGGAACCTGCATGGTTGTCTCCTAACCCAAATCACGAATTTCGTGCAGGCAGTGTAGTCGTTCAATTCGGGAGGAAGCTTGCGATATTGAGCTTTAGATCTCCAAGTTGAGCTATAAAATGCCATCAAGAAATCATTAGATGGCAGAAAATGGCTGATCTGGAATTGGACGCGATCGACCGGCGGATTCTGGCGATTCTTCAGGAGAATGGTCGGCTTTCGAATCAGGAGATCGCGGAGCGCGTGAATCTCTCGCCGAGTCCGTGTTTGCGGCGTATCCGCCGGCTGGAGGAAATCGGCGTGATCCGCGGTTACGTGGCGCTGCTCGATGCGCAGAAGCTGGGGCTGGACCTGCTGGCCTACGTGAGCGTGCGGCTGGAGAAGCGCGGCCCAACAGCGGCGGGACGGGAAGGCGTCACGCACGCGGAGCTGTTTCGCGCGGCGGTGCAGACCTGGCCGGAAGTCGTGGCCTGCCACGCCATGACCGGCGACATGGATTTCCTGCTGCGCGTGCAGGTGGAGGACATGGCGCACTTCTCGCGCTTCGTGCAGGACCAGTTGCTGCACCATCCTTCGGTGATCGACGTGCGGTCGAGCTTTTCGCTCCAGACGTACAAGGAGACGACGGCGCTGCCGATCCGTTGATCCGTTGAAATGCCGGCGGCGGCGCAGGAATGAAGCAGGAATGAAAAAAGCGGCCGAAGCCGCTTTTTTCGTTCACCCCGACGGGGGCAGGATTCAGGCCGCGATAGCCTGCGGCAGGATCGACTCGATCAGCCTGGACGCCTGGCGTGCCTGGCGCTTGAGCGCGTAATCGAACACGGCGGCCTGCTCCTGCAGCATTTCCGCGATGATGCTGCTCTGGTCGGCCGGCTCGAGCGAGAGGTAAGCGTCGGCTTCGCCGTAGGCGTATTCGATCTTCATGCCCGACTTCTTCGCGATGTGCATCATCGTGGCGTTGCGCGACAGGCAGTGCATGTAGAGCGTCGTGACATGCGTGTTGCGGCTGCGGATGGCGGCGCGCTCGAACAGCTTCGAGCCGATGCCTTGTCCACGCGCGCTTTCCAGCACCGAAACGCCGAATTCGGCCGTGCGGCCGTTGCCGTCCGCGGGGAGGTAGGCGAGATGGCCTACGCCGACCAGTTGCAGCTGATGGTCGAACACGCCGAACACCGTGTCGCGCGTGAAGTCCATCGAGCGGACGTAGTTCTCGATCACATGGTCGGGCGCAGCCTGGCCGAAGCGCAGCAGGCGATCGTCCTGGTCGAGCGCGAGGAAGTGCTTGAGCAGGCGCTCGCGGTCGGCCGACGTGAGGACGCGCACCATGGCGGGCGAACGACCGGACGTCAGCGTGCGGCCGGACGAAAGCGTCGGCGCTAAGGCTTGGGTCGAAAGCTTGTTCATGGGTCGGTTCTCCTTAAAATTCATGCGGCATGATGCGCCGCAAAACGAATTCTAGCGAAAACCCTGGGGTGGAGCTAGGGAAAACCCGTATTTCCGATTTGAGTGTTGCGCCTAATTAAGAGTCTGATTGGCGCAACGGATTGATTTTTATGAGATTAATTTTGGGGGGGCGCATAAGGACCCGGAGTGTTGCGGAAGAACATCATGCTGCGGTGCAGCGCAGCAGTCCGGCCCGCACGCCGCGCTCAAGCCCCTTGCAAGCCGTGGTCGATCACCGCGATCGCCTGTTCGGCGAAGTCCCGGTAGGCCATCCGGCCGCCCGGCTTGAGCCACGTGAAGGTCCAGTTGATCATGCCGAACACCATCATCGTCAGCGCCGTCTGGTTCTCCGGGGTGACGCGCCCGGGGTAGGCGCGCGCGAGCTGGCGCGTGAACGCCGCCACGACGTCGCGCTGGCGGTTCAGGATGATCTCGCGCTGTGCGTCGACGAGGTATTTGACGTCGTTGAGCAGCGCGACATGGCGGCTGTGCGACGTCTCATATTCGGCGAGGAACGCGCGTACCAGCTCGGCAAACGTCTCCCGTTCGTCCAGGCGGCGTCTTTGGCTTGCCCCTTCCACCTCGGCGATGATCAGCATCAGCCGCTTCGTGTACCGGTCGAGCAGGTCGAAGAGAATCGCTTCCTTGCTCTCGTAATAGTGGTAGAGGCGCGCCTTCGAGGTGCCGCTCGCCGCGGCGAGATCGGACATCGACGTGCTCGGATAGCTCGTCTGCGCGAATTTTGCGGCGGCGAGTTCGAGAATCTGGTCGCGTTGGGTCTCGTGGTCGGGCGCTCGGGTACGGGCCATGTTGGACTTTTGTCAGCGGGGAAGGGGAAGCTGCGTTGCCGCGCGAAGCGTGGCCATGCGGGGTTGCGGCTCGGCGTTCGCCGGCGCCGCGTGCATGTCGTCGCGCAGGCGCAGTTCGTCGGCTGCGGCCAGTTCGCGCAGGCGCCACAGCACGACGGGCTCGGCCACCGGCGCGCCCGCTCCGGCGCGCGGCAGGGCCGTCGCGATCGCGTCCGGCGCGAGCCACGGCGTGTGAGCTGCGCTCACGGCGTCGAGGATCAACTGATCCAGATCCGCCCAGGTGCCGCTCGTAAATGTATTGTCGCGCCAGCGGCGCGTCTCGCCGTTCGCGAACTTCGCTTCCTGCCATTCCAGCGCGAGCCGCGTGATGCGCAGCACCGAAATCGGCGCGGCGTCCGGCAGGCGGGCCGCAAGGCGCGCCGCCGCCGTTTCGCCCATGACCTCGTCGGGTGCGAGACGCACTTCGTTCAGGCGCTGCGGCACGTTGCGCAGCCGGTAGCAGATGCGGCGCAGCGTCAGCTGATTGGCGGCGTCGTTGGTGTGCCAGATCACCACGTTCGCATCGTCGGCTTCGAGCGCGTCGAGCGCCGCGCAGTCGTGGGCCGTCAGCGTCTCGGGCACGCCGCCCAAGCGCTGCCAGAACGCGGCGCGCTGGGCCGCGGCCGGGTCGGCGGGCTCGTCGATGTCGCGCAGCGGGCCGACCGTCAGGTCGTCGGACAGCGCGATCACGCGTTCGGTCCGGCCATCCGCTTTGAGGGCCTGGCGCAGCGCGGCCGCTGCCGGCTCGCTGTGAGTGAGGTGGATCGTGGTCATCAGGAGGAATGCCAGAACAAAAAGGACCGCCCGCGTTCCGGCACCATGCCGGTTGCGGGCGGCCCCTAGTGTAAGCGGATCGCCTGAGCGCCGAAAGCGTTCTGTTGCGCGAGCGCCCCGCAAGAGTGGCGGGAGCGGCCTCTAGCGTTAGCGTTCGTCGAAGCTCACCACCACGCGCTCGCTCACCGGATGGCATTGGCAGGTCAGCACGAAGCCGTCCTTCACCTCCTGCTCTTCGAGCGTGTAGTTCTTGTCCATCTTCACTTCTCCCTCGATCACCTTCGCGCGGCAGGTGCAGCACACACCGCCCTTGCACGCATAGGGGAGCGCGAGGCCCGCGCGCAGGCCCACGTCGAGCAGGCTCACGCCTTCGTAGGGCAGGCGCAGCTTGCGCTTCTTGCCGTCGAGCACGATTTCGAGGTCGGCGGCCGGGGTGTTCCCGGTGATCTCGACGGGAGGCACGCCCGCTTGCGGCAGCGGCGTGCCGAAGCGCTCGACGTGCACTTTGCCGGACGGCACGCCCGCGGCCTCGAGCGCGGCTTCGGCGGCGTCCATCATCGGCGCCGGGCCGCAGATGAACGCTTCGTCGATCTCGGCGGCCGGCAGCAGAGAGTCGAGGAACGACGCGCACTTCGCCTGATCGAGCACGCCGTTGAAGAGCTCGACGTCCTGCAGGTCGTCGGAGAGCACGTGGTAGAGCATGAAGCGGTTCATGAAGCGGTTCTTCAGATCCTCCAGCTCCTCGGCGAACATGATCTGGTCCACGCTGCGGTTGCCGTACACCAGCGTGAACGCGCTGCGCGGCTCCGTTTCGAGCGTGGTCTTGATGATCGCGAGCACCGGCGTAATGCCCGAGCCGCCGGAGAAGGCCACGTAGTGCTTGCCGTGTTCCGCGTTCAGGTGCGTGAAGAAGCGGCCGTCGGGCGTCATCACGTCGATTTCATGGCCCGGCTTGAGCTGCTCGAACGCGAAGTTCGAGAAGCGCCCGCCACGCACGCGCTTGATGCCGATGCGCAGCTCGCCGTCGCGGTCGTAGTCGGTCACGCCGACACAGATCGAGTACGAGCGGCGCGTTTCCTCGCCGTCGATGTGGGTCTTGAGCGTGACGAACTGCCCTTGGGTGAAGCGATATGCGTCGCGAAGCTCGGGCGGGATCTCGAAGGCGACGGAGACCGCGTCCGCGGTTTCGGGCCGCACTTCGCGGATGCGCAGCGAATGGAATTGCGGAGTGGCCATATCAGTAGGGTTTGAAGTAGTCGAAGGGTTCGCGGCAGTCGAGGCAGCGGTACAGCGCTTTGCAGGCGGTCGAACCGAACTGCGCGAGGCGCTCGGTGTGCTGCGAACCGCAATGCGGGCAGGCGGGCGCGGGCAGCTTCGGGATGAACGTAATCGGCTGTTCGGCCGCGTAATGACCCGCGCTGCCGCCACAATTGCCCGTGGGCGGCGCGATGCCGTAGGCGCGCAGTTTTTCGCGCGCTTCGTCGGTGATCCAGTCGGTAGTCCACGCGGGCGTGAGCGTTGTCGCGATGCGATACGGCGCAAGTTCGGCGCTATCGAGCGCGTGTGCGACGTCTTCGGCGATCTGCGACATCGCCGGGCAGCCCGAGTAAGTGGGCGTGATGACCACTTCAAGCTGGCCGTCGGCGGCGCGGCGCACGTCGCGCAAGATGCCGAGCTCGCGGATCGAGACCACCGGAATCTCCGGATCGGGCACCGATTCCAGCACTTCCCAGGCGCGCTCGAGCGCGTGATCTGCCATCGCTTGCATCGTGACTTCCTTGATTGGCTGCATGATTGGTCGCGCGGGCGGGCCCGGCTTACCAGCGCGCGCCCGGATGCTGGCGGGCGAGGCTTTGCATCTCGGCAAGGACGTAGCCCATATGTTCCGAGTGCTCGCCCAGCTTGCCGGTCGTGACGTGCTTGACCGATTCCGGCAGCGTGAGCGTGGCTTCTTCGAGCGCGGCTTCCACGTCGGCGCGCCACGCGGCTTCGAGCTGCGCCGTGAGGGGCGCGATGCCGGCCTCGGCGACGGCGATTTCCACCGCGTCGGTGCTGAAGAATTCGCGCGTGTACGGCATGAGCCAGTCGAGCGCAGCCTGGGCGCGGCGGTGCGATTCCTCTGTGCCGTCGCCGAAGCGGATCAGCCACTCGCGCGCGTGGTGCACGTGGTAGCGCGTTTCCTTGATCGAACGCTCGGCGATGGCGGCCAGTTGCGGATCGGCGGAGCGCAGCAGCGCGGTCCACAGATGCGCCATCAGCGAGGCGTAGAGGAAGTTGCGCGCGATCGTCACGGCGTAGTCGTTGGCCGAATGCGTCGTCCCGGCGAGCGGGCCGAAGTGCGGCAGCTCGGCGAGCGTGTAGTTGGCGAACTCGCGCTCGGCGCGGAAGTAGGCGTAGTCGTCCTCGGTGCGCTCGCGGCCGTTGAGCGCCTTGTCGAGCGTCGCGGCGTGCGTGTAGAGCAGGCGCGCCTGGCCGATCAGGTCGAGGCTCATGTTGGCGAGCGCGATGTCTTCTTCGAGGATCGGACCGTGGCCGCACCATTCCGTGTTGCGCTGACCGAGGATCAGCGCCGTATCGGCGAGGCGCAGCACGTACGCCAGGTGTTCTTGCGTGGGCGTCGTCATGTTGGCGCTCTTACATGTGGTTGACTTCGTCGGGCAGCGTATAGAACGTCGGGTGGCGATAGATCTTGTCGCCAGCCGGATCGAAGAGCTCGGCCTTGTCGTTCGGATCGGAAGCCGTGATCGCCGACGACGGCACCACCCAGATGCTCACGCCTTCCTGGCGGCGCGTGTAGACGTCGCGCGCCATGCGCAGCGCCATCGAGGCGTCGGCGGCGTGCAGGCTGCCGCAATGCTTGTGGTCGAGACCCTGCTTGCTGCGCACGAACACTTCCCAGATCGGCCATTCCTTGTTCATCTGTGATCTCCTTCCTTGTTCCTGTGTAAGTTACGCGGCGTGCTTTTCCGCGCGCTGACGCTGCTTTTCGGCATGGGCGAGGGCGGCTTCACGCACCCAGGCGCCCTCGTTGTGAGCCTTTACGCGCGTGCCGAGACGTTCGCGATTGCAGGGGCCGTCGCCGTTCACGACGCGCCAGAATTCTTCCCAGTCGATCGTGCCGTAGTCGTAGTGGCCGCGCGCCGCGTTCCATTTGAGGTCCGGGTCGGGCAGCGTCACGCCCAGCACCTTGGCCTGTTCGACGGTCGCATCGACGAACTTCTGGCGCAGGTCGTCGTTCGAGATGCGCTTGATCCCCCATCTGGCCGACTGGTTGCTGTGGACCGAATCGGCATCGCTCGGGCCGAACATCATCAGCACCGGCCACCACCAGCGGTTCACGGCCTGCTGGACGAGCTCGCGCTGGGCGTCGGTGCCTTGCATCATCGCGAGCAGGGCGTCGAAGCCCTGGCGCTGATGGAACGACTCTTCCTTGCAGATGCGGATCATGGCGCGCGCGTAAGGGCCATAGGTGCAGCGGCACAGCGGGATCTGGTTCATGATCGCGGCGCCGTCCACAAGCCAGCCGATCACGCCGACGTCCGCCCAGGTGGGCGTCGGGTAGTTGAAAATGCTGGAGTATTTGGCTTTGCCGGCGTGCAGGGCGTCGACCAGCTGGTCGCGCGAGACGCCGAGCGTTTCCGCCGCGCTATAGAGGTAAAGGCCGTGGCCCGCTTCGTCCTGCACCTTGGCGAGCAGGATCGCCTTGCGCTTGAGGCTCGGCGCGCGCGAAATCCAGTTGCCTTCCGGCAGCATGCCCACCACTTCCGAATGCGCGTGCTGCGAAATCTGGCGCACGAGCGTCTTGCGGTAGGCTTCGGGCATCCAGTCCTGCGGCTCGATCTTGCCGTCGGCGGCCATCACGGCATCGAAGCGGGTCTGCTCCGGCGAGGCGGCGTCCGCATCGAGCGGAGCGACGTTGCCGGGGATGTCCAGGGATTGCGTGTACATGGCGAACGCTCTCTTCGAGGTTGGGTATGGTGCGCAGTATAAATCAACCGACCGGTCGGTAAATAAATTTTTGCGCTGGGGCAAAAGAGTGACCGAACCGGCTTATTGAGTTGTAGCGGATCGGGCGCGAATCGCTCGCGGCGTGTCCCGATCACGGGGCGAAGGTAGATCTTCGTCTTGTCGGCGGACTGGAAGGTCGATGTTGCGAGGCATCGGGCACAATGGGCGTTTTGTTCTTCCCTGCTCTTCCGGATGAAGATTGCTCTCTCGCGCGTTGCGGCCGGCGCCGCCCTTCTTGCTTCGCTGGCCGTTATCGGGCCTTCGTTTGCCGACCAACCTTCGGGCTCCTGGGTGACGAGCTGGGCGACGGCGTTGCAGTCGATTCCCCCGCTCAAGGCGCCGCCGCCTCTCTACCGGGCGCCGGCCGTCGCGGGGCGCACGGTTCGGCAGATCGTCTATCCGACCTTGGGTGGCCAGGCCGCGCGCGTGCATGTCAGCAATGAGTACGGGCGCACACCGCTCGTTATCGAGGCGATGGGAATCGCGCCGTCGTCGGGCGGGACGGCCGCGAGCGAAGCGGGCGCGGTGCGGGTGATGTTCGGCGGACGGCCAGGCGTGACGGTGCCGCCCGGCGAAGCCGTGGACAGCGATCCGGTGCGCGTCGAACTGCGCCCGGGCGCAGCGTACGCGATCAGCGCTTATATGGGACCCGAGCAGACGATGGTCGCATGGCATAGGGTGGCGAGCCAGGTGAATTACGTCTCGCGGCCGGGCGATCACGTAGCCGACGCATCGGGTGCGGCCTTCTCGCAGCGTTTCACGCAGTATGCGTGGGTGACGGGGCTCGCCGTCGAGGCGCACGGTGCCACGACCGTCGCGGCGATCGGCGATTCGATCACGGACGGCATGCGTTCCTCGCTGAACCAGAACCGCCGCTGGCCGGATGCGCTGGTCAGACGGCTCGCGCGCGAGCAGAAGCCGGGTTTGGCCGTGATCGACCTCGGGATTAGCGGCAACCGGTTATTGAGCGACTCGCCCTGTTATGGCGACGCGCTGGAGCGCCGCTTCGAACGCGATGCACTCGATCATCCCGGGGTGAAGACGGCCGTGCTGCTCATCGGCATCAACGACATCAACTTTCAGGCGATGCCGCCGCGCGGCGGTCTCGACTGCGACGCGCCGCATACGCATGTGAACGCTGACGACCTCATCGCGGGGTACAAGCGGGTGATTGCACAGGCGCACGCGCACGGTGTGCGCATTGTCGGCGCGACGCTGACGCCGGCTTCGTTGCCGCCGGAGCGCGAGGCGATCCGCGAGTCGGTGAATCAATGGATTCGGACCAGTCACGCGTTCGACGATGTCGCGGATTTCGATGCCGCGCTGCGCGATCCGGCCGATCCGGTGCGACTGCGCCGCGAATACGACAGCGGCGACCACATCCATCCGAGCGACACGGGCTACGCGGCGATGGCCGAGGCGGTGCCGTTGGCGGCATTGGCCGGGAAGTGAACCGAG
>NZ_BAXZ01000002.1 GCF_000684975.1 Paraburkholderia acidipaludis NBRC 101816 | reverse complement strand
AGTCACCAAGGTGGCCTTTGCCGTGCGCCGTCGCGCTGGTGGCAGTGACAGATTTATTGCGGTCTACGTCTCTGACTCTCGTCTGTGTGTATGCGCGCTCTCTCCACATCGCTACGTACTGGGCAAGCAGAGCCCGTGAGCGGCATTCATTGCCGGCAACTCGCTGGCTCCTGAGGTCCACGGGGATCACCGGGACTTCGGTGGACTGAATTGTATCAATTCACTGCCGCAGAGCGTGATCGAGATAGGCTCGAACCATTAAAAGGCCAGCGAACCCGTATTCTTTGATTATGTCGACAGGCGTCATGCCGCCGAAGGCACCGTTGCGCATTTTCATCCAGCCATACACTGCGTCGCGGTTGTGCGGAAACAGCAGGCGGAGGCTTTTGTGGATGCCGAGAAAATGCCCAACACGCTCGTACTGCTCTCGTGTGGTCCAGTGGACCAAGGCCACCTGATTTCCAACTGCCAGGCCAAGCAGGAGCGCTTTATCTTCGCTGGACAAATCCCAGCGATCGAACAGAGTCATGACCAACTTGGCCAGACTGCTCAGGTCAGCCCCCGATGTATGCTTGGGAATGTTGACGGCGTCGATCTCTATCCTCCCATCAAGCGGTACGTGCATCATAGCCATTGGCCGAGTTAGGTCGCAAGTACAGGATCAGAGTGTGCCCAAGAGGCCTCCCTCATTCACGTGCGTCACGAGTTCGGCGTACCGCGCGGCCGACTTCACGTATGCCGCAGTGAACGCTTCCGCGAGAAACGTGTGCCGGCCGCGCTCGTAGAACGCCAGCAGGCCGAACGTGTAATCGTGGCGGCATACGTCAGCGAAGGAGAACGGCGCCAGCGCATGTCGGAACAGCGGCATGTTCATCGCGATACGCGACATACGCTTGTTGCCATCCTGAAACGGCTGGATGTACGACAAGAACACCATCGCGAAAAACGCCTGTTCGAAGGGATTTTCGATCGCCGACACCTTTTCGCAGAACAACTCCAACGCCTCACGGAGCACATGCGGATTGTCCGGCGGCAGATACCGGCTGTCGTCGAATTTCACGATGGTCGTGCGCATTGCGCCCGCCGCAATCCCGTGCACTCCCTGCATCAGCAACGTATGGAGATCGAAGAGGTCACGCTGGGTGAACGAGAGCTGGGCGGCATGCTCCTTCAGGAACGAGATAGCTTCCTTGTGATTCATCACGAGCCGGAGCTGCTGCTGCGTGAGTCCCTCTGGCCGCTCACCGAATTCGATCAGTGTCTTCGTGTCGAGCCACGAAATGTCGACGTTTTCGAGATTCGACGACGCGTGCGTCAGGTCGATCATCAGCGACTGAAGCACGCGGTCGTATGATTTTCCTTTGTCGCGCGCCTGCTCAACCCGCTCGACGTGTCCGGCCCGCTCAAGCACCGACCGTTGCTCATCCGAGAGGAGGAAGGTCGTGCCAGGCTGGTATTGCCTGAGCAGATACGGATCATAGCGGACAGCCGGTCGATGGTGCGGCGCGCGTGAGAGATCCCATTGCAGGAACGCGTCCGATGTCTGGTTCAGCCGGTAAGCCTTCCCCGTCGCTTCTAGCAGGCCAGCGTCGACGAGCTTGCGTAGTTCCCGGGACACTGTGGTCCGGCCGACGCCGAGATCGGCGAAGCCGCCCGCAGAACGCTCAAGTCGCGGGTCTTCAACAAAACGCGTGAAAATTTCCTGCTGGCGTAGCGTCAATGGCATGGTGGCCGCTAATGTTGCACAAGATGTTGCAGACCTGCAACCGAAAATGCAACATCCCTTGCGAGGTCAAGGCCGAACTGCTTCCATAGTTCGAACTGGATTTGATTTCTCTGACAATGTCGCCGCCGAGGCGGGGGCGCCGTGAAACTGCGACGCGCTGGGTGATTGCTCCACCAGTGTTAGACAGTGCGCCGCTAATGAAGGTCAAGACGCCCGGGAGCTCCGGGCGTTGTTATTGGCGGTTAATCGGAGCCTTCGATGGCTCATCGGCCAAAGTCGGCCCTCAGAAGATGGTCTGCATGACAGGCCATAAATGGCTCTTCTCTAGGTGAAACCAGTCGTTCCGGTGAAGGCTGCCAGACAGTTCCGGCTCAATAGGCCGCACAATTTGTCTGCCGCAACTGCGGAAGTCCTTGGCGGCCCGAATATTGATGCAACGCTACATGGACTAGATCAATCGTTTATTTTCATCGAAAATGTTCGGCTATTAGCAATCACCTTGGCATAGCATTTAATCTTCCCTAGCCCCGTCCGCAAGGAAAAATAAACTGATTGCAGCGATAATATCAAATCAAAATATACACATCAATGCCAAAAACCATTAATAGCGAAAATCGAAAGGCCGTTATGAGTCTAGTCGAATCCGTGTTGGACGAATACGACGGAAATAATAAAATAATATTTATAAATGAGTCGGAAAAAGCGAAAGTTCGATTTGGAAATATAAACCGCCGGCTGCAAAAATGGAGGAAATCGAAACGTTGCGTGGTACCTGAATGCCAGAATCGTAGTATCGCGCACTCGCACACCGTCCCAAAAGGCATGTCGTTGTCGGTTATAAGCGAGGACGGTCACGCCCGAATTCCGGTTGATGTAGTATGACTTCGGCGCCCTAGATGGGATCATTTTTGGTGTCCGCACGCCCGCAAGAGAAAAGATGACGATCATCAAAATGATCGAGGAGAAATGTAAGGCTACTCGCCGGAAGGATTTCAACTTCTACCAAGCAGTGCTGGCGCATGAATCGGGTAAGGTCGAGTACGTCAAGTTGATTCAAGTCAACAGCGTGATCGCAGAAGCCGTCGAATCAATGCGATCAACAGCATAAGAACGCATGAATATCACTTCACGTAAGGCTCAGAGCGTTCGCAGAATAGCTGTTAAACCACGTATTTCAACAATGTATGCGCGACTTGTTACTCGTACATCGACAGTGCTGTGTTCATGCCCGCCGCGGGGCGGCATGCAAACCCGTTCGTCTGCGTGCCCCGAAAACGAACTGATGCCCTTACGCGCCTTTTTTACTACCGCTTCATTGTCCGGGCGCGGGCTCTCGGCATTGGAGACGCAAGTTGACCCTCCAGTTCGCGTCGTAGGGCGACGAGTTCTGCCTGCTGCTCAAGACAGATGTATAGCACCGCATGGTATTTTGCTTCCGACTCACGCAGGCTATGCTCAAGCTCGCTCACCCGCTGATC
Organism: Paraburkholderia acidipaludis NBRC 101816; assembly: GCF_000684975.1. GTDB lineage: Bacteria > Pseudomonadota > Gammaproteobacteria > Burkholderiales > Burkholderiaceae > Paraburkholderia > Paraburkholderia acidipaludis. The sequence goes on along the minus strand of NZ_BAXZ01000002.1, from coordinate 333,779 downwards.
TGTGCCTTTAACGCGTCGAGAGCTTCCTGTCTTCGATGCACTTGCCGCCAGGGCAGGCCTTGTGGACTGCGAAATCTCGTCGACAATGTCGCGATGGTGTTGATATAGACTGGCTCGACTCACATTCGCAGCACGGCAAACCGCTGAGACCGTTATGGCTTTGGGCCCATTGTTCTCACGCAGAAACAAAATAGCCGCCTGCACTCGCTCACGTACGTTAAGGGTATCACTTGAGTTTTGAGAGCGCCGCGTATTCATGACGTTATCTAAATCTTCTCGGTACTGGCAGATGCAACGCCCGCACTTGCCTTAACCAAACCAGCAAGCACAGAAACAGATTTTTTCAATTTCTCCTCAACAACTAAACGTGTCTGCGTAGGAAGACGAGGGCGCGCCAAGAACAGCTCCTGATCACGAGCGCGATCGTTCCACCACGAAATATGTTTCTCGGTCACAGCCAAGTTGACGCATCCGGCACAGATATCTGGTGCCCGGTTTACTAGATTCGGGCCGGTGTCACTTCCATCACACGCGGAGTGACTACGCGAGTAAACGCAAAAACCCCAATGACAAGGACCCAGTAAAACGCCTTCGTCAATCAGCTTTTCGATAAATGCACGGAGCGTCTTTTTACCGCGAAATTTCGCAGCCTGCCCTCGAACCGCGCTCAAAGCCGCAGCTCCTTTTCCCCCAACCGCCGTAGACGTCAGTAATACTTCTAGTCCGCTAGCTAATTCTTTTCTATCCTCTTCTGCAAGAAGGGTCGCCAAATCATGATTTATTCCGATGTATCTATTATCGGTAAACGATTGGTAGACGTGTCCCAACTGTGCAGCAACAGGTTCCAGTCTACTTTTGTCTCGTAAAACGGCGAGCTGCGCAAACGTCTTTCGCAACATATGTGGGTGCAAATGACTAACCTTTGCACCTCCCTTTCTCATACCACTACATGCGAATAATTTCACTCGATTGCTCAATGTCAGGGAACCCCACCGAGCAGGCGCTGATCCGATCCAGAATAGCGGTGAGCCTTTCGATCGACTCAGCAACAGCGCTTGACTTTTAATGTGTGGCGACCGGGTATGTTTCGTAAGACGTAGCAGAAAATTAATTACTTCCTGAACTGGCACCCCGGCTACCCAGCGCCTCGCGCGCCCCTGCTTCTTGGCTGCGATCCCTTTGATATATCCAAGGCCTGATTTACCTTCCACCTCTTCGACTATCAAACAATCCTTATTCAAGGATAGCAACTCACTCACTCGAAAACCGACAAGCACCAGCAATAAAAAAGCACAGGCACCCTCCGTGACCGATAGTCCTACGGAGATTGTTTTATAAATAGGTCCAGAAAAATTGAGCGACTCTGCCAATTTTTTATACTCTGGCTTTTCGGATATTTCCTTATAGAATTTATTTGACACAACACTGCGCTTAGTTTTACTGAGACCAATCGTGCGCCTGCTACGGAGCCATGACTCCTCTGCGACGCTCTCAAAAAACGGCGCGAAGTCTTGAATCCACTGAAGCGCATCCCTGATAAGTGCAATCGTTATATTGGCGTCAAGAGATTTCCATGGCCGAGCGGGGCGCCCCCGAACCTTTTCGTATATTTGATCATCTATCGTCCGAATATCCACCGTGAGCGAAAAATCGTACTTCCCTGCCAAATCAAACATTAGCTGAAGTTTCGATATCCAGCTTGCAACTGTGTGCTCTGACAATGCGTCCTTTCTCGGACGGCGACTCGCAATAAACTTAACAATATCCTTCTGAGAGATATCGGAGAAGCGCCATATCGAGTTTCTCACCATCCATCTCACCAGCGCGCGCAACTTACCGAACTTCTGCAGCTTCGTTGTTTCGCCGTAGTTCTTCCCTCTAATGTTTGACGCCCCATACATTAGTTCGAATAGCTGCTTGGTTGATTTCACCAGGACATGTCGCTGATGTCGTGTGCCCTTTCCAGATGGGATCAAGGCATCCCACCGAATAGCAAGGTCCTTGTCTTCCAGTAACGGAACACGTTCGAGGTGCGTTACATTTCGTCCACTTGATCCCATATATCCCTCCAATCTATTCGAGGACAGGGATACTGCTGACATTCATAAGTTTCCTTGCCTTTTCCATGACCGTGGGAGACACGGAAGGCAAGATGGTTGTATTGATAATTGAAAGTGTATCACCATAGACGGCCTCAAATCGACTTGACCATCCATGTACAAGCGCATCTTGCTGTGCCGCTTCCAATGCTACCTTTGCAGCAAGGATTCTCGATATAACACGCGGATCATCAAGAGGAATTACGCTCCCAATACACGTGCTGCACCCGGTAAAATTAATGCAACGCGTTCCTTTTGGTGTAACACCATCAGCTCCAGCAAAGGGATCACGGCAACCGAAACCGAATACAGTTTCAGTAGGCTTTTTGGCAATCCCTTCATAACCATCATTCCGCTTGGACGCGCCTTCAACGCGCCCCTGACTTACCAAAATCCCCTGAAACTCAGTAATTTTTTCATGCCATTGCAACGGAAACTCTTCAATTGACGTATACCTGGACGTCGTTTTCACATTTTTGTGATTTAAACGTTTTTTAGCGATCTCGATGTCATGAGAATTCTTATGAAGAACCCTGGCCACAGTAGTTCTCATGTCTTCAAAATCGAACTCCTGAATCTTATATCTATCAATGAAGACTGCCAGATAGTTATGAAATGATTGCACAGAGGGTACCTCCGGCTCATCCCGCCTTAAACCCCGAGCCAAAAATACCTTGTTTTTCATGCTCGATCGCGCGTCCAGTCGAACGCTTTCATTTAACTTCAGCAGCCGGCGAACAATATTTGGGGCCGACCATTTCTTACCGACCGGATAGTCTTGACGTTGCTCAGATTTCGCGCGCTCTTTATCCCAGCATAAAAATTCGAGATCACTTCTTAGCGGATGCGGCTTTATACAGTTCAACTCTAACAATCGAATTGCCATAGGATTGCCACCCGTTTGCGTAACGACCGCCATATAGAACGGAAAAACATCTCCGGTCGTCAAATACACCAGAGACCGAACATATTGCAATCCTCCGCACGCAGCCACTCTTCGGGAAAGAGAAAGCTTTGAGTTCACAATAATATGCTGATTTGGAATCCGCCCCTTACCAATTCTGAGCAAATCGATCAATGTGCGACACAGCAAATTGTTTTCCTCGCTCTCCGCATAACTCCCCTCAACTAAGCGCCTACCAAACTCGAACCTCGCCTCTATTTTTTCAATCTCGTCGTAGCAGCGAGCAAGTATAAGCTTGACCGTATCTTCATCAACACCATTCCTTTTTTCCGGATCATTCCTCGCAAATCCATGCCCTCCGATATGCGAATGTTCTGAGATAATTTCAGGGGTATTGCGCCGGCACCAGCGTAGAATCGTGAAGATAATATTCTGATGACTCTGAGCGGTGCTACTGACTAAATGAGACGCTTCGAGCCAATCGTGAAACATACTGGCGATCGATGAAGGAAGAGGTAACTGAAAAGCAATTTTTGATTGCTGCAAGCATAGAATAAACTTTCGAATGCAGCGAAATACCTGCTTCTGAGTTTCGATTGCCGTGTGTCCGTATTCTGCGTCGTGGGCTCGCAACAACGCTGCGGCGATCACGGGCGAAACTTCGAGCTTAGATAAATCCAATGTTGCGACGAGATGACCACTTTCATCCACCAGTCGATGGACTAAAGCCGATCGTTCACGCGTCAGTTTCATGGGAAGTCCTGTAAAGGCTCTCTAATGCGGCCATTGCATCGCGCCCTGTGACTTCCGCCGCGCGTAGGTAGATCTCGGTCGTTTCGACGTGTGCGTGCCCGAGAAGGACCTGAAGTACCTTCAGCGAATTCTTTGCAACTCCGATTTCCCCTTTTCTTGCACTATCGAGGTACCTCAATACGTGCACCGCGAACGTATGACGCAGATGATGCAGTGTCGCGGTACTTCCTATCAAATCAGCGCAACGACGGAATTCCTTCGTCAGTGCCTGGCGTGACACAGGAAATCGAAATTGATTTATAAAGACGTAATCGTCGAACTCTTCGAAAGGCGAAATCCGATCAGTCATGATGTACCAATTGGTCTCTTCGACCAAGGATTTTGGCGGATAGATCGCGAGTTCTCTGCCGCCTTTTCGCCTAATTACGACCGACGCGAACTCACCGTCCAACTGCTCCAATTGTTCTGGTGTGGGAAGCAGCGAGCGCGGCAGCATAGCTACCTCAAACCGGCGCATCCCCGTCGTCAGGCCCCACCGAAAGGCCAGCTTATAGGGCATCCGCGCGAACTGAAATAACCCCTTGATTTCATCCGTGTTGAGCAAACGCGGATGTCGGTGAAGGACGCGAGGCATAAGTGGTCTTTGACGCTCATCCTTCTCTCGCTCCAAAAGAAATGCACCCAATGGAGACGGGAAGCCGTGGCTTTGGCACCATAGGTGGAATTTGGAGGCCACAGTAACGCGGAGGTTTGCGGTGGCCGACGACGTCTTATATCGGGGACCAACACGCTCATGGCGAAGCTCTGTGCGGTATCGCTGAAGGAGTTCCTCATTGACGCGCTCCAGCGTACTTCCGGCTGTGGTGATGAACCGAATCCAGTCGATCAGACATTCGGCATAGGTCCGGCAAGTGTCGCCGGTGACTCCACGGCTTCGTGTCGCACTTCGGGCCAGAAACAAGGTTGGAGCCCACAGAGGTAAGCCATCGTCTGAGTTCACAATGACGGCCACCCTGGGTAGCGTTTGATAACGAGGACCCATACCCGCAGCAGGAGTCAGCCCAACGAACTGCGAAATGGAGTCCCATGTCCCGAGTGCTGATGGACTTATGTGTATCGCACGCACATTGTTTGTTTTCATTTAGATACCTTGCGTTGGTAACGAATAAAAGCAAACTTGCCAGAGCCTTCCACACATTAAAACATACAGACAGAAATGGGAACCTAATGCCCGAATTCGACCGTCACGTGCTGGAAACCCTGCGCGAACCGCTCGAAGCCGGCGCCATCACGATCTCGCGCGCCGCGTGGCAAACCGACTTTCCCGCCGCCTGCCAGCTCGTTGCGGCCATGAACCCCTGCCCGTGCGGCTGGCGCGGGGACCCGTCGGGCCGCTGCCGCTGCACGCCCGAGGGCGCCGCGCGTTATTTGCGCAAACTTTCCGGTCCGCTCCTCGATCGCATCGATATCCAGATCGAGATTCCCGCGCTGCCGCCCGCCGAGCTCGCGGCGCGCGCGCACTCGCCCGCCGAGCCCAGCGCCGCCATCGCCGCGCGCGTGCATGCCGCACGCGAGCGCCAGCTGTCACGTCAAGGCAAAACGAACCGGGAATTGAGCGGCCGCGACACCGACGAGGTGTGCCGCCCGGACGCGGCGGGCGAAACGCTGCTGCGCGAAGCCGGCGAGCGCTTCGGCTGGTCGGCGCGCGCGTATTACCGCGTGCTCAAGGTCGCCCGCACCATCGCCGACCTTGCCGACGCCGACATGCCCGCCGCCGCTCATGTCGCGGAAGCCATCCAGTACCGGCGGGTTTTCACTGATCATTAGGCGGGCCCGGAGTCATCACCGCGTCAAAAACAAGTCGTCAAGACTTGACTTATGCACACTGCCTCGGGTTATCCCCAAAATTGTGGACAACACACCCACACCCCCACACATCCTCACAAGCCATTGATTCAATTGAGTTAATGAGATTGCAAGGAAGTCGGGCAAACTAACAAAAAGCCCACAGGGCGGCGCTTTGCGGGCGCTCCTCCCGCTTTTTCCACAAAGTTATCCACAGCATCTGTGGGTAACCCGTAAACCCCTAATCAAATCCGGGTCTTAGCGCGAAAACCTGCAGCGGAACCTTCAGTCCTGCATGCGGTCACGCGCATGCTCAATGGATTTCAGTAGAGCTGGAACGACTGAAAGAACTGGTCGACCTGCTCGACGGGCGGCTCGGCGCGCCCCACGATCGCCACCTGGTAAGCGCGCGCGCCCTTCGCAACGAGGCGCGCGTGGATCGTGCGCGGCTCGGCCTTCTCGCCGGCATGCCCGGAGAGCCGCAGTTCGATGCCGTCGATCGCGCCGCCGCCGGCCACGGGCACCGCCACATCGTGCGCGTCGGGCGTGGCGCTCACGTTGCGGGCGAGGCCGTCGCGCAGGAAGGCAATCGCCGCCTGCTGGGTCGTCGGCTTCGCGTCGGGCAGATCGAGCGTGCCGACGACGAACAACTCGCCGTCCACTTCGGCGGTCTGCATGCGCATGCGCATCGGCGTGCCGTCCACCTCGATTTCGCGCTGGTCGGCCCCCGGCTTCGCGGGCAGATCGACGCTGTAGCCGCTCGTGTTGTTCGCGACGGTGCGCCAGTCGTACTGCGGCGAGCAGCCCGTCAGCACGACTATCCCTACCCCCATCAGTCCGGCCGCGGCGCGCAAGCCTCGAAAACGAGCCACGCGGGCTAACCGGGGGAAAATCTGGCGAAGAGTCGTCGAGGGCATGTGGCGCGAGGCAAACCGGAGAGAGTAACGAGATTGAAAGGAACGCGACATTATCCGTTGCCGGTCCCGGGCATAGCGAACAGCAAACGCTATACCGGCAAATTCGGCGCTAGAATACCTCGACCAGTTTCCTGGTGTCCGAGGTTCCGCCCATGACTACTGCATCCCCCACTCCCCCGAAAGCGTCCGGCATGCGCGCGATTCATCGCGTCGCGGCGGCGCTGATCGTCGCCGCGCTCGCCGTGGCCGGCTACTTCGCGTTCTTCGGCAGCCAGCAGCGCGTGCCCGACGCCACCTTCACGCTGCTCTCCGGCCAGAAAGTGTCGACCGCCGACCTCAAGGGCAAGGTCTACCTGATCAATTTCTGGGCGACGAGCTGCTCCACCTGCATGCAGGAAATGCCGCAGATGGTTCAGACCTATAACCGCTTCAAGGGCGAAGGGCTCGAGTTCGTGGCCGTCGCCATGAACTACGACGCGCCCATGTACGTTGCGAACTACGCGCAAACGCGCAAGCTGCCGTTCAAGGTCGCGATGGACGACGGTTCGGCGGCAAAGCAGTTCGGCAACGTCCAGCTCACGCCGACCACCTTCGTCGTCGACCGCAACGGCAAGATCCTCAAGCGCTATGTTGGCGAGCCGCAGTTCGGCGAGCTCGACCAGTTGCTGCAGAAAGCGCTTTCGACCTGAGCGCGAGGCGCCGGCGCCTCGTCTCCCGCAAACGGCAACGGCCCGCCCGTTGCCGTTTGCGTTTTCAGCCCCGCTTTCAGCCCCGCTTCAGCGCCCTTCAGCGCGTCTCCTGGTCGCCGCGCACCACGAGCCCATAGCGGCGAATCTTCTCGTAGAGCGTCGCCTTCGCCATCTGCAACTGCTCGGCGGCCTGCGCGACCGCGCCGCCCGCCTGGGCCAGCGCATCGGCGATCAGCGCCCGCTCGTACTGCTCCACGCGCTCCTTCAGCGGCTGCGGCGGCGCTGCGCCGCTGTCCGCCGGCGCGGCGGCATCGTCGGGAATCCCCAGCACGTAGCGATCGGCGGCATTGCGCAGCTCGCGCACGTTGCCCGGCCAGTCGCGCTGCGTGAGACGCATGCGGTCGCGTTCGGTGAGAAGCGGCGCGGGACGCTGGTAGCGCACGGCCGCGTCGAGCAGGAAATGCTCGAACAGCGGCACGATGTCCTCGCGGCGCTCGGCAAGCGGCGGCAGCGCGATGGTCACGACGTTCAGGCGGTACAGCAGGTCACGCCGGAAGGTGCCCGCCGCCACGTGCTCGCTCATGTCGCCCTTGGCCGCCGCCACCACGCGCAGATCGACGCGCACCGGCTGGTTCGAGCCCAACCGCTCGAGCACGCCGTCCTGCAGCACGCGCAGGAGCTTCACCTGCAGCGAAAGCGGCATGCTCTCGATCTCGTCGAGAAAGAGCGTGCCGCCCGAGGCGTGCTCGAGCCGGCCGATCCTGCGTTTCGTCGCGCCCGTGAAGGCGCCGGGCTCGAAGCCGAACATCTCCGATTCGAACATCGGCTCCGGCAGCGCCCCGCAGTTCACGGCGACGAACGGTTTGCCGTGGCGCGGCGAGAGCTCGTGCAGGCTGCGCGCGATCAGCTCCTTGCCCGCGCCCGTGTCGCCGTTGATGAGCACGGCGGCGTCCGTGGGCGCGATGTTCGCGATCAGCCGGCGCACCTGCTCGATCACCGGGCTCCTGCCGATGATGCGCGGCGCGAGCGGGTTCTGGCCCGCCAGCTCGCGGCGCAGCGCGAGATTCTCCAGCACCAGCGTGCGGCGCTCCAGAGCGCGGCGCACGGTTTCGGTCAGGCGCTCGGCGGCGAAGGGCTTTTCGATGAAGTCGTAAGCGCCGTCGCGCATCGCCTGCACGGCCATCGAAATATCGCCGTGGCCCGTGACAAGAATCACCGGCACGTCCGGCGCGCGCTCGTGGCACTGTGCGAGCAGGTCGAGGCCACTCGCGCCCGGCAGGCGGATGTCACTCACCACGACGCCCGCGAAGTCGGCGTCGATGATCGGCAGCGCGGCTTCGGCCGAAGCGAAACCGGTGGTGTCGAAGCCGGCCAGCTGCAGGCTCTGCACGCCCGCGCGCCGCACCAGTTCGTCGTCCTCGATATAGAGCACCCGGCCGGCGTGCCGGGTCACGTGCTGCGTCACCATATTCGTTCGCTATCCTGATTCAACGGAGTCAGACATCGGCGGCCGGCACACGTGCCGCGCTCACCTGCGCGCGGCGCAGCGTGAGCACGAAGCATGCGCCGCCGCCCGGTTCGTTTCGCGCGGCAAGCGAGCCGCCGCAGTCGCGCGCGATCGACGAAGAGATCGCGAGGCCCAGCCCCAAGCCCTGCCCCATCTCCTTCGTCGTGAAGAACGGCTCGAAAAGGCGCGGCATCACGTCCTCGGGAATACCGGGGCCGTTGTCGCACACGTCGATCGCAAGCGTCGCGGCATCGGCCTCGATCCCGATCGCAATGCGTGGCGCCGCCATGCCGGCCACCGCGTCGAGCGCGTTGCCGATCAGGTTGATCAGCACCTGCTCGAGCCGCAGGTCGTCGCACTGCGCGACCAGTTCGGGGTAGTCGCCATGCGGATCGAAGATCACCTCGGCCGCATCGGCGCGCTCCGTGCGGTCGGTCAGCGTAAGCGCGACGCTCACGCCGGCGAGGCGCTTGGCCAGCAGCGCCAGCGCATTGCGCAGCGCGGGCGCCACCGGCGAGCGCAGGCTGCGCGGCCGCGCGCGCCCCACGAAGAGCTTCAGCTGGTTGACGATCTTGCCCATGCGCTCGGTCAGCGCTCCGATCGACTCCAGGTTTTCGTGCGCCGCCGCGTACTGGCCGCGCTCCAGAAACACGCGCGTGTTGTCCGAGAAGCTGCGCAGCGCCGCCAGCGGCTGGTTCAGCTCGTGCGTGATGCCGGCCGCCATCTGGCCGAGCGCCGCGAGCTTGCTCGCCTGGATCAGCTCGTCCTGCGCAGCGCGCAACTCGGCTTCGGCGCGCGCGCGCTCGTGCACCTCGCGCTGCAACTGCTCGTTGGCCTGCGAGAGATCGGCGGTACGCTCGGCCACGCGTTCGTTGAGCATCGCGTACGCCTTCTGCAGCATCGCGCGGCTCTTGATCATCTCCTTCACGCGCGCGCGGCGCTGGCGCCAGTAGAAGCCGAGCAGGCACAGCGAGACGTAGCCGAACCCCGTCATCACCGTCACGCTGCGCACGGCGCCGATCACCGGGCTCACCGGCGACATGGTCACGAGGTGCCAGTCCGGCGCGCCCAGCGCGCGGCGCGTCTCCAGATAGCGGGGCGCCCGGAGGCCGCGGCCGATGCGCACGATGTCGGCATCGTCTTCCAGTACGCGTTCGACGTGAGTGGGCAGCGGCGTGAGGGGCTGGCGCGCGTACTGCTGCGTTTCGTCGATCGAAGCCACCACATCGGCCGGCAGCGGACGCACCGTGCGGTACTTCCAGGCCGGCACCGACGAAAGAAAGATTACCCCGTGATCGTCGGTGACGAGGAGCGGTTCGGTCGCGTCGGTGCCCGGAAACCATTCGAGGTTCAGCTTGACCACCACCACGCCGACGATCCTGCCGTCGCGGCGCACGGGCTGCGAGAGGTAATAGCCCGGGTCGTGCGAGATCGTGCCGATGGCGAAAAAGCGGCCCACGCCGCCCTTCGCCGCATCGATGAAATACGGCCGGAAGCGGTACTGCACGCCGACGAAGCTGTCCGCGTCGCGCCAGTTGCTGGCCGCGATGCAGTAGCCGTCGGCACGGATGATATAGGTCGTGGTCGCGCGCGCGTGGCGGTTGACGTCTTCGAGGTAGCGGTTGGCCGCGTCCACCCACTCGGGCCTCGGATCAACAAGCACGTCCTGCACGAGCGGATGCTCGCCGACGATATAGGGCAGCGATTCGTAGCGCTCCAGCGTGCTCTTGAGCGCGGCTGTCGTGCGATCGCCGCGCACCGCGGCGTCGCGGCGCAGCGAGTCGATACCGCTCTTCCAGGCGAGCGTCCACGTGAGCGCGCAGACCGCGACGAGCCCGGCGGCGAGCACGAGGAGGATGAGCAGGCGGCGCGTCACGGCAGCGGCTTCCAATGGATCGAAGGGGATGGGGGGATTGTGGCACACGGCCGGCATCGAGCGGTCGGCGCGGCTGGCCGATGCGGCGCGGCTTCTGGCTTCAGGGAAAAAAGCAGCGCGCCACAGGGGAATGGCGCGCTGCGCGGCGGCGAGAGGGAGCCGCAGCAAAACGTTTCAAGACGTAGTGGTTCGGCATGGAGCGCTTCAGGCGCCCGCGCCCTCCTTCACTTCCACTTCGCCCGCAAGCACGGCGCGCAGCTTCGTGCGGTCGAGCTCCTTCTCCCATGCCGACACGACGACGGTCGCCACGCCATTGCCGACGATGTTGGTGAGCGCACGGCACTCGCTCATGAAGCGGTCGATGCCGAGAATCAGCACCATGCCCGAGAGCGGAATCGTGGGCACCACGGCAAGCGTTGCCGCGAGCGTGATGAAGCCTGCGCCCGTCACGCCGCTCGCGCCCTTCGAGGTGAGCATCGTCACCGCGAGCAGCGTGAGCTGCTGGGTCAGCGTGAGGTCGGTGTTGGTGGCCTGGGCGATGAAGAGCACCGCCATCGTCATGTAGATGTTGGTGCCGTCGAGATTGAACGAATAGCCGGTCGGCACCACGAGGCCCACCACGGAACGCGAGCAGCCAAGGCGCTCGAGCTTCTGCATGAGCTGCGGCAGCGCCGACTCCGACGAGCTCGTGCCCAGCACGATCAGCAGCTCCTCCTTGATGTAGGCCACGAAGCGCACGATCGAGAAGCCCACGTAGCGCGCAATCGCGCCGAGCACGATCAGCACGAAGAGGGCCGAGGTGAGATAGAACGTGCCGATCAGCTTGAGCATGGGGATCAGCGAGCCCACGCCGTACTTGCCGATGGTGAAGGCCATCGCGCCGAACGCCCCGATGGGGGCGAGCTTCGTGACGATCTTGACGATGCCGAACAGCACGCCCGAGACGCTTTCGATGAATTCCGTCACCACGCGGCCGCGCTCGCCGATCTGCGCGAGCACCGAGCCGAACAGCAGCGCGATGAGCAGGATCTGCAGGATCTCGCCTTGCGCGAAAGCCGAGAACAGCGTGTCCGGAATGATGTGCATCAGGAAGTCGGCCGAGCTCTGGCCGTGCGCTTTTTCGGCGAACGAAGCCACCGCCTTCGCGTCGAGCGTATGGACGTCGACGTTGAAGCCCGAGCCCGGCTTGAGCACGTGCGTGGCGATCAGGCCGAAGAGCAGCGCGAAGGACGAGACGATCTCGAAGTAGAGCAGCGCCTTGCCGCCCACGCGGCCCACCTTCTTCATGTCCTCCATGCCGGCAATGCCGGTCACGACGGTGCAGAAGATGATCGGGCCGATCACCATCTTGATGAGCTTGATGAAGCCGTCGCCCAGCGGCTTCATGTCGATGGCGAGCGCCGGCGCGTAGTGGCCGAGGATGACGCCCACGACGATCGCGGTGATCACCTGGACATAGAGCACTTTGTGGAGGGGTTTCTTCACGGTCTCTCCTGAATCTGAAAGTAAGACGATGGCCGCACGCGAGCGAAAGCCTTCGCGCGACGCGGGCCGCAACAGAACGGGGAATCAGCGAAACCGGGAGGGGGTAACGGACATCGGCTGTCTCCTTGTCGGCCAGGGTAAGGGCTGAAGCCCTGACTCCGGACCATATAGTTGTCGGCCTGGGTGGCCGCGGCCTCTGTTTCGCAAGGTTGATGCCAACAGGCTCGAACGCCGAAAGCCTTGATCTACAAGGATTTTTTGTCCTGAAAACACGAAGCGGATATGGATTTCCGGAAAGCCGGACGCGAGGCGTCTGGCTTTCCGGAAAAGCGGAGCGTCACGCGCGAGGCGTGACGTCACAAGCAAGGAAGGGGAACCAGAAAAACCCTGGGCCTCAGCCGCGCCCCTTCCACGGCACAAGGCGCCGTTCGAGCGCGCGCATGCCGAGATCGAAGCTCCACGCAATGAGCCCGATCAGCACGATCCCCATTACGACGACGTCGGTGCGCAGGAAGCTGGACGCGTTGAGCACCATCTGGCCGAGGCCCGCGGTGGCTGCCACCATTTCCGCCGCCACGAGCGTGGTCCAGCCGAAGCCGATGGCAATCCGCAACCCGGTGAGGATCTCCGGCAGCGCGGCGGGCAGCACGACGAAACGCACGATCTGCCAGAAGCTGCCGCCCAGCGAGCTCGCCGCGCGAATCTGTTCGACGGTCGCGCTGCGCGCGCCGGCACGCGCGGCCATCGCGATCGGCGCGAAGCAGGCGAGCCAGATCACGACGATCTTGGCGGTCTCGTCGATGCCGAACCAGATCACGACAAGCGGCAGATAGGCGAGCGGCGGCAGCGGGCGGTAGAACTCCAGCGGCGGATCGAGCAGCCCGCGCGCGACGCGCGAGACCCCCATGAGGATGCCGACCGGAATCGCCGTCACGGCCGCCAGCGCGAACGCGCCGAACACGCGCAACGCGCTCCACGCGAGATGCTCGGAGAGCGGCAGGCCGCCCTGGATGCGGCCGTGCCAGGCGTCGACGAAGGCCCGCCAGACCGCCTCGGGCGTCGGCAGGAAAAGCGGCGGCAGCCAGTGCAGATGGGTGGCAAGCCACCAGAGCAGCGCGAGCCCCGCAACGGAGGCCGCGGAAAGCGCCGCGGTCGGGCCTTCGCCGGGCATGCGCCAGACTTTGGCGGCGGAAGTCCCGGGGGATCCGGGGGATCCACGCGACACGCCGGGTGCTTCGGGCGCGCGCTGCGCCCGGGAAGGACGCGCCTTCAACGCGACGTCACGCAACGACTCCTGCGGCACGCTCATGACATCCTCCTCACGACAACGCCGGTTCGGACGCACGCGCATGCAGCAGCTGAATCAGCCGCTCGCGCCACTCGATGAATTCCGGCGACGACTTCACCGCGCGCGCGTCGCGTGTCTGCAGATAGCGCCGTGCGAACGGCAACGCGTACTCGTGCTCGATGCGGCCCGGCCCCGGCGTCATCACGACAACGCGCGTCGCGAGAAAAAGCGCCTCCTCGACATCGTGCGTGATGAAGAACACCGTCTTCTTCGTGCGCCCCCAGACGTCCAGCACGAGCTCCTGGATCGATTCGCGCGTCATCGCGTCGAGCGCGCCCATCGGCTCGTCCATCAGCAGCATCTGCGGATCGCTCGCGAGCGCGCGGGCCAAACCCACGCGCTGCTGCATGCCGCCCGAAAGCGCGTAGACGCGCGAGCGCGCATGCGGCTCCAGTCCCACCAGCGCGAGTTGCTCGCGCGCGATGCGCTCGCGCTCCGCCTTCGGCGTGCCTTGAAAGCGCAGCCCGAGCGCGACATTGCCGAGCACGTCGAGCCACGGCATCAGCGCGTGTTTCTGGAACACCACGCCGCGGTCGGCGCCCGGTCCCGTCACGCGCGCACCGTTCACACGGACCTCGCCCTGGGCGGGCTGGATAAAGCCCGCGATGCAGTTGAGCAGCGTGGTCTTGCCGCAGCCCGAGGCACCGAGCGCGACGACGAACTCGCCGCTCTCCACGGTCAGATCGACGTTCGCGAGCGCGGCGCTGGCCGGCGCGCCGCGCGTGGCGCCGTCGTAGACGACGCCCAGATTGCGGATTTCAAGCGTGCTCATGATGCGGTCCCTGTGCCTCGTCAATGCGCCTGTCAGTGCACCGAAGCGCGCTGCACGAACTGCGGATCGACCCCCACCGAATAGTCGGGCAGCACGTTCTGGATCGTCCCTTGCGCCTTCAGGAAGGTCGCCGTGGCAAGCAGCGACTGCGCCGCGCCAGACTGCGCGCCGCCGCCCAGCCACGTCTTCGAGGCCTGTTCGGCGGGGGTCGGGAAGGCGTAGAGCGCGAGGCTGGCGGGCACGTCCTGCGGGTTCGCGCCGGACTCCTTCGCCACCGCCTGCACCTGCGGCGACGCGGCGGTCCATGCGCTGCGATGCGCGCTGTAGTCGGCGTCGGCGGCCGCGAGCACCTTCACGAACTTCGCGAGGAAATCGGCGTTGTCCTTCGCGAAGCGGCGGTCGACGACGAAGCCGTCGAAGGTCGCCTTGCCCGTGGCCTTCGCCACCTGTCCCGACGTGATCAGCACGTGCCCGTTCTTCTTCACCTCGGCGAGCACGGGGTCCCAGATGTAGGCAGCGTCGATGTCGCCGCGCTGCCAGGCCGCCGCCACCTCGGGCGGACGCAGGTTGACGATCTTCACGTCGGCGGGATTGACGCCCGCGTTCTCGAGCGCGACGAGCGTATGGAAGTGCGACGTCGACACATACGGCACGCCGATCGTCTTGCCCTTGAGGCCCGCCACGCTCGTCACGCCGGAGCCGTCGCGCGCGACGAGGGCTTCGGCGTCGTTGATGTTGTCGAGAATCCAGAAGAGCGAAATGTCGAGGCCCTGCGAGAGCCCCGCCGCGATCGGGCTGGAGCCGGCCTCGCCGAGCTGCACGGAGCCCGAGGCGAGCGCGCGGATCACGTCGGCGCCGCCCGCGAGCTTGCGGTAGGTGACCTTGTAGCCGGTGGCCTTCTCCACCTCGCCCGTCGCCTGCGCGTAGCGCCACGGCACCACCATGTCCTGGCAGGCGATCACCACCTCGCGGGAGCCGCTGTCGGCGGCCTGCGCGCCGCTCGCGCCGAAAGCGCACGCCAGCGCGGCGACAACAGCCAGCGAGGCCGCGAGAGGTCGGGCAAAGCGCGATGAGGCATGGGCGCGTTTCATCGGGTCAAACTCCGTAACGTAAGCAAGAAAGCTGAAGCGGGATAGAACGAAGAACCTGACTATAGGGAGTCTGACGGCAGCCGGTTCTAATTTATCCGCGATAGCTAATGACGCCGTTCGGGCATTGCTTTTCGCGCCAAACGGGAAAGACGGCGGCAAAAGGCGGGCGCGGAATGCGGATGTTCGTATCGTGCACCGCAAACGCGCCGCGCATAGGCGCAAAAAAGCCCGCGTTTAGCGGGCTTTTCGCGGGATGGGCCGCTTTTCTGGCGCGCGGCTGACCGGGCGCTTCAAGACGGCTTTCGGCCAGCCTTTCGATCAGACAACGCCCGCGCCATGCGCCTGCAGGTCGGCGTGATAGCTCGAACGCACCATCGCGCCCACGGCCGCGTGCGTGAAGCCCATCTTGTACGCCTCTTCCTCGTACATCTTGAAGGTGTCGGGATGCACGTAGGCGCGCACCGGCAGATGGTGCTCCGAAGGCTGGAGATACTGGCCGATGGTCAGCATGTCGACGTCGTGCGCGCGCAGATCGCGCATCACCTGAAGAATCTCTTCCTCGGTTTCGCCGAGACCCACCATCAGGCCCGATTTCGTCGCGACCTCGGGATGCAGGGCCTTGAAGTCCTTGAGCAGCTTGAGCGAGTGCGCGTAGTCCGAACCCGGGCGCGCTTCCTTGTAGAGGCGCGGCACGGTTTCGAGATTGTGGTTCATCACGTCGGGCGGCGCAGCGTTCAGGATGCCGATGGCGCGGTCCAGACGGCCGCGGAAGTCCGGCGTAAGAATCTCGATGCGCGTTTCGGGCGACTGCTCGCGCACCTGGCGGATGCACTCCACGAAGTGGCCGGCGCCGCCGTCGCGCAGGTCGTCGCGGTCCACGCTCGTGATCACGACGTACTTGAGCTTGAGCGCGCCGATCGTGCGCGCGAGGTTTGCGGGCTCGTCCGGGTCGAGCGGATCGGGACGGCCGTGGCCGACGTCGCAGAACGGGCAGCGGCGCGTGCACTTGTCGCCCATGATCATGAACGTCGCGGTGCCCTTGCCGAAGCACTCGCCGATGTTCGGGCAGCTCGCTTCCTCGCACACCGTATGCAGGTTGTGCTCGCGCAGGATGTTCTTGATTTCGTAGAAGCGCGAATTGCCGGTGGCCGCCTTCACGCGGATCCATTCCGGCTTCTTCAGCTTCTCGATGGGGATGACCTTGATGGGAATGCGCGAGGTCTTGGCCTGCGCCTTCTGCTTCGCGGTTGCGTCGTAGGGAACGGCCTCGGTGGCGGGGTTCGTGCCGGCGTTGGTGCTTACGTCACTCATTCTGTCGATCCAGTCAGGCCGCCGGTGTTACGCCGGCCTGCGGTTGCGGCGGTTGCCCGCCTTCAGGCCGTGCTGCGGCCGGGTCCGGCGGAGCCGCTTCGGCTGCCGGGTCTGCGGCGGCCGCTTCGGCCACCGAAAGCGTTGGCGCGGGAAACGCGCCTGTGTCCTTTGCCTGCGCCGCATGATGCGCGGCGAGATTCGCCTCGAGCCGCGCCGCCAGCGTCGCGGCGACGTCGCGCCAGCCTGCGCTCGCGCCCAACGCGGCCATGTCGACCGTTTCGAGACCCGCATAACCGCACGGATTGATCGCGAGAAACGGGTTCAGGTCCATCGAGACGTTCAGGCTCACGCCGTGATAGCTGCAGCCATTGCGGATCTTGAGGCCCAGCGCGGCGACTTTCGCGCCCACGTGCGCGGCGCTCGCGCCGCCGGCCTGTTCCGGCACGTAAATGCCGGGCGCGCCGGCCTTGCGCGCACCCGCGAGATTATACGCCGCCAGCGTTTCGATCACGGCCTCCTCGATGAGCTCGACGAGCTCGCGCACCATGAGCTTGCGGCGCCGGAGGTCGAGCAGCAGATACGCCACCACCTGGCCGGGGCCGTGATAGGTGATCTGGCCGCCGCGGTCGATCTGCACGAGCGGGATGCCGCTGTCGGCAACGAGCAGGTGTTCCGGCTTGCCGGCCTGGCCCAGCGTGAAAACCGGAGGATGCTCGACAAGCCAGATTTCGTCGGTCGTGCCGGCCGTGCGGGCGGCGGTGAACTCGCGCATGGCGTCGAAGCTTGCCTGGTACGGCTCGAGGCCGCGCCAGCGCAGCACGATGGGGACTGCCGATGCAGGATGTCCTAGGAGGGCCGCTTCCGGCTCAACAGGGTCGGAAGGTATTTGAGGGGGCGATACCGGGGTGGCGCACATGATTCCGGGAGTTTACCGAAATCGGGACAACCCCGCCGGACACGAAAAGGGGCGCATCAATGTCCGCCCCTTCGAACTCCAGCCCCATGCAGGCTCGTCAAACGGAGTACCACCCGTTGCCCTTGTGTACCCCGAAGCGCGCCGCATACCGCGCCAGCATGTCGAACACGCGCTCGCCGAGGCGCGCAGGCGCTTCGAACGCCACCCACGCAGCCTTGCCGCCTTCCGCACCGATCCACAGCCGCTCCCCGCGCCGCAACCGCAGGGTGTGGCCCGGTTCGAGCCAGTAATCGGCCGTGTCGTCGCTGCGCGTAATCCAGACCGCGCCGCAGCGCACCGTGATCCGCGTGCTGCACGCGACACGCACCGACGACACCTGATCCGCCAGCACTTCAAACGTGACATCCGAAGAAATTTCTCTCATTTCCGCCTCCGCCGAACCGGCTCCGATGGCTACAATCGTAGGCGTATCAAGGGCTTGAGCAAAACGATCAATTTTCACGGCTATGTGAGAAAAACTACGACATGGATCTCCGCCAGCTCCCCGCGCTGAACGCGCTCAAGGCTTTCGAGGCCGCCGCCCGTCACGAGAGTTTCTCGCGCGCCGCCGACGAGCTCTTCGTCACGCACGGCGCCGTCAGCCACCAGATCCGCGCGCTCGAAGCCGAACTGGGCGTTTCGCTGTTCGTGCGCGACGGCAAGCGCGTGCGCATCACCGACACCGGCCGCCGCTACGCGGGCCAGGTGCGCGAAGCGCTCGGCCAGCTCGCGCACGCCACCCAGGAAATCCGCGCCGGCGACCGCGACCGGCGGCTCGTGGTGTCGATGCTGTCGTCGTTCGCGGCGCGCTGGGTGACGCCGCGCATCGGCCGCTTCATCGAGGCGCACCCGCAGTGGGACGTGGAACTGCAGTCGACGAATCAGCTCACCGACTTCACCCGCGACGACGTGGACGTGGCGATCCGCTTCGGCTACGGGCACTACCCGGGCCTGCACGCCGAGCTGCTGCTCGACGAGATCTTCTTTCCCGCCTGCTCGCCGAACTTCCGCGGCGGCAAGCTGCCGGCCGAACCGCAGGAGATCGCCAAGCTGCCGCTATTGCGCTCGGACGACGAATTGTGGCGCCCGTGGTTCGACGCGGCGGGCCTGACCGATCTGCCCGAGCCGAAGCGCGGCGTGCTGTATCAGGACTCGTCGAACCTGCTGCAGGCGGCCATGGACGGCCAGGGCATCGCGCTCGTGCGGCGCTCGCTCGCCATGCACGAGATCACGCAAGGACGGCTCGTGCGGCTCTTCAAGGACATCGACGGCCCGAGCCCCTGGCGCTACTACTTCATCTGCACGCCGCAGCGGCTCGAGACCGAACGCGTGCAGGCATTTCGCGCGTGGGTATTCGACGAAGTCGCGCGCTTCCGGCGGCTTTATGAGGACGCGTGCGAGGCGGGACCGCTCATGACGGCAGCGGCGGCCGCGCTGCGCGAGCGGGTGGGAGAGGGGCGCTGAGCGGGTTGCAGCATAGGTAGTCACGTACCTACAAATTTGCAGCCGGGAGTGCCATCATGACAATCACGACCCTGTCGAGCCGGGAGCTCAATCAAGACGTCAACAAGGCAAAGAAAGCCACAAAGGACGGCCCCGTGTTTATCACGGACCGCGGCAAGCCAGCCCACGTGCTGTTGAGTTTCGAGGAGTACCAAAGGCTTACGCAGCAGCGCCGCAACATTGCAGACGCTCTCGCGATGCCTGGGATCGAGGACATTGAGTTTGATCTGCCGCGCGCCCATATCGTCACCCGGCCGGCCGAATTCTGATGATGTTCGTTCTGGATACCAACATCGTTTCCGAACTGCGCAAGGTACGAACGGGTAAAGCCGATGCCAACGTTGCGGCGTGGACCACAACCGTTGATGCCGCCGCCCTGTTTGTTTCCGCCATCACGATCATGGAGCTGGAAACCGGTGTTTTGCGAATCGAGCAGCGGGACGCGGTGCAGGGCGCGCTGCTAAGGGCATGGTTCGATCAGCATGTACTGCCTGAGTTCGCGGGGCGCGTGTTACCGGTCGACACGGCAGTGGCTCAACGCTGCGCCCGGCTACACGTACCGGATCCACGCTCGGAACGGAACGCGCTTATTGCGGCAACCGCGCTGGTGCATGGCATGACCGTCGTTACACGCAATGTCGCGGATTTCGCCGCAACCGGCGTCGCGATCCTGAACCCGTGGAACGCTTTGACATGAGCGACAAGCCCCCTGTCGCTGCGACGCGCCCGCGTTCACAGCACGATCTTCACCATCGGATGCCCGGTGAGCGCGCGATAGATATCGTCGAGATGCACCTGGCTCGTCGCGCGCACGGTCACGGTGAGGCCCGTGTAGTTGCCGCCGCTCGACGGACGCGTTTCGATGGCGCGCTCGTCGAAGCCCGCATCGAACGTGCGGATCACGCCGGTAATGGTCGATGCGAATTCCGGGTGCGTCTTGCCCATCACCTTGATCGGAAAGTCGCACGGAAATTCGATCAGCGTTTCTTTCGAGGTGGCGTCAGGTTGAGTATTCGGGGCCTTGTTCATTTTCCTGCTCCTTGCAGCGATGCGGCCGCGATAGTCTGAAAGCGTTGCGCGTGCGCCCCGGCGGCCGAGCGCGCCTTCGCGCGCTGATACGCCGCGTAGAGCGCCGCATAGACCGGTCCCGGCTGGCCGCTGCCAACCGTCTTGCCGTCGAGCGACGTCACCGGCAGCACTTCCTTCGTCGCCGACGTGACGAGGATCTCGTCGGCCGAGCGCAGCGCGGCCTCGTCGATCTGGCGCGCCTCGAAGCGAATGCCGCATTCGCGCGCCAGTTCCTCGACGAACCCGTAACGGATGCCTTCGAGCAACAGGTGGCTCTTCGGCGGCGCCAGGAGCGCGCCGTCCTTCACCACCCACACGTTCGACGACGCCCCTTCGGTGAGCCACCCGTCGCGCAACAGGATGGTCTCGCACACGCCGTGCTCGGCCGCGTGCTGCGCCATCAGCACGTTGCCGAGCAGGGAGGTCGATTTGATGTCGCAGTTCAGCCAGCGGCGGTCTTGGGCTGTCACGCAGGCCACGCCGCCGGCGCGCTGGGCGTCGGTGGGCAGGCTCATCGGGTTCGCCATCAAGAACACCGTGGGCCGCACGTCCGACGGAAACGCGTGCGCGCGCTTCGCGACGCCGCGCGTCACCTGCACATAGATGCTCGCGTGCTCGTCGCGCGCGATCGCACCCGCGGCTTCGTTTGCCTCGATCACACGCGCGATCAGCGCGCACCAGCCCGCCTCGTCGAACGGATTCGCGATCGAAACCTTCGCGAGCGAGCGTGCGAGGCGCGCGAGATGCTGCGCGACGCGAAACGGCACGCGCACTTTGCGGGGCTCGCCCTCGACGGCCAGCGCATACACCGGCACCACTTCGTAGATGCCGTCGCCGAAAATGAAGCCGCGGTCCAGCACCGGCACGCGCGCCTCGGAAAGCGGCGTGAGCCCGCCGTTGAGCCAGACGAGCGGCTCGGGCGCCGGATCACGGTGCGCGCCGGGCGCGGGCGTCGGACCGTTCATTACTTCTTCTTGTTGAACATGAGCATCAGCGAATCCCACACGCGGCCCACGATGCCGGCCTGCGGCACCGCCTGGAGAGCGACGATCGGGAACTGCGCGAGCACCTTGCCGTCGGCGCCGACGAACTTCGCCGTGCCCACCTGCTGCCCGTCCGCGAGCGGCGCGATCAGCGGGTTCGTCAGGTCGACCTGCGGCCTGGCCTTGTCGGCGGCGCCCTTGGGCAGCGTCACGTACTGATCCTTCTTCACGCCGACCTTCACCGCATCCTCGGCGCCCTTGTAGACGCGCGGCGTCGCGATCACCTGGTTCGCCTGATAGATGCGCGTGGTGTCGTAGGCGCTATAGCCGTAGTTGAGCATCTTCAGGCTGTCCTGCACCCGGTCGTGCTCCTTCTGCTCGCCCATGATCACCGAGACGAGACGACGCTCGCCGCCCCCGGCGATCGGGCGCCGCGCCGACGCGATCAGGCAGTAGCCCGCCGCCTGGGTATGGCCGGTCTTCAGGCCGTCGACGGTCGGGTCGATCCACAGCAGGCGGTTGCGGTTCGGCTGCTTGATGTTGTTGTACTTGAATTCCTTCACCGAGAAGATGCTGTAGTACTCGGGGAAGTCGCGGATCAGGTGCGTCGAGAGCGTCGCGAGGTCGCCGGCCGTCGTGTAGTGATTCGGGTCGGGCATGCCGTTGACGTCGGCGAAGTGCGTGTGCGTCATGCCGAGCTTCTGCGCCTCGGCGTTCATCATGTTGACGAAGTTCGCCTCGCTGCCGCCCACGAGTTCGGCCAGCGCGATAGCCGCGTCGTTGCCCGACTGGATGATCATGCCGTAGACGAGGTCGTGCACGGACACCGGCTTGTTCGCCTCGATGAACATGCGCGACTCGTCGTTCTTCACGCGGCGCACGGCGTCGCTCGGCGTGACGATCTGCTCCATCGAGATCTTCTTCGTCTGCAGCGCCTCGAACACGAGGTAGGCCGTCATCAGCTTCGTGAGCGAAGCCGGTTCGACACGCTCGTCGGCGTTACCCGCAGCGAGCACCTGGTTGGCCGTCGCGTCGACGAGCACCCACGAACGCGCGGTCACCGCGGGCGGCGGCACCTGCGCGAAGGCGCTGGCCGACGCGAAGAGCGCGGCGGGCAGCACGGCGCCGAGCGTGACGGTGCGAACGATGGAAGAGGGAACGAAAGCGGAAGACAGTTGGCCGGAGGAAAGAAAACGCATAGGTTCAGGGTCGGGCTGAATATGGGCTGAATGAACTTGCGCGCCATGCGGCGCACGGTCGAGGAGATCCGGTGAGTGGACGGCGCGGCCGCTCGGGCCGGCGCAAACAGCGCCCGTTGGACCGGCTGCGCGGCGAGTGGTTCGCGCGCGGCACGATGGGCACGGCAGGCATGCAACGCATGCGCCGGCAGGTCGAACGGAGCCTTCGCGCCGCGAACCGCGGGCTGCGGCATCCACAAAAAAGAACGGCCATTATACGCGCCACGTTGTGGCGTTTTTTCTCCAAAGCCGCTTTTATGCGTACCTGTCGTGCATTTTCCGCACGAACACGACGCGCTGCCCGCCCGCTGTCCGTCCCGCCGCCTGTCCCTTACACGCCGATAAAAACGGGGACGATTGAGCGGCTCAACGCCACGCTTCGACGATGATGCGCTTGAGGATATGCAGCTTGCGATGCAGGAAGTGTTCCGCCCCCGGAATCACGACGATCGGGAGTTCCTGCGGCCGCGCCCATTCGTAGACAGAAAGGATGGGCACCGTGTCGTCAAGCTCGCCGTGCACGACGAGCGTGTTTTCGGGCACCGTCGTGACCTCCCAGCGGCTCGCGGCCGTGCCGACGAACACCATGCGCTCGATCACGCCGCCCGCCTCGGCGTAGCGCTTCGCCACATGCGAGAGCACGAACGTGCCGAACGAGAAACCCGCGAGCACGAGCGGCACGTCGGCCTGGCCCGGCTGCGCGCGCATGTGGGCGATCAGCGCAAGCAGATCGTCCTGTTCGCCGATGCCGTTGTCGTGCGTGCCTTCGGTCGCGCCCACGCCGCGGAAATTCGAGCGGTACGTGGTGTAGCCCAGTTGCACGAGCGTGCGCGCAAGGGTCTGCGCGACCTTGTTGTCCATGGTTCCGCCGAAGAGCGGATGCGGGTGCGCGACGAGCGCCATGCCCCGCGCGGGCGTGCCGGCATCCGGCAGGTCGAGCGCGCATTCGATCTTGCCGACGAGACCATCGATCTGGAATTTCTGCGTCTGGGCGTTCATCGTGCGGCAGTCCTCAGCGGTCGATCTTGAGGCGCTCGACCACCTGGCCGTTCTGCAGATGCGAAACCACGATCTCGTCGATGTCGGTTTCGTCGACATACGTGTACCAGGTGCCCTCCGGATACACGACGACGGTCGGCCCTTCCTCGCAGCGGTCGAGGCAGCCCGCCTTGTTGATGCGCACCTGGCCCGGCCCCGCGAGGCCCAGCTGCTTGACGCGCTTTTTCGCGTATTCCTGCATGGCCTGGGCGTTGCAGTTGGCGCAGCTCGGGCGCTCGGCGCCGGGTTCCCGCTGGTTCAGGCAGAAGAAGACGTGGTACTTGTAGAACGAATCGGTCATGGCATGAAGCACCGGTGAAAGTCGCGGTGAAGGCCGCGCGGCAAACCGCGCGACGCGGTGTCGGGATCGGCTGATTAATGCGTCGATTCATGCGTCGATTAATGCGCGTCGATGAACGGGTCGATTATAGCGAGCGCGGCGCGAACGCTCCGGCGCCGCCCGGACCGCGGCGCAGTCTTGCGCTTCGTTCAGGGCGCAGCGGCAAGCTGCTGCGTGGCAAGCCACGCGCTGACCTGATTCACGAAGTCGTCGCTGGCCGCCGCGAGCGCGCGGACACCGCCCGCCGCATCGGGGGAGCCGGCCGGCGCATGCGCAACGAACACATGCTGCGCGATGACTTTCGCGCCCTGCATCAGGGTCGCGCGCCCGGACACCACGCCCGAACTTGCGGTCTGACTGTCGAACACCTGCTCGAACTGGTCGAGCTCGATCTTGAGCATCGGCGCCTGCACGGCGTCGATGCCCGAGAGCACCGTCGCGTGTGCGCCAAGCGCCGCGCGCAGGCGCAGCGTGAGCATGCGCGCCGGCGACATCGTCCAGCGGCTGTTCGCATACTGCCCCGTGCGCTGCTCGTTGCCGCTCAGGCGGTAGAGGATGCTGTCGTTATCGAGCGGCGGCGGCGCATTCACTTCGAGCACCTTGAGCGGCGGCAACGGCCCCGCCATACTCGCCGCGCTTGCCGGGGCCGGCGGTCCGAGGTCGTAGCGGACGTCGCCAAGCGCAGCGCCCTGGCCCGCGCACGCCGCGAGCAGCGTGGCGGCAAAAAGCGCCGCGCACACCATCGGTGCCTTGCCTGGCCTGCGGCCGGGATAAGAGGTCGAGCGTGACATTGCAGTTCCTTCTGGGTCGTGCGGCGCCAGCGCGCCGCGCTTCATGCATCGAACGTAGTGCGCGTGTGGCTGCACAGGGCCTTACTTGCCGCCGGCGGCCGCGGGCCAGACGAAGCCGGGCTCGCCCGGCCCCGGCGCGGGCCGCGGCGCGCCGCCGAACAGCAGGCTGTTCGGGCTCGTACTGAAGGTGCCCGCCGCGCGGTCCACCGAACGCATGGCCGAGCGCACATCCTCGGTCAGCGAGTCGACGCGAGGCAGCGTGTCGTAGCCGATGCGCGTGGAAAGGACCTGGATCGACGCATCCATCGAGGCGAGCGCCGCGCCCGCCTGCGCCGCCGCCGTGCCGGCCTTGTTCAGGTTGACCTGGAACGGGCCGTCCGGACGGTTCACGTTCTCGATCAACTGGTTCGTGGACTTGAGCGTGCGCTGCAGGTCGCTTACCGCGCCAGGCAGCGCCTTCGTGGTCGGCTCGAGCTGCTTCGCGAGCGTGTTCGCACTGTCCGCGGCCTGTTGCAGGCTCGAGACGGCGCCCATCAGCTGCTTGCGGTTGTCCGGGGAGAGCAGATCGTCCACGTCGCCGGCAATGCGGTCGAGCTTGCGCAGCAGCGCGTCGCCGCGCCGCTGCAGCTGATCGAGCAGACCCGGCCGCAGCGGCAGCTCCGCGACGTGCGCGTCGGACGAAGGCAGCGCGGAGAGGTCCTGGCCGTTGTCGTCGAGCTGCACGAACGCGATGCCCGTCACGCCCTGCAGGGCGAGCGTGCCGTAGGTGGAGCGCGTCATGGGCGCCTTCTGGTCGACGAGGATGCGAATGCGGATCTGCCCCGGCCGATTCGGGTCGAACCTGATCGACTCCACCTTGCCGACGTCGAGGCCTCGATAGCGCACGGCCGCGTCCGGATAGAGGCCCGTCACGTTCGAGCGCGAAATCAGGTCGTATGGCACGCGCACGGTGTGGTCGGCGCTGAAGAAGAGCACGACCAGCGCGATCACGACGAGGAGGCCGATCGTAAAAAGACCGGCCCAGAACGCATGCGGTTTGTTTTCCATCGTCAGATTCCCTCGTTGGCGACCGCGGCGCAGGGCAAATGCAGAAGCGAACACCCAAACCAGCACGAAAGCGCGCACATGTCCGGCCCCCTATATGCCGAAGGCCGGCGCGAGCGCCGCCGGCGGCAGCTTCGCGCGCCGCTCGGGCGGCAGCGCCTGCAGCGCGCGCCGGCCGCGCATACCCAGAAAATATTCGCTGATGAAGGGATCGTCCACGCCCGCCACCTCTTCCACGGGCGCCGCCACCAGCACGCGGCGCTGGGCCAGCACGGCCACGCGCGTGGAAAGGGCGACCATCGCGTCGAGATCGTGCGTCACCAGCACGACGGTAAGGCCGAGCGCCCGGTGCAGCGTGCTGATCAGATCCACCACTTCGTCCGACGAATGCGGGTCGAGCCCCGCCGTCGGTTCGTCGAGAAACAGCAGCTCGGGCTCGAGCACGATGGCGCGCGCAAGGCCCGCGCGCTTGACCATCCCGCCCGAGAGCGCCGCCGGCATCTTCGAGGCGTGCTTGCACGGCAGCCCGACCATCTCCAGCTTGAGCATCACGATGTCGCGCAGAAGGTCGGCGGGCACCTTGCCCAGTTCGCGCACGGGCTGCGCGATGTTGTCGAACACCGACAGCGAGGAAAAGAGCGCGCCGTGCTGGAACAGCATGCCGGTGCGCGTGCGCATGAGGCGCGCGGCTTCGTCGTCGATCTGCGTAAGATCCTCGCCGAACAGCTTGATGCTGCCGGAAGTCGGCCTTTCGAGCCCGAGAATCTGCCGCACGAGCGTCGTCTTGCCCGAGCCGGAACCGCCCACGATCGTCACGATCTCGCCGCGCCGGATATCGAGGTTCAGATGCTGATGCACGACATTGCGGCCGTAGCGCTTGCTGAGATTGCGCACCTCGACCACCGGCTCGCCGATGTCGGGCAGCGGCAGGTCGCGCACCACCTCCTTCAGCGGCGTGCTCCTCGTGCCGACGGTGCCGGCAATGCCGAGCGTACTCATGACAGCCCCACGTTCTGGAACAGGATCGCGAACACGGCGTCGGCGAGGATGACGATCGTGATCGAGCTGACGACCGAGGTGGTCGTGCCCTCGCCGAGACTCTGCGAATTGGCCTTGATGCGAAAGCCGAAATGGCAGCCGACGATGGCGACGAGCATGCCGAACGCCACGCCCTTGCCAAGGCCGATCCACACGTTCGCAATGGGCACGACACTCGGCAGCGAGCGGATGAAGTACGAAGCGTCGATGCCGAGCACGAGCTTCGCCGCAAGCGCACCGCCGGCGAGCGCGATCATGTCGGTCCAGGTCACGAGCAGCG
This sequence comes from Paraburkholderia acidipaludis NBRC 101816, assembly GCF_000684975.1. Classification (GTDB taxonomy): domain Bacteria; phylum Pseudomonadota; class Gammaproteobacteria; order Burkholderiales; family Burkholderiaceae; genus Paraburkholderia; species Paraburkholderia acidipaludis. Next base: position 306,904 of record NZ_BAXZ01000002.1, on the reverse strand, counting down.
GCATGGCGATGCCGAGCGCGACCACGCGCGGCATGACGAGGCGCAGGCCGTGCGGGATGCCCATGACGCGCATGGCGTCGAGTTCCTCGGTCACGCGCATCACGCCGATCTGCGCGGTGATGGCCGAGCCCGAGCGGCCGGCCACGAGAATCGCCGAGAGCACGGGGCCGAGCTCGCGGATCACCGCGAGGCCGAGGATGTTCACGATGTACTGGTTCGCGCCGAAGAGCCGCAGCTGCTGCGCGGAGAGATACGACAGCACGATGCCGATCAGGAAGGCGACGAGCGCCGTGATCGGCAACGCGCGCGCGCCCGCGTTGTAGATATTCGCCGAGATCTCGATCCAGGGCGTGAGCTTCGGCTTGCGCAGCACCAGCAGCAGGTCGAGGATCACGCGGCCGAGCATCGCGATGCCGCCGTACAGGTGTTCGAAAAACGAGAAGATCGCGAGCCCGAACTGAGTCACCGGATCGATGCGGACCACCTTCTCCACCGGCTCGCGCACGGAATCGAGCAGGGCGATGCGGTTGAAGATGTCGCGCTGGGTATCGGTGAGCGCCACGAGGTCGGGGGGCAGCTTGTGGCCCCAGACGCGCCAGAGCGCCTGGCCGCCCACGTGGTCCATGTGCTGAACGCCCGAGAGATCCCACTGGCCGACCGGCTCGCGCGCCAGCGCGAGCGCGCGCAGGCGCAGCGCCGCCCCGCCGCGCTCGCGGTCTCGTGCGAGGGCCAGCGCGGTCCACTGACCGGAAAGGCGGACGATCTTTCCGTGGGGGCCGGCCGCGATGTCGAGGCCGGGCGGCATCTCTTGGATCAAGGCGGAACGCTCGGGCGGGAGAGTGAGCAGTCATTGTAGCGAACGCGCCCCGTTTAGGCGGTACGGGCGCGCACGGATGCGCATGTCCGGCGCGCCAGCCGGCCAGGGCCCCGCAAACCCCGCGCGGCTGCCGCGTCGCCAGCCACTACAATACGCCTCATGAACGCGACCTCTTCTTCCGCAACGCGGCCCGCCGGCGACTGGCGCATCGACCGCGATCGCGCAATCACCCTGTTCGGCCCGGCCGCCCACGACTGGCCCATCGAGATCGTCGAGGAAACCGGCTCGACCAACGCCGACCTGATGGCGCGCATGAAGACCCTGCCCCAGCGCGCCGACGCCCTCGCGCGGCCGATCGTGCGCGTGGCCTATCTGCAAACGGCGGGCCGCGGAAGGCGCGGCCGCAGCTGGGTCGCGCAGCCCGGCGACGCGCTGCTGTTCTCGCTCGCCTGCGTGCTGCCGCGCCCGCTCGACGGCCTCGCGGGCCTCTCCCTCGCGCTCGGGTCGGCGCTCGTGGACGGCCTGCGCACGCTGCCCGTGGCCGCGCCCGGCCAGATCGCGCTCAAGTGGCCGAACGACGTGCTGCTCGAAGGCGACAAGCTGGTGGGCATTCTCGTGGAAACGGCCTGGAGCACGCCCGACGCGACGGCCGTCGTGATCGGCATCGGCACGAACGTGCGCGGCGCCGACGCGCTGGCCGCGAAGCTCGATGCGCTGAACGCGGGCGCCGACGCCGCCGCGGTGCCGGGCACGACGCCCACGGCGCTCTCGCGCGCCTGGCCCGAAGCGAATCTCACCGACACGCTCGCCGCCGAACTCAACGCGCTCGAAAACGCGCTGCAACGTTTCGCGCAAGGCGGTTTCGCGCCGTTCCAGGCGCGCTGGAACGCCTGCCACGCCTACGCGGGCCGCGAGGTGACGCTCTACGAACAGGGCAAGGCATTGATGCGCGGGGTGGCGGTGGGAGTGGACGAGCGCGGCCAGTTGCTCGTCGACACGGCGCACGGCCGGGAGACCGTCGCGACGGGCGACATTTCGCTGCGCATCGCGGGCAGCGGCGCATGAACGCGGCAACCGATCTATCCCGAGCGTCGCCCTTCCTGCTGATCGACGCGGGCAACAGCCGGATCAAATGGGCCATTGCCGACGCGGCGGGCCCACGCACGCACGCGGGCGCGGCGAATCACGACAGCCTGTTCGACGGCAAGCCGGAACTGCCGGGCTGGTCGGCCCTGCCGGCGCCCGCGAGCGCATGGATCTCGAATGTCGCGGGAGACCGGGTCGGGCAGCGTATCGACGCGCTGATCGAGGCACGCTGGCCGGGACTTCCGCGCACGGTAATCCGCTCGAGCGCGCAGCAATGCGGCGTGACCAACGGCTATGCCACGCCCGGGTCGCTCGGCAGCGACCGCTGGGCGGGCCTGATCGGCGCGCGCGCGGCGTTTCCCGGCGAGCCGCTCCTGATCGCAACCTTCGGCACCGCCACGACGCTCGAGGCGCTACGCGCAGACGGCCGCTTCGTCGGCGGCCTGATCGCGCCGGGCTGGACGTTGATGATGCGCTCGCTCGGGGAGCACACCGCGCAATTGCCGGTGCTCGATGCGTCCTCGGCGCGCGGCCTGATCGGCGGCGTTGCGGACGATGCAAAGAGCGGCGCGGACGCCGCGCCAGCCGGCCCGTTCTTCGCCGCCGACACCCGGCGCTCCATCTCGGCAGGCTGCGCGCTCGCCCAGGCGGCGCTGATCGAGCGCGCGTGGGCGGATCTGCAACGCGAATGGAAAGAGCCGGTGCGGCTCGTGGTGAGCGGCGGCGCGGCCGCCGAAGTGACAGCGGCCCTCAAGGTGCCGCATACTCGCCACGACGCGCTGGTGCTCGCGGGCCTCGCGCTGATCGCGGCGCAGTCCTGACCGCGCGGTCCTGGCGGGCCGTACCGCATAGGCCGCCCCTAACGATATCGACGGAGCTTCACACGATGCTGCGCTGGCTGCTCGCCATTCTGATCATCGCCAACCTTCTCGCCTTCGGGGCGCTGCGCGGCGTCTTTGGCCCGACGCCCGCCTCGGGCTTGCGCGATACCCAGCCGCTGACCCGGCAGATCCACCCGGAGCGGCTCGGCGTGCGGCCGATTACGGCGTCCGAATCCGTCGACGTGCCGGTGGTGGGCGGCCCGGTGGCCGACCCCGCGGTGCAGGCCTCGACGCTCGCGCAATAACGGCGCGGCCGGCCGGCGCTCAGCCCGCCTGGGTGCGCACCTTCTTGAGCAGCTTCGTGGTCGAGCGGTCGTGCTCGAACGGAATCGCGAGCGCGCGCCCGCCCCAGCCGCGCACGAGCGCCGACTCGGGCAGCGCGTCCATGTCGTAGTCGCCTCCCTTCACGAGCACGTCCGGGCGCAGCGCCTCGATCAGTTCGATCGGCGTGCGCTCGCCGAAACACACCACCCAGTCCACGCTTTCCAGCGCCGCGAGCAGGGCCATGCGGTCGGCTTCCGTGTTGATCGGGCGGTCGTCGCCCTTGCCGAGCATGCGCACCGAAGCGTCGCTGTTCACGCCCACGATCAGCGTCGCGCCGAGCGCTTTCGCGTCGGCGAGATAGGTCACGTGCCCGCGGTGCAGGATGTCGAAGACCCCGTTGGTGAACACCACCGGACCGGCCAGCGCGGGCCGCAGTTGCGCGAGCGCCTCGCGCGTCGTGATCTTGCGTTCGAAGGAAGCGGGCATCGAATGGGACTCGGTTGAAGCAAACAGGGCCTCGGACAGGAGGCCAAAACAAACGGCCCGGCACGCGCGAGCGCCCGGGCCGTCCCGATCATGCCGATCGCACTGTGCGCCCGCCGGCTTGCTTCATGCCGGCCCGGCGCACGCGGCGCTCAGGCGGGCTGCTGCTGCGCGCCCTGGTCGGACTGCAGGCGCGAGACCACTTCCTTGCGGTAGCGGTTCAACTCCTGCGCCGTGTTGAACGTGCGTTCGAACAGGATCGACAGGTTGTGCAGGATGCGCTCGACGACCTTCTTCTCCCAGCCGTCGTCGAAGCGGATCTGCTCGTCGAGCCAGCGCTCGAGCCATTCCGGATCGGGCAGGCGCGACTGCACCGTGTCGCGCGGGAACAGCGCCTGGTTCACGTGCAGGTTCGTGGGGTGCAGCGGCTTTTCGGTGCGGCGCGCCGAGGCCATCAGCACGCCGATCTTCGCGAACGCCGCGCGCGCGCCGTCGCCGAAGTTCGTGAGCGCCTTCTTCATGTAGCGCAGGTAGGCGCCGCCATGGCGCGCCTCGTCGCGCGAGATGGTTTCGTAGATCGCCTTGATGACGGGTTCCGTATGCCATTCGGCCGCGCGGCGATACCAGTGGTTCAGGCGGATCTCGCCGCAGAAGTGCAGCATCAGCGTTTCGAGCGGCGGCGCCGGGTCGAAGGTGAAGCGCACCGCGTGCAGTTCTTCCTCGGTCGGCACGAGTTCCGGCTTGAAGCGGCGCAGGTACTCCATCAGCACCAGCGAATGCTTCTGCTCCTCGAAGAACCACACGCTCATGAACGCGGAGAAGTCGCTGTCGTGGTGGTTGTCGCGCAGGAACATCTCGGTGGCCGGCAGCGCGGACCATTCCGTGATGGCGTTCATCTTGATGGTCTTCGCCTGCTCGTCGGTGAGGAGCGATGCGTCGAACTTGTCCCAGGGAATGTCCTTCTCCATATCCCAACGGACCGATTCGAGCGATTTGTAAAGTTCCGGATAAAGCATCGTGTTCATAGTCCCGCCCCTGATCTGCGCATCACGCGCGCATGACGATTTCGTAGCGTGCCGCGTGCCCGCGGAAATCCGCGGCGCGCAGGCGAAAACATTTAATTTTACGCGGTAATCGGCCACCCAGACGCATCCGGCAGCCGTGTTGCGCCCGTCGGACAGTAATCCGTGTACTCGAATGAGAAGCGGCCTGGCGAGTCCTGGGTAGCTGCTCCGTGCCTGGAACCCGAATGCCGGTGTGTCCGCGCAGGCGTCACCCGCGCCGCCAGGCCCGCCTCCCAACCAGCGAGCCGTGGCCAGCAACGGCATGCGGCGTATTGCCGCGGCCCTGCCGTCCTGCGCCATCCGCCCTCGCTCGCTGCCGCCGGGCCCTCGCCGCAGAAGCCGGCAAGCGCGTGAAACCAGGTCGAACAACGCCGAAACGGCCGGGAAAACCACCTTACACGATGATAGCACGCCGATCTGTCAGATCCGCCGCCCCTCCGGATGGTCGCTCGCGCCGCCCGTCGGCGATTTGAGCCAGGTCAAAAGCACGTCGCGTCGGGCCAGCGTATCGCGGTAACCCAGCTCGATCAGCTCGCGCGTGAACGCCTGCTCGAACAGCAGATAGCTGGCAAACGCCGCTCCCGACGCGCGATTGCCGCCTACCGCCCCCAGCAGCATGCGCACCGAACGCGGCAGCGCCAGCAGATGGCGCGCGGCGATGAGCTCGATGCGCTCGCTGGGGGCGATGGCGAGCACGTCCACGTGCCGCCAGCCGCTTTCGGGCTCCACGGTCTCGGGCAAGTGCCGAAGCACGCGATTGATGTGCTCCACGCGTTCGATGTCGGCGCCGAGCGCGTCGAGGAACACGCTCGCCAGCACCTGCTGGCCGACCTGCGCGAGCGTGGGGTAGGCGTCGGGGCTCGCGAGGGGCACCTCGGGCGCCGGCGCGGCGGCGCCGATCACGACGATGCGCCCCGCGCCGAAGTGGATCGCCGGGCTGAGCGGCGCCATCTGGCGAATCGAGCCGTCGCCGAAATACTCGTGGCGGCCGTCGATCTGGAGACGCACCGCGGGAAACACGTAAGGGATGGCGGACGAAGCGAGCAGATGCGCGGGCGTGAGCTCGACCATGCGCGCCGTGCGCTGCGCGCGGCGCCAGGCGCTGATGGGCTCGCTCGCCTGGTAGAAGGTGAGATGCCGCCCCGACGAATAGCTGAGCGCCGTGACGGCGACGGCATGCAGGCGGCGCTCGTCGAGCATCTGCTCGATGCGGTGAAAGCTCAAGGTGCGCGCGAGGAAATGCGCGAGCGGCGCATTGTCGAACAGCGTCTTGGGCGTGCGCTGCGTCGCGAGTCCGAAGGTGGCCCAGCCGAACGCCAGCGCGCCGAGCCAGCGGGCGCCCGCGGCGGCGATGCCGGGCCAGTCCGTGCGATAGACGTGGTCGGCGCTCAGGTTCGCCCAGAAGTCGGCGAGACGCGTCGCGCCTTGCACGAAGTGGTCCGCGTGGCTCGCGATCGAGGTGGCGTTGATCGCCCCCGCCGAGGTGCCGCAGATCACCGTGAACGGCATCTCGCGGCGTCCGGGTTCGGCGGCTTCCGCGATTTCCGCCAATGCGCGCAGCGCGCCGGCCTGGTAGGCCGCGCGCGCCCCGCCACCCATCATCACGAGCGCAAGCCGCATGATGCCGACGCTCCCCGTAAGCGCCCCCTGCGGGCGCGATTCTTCAAACGTGCGCCGCGCGCCTCACTCGGGCTGCGCCGGCGCCTTCTTCGTCGTGCGCGACGCGGACGGCTTGCCCGCGGCGCGCTTGCCGGCAGATCTCGCCGCCTCGTCCGGCGCCGGTGCCGGCTCCGGCGCGGAAGCCTCCGGGGCGGCGCCCATCGGCTGCGTCATCGCGAACTGCGCGAGCTGGTTGAACTGGGCCTGCAGCAAGTTCCACCAGGCCGAGGCGTCGAAGCCGGGCGGCGGCGGAGGCGCGTTGTCGCTTGCCTCGGCAGACCCGGCCGAGGCGGAAGGTTCCGCCGTCGCGGCCGTCGCGGCCGTCGCGGCCTTCGCGGCCTTCGCAGCCGGGCGCGTGGACTCGGCGGCAGGCGGCGGCGACATCTGCGACTGCGCGAACGCGCCGAACGCGCGCAGCGTCGAAAGCGTCGCGCGCTGCACTTCCATCGCCTGGATGGCCGACTGCAGCATGCTCAGATTGAGCTTGAGCCATTGCTCGACGGCGCGCAGGTCGGTGATGCGCTTGTCGAGCTCCTCGATGCTGGTAAGCGGCGTCATGATGTCGGACATCATCGAGAGCGACGGTCCGAGGCCTTGCGCAATGCCCGGCTCGCTGCCCGGGAAAGCGCTGCCGAACGGCGTGAGACGCATCATCCCCCACATGCGGTCGAGCATCTCGGCGGGCGGGAAGCCGGGAAACCCGGGAAACGGCGGCACGGTGCCAGCTGTGTCAGTCATGCGGATCTCCTCGCAGAGACGGTGTTGGAGGGAGGTGGCCTTGCGATATCTGTCCGATCATACCGCGCAAGGCGGCCTGCGCGCGATGCCGGGGCGGACGAGGCATCGCGGCACGGGGGCATCAGAACTTGAACGGATCGCCGCCCGGGAAATCCGGCATGCGCCGCTCGCGCAGCGACTGCACGCCCTCGCGCACGTCGGGCCCCGCGAAGCCCATGAATTCGAGCGCGAGCGAGGTGTCGAAGTTCGGGCCGGCCATGCGCAGCCAGTTGTTGAGCGCGTACTTGGTCCAGCGCACCGCGGTCTGCGAGCCGTTCGCGAGGCGCCTCGCCACCTCGAATGCTTTGGGCAGCAGATCGTTCTCGTCGACGGCGAGCGAAACGAGGCCGATGCGCTCCGCTTCCTCGCCGCTCACGGGCTCGCACAGCAGCAGGTAGTACTTCGCCTTGGCCATGCCGCACAAGAGCGGCCACACGATCGCCGCATGGTCGCCGGCGGCCACGCCGAGGCGCGTGTGGCCGTCGATGATGCGCGCCGTCTTCGTCGCGATCGAGATGTCGGCGAGCAGACCCGCGACGAGCCCCGCCCCTACCGCCGGCCCGTGCATCGCCGAAACGATGGGCTTGCCGCAGTTGATCACGTTGTAGACGAGGTCGCGCGCCTCGCGCCAGACGCGCGCGCGCACGTCGAAATGCGTGGCCATGTCCTCGACGAGCGCGAGGTCCCCGCCCGCCGAAAAGCCCTTGCCTTCGCCGCGAATCACCGCGACGCGCGCGTCGGGATCGCGGTCCACGTCGCGCCAGATTTCGGCAAGCTCGCGGTGCATGTTGGCGTCGGCCGTGGCAAGGCCGCTCTTGTTCGCGCCTTCGCCGCTCATCACGATCTCGACGATGCCGTGCTCGTGACGCCGCACGTGCAGCGCGTGATAGCGGGCGTAAAAAGGATCGTTCATGGGCGCTTCCTCCCTGCTTCCGATAGATGATGAATGGCGGGCGACATCAGTCAGTGCGGCTGGTAGATCCGCTGGCGGGCTCGCGGCTAGACCCGCTTTAGACCCATTTGCCGCCGCGGTCTCGACCATCACGCCGGCACGCGCGTCGAGACCGCATGCAGCTTCTAGCCTTACCCTTTCCGGGCGGCGTCTCACGATGCGTTCGTTGCAGGCGCCACCGCCTGGTCGATCGCGCCGAAGATCGACTTGCCCGTTTCGTCGAGCATCTCGATCTTGACGCTGTCGCCGAACTTCATGAACTCCGTGCGCGCCTCACCGTGCTCGATCGTTTCGAGGCAGCGCTTCTCGGCAATGCAGCAGTAGCCGCGCTTCGCATCCTTGTTCGACACCGTGCCCGAGCCGACGATCGCGCCCGCGCGCAGGTTGCGCGTCTTCGCCGCGTGCGCGATCAGTTGACCGAAGTGAAACACCATGTCCGTGCCCGCGTCGGGCTGGCCCACTTTCCTGCCGTTCCAGTGCACGACGAGCGGCAGGTGCACGCGGCCCTCGCGCCAGTGGGCGCCGAGTTCGTCGGGCGTCACGGCGACCGGCGCGAACGACGTGGCCGGCTTGCTCTGGAAGAAGCCGAAGCCCTTCGCGAGCTCGGCGGGAATCAGGTTGCGCAACGAAACGTCGTTCGCGAGCGCGACGAGGCGGATGGACCGAAGCGCCTCGTCGGGCGTCGTGCCCATCGGCACGTCGCCGGTGATCACGGCCACCTCGGCCTCGAAGTCGATGCCCCACGCCTCGGAAGCGCAGACGATGTCGTCGGCCGGGCCGATGAAGTCGTCGCTGCCGCCCTGGTACATCAGCGGGTCGGTCCAGAACTCGGGCGGCATCTCGGCGCCGCGCGCGCGGCGCACGAGCTCCACGTGGTTCACGTAGGACGAGCCGTCCGCCCACTGGTACGCGCGCGGCAACGGCGCCATGCACTCGCGGGCGTCGAAATTGAACGCGTTGCGCGCGCGGCCCTGGTTGAGCGCGTCGTAGAGATCGAGCAGTTGCGGCGCGTAGAAGCGCCAGTCGTCGAGCACGCGCTGCAGCGTTGGCGCGATCGTGTCGGCAATGGCCGCCGTGCGCAGGTCGCGGGAAACGACGATCAGCTGACCGTCGCGGGTGCCGTCCTTCAGCGTGGCAAGTTTCATGGGACTGGTGCGTTGTGCGGATGACGATAGAGGAAATGTATTCTACGATGGTGAATCGGCACGACCCAAGGGGCACGCACGGGACGGCACGCACGCGCCCGATCCGCCCTCCGCTTGCCGCGGTTCGTTGTCGCCCGTTGCTGCCCGTTGCCGCCCGTTGCCCCGTTGCCCACGCCTCGACCAGAACGCTATCCATGTCGCCGCCTTCCCGATCCTCCTCGCTGCCCGCCCGCCGCTCATCCCCCGCCGATCCCGCCGAAGCCGAAGTCGACGATCTCGGCGACGCCCACGAGCCCGCCGAAGCTGAAAGCGAGGAGAAGCTGCGCTCGGGGATCCAGTCGATCGAAGTCGGTTTTCGGCTGCTGGAAGTGCTGACCGGAGAGCCGCGCGCCATGATGCTGCGCGATCTCGCACAGCGCGCGGGCATGAGCCCGGCGAAGGCGCACCGCTATCTCGTGAGCTTCCTGCGGCTCGGCGTAGTCGCCCAGGATCCGCTCTCGGGACGCTACGAACTGGGCGGCTTCGCATTGCAGCTGGGACTCGCGCGGCTCGCACGCGTGGACGGCGTCAAGCTCGCGCGCATCGCGCTCGCCGAGCTGCGCGACGCGCTCGACATCACGGTGGGCATCGCCGTATGGGGCAACCAGGGACCGACAGTCGTGCACTGGATGGAGTCGAGCCATCCGGCCAAGGCGTCGCTCAAGCTCGGCGACGTCATGCCGATGCTGAGTTCCGCCACGGGCCTGCTGTTCGCCGCCTACCTGCCGCGCAGCAAGACCGGCCCGATGATCGAGCGCGAACTCGCGGGCGCGCAGCACTACACGTCGGGATCGACGCCGCGCACCGCCGAAGAACTCGAGCACGCGCTGGCCGAAGTGCGCGAACACGGCGCGGCGCGCGTGGAAGGCATGCTGCTGCCGACGATCCACGCGTTCTGCACGCCGGTCTTCGACGCCACGGGCGATCTCGCGCTCGGCCTGATCGCGCTCGGGCACGAAGGGGCGTTCGATATCCACTGGAACGGCGCTGTCGACACGGCGCTGCGCGAGTGCGCGCAGAAGCTCTCATGGGAATTGGGGTACAGTCCGGTTCCGCGCTGATTTCACGCTGGCCGGAACGCTGCCGACGCCAGCCGGGTCGAACCGAGTTCGCGGCGCGTCGCGCCCTTCTGCAGGCACCGCGCGCGACGTGTCACATTAACGTTCACATTCACCGCAAATCGAGCCCGATGCCAGGCGCCCTCGCCCGTTCAGACACGCCAGCCCCCCCTTCGCCGCCGCGCTCGCGCGCCTGGCGCTGGCTGGCCGTGTTCGTCGCGGTGACGCTGCTGCATTGGCTCGCGGCCGAGTGGATCGAGCGGCATCGCGGCGTGCCGCCCCCCGTGCGCGATGTGCACGTGCCCGTGCAGGTCGCACTGCTCAAGCCCGAACGCATCGAACGCGAAGCGCAACCCGCCGCGGCAGGCGCCGCGCACAAGGCCGCACCGCAGCCGGCCCGCCGTCCGGCGAACAAACCGCGCGAGCCGCATGAACTACGCGCCGTGACGCCGCCGAAACCCCGGCCCAAGGTCGAGGCGGCGCAGCCCGCCTCCAGCCCGGCCGAAACGGAGAACACGGCGGCCGCGAACCCGGCAGCCTCCGACGCGGCTGCCAGCAGCGCGGCGGCTAACGCAGGCAACGGCGGCACGGCGCACGCCGGCGCGGGCAACGGCATCACGCCTTCGGCGCAGGCAAGCCAGGCCTCGCACGGCGTGAAGTTCTCGATCCCGCCTTCGGGCGAACTGCAGTACGACACGTTCTATAACGGCGTGCGCAACCAGCCCGGCACGATCCACTGGGCAAGCGACGGACAGCACTACGAAATGGTGGTATCGGTGCCGCTGCCGTTCATCGGCAGTTTCAGCTGGACGAGCCGCGGCCACGTGGACGCGTTCGGACTCGCCCCCGATCAGTACATCGAAAAACGCGGCCACCGCCCCGAAGACGTGACGGTCTTCAACCGCAACGAGAAGCAGATCGTGTTCACGCGCACGCCGAACTCGCTCGCGCTGCAGGACGGCGCGCAGGATCGCTTCAGCATGGTGATGCAGCTCGCGAGCCTCGTGCGCGGCGACCCCGAAGCGTACAAACCCGGCGTCACGCGCGAGTTCTATGTGGCCGACAACGATAGCGGCGAAGTCTGGCCCGTGACGACCATCGGCGACGAGAGCGTGAGCACCGATCACGGCTTCGTCACAGCGCGCCACTTCATGCGGCTGCCGCGCCGCGAAGGCGACAAGCGGCGCATCGACGTGTGGCTTGCGCCCTCGCTCGGCTGGCTGCCCGTGCGGCTCGTGCAGACCGAGCCGAACGGCACGCAGTTCGAGCTGGTCTGGCGCGGCCCCATTGCCTTGCCCGCGGCAAACGGAGCGAGCACAACAGACGCAAACCCGGACGCAAACCCATCGAACGCCGCAGCACCGAGCGCTGCGCCGCAATCTTCCGCATCGGCCCCGACGTTGCAGCAGCCTCCGTCGACGGTTCCCGATGCAACGCCCGCCGGCAGTGCACCCGCAAGCGACACGCCCGCACAGCCCTGAGTGCCTCGCGCGCGCCATGCCGCATTGGCTCGCTTCATCCCTTACAGACGCTCACAAATTGCGCGCAACACCTCGGCCCACTTCACAGCAGAACGCCACGAAATAGCGCATACTGGAATCGCTGGCTGTACACGGCACCACACGGCACAGCAGGCGGCGCGCCATACGAATCAACGAAAAAAACTGACGAAAGCATCACGGCGGCATCACGGCGCGTCACACATACCAACCCGGCAGCGCGCACAGTTCGCGCCACCATCGCGCATCAACCGAGGACCGCAGCACACATCGTCCCGCGCACCGGCAGGCATCAACGGGCGCGCGGGTTGCTTCACCGGCATCGCGTCCACGCAGCACCTCGCAGACGGCCTGACTCCCGACCCGCAACGTGAAGGAGGAAACCATGCAAGTGACTGTCAACGGCATCGATACGCACTACGTCCTCGACGACCGCAGTGGCGGTCCCATGCTCACGTTCGTGCATCAACTGGGCGGCGACCTCACCGTATGGGATCCGCTTGCGGGCCATTTCCGGCATCGCTACGGCGTGCTGCGCTACGACGTGCGCGGTCATGGTGCGAGTGCCATTTCACGCGAACCGTACGGCTTCGCACACCTCGCCGCCGATCTGCGCGCCATGCTCGACGCCATGGGCGTGACGACCACGCATCTCGTCGGCATGTCGATGGGCGGCATGATCGCGCAGCAGTTCGCGATCGACTATCCGGCGCGCGTGCTCTCGCTCACGCTTTGCGACACGTCGAGCCGCACGCCGCCCGAAGCGCGCGACATGTGGAACCAACGCGCCGCGCTCGTGCGCCGCGAAGGCACAGCCGCACTCGCAACCGCAACGATGGAGCGCTGGTTCACGGCCGACTTTCGTCGTATGCATCGCGACACGGTCGAGAAAATTTGTGACGTTTTATTACGGACAGCTTCGGAAGGTTATGCCATGGCCTGTGAGGCGCTGCGCGATTTCGACGTCCATGTGAAGCTCGCAGCATTGCGCATGCCGACGCTCGCCATTGCCGGCCGTTATGACGGCGGCACGCCCGTCGCCGTCACCGAAGCGCTTGCGCAGGCCATCGAGGGCGCCCGTTTCGAGATACTTGATGCGGCCCATCTGGCCCCGGTAGAGGAGTCCCACAGGTTTGCGGCTTTGCTTGAAACGTTTCTGCGTCGGGCAGTCTAACGAGTGCAACCGGAACGATGACAGCGAGGCTGGCAAGAAGCGGAAGTCAAAGGGCGGGCACGCCGGATGAGCTGCAACGCAAGCCCCTTGAATTCCAGCACGAACGCTCCATGTATGGTCACAAGCAAAGAGGCTGCAAAGCCAGGGAGCACAGGAAAAGGAGTGTCGCCATGCAGATGATCTACAACAGTCCCAATTATTGCGTTGTCGAATTCCCCCCGCAGGACGGCCACGTCGCGATGAACGCCGGGGGCTATGAAATCGTCGACAAGAATGCGCGCCGCGAGATATTTATCGACGGCGTGATGGCGGCAAGCTTTCGCGAGCATGTGCAAAAGCTGATGCAGGAGGAACAGACGCCCGACGAAGTCGACGAATTCCTCGGTCAATTCGACAGTCTCATGCAGCAGCCCGTAGTGCTTCACTGAGGTGCTTCACTGAGGTACTTCCTTGAGGCGCTTCTGAAGTGCCTCGCCGAAACCGCACCGGGCCTGCGTAGACCGCGGCACACGTGCTCAGGGAAACCCCGTCCGCTTCGGCGGCCGGGGTTTTCTTTTGAACGTTCTCCTCGGGTTGTCTTCGAGCGGCCCGGCCCCACGGCAGCGCCGGGCGGGGCGCCCCGGCTGCGGCTACAATAGTGGGTTTCCTCGTTCAACCGGCGCCAAGCCCGTCCGCCCTCCATGAACCAGCCTGCAGATACCGTCTCCAGCGCCGCCTCCGGCCATCCGGCCGCAAGCGGGCGCTACACGCGCGGCGCCGCCCTGCCCGCGCTGCTCGCTTCGCGCATCGTGATCCTCGACGGCGCGATGGGCACGATGATCCAGCGCTACAAGCTCGACGAAGCCGCATACCGTGGCGAACGCTTCAAGGACTACCCGCGCGACATCAAGGGCAACAACGAGCTGCTCTCGCTCACGCAGCCGCAGATCATCAGCGAGATTCACGAGCAGTACCTCGCCGCGGGCGCGGACATCATCGAGACCAACACGTTCGGCGCCACCACGGTCGCTCAGGACGACTACGGTATGGGCGAGCTCGCCGTCGAGATGAACGTCGAGTCGGCAAAGCTCGCGCGCGCGGCGTGCGACAAGTATTCGACGCCGGACAAGCCGCGCTTCGTCGCCGGCGCGATCGGACCGACGCCGAAGACCGCAAGCATTTCGCCCGACGTGAACGACCCGGGCGCGCGCAACGTCACGTTCGAAGAGCTGCGCGTGGCGTACTACGAACAGGCGAAGGCGCTCATGGAAGGCGGCTGCGACCTGTTCCTCGTCGAGACGATCTTCGACACGCTCAATGCCAAGGCCGCGCTCTTCGCGCTCGACCAGTTGTTCGAAGACACCGGCGAGATCCTGCCCATCATGATCTCGGGCACCGTAACCGACGCATCGGGCCGCATTCTCTCGGGGCAAACCGTCGAGGCATTCTGGAATTCGCTGCGCCACGCGAAGCCGCTCACGTTCGGGCTGAACTGCGCACTCGGCGCGGCGCTCATGCGCCCGTACATCGCCGAACTCGCGAAGCTCTGCGACACCTACGTCTCGTGCTATCCGAACGCGGGCCTGCCGAATCCGATGAGCGAAACGGGCTTCGACGAAACGCCGGCCGATACGTCCGGGCTCCTGAAGGAATTCGCCACGGCCGGTCTCGTGAACGTCGCGGGCGGCTGCTGCGGCACCACACCCGAGCACATCGCCGCGATCGCGAAGGCGCTCGCCGAGATCAAGCCGCGCCGCTGGCCCGGCCAGTATCGCGACGCGGCCTGAGCCGCGCTCGCCGCTGCTTTATCGCCACTCTATCGCCGACTCCACGCCCCGCCCTTCCGAGACACCACACGATCCGGTCCCACGCCATGACTGACCACACCCTGCGCCTTTCCGGCCTCGAACCCTTCAACGTCAACGAAGGCACGCTGTTCATCAACGTCGGCGAGCGCACGAACGTGACCGGCTCGAAGGCGTTTGCGCGGATGATCCTGAACGGCCAGTTCGACGAAGCGCTCGCGGTCGCGCGCCAGCAGGTCGAGAACGGCGCGCAGGTCATCGACGTCAACATGGACGAAGCCATGCTCGACTCGAAGGCGGCGATGGTGCGCTTCATGAACCTGATCGCCTCGGAGCCCGACATCGCGCGCGTGCCGATCATGATCGACTCGTCGAAGTGGGACGTGATCGAGGCGGGCCTGCAATGCGTGCAGGGCAAGGCGATCGTGAATTCGATCTCGCTGAAGGAAGGCAAGGAACCCTTCATCCATCACGCGAAGCTGATTCGCCGCTATGGCGCGGCGGCCGTCGTGATGGCCTTCGACGAACAAGGTCAGGCCGACACCTACGCGCGCAAGACCGAAATCTGCAAGCGCTCGTACGACGTGCTCGTGAACGAGGTAGGGTTTCTGCCGGAAGACATCATCTTCGACCCGAACATCTTCGCTGTCGCGACGGGCATCGAGGAGCACAACAACTATGCGGTCGACTTCATCGAGGCGACGCGCTGGATCAAGCAGAATCTGCCGCACGCGAAGATCAGTGGCGGCGTTTCGAACGTGTCGTTCTCGTTTCGCGGCAACGACCCGGTGCGCGAGGCGATCCACACCGTGTTCCTCTACTACGCCATTCAGGCGGGCATGGACATGGGCATCGTCAACGCGGGCCAGCTCGGCGTGTATGCCGACCTCGATCCCGAGCTGCGCGATCGCGTGGAAGACGTGGTGCTCAACCGCCGCGAAGACGCGACCGACCGCCTGCTCGAAATCGCCGACAAGTTCAAGACCGGCGCCGCGAAGAAAGAAGAGAACCTCGAATGGCGCAACCAGCCCGTCGAGAAGCGTCTCGCGCATGCGCTCGTGCATGGCATCACGAACTTCATCGTAGAGGACACCGAAGAAGCGCGCGCGAAGATCATGGACGGCGGCGGCCGCCCGATCAACGTGATCGAAGGCCCGCTCATGGACGGCATGAACGTGGTCGGCGACCTGTTCGGCCAGGGCAAGATGTTCCTGCCGCAGGTGGTGAAGTCGGCGCGCGTGATGAAGCAGGCCGTGGCGCACCTGATCCCGTTCATCGAGGAAGAAAAACGCC
The DNA here is from genome assembly GCF_000684975.1 of Paraburkholderia acidipaludis NBRC 101816. GTDB lineage: Bacteria > Pseudomonadota > Gammaproteobacteria > Burkholderiales > Burkholderiaceae > Paraburkholderia > Paraburkholderia acidipaludis. The sequence continues at coordinate 290,929 of NZ_BAXZ01000002.1, read as the reverse complement.
TGCTCGCCGAAGCGGGCGGCGACGTGCGTGCGAAGGGCAAGATCGTTATCGCGACCGTGAAGGGCGACGTGCACGACATCGGCAAGAACATCGTTTCGGTCGTGCTCCAGTGCAACAACTTCGAAGTGGTCAACATGGGCGTGATGGTCCCGTGCAACGAGATTCTCGCCAGGGCGAAGGTCGAGGGCGCGGATATCGTCGGGCTCTCCGGCCTGATCACGCCGTCGCTCGAAGAGATGGCCTATGTCGCGAGCGAAATGCAGCGCGACGACTACTTCCGCATCAAGAAGATTCCGCTGCTGATCGGCGGCGCAACCACCTCGCGCGTGCACACGGCCGTGAAGATCGCGCCGCATTACGAAGGGCCGGTCGTGTACGTGCCCGACGCGTCGCGCTCGGTTTCGGTGGCGTCGAGCCTGCTTTCCGACGAAGGCGCGGCGAAGTACATCGACGAGCTCAAGAACGATTACGACCGCATCCGCGACCAGCACGCCAATCGCAAGGCCACGCCGCTCGTGACGCTCGAAGAGGCGCGCGCGAACAAGACGAAGATCGACTGGGCGGGCTACCAGCCCGTCAAGCCGAAGTTCATCGGTCGCCGCGTGTTCAAGAACTTCGACCTGAACGAGCTCGCGAACTACATCGACTGGGGTCCGTTCTTCCAGACCTGGGATCTGGCCGGCCCGTATCCGGCGATACTCAACGACGAGATCGTGGGCGAATCGGCGCGCAAGGTGTTCTCCGACGCGAAGTCGATGCTCGCGCGCCTGATCCAGGGCCGCTGGCTGCAGGCCAATGGCGTGATCGCGCTGCTGCCCGCGAACACCGTCAATGACGACGACATCGAGATCTACACCGACGAATCGCGCCGCGAAGTCGCGCTCACGTGGCGCAACTTGCGCCAGCAGTCCGTGCGCCCCGTGGTGGACGGCGTGATGCGGCCGAACCGCTCGCTCGCCGATTTCATCGCGCCAAAAGACTCGGGCGTGGCCGACTACATCGGCATGTTCGCGGTAACAGCCGGCATAGGCGTGGACGTGAAGGAAGCGCAGTTCGAAAAGGATCACGACGACTACAGCGCGATCATGCTCAAGGCGCTCGCGGACCGCTTCGCGGAAGCCTACGCCGAGGCCATGCACGCGCGCGTGCGCCGCGACCTGTGGGGCTACGCGTCCGGCGAAACACTCGACAACAACGCGCTGATCGACGAGAAGTACGTGGGCATCCGGCCGGCGCCGGGCTATCCGGCGTGCCCCGACCACCTCGTGAAGCGCGACATGTTCGAGTTCCTGCAGGCAGGCGAGATCGGCATGAGCGTGACGGAATCGCTCGCCATGCTGCCGGCCGCGAGCGTTTCGGGCTTCTATCTGGCGCATCCGGACAGCACGTACTTCTCGGTCGGCAAGATCGGCGCCGACCAGCTCGCCGACTTCGGACGCCGCATGGCGCTCTCCGACGAGGACGCTCGCCGCGCGCTCGCACCACTGCTCTGAGACACGGCGTAGCGCTTCCCGGCCTCCCTTGGCCCGACGATTCGGCGGCAGCTTGCCGTTGCCGCTTTTCCTGCGATCCGCGGCGCCGCAACCCTTGCGTTGCCGCGCCGCGATATATGCCGGCCGATAGGCTGAATATTTGACACGCGCGACTTTTCGTCTTTGTAAGATGAGCTGGCACCACCCCAGGCCAGACGGGCCAAACGAGCCAGGCGGACGGGCGCGAAATGCGCCGCCGCCCGCCATCTTCCCGGCTCGCTCATCAGCAAATCCTTAAAAGCAACACTCGACGGAGAAATCGTATGAAGAAGCTGATGTTGATATTGACCGCATTCGGCGTTGCTGCGCTCGCCCAGCCGTCGTTCGCCCAGCCGGCCTCTCATCCGGAAGCGAGCGCGGTTTCGTCGTATTCCGCCCCCACCGAAAAGCACGTGAAGAAGCCGAAGAAGAAAAAGGCGAAGAAGGGTGCCGCTTCGGCCACTTCGACCGCAGCGCCGGCAGCCGCCAGCCAGTAAGCACGATGCCGCGCAGGGCGGCGCACCAAAGACAAGAGCCCGCGGTTTGCGGGCTCTTGTCTTTGGCACTCAGGAACGCGGGAAACGCCAATCGCGTCCCCACCATCTGCACACACCCCGCTCAAATCCCCCAAACAATATCGTTCTGCCCCTTGCGGGCCTCGCGCAGCATGTCGAGGAACGGGAAGGCGCGCTGGGCAAGGCCGACCGGCAGCTCATGGTGTTCGTGACCCTCTTCGCCCTCGTGGAAATGGCCTTCGTGTTCGGCGCGCTCCCTTTTGTCGGTGGCAATCGCCGCCTCGAGCTTCGTGATCGCGGCGTCGAGTTCGTCGTGCATGATCACACCGCGCGGCCCGAGCCGCTTGCCGATAATGCCGAGCAGGTATTGAGCGAGATTTTCCAGCATCGTGACGTCGGGCGACGCACGGCATTTGAATGTAACCAGCATGACTGTTCCCTTTTGATTTTTTGAGGTCCGCGCGCTCGACGGACAGGCCGGGAGACTGAAACGGCAAAGCCGGCCAGGTGCTGCCGGCGAGACGCAGCCGGAGAAAGGGTCCCGGCAGGCAACCGGTGCGGCAGCCGCATCCGGATGGCATTCGCCCTTGCCGAGGTTCTCATTTCACATATTAGCACCTGCTAAAATCCGTCTGAACGGAATTACCCGCAGGGCGCGGCCGCTAGAAATGCGAGGCCGCGCCCCGCGGCGGGCCGCGCTTCTCATGGCCGCGAGAAGCACGCCCGGGGCACGATGCCCGCCCCCACCTTGTATTCGACGGCCAGGCGCCCGCACGAACGGCCGGATGGCCAGTTCGACCCGGATCGGCCAAATTCGGCCCGAAGCGCGGCCAGGCGCTCCCAAACTACCCGCACAGGACCTGCAACAAGCATGCTGCCCGCACAGAAACACACCCTGGAGACCTTGCTCGCCGACGCCGTGGGCCAGGTGGCCAAGGCCCTCGACGGCGCCACCGAAGCCACATTCGTCGCCCCCGCGATCACGCTCGAGCGTCCGAAGGTCGCCGCGCACGGCGACGTCGCCTGCAACGTGGCGATGCAGCTCGCCAAGCCGCTGCGCGCCAATCCGCGCCAGCTCGCCCAGCAGATCGTGGACGCCGCGCTTGCGCTGCCCGCTGCCCAAGGCCTCGTCGAGGCCGCCGAAGTGGCAGGTCCCGGCTTCATCAACCTGCGCCTTGCCGCCACCGCGAAGCGCGCCGTGATCGGCGCCGTGTTCGCCGAAGGCGAAGCGTTCGGCCGCTCGCAGCGCGAAGCGGGCAGGCACGTGCTGGTCGAGTTCGTTTCGGCGAATCCCACGGGCCCGCTGCACGTCGGCCACGGCCGCCAGGCCGCGCTCGGCGACGCGATCTCGAACGTACTGGCCTCGCAGGGCTACGACGTGCATCGCGAGTTCTACTACAACGACGCGGGCGTGCAGATCGGCAACCTCGCCATCTCCACCCAGGCGCGCGCGCGCGGCTTCAAGCCCGGCGACGCCGAGTGGCCGGAAGCCGCCTACAACGGCGAGTACATCGCCGACATCGCGCGCGACTACCTCGCGGGCGAGACCGTCGCCGCGAAGGACGGCGAACCCGTGAAGGGCGCGCAGAACCCCGACGACCTCGACGCGATCCGCCGCTTCGCCGTGGCCTACCTGCGCCACGAGCAGGATCTCGACCTGCAGGCGTTCGGCGTGAAATTCAACCAGTACTACCTCGAATCGTCGCTCTACACGGAAGGCCGCGTGGAGAAGACCGTCGAGGCGCTCGTCGCCTCGGGCGAAACCTACGAGCAGGACGGCGCGCTGTGGCTCAAGACCACCGAATACGGCGACGACAAGGACCGCGTGATGCGCAAGTCCGACGGCACGTATACCTACTTCCTGCCCGACGTCGCCTACCACGTCACCAAGTGGGAGCGCGGCTTCACGAAGGTCATCAACATCCAGGGCTCGGACCACCACGGCACCATCGCACGCGTGCGCGCGGGCCTGCAGGCGCTCGGCGTCGGCATTCCGAAGGGCTATCCCGACTACGTCCTGCACAAGATGGTCACGGTGATGCGCGACGGCCAGGAAGTGAAGATCTCCAAGCGCGCGGGCAGCTACGTGACCGTGCGCGACCTGATCGAATGGTCGGGCGGCGCCAACCCAGGCAGCGAAGTTTCTCCCGACCTGCTCGACGAAGCGACCATTCGCCGCGGCCGCGACGCCGTGCGCTTCTTCCTGATCTCGCGTAAGGCGGACACCGAGTTCGTGTTCGACATCGACCTCGCGCTCAAGCAGAACGACGAGAACCCCGTCTACTACGTGCAGTACGCGCACGCGCGCATCTCGACGATCCTCGCCGACTGGCAGGCGAAGCACGGCGGCAATCTCGCCGCGCTGCCGCGGGTCGACCTCGCGCCGCTTTCCAGCGAGCGCGCGCTGGCCCTGATCGGCAAGCTCGCCGAGTTCCCCGACATGCTCACGCACGCCGCCGCCGAACTCGCGCCGCACGCCGTCGCGTTCTACCTGCGCGAACTCGCCGCCGAGTTTCACTCGTTCTACAATGCCGAACGCGTTCTGGTCGACAATGCCGACGAGCGCGACGCCCGCGTCGCGCTGCTCGCGGCGACGCGCCAGGTTCTCGCGAACGGCCTCGCGGTGATCGGCGTTTCGGCGCCCGAGCGCATGTAACGAACTTACCGCACGACAGCACACACGAAGCAACATGCATGGGGCCGCCTGCTTCCCGAGCGGGCGGCCATTCCAGGATTCCCTTGTTTGCAGGTGATTCAGACGATGGCAAAACCGCGCCGCAGCAATACGAAGCAGCAGTCGAAACAGTCCGGGGGCACGTTCCTCGGCATCGTGCTGGGCCTGATTGTCGGCCTTGCGATCGCGGTGGTGGTGGCGCTCTACATCACGCGCGCGCCCACGCCGTTCGTCGCGAAGGTCGCGCCGCCCGCCTCCGATGCGAGCGACGCCGGCGGCCAGTACGATCCGAACCGCGCCCTGCAGGGCAAGTCGCCGGGCCAGCCGGTGCCGCAGGCCGCGCAGAGCGCGCCGCCCAACACCGCGCCGGGCCAGAGCACGAACCCGTCGCAGTCGTCGGGCATGCTCGCGGAGCCGCAGATCGTGGAAGTGCCGCCTTCGGGCTCGGCGCAGGATAACGGCAACGCGAACGGCGTGGCCGTCGCGCCCGCGCCTTCCGCCGGCAACAACGCGGCCCCCGCGGCGAAGCCGCAGTCGTCGCCCAACCCGGCCCAGATCCTCGCGAACAACGAACCGCAGAAGCCGGCCACGGCCATCCCCGCGCCGGGCGCGAAACCCGCGCAGGGCAGTTCGGCCGCACCGTCCGCCAATGACGCCAACACCGGCTACTTCCTGCAGGTGGGCGCCTACAAGACCTCGGGCGACGCCGAACAGCAGCGCGCGCGCCTCGCGTTCCAGGGCTTCGAGTCGAAGGTCACGCAGCGCGACGCGGGCGGGGTCACGTATTATCGAGTCCGCATCGGCCCGTTCGCGAAGTTCGACGACATGAACTCCACGCGTCAGCGCCTGTCCGACGCCGGTATCGATACGGCCGTCATCCGCTTCACGAAGCAGTAAAAAACGAGACGACCGGCCCCGCCGGTCGCGTCAACACGAGTCAGAAGAACATGAAACGACTTCTTGGTACGCTTTTGCTTTCCCTTTCGATGCTCGCCGGCGCCGCGCATGCTTCGCCCGCGGCGCCCGTGGCCGGCAAGGACTACACGGTCCTCGCCGCGCAGCAGCCGCTCGACGTGCCCGCTGGCAAGATCGAGGTCATCGAGTTCATGTGGTATGGCTGCCCGCACTGCAACGAATTCGACCCGTACCTGGAGGCGTGGATCAAGAAGCAGGAGCCGGATGTCGTGTTCAAGCGCGTGCCGGTGGCATTCCGCGACGACTTCATCCCGCACTCGAAAATGTACTATGCGCTCGACGCGCTCGGCCTCGCGAACAAGCTCACGCCCGCCGTGTTCAACGAGATCCACGTGAACAAGGACTACCTGCTCACGCCGGAAGACCAGGCCAAGTTCCTCGCCACGCAGGGCGTCGATCCGAAGAAGTACATGGAAGCGTACAACTCGTTCTCGACGCAGAGCGAGCTCCAGCGCGACAAGGCGCTCCTCGACGCGTACAAGATCGACGGCGTGCCCACGCTCGCCGTGCAGGGCAAGTACGAAACGGGCCCCGCCGCGACCAACAGCCTGCCGGGCACGATCCAGGTGCTCGATTTCCTCGTCTCGCAAATCCGCGCGAAGAAGATGTAAGCCCCGGCGCGCCGGTATGAGTCAACCGCTGAAGGTCTTCATCACCGGCGCGTCGAGCGGCATTGGCGCCGCGCTGGCCGCCGAATACGCGCGGCGCGGCGCCATCCTCGGGCTCGTCGCGCGCCGCGCCGAGGCCCTCGCCGGCTTCCGGCAAGCTCACCCGCAGCACGCCATCTCGATCTACCCCGCCGACGTGCGCGACGCCGACGCGCTCGCTCACGCCGCGCGCGCCTTCATCGCCGAACACGGCTTGCCCGACATCGTGATCGCCAACGCCGGCGTGAGCGGCGGCGTCATCACCGGCCAGGGCGACCTCGCGGCCTTTCGCGACGTGATGGACATCAACTACTTCGGCATGGTCGCCACCTTCGAGCCGTTCGCCGCCGCGATGAGCGAAGCGCGGCGCGGCACGCTCGTCGGCATTGCGAGCGTGGCCGGCGTGCGCGGGCTGCCGGGCTCGGGGGCGTACAGCGCCTCGAAGGCCGCGGCGTTCGCTTATCTCGAATCGCTGCGCGTCGAGATGCGGCCGTTCGGCGTGCAGGTCGTCACGATCGCGCCCGGCTACATCCGCACGCCGATGACGGCGAAGAATCCCTACCCCATGCCGTTCCTCATGGACGCCGACCGTTTCGCCGCGAAGACCGCGAATGCGATCGCGCGCGGCACGTCGTTCGCCGTGTTTCCCTGGCCGATGCGCGTGGTGGCCGCGCTGCTGCGCGTCCTGCCGCGCTGGCTCTACGACCGTCTGTTCGAGAAAGCGCCGCGCAAACCGCGCACCGCCGCGAGCGACTGAATCCAGGCTTGCCCCGACAACCGGAGATCCCATGCGCTTCACCTCGCCTGTCCCCGTGCTCGCCCGTCTGCGCAACGTCGCCGCCTGCACCCTCGGCGCCGCGCTCGCGCTCGCCGTTGCGCCCGCACTCGCGAAGCCGCTGACGGTCTGCACGGAATCAAGCCCGGACGGCTTCGACGTCGTGCAGTTCAATTCGCTCGTGACGACGAACGCCTCGGCCGACGTGATCTTCAACTCGCTCGTCTCGTACGACGAGGCCGCGAAAAAGGTCGTGCCGGCCCTCGCCGACCGCTGGGACGTGAGCGCCGACGGCCTGACCTACACGTTCCATCTCCGCCCGAACGTGCAGTTCCAGACCACCGCATGGTTCAAGCCCACGCGCGCCCTCGACGCCGACGACGTCGTCTTCACCTTCGGCCGCATGCTCGACGCGAACAACCCCTGGCACAGCGTGACGGGACCGAGCGGCTTCCCGCATGCGCAGTCGATGGGTCTCGCGAAGCTCGTCAAGTCGGTTTCGAAGGTGGACGACGGCACGGTGAAGTTCGTACTGACCGAGCCGAATTCGACCTTTCTCTCGATCCTGACGATGGGCTTCGCGTCGATCTACTCCGCCGAGTACGCGAACCAGTTGCTGAAGGCCGGCAAGCAGGTCGACCTCAACGCGCAGCCCGTGGGCACGGGCCCGTTCCAGCTGAAGAGCTACACGAAGGACGCGGTGATCCGCTATGAAGTGAATCCCGCCTACTGGGGGCCGAAGCCGAAGGTGGACCGCCTGATCTACGCGATCACGCCCGACGCCGCCGTGCGCGCGCAGAAGGTGAAGACGGGCGAATGCCTGATCGCGCTTTCGCCGAAGCCCGACGACATCGCCATCGCAAAGGGCGACAAGACGCTCAGGGTGGTGCAAACGCCCGCGTTCATGACCGCCTTCGTCGCGCTGAACACGCAGAAGAAGCCGCTCGACAACCAGAAGGTCCGCCAGGCGCTGAACATGGCGTTCGACCGCACGACTTATCTCAAGACCGTGTTCGACAACACGGCCACGCCCGCGACGAACCCGTGGCCGCCCACGGCCTGGGGCTACGACCGCTCGATCCAGCCCTACCCCTACGACCCGGCGAAGGCGAAGCAGCTGCTCGCCGCCGCGGGCTTCCCGAACGGCTTTGCGACGACGATCTGGGTGCGCCCGAACGGCAGCGTGCTGAACCCGAATCCGCGCGCGAGCGCCGAGCTGCTGCAGGCCGACTTCGCGAAGATCGGCGTGAAGGCGGACATCAAGGTGATCGAGTGGGGCGAGCTGATCAAGGAAGCGAAGCAAGGCCAGCACGATACGCTGTTCATGGGCTGGGCCGGCGACAACGGCGACCCCGACAACTACCTCTCGCCGCTCTTCAGTTGCAACGCCGTGAAGTCGGGCATCAACTTCTCGCGCTTTTGCGACCCGCAGCTCGACAAGCTGATCGCCGACGGCAAAGCCACCGCCGACCAGGCCAAGCGCGTGAAGCTCTATGAAGCCGCGCAGAAGATCATCCACGATCAGGCGCTGTGGATTCCGCTCGGCTACCCCACCGCCGCGGCCATCACGCGCGCCAGCGTGAGCGGCTATCAGGTGAGCCCGTTCGGCCGCCAGAACTTCGGCAACGTCATCATTCAGTAAGGCCGGCGCGCCTCGATGCGCGCGCCAGCTTCATTCCGGGCCCGTTACAAGGATTACAGAGCGGCCTGCATTATTACGCGGCTTTACCGTCCGCGCGGCGTGCGCCCGCAGCAAGGCGCACAGCGCGGCACGGCGGATGCTGCGGGCCTTCGCGCCCTGGAACATTTGGCCCAACATTGTTGCAGTTTGGTAACGCAAGGCGAAGCGCGCCCCGCTACATTGAAGCCATGCAATCTTTCTTCCACCGAAGGGGGCCTCAATGAAAGCGAAACTGTTTGCCGCCCTGGGCGCCGGGGCACTGATTCTCGCCGCATCGCAATCCGCGATGGCGGGTGTGGCCATCGGCCTGAACCTCGGCGTGCCCGCGCCGGTCTACGTCGCTCCGGCTCCGGTCTATGCCGCGCCGCCTCCGGCGTACTACGCACCGCCGCCGCCCCCGGTCGTGGCCTATCAGCCGGTTGCCGTTGCCGCACCGTCGGTCTATATCGGCTGGCATGGCGACCGCTACTGGGACGGCCGTGCCTGGTGGGGCCGCCGCGACTGGTACGCACATCACCGCTACTACTGACCGCATCCTGCAGCCGGTCGGTTGACGTAGGGCCAGACGCCTCGCAGTGCATTCTGCGAGGCGTCTGGTTTTTTGTTGCCGGCGCAACGTAATGCGAGTTTGAATCCGCGCGAAGCCGGCACCGCCATCACGCCATGACGTGCGCGCCGCCGTCGACATACACCGTGTTGCCGCTCATGCGGCGCGCGTAGCGCGTGGCGAGATACGCGGTGGCATAGCCGACGTCCATGATGTCCACGAGCTCGCCCAGCGGCGCGCGATCGACCGCCTCGGAGAGCATGCGGTCGAAGTCGGGCAACCCGGAGGCCGCACGCGTCTTCAGCGGCCCCGGCGAGATGGCGTGCACGCGAATGCCGAGCGGCCCCAGCTCGTAGGCCAGATACCGGCACGACGCTTCGAGCGCCGCCTTCACCGGCCCCATGAGACTGTAGTTCGGCACCACGCGATTGGCGCCGTCGTAGCTCATCGCGAAGAGCGTGCCGCCGCGCGGCATCAGCGGCGTCGCGCGCTTCGCCATGCGGATGAACGAGTGGCACGACACGTCCATCGCATAGCCGAAGCCCTGCGCCGACGAGTCCAGCAGGCCGCCCTGCAGGTCGTCCTTCGGCGCGTAGGCGATGGAGTGCAGCACGATGTCGAGCGCGCCCCAGGTCTCGCGGATGGCGTCGAACACGGCCTCCATCTGCGCGTCTTCCTCGACGTTGAGCGGCAGCAGGAGCTTGGCGTCGAGCTCGTTCGCGAGCGGCTCGACGTAAGGCTTCGCCTTGTCGTTCAGGTAAGTGATCGCGAGCTCCGCGCCGAGTTCGGCGAATGCGCGCGCGCAACCCCAGGCGATCGATTCGGCGTTCGCGATGCCCGTGACCAGCGCGCGCATGCCGGCCAGCGGCCGGTCGGGAAGAGTCTGCATGGCTTACCTCGCTGCGGGAGTCATTCGCCGGCGGAACGCGTGGCGCGGCGGCGCGAGGCCGGCGTACCTGCCCCGTGCGCGGGTGCCGCCGCAGCAGCCGGGCGTGCCCGCCGCGGCGTTTTGGCTGCGGCCGGTGTCTTGGCGGCCGCGGCCGTCTTGGCCTTCGCCGGAGCCGGCGCGCGCTTCGCCGCTTTTGCGGGCGCTGCCGGCGGGGCCTCCGCCTCATCGGCGGCGACAGCCGCGGCACGCTTCGACGCCTTCGCGGCGGCGCGCTTCGGCGCGGCTTGCGCCTCCGGCTCGTCGGCGCCGGCCGCCGTCACATCGGCCGCACCCGCCGCCGCACCCGCATTACCCGCAACACCCGATATCGCACCGCCTTCGCCGGAGCCGGACGCCGCCCCGCTGCCCGAGGCCGGCCCTTCCGGCGGCGGCAAGCCGCTCTTCTCGCTGCCGGGCTCGAGGCCAAGCGCCTTCTGCACTTCCCGGAAGCGGTCGCGCCGCTCGCCTTCGAGCGGACCGGACACCGTCGCGATGCGGTAGACGGCCGCGAGCAGCGCACGGCGCGTAGGCATATCGGGCATGATTTCGGTCAGCGCCTCGATAGCGGCTTGCGGGTCGAGCGCCACGATCGCGCCCTGGCGCCGCGCGGCTTCCTTCAGTTCGGCGATGGTGGGCTGACGATCGCCCAGATACTCGCGCGCCATCTCGCGCATGCGCTGAAACGGCCGATATTGCACGGTATGCATTTCGTCGACGAGGTACGCCATGATGCGCATGAACGCATCCACGAGCGTGCCTTTGCGCAGGTTCGCGCGCGCCGCGCGCAGCCGCAGCGCCGCGAGCTCCTTGCGCAGCGCCATGAGCGGCGGCCCGATCGGCTCGAGCGGCTGGCCGGGCGCCACGCCCACGAGCGCCTGCACCCACGGCGCCGTATAGACGCTGTAGAACGTGTTCTCGACCCACGCGTCGCGTGCGTCGCGATAGAGGTCCCAGGCGGCCTCGATGCTCGCCGACATCTGCCGTTCGAGCTGCGTGAAGGGGTTGTCGGGCGCGACAGGCTTGCGATGCTTGCGCACCGACTCGGCGAGCACCGGCAGCGCAGCCAGCGCCGGGTTCGCGTCGCTCAGCACGCTGCGCTCCACGCGCGACGGATGCGACTCGCGCAACAGATGCGCCGTGAGCGCGTTGCTCGACGCGCGCACGAACGGGGAAACCGTCAGGTCGTAGAGCCGCTGGTTGTTCTCGGCGAAGCGGCGCACCACCTCGAACGGCTGCTCGTCCGCGCGGCCGTCGTCCAGCGCGAGGATGTCGTCGATCGTGCGCCGCTCGAAGCCGATCTCATAGCGTCCTTCGAGCGATTCGAGGCGGCCCGCCTCCGGCGTCGTGTCGGTGATCTTCGCTTCGTAGAGGCCCGGCGGCAGCACGTCGATCAGGTCGAGCGCCGAAAACAGTTCGGTGTGCTCCTTATTGGCCACGCTCGCCGAAACGAAGATGCCCAGATGCCCCACCTTGTCGTGGAGGCAATAGACGATCACCTGCTCGTTGGCGATGATTTCGTCCACGCTCGCGTAGAGGTCGGGGATCCAGTTCAGGGCCTGCTGCGGCGGCGTGATGTTGTCGCCCCACGAGGCGAGCACGATGATCGGCGTGCGGATGTTGCGCAGGTCCACCGGGGAGCGCGCGTTCTTCGCGTACACCTCGTTGCGCGTGAGGTGATTGCCGACGAAGAGGTTCTGCACGATCCAGTCGATCTCGGCGCGGTTGAGCTGGAAGTGGCCGCCCCACCAGCGCTCGAATTCGAGGAAGCGCTCGCGCTCCGTATCGACTCGCGAATAGAGATTGTAGAGCTTGCCCCAGAACGTGTTCGCGGGATTGAGATTCTCGAAGTTCTGCACGAGATGGGCGCCGTCGAAGTGGCCGTCGCCCAGATCGGCGGCGAGCGACGACATCCACGAACCGCCGAGCATGCCGCCCGAATAGCGCATGGGGTTCTTGCCCTTCACGCCGGCCCAGTACGACAGCGGCGAGCCCGCGAGCATGAGCGGGCCGACCAGCGCCGGCGCGCTCGCCGCGAGCAGCGCCGCGGCCCAGCCACCCTGGCAGTTGCCGATGATGAACGGCAGGCCGTCCGACTCGGGATGCAGTTCGCGCACCTTGCGGATGAACACGGCTTCCGCCTGCCCGACCGACTGGATCGTCTGCGTGGGGCACGGCACCGGGAAGAAGGTGACGAAGTAGCACGGATGGCCCTTGCGCAGCGCGATGCCCACCTCGCTGTCCATCTTGAAGCCCGCGATGCCGGGACCGTGGCCCGCGCGCGGATCGATGACGACGAAGGGCCGCATGCGCGCATCGGTCGGTGCGCCTTCTTCGGGCAGGATGCGCAGCAGTGCGTAATTGCAGGGGTCGTCCAGCTCGCGCCCGTCCGCGACCACTTCGTAGTCGAAACGCAGCACGGGCGGCATGCCCTCCTTCTCGTGCACGTAGGTCTGGTTGCCGCGCTCGCGCAACGTGTCGAAAAACAGCACGCTGCGCTGCCACGCGTCGAACAGGTAGTCGTAGAACGGCTGAACGGCGGCCGGCGCAGGCAGAGCGAAAGGGGGCGCAGCGGAGGCAGCAGCGAGAGGCGTGGGGGCGAGAACAGCCACGAGGCGAATCTCCTTGAACGGGGAGCGCGCGGCCGCCCTGCGCACACGATGCCCGCAGGGCGCGACCGGTCCGGCGCGGCGTGCCCGTGCACGGCGCGCGGAGCCCAGATGATGGTGTGATGCAGCGCCATGCTGCACTGCAGTATCTCAATGTAGGCAGCGCCTTGTTGAAAGTCAAGGCAAGCAAACAGGGCCGCAGCGAGGCCTGCCCGTACATGATCGACTCGCGGCGTGAACCCGGCGTGACAAGGCCTGCACCGCACCGGCGCGGCCTGATGCGATGTGTCACGATGCCGCGGGACACTTTCCCTCCGCCAATTTGTCCGCTGCACTACACTGTCTAGCGCGTTGCGCGGCGCAGCATGCGGGCGCCGGCAAGCGCCCAGTGCACAGTGCCTGCCGTGGTCGACGCGCCGGCCGACACGCTGGCGGCGACGGAAAAGAGGAGATCGTCATGGCTTCATCGCAAGACAAGTACTCTGCCCTGCTGGAGCGCTGCAGCGGCCTCGCGCCGGTGCCCACGGCCGTGGCGCATCCCTGCGACGTGTCATCGCTCACGGGCGCGCTCGACGCCGCGAGCCTCGGCTTGATCGTGCCGCTCCTCATCGGGCCGGAGGCGAAGATCCGCGCCGTGGCCGATGAAGCGGATCTGTCGCTCGGCAACACCACCGTCATCGACGCGCCGCACAGCCACGCCGCCGCCGCGCGCGCCGTGCTCGCGGTGCGCGAGGGCGAGGCGGAACTGCTCATGAAGGGCAGCCTGCACACCGACGAACTGCTGCACGAAGTGGCCTCCGGCACGACGGGCCTGCGCACCGAGCGGCGCCTCTCGCACGTCTTCGCGATGGACGTGCCCTCGTATCACAAACCGATCTTCATTACCGACGCGGCCGTCAACATCTTCCCGAAGCTCGCCGACAAGGCCGACATCGTGCGCAACGCGATCGAGCTCGTGCAGGCGCTGGGCATCGAGCGGCCCAAGGTGGCGATCCTCGCGGCGGTCGAGACCGTCTCCGACAAGATGCCCTCGACCATCGACGCCGCCGCGCTCTGCAAGATGGCCGACCGCGGCCAGATCACCGGCGCCCTGCTGGACGGCCCGCTCGCGTTCGACAACGCCATCAGCAAGGAGGCGGCGCGCATCAAGGGCATCGTCTCGCCGGTGGCGGGCGACCCCGACATCCTGCTCGTGCCCGACCTCGAAGCCGGCAACATGCTTGCCAAGCAGCTCACCTTCCTCGCCGGCGCGGGAGCGGCCGGCATCGTCCTCGGCGCGCGCGTGCCGATCATCCTCACGAGCCGCGCCGACACCGTGCGATCGCGCATCGGCAGCTGCGCGATCGCGGTGCTCGTCGCGCACGCGCGGCGCGCGCGCAAAACCTCGGAGCTCATGTGAGCACTTCGGTGAACACTTCGCCCGGCGCCCGGGAGGCGCATTCCCACGCCGAAGGTCACGTCGTGCTCGTCGTCAACGCGGGCTCGTCGAGCATCAAGTGCTCGGTGTACCGCGTCATCGACGATCCGCACGTGGAAGGCGGCGCGCGCGCGATCCTTGGCGCGGGCGGGCAGATCGAGGGCATTGGCGTTGCGCCGCGCGTGGTCGCGCACATGGCCGACGGGCGGCTCATCGTGGACGAAAAGTTTCCGGTCGCGCAGGTTGCCGATCACGACGCCGCCTTCCGCCTGCTGCGCCTCGTGCTCGCCGTGGGCCTGCGCGACACGCCGCCTTCCGCGATCGGCCATCGCGTGGTGCACGGCGGCGCGCACCATGCCGATGCCGTGCCGATCGACGACCAGGTGATCGCGGAGCTCGACGCGCTCACGCCGCTTGCGCCGCTGCATCAACCGCACAATCTGGCGGCGATCCGCGCCGTGCGCCAGGCCGCGCCCGAGCTGGCGCAGGTGGCCTGCTTCGACACCGCGTTCCACGCCACCAACGGCGTCATGGCGCAGCTCTTCGCGCTGCCCTACGGCTACTTCAAGGACGGCATCCGCCGCTACGGCTTTCACGGCCTCTCATACGAATACATTGCCCGGCACCTGCACGTGGTGGCGCCCGACATCGCGCGCGCTCGCGTGGTCGTCGCGCATCTGGGCAACGGTGCGAGCCTGTGCGCGATGAAAGACGGAAAAAGCGTGGAGACGACCATGGGGCTCACCGCGCTCGACGGGCTGCCCATGGGCACGCGCTGCGGCGCGCTCGACGCGGGCGTGGTGCTATGGATGATGGCGCGCGGCATGGATCACGACGCCATCGAAAAGCTGCTTTATCACGAATCGGGCCTCAAGGGCCTCTCGGGCGTGAGCAGCGACATGCGCGAACTGCTCGCGAGCGGCAGCGATCAGGCGAAGCTTGCCATCGACTTCTATACGCATCGCATCGCTCAGGAAGTGGGCAAGCTTGCCGTGGGGCTGGGTGGACTGGACGGACTCGTGTTCACGGGCGGCATCGGCGAGCATGCCGCGCCGATCCGTGCTCAGGTGTGCGAACGGCTCAAGCCGCTCTTCGGCACCGATCTCGACGCCGAAGCGAATGCGGCCAACAACGAACGCATTGGCACGCGCGAGAGCCGCGTGCCCATCTTCGCGATGCGCACCGACGAGGAAGGCATGATCGCGCTGCACACGGCACGGCTCTTGCGTGAGGCAAAGCGGATCTAGAAGCGCCCCCGCAAGGCGCTACCAGGCAAACGCCAGCGCGCCGGCTTCCACCGTTTCGTCGCGCAGGTGCCGCGGCGCCTCGCAATGCACGAGCGTGTCGATGAAGTGCTTCGCCCGCGGCCACGGCCCGAATCCCGCCGCCGTGTTGATATGCCCCGCGTCGCCGAGATTGACGAAGGCGCTGCCCAGATGCTGCGCGAGTTCGCGCGCCCCGGCGAGCGTCATCCACGGGTCGGTTTCGCTGCCGATCAGGATCGACGGCACCATCAGCCGCTTCGCCTCGAACGGTCCCGCGAAACGGAACTTCGCGGGACTGGCGGGCGCGACCAGCAGCACGCCCACGACATCGGCACCGGCAATGCCCTGCTGCAGCGCATGAGCCGCGGCGAGGCAGCCGAAGCTGTGCGCCGCGAGCACGAACGGGCCGCGCTCGCGCGCCAGCAAGGCGCCGAGCGACGCGCTCCAGACCGCGAGGTCGGGCGCTTCCCAGTCGGCCTGCTCCGCGCGCAATGAACGCGGGAACTGCCGCTCGAGCCAGGTCTGCCAATGCGCGCCGTCGCTGCCATGCAGCCCCGGCACGGTGACGAGTCCAGGCGGCCAACGGGGATGGGCGCTCGAAAGCATGTTTTTTTCCTCGCAACGACCAAGCGTGAATGGATTGTGATCTGCGCCGCCCGTGCGCCGAACCAGTTTTTTTTGCTTAGCTTTGCAGCGCGCCCGGCGCAAAGCCGCGCGCCCGGGGCCGCTGCGTGAATGCCCGGCGGCCCCGGGCACGAAAAAGTAGAATGTCACCACACCCCCACCCACGAGACCCGCCGCACGATGAAGATCCTGTTCTGGCTGCCGCAAGCCGACGCGTCCACCTGGCTGCACGGCCTCGCCCGCGCGCTGCCCGGCGCCGAGCTGCGCGAATGGCAACCCGGCGATACCGCCGCCGCCGACTACGCGGTCGTCTGGCACCCGCCGCGCGAGCTGCTCGCGGCGCGCCGCGGGCTGCGCGCGATCTTCAACCTGGGGGCGGGCGTCGATGCAATTCTCGCGCTCGAGCATGAACATCCGGGCACGCTGCCGCCCGACGCACAGCTCGTGCGCCTCGAAGACTCGGGCATGGCGTGGCAGATGAGCGAGTACGTGCAGCATGCCGTGCTGCGCTATCTGCGGCGCTTCGACGAATATGCGCTCGCCCAGACCCGCCGCGAGTGGCACGTGCTCGCGCCGCATCCGCGCGAGACCTTCACCGTGGGCGTGCTCGGGCTGGGCGTGCTGGGCGCCCAGGTCGCGCGCGCGGTTGCCTCGCTCGGCGTGCCGGTGCGCGGCTTCTCGCGCAGTGCGAAACATCTCGACGGCATCGAGACGTATTCGGGCCCGCTGCGCGGCGAGCAGTTCGACGCCTTTCTCGAAGGCGTCAAGCTGCTCGTGAACCTGCTGCCCGCCACCCCGGACACGGAGAGCATTCTCGACGCCGGCGTGTTCGCGAAACTCGAACGCGGCGCGTATGTGGTGAACGTGGCGCGCGGCTCGCATCTCGTCGAACAGGATCTGCTCGACGCGCTCGCCAACGGCACGCTCGCGGCCGCCACGCTCGACGTGTTTCGCAACGAACCTCTCGCGCCCGACCATCTGTTCTGGCGCGAGCCCCGCATCACGATCACGCCGCACGGCTCGGCGCTCACGCTGCGCGACGAAGCCATCTCGCAGGTCGCCGACAAGATCGAAGCGCTCGCGCGCGGCGAGACCGTGAGCGGCGTCGTGCATATCGAGCGCGGCTATTGAGCCCCACGCGCCGGCGGATCAACGAGACTCAGGAGACACCCATGACCCTACCCGCAGCAGTGAAGATCGTCGAAGTCGGACCGCGTGACGGTCTGCAGAACGAAAAAGAGTTCGTTCCCACCGCCGCCAAGATCGAATTGATCAACCGCCTTTCGGCCGCCGGCTTCGCGAACATCGAAGCGGCCTCGTTCGTCTCGCCCAAGTGGGTGCCGCAGATGGCCGACGGCGCCGAAGTGATGGCCGGCATCGCGCGCCGCCCCGGCGCGATCTACTCGGTGCTCACGCCAAACCTGCGCGGCTTCGAAGGCGCGCTCGCCGCGCGCGCGGACGAGATCGTGATTTTCGGCGCCGCGAGCGAGGCGTTTTCGCAGAAGAACATCAACTGCTCGATCGCGGAAAGCATCGAGCGTTTCGTGCCGGTGGCCGAAGCGGCGAAGCAGCACGGCATCCGCATTCGCGGCAGCGTGTCGTGCTCGCTTGGCTGCCCGTATCAGGGCGAGGTGCCCGTGGCGTCCGTCGTGGACGTGGTCGAGCGCTTCGCCGCGCTCGGCTGCGACGAGATCGATATTGCGGACACGATCGGCGTCGGCACGCCGCAGCGTACGCGCGAGGTTTTCGAAGCCGTGACGAAGGTGTTCCCGCGCGAGCGTCTTTCCGGCCACTTCCACGACACCTACGGCCAGGCGCTCGCGAACATCTACGCTGCGCTGCAGGAAGGCATTGCGATCTTCCATGCCTCGGTGGCGGGGCTCGGCGGCTGCCCCTACGCGAAAGGCGCGACCGGCAACGTCGCGACCGAAGACGTGCTGTATCTGATGAACGGTCTCGGCATCCGCACCGGCGTCGACCTGAACCAGGTCGTTGCCGCCGGCGACTTCATCTCGACCGCGATCGGACGCAACAATGTCTCGCGCGCGGGCAAGGCGCTGCTCGCGAAGCAGCGCAGCGAAGCCGCTTGCGCCTGACGGTCCGACAACAGACCGCCCCTATGTCTATGCATGGCAGTACGAAGGAAAGAATCCCATGACGACGGAAACGCTACCCTCTTCCCATGACCCGCTGGACACGCTGCCGGACTCGGCACGGCGCGTCGCGCTGCTGCTGCTCGAACGCGGCCATACGAAGCCCGTGGTGATGCTGCCCGAGACCGGCAAGACCTCCGCCGAGGCCGCGGCGGGACTCGGCTGCGAAGTCGCGCAGATCGCCAAGTCGATCCTGTTTCGCCGCCGCGAAGACGGCGCGCCCGTGCTCGTGATCGCAAGCGGTGCGAACCGTGTGGACGAGAAGAAGGTGGCGGCGCACGTGGGCAATGTCGGCCGTGCCGATGCGAAGTTCGTGCGCGAGATGACCGGTTACGCGATTGGCGGCGTCTGCCCGATCGGCCATGCCACGACGCCCGTCACGCTCATCGACGCCGACCTGTTCGAACTCGAAAGCCTGTGGGCCGCGGCGGGCCATCCGCATGCGGTATTCAACCTGTCGCCGCAGGAACTGGCCACGCTGACCGGCGCCCCGGTGGTGGACGTCGCGCTGCGCGACGCCTGAGCATGACGGCGCCCGCCTCCCCGTTGGCCACGCCTGCCACCGCCTCGCCGTGCATCGGCATCTGCCGCATGAGCGAAGCGACGGGCCTGTGCGACGGGTGCCTGCGCACGATCGACGAGATCGCGGCATGGTCGACCCTGGACGACGAAGCGAAACGCGCGGTGTGGCGCGCCATCGAAGCGCGCCACGCGCAGTGGATGGCGGCGCGCAACGACGAAGCGCCATCTGCCGCCGGACGCGAGGACGCGCCATGAACACGCCGCCGCGCGTCGTGAAGATCGGCGAAATTTGCCGCTCCACGCTCGCGCTCTCGCCCGAATCGGTGAAGTCGTTCGCAACGCTCGCGAACGACCTGAACCCGCTGCATCACGACGAAGCGTATGCGGCGCAAAGCCGCTTCGGCGGCCTGATCGCCTCCGGCACGCAGCCCACTGCGCACTTCATGGCGCTGCTCGCCACGCATTTCTCCACTTACGCGCAGCCGCTCGGGCTCGAATTCGACATCAAGCTCAAGCGCGCCACCTATGCGCACGATGTGCTCACGTTCGAATGGCGCGTGGAGGACGCGTGGTGGAAGCCGAGTCTCGACGGCGACCTCGTGAAACTCTCCGGCACCGCCATCAATCAGGATGGCGAACTAGTTGTCCTCGGGCGCGCAACGATACTCGTCATGCCGAAATCATGAGCATCCCGATTCAACTGCCGCAGTCGATCCGCGTATTCGAACGCGGCTGGCTTTCGTCGAACAACGTGCTGCTGGTGGACGAGGCACGCGCGGCGCTCGTCGATACCGGCTATACCACGCATGCCGCGCAGACGGTTGCCCTCGTGCGGCACGCGCTGGGCGCGCGCCCGCTCGATCAGATCGTGAACACGCATCTGCATTCCGACCACTGCGGCGGCAACGCGCAACTGCAGGCTGCGTGGCCGTGCGAAACGCTGATTCCGGCGTGCAGCGCGGCGACCGTGCGCGACTGGAACGAAGCGCGCCTCACGTTTCGCGCGACCGGGCAAACCTGCGAGCGCTTCAGCTTCACCGGCACGCTTTCGCCCGGCGAGCGGCTCGTGCTGGGCGGCTTCGAGTGGGAGGTGATCGGCGCGCCGGGCCACGATCCCGATTCGGTGATGCTCTATGCCGCCGCCCCGCGCCTCTTGATCAGCGCAGACGCGCTTTGGGAGCATGGCTTCGGCGTGATTTTTCCCGAACTGGACGGCGAAAGCGGCTTCGCCGAGCAGCAGGCGGTGCTGGAGGCGATCGCGAAGCTCGATGTCGCGACGGTGATTCCCGGGCACGGCGCGCCGTTTGCAAACGTTGAAGCTGCGCTCGAACGCGCCTTCTCGCGGCTCGCATGGCTGCGCGCCGATCCCGCGCGCAATGCCCGCAACGCGCTCAAGGTCCTGATCGTATTCAAGCTGCTGGAAGTGCGTGCGATGACGTTTGCCACGCTCGAAGCGATGCTCGGGAGCGCCGCGGCCATGCGGGCGGCGGCGCGACAGCTCGCGCCGCAAAGTGCGTGGCCTGCGCTGCTGCGCGAACTGGCGGGCGAGCTGGCGAAGAACGGTGCGCTCGCCATCAACGGCGAGCAACTCCTCGCGCCCGCCGCGGCGGTCTGAAACCGACGAAAAAAAACGCTCGTCCAGTTCTGGACGAGCGTGAGTATCGCGCTCTGACGTGATCAAATCCGTCGAGGCATCATACTCGCGCCTTTCTGCGCGAAGCATCGGTGATTTCCCTAAAAATTCCGGCACAAAACGCTATATTCCCCTCGCGATTTAATTCGCTATCCCAATCAATTCCCCGTCAAGCCGATCGAACGCCGCGGCGTTGCGGCACGATCCGCCAACCCAGGTTAACCCCTGCCGCGGCCAACAGGATCAGCGCCGCACCCGCCACCTGAATCCAGGCAAGACGCTGCCCGAAAGCGAGCCAGTCCACGAGTATCGCAACCACCGGGTAGATGAACGAGAGCGCACCGGTCATGGCCGTGGGCAGCTTCTGGATGGCGCCGTAGAGCAGCACGTACATGATGCCGGTGTGCACGACGCCCAGCGTGACGATCTGCGCCCAATGCAGCGGCGTGGCCGGCAACGTGGCGTAGTGGATGAACGGCGCGAGCGCGAGCGCGCCGAATGCGACCTGCACGAGCGCGATCAGATGCGGCGGCGTGCCTTTGAGGTAGCGCGTGATGATCGACGAGACGGCATAGAGAAAGGCTGCGCCGGCCGCGCACGCCACGCCGCGCAAATATTCGCCCGGCACCGCGAGCACGGCGGGCTGCACCTCGACCACGCACACAAGCCCGACGAAAGCGATGGCGAGCCATGCCACGGTGGACGCCGTCACGCGCTCGCGCAGCAGCAGCGCGCCGAGTCCGACCAACATGAACGGCTGCGTGTTGTAGACGGCAGTGGCCATCGAAATCGAGGCACGCGAGTAGGCGGCGAAGAGCAGCACCCAGTTCGCGACGATGGCCGCGCCGCCCAGCACGGCGAGCAGCAGCATGCGCGGCGTGAAGAACGAGCGGCGCAGCAGGCCGAGCGCAGCGCAGACTAGCGCGAGCGTTGCGCCGCCCAGCACGCAGCGCAGGAATGCGACGTTGATCGGGGCCTGCCGCGAGCTGACGACGAGCCAGCCGATGGTGCCGGACATGAGCATCGCGACGGCCATCTCGGCGGCGCCGCGGCGGATTTCGGGGTTAGCCATGGAAAAGCGTCCTGTTCGGGGCGGCGCGCAGCCCGCGACAACCGCGAACTGCCCGTCATGCCGACCAGTTTACTGGGTGCAAAGCGCGGATGACATGGCTAAACTAAGGTGAACATATCGATTTACCTTCCAATCGAAGGATCATCTCGCGCGAGGCCTTTGAATCATGACCCAACGCCCGCACACGCCGGTCCAGCCGGCAAACCTCGACGACATCGACCGCGCCCTGCTCGCGGCGCTGGCCGAAGACGGCCGTGCGGCCGTGAGCGAGCTCGCGCGCACGGTGGGCCTCTCGGCGCCGAGCACGTCGGAGCGGCTGCGGCGCCTGGAAGCGCAAGGGGTGATCGGCGGCTATACGGTACGGATCGATCCGCGCGCGCTCGGCTACACGCTGCAGGCCATCGTGCGCGTCAAGCCGCTGCCGGGCCAGCTGCATCTCGTCGAAGAGGTGATCCGGCGCATTCCCGAGTTCGTCGAATGCGACAAGGTCACGGGCGACGACTGCTTCATCGCGCGCCTCTATCTTCATACGATCGAGCAGCTCGACGAAATTCTCGCCAAGGTCACCGAGCGGGCGGAGACGAGCACGGCCATCATCAAGTCGACGCCGGTGGCGCGGCGCCTGCCGCCGCTTGATTAGCGCGGGTACGTGCCGGGCATGGCGCGTCACCGGCTCAGGTGCGCACGCAACAACTCGAAACAGTAAGAGCACAAATACAGGCCGAAACCGATCGCGCCGCCCAGCACCGTGCCGTTGATGCGGATCCGCTGAAGGTCCTTGCCGATCTTCTGCTCGATCAGCGCCGACATGCTCCGAGCGTCCCAGTCCTTCACCGTGTCGCTGATGTGGCGTGTGAGGAACGCGGCAAAGTCCGGCGCCATCGCGTGCGCGGACTCCTCGAGATGCTCGTTGAGCGCGGCGCGCAGCTTCGCGTCGCCCGCCAGCGCGCTGCCGATCCAGCCGCCCGCCGCCGCCACCCGCGCGTGCAGCAGCGAATCGGGCTGCTCCAGATCGTGCCGCAGCCACGCACGCAGGTCGTCCCACAGGGTGCGCGCGTAGTCGTCGAACGCCGTGTCGTCGCGCAGGCTGGCCTTCAGCTCCTCGCCTTTCGCGAGAAACGCGGGATCGGTCTTCAGCCGGTCGATCAGCTTCTGCACGATCTCGTCGAACTTCTGCCGCAACTGATGCTCGCCGTCTTCGCTGATCTGCAGCAGCAGCCGCTCGACGGCGCTCGTCAGCACGCGCGCGCCGCTCTCGCCTATCCACGCGGTGGGCAGCATTTTCTCCGTGATCGGATACTCGCCCTTCAAGCCGTCGACAATGCGCGCGGCGACGAAGCCGCGCGTCTCCTCCACGCGCAGCAGCACGACGAACTGGTCGATCAGCTTGTCGAGGAGTTCCTGGTGACGGCCGTCCCTCGTCAGCGTGTCGAGCGCCGCGCCCATCGACTTCGAAAGGTCGATGTTGTCGAGCGCCGCGTGCAGCCCGTTGCGAATCAGCGCCTGGATGCGCGGATCGTCGACCAGCTCGAGCAACCCCGCCGCGAGCCGCACCACGTAATCGCCCAGGCGCTGGGCGTTGCGTTCGTCGGTCAGCCAGCCGGCCACCCGCTGCGCCGGATCGTGCCGGCGGATCAACGCCACGAGCGAGTCGACGTCGAGAAAGCGGTCCTTCACGAAGTGCGCGAGTTCGTCGGCAATGCGGTCCTTGTTGTGCGGAATGACGCCCGTGTGGGTCGAGACGAACGGCACCGGCAGCGGCCGGAATAGCGCGGCAACCGCGAACCAGTCGGCCAGTGCGCCGACCATCGCGGCCTCGCTACAGGCCTTGAACGCGCCGACGGCAAAGGCGCTTCCGAAGCCCGGGGGCCAGCACGCCGTCACGACGAAGACGCAGGCGGCCGCCGCCAGCAGCAGCAGCGGGCGGCGCTTGGCGCGCCGGAGTTCGATATCGTCGGCGGAGGTCTGGGACGGAGGGGACGGCATGGGGAAAGGCAGCGGCGAAGACCGCGTCATTATGCGGTCAACGCGTGCGTGGCGCGCCCGGCGGGCGCACGCGGCGCCCCCGCCCGACGCTCAGGGCCCGCTGGCCTCGAAGAAGGCCAGCATCTCCTTCACGAGCTCCGTGCTCGCTTCCTCGGGAATGTAGTGGCCGCTCGCAAGCGAGCGCCCACTCACATCGCGCGCGACCTTGCGCCATTCCGCCAGCGGGTCGAAGCAGCGGCCGACCACGCCCTGTTCGCCCCACAGCACGCGCAGCGGAGAGCCCACCTTGTGGCCGCGCTCGATGTCCGCGCGGTCGTGTTCGAGGTCGATCGTCGCGGAAGCCCGGTAGTCCTCGCACATCGCATGCACCGCGCCGGGCTGGCGCAGCGCGGAACGATACGCATCGAGCGCCTCCGGCGCGAACGGCGCGAGGCCCGCATGGCGGTTGCCCATCGCGCGCTCGACGTAGAGGTCGGTGTTCGCGCCCACCAGCGTCTCGGGCAGCGGCGCCGGCTGGATCAGGAAGAACCAGTGGAAATAGGCCGTCGCGAAGGCCCGGTCGGTCTGCTCGTACATCGCGAGCGTCGGCGCGATGTCGAGCAGCATCAGGCGTTCGACCGCCCCCTGATGATCGAGCGCCATGCGGTGCGCCACGCGCGCGCCGCGGTCATGCGCGCAGACCAGAAAGCGTTCGTAGCCGAAGTGGCGCATCACCGCCACCTGGTCGGCGGCCATGGCGCGTTTCGAGTAGGTGGCGTGCGCCGGATCTCCCGGCGGTTTCGACGAGGCGCCGTAGCCGCGCAGGTCGGTCGCGATCACGGTGAAGTGCTGTGCCAGCTCGTCCACGCAGCGATGCCAGATCATGTGCGTCTGCGGATGGCCGTGCAGCAGCAGCAGCGGCGGCCCCTTGCCGCCCTTCACCCCATAGATGTCGATTCCGCTCGCCGTGCGAACGGTGAATGGCGTGAATCCGTCGAAGGGCATGTCGAGTCTCTTGTCGTTGTTGGTCTGACCTCATTGTAGGAGCGCACGACCGGCGCTCGTCACGATTTGCGCGAGTAAAGGTAGAGACCGAACACTTGCTCGAAAGTCGCACGCCCTGCTCATGCGGGATCTCGTGCCTATAATCGAACGATCGTTTTAAAACTTGCGCCGTAGTGTGCTGTGGCGCGCTGTTGTAATTTCACCGCCCGTGCACCCCCGCAGCAGTACGATCTGATTCACCCGATCCGGGTCGCGAACACACACCAGCACACGCCAGCACGCACCAACCCACACCAGCCGGACCAGAGAAAGGAGACCCTCGTCATGGCATTGCCCGCCGTCCTGCAAAATCTCTCGCTGCCCGTCGTCGGCTCGCCGATGTTCATCGTCAGCTATCCCGAGCTCGTGCTCGCGCAGTGCAAGGCCGGTATCGTCGGTTCGTTCCCCGCGCTCAATGCCCGCCCCGCCGAGCAGCTCGACGCCTGGCTCACGCAGATCCAGACCGAGCTTGCGGCTTACCAGGCGGCCAACCCGGACGCCACGATCGGCCCGATCGCCGTGAACCAGATCGTGCATCAGTCGAATGCGCGGCTCGAGCACGACGTGCGCGTGTGCGTCGAGCACAAGGTGCCCATCTTCATCACGAGCCTGCGGGCGCCGGCGCGCGAGATCATCGACGCCGTGCACAGCTACGGCGGCATCGTGCTGCACGACGTCATCAATCTGCGTCATGCGGCAAAGGCCCTCGAAGCGGGCGTGGACGGGCTGATCCTCGTGGCCGCGGGCGCGGGCGGCCACGCGGGCACGACCTCGCCGTTCGCGCTGGTGGGCGAGGTGCGCAAGATGTTCGACGGCCCCATCGTGCTCTCGGGCGCGATCGCGAACGGCGGCTCGATCCTCGCCGCCCAGGCCATGGGCGCGGACCTCGCCTACATGGGCACGCGCTTCATCGCCACGCGGGAGGCGCATGCCGTGGACGCCTACAAGCAGGCGATCCTCGATGCCCGATCCTCCGACATCATCTACACCAACCTCTTTACGGGCGTGCACGGCAACTACATCCGCGAAAGCATCGTCAACGCGGGGCTCGACCCGGACGCGCTGCCCGAGTCGGACAAGTCGGCCATGAACTTCGGCGGCGACAAGGCGAAGGCCTGGAAGGACATCTGGGGCGCGGGCCAGGGCGTGGGGCTGATGGACGACGTGCCTGCCGTGGCGGAGCTCGTCGCGCGGCTCAAAGAGGAGTACGACGCAACGAAAGCGCGGCTCGGCATGGGGCGCTGAAGCGGTCCGCGCCGTAGCACACGCAGCAGTGTTGCCGCGCCGCCTACGAGGCGGCCGCTGCGCGGATCGCCTCGACGCCGGGCCACAGCGCGCGGTCCGCGAAGCGCTGCGCAAGAAAGTCGACGAACGAACGCACCTTCGCGGACAGATGCCGCCGGCTGGCATACACGGCGTAGATCGGCAGCTCGCGCAAGGGCAGCGCGTCGACGAGCAGCGGCACGAGACGGCCCTCGGCGATATCGTCGCCGATCACTTCGGTGCCGAGCATCGACAGCCCGCCACCCTGCAGCACGACCACGCGCAGGGCTTCCAGATGATTGACGATCAGGTTGCCGGCCGGCTTCGGCCGCACGCCGCCTTCGGCGAACGGCGCAAGCTCCTGCGCCGAGGCCCCCGCGTAATGCACGAAGTGATGGCGCGCAAGGTCGGCGACCGTCTTCGGCACGCCGTGGCGGCGCAGATAATCGGGCGACGCGCACAGCACGATATGCGCGGTGGCGAGCGGCCGCGCGATCAGCGACGACGACTTGAGCCCCGAGGGCGAGGCGCGGATCGCCACATCGAAGCCCTCGTCGATCAGCTCGACCACCCGGTCGGAAAGCGTGATATCGACGGTGACTTGCGGATAACCGGCCGCATAGTCGGCCACCGCGCCCATCACGTGCCGCAGCCCGAACGCGGTGAGCGACGACACGCGCAGCCGCCCCTGCGGGACCACGCTCGCGGCGCCCACGGCCTGGCCGGCTTCGTCGAGTTCGGTGAGCGCCTGCGCGAGACGCTCGTAGTATTCGCGGCCCGCTTCGGTGGGCGCGACGCGGCGCGTGGTGCGGTTCAGGAGCCGCGCGCCGAGCTGTTGTTCCAGATGCGCGACGTGCTTGCTCGCCATCGCCGCCGACATGTTCATGCGTTCGGCAGCCGCGACGAAGCTGCCCGCCTCCACCACCTGGCGGAACACGTTCATGCTGACGAGGGTATCCATCGCGTGCGCCGTTGGGGGTCAATGAGGATCAGCATCGGAAAACAGGAGGAATCAATCGCCGCCATTGTGCGCGCTTTATCAATTCCCGGTATGCAAACCCGCCCGCGTTTTGCTCCCCTAAAAAAACAAAACCCCGCGCTGCGAACAGCGCGGGGCGCATGCCAGAGACCCGGAGACGCGGCTTAGAACTTCGCGCGAATGCCGGCGCCGTAGGTCATGCCCGACGACATGTTGTCGAAGTGGTCGTACATATAGGCCGCATAGAGGTCGGTGCGCTTCGAGAGCGGGTAGTCGTAGCCGATGGCCGCCGTCTGGCGCGTCTGGTCGAGGCCGCCCGTGTCGCGCGAGTACGCATACGACGCCATGATCGTGCCCGGTCCTGCCGGTACCGTGACGCCGCCCTGCGCCGTGTTTACGTGCCAGCTTCCCAGTTGCTCCCAGTTCGACGTGTACATGTACTGACCGTAGAACTTCACATACTTCAGGTCATACGTGAGGCCGAGCTGCCCGACGCCCTGGCTCTTCAGGCCCGTGGTCAAGAGCGTGCCGCTCGCGTCGATGGGAATGCTGCTGATGTCGCCCGGGCTGTCGTTGAAGTTCACGTACTGGTAGACGGCCGTTGCCGCGAACGGGCCGTGGAAGTACAGAGCCTGCACGCTCCACTTCTTCGCGCCGTTCTCGCCGGCCTGATCGCCGAGCGCGTACATCACCGAACCCGTGAAGCCGTTGATGTCGGGCGTGGAGTACTGGACCGCGTTGTTCCAGCCCGAATCGCCAATCGCGCCCTGGTCGGTCGTGTAGGTCGGGAACGTCGAAAGGCCGAGGTACGTGTGGTACACCATCGGCGAGAAGGTGTACGAATCGATGAAGGGGTTGAACAGAATCGTCGAAACGAAGAGCTGCGTCGTGAGGCGGCCTGCCGTGAACGTGCCGTATGGCGACTCGAGGCCGACGTATGCGTTGCGGGCGAAGAACGTGTCGCCCGCGAAGCGGCCGTCCTGGCCGTTCTGCGCGCGGAAGAAGCTTTCCAGCGCGAAGACCGCCTTGTAGCCGCCGCCCAGATCCTCATCGCCCTTGAAGCCGAAGTACGACGTCGACATACCGCCGCCGCCGACGTTCACCGCCGCGTTGTCCCCCGGGAATTTCGTCACACCGGCCCATTCGTCGATCTGACCGTAGAACTGGACGCTCGACTGCGCAAACGCCGACGACGATGCAGCGGCAAGAACGGCGGCGAGCGCGCTCGCCTTCAAGGTGGTGCGCAGCGCGCGGCTAACGGCTGTATTCATGGGTTCTCCTGTCTTTGTCAAAAAAAGGGGTGACTGGCGGCTGTGGCGCTCGCGCAAACCGTTTGTTTTTCGTCGTTCGCAGGCGGTGCCGTTCTTGGGCGGACCCATCTTCGCGGACCAATACCGCGGTCAAAAATATCCGGCGTTATTGCCGGTATATCGGTCCGATTAGTTTGCGGGTTTCAAAAGCTGATCCGGGGTCGCCGGAGTGCGCTTGCGCCGCGCCGCACCATGTTCCGATCCGGCTTGGGAGCCGCATCGGCAGGACATCTGGCGAATTTTTGCGTCCCGAATGATGCGCCGCCATATCGAAGGCGGGATTTGATGACAGAGGCGTTATGTCTGACGAGAGATTTTTAAAAAAGTGTGGTATCCACGCGTCAGACAGGCGTCCTAACCGGGGGTCGGAGGAGCGGCAATCGTGTGAAGAACATCAGAAGCCCGAAATAGTCCGGGCAGAGGGAGGGAGAAGGCGGAACGTTATGGCAACTAGTTACGATAGGGCGACGGCATCGGCGGATGCGGCACCTCGCCCGCGTTGCGCGGGAATGGCCGGAAAGCGCCGCGCTCTTCGTTGTAGCGCGCAACGTCTTCGCGGATCGAGCCGGTGCGCACCGGCGAATCGGCCGGCGGATGCGGAACCTCGCGTGCCTGCGCGCTGACCGGCGTGATCGGACCGCCGCGATAGCCGCCGCTGCCATACCCGCCGCCGGCGTTCTCGCCCGGCTCACGGCCAGCGCCGCCGCCACCGCCGCCGTGCCAGCCGCCCTGGTCGGCCACGCGCGTGGGGGTTGCGCCATAACCGCCCCGGCCGCCGCCCGAGCCTCCGTAAGCCGGCCCGCCGGCCTCGCGGCGCGCGGGTGCCGCCGGCGCCGCATTGCGCGGGCCCCAGCCGCCGCGCGCGGCCCCGGACATCGGGCGCATCATGGGCGCGCGCTGAAAACCGCCGCCGCCATGCGGCGCATACCCGGGTTGAGCATGGGCGAGCGCGACGAGCACCGATAGACCGGCGCCCAGAACCCACTGTCCCATTCGTGACAACCCTACGTACATTAGTCGATCTTCCGCCCGACGTTCGCGCCATGACCCGCCATTCGGGCCATGGCGGGCCAATCCCGGCGCCCGCGCCTGCGCAGGGCGTAACGATTGCCACCACGGCGGACCCGAGCGTCCTTTGACGGTAATTTATGGGTGCCTCGAATGGGTGTCGAGCCAAAAAGTGTTAGGCCGCCTGAAGGGTTGTAACACCGTGTTACTGCTGGGTTTTTCGGCTTCCGAGGGCCGTCCGGCGGGCATCCGGAACCAGGTTTGCTCCGGGTTCACTTCGGGCGCGTTAGGTGCTTGTACAACGAATGCGGGTACGGTCCGAACCATCGGTTTCGGTTCCAGATCGCCCGCGCAATACCCGTATCGAGCAGGGCACTCTCATGCGCATTGCTCATCAATCGATTCTTCAAATGAATTTGCTTTTTCAATCGGCTTGCGAGGACAATAGGCACTCCGATCAAACGGCGCGCCCCGGTCAGAACCGCGCGCCGCACTGCGCGAAAGCGCTCCCGAGATTGTCAGATGGCCCGTCCGAAATTCCTGCCCGATAACTTCACGCTGTGCCTCGTCGGCACCGTGATCCTCGCGAGCCTGCTGCCGGTGCACGGCCAGGCCGCCACCGCCTTCAACTGGCTCACCAATTTCGCCGTCGGCCTGCTGTTCTTCCTGCACGGCGCGAAGCTCTCGCGCGAAGCGATCGTCGCCGGCGCGACCCACTGGCGCCTGCACCTGCTCGTGCTGGCCAGCACCTTCATCCTCTTTCCCGTGCTGGGCGTCGCGCTCAAGCCCGTGCTTTCGCCGCTCGTCACGCCGGCCCTCTACGCAGGCGTGCTGTTCCTCTGCACGCTGCCCTCCACCGTGCAGTCGTCCATCGCCTTCACGTCGATCGCGCGCGGCAACGTGCCCGCCGCCGTGTGCAGCGCGTCGGCGTCGAGCCTGCTCGGCATCTTCATCACGCCCGCGCTCGTGAGCCTCGTGATCTCGAACCAGAACGCGGGGGGCGGCTCGGCCTGGCACACGGTCTGGAACATCGTGCTGCAACTGCTCGTGCCGTTCATCGCGGGCCAGTTGCTGCGCCCCGTGATCGGCGGCTGGATCGAGCGCAATCGCGGCGTGCTCAAGTTCGTCGATCAGGGGTCGATCCTGCTCGTCGTCTACGGCGCGTTCAGCGAGGCCGTCAACGAAGGGCTCTGGCATCACGTTCCGCTTGCCGCGCTGGGCGGGCTTGTCGTCGTGAATGCCGTGCTGCTTGCGCTCGCGCTCGGCATCACGATGTTCACGAGCAAGAAGCTCGGCTTCTCGCGCGCCGACCAGATCACGATCATCTTCTGCGGTTCGAAGAAGAGCCTCGCCGCCGGCGTGCCGATGGCCAAGGTGATCTTCGCCTCGAACGCCGTGGGCGCGGTCGTGCTGCCGCTCATGCTGTTCCACCAGATCCAGCTGATGGTGTGCGCGGCGCTTGCCCAACGCTGGGGCGCGCGCGACATGAGCCGCGAACGCGATGCGCACGCCGGCGACGAGTCGCGGCCCGACCCGCGCCCGGACCAGCGCAGCGCGGCACCGGCCCCGCGCCAGGCGGGCGCGCGGCAGTAGCGCCTGCCCGCAGACCGGCCGCCCCGGCCTGTCACTAAAAATTCACTTAATTCTTTCCGCGCGCTGCCGATAAGGGTGACGTCCCCGCCTGAATACGGCTTTCCCATGTCTGCCAGCGCGTCCTCCCCCACCGCCCTACCCGGCATTGCAGGTCTGATCGGCCGGCGCCAGCTGCGCGCCGTCTTTCAACCGATCGTCGATTTCGAGGATGGCGCGATCCTCGGCTACGAAGGCCTGATCCGCGGTCCCGCCGGCTCGCCGCTCGAAACGCCGGCGGCCCTCTTTGCCCAGGCGCTGGAGGAAGGCAGCACGACTTCGCTGGAACACGCCGCCGCGCGCACCTGCATCGAGGCGTTCGCGCGGCTCGGCTGCCACGGCAAGCTGTTCCTGAACTTCAGCGCCGCCGCGCTGCGCCAGATCACCGACGCCGGCCGCGAAACGCCCGCGCTCTTCGACGGCACGGTCGACGCCCGCCGCGTGGTGATCGAGCTCACCGAGCAAAGCGCCATCGAGGATCTCGGCGAATTCACGCGGATCGTCGACGTGCTGCGCGCCGCCGGCGCCCAGTTCGCGCTCGACGACTACGGCACCGCGAACGCGAGCATGAATCTGTGGGTGCGCCTGCAGCCCGACGTCGTGAAGATCGACCGCTTCTTCATTCACGACATCGCCAACAGCGCGCTCAAATTCGAAGCCGTGCGCGCGATGCAGCACTTCGCGCAGGCAAGCGGCGCGCGGCTCGTGGCCGAAGGCATCGAAAACGAAGCAGACCTGATCGTTTTGCGCGACATGGGCATCGGCAGCGGCCAGGGCTTCTTCTTCGGCCGGCCCGACATGGCGCCGGCCCGCACGCTCGCGCAGGAAACGCGCGAGGCGCTGCGCGCGGACCACATCGCCGTGTTCCCCGAGCACGCGCGCCGCCCGGCCGGCGCCCACGCAAGCGGCGCGCCCGCGGCGAAGATGATGGTGCACGCGCCCGCGCTGCCGCGCCGCGCCACCAACAACGACGTGCTCGAACTCTTCAACCGCCTGCCCGACCTGCATGCGGTGGCGGTGGTCGAAGGCGAGCAGCCGGTCGCGCTGATCAACCGGCGCGCGTTCATGGACCGCTACGCGCTGCCCTACCATCGCGAGCTGTTCGGCAAGAAGGCGTGTATGCAGTTCGCGAACCACTCGCCCGTGCTCATCGAGCAGTCGATGACCGTCGAGCAGATGGCGACGCTGCTCGCGAGCGACGACCAGCGCTATCTCGCCGACGGCTTCGTGATCACCGACAACGGCCGTTACGCGGGCCTCGGCACCGGCGAGAGCCTCGTGCGCGCCGTGACCGAGGTGCGCATCCAGGCCGCGCGCTACGCGAATCCGCTCACCTTCCTGCCCGGCAACATTCCGATCAGCTCGCACATCGAGCGCCTGCTCTCGCACGACGCGGGCTTCCACGCGTGCTATGTGGATCTGAACCAGTTCAAGCCGTTCAACGATCAGTACGGCTACTGGCAGGGCGACGAGGTGCTGAAGTTCGCGGCCACGGTGCTCGCCGACGCCTGCGACCCGACGCGCGACTTCCTCGGCCACGTGGGCGGCGACGACTTCCTGATCCTGTTCCAGAGCGAGACCTGGCGCGAGCGCGCCGTGCGCGCCATCGAAGCGTTCAACGAA
Source organism: Paraburkholderia acidipaludis NBRC 101816 (assembly GCF_000684975.1). Lineage (GTDB taxonomy): Bacteria > Pseudomonadota > Gammaproteobacteria > Burkholderiales > Burkholderiaceae > Paraburkholderia > Paraburkholderia acidipaludis. The sequence continues at coordinate 258,563 of NZ_BAXZ01000002.1, read as the reverse complement.
GGCGCGCTGCGCTATTACGCCCCGGCGGACCGTCAGGCGGGCGGCATTCGCGGCGAGGACCGCCACGGCAACCCGGCCTTTTTCGGCTTCGTGACGATGGCGATCGGCTGCGTGCAGGTCGCGCCGGGCCACGGCGCGCAGCACAACAGCGAACGGATCGCGTCGCTGGCGGCGCTGGCCAAGCGGCGCGCGAAACAGGAAGCCTCGGGCCTCGTGGTGATCGACGTCGACAAAACCGCGACCCTCCTGCCCGAGCACGGCGAGCGCGCCGCGGCGGCCGGCTGAACGTCCGGTCCCGCACGCGCGGCCCATGCGCCGCGAGCGACCTCATATCGTCCCCATCAGCAACAGGACGATCAGGACAATCAGAACTACGCCGAGCGTGCCAGTCGGCGCGTAGCCCCACGTGCGGCTATACGGCCAGGCCGGGAAGGCCCCGATCAACAGCAGAATCACGACGATGAGCAGGATGGTGCTGAGCATGGCGTGTCTCCCTAAGGTCGAACCGTGTGGCGGCTCTTTCGCAACCGCCATGCCCACCTGTTTAGCTTGTTTTACTAAACATGTAAATTTACGTCCATTCGCCTGCATACGGGTATCTACCGTATGTTTCGAGCGCTTCGCGCGGTTGTTTCCCGGCATTTTTACTATACAATCGCCCCACATCTGACCATACCGGGACAGCCTCCCACGAGCCGCCGCCAACAGGAGTCATGGGGACAACCATCCGCGACGTCGCGCAGGCCGCCAATGTTTCGATCGGCACCGTTTCGCGCGCCCTGAAGAACCAGCCCGGCCTCTCGGAGGCCACGCGCGCGCGCATCGTCGAAATCGCGCGCACGCTGGGCTACGACTGCGGCCAGTTGCGCCCGCGCATTCGCCGCCTCACGTTCCTGCTGCATCGCCAGCACAACAACTTCGCCGCCAGCCCGTTCTTCTCGCACGTCCTGCACGGCGTCGAAGACGCCTGCCGCGAACACGGCATCGTGCCCGCGCTGCTCACCGCCGGCCCCGCCGACGACACCGTCCAGCAACTGCGCCTGCACGCGCCGGATGCGATCGCCGTGGCGGGCTTCGTCGAGCCCGAGATGCTGGCCGCGCTCGTCGCGCTCAAGCGGCCGCTCGTGCTGATCGACCTGTGGGCGCCGGGCCTGCGCTCGGTCAACATCGACAACCTCGCGGGCGCCGCGCTCGCGATGAATCATCTCTTCGAGCTGGGACGCCGGCGCATCGCCTTCATCGGCGGATCGCTCGCGCACTACAGCATCGCGCAGCGCGCGCTCGGCTACCGGCGCGCGTTCTTCGAGGCGGGCCTGCTTTTCGATCCCTCGCTCGAAGTGACGATCGACGCCGGGCTCGATCCCGACTCCGGCGCCGCGCGCGCGATGGAGCGTCTTCTCGACGCCACCCGCAACGCACCGCCCGACGCCGTGTTCGCCTACAACGACGCCGCCGCGCTCGCGGCCATGCGCATCTGCCAGCAGCGCGGCCTGCGCGTGCCCGAGGACATCGCGATCGTCGGCTTCGACGACATCGCGGGCGCGGCGCACGCGGCGCCGCCGCTCTCCACGATCGCGGTGGACAAGGAAGCGCTCGGGCGCCGCGGCGTCGAACTGCTGCTTGAAGAGATGCCCGACGCGAGCGAACTCAGCCTGCCCGTGCGACTGATCGTGCGCGGCAGCACGACAGGCGCAGCCGGTCCCGGCGCCGCGACGGAACGCGACCGTTCGCACACCACATCAACCCATTCGCGCACCGCCGCTTCCGCGGCTCCCGCGGCCCCTACGGCTACCGCAGCGGCGGCGGCCGGGCCCGACGCCGCTGCCTACCCGACTTCGCGCGCGGCCACCCCGCGCCGAGGCGTCGCCACGCTCAAGCCATGATGAGAAAGCCATGACGAAGCTCACCGAACCCGTATCCGACCAGGCCAGCGACCAGGCCGACAACCAGGCCAACGCCCAGACCAACGAGCCGCACAGCGCCGCGCCGAGCGTCGCGAACTTCCGCGACCGCGCGTTCCTGCTCTCGCACGTCGAGGACACGCTGCGCTTCTACGCGCCCAACGTGTACGACCCGAGCGGCGGTTTCCACCACTTCTTCCGCGACGACGGCTCGGTCTACAACGCGCACACGCGGCACCTCGTGAGCAGCTGCCGTTACGTCTTCAACTACGCGATGGCGTATCGCGAGTTCGGCGATCCGCAGTACCTGGAGTACGCGCGCCACGGCCTGAAGTTCCTGCACGACGCGCACTGGGATCCGCATCACGAGGGCTATGACTGGGAGATCGACTGGCGCGACGGCCAGAGGCGCACGCTCGACGCCACGCGCCACTGCTACGGCCTCGCTTTCGTGCTGCTCGCGTATTCCCATGCGGCGATGGCGGGCATCGAAGAAGCGCGCCCGATGATCGGCGCGACCTTCGAGCTCATGGAGCGCCGCTTCTGGGACGCGGCTGCGGGCCTCTATGCCGACGAAGCGAGCGCCGACTGGGTCGTGTCGAGCTACCGCGGCCAGAACGCGAACATGCACGGCACCGAGGCGCTGCTCGCCGCTTACGAGGCGACCGGCCACGTCGTCTATCTCGACCGCGCGGAGCGCATCGCCTCGAACCTCACGCTGCGCCAGGCGAAGCTCTCGCAAGGGCTCGTGTGGGAGCACTATCACGCCGACTGGTCGGTGGACTGGCACTACAACGAAGAGGACAGCTCGAACATCTTCCGTCCGTGGGGCTTCCAGCCGGGCCACCAGACCGAGTGGGCGAAGCTCCTGCTGATCCTCGAACGCCATCGTCCGTTGCCGTGGCTCCTGCCGCGCGCCATCGAACTCTTCGACGCGGCCATGGCGCACGCGTGGGACAACGACCACGGCGGCCTCTATTACGGCTTCGGCCCGGACTACACGGTCTGCGATCACGACAAATACTTCTGGGTGCAGGCCGAAACGTTCGCCACGGCCGCGCTGCTCGGCAAGCGCACCGGCAACGAACGCTTCTGGGACTGGTACGACGAACTGTGGCGCTATAGCTGGGCGCACTTCGTCGATCACCGCTACGGCGCGTGGTATCGCATCCTCACCTGCGACAACCGCAAGTACAGCGACGAAAAGAGCCCCGCCGGCAAGACCGACTATCACACCATGGGCGCGTGCTACGAAACGCTCAACGCGTTGCCCGGCCGCGGCATGGCCCCCGCCGTCGGCCGCAGCGCGGCATTCGCGCAGGCGGGAGACGCCCAGCAGGAAGGAGAAGGAGCTACGCGATGAGTACCTGCAACACGGGTCCCGACTTCTCGTCGGGCTTTCCGGCCTTCGTTTCGGCCGGCGACATCCTCACCGATCTCGTGCGCGTTCCGGCACCGGACGGCACGCCTGCGCACGGCGATTCGCACTGGCGCGCGCATCCGGGCGGCGCGGGCTGGAACGTCGCGCGCGCGGTCGCGCGGCTCGGCCTGCCCACGGCCTGCGTGGGCGCGCTCGGCACCGACAATTTTTCCGATGAACTCTGGAACGCCAGCGTCGCCGCGGGCCTCGACATGCGCTTCATGCAGCGTGTGGCGCATCCGCCGCTGCTTGCCATCGTTCATCAGACGCATCCGCCCGCCTACTACTTCATCGGCGAGCAAAGCGCCGACCTCGCGTTCGATCCCGCGAAGCTGCCCGAAGGCTGGCGCGCGCACGCGAAGTGGGCGCACTTCGGCTGCATCAGCCTCGTGCGCCAGCCGCTCGGCGAAACGCTCGCGACGCTCGCCGCCGAACTGCGCGCGGCCGGCGTGAAGATCAGCTTCGACCCGAACTACCGCAACCTGATGGCGCACGGCTACGAGCCGATCCTGCGCCGCATGGCCGCGCTCGCCGACCTCATCAAGGTCTCCGACGAGGACCTGCGCATGCTGTTCCCGAACCACAGCGAAACGGAGGCCATTGCCGCCATGCGCGCGCTCAATCCGGCCGCGACGCTGCTCGTGACGCGCGGCGCGCAGGCCGCCTCGCTCCATACCGTCGACGGCGAGGTGATCGAAGCGGCGCCGCCGCGCGTCGAAGTGGCCGATACGGTGGGCGCCGGCGACGCGTCGATCGGCGGTCTGCTCTTCAGCCTCATGAGCACGCCGCAGCGCACGTGGCGCCAGCATCTGGCGTTCGCGCTCGCCGCGGGCGCCGCGGCTTGCCGGCGGGCGGGCGCGCATTCGCCCACGCTCGACGAAGTGGTCGCGCTGCTCGCGGACTAAAGCGCACATCCCAAGCCCGCATCAGGCAGGGTCCGCTCGCGCCGATAACGGGGTCCGCACTGTCATATGCGTGCCCCGCAGCCGCGCGGGCAACGTGCTAGCATGGAATTTCCTCCCCGGCATTGCGCAGCCGCGCGGGCAGCGCGCCGGGAAGGCGTTTCCGTCCACGAGGAGCATGCTATGGAAGACGTCACCTATACCAAGGGGATCTACACGGCAACTGCAGTGGTGCGGCCCGTGGACGGCGGGCAGTATCAGGGCCTCGTCTCGCTCTCGCGCGACGACGGCGAGGAGCTCGAGAATTCGGTCTACGAAGTGGATGGCGCATCGGGCACGCCGGAAGAGGCGCTGGAAGAAGCCAAGGCGCTCGCGCACCGCATTCTTGGCGAGCTCGAACTGTAAGGCGCCTGCCGCGCCCGGGCGTCGGGCAGTTTCACCGGTCATCCGGCTGGAGGCGATCATGGCCGATCAGCTCTTTCTCTACGGCGTCTATGCCATCCGCGTGCATCCGCTCGAACTGCAGGGCGCGCGCTGGGACGCCGAATATCAGATCACGCACCGCGACAAGCCCGTGCAGCCGTGGATCACGATCGGCGGCAATGCGGGCTTCGGCGCACCGGCCGACGCCGTCGATGCCGCGCGCCGCCAGGCGATCGCCGATATCGAGCATGGCGCGGGCATACCGAAGCCGCATACGTTTCCCTGAAGCTCCCCCGACTGAAGCCCCCCGGCTGCGCGCGGAACGGCACGCAGCCTCTTCCCGCGCTTGTCCAGTTTCTTCGGCATTGCTACGCTTCTTCCCATTTCAGCCCGAAGAGACAGAGACCGACATGACGCCCGAGCAGTCGCAGCCCAGTATGCACGAGCAAGTTGCCGAAGAACGTGTCGGCCCGGCCGGCGGGTTCCGCGGCACGCCGCGCAAACTGCTCATCGGCGCGCGCCAGTTCATGGTGTACGGCATGCCTTCCACGGGCTGGCGCGATCTCTACCACACCGCGCTCACGATGCGCTGGCCCACCTTCTTCGCCTCGCTCGGCACGCTGTTCCTGATCCTCAACGCGGTCTTCGCCTGCCTCTACCAGCTCGGCCGCGCGCCTATCGCCAACCAGTTTCCGCACGGCTTCGGCGGCGCGTTCTTCTTCAGCGTCGAAACGCTGGCCACGGTCGGCTATGGCGACATGCATCCGCAGACGATCTACGCCCACATCGTCGCGACCTTCGAGATCTTCGTGGGCATGTCGGGCATCGCGCTGGCCACCGGGCTCGTGTTCGCCCGCTTCTCGCGGCCGCGCGCGAAGATCATGTTCGCGCGCGAGGTGGTCGTGCATCCCATCGACGGCCACACGACGCTGATGGTGCGCGCCGCCAACGCGCGCCAGAACGTGATTGCGGAAGCGGGGGCGAAGCTGCGGCTCATGCGCGTCGAAACCTCCTCGGACGGCTACACGGCGCGACGCATCTACGACCTCAAGCTCGTGCGCGACCACCACCCCATCTTCATGCTCGGCTGGAACCTGATGCACATCATCGACGAATCGAGCCCGCTCTACGGCGAAACACCCGAATCGCTCGCGCGCCAGCATGCTTCCCTGCTGGCGATGATCGAGGGTTCCGACGAATCGACGGCGCAGACCATGCAGGCCCGGCACACGTGGTCGGACAGCCAGATCCACTGGCAGCACCGTTATGTCGATCTGCTCTACGAGGTGGACGGCGTGAGCCACATGGACTACTCGTACTTTCACGACATCGAGCCTTACGACGGGCCGCCCGCCCACGGCGTGAATCTGGTTTGAGCGCGCTTTCCCGCGGTCGCGGAACGGCTGCGGAAAATTCATCTCAAAAAATGCGGGCGACGCGTGGCTTCTCGCGCAACCCGCTTGCCCACCGGGATAGTTAGCAAAAAATTTCCGTCATTGGCGCGAAAAAATAGAGTCTCTTTCGACACGCAACGGACGTGTCGAGGCAATAACGGAGACTCCCCCCATGACCGCCCGCCCCGCGTTCGGCGATTCGCCCGCTTCCGGCCCCGCCTGCCCGCCGCTCGCCGACTACCGCCTGAGCGACAACCTCGCCGCCACGCGCGGCCGCATCTTCCTCACCGGCACCCAGGCGCTGATCCGCCTCGCGCTCATGCAGCACGCCGCCGACGCCGCGCGCGGCCTGAACACCGCGGGCTTCATCAGCGGTTATCGCGGCTCGCCGCTCGGCATGGTCGACCAGCAGGCGTGGAAGGCGAAGAAGCTGCTCGACGCCGCCGGCGTGCGCTTTTTGCCCGCCATCAACGAGGAACTGGGCGGTACGGCGGTGCTCGGCACGCAGCGCGTCGAGGCCGATCCCGAGCGCACCGTCGAAGGCGTCTTTGCGATGTGGTACGGCAAGGGCCCCGGCGTGGACCGCGCCGGCGACGCGCTCAAGCACGGCAACGCCTACGGCTCGTCGCCGCACGGCGGCGTGCTCGTGGTAGCGGGCGACGATCACGGCTGCGTCTCGTCGTCCATGCCGCACCAGAGCGACTTCGCGATGATGGCGTGGCACATGCCCGTCGTGAACCCGTCGAACGTGGCCGACATGCTCGAATTCGGTCTGTACGGCTGGGCGCTCTCGCGCTACTCCGGCGCCTGGGTGGGCTTCAAGGCGATTTCGGAGACCGTGGAATCGGGCTCGACCGTCGATCTCGATGCGATCAAGACCGACTGGCACGCGCCTGATATGGCTACCGCGGGTTTTACCCCGCCGCCGGGCGGCCTGCACAACCGCTGGCCCGACCTGCCGAGCCTCGCGATCGAGCAGCGTCTTGCCGCGAAGCTCGACGCCGTGCGCCACTTCGCGCGCGCGAACAGCATCGACAAGTGGATCGCGCCGAGCCCGCATGCGAACGTGGGCATCATCACCTGCGGCAAGGCCCACCTGGACCTGATGGAGACGCTGCGCCGCCTCGACATCACGGTGGAAGACCTGGAGCGCGCCGGCGTGCGTATCTACAAGGTGGGCCTCTCGTTCCCGCTGGAGATGTCGCGCATCGACGCCTTCGTCTCGGGCCTGACCGACGTGCTGGTGATCGAGGAAAAGGGCCCGGTGATCGAGCAGCAGGTGAAGGACTACCTCTACAACCGCAAGGAAGGCGCACGCCCCGTCATCACGGGCAAGCACGACGAGAACGGCGCGCTGCTGCTCTCCGAACTCGGCGAACTGCGCCCGTCGCGCATCCTGCCCGTGTTCGCGGCATGGCTCGCGAAGCACAAGCCCGTGCTGGACCGCCGCGAGCGCGTGGTCGATCTCGTGGCGCCGCAGATCCTCTCGAACGTGGCCGACGCCGTGCGCCGCACGCCCTACTTCTGCTCGGGCTGCCCGCACAACACTTCAACCAAGGTGCCCGAAGGCTCCATCGCGCAAGCCGGCATTGGCTGCCACTTCATGGCTTCGTGGATGGAGCGCGACACCACGGGCCTCATCCAGATGGGCGGCGAAGGCGTGGACTGGGCCGCGCATTCCATGTTCACGAACATGAAGCACGTGTTCCAGAACCTGGGCGACGGCACCTACTTTCATTCAGGCATCCTTGCGATCCGCCAGGCCGTGGCCGCGAAGGCCAACATCACCTACAAGATTCTCTACAACGACGCCGTCGCGATGACGGGCGGCCAGCCCGTGGACGGCAGCATCTCGGTGCCGCAGATCGCGCGCCAGGTGGAAGCCGAAGGCGTCTCGCGCTTCGTGGTGGTGAGCGACGAACCCGAGAAATACGACGGCCATCACGGCTTGTTCCCGAAGGGCACGACGTTTCACCCTCGCCGCGAACTCGACACGGTGCAGCGCGAATTGCGCGACACCCCGGGCGTGACCGTGCTGATCTACGACCAGACCTGCGCCGCCGAAAAGCGCCGCCGCCGCAAGAAGGGCGAATTTCCCGACCCGGACAAGCGCCTCTTCATCAATGAAGCCGTCTGCGAAGGCTGCGGCGACTGCGGCGTGCAGTCGAATTGCCTCTCAGTGGAGCCCGTCGAGACCGAACTCGGCCGCAAGCGCCGCATCGACCAGTCGTCGTGCAACAAAGACTACTCGTGCGTGAACGGCTTCTGCCCGAGCTTCGTGACGATCGAAGGCGGCAAGCTCAAGAAGGCCGCGGGCGCCGCGTTCGATCCGCAGACGCTCGCCACGCGCGTCGCCGCGCTGCCCGTCCCGCATACGCATCTGGACAACGCGCCCTACGACATTCTCGTGACCGGTGTGGGCGGCACGGGTGTCGTGACGGTAGGCGCGCTCATCAGCATGGCCGCGCATCTGGAAGGCAAGAGCGCCTCCGTGCTCGATTTCATGGGCTTCGCGCAGAAGGGCGGCTCGGTGCTCTCGTTCGTGCGCTTCGCCGCCACCGACGCGCTGCTCAACCAGGTGCGCATCGACACGCAACAGGCCGACCTGCTGCTCGCCTGCGACATGGTGGTGGGCGCGGGCGCCGACGCGCTGCAGACCGTGCGCCACGACCGCACGCGCATCGTCGTGAACACGCACGAGATTCCGAACGCGTCGTTCGTGCAGAACCCCGAAGCGAACCTGCATGCAGACGCCCTGCTCGCGAAGATGCGTCACGCGGCCACGAACGGCGCCGCGACGACGCAAGATCCGCTGTCGACATGCGACGCCCAGGCGCTCGCCCAGCGCTTCCTCGGCGACACGATCGGCGCGAACATCGTGATGCTCGGCTTCGCGTGGCAGCTTGGCCTCGTGCCCGTTTCGCTCGCGGCGCTCACGCGCGCGATCGAACTCAACAACATAGCCGTGCAGGCAAACCTGATGGCGTTCTCGATCGGCCGCCTCGCCGCCGCCGACCCCGCCGCGCTCGAATCGCTCGACGCCGCGCGCAAGCCGCCTGGCACGCCGAAGTTTACGCAGACGCTCGACGAGCTGATCGCCGACCGTGAAGCGCGTCTCGTCACTTATGGCGGCGCGGGTTACGCGAAGCGTTACCGCGCGCTCGTCGATGCGGCCCGTGCCGCGGACAAGCGCGAAGGCGAAGCGCCCGCGCGCGCCGTGGCGACGACGTTCTATCGCCTGCTCGCGGTGAAGGACGAATACGAGGTGGCGCGGCTGCATACCGATCCCGCGTTCCGCGCCGCGCTCGAAGCGCAGTTCGAAGGCACGGCGGCCCGCGATTTCACGGTGAAGTTCAACATGGCGCCGCCGCTCGTTGCGCACGCAAAGGAGGGTGGAGTGCCTCGCAAAATGCAGTTCGGCCAGTGGATGTGGAAGGCACTGGGGCTGCTTTCGAAGGGCCGCAGCGTGCGCGGCACGTGGCTCGATCCGTTCGGCAAGACGCTCGAACGCCGCATGGAACGCGCACTCGCCGACGACTACGAAGCCACGATGCGCGGTGCGCTCGCACACCTCGATGCGCAGAACGCCGACGATATTGCGAAGCTTGCGAGCCTCTACCAGCGCGTGCGCGGCTACGGCCATGTGAAGCTCGCCAACCTCGCGGCCGTGAAGCGCAGCGAGCGCGAACTGGCGGCGCGCTTGAAGCTGGAGGCAAAGACGAGCGCCGTGGTGCAGGAGGCCGTCGAGTCGTTCAAGGGCGCAGGGGCGCTGCGCGGGATTCCGGTGGTTGTGGCGAAGTGACGCGCGCGACGTAAGCGCATGGAAGCGCAACGGGCGGCCAGAGAGCCGCCCGTTTCATTTGCAGCTCAGCCAGCGTGCGCCCAGGCGTTCACCGCGGCTCATCCGAAAGCCAGTCCACGTCCCCGCACAGCACGCAAAGCCGGTCGCCCACGTGCACGGCCATCGAAAGCGTCACGCATGGCAACGCCTCGTTGATCGACAGATAAGGCGCGGTGACGTGCACGCGCCCCGGCCCGGTCAGCGCCGCCCGAAAGTAAGGACGCCTGAGCCAGTTCGCCCCCTGCGCATCGTCCAGCGGCAGAAAGCGTGCATCGTGCTGCGCACGGTCGACGCGCAGCACGACGTTGCGCCCCGCCTGCCGTCCGTTCGCGTCGAGCAGATAGCAGCGCGCCGCGTAATCGAGCCCGAGGAAATTCCAGCACACCTCCTCCATGGACTCGCCGGCGCCGAGCCGCTCCGCCGCGCGCTCGAAGGCGCGCACATAGGGCGCGAGCCGGTTTGCCGTGCCGCGCTCGCGCTGCTCGGTCTGCGTGCGAAAGCGCTCGGTCGCCTCGGCGATCACGGACTGCGCGTGCGCCGCGTCGGTGAGCCCCGGCGCGGGCCGCGCGAAGAAAAAACCCTGCGCGAAATCCGCGTTGCACGACAGCGCGAGCTGCGCCTCCTGCTCCGTCTCCACACCTTCGATCAGCACGAGCTTGCCCGCCTCGTGCAGCAGCGCGACGAGCGCGGGCAGCGTCGCCGCCATGTCCGCGCGATGCGCCGCATGCAGCAGCATGATGCGGTCGAGCTTGACGATGTCGGGATTGAGCTGCCATACGCGGCCGATATCGACGTGGCCCGCGCCGAAGTCGTCGAGCGCCACGAGAAAGCCGCGCTCGCGAAACGAGGCCACGGCTTGCGAGAGCTGGTCGAGATCGGCGGCCTCTTCTTCCAGCACCTCGAGCACGATGCGCCGCGGCGGCAAGTCGAGCCGCCGCAGGTTCGCGAGCAGCGCCGCCGTGTGATACGGCTCGATCAGGGTGCCCGGATGCACGTTGAGAAAGAGCCATTCGCGCTCCGCGCCAAGCAGCTTGAAGTTCTCGATATGCAGCCCTTGCGCCAGGCGATCGAGCTGCAGCGTCTCGCCCACGCGCGCCGCTTCGCCGAATACGTCGATGGGCGAAATGGGGCGGTCGAGCGCGTCGTGTGCGCGCAGCAGTCCTTCGTAGCCGATCGCCCGCATGTGCGAAAGGCTGAAAACCGGCTGGAACACGCTCGTCAGCGTGAGATCGCCATGTCGCGCGCTATAGCGCTCCAGCCCCGAAGCGACGCTCATGCTGAAGCCGGGCGGTGCGGCGGCCGTTCTGTCCTGTTGCTCTGTGGTCATGCCTTCCTCTCGCGCGAGACCGGCGCCGGCGTTAGCGCGAGGCACTCGCGCGGAGATGGCCGCCGGGGCCGGTTCATTGCGTCACACGCAGCGGGTAAGCAAGGTCCGTGCTCGCTCGCACTCCAATGTGACGCGCATCGGAATGCGGGTCGGGAACACACCGCATGCGTCGCGAACGGGCATCGACCAGGCACCGCGCGCACCAGCATTGTGCACGCGATCGGCCGCCCCGCCGCGACCGCTTCACGGCATCCGTTCGCGCCCTCGGGCTAAACTGTTCCCCAACCTGAGCGACCCGCCGGCCGCTTCTGCCAACCTTTCTGCATCAAGGGGACGCCTCTCCCCCTTCTTCGCCCAATCGATGGAAATCCTCTTCACCGTTCTCATTTTGCTCCTGGCGGTGGCGCTTTCGGGCGTCGTCGTGCGTCTTTTGCCCGTTAAATTGCCGCTGCCGCTCGTGCAGATCGGCATTGGCGCGCTGCTCACGTTTCCGCGCGTGAACCCGCACGTCACGTTCGACCCCGACATTTTCATGGCGCTGTTCATCCCGCCGCTGCTGTTCGCGGACGGCTGGCGCATTCCCAAGCGCGAGTTCTTCCTGCAGCGCCGCGCGATCCTCACGCTCGCGCTGGGCCTCGTGCTCTTCACGGTGGTCGCCGTGGGCTATTTCGTGCACTGGCTCGTGCCGCAGGTCTCGCTGCCCGTCGCGTTCGCGCTCGCGGCCGTGCTCTCGCCCACCGACGCCGTCGCGCTCTCCGCCATCGCCGGCAAGGATCGCCTGCCCGCGCAGCTCATGCACATCCTCGAAGGCGAAGCGCTGATGAACGACGCGTCGGGCCTCGTCGCGCTCAAATTTGCCGTGGCCGCCGCGCTCACCGGTTATTTCTCGCTGCATGCGGCCGCGCTGAGCTTCGTCGTGATCGCGGCGGGCGGGCTCGCCGTGGGCGCCGCGATCGGCTGGATTTTCAGCTTCGTGTCGGCGCGCTTTCTCAATGTCACCGACGACGGCGACCCCGCGCCCGGCGTCGTGATGACGCTGCTGATCCCGTTCGCGGCCTATCTCTTCGCCGAGCATATGGAATGCTCGGGCGTGCTCGCGGCCGTCGCGGCGGGGATGATGATGAACTACACGAGCGTCGCCCATATGGGGCCCGTCTCGGCGCGCGTGCGCGCGGCGAGCACCTGGACGATGATCGAGTTCGTCTTCAACGGCATGGTGTTCACGCTGCTCGGCCTGCAGTTTCCGGGCATTCTCGGCAAGGCGCTGCTCGACGCGCATCATACGAGCAACGCGCAGATGTTGCTGCTGATCGGCTATGTCGCCGCCGTGCTCGCCGCGCTCTACGCCATGCGTTTCATATGGGTCTGGCTGCTGCGCTGGGTGGCGAGCCGCAACGCGGCGCGTCGCGGCATGGCGAGCGCCGTGCCGGGGCTGCGCACGGTCGCGATCACGACCGTGGCGGGTGTGCGCGGCGCCGTCACGCTCGCGGGCGTGCTCTCGCTGCCCGTGGCGCTTGCCGACGGCAGCGCGCTGCCCGGACGCGACACCGCGATCTTCATCGCGACGGGCGTGATTCTCGCCTCGCTGCTCGTGGCGATCGTGGGGCTGCCGCTGCTGTTGCGCAGCGTGGGCCGTTCCGGCGTGCCGCCGCACGCGGCCGAGGAGCGCGCCGCGCGCGTGCAGGCCGCGCAGGCGGCCATCCGCGCCATCGACGCCCTGCACGACGAAGTCAGCGAGCAGCTCGACGAATCGGACGCCGCCTACGCCGCCGATACGACGGCGCGCGTGATGGACATCTACCGGCGGCGCATCGCGACGCTCGACTCCGACCGCGACCGCAGCCAGCACGCCCGCCGCGGCGAAGCGCTGGAGGTGCGCATGCGCCTTGCCGCCATGCGCGCCGAACGCGCGACGCTGCTCGCGCTGCGCAACCAGCAGAAGATCAACGACGAAACGATGAACAAGCTCGTGCGCGAGGTGGATCTATCCGAAACGGCAGTGACCACGCGCAGGCGGGGGCGCGGCTGAGCCGCGCCTGGGTGCCTGGGTATGCGAAGCGAAGCGGTGTGACCCGCGACGCGCCGCAGCGCGGCCTCAAACGGCAGCTTCCTGCGCCGGCTTACGGCGCAGGAGCGCGTAGAGAATGATCGCGCCGAAGGTAGCCGTGCCGATGCCGCCGAGGCCAAAGCCGCCGAGCTTGAGCGAGAAGTCGCCCGCGCCGAGCACGAGCGTGACGGCCGCGACGATCAGGTTGCGGTTGTCGGAGAAGTCCACCTTGTTGACGACCCAGATGCGCGCGCCGGTCACGGCAATGAGGCCGAACACGACGATCGACACGCCGCCCAGCACCGGGCCCGGAATCGTCTGGATCACGGCGCCGAATTTCGGCGAGAAGCCCAGCACGATCGCGATCAGCGCGGCCACGGCAAACACGAGCGTCGAGTAGATGCGCGTGACCGCCATCACGCCGATGTTCTCCGCGTAGGTCGTGACGCCCGTGCCGCCGACGAAGCCCGAAACGACGGTGGCAATGCCGTCGCCAATGAACGCGCGGCCGATGTAGCGGTCGAGGTTCGTGCCCGTCATCGCGGAAACGGCCTTGATGTGGCCGAGATTTTCGGCGACGAGGATCACCGCGATCGGCACGAGCAGCGCCATGGCGTGAACGTCGAAGACCGGCGCGCCGAACTTCGGCAGACCGAACCACGCCGCGTTGGCGACGATCGAGAAGTCGATCGGCTTGCCGAGGCCCATGCCGTTGGTGACGATCGCGTAGATCACGTAGGCGATCAGGAGGCCCACGAGAATCAGCAGGCGCTGCAGCATGCCGCGCGTGAAGACCGCCACCGCGCCCACGCAGAGCACGGTGACGAGCGCCATCCACGCATCGAACTGCGAGCCGCTCACGCCCTTCACGGCGATGGGCGCGAGATTCAGGCCGATCACGCAGACGATCGCGCCCGTGACGACGGGCGGCATGAGCGTTTCGATCCACTTCGTACCCACCGCCGAAACGATCAGGCCGATCACCGCATAGACCGCGCCGCACACGATGATGCCGCCGAGCGCGACCGGAATGTTCGGATTCGGGCCGTGGCCGCTGTAGCCCGTCACCGCGATCACGAGTCCGATGAAGGCGAAGCTCGAACCGAGATAGCTCGGCACGCGCCCGCCCACCACGGCGAAGAACAGCAGCGTGCCGATGCCGGACATGAAAATGCACAGGTTCGGATCGAAGCCCATGAGCAGCGGCGCGAGCACGGTCGAGCCGAACATCGCCACGACGTGCTGCACGCCCATCGCGACCATCTGCGGCCAGGCGAGGCGCTCGTCGGTGGCGACGACGCCGCCGGCACGTTTGGCGCCGCTCGACTGCGGGCGCCAGCGGGGGAAATAGGAATCGGACATGGGGAGGGCTCCTCTTGGCGGCGTGTTCTGTTTCCGGTTGTCTGGGGGGTGTCGCCAAAGCGCCCGCGCGGCCGCCGGACACCCCGAATGGAAATCAGGCGCGAGTGTACGGAGCCGCAAACTGCCTGGCAAGCTGCGGCGAACGCGCACATCACCTGGATTCGGGTCAAGAATTCGTCTTAGTCTGATATCTGCCGGCCGGTGCAGCCGATAGACTGCTTATCGCTGCGTGACCCCATGACAGTTCATGCAGAAGCTGTAAACTCTCCGACTTTCCGCTCATGCCTACCGGCTTGAGCGGTTTTTTTTTGGCCGCTGTCCGCGACGGTGACGGTGAGTCAACGCGGCGCCCGATCACGCAGCCCCACGATGGCGCCGGACTCGATCCAGACACGCCACTGGCCCGCGAAATCGAAACCGCTATCCACGGCGAAGGCCGCGTCCAGCGCCTCATCGAGCGTTGCGCCGCGCTGCATCGCGACAAATGCCAGATGTGCCGCTTCGGTGTGCGTCAGCAATATCGGGCGCCATTGCGGCCGCGCGACTAGCGACCACGACGGCGTATCGACTCGCTCGGGCCACGCGCCGCCGCCATTCGGCTGATGCGCGCGCCAGATCGCATCGACGGCATACGGCGAGGCCAACACCGAGCACGCCGGGTGCACGTCAAGACGCACCGACGCCAGTTGGTCCGCGCCAAGCGCGTGCCATTGCTGCACGGTGAGCGATGTCGTGTTCGCCGCGAACGTTGCGGCGTGCAATGCCCATTCCAGGCGCGCGATGTCGCCGAAGTAGGTGTAGCGCGGATCGGTCTCGTAGTGTTCGAGGAACGCCGGCAGTGCTGCGCCGAAACGGTTGAGATCGGCATCATGCGCGGGATGCGCCCGCGCATAGGCTAATGCAAGCGCCTCGAACCAGGCGTCGCCGCCCAGCGCCGCCAGCACGGGATAGGCATTCGCCAGCGCGCGATGCCGCGCCGCACGCATGTTGCCGCGATACAGACCGATGCGTGCGCACAGAGGCTGTTCCCCTGCATCGCCCGAATTTGAGGAGAACTGGAGATGCGGGGCAAGCGCCGCGTCGGCGGCCGGATCGTCGAGCGCGGCGGCGAAGGCCTTCTGCAGCGATTCCAGCCATTCCAGCCATTCCGGCGTTTGCGGCTGCGGCATCACCTGGCCTCCGCGTGCTCGCCGCCGCCTGCCAGCGTCGCGACGCGCTCGCGCGCTTGATGCGCTTCGTCGAACAGCACGCCGAGCGACGGGATCTCCGTGTCCCATTCGATCAACGTGGGGACCGCGCCGAAACGCTGCAGCGCGGCCTCGTACAGCGACCATACGGCAGGCGCGACGCGCGAGCCATGATCGTCGACGACGGCGGCCGAAGTCACGCGATGCCCGGCGAGGTGGATCTCGCCCACGACCGCCGGCGGCAACGCGCGCATGGCAGCGAGCGCGTCCTCGCCGTGATTGCACTGGTTGACGTAGAGATTGTTCACGTCGAGCAGCACACCGCAGCCCGTGCGTCGCGCAAGCCCGGCGAGAAATTCGGTCTCACCGAGCGAGTCCTCCCGGAACCTTACGTATGCCGAAACATTTTCGACCAGTACCGGACGACGCAATACGTCCTGCATCTGCGCGACCCGCGCACAGAGATGGTCGAGCGACGCCTCGCTCAACGGCATAGGCAGCAGATCGTGCAATGCACCATCGCGCGTCGCGCCCCAGCACAGATGCTCGGAGACGACGGCCGGCTCGATGCTCTCGCAAAGACGCTTGAACCGCGCGAGATGCGCCGTATCGAGCGGCGCGGCCGAACCGAGCCCGAGGCCCACACCGTGCAGACTCACCGGCAGATCGCGGCGCACCGTCTCCAGCACGTACAGATCGTAGCCGCCCTCGCCGAAGTAGTTCTCGCTGTGTACCTCGACCCAGTCCACTGCGGGCGTGGCGGCGAGGAACTCACCGTAGTGCGCATGACGCAGCCCGATGCCGACGCCTGCAGGTGCACGCGCGGCGCCACTCGCGACGCACTGCGCGCCGCCGCTGCCGGCGTTCATTTCTCCGGCGTACCGCCGAGCTTCTCGCAGGTGCCCTTCGGCATAGCCTTGAAATCGCCCTTGTCGTTATCGACCTTCGCCTGGCCCGCGCAGTCGTGCACGCCCGTCTTGCTCGCGCAGTCGTTCTGGCCGGCCTTCGCCACGCCGTAGCAGTTCACCTTGTCGTCCGCGTGCGCGACGCCCGCAGTCGCAAGCCCCGCCAGCGCGGCGGCGATCAGCGCCTGACGGCTGAGACTGTTCTTCATGGGAAAGCTCCTCGAATGATCGTGTTTCAAGCAGGCCGCGAGCGTTACGCGCAGCCCATGCGCACTATTTTGCCCTACGGCGCGGCGGGCGAGCCGGCAGCGTGGATTCCGAGAACATCGGCATTGCCTGGACGCCCGATCCGCCTGAAATTATGTCCGATTGCGTAACGATGTTTGCTGCGTTGCGCTATTTTTCTTGGGTCTGCGGCGCAATAAAGTTTTCGCGGCGTTTCGGGTTGCGCAGCAAAACGCGGCGTATGGCGCCTCGACGCACGGCTCGCCGCGAACTGGCAAGCATTGACGTTTGACGCCGATGCATTGTGCGTCGGCAATGGCTACTCGCGCGAAGATTGTCGGAACGGGTCCGCTCTCCAGTTCGATATCGAGAGCGGACCCGTTGTCATTTGTGCGGGGACTATATGCCCGGCACGCACAGGGACACCTCCGCCGCCGGATTCCCGGCGGCTTGCCCGGACGGATCGCCTCGATTCGTCCGGGCCTTTTTCCTTTTCCTTCTACTGCACGGTAAGCCGGCGCTGTCGGCCTGCTCAGAAGCCGTGCGTCACCAGCGAGAGCACCGAGAGATCGGGATGCGTGCCGTCCACGATGCTGTGGCCAACGTGGACGGCTTCCTCCACCGCGTCCTGCTCACTGCGAAACGCGTCGCCGAAATCTGCGTGGAACGACACCGCGTGGCCCGGCACGGCCGTGTCTGCGCCGGGGTGACAAACGTAGGCCGTGTATGTGTAGCGGTTGCTGCCATCGTCCGCCGGGGCCGGCGCAACGTGGATCTCGAAGCCTTCGTAGTCGAACTTTTGGGTTGGCGCTTGCGGACCGGTCATGACGGCCTCCGTTTGCCGCGGGATGGGCGGCGGCGGTATGGGCCCGGCGGCGGGTTTTGGGCCGGGCCTTTTCATCTGGGAAGTTTAGGCGATGGCGGCGTGGGCGGCAGGTTGCCGTCGGGGTGGGCGTCCGTCGCCTAACATGTCTGTCTAGATCGCCGGAGTTTGGGCACTTTCTGAGGGGATGGGCATGGCTGGGAATGGCGTTCGGTTACATCGCGTGCTTCGGGCTGCGCCGGAGCGGGTTTATCGCGCGTTTCTCGATCCTGAGGCGCTGGTTAAGTGGCTGCCGCCTAATGGGTTTGTGGGGCTGTGCAGCAACTCGACGCGCGGGTTGGAGGCGGGTATCGGATGTCGTTTCGGAATTTCACTACCGGGGCAGTGCATTCGTTTGGTGGCGAATATCTCGAGTTGGTGCCGAATGAGCGGATTCGGTATAGCGGGAGGTTTGATGATCCGAATCTGGCGGAGCAGATGGAAACGACGGTTGGGTTGCGTGAGGTTTTTTGCGGGACTGAGATGAGTGTCCTGCAGGAAGGGATTCCGGGGGTTATTCCGGTTGAGGGGTGTTATTTGGGGTGGCAGGAATCGATTGGGTTGCTGGCGCTATTGGTCGAAGCGGATGTGCAGAGGAACTCAAGAAGGTCGCCGTCGCCGCTATGAGCATTCCCACGAAAGCAGAACGCCAGTGATGATGGATCGACGTGGATCCGAGCGGACCAAATTCGATTACACAGCGGTTACACGGACCGCGGAAACAGAAAAGGGTTACAGGAAAATAACCTGTAACCCTTTGATTTTATTGGTGGAGCGGAGGAGGATCGAACTCCCGACCTTCGCATTGCGAACGCGACGCTCTCCCAGCTGAGCTACCGCCCCAACGAAGCAACGATTCTAGCACAGCCAAAATCGTCGTTGGCAAGCACAAAACTTGCCCGCCCTCAATATCAATTGGAAGAAGGCGCCCCAGCCAGCACCCAGCCCACGACAGTACGAATATCGGCAGCACTCATCCCCGGATGAGAAGGCATAGGAATCGCCCCCCAAACGCCGGAGCCACCGTCCCGCACCTTCTTCTCCAGCTTGCCCTGAGCCGCAGGATCGCCCTTATAGCGCGCAGCGATCTGCTGAAACGACGGCCCAACCAGCTTGCGATCCACGGCATGGCAACCCATACAGGCGTTGTTGCGAGCCACAGCCAGCCCATCCGGAGTCGCCGACGCCTGCACCGGCGCCACCGCAATCACGCCAGCAAGCGCCAACCCCGCAACCCACAACCCCGGCCGACCACCCCAAAACCTCATCACAAGGCCTTCCCGTTGCCCGGCTCAGCAGGCGACGAGCTGGTAACCGGAGCCGGCGCTTGCTGATCGATAGGCCGCGAGCTCACCGAAGCATCGGGCACGGCCCCCACCATCGGGGCCTCCGCGGGATTCGCAGCCGGCGGCGGGGCACTCACCGCCGCCACGGCCGAAGCCCCCGAACCCTGCTGCCCCGGCTGGATGTACTGATAAACCTTCACCACCTGCTGCACACCCATGACCTTGCTGGTCGCATCGGCGGCAGTACTTCCTTCCTGCCGCGTCACGAGCCCCATCAGATAAACGGTGCCGCGCTCGCTCACCACCTTGAAGTCATTCGCGGAAATGTCCTTGTACGAGATCAGTTCGGCCTTCACGCGCCCTTCCAGATACGAGTCGTTAGCCCGCGAGGAGAACGAGCTCGCCGGCTGCACCGCCAGTTCGTTCACCACGGAATCGACATTCGTAATCCCCCGCGCGATATCCCCGGCCCGCTGCTTCGAAGCGTCGTCCGGCACTTCGCCCGTCAGCAGCACGCGCTGGTTGAACACGGCCACGTTGATATGCGAGGACTGCGGCAGCTTGTTCGAGATATCCGAGAGCGCCTTCACCTGGATCTCGCGGTCCTCGGTCTGCGAGCCCACCGTGCGGCGGTCGGTCGCCACGAGCGCCGTGCCGCCCGCCGCACCCGCAATCGCGAGGAAGCAGCCTTGCAGGCTCGCCGAGAGTGCAGCCGCCAATCCGATCGTCATGGTCGTTCGGGCCAGGGCGCTACTGATGCCGTATCTGCTCTTCAACGTCACTCTCCTTCGTCCTTCGGTGTCAGTCATCGCCCAGCAGCATCGCGTCGATGCCGTCGCACAGGCAGTGAATCGTAAGCAGGTGCACTTCCTGGATGCGCGCGGTCCGCTCGGACGGCACGCACAAATGGATATCGGTATCGGCCAGCGTTTCGTTCACCTTGCCGCCGCCGTTGCCCGTCAGCGCGATCACGATCATTTCGCGTTCGTGCGCTTCTTCGATCGCCGCGAGCACGTTCGCCGAGTTGCCCGAGGTCGTGATCGCGAGCAGCACGTCGCCGGGCTGGCCCAGCGCGCGCACCTGCTTCGCGAAGACCTGGTCGTACGCGTAGTCGTTGGCGACGGCGGTGAGCACCGAGGCGTCGGTGGTCAGCGCGAGGGCCGGCAGGCCTGGGCGTTCACGTTCGAAGCGGCCGATCAGTTCGGCCGCGAAGTGCTGGGCGTCGGCGGCGGATCCGCCGTTGCCGCACGCCAGTATCTTGTTGCCGTTCGCCAGCGCGGCGAACATCGTGTCGACGGTGGCCGCAATCGGCACCGCGAGGGCTTCCATGGCCGCGAGCTTGAGCGCTGCGCTGTCGCGGAAGTGTTGTTGAATACGTTCGACGGACATCGACTCTCTAATCTGTACTGCGGGTATCGCGAGAAAACGCTGTTCTGTCAGCGGATGCACGCAAGTTTAGCGCACTCGCGCGCGTTCTCCGCGTATTCAACTGTCATCGGCGCGGAAGGCGTCGCGTATCCACGTCAGTCGCCCACGCTCGAATGCAATCACGTCGAAGCGGCACGGCGGCGTGGCGCACGCAGGCTTTTGCGCATTCGCGCGGGCCACGCGCGTCGCGAGAAAGTAACGCGCGGCGCGCAGTACGCGCTGCTGTTTGTGCCATCCCACGCTCGCCGCCGCGCCGCCATAGTCGCTGCGCGTGCGTGCGCGCACTTCGACAAAGACGAGCGTGCCGTCACGATCGCGCATCACGAGGTCCAGTTCGCCGCCGCGGCAATGCACGTTGCGCGCGACGGGCGCGAGCCGCTGGCTGCGCAGGAAGTCGAGCGCACGCGCTTCGAAACGTGCGCCCGCCGCACGCGATTCGGCGTTGGACTCGCGACGTGCGGAAAAGTTGTCGATGTCCTGAACATTCGCGGCACTGGCGGCACGAGGACGAGACGAAGAAGAAGAAGGAGAACCCCTCTGCCCTTCCCCCGCCAACGCCCGTTCCCCCGCGTGGCACAATGTCGGCCTCCTCTCTTTCGCTCGCGCGTTCCGCGTCATGACGTCTCCTTCGTCCCTTTCCGAACTCGCACAGACCCAGCACTATCCGGCCGCCACGCTGTACGTCGTGGCGACGCCCATCGGCAATCTCGCCGACATCACCTTGCGCGCGCTGCACGTGCTCGGCCTCGCAGATCGCATCGCGGCCGAGGACACGCGCAACACGGGCCAACTGCTCACGCGCTACGGCATGTCGAAGCCGCTCATCGCCGTGCACGAGCACAACGAGCGCGAGGCGGCCGAGCGCGTGATCGACTTTCTGCGCGCGGGCGAACGCGTGGCCTGCGTTTCGGATGCGGGCACGCCCGGCATTTCCGACCCCGGCGCGAAGCTCGTCGACGCCGTGCGCGAGGCCGGTTTCCAGGTCGTGCCGCTGCCCGGTGCGAGCGCGCTCGCGACCGCGTTGAGCGCGGCCGGCGACTGGGTTTCGACGTTCACGTTCCTCGGCTTCCTGCCGCCGAAGGCGAAGCAGCGCGCTTCCGCGCTGCAGCCGCTCGTCACGCATGCGCACGCAATGGTGTTCTACGAGGCGCCGCATCGCATCGTGGAAACCGTGCAGGCGCTTGCCGATGCGTTCGGCCCCGCGCGGCGCGTGCTGATCGCCCGCGAATTGACGAAGCTACACGAGTCGCTCTATCGCGGCACCCTGGCCGAAGCGCCAGCGTGGCTCGCCGAGGATGCGAACCGTCAGCGCGGCGAGTTCGTGCTCGTCGTGGAAGGCGCTGGTGCGAGCGAGTCTTCCGGCGAGGACCACGACGCCCTGCTGCGCGTGCTGCTGCAGGAGGTGCCCGTGAAGAGCGCGGCGAAGGTCGCGGCCACGCTCACCGGCGCGTCGCGCAATGCGCTCTATGCGCGGGCGCTCGAGCTGAAGGAAGAAGAAGAAGAGGGCGACTGAAATGCAGAAGGGCCGCATCAAGCGGCCCTTCAGGTTTCGGCGGCGACGCAACGCCAGGATCAGCGGTCGCCGTTCGAAATCGCGGCAAGCTGTTCGGCCTGCTCGGCCTTCGCTTCCTCGCGCGGGAGTCCTTCGATGGTCACGCGCGCCGTGCCGGCGTGCTGCACGCCAAGCATCTTCGCAGCCGCATACGAGAGGTCGATCACGCGGCCACGTGCGTACGGTCCGCGGTCGTTGATCTTCACGATGACCGACTTGTGCGTCTCGGGCACGCTCACGCGCACGTAGGAGCCGAGCGGCAGCGTGCGGTGCGCAGCGGTCAGCGATTGCATGTCGAAGCGCTCGCCGCTCGCGGTGCGGCGGCCGTGGAAGGCGCGGCCGTACCACGAGGCGCGGCCGATCTGGTGGAACCAGGAAACGTCCGGGCCGTCGCCGATCGGATCGGCGTCGGCGAGCGTCTTGTCGTTGGCGGCGCTCGACGCGGGCAGCGCGGCCAGGGCCGAACCGTAGCCCTGAGGCGCGGCGAAGGCCATGTGCGCGTCCTTGGTGCTGAGCGCGGACCCGTCTGCCTGGTTCTGCGCGCCGGGCGGCATGGCGCAACCGGCCAGCACGGATACGGCTGCAAGACTCCCGAGTCTTCGTCGAGTCAGTCTGAGTTTCATAAGCTAGTCGTCACATGTCGAAGCTCCAGCGTCGTCATTGCGCGCAACTGTAAGCTTCGGCGGCTGCGGGTACGAGCAAGCCCCTCTCGCGAAAAAACGAGCTCGAGCCGGTACCCGGATGCGACCCCTCATGGGTCACTAACCGCTAGTTATCTTTCACGTCTGGCGCAACCTGTCCCCGGCAGCCTGACCAGACCCCACATGCCGCCATCGAACATGGACTACACGTTCAGGTGAGCCGGTCACACACGGCGCACAGGAACGGCGGCGTAGGCCCCACCCAGCGTCACGGCAGCAAGGCCGTTGCAGGCGCGTGGCGCCTGGCTGGGCAAGACGTGCGGCACCGAACGGGTCGGCACCTGATTTGCCGTCGCTTCAGTCCGCAAAAGGGGCGGTCGTCAGACGACGGCACTGCTTGACGGCGCTGCATCGAGACCCTTTTTTCAAGCGGGCCGCAGCGCCTGGTGAAAGCACGTAAAACGTGCGCGTTGGGCCGCATTATACCCAAAAGTAATTCCTGGCACGCACGTAACCCCCGAATTTTTATGAACTTTATACGCCGGTGTAACAAATCCGGCGCTCAAAGCCTTGTCAGACAAGGCCTGCCGCCGGATCGCAAACCGCGTTCCGGCAGCCGTCGGCGGCCCTCGCCGCGCGCCGGTACAATCGGGTCTCCGATCGCGGCCTGCCTGCCAGGCCATCCGTTCTCCGTCATCCGTCCAGGCGCATGAAGATCACGCTGATACCCGTCACCCCGTTCCAGCAAAACTGTTCGCTTCTTGTCGACGAGGCGACGCAGCGCGCCGCCGTCGTCGATCCGGGCGGCGATCTCGAGCGCATCGAGGCCGAGATCGGCCGCCTGGGCGTGCAGCTCGAAAAGGTGCTGCTCACGCACGGTCACGTGGATCACTGCGCGGGCGCGAAGGCGCTGGCCGCGAAGTTCGGCGTGCCGATCGAGGGGCCGCACGAGGACGAGCGCTTCTGGATCGACATGCTCCCGCAGCAGAGCGTGCGCTTCGGCTTCGGTCACGCGGAGGCCTTCGAGCCCGACCGCTGGCTCAATAACGGCGAGACGGTGCGCTTCGGCAACGAGGAGCTGGAGGTCTATCACTGCCCCGGCCATACGCCGGGGCACGTGGTGTTCTTCAGCCGGCCGCATCGCGTGGCGATTGTCGGCGACGTGCTGTTCGCAGGTTCGATCGGCCGTACCGATTTTCCGCGCGGCAATCACGCGGACCTCATCCGCTCGATCCGCGAAAAGCTCTGGCCGCTCGGCGACGATGTCACGTTCGTGCCGGGTCACGGCCCCGCGTCGACGTTCGGCGAAGAGCGCCGCTCCAATCCCTATGTAGCAGACAGCATTCCCGGATGATGAATACCCCTGCCATTGAGGAAATCTACGTCAGCACGGACGTCGAGGCCGACGGGCCGATTCCGGGCCCGCATTCGATGCTCAGTTTTGCATCGGCGGCCTATACCGCCGACAAGCGCCTCGTCGCCACTTTCTCGGCGAATCTGATGACGCTCGAAGGCGCCGCGCCGCATCCCGTGCAGGCCGCCTGGTGGGAAACGCAGCCCGAAGCGTGGGCCGCCTGCCGCAAGGATCTGCAGGATCCGGCCGAGGCGCTCGCCGCCTACGTCGACTGGGTCGAGGCGCTGCCCGGCAAGCCGGTGTTCGTCGCGATGCCCGCCGGCTTCGATTTCACCTTCATGTTCTGGTACATGATGCGGTTCGCGGGACGCTGCCCGTTCTCGTGGTCGGCGCTCGACATCAAGACGCTGGCGTTTGCGATGACGGGCCTGCCGTACCGCAAGTGCATCAAGCCGCGCTTCCCGAAGCACTGGTTCGACGACTATCCGCACACGCACGTCGCGCTCGACGACGCCATCGAGCAAGGCGCCCTCTTCTGCAACATGCTTGCCGACTTGCGCGCGCAGCAGGCCGCGAGCGCGCTTGATGGGGACGTGTCAGGGCAAAATGCCGCCAGTTAGAGAACAAATCAGACGATCTTCCTCACCAGGCGTACTTCGCATTGCGTTTCGTTTTCCTGCCCTCTAACATTCAGGAATAGCAAGACGCAAAAAACGGAGGCGCAGTTGACACTCGATACGTTCTCTCAGAAGATCCTGCGCCTGCTACAGCTGGACGCGCGCCGGTCGGTGCAGGAAATCTCGGACCAGGTGGGCCTGTCCAGCACGCCTTGCTGGCGCCGCATCAAGGACATGGAGCAATCGGGCGTGATCCAGCGCTATACGGCGCTGCTCGATCGGGAAAAGCTCGGTTTGCATGTTTGCGCGCTCGCGCATATCCATCTCACGCGTCACACCGAAGGCGGCGTCGAGCAGTTCGAACGCGAAATCGCCACCTGTCCCGAAGTCACCGAGTGCTACAGCACGACCGGCGAGTCGGACTACATCCTCAAGATCGTGGCGCCGGACATCAAGGCCTACGATAACTTCCTGCACGAGCGCATCTTCCGCATTCCGGCGGTGGCGCAGGTGCGCACGAGCGTCGTGCTTCGCGAAATCAAGTTCGATACGCAGTTGCCGCTCTGATGCCGCGCGGCGGCCGCTGCGCCGCCTTCATTCCGCGGTCCGCGGCGTGGCGACGGGCTCGCCGCGTGCTGCGGCAATGGCGTCCGCGCTCACCACATGCACCACGTCGAGCCGGCTCGCGCCGATGCGCCGCTTGATCGCCTCCAGATCCATTTCCGCGAGCCGCGCGATGTCGTCGTCGACCGCGAGCGCGACCTGCACCGCCAGCCCCGTGCTGAGGTAGTGCAGCGTCACGGCCTCCACATGCTCGCCGTGCCCGGCGAACGCCTCGCGCAGCGTGTCCGCCAGGGCTTCGCGCGGCGGCAGGCTCGCCACCGACCGCACGTGCATGTCGTCTTCGGGATCGACGTGGATCAGCGCGTCGAGCACGCGGGCATCGGTGAGAACGCGCGCACGCGCCGACTCCGCGATGTAGTGCCCCTCGGAGACCGAAATGAAGGGCTCGACGAGGATGTGCGCATCCACCAGCGCGAGGTCGCCGGTCTTGCGGGTGCGCATTTCGTGCACGTCGCGCACGCCCGGCGTGGAGAGCAGGAGCGCACGCAGGTCGGCGGTCGCGGCTTCGTCGAGCGCGCGGTCGGAGAGGTCCTGCAGCGCATCCCAGCCGAACACCCAGCCCATGCGCGCCACCATGAAGCCCACGATGGCCGCGGCGATCGGATCGAGCAGCCGCCAGCCGGCCATGCTGCCGATGATGCCGATCGCCACCACGAGCGACGATGCCGCGTCCGAGCGTGCGTGCCACGCGTTGGCGATAAGCATCTGCGAGCGCACGCGCTGCGCCTCGCGCAGCATGTAGCGGAAGAGCCCTTCCTTGGAGACGAGCACGAGCAGCGCCACGCCAAGCGCGCTCACGTGAATGGCGGGGATCGCACTGAGATCGGCGATGCGCGTTCCCGCGCGCCACAGCATGCCGATGCCGACCGCGATCAGCAGCGCGCCGAGAAAGAGCGACGCGACCGTCTCGTAGCGGCTGTGGCCGTAGTTGTGATCGGCGTCCGGCTTGGCGCCGCTATGCCGGTTGGCCAGCAGGACGACGAAATCGGAGACGAGATCGGCCAGCGAATGAACGCCGTCGGCAACGAGGGCTTGCGAATGCGCAATCACGCCAATCGCGATCTGCAGAACCACGAGCACCGAGTTGACGGCGACGCTCACGAGCGTGGTTTTGCGCGCGACCTCGTGTTTTTCCGATGAGAGCGTACCGGTGGTGGAAGACATGGTTTGATGTAATGGGTGAATCAGGATTGGCCGCATCTGCGATTGTAATCGCGCCCAGCCGTCTTTTTCGTGACAACCCCAAAAACCTCTTTTAAATCATATGCCTACAAGAACACGACGTATTCGCATTCAAGCATGCCCTGCACGCGGAATCGGGATAGCAAAAAGCCGCGTGTCGGAACGACAGCGCGGCTCTCTTTTTTGAGAAATGGCGGATCGGGGAAACCGCAACGTGCCGCTGCTTCAGCGGAATACCCAACGGGGCAGCGGTTCGCCCGTTCTTGCACGGCCCCAATATGTCTGCCAATAGAGCAATAGACCAATAGGGCAATGTGACCGGGCGACTATGCGACCGGCAAGCAGGCTATGGAGCTATGGAGCGGGTTATGAAGCCAACCCGGAATCCGGTTGTAAAGCGCAACGTTAAAGCCGATTGTCAAGCCCGGGGGTTAACTGGTGCCAAGCGTGGCAACCAGGCGGCAACCAAGCGTAGCGGCTAAAACGATTGCCCAGCACGCTGTATAAGTCGCTATACAGCGTGCCGGTAAGCAGTGTTTTACTTCTGGATCAGAAATTTTTCGCGATCCTTGCCGGCAATCCAGCGCGGCGGCTTGCCGCGACCCGACCACGTGCTGCCGCTATCCGGATCCCGATATTTAGGCGCGACGCTTGCACGCGAACGCGCTGCCTTGGCGCTCTTGCCGCTCGCACGGCCGCCGCCGAGTTCGGCCAGGGTAATTCCGTAATCGGCCATTTTTTGCTTGATTTCTTCGAGGACCTCGGCATATTCACGTGCCTTCGCCTCTTCAATCTGCTTCTCCAGCTTTTCGCGCTGGGCGAGTAGTTCCTTGTAGGAAGACATGGGTATCCTTGTGGTTTAGACAAATAATGGCTACCAGTCTCGCGCCGGTATGCCGATTGACAGATGTTTGCCCCGGAAAGTGGAGGCGAGATTAACACAGAATCCAATCCCGGCAAAAGCGCGCGGCAATAAAAATAATAAAAAGCTGTTTCAGTATCTTTCCATCGTCGCTACCCCCTGGAAGGCTTTCATCTGGTGCAAATCAGTATTTTTACTAAATAACCCATTCGCCAGATTAATTCCGCCCCGCAACGATCAACTGGTGAGAATTAAATGGTATGAAAACATTCGAACATTTCATCGGATGAGAGTTCCGGGCTTATATCGCGCGCTCTCATGCGATATAACTGGACGGCGTCGAAGCGTTGCCCCGCATCCATAAAGGCAGTTTTCCGTTATCTTAAAAAAATCAGACGGAATGCCGCTCGGCACAGTCGGCTAGCACCGCATGCAAGGTTTGCAAATCAGGTTGAGGTTCGTCAAAGACGAAGCGCGTGCGCACGCCATCCACGCCAAGATCGGCGCCATAGCGATCCACGCCCGCCAGCTCGAGCCCCGCGCGCCGCGCCGGATGCCGTTCGAACGCTTCGATCAGCGCTGCCTCGTCCGCGGGCGAGAGGGAGTCGAGTTCGTCGAGATCCGCGCCGTCGAGCCAGCCCATCGCGCCAAAGCCGCCGATATAGCGCAACCGCTCGATGTGCAGCACCCAGAAGGTGAAGTCGCCGAGCGCGAGGTAACGCTCCGCGTCCGGGTGGTAGCGCAGATAGCGGCGCGCGACCGCTTCTTCCTGATCCGGGTCCACCGGGGCGTACTGGCCCAGCAGCGTGGCGCGCGGCCCGTTCAGCACGTCGCCGTCCGGTGCGTGCGCAACGAGGAAGCCCGCGCGCGCATCGCCCAGCAGGTTGCGCGTGTGCTCGGCCAGCCGGCTGACCAGGATCACCGGCCGATGGAACGCGTCGGGCGCGAACGGCACGATGCTCGGATACGGAAAGCCATGCGGCTCGCGAGCGTGGGTAGCGAGCGTGCCGGTGGACACCTGGTGCAGCAGATGAAGCGGGGCGTGGGCGGGGATCTTCAAGGGGTGTCCTCGGGCAAGGCGGCTTCGTTCGCGTGATCGCTGCGCGCCCGCGGCATCTTGTCGAGAACGAGAAGACACGAAAAAAAAGCGCGGAAATGCGGGACGCGTACAGATATTAGAGCAGTGCGCAGATCAGGGTTCGGCAAGACGCCCTTGTGTTCGCTAGAATCATTGTTTGCTTTCAGGCAGCTTCCGTTTAGCGTCTTCTTTACGGCGCTTTTACCGCGCCTCTTTTCCTTCCGGAACCGCCGTGTCCGACCGCACTACCGATCCCGCCCTCGGCGCGCCCATGCCGGCGCACTCGCCCGCCGCCACGCATCGCGCCCTGCCCGTAGCGACGCGCCAGCGCGCACGCATCGCCACCATGGCGCTTTTCTTCGTCGCGGGCATGATGTACGCCTCGTGGGGCGTGCATGTTCCCACGGTGCGCGACCGCTTTCACCTGAGCCCGGCCCTGCTCTCCTGCGCGCTCTTTGCCGTCGCAGGCGGTTCGATCGCCGCGATGACGACGATCGGCGGCTGGATCGCGCGCGTCGGCACCCGCCGCGCCTGCCTCGCCGGCGGCCTCACCATGTCGGTCTGCGGCGCCCTGATCCTCGTCGTGCCGTGGTTCTGGACGCTGCTCGCGGTGCTGGCCCTGTTCGGCGTGGGCATGGCCACGCTCGACGTCGCCATGAACGCGGAGGCCAGCGCCGTCGAGGAGTCGCTCGGCCGGCCGATCATGTCGTCGCTGCACGGCATGTTCAGCCTCGGCGGCATGTCGGGCGCGGCGATCGGCGGGGCGCTGCTCGCGCGCGGCATGGCGCCGGCGCTGCATCTCGTCCTCGCCTCCGCCCTCGCGGCGCTCGTGCTGCTCGTCTCGTGCCCGGCCGTGCTGCCGCACGTGCCGCACCCCACCCACGGCGAACACGCCAAAACCGGCAACCGCTGGCGCACGCCCGCGCTGTGGGCGCTGGGCGGCATCGCCCTGATCGCGCTGATCGCCGAAGGCGCGATGTACGACTGGGCCACCGTGTACATGCGCGACGTCGTGGTCGCCACGCCCGCGCTCGCGAGCGCGGCCTATGCGGCATTCTCGGGCGGCATGGCCGCGGCGCGCTTCGCCGGCGACGCCGTGCGCGCGCGCTTCGGCGCGCCGCAGCTCGTGATGGCGAGCGCGTCGCTCGCCTGCGCCGGGATGATCGGCGCGCTCGTGCTGCCGTTCACGGTCACGGCCCTGATCGGCTTCACGCTGATGGGCCTCGGCCTCGCGAACATGATGCCCGTGCTGTTCGCCGCCGCCGCGCGCGTGAAGGGCATTCATGCGGCCGAAGGACTCGCGCACGTCGCGGGCATCGCCTACTTCGGGCTGCTGTTCGGGCCGGTGGTGATCGGCGGCATTACGCAGGTGACGAATCTCACCGTGGGTCTTGCCGTTGTCGCGCTGTGCGCGGCGCTGGTCGCCTTCGCGGCGCCGCGCGTGCTCGAACGGCTCGGGATCTGATTACCTTTCCTGCTGTCGCCTCGCCCGCAAAACAAAAGGCACGTGGCCCCGAAGGTCCACGTGCCTTTTTGATTACGCCTGCGCCGCGGCGCAGCGCGAGGATTACATCTTGACGACGTCGAGCAGCGTCTTCTTGCCGCCCTTGTAATCGTACAGCGAGATCACACCGTGCTGGAGGTCGCCCTTCGAATCGAAGGTCGTCTCGCCAATCACGCCCTTGTAGTCGGTGGTCGGCATGGCAGCGAGGATCTTCGCCGGATCGGTCGAGTTCGCGCGCTTCATGGCGTCGACGATGATGTACACGGCGTCATACGTGAACGGCGCGTAGATCTGGATCGGCTGGCCGAAACGCTTCTCGTACTTGGCCTCGAACTCCTTGCCTTGCGGCATCTTTTCGAGCGCCATGCCCGCTTCCGAGCACACGACGTTGTCGGTCGCGTCGCCGGCGAGGTCGGACAGCTTGTCGGTACAGACGCCGTCACCCGCGAGAATCTTCGCGCGCAGGCCGAGCTGCTTCGCCTGCTTCGCGAACGGGCCGCCGGTGGCGTCCATACCGCCGTACATGATCGCGTCGGGGTTCTCACCCTTGATCTTCGTGAGAATGGCGCGGAAGTCCACGGCCTTGTCGTTGGTCGCGTCATGCGAGAGAACGCTCATGCCCAGCGACTTCGCGGTCTTCTCGAACTCGTTCGCGAGACCCTGGCCGTAGGCCGTCGAGTCGTCGACGATCGCGACGCTCTTGAGCTTCAGCGTCTTGGCCGCGTAGTTCGCGAGCGCCGGGCCCTGCTGGGCGTCGGTCGCCACGACGCGGTAGGTCGTCTTGAAGCCTTGCTGCGTGTAGGCCGGGTTCGTGGCCGACGGCGAGATCTGCACGATGCCCGCGTCGCTATAGATCTTCGAGGCCGGGATCGACGTACCGGAGTTCAGGTGGCCCACGACGGCAACGACCTTGTCGTCGACGAGCTTCTGCGCAACCTGGGTGGCGGTACGCGGGTCGGCCGCGTCGTCCTGCGCGTCGAGCACGAGCGTGACCTTCTGGCCGCCGATCATGAGACCCTTCGCGTTGATTTCCTCGACGGCGAGACGTGCGCCGTTCTCGTTATCCTTGCCGAGGTGGGCAATGCCCCCCGTCAGCGGCGCGACGTGACCGATCTTGACCGTTTCGTCTGCGAACGTTGCCGTGGCAAACGCTCCGAACATCATGACGGCAGCGCTGATCGGCAACAGCTTTTGAAGCTTGATATTCATGTAAGTCTCCAGTTTCGAACCCAAAAGCAACGTAATCGCCCTGGTGCTCCCGCGCCCCGAACGTGTCGCTCCCCTGAGCGGACGACCACGCAGGATGCATCCTTGAATGCACCTGGCCAGCATGCCGTCGGGCCCGCTCATGGCGAACCGTGTGGTCATACTTGCGCGCAAGTGTAGGCGATCAAATTAAATTCGGGGACTTTTTTCAGATATTGGTGCGAGTACCAATAGGCTTTCCACAGGGGAGCTTCGAGCCCCTGAATAATCGAGCCCGAGCCTTACACCGCAAGGTTGAGAGAAGCGATTTGCAATGCTCATGAAATCCCTTCGGAAGCCTTGGGCGGCTATTTTCGAGAGTAATAGCGAAGCCCCCGAAGGGCGTTCGAAAGCGCCAGCGTTTGCGCTCGCCGTGCACGCGCAAACCACGCACGGAGGTAGTCAGTTCAATTAAGCATTCGATTAAACGTATGCGAACATATTGAGAATGAGAGTCCGGCGCAGGAACGAGGCGCGCTGCAGGCTCAGGTAAGGGTGTGGCAAACTGGCCCCCCGAATTTCGCGGCAACGCGACCGACCCAGGATCAGAAGGAGAGTAACGTGAGCGTTTCGACTCGTTGGATCGACATTCCCGCCGGCAACGACAGCTTCGGCGGCTATCTGGCGCTGCCGAAGGGCGGCAAGGGCCCCGGCATCGTCATCATCCAGGAAATCTTTGGCGTCAACGGCCATATCCGCGACGTGGTCGAGCAGTATGCGCTCGACGGCTACGTCGCCATCGCGCCGGATATCTTCTGGCGCATGCAACCGCGCGTCGAGCTCGACTACGTCGGCGCGGACCGGGACAGGGGCATCGAGCTGCTGCAGAAGACCGACGTGAAGCTCGCCGTGCAGGACATCGCCGCGACGGCCGCGGCGCTGCGCGCGCTGCCCGAGTGCACGGGCAAGGTGGCGGCCATCGGTTATTGCTTCGGCGGGCGCATCGCCTATCTCGCGGCGGCCGAAGGCTCGGTGGATGCGGCGGTCGCCTATTACGGCGGCGGCATCCAGAACGCGCTCGACCTCGCCGACAAGGTGAAGGTGCCGATCCAGTTCCACTACGCCGAAAACGATCACGGCATTCCGCTCGACGCCGTGGGCCAGGTGAAGGAGCGCTTCGCAGGCCGCGACAACGCCGAATTCCATCTGTACCCGAACGCCGACCACGGCTTCAACTGCTCGGTGCGCGCGTCGTACAACCAGCATGCCTCCGGGCTTGCCCATGGCCGCACGCTGACGTTCCTCGCCGAGCGTCTGTAAGCTTAGTCTCCGGGCATCAGCCGGCGGCACTGCCCGCTATCGCGGTGCACCGCCGGCGTCACGCGCAGGCATCGCTGCCCGGCGCCGTCGCCCGCCGCCGCGTCCCGTCTTTTCGAAAGCAGGAGGCCCAGCCTTGCAGTCCGACTATCTGGAATACGACGCCATCGGCCTCGCCGAGCTCGTGAAGCGCAAGGAAGTGAGCGCACGCGAACTGCTCGATACGGCCATCGCGCGCGCGGAAGCCGCCAACCCCGCGATCAACGCGATCGTGCTCAAGGACTACGAGGCCGCGCGCCTGCGCACGCGCGCCATCGAGGCGAACGGCAACGGCGCCGACACGCTCGCCGACGGGCCGCTCGCAGGCGTGCCGTTTCTCGTGAAGGACCTCGGCGCGACCGTGGCCGGGCTGCGCTTGACCTACGGCAGCCGCCACTACCGGCACTACGTGCCCGCCGAGGACAGCCCGGTCGTCACGCGCATTCGCGCGGCGGGTCTCAACATCTTCGGCAAAACGAGCGCTTCGGAGCTGGGCCAGATGCCCTACACCGAACCGGAGCTGTTCGGTCCGTGCCGCAACCCGTGGAATCTCGACCACACGCCGGGCGGATCGAGCGGCGGCGCGGCAGCGGCGGTGGCCGCCGGCGTCGTGCCGCTCGCGCATGCTTCGGACGGCGGCGGCTCGATCCGCATCCCGGCTTCGTGCTGCGGCCTCTTCGGACTGAAGCCGTCGCGCTCGCGCCAGGTGCCCACGAACGCGGCGCCGGCGCCCGGTGCGCTCGGCGTCGATCTGGCGGTTTCGCGCAGCGTGCGGGACAGCGCGCTGATGCTCGACCTGCTCGCGGGCGACCCCGAGCTCGCCCCCGGCGCGCCGGGCACGTTCCTCGCGGCCGCCCGCGAGCAGCACGGCTTCGCCAAGCCGCTGAACGTTGCGCTCATCACCGATCCGATGTTCGCCTTCGAGCTCTCGCCCGAAGTGCGCGCCGCCGTGGACGACGCCGCGGCGCTCGTCGCCTCGCTCGGACATCGCGTGGAATCGGTCGCGCTGCCGGTCGACTTTGCCGCTGCGCGCGAAGCGTTTCTGATGCTGTGGTCGGTCGTGGCGGAGCAGATGGTTCTCAAGGCCGACCAGATCACAGGCACGCGGCCGCGCCGCCAGGACTTCGAGATCGCGACGTGGGCGATGGCCCACATCGGCAGCAAGCTGGGCGAGCGCGAGCTGCCGGGCGCGCTCGACGTGCAGCAGCGCATCACGGCGCAGCTCGCCGACCTGATGACGCGCTACGACGTGATCCTCTGCGCGACGCTCGCCGCCGCGCCGGTGAAGATCGGCGAACTGAAGCCGTCGCAAGCCGAGCGCCTGCAGATGCGCGCGGTCACGGCCATGCCGATGGAAGCGTTGATGAGAAAACTGCTGACGGAGGCGTCGAACAAGGCGTTCGCGTGGGCCGGCGGCACCGAACTCTTCAACATGACGGGCCAGCCCGCGATGACGGTGCCGCTCTCGTGGAGCGCGCGCGGCTTGCCGATTGGCGTGCAGTTCGCGGCGCGCGAGGGCAATGATGCGCTGCTCGTGCGCCTCGCGGCGCAGCTCGAAGCGGCGCGCCCGTGGTTTGGGCGGCGCCCGCCGCTCCTGCAGGCGCGCAGCTAGCACTAGCGTGCCGTGGGTTCAGTGCCGCGCGCCAGCTAACGAGGCGCGGCATCGGGAAACGATCACGCCTTCTTGTTATAGGCGCTGCACCAGCCCTTGCCCGCCACCTGCTTGCCGCCGAACATCGGGCACGGAGCCCACGCATCGGCCGCCTTGCCCTGGTAGAACGTGCAGTTGCTGCAGTCCTGACCGGCGGCGTATTTCGCGAACTTCGCCTTGTCGACCTTGCTGGCGTCGGCCTTGTAGCCGAGCGCCTGGGCGGTGGGATCGGATTCGCTGGCCTTCGGGGCATCGGCGAACGCCTGGCGGGACATCGCGACGGTGGCGGCAACACCCATGCTCGTGATCAGAAAGCTGCGGCGGGACGATTTCATAAGACTCACTCCACTCCAGTATGTAGGGCTAAACGCCGTTCTGACGACAGCGTCGCGCAAGCATAGCAACGAAGCACCGCAGAATTTCGTTGCAATTCCGGAGATAAGAGAGCCGCATCAATCGGGGATAAGAATCACTCCGCTCAGGCCGCACCCGCCAGTTCGCACACGCGCTGGGCAATGGCGAGCGACGCCGTCAGCCCCGGCGACTCGATGCCGAACAGGTTGACGAGACCGCGCACGCCATGAGCGGCGGCGCCCTGAATCATGAAATCGGCGGCGGGCTCGCCGGGGCCGGAGAGCTTGGGCCGGATGCCCGCATAGGCCGGCTGCAGCGCGTCGTCGGGCAGGGCCGGCCAGTAGCTGCGGATCTGCGAGTAGAACGCATCGGCGCGATGCGGATCGACGTCGTAGTCGATCGAGTCGATCCATTCGACGTCCGGGCCGAAGCGCGCCTGGCCGCCCAGATCGAGCGTCAGATGCACGCCGAGCCCGGCTTCGTTCGGCATCGGATAGATGAGCCGCGAGAACGGCACGCGCCCCGACACGCTGAAATAATTGCCGCGCGCGAGATAAAGCGGCGGGATGTGCCGCGCGTCGAGCCCGCGGATGCGCCGCGCAAGCTTGTTGGCCGCGAGCCCCGCGCTGTTGACGACGCAGGCCGCGCGCAGGATCGTGGGCGCCTCGCCGCCCACCTTCACCACGAAGCCGTTCGCCGTCGCATCGATCGCCTCGACGGGCGACTTCAGCGCAACGACCGCGCCGTCACGCTCGGCGTCGCCCTGCAGCGCGAGCATCAGCTGATGGCTGTCCACGATGCCGGTCTGCGGCGAGTACACGGCCGCCACGCATTCGAGCGCCGGTTCGAGCGCCAGCGCCTCGGAACCGCTGATGCGCGTGAGGTCGAACACGCCGTTTTCCTTGCCGCGCGCGAGAATCGCCTCGAGCTGCGGGATCTGGTTGGCCGCCGTGGCGACCAGCAGCTTGCCGCAGCGCGCATGCGTGACGTTGCGCGAGGCGCAGTAGTCGTAGAGCATCTCGCGCCCGCGCACGCAGAGCGTGGCCTTGAGCGAGCCGCGCGGGTAGTAGAGCCCCGCGTGGATGACTTCGCTGTTGCGCGAACTCGTGCTGGTGCCGATGGCGTCGGCCGCTTCGAGCACGATGACCTCGCGTCCGCGCGCCGCCAGCGCACGCGCAATCGCGAGCCCGACTACGCCCGCGCCGATGACTACACAGTCGATCTGATCCATGTCTGAGCGTCTGCCTCTGCGGCGCCAGCCGGGACTCGGCCCGCGCCGCAATCCTCTCGGTATGGTTGATGGCGTGCGAGGCACGCCGTCGCTTCGGGGAAATTGTACGCCCTGTGGCGACGCAGCAAAGATGGGACATGCGGCGAACGCGCGGCGCCGCACAAGCGCGGCACCGGCTGACCCTTAATTTGCGCAAGCGCCGGCCGCCCCCGCTTCCATGAACTGTAAGGGTTCGCTTTTTGCGAACCCGGTATAGGATCGGTGGTCAGACTGATCCAGTCTGACCGTCGCTCCGAGGCGGCGAACGTGTAGGGAGTCACCGATATGATGTTGTGGAACCGCCGCATCGCCGCCATGCTGCTGGCCGCTTTCGTCGGCACGGCCGCTGTGGGCGCGCAGGCGCAGGACACCGGAGAGCAGTCCGTCAAGTGGACGCTGCAGGTGATACGCGACGGCCAGCAGATCGACGAATTCGACGGCACGACCGCCGTAGGCCAGGCGCACACCGATACGCACCATCACGCGGTCACGCACGACATCGGCTGCAAAGACCAGCCGGCCGGCAGCATCGACCTCGAGCGCACCGTGACCGTCTCGCCGTTGCGGGCGAATGCGAGCGACGCGATCCTGTCCATCGACGCCGAGGAAACCCTCGAATCCGACGACCGGCCCCAAACGGCCGAAGGCTGCAAGCTGCCGCCGCAGCCGCGCCAGATCAACGCCAGCCACCCGGGGCTGGACGTTCCGGCGGGCCAGACGGTGAGCTGGCAGATCGTCGACAAGGATCCGTCGCTTGCGTACCGGGTCAGCGCGAGCCTCGCGCCGCAGCCGTGAGCGGCGCGGCGGCCAACATGACGAGCGAGCATGACGAACAAGCGCGGCGACGAGGCGCGACCAACGAACACGACGAACCACCGCAAATAACCGCGAACGACCGCTGATGCGAAACCCCGAAGAACCGCTCATCGACACCGCCCACCGCAAGGACTTCGTCGCCGTGAGCTGGAACCTGCACAAGGGCCGCTCGCCGCTGGGCTTCCAGGCCTGGCAGGCCATGCGCCGCTGGGTGCAGTCCACCCATGCCGACGCCTACTTTCTGCAGGAAGCCATGGCGCGGCGCCTGCCGCAGCCCGTGCTGGCATCCACGTTCGGCGCGCCGCTCGGCGATCCGCTCGAAGACGTCTGGCATTGCCAGGCCACCGAGATCGCCGACTCGCTCGAACTGCAGATCGCGCTCGGCACCAATGTGTTCAAGCCCTCGTGGCGGCATGGCAATGCGATCCTCTCGCCGCACCCGCTCGACCTGGGCGGGCGCTGGGACATTTCGGCGCACCGGTTCGAGCGCCGCGGCTTGCTGGTGGCGCGCGCGAGCGTGGCCGGAACCTCCGTCACGCTGCTGTGCGCGCACCTCGCGCTCACGCGCAGCGCGCGGCTGCGCCAGATGAACTGGATCGCCCACTGGATCGCGAGGGAAGCGCCGCAGGGGCCCCTCGTGCTCGCGGGCGACTTCAACGACTGGCGCAACGATTCCGTGCCGCTCTTCGCCGAGCACGGCATGCAGGAGGTGGCGACGCTGCTGGGCGAGCCCGCGCGCACGTTTCCGGCGTTCTCGCCCGCGCTCGCGCTCGACAAGATGTTCGTGCGCGGCCTGCAACCGGTCGAGCTGATCGAGCCCGCGCAAGAGACCGCCTGGCTCTCCGATCACCTGCCCTACATGGCCCGGCTGCGGCTCGAATAAGCCGCCGGGCTCCCGCACGGAGAGTCTCGAATTGGCGCGCGCTAACGCGTTAAGATGGCGGGTCGCGTGCCGCGCATGCCGCGCCGCACATGCCGTTACGCTTCTTCGAGTCGCTCAGGTCTCCTCATGCATTTCTTCACCGCGCTGCTTCAGATCGCCGCTGTCTATTCACTCGCGCTCGTGAGCCCCGGCCCGAACTTCTTCATGGTCACCCAGCTTTCGCTCGCGGGACGGCGCGCGCTGGGCGTGACCTCGGCCTTCGGCGTGGGCGTCGGGTCCACCGCGTGGGCGGCGCTCGCCATGCTCGGCTTCGCCACCGTGCTCCAGCGCATCGACTGGGTCTACACCGGCGTGCGCATTGCCGGTGCGCTCTACCTCGTCTGGTTCGGCATCAAGCTCGTGCGCTCCGGCGCGCGCCGCGACCCGGTTGCCGCGGCGCCGGCGGCCGTGGAGCCGCTGCCGCCGGCCGGGCGCCACGAGTATTTCCGCACCTGGCGCGCGGGCCTTTTCACCTGCCTCACCAATCCGAAGGGCTGCGTCTTCTGGACCAGCGTGTTCGCGGCGATGCTGCCCGCGCATGCGCCGCTGTGGTTCTACGGCGCCGTGCTCGGGACGGTGGCGGCGATGTCGTTCGGCTGGCACTGCAGCATCGCGTTCCTGTTCGCCGACGACCGCACCCAGCGCGGCTACCGCCGCGTGCGGCGCCCGGTCGATGCCTTCTGCGGCGTGGCGCTGGTCGGCCTCGGCCTGAAGCTGGCCACCGACCGCTGAGCGCGCCGGCAAGCTCCGTAACTGCCCCGCCACCAGGGTCTATGCTGCGGTCCGACAGGGCTTCCGGTATCATCTTGCAGAATATTCGTATGCGCGCGCCCGATTGAATCACCGTCGACCGGGCCAGCGTCGCAAGCGGCGCACTGCCCGCTCTCGCGGGCTTAAGGCCTGGTACCACCGGCCCATGCGCCGCCATCACGGCCAATTGCCAGCCTTGCCCGTCACGCGCGCCGTGCGGGCGCCGGCGTCCCGCAGCGCGGCTTCGCCGCCGCAGCGCGAGGCGCGAGCCACTCCTCCCATTGGCGCCCCCCGCCCTCGCGGCGCGGTCGCGGTAAAATGGCGGACTGCGCCTCGTTTTGGTCTGGCGGCCTTTGTTTCGCACCATCAGGAACCATGAGCAAAAACACCGAAGAAACCGTTTTGAGCGTCCATCACTGGACCGACACGCTTTTCAGCTTCACCTGCACGCGCGATCCGGCCCTGCGCTTCGACAATGGCCAGTTCACGATGGTGGGCCTCGAAGTGGACGGCAAGCCGCTGATGCGCGCCTACTCGCTCGCCAGCGCCAACTACGAAGAACACCTCGAATTCCTGAGCATCAAGGTGCCCGACGGCCCGCTCACGTCGCGCCTGCAGCATTTGAAGGTGGGCGACAAGGTGCTGATCGGCAAGAAGCCCGTCGGCACGCTCGTGGCCGACAACCTGCTGCCCGGCAAGGTGCTGTGGCTGCTCTCGACCGGCACGGGTCTGGCGCCGTTCATGTCGATCATCAAGGATCCGGACATCTACGACCGCTACGACAAGATCGTCCTCACGCATACCTGCCGTTTCGTCGATGAACTCGCCTATAAGGAGTACATCACCGAAGAGCTGCGCGAGCACGAGTACCTGGGCGAGATCGTGCGCGAAAAGCTGGTCTACTTCCCGACCGTCACGCGCGAGACCTTCGAGAACCGCGGCCGCATCACCGAGCTGATCGAAACGGGCAAGCTGTTCGAAGACCTCGACCTGCCGGCGTTCACGCCCGAGCGCGACCGCATCATGCTGTGCGGCAGCACGCACATGCTGCGCGACACCGTCGAGCTGCTCGAAAAGGCCGGCCTCACGGAAGGCAGCAACAACAAGCCGGGCCACTACGTCGTGGAAAAGGCCTTCGTCGGCTGATCCGCCAGCCTCTCCGGGCTCGACCCGGACCTCACCGAATGTCACGAAAGCCGGAGCCTCGCGCTCCGGTTTTTTTTCGCCCGTATCTACTGCGACGCGCCGGCACGACGCGGCCCGCCGGCGGTTACATATTTCACAGAAATCGGGTAGCTTCTCTGTCAGCATTTTTCTGACAAATACGGCCCGTGCGCGGCCCATGCGCCACTTCAAGCTGGCTCTTAACTTTTTCCGCTAAGCCTTGTCCAGCCTGAATTTTTTCTTTTTTTAAGATATCATCGCGGCGCAACGCTGGCCGCTTGCACGTCCCGATCAGGGACACAGCCAGGTTGTTACTGGATGTAAATTTCGTTACGCTGCGCCGTGCCGTTATCCGTCGCACCGGGACCCAGATTCCCGGGCACGCATGGCGCGGCAAACCGGTTCCAGAACGGGGGATGAATGGACACGTCGAATTTCGCGGCAGGGATCGCGCGTGCGCCTGACGCGGTGGCGTCGGGCGGCGATTCGTCGCCCGGCGGCCCGTCGCTCCCGCACGCACTCCCTATGCGACACCAGGCCGATGCGGTGCTCGCCGGCCTGAGCGAGATCGTCGGCCGACAGGAACACCTTGCGGCGGCCCGCACGATCCGCATCGAAGCCGACGAGGCGGCCCGCGGCCGTCTCGCCCGCGAGCTGCACGACAGCGTCGGCGCAGAACTCGCCGCCACCCATTTCGCGCTCGCGAACGTCCAGACCTGGCTGCCTGCCGATGCGCCGCCGCAGTGCGCCGAAGCCCTCGCGCTCGTCGCGCGCTCGCTCGAAGCCGCCGGCGAGGCGCTGCGTCACGCGCTCGACGGGCTCGCCGCGCCGCAGCTCGACGCCGGCCTCGTGCCGACGCTCGCCGAGTGGACGCGCGGCTTCGGCAAGCGCACGGGCCTCGC
Source organism: Paraburkholderia acidipaludis NBRC 101816 (assembly GCF_000684975.1). GTDB lineage: Bacteria > Pseudomonadota > Gammaproteobacteria > Burkholderiales > Burkholderiaceae > Paraburkholderia > Paraburkholderia acidipaludis. Next base: position 218,269 of record NZ_BAXZ01000002.1, on the reverse strand, counting down.
CACGAGCTTCGTCTGCGCGGCCGACGTGCGGCTTGCGCGCCTGCGGGCCGAAGCGGCGCTCGCCGTGTTCCGCGTGGCCCAGGAAGCGCTCGCCAACGTCGCGCGGCATGCGCGCGCGACCCACGCCGACGTGCGCATCGACTGCAGCTCGCGCGACCTGACACTCACCATCAGCGACGACGGTATCGGTCTGCCGCGCAGCGCGACCGGCCTGCGGCGTGCCGGCAGCCGCCGCAGCCAGTACGGCATCGCCGGCATGCGCGAGCGCTGCGCCGCCTTCGGCGGAACGCTGCGCACGAGCGCCCGCAACCCCGGCAACGGCCAGCCCGGCACCGTGGTGCGCGCACGATTCGCCTGGGACGCGCTCCTTGCCGCTCCCGCCCCCGATTTCGCTCCTACCCTCGTGAAAGGCGCTCTCTCATGACCCATCGCATTCTGCTGGTCGACGACCACGCCGTCGTGCGCCAGGGCGTACGCCAGTTGCTGGTCGACCGAGGCGTCGCCAGCGAAGTGATCGAGGCGCAAACCGGCGCCGAAGCGCTCGCCGCCATCGCGAAGCACGCCTGCGACGTGGTGCTGCTCGATATCTCGCTGCCCGACATGAACGGCGTCGAGGTGCTCAAGCGCGCGAAGCGCAAGGCGCCGCGCGTGCCGGTGCTGATGTTCTCGATGTACCGCGAGGACCAGTACGCCGTGCGCGCGCTGAAGGCCGGCGCCTCGGGCTATCTCTCGAAAACGGTGGACGCGGCGCAGATGATCGCCGCGATCCAGCAGGTGGCGAGCGGCCGCAAGTACGTGAGCCCGGCGATGGCCGAGGCGCTGGCCGACTACGTGCTAGTGGACGGCGAGCAGATGCCGCACGAAAAGCTCTCCGACCGCGAGTACCAGACGCTGTGCATGCTCGCCTCGGGCAAGCGGCTCACCGACATCGCGCGCACACTCTCGCTTTCGGTGAAGACGGTGAGCGTGTACCGCACGCGCCTGCTCGAAAAAATGAACCTCACCAACAACGCCGAGCTCACGTTCTACGTGATGAGCAACCGGCTCGTCGATCTCGCTCCGGCGGTAGGCGCGTAAACGCCTTGCAAGGCGAGCAGGCATCCTGCGGCGCCAGGGTGGCGCCGGGTTGCACCTCGCGGGCATGCCGATGCCACCTGGGTGGCAACTAAGCGGCCTTCTCGCCATAAGCCCTTGATCCGGAAATGACTTTTTCCGATTCCGCGCACGCGGGCAAGGATTGCGCGTGCCTGTCCCGGTTTGCGGCAAATTCGCCCGCCACCGCCAGGCCTCTCCGGTCTCTTTTCGCCCCTTCCCTTGGCCCGATCGGCCCGGTTTCACCGCCTATATCCGCTAAAATTTCCGGTTTCCCGTTTTTCGGCACGCAAGCCTCTGCCGAGGCTGCGCGCAAACCAGGAGTTCCCCGCCAAATGTCCCTCTTTCGCAAGAAGAACGTCGAGCACATGCTGCAGGCGAGCGCCCAGGGCGCCGGCCTGAAGAAAGCACTCGGCGCACTGGACCTCACCTTCCTCGGCATCGGCGCGATCATCGGCACCGGCATTTTCGTCCTGACCGGCACGGGCGCCGTGCAGGCCGGTCCCGCCCTGATGGTCGCGTTCCTGATCGCCGCCGTGGCCTGCTGCTTCGCCGCCCTCGCCTACGCCGAGTTCGCCTCGACCATTCCCGTCGCCGGCTCGATCTATACCTACTCGTATGCGACGCTCGGCGAACTGGCCGCCTGGGTGATCGGCTGGGACCTCATGCTCGAATACGGGCTCGCCACCTCCGCCGTCTCGGTGGGCTGGTCGGGCTACCTGCAGTCGCTGCTCGCGGGCTTCGGGCTCAATCTGCCCGCCGCGCTCACGGCCGCGCCCGGCGCGGTGCCGGGCGTGCACACGCTCTTCAACCTGCCGGCGTTCCTCGTGATGATGGTGATCACGGGGCTCCTCTCCATCGGCGTGCGCGAATCCACCCGCATCAACAACGTCATGGTCGCCATCAAGGTGACGGTCGTGCTGCTCGTGATCGCCGTCGGCGCGTTCCACGTCACGCCCGCCAACTGGCACCCGTTCATGCCCAACGGCTGGAACGGCGTATTCGGCGCCGCCGCCGTGATGTTCTTCGCGTTCATCGGCTTCGATTCGGTCTCGTCCGCCGCCGAGGAAGTGAAGAATCCCAAGCGCGATCTGCCTGTCGGCATCATCGCTTCGCTCGCCGTGTGCGCCGTGCTCTACGTGGCCGTCGCGGCCGTCGTGACGGGCATCGTGCCGTCCGCGCAGTTCGCCAACATCGGCCACCCGGTCTCCTACGCGCTGCAGGTGGCCGGCGAAAAGTGGGTGGCCGGCTTCATCGACCTCGGCGCCGTGCTCGGCATGCTCACCGTGATCCTCGTGATGAGCTACGGCCAGACCCGCATCATCTTCGCGATGTCGCGCGACGGCCTGCTGCCCGCCGCGCTCTCGCGCGTGCATCCGCGCTACGCGACGCCATTCCTCACCACCTGGCTCGTCGGCATTTTCTTCGGGCTGATCGGCGCGCTCGTGCCGCTCAACGTGCTTGCGGAGCTCATCAACATCGGCACGCTCGCGGCGTTCTCGATGGTCTCGATCGCCGTGCTGATCCTGCGCAAGACGCATCCGCACCTGCCGCGCGCGTTCCGCTGCCCGGGCGTGCCCGTGGTGCCGATCCTGGCCGTGGCCTCCTGCCTCTTCCTGATGATCAACCTGCAGCCGCTCACGTGGATCGCGTTCGTGGTCTGGCTCGTGATCGGCATGCTGATCTACTTCGGCTATTCGCGCCGTCATTCGCGTCTCGCGCACGAGACGCACGATCAGCATTGAAGCAGGCGTAACAAGCTGGCGTAACGCGGCCCCATTCTCCCCCGCCGCATTTCGCGGCGGCGCATCAAACACACGAATGCGCTCGAACGGCCTGTCCCGGACCGGTAACCCCGCCGTCCGGGACAGGCCGTTTTTCATGCCCGCCCGGCGGTAAAAGCCCGCGCAGCGCAAACCGGCAATTTGTGCTTTACTGTCCGGGCGTCATCCCTTGGCATCACTGAAGAGCAACGCACCAGCCGGACCCTCGCCCCTACTCCTTCCGGGTCGCCCGTGACATATACGGGCAGCCGCGCGCGGCACGCGCAACGGAGGGCAGACACGCAGACGGCATTTCGGGGCAACATGGTGTACGCGGGCCCAGGCCGGTCTCTATCCCATCGCTTTGCATGGGGCCGCACGAGGCGCTGAAGCGCCCGCTGCGGCCGACAAGGAGACAGTCAATGGCGATCAGCATCCGCCTCACGGTCAACGGCGCGCCCGTGACCGCCGAAGTCGAACCCCACACGCTTCTGGTCCAGTTCCTGCGCGAGCAGCTACGCCTCACCGGCACGCATGTCGGCTGCGACACGGCGCAGTGCGGCGCCTGCACCGTCCATCTGAACGGCCGCGCGATCAAGTCGTGCAACCAGCTTGCCGTGCAATGCGACGGCATGGACGTCACCACCATCGAAGGCCTGGCGAAAAACGGCGAGCTGCATCCCATGCAGGCCGCGTTCCGCGAGTGCCACGGCCTGCAGTGCGGCTTCTGCACGCCGGGCATGGTGATGAGCGCAACGGCGCTCGCCACCGAGAACCCGGACCTCACCGAAGCCGACGTGCGCGCGGGCCTCGACGGCAATCTGTGCCGCTGTACGGGCTATCACAACATCGTGAAGGCCGTGCTCGCGGGCGCGGAAGGCATGCGCGCCGGCACGTCCGCCGCCGCCACGGTGTAAGGGGAGGCCGCCATGAACGCACCCGAACCGAACCGCCTGATCGGCGCCCCCATCAAGCGCAAGGAAGACCAGCGCTTCCTCACCGGCGCCGGCCAGTACACCGACGACGTCGTCCTGCCGGCACAGAGTTACGCCGTGTTCGTGCGCTCGCCGCATGCGCACGCGCGCATCAAGCGCATCGACACCAGCGCCGCGAAAGCCGCGCCCGGCGTGGTGGCCGTCTTCACCGGCGCGGACCTCGCCGCCGAAAACGTGGGCGGGCTGCCGTGCGGCTGGCTGATCCACAGCATCGACGGCACGCCCATGCACGAGCCGCCGCACCCCGTAATCGCGCACGAGAAGGCGCGCCACGTGGGCGACCAGGTCGCGCTCGTGATCGCCGAATCGGTGAAGGCGGCGAAGGACGCCGCCGAGCGGGTCGAAGTCGATTACGAAGAGCTGCCCGCCGTCGTCGACACAGCGCACGCCGCCGACGCCGGCCAGGCGCTCGTGCACGACGGCGTGCCGAACAACACCTGCTATACGTGGGGCCACGGCGACAAGGCCGCCACCGACGCCGCGTTCGCCAGGGCGGCGCACGTCACGACGCTCGACATCGTGAACAACCGCCTCGTGCCGAACGCCATCGAGCCGCGCGCCGTGAACGCGAACTACTCGCTGCACGACGACAGCTACACCGTTTATGTGGCCAACCAGAACCCGCATGTCGAGCGGCTGCTCATGGCCGCGTTCGTGCTGGGACTACCGGAAACGAAGTTGCGCGTGGTGGCCCCGGACGTGGGCGGCGGCTTCGGCTCGAAGATCTTCCTCTATGCCGAGGACGTCGCGCTCACGTGGGCCGCGAAGAAGATCCATCGCCCGGTGAAGTGGACCGCCGAGCGCAGCGAATCGTTCGTCTCCGACGCCCACGGCCGCGACCACGTGACGAAGGCCGAACTCGCGATGGACAAGGACGGCAAGTTCCTCGCCATGCGCGTGCACACGACCGCCAACATGGGCGCGTATCTCTCGACGTTCGCCTCCAGCGTGCCGACCATCCTCTACGCGACGCTGCTCGCGGGCCAGTACACCACGCCCGCGATCTACGCCGAGGTGAAGGCCGTGTTCACGAACACCGTGCCCGTGGATGCGTATCGCGGCGCGGGCCGCCCCGAGGCGACCTACGTGGTCGAACGCCTCGTGGAAACGGCCGCGCGCGAGATGAAGCTCGACCCGGCCGAGATCCGCCGCCGCAACTTCATCACGTCGTTCCCGTACGCGACGCCCGTCGGCCTCACCTACGACACGGGCGACTACGAAGCCTGCCTTGGTCGCGCGCTCGAACTCGCCGACGTCAAGGGCTTTGCCGCCCGGCGCGACGCTTCGAAGCAGAACGGCAAGCTGCGCGGCCTCGGCTACTCGTGCTACATCGAGGCGTGCGGCCTCGCGCCGTCGAACGTCGCGGGCGCGCTCGGCGCGCGCGCCGGCCTCTTCGAAGCGGGCGAAGTGCGCGTGAACCCCACGGGCTCCGTCACGGTGTTCACGGGCTCGCACAGCCATGGTCAGGGGCACGAAACAACCTTTGCGCAAGTGGTGTCCGACCGGTTAGGTGTGCCGATCGAGCAGATCGAGATCGTGCACGGCGACACGGCGCGCATTCCGTTCGGCATGGGCACGTATGGCTCGCGCTCGATCGCGGTGGGCGGCTCCGCCCTCATGAAGGCGCTCGACAAGATCGAGTCGAAAGCGAAGAAGATCGCCGCGCACATGCTCGAAGCCGGCGTGGAGGACATCGAGTTCGCGAACGGCGTCTTCCGCGTGGCGGGCACCGACCGCACGAAGGCCTTCGCGGAAATCGCGCTCTCGGCCTACGTGCCGCACAACTACCCGCTGGAAACGCTCGAACCGGGCCTCGACGAAAGCGCGTTCTACGACCCGACCAACTTCACCTATCCCTCGGGCGCCTACATCTGCGAGGTGGAAGTCGATCCCGAAACGGGCGTGACGAGTATCGAGCACTTCACCGCCGTGGACGACTTCGGCAACGTCATCAATCCGATGATCGTCGAAGGCCAGGTGCACGGCGGCCTGGGCCAGGGCATCGGCCAGGCGATGCTGGAGCAGTGCATCTACGACAACGAGACCGGCCAGCTGCTCTCGGGCTCGTATATGGACTACGCGATGCCGCATGCGTCCGACGTGCCCTCGTTCACCGTCGAAACCGCGAAGGGCACGCCGTGCACGCACAACCCGCTCGGCGTGAAAGGCTGCGGCGAGGCGGGCGCGATCGGCTCGCCGCCGGCCGTCATCAATGCGATCCTCGACGCGCTTGGCCCCCTGGGCGTGAAAGACCTGCAGATGCCGGCCACGCCGCATCGCGTGTGGTCGGCAATCCAGGCCGCCGGGGGTTCCGGCGCGGCTTCACAACCTTGAGCGGAGGCGCACCATGTATTCATTCGACTACCAGCGCGCAGACGATGCGCAAGGCGCCGTGAAGACGATCGCAGCCGACGCGGACGCCAAGTACCTGGCCGGCGGCCAGAGCCTGCTCGCAGCGATGAAGCTGCGGCTCGCGCAGCCCTCCACGCTCGTGGACGTCACGCGCATTCCCGACCTGAAAGCGCTCTTCGTGGACGGCAAGGTCGTGAAGGTGGGCGCGGCGGTGTGTCATGCCGACGTCGCCGAAAGCGCGCAGGTCCAGAACGCGCTGCCCGCGCTCGCGCAGCTCGCGGCCGGCATCGGCGATCGCCAGGTGCGCGCGCTCGGCACGATAGGCGGCTCGCTCGCGAACAACGACCCGGCGGCCGACTACCCGGCCGCCGTGCTCGCGCTGAATGCGACCATCGTCACCGACCGCCGCCGCATCGCGGCCGACGACTTCTTCCTCGGCATGTACGAGACGGCGCTGGAACCCGACGAGCTGATCGTGGCCGTCGAGTTTCCGGTGCCCGAGCGTGCGGCCTACGAGAAGTTCAAGAACCCGGCCTCGCACTTCGCGCTGACCGGCGTGTTCGTCGCGCAGTTCGCCAATGGCGCGGCGGGCGGGCCCGTGCGCGTGGCGGTCACGGGCGCGGCGCCTTCGGTGTTCCGTGCGGATGCGCTCGAACAGGCGCTCGCGGCGAACTTCACGCCCGCCGCCGCGCGCGCCGTGACTCTCGCCGCCGACGACCTGAACACCGACCTCCACGCCAGCGCCGCCTATCGCGCGCACCTGATCCCGGTGCTCGCGGGGCGCGCGGTAACCGAGGCCATCGGCTAGGTCCGCCACCGGGACGCTCCCGCGCGCAGCCTGCTGCCCGCGGGAGCGCGCCCGCTTACGCTTTCGCTTTTCAGGCACGCCATGCAACCGGCCTCGATCGACGACACCCAGGCGCAGCTTCAATTGCGCGGCTATTTCGCGAGCCGCGAGCTGGCAACCGCCCTCTTCCTCGCACTGCGCATGCAGCGTCCGCTGTTCCTCGAAGGCGAGCCCGGCGTGGGCAAAACGGAGCTCGCCAAGTCCGCCGCCGCGATGCTCGGCACGACGCTGCTGCGGCTGCAGTGCTACGAAGGGCTCGACACCGCGAGCGCGCTCTACGAATGGGACTATCCGCGCCAGATCATGGCGCTGCGCCTGGCGGAAGCGGCGGGCGAAACGCCGCGCAACGACACGCTCTACCGCGACGAATTCCTGCTCAAGCGGCCGCTTTTGCAGGCCTTGCAGCCCGACCCGCAGAACCCTTCGGCGCGGCGCGTGCTGCTGATCGACGAAATCGACCGCGCCGACGAACCGTTCGAGGCCTTCCTGCTGGAGCTTCTTTCGGACTTCCAGGTATCGATTCCCGAATACGGCACGGTGCGCGCCCACGAACCGCCGCTCGTCGTCATCACTTCGAACCGCACGCGCGAAGTGCACGACGCGCTCAAGCGCCGCTGCCTCTATCAATGGCTCGGCTATCCGGACCGCGATCGCGAGCTCGCGATCGTGGCCGCGCGCGCGCCCGAAATCTCGGAGGCGTTGCAGCGCCGCGCGGTGGGTTTCGTGCATCGGCTGCGCACGATGGATCTCTTCAAAGCGCCCGGGATTGCGGAAACCATCGACTGGTGCCGCGCGCTCGAGGCGCTCTCGGTGACCGAACTCGATCCGCAGTCGGTGCAGGACACGCTGGGCGTCCTGCTCAAGTATCAGGACGACCTCGCACAGCTGGACTCGCAGCGCATTGCCGAAGCGCTCGCGGTGGCGGAGTGAGGCGATGAACACCGCGCCCCCCATGCTCGCGCGCAACGTGGTGCACTTCGTGCGCGTGCTGCGCGGCGCGGGCTTGCCGATGTCGCCCGCCCAGGCTGCCGACGCGCTCGAAGCGCTGAGCCTGATCGATCTCGCGCGCCGCGACGACGTGCGCGCGGCGCTGGCCGCCCTGCTCACGGCGGCCCCCGACGAGCGCGAAATCTTCGACGCCGCCTTCGATCTGTTCTGGCGCGACCCCGACTGGGAGAGCAAGCTGCGCGCCCTGCTGCTGCCGAAGGTGCAGGGCGGCCTGCCGCCGCCGCGCCGCAACAACCGTCTCGCAGAGGCGCTCGCGGCCCGTGCCGCCGCGCCGCGCGACGCGAAGCCTCCGCCGCCTGAAGAGTACAAAGAACACGAATTGCGCGCCCACGCGAGCTTCAGCGCCGAAGAACGCCTGCGCCATCGCGACTTCGAAACGCTCACCGCCGACGAATGGCGCACGCTGCGCCATCTGATCCGGGCGCGCCGCCTGCCGCTCGCGACCGAGCGCACGCGGCGGCTCAAGGCGGCCTCGCACGGCACGCACGCCGACCTGCGCGCGAGCGCGCGCCATGCCGTGCGCGCGGGCGGCGACTGGACCGTGTGGAAATACCGGGCGCCCGTCGAGCGCAAGCCGCCTCTCGTGCTGATGCTCGATATCAGCGGATCGATGAGTGCGTATTCGCGCGCGGTGCTTTACTTCTGTCACGCGTTACTGCATTCTCGCGAGCGCCTTCAGGTCTTCCTGTTCGGCACGCGCCTCACGCACGCCACGCGCGCCCTGCGCGAACGCGATCCCGACATCGCGCTCGCCCAGCTCGCCACGCAGGTAGCGGACTGGTCGGGCGGCACGCGCATCGGCGCGACGCTCGGCGAGTTCAATCGCCGCTGGGCGCGCCGCATGCTGGGCGGAAGGGCAACCGTGCTGATCGTCACCGACGGGCTCGATCACGAGGCAAGCGAGACGCTCGCCGCCGAAATGGCGCGCCTGCATCGCTTCGCGCATCGCGTGGTGTGGCTCAATCCGCTCCTGCGCTACTGCGACTTCGCGCCGAAGGCGCGCGGCGTGCAGGCGATGCTGCCGCACGTGGACGCCCACTACCCGGTCCACAACCTCGATTGTCTCGAAGCGTTCGGGCGCAGTCTGAGCGAAGCGCCGTTCGCCGCGCGCGCGCCGCTTCGCATACCGCTGCGCACGTCACCAGAAGGAGGAGCACGATGGAGCTGACCGAAAGCCACTCGCTGCCGGTGCCGCAGCAGCGAGCGTGGGAAGCGCTCAACGACACGGCGATACTCAAGGCCTGCATTCCGGGCTGCGAGAGCATCGAGCCCGAAGGCGAATCCGCCTACGCCGTCGCGCTGACCGCGGCCGTGGGCCCGGTGAAGGCGCGCTTCAAGGGGCGCATGGAGCTGGCCGATATCGACGCGCCGAGGAGCTACACGATCCAGTTCGAAGGCCAGGGCGGCGCGGCGGGCTTCGGCAAGGGCAGCGCACAGGTGAGGCTCGAGCCGGAAGGCGAGAACGCCACGACGCTCACCTACACCGCGAACGCGCAAGTGGGCGGCAAGCTCGCGCAGATCGGCTCGCGGCTCGTGGACGGTGCGGCGCGCAAGATTGCGGCAGAATTCTTCAAACGCTTCGGCGAACAGTTGGGCGGCGGTTCCGCCACCGCAAGCGAAGCAGCAGGGGCCGAACCCGCTCAAACGGACAGTGAAGCAGACAGTGAAAACGCCGCCGAAGAAACATCGGGCGACGACGGAAAAAAGAGGAAACGATCATGGACAGCGTGGATCTCGAGGTCCTGAAGTCCAGCGTGCGCTGGCTGGAGGAAGGGCATCGCGCCCTTCTGGTGACGGTAGTGAAGACGTGGGGCTCGTCGCCGCGTCCCGAGGGCGCGATGCTCGTCGTGCGCGACGACGGGCTCGTGGTGGGCTCGGTCTCGGGCGGCTGCATCGAGGACGACCTGATCGACCGCGTGCGCCGCGAAGGCATCGGCATCGACAAGCCCGAAGCCGTGAAGTACGGCATCACGGCCGAAGAGGCCCATCGTTTCGGACTGCCATGCGGCGGCACGATCCAGCTCGTGCTGGAACCGCTTGGCAGGACGAGCGGCATCGGCGCGCTGCTCGCCGCCGTGGAGCGCGGCGAACTCGTGGCGCGCACGCTCGACATGGCGACGGGCGTGGCCGCGCTCGGCCCCGCCAGCGCCACGGACGGCGTCTATTTCGACGACGCGCAGCTGCTCACCATCCACGGGCCGCGCTACCGCATGCTCGTCATCGGCGCGGGACAGCTCTCGCGCTACCTGTGCCAGATCGCCGTCGGGCTCGACTACCACGTGACGGTGTGCGATCCGCGCGAGGAGTACACCGATACCTGGGATGTGCCGGGCACGACGCTCGTGCGCACCATGCCCGACGACACCGTGCTGGAGATGAAGCTCGACGAACGCTGCGCCGTGATCGCGCTCACGCACGATCCGAAGCTCGACGATCTCGCGCTGATGGAGGCGCTCAAGACACCCGCGTTCTACGTGGGCGCGCTCGGCTCGCGGCGCAACAATGCGGCACGGCGCGAGCGGCTCAAGGAGTTCGATCTGAGCGAGGCGGAGCTGGCGCGGCTGCACGGGCCGGTGGGCATTTACATCGGCAGCCGCACGCCGCCCGAGATCGCCGTGTCGATTCTCGCCGAGGTGACGGCCGCGAAGAACGGTGTCTCGCTGCCCACCATTCTCCAGGTCGAGGGCGCGAAGGCCGCGCGCGAAATCTCGGCCAGCGTCGGGTCGGCCTGCCACGTTTGAGCGGCTTTGCGTGCAGCGGGCGGGCCGCGGCCCTCGCCGGCGGCCCGCGCTGTCGAGACGGCGCATGGCCGTCTCCGCTTACCCGAAGAGTTTCATCGCCTGGGTAAGCGTACTGGTTACGCCCCATGCAAGCGGCACCAGCACATAGAGCCAGAAAACCGCCATCAGCAGCTTGTTCGAGGATTTCGTGGCAACGGTCGTGCTCATCGTTCGAGACTCCTTAATTTCCGGCCGCGAGCTGCGACTCGCTCATGTGATGTTTCTCGTGCACGCGCGTGACGAGCAGATTGCAGACGAAACCGATCACCAGCAGCACCGCCATGATGTGCACGGTCATCGTGTAAGCGTCGGCCTTCGCGACGCCGTGCGCCACCTGATAAGCGCGCACGTAGTTGACGAGCACCGGCCCCGCGACGCCGGCCGCGGCCCAGGCGGTCAGCAAACGCCCATGGATGCCGCCGACGAACGCCGTGCCGAACATGTCCGCGAGGTAGGCGGGCACGGTGGAAAAGCCGCCGCCGTACATCGAAAGGATCACGCAGTACGCGAGCACGAACAGCACGATGTTGCCGCTCTGCGCGAACTGCGGCACCGCGTAATAGAGCACCGCCCCAAGCACGAAGAAGATGTAGTAGGTGGTCTTGCGGCCCACCCAGTCGGAAGCCGAAGCCCACACGAAACGCCCGCCCATGTTGAAGAGCGAGAGCAGGCCCACGAAGCCCGCCGCGGCCGCCGCCGTCACGGTGCCCTTGAAGCTCTCCTGGATCATCACCGAAGCCTGCCCCAGGATGCCGATGCCGGCCGTCACGTTGAGAAACAGCACGAGCCAGATCAGGTAGAACTGCGGCGTCTTGAGCGCCTGATCGATATGGACGTGCGCGCGCGAAACGAGCCTGGCCGTGGTCGCGGGCGGCGTCCAGCCTTCGGGCTTCCAGCCCGGCGGCGGCACGCGGATCGCGAGCGAGCCGATCGACATGGAGATGAAGTAGACCACGCCGAGCACGACGAAGGTCTGCGCGACGCCCATGCTCGTGTCGCTCGCGAAATGCTTCATCAGCATCACGGAGAGCGGCGCCGCGATCATCGCGCCCCCGCCGAAGCCCATGATCGCGAGGCCCGTGGCCATGCCGCGGCGGTCCGGAAACCAGCGGATCAGCGTCGAAACGGGCGAGACATAGCCGAGCCCGAGCCCGATGCCGCCGATCACGCCGTAGCCCAGATACAGCATCCAGATTTCGTGCAGCCACACGCCGAGCGCCGAAACGAGAAAGCCGCCGCCGAAGCAGCAGGCCGCCGTGAACATCGTGCGGCGCGGCCCCACGTGTTCGAGCCACTTGCCGGCGAACGCGGCCGAAAGCCCGAGGAAAACGATGGCGAGCGAGAAAATCCAGCCGAGCGTGGTGAGCGACCAGTCATCGGGCGCCGATTGCGTGATGCCGATCACCTTCGTGAGCGGCGCGTTGAATACCGAGAAGGCATACGCCTCGCCGATGCACAGATGCACGGCAAGCGCGGCGGGCGGCACCATCCAGCGCGAAAAGCCCGGCGGCGCGATCGTGGCCTCCTTCGAAAAGAAAGGTGGGGCACCGGACGTCGAATCCGCAACGCTGCTCATTTTGGTCTCCTGTTCTGGGGCGTGTGGGTAATTGCGTGTGGCTACATCGAGCCGCGCACCCCACCTGGCTGGATGTACGGTGCGCTTAAATGTCGCAGAGCGACTGCCCGGAACCTTAGTCCCCACCGCAGGCGTTGGCAATATGAGACATCTATGCATATGGGATGCCCCCAGGTCCAGCAGCCCCCGGCAGCGACCAACGAGACCGCGCAACACGGCCCCATGCGCCTGTCCGCACCATTACACGATCGAAAGGAGTCCCCATTGGCCGCGCCCGCAACGCGACCTCCGGCGTTGTGCGCGGCGCCCGCTTGACAAGCGGATCGCGTGACTTTTAAGTGGGAACGTTGCGTTCGACAGCCGTGCCCCCCACACATCCGTTGCCAACCGCACGAACACGCCCATGCGCCTCGCCCACCTGATCGCGCTATGCATTGCCCTTGCCGGCGCGGCGGCGCACGCGACCCGTGCGGCCAACGCGCCGAATGTGCCCAGTGCGGCCCTGCCCGACGACAACGCGCAGGCACCCTATACCAACGAGTCGGAAACGCAGACCTACACCGTCAACAAGGACGGCTCGTTCATCAAGCTGGACAAGCTCACGCTGCGCGTGAACACGGAAGCGGGCGTCGAGCGCGCCGGCCAGTACTACATCTGGTTCAACCGCGAAATGGCCGACGTCGAGGTGCTGGACGCCTGGACCGAGGACGCCCACGGCGGCCGCCACGACGTGCAGCCCGGGCAGATCCGCGACGTCCAGGAAGTGCGCTCCTTCGACGCGCCGATGTTCCAGGACGTGGAGGACAAGGTCATCGTGTTCCCGGCCGTCGAGCCCGGCGCCCGCGTGCACCTCACCTATCGCAAGACGCAGCGCACGCCGGTCGTGGCGGGCTGGTTCAGCGACTTCACGCCGCCCGACCTCGCGCCCACGCGCGACTTCCGCGTGATCTACGACATGCCCGCCTCGGAACCGCTCTATGCCGACGCGCGCGGCTTCACGGCGCTGCCGCCGCGAACCTCGGGCGAGCGCACGCGCTACGAATTCCGCTACGACAAGGCGAATTTCGGGCGCCTCGAATACGGTTCGGTTTCCTACGTAAGCTATGGCGACCGGCTCATGGTCTCGACCTTTCCCGACTATGCGGCGTTCGCGGCGGTGTATCGCGAGTCGGCGGCCGATCCGGGCGCGCGCGATCCGTCGCTCGTCGCATTCGCGAAGCGCCTCACCGAACACGACGCGACACCGCGAGCGAAGGCGCAGACGCTCTACGACTGGGTGCGCCGCAATATCCGCTACGTAGCGATCAATATCGGACGCGGCGAGATCGTGCCGCACCGCGCCACGGACATCCTTGCCAACCGCTACGGCGACTGCAAGGATCACGTGGCGCTCTACGGCGCGCTGCTGGCCGCAGTGGGCGTGAAGAGCGAGCCCGCGCTGGTCAACAGCGGCACGGTCTACACGCTGCCCGACGTGCCGGGCTTCGGCGTGATCAACCACGTCATCACCTGGCTGCCCGATCTGCAGCTGTTCGCCGACTCCACGGCGAACAACATCGAGTTCGGCTTCTTGCCCTCCACCGACATGGACCGCGTGGCGGTGCTCGCGGGCGACGGCACGCGCATACGCACACCGGCCACGGCATCGACGACGCGCGAGAGCGACCTCGACATCACCGTCGCGCCCGACGGCTCCGCACACTTCGTGTTCCGCCTGCAGGCAACCGGCTGGGCCGCCGAGCAGACGCGCAGCGTGCTGCGTCTGCAAACGCCCGCGCAACGCGAAGAATCGCTGCAGTGGGAACTGCACAACGCGAACCTGCGCGGCACGGCAACGATCGCGACGAGCCCGCTCGAAGCGACGAGCGGCCCGCTCGTGCTCATGCTCACGGGCCAGCTGGACGGCTTCGTCGACCCGGAGATGACCACGCCCGTCCCGGCGCTCACGAGCTTCGTGGGCGGGCTCGACGCGAACCTGCGCTACTGGCTGGGCGAGCCGCGCCGCACGCAGCCGTTCGTGTGCCGCAACTTCGTGGCCACCGAACGCGCGCGCATCGCGCTGCCGGCGGGCATGCGCGTGCTGGACGTGCCCACGCCGCAGCACGCCGAAAATGCCTACGTCGACTTCAGTTCGGAGTACACACTCGATCCGGCGACGAACGTGCTGCGCGTCACGCGCACGGGGCGCACGCATTTCGCGAGCGACGTCTGCACGCCCGACGAATTCACGCAAATGCGTCCGGCGTTCGAAACGATGTCGCGCGACCTGCGCGCGCAGTGGATCATCAAGCCGACGACGAACACCGCCGCGACCGGGCAGCCGGTACGCGCGGCAAGCTCGCAATGAGAGACAAACGGGAGACAGCCGGCCGAGAGCCGGCCAGCAGCGGTCTCACGCCGGTCTCACGCCGGCCTCACACCGGCCAGAGCGGCCCTTCCTGCATCGCGCCGATCTGTTCGCGCAACTCGAGAATGCGCTCTTCCCAGTAGCGTTGCGTGTTGAACCACGGAAAGGCGGCAGGGAACGCCGGATCGTGCCAGCGCCGCGCCAGCCACGCCGAGTAATGCAGGAGCCGCAGCGTGCGCAGCGCCTCGATCAGATGGAGCTCGCGCGGCTCGAATTCCGCGAAGTCCTCGTAGCCCGCGAGCAGGTCCGCGAGCGCGCGCGACGCCCCCGCGCGATCGCCCGGCAGCAGCAGCCATAAATCCTGGATAGCGGGACCCATGCGGCTGTCGTCGAAGTCGACGAAATGCGGTCCGGCATCGGTCCACAGCACGTTGCTCGGGTGGCAGTCGCCGTGCAGGCGCAGCGTGCGCACCTCGCCCGCGCGCTCGAACGCGGCCTCGGCGCCTTCCAGCGCGAGATTCGCGGCCGCCTCCCAGGCGCCGCGCACGTCGGCGGGCACGAAGCCCTGCCCGATCAGATAGTCGCGCGGTTCGTAGCCGAAGGTCTGGATGTCGAGCGTGGGCCGCGCGCGATACGGCGTGAGCGCACCCACGGCATGAATGCGGCCGATGAAACGGCCAAGCCATTCGAGCGTATCGCTGCGGTCCAGATCGGGCGCGCGGCCGCCGCGCCGCTCGAACAGGGAAAAGCGAAAGCCCTCGAAGCTGTGCAGCGTGCGGCCTTCGAAGGCGAGCGCCGGCACGGCCGGAATCTCGCGCGCGGCGAGTTCGGCGACGAAGGCATGCTCTTCGAGGATCGCCTCGTCCGACCAGCGCTCGGGACGATAGAACTTCGCGACGATAGGCGCCTCGTCCTCCACGCCCACCTGGTAGACGCGGTTCTCGTAGCTGTTGAGCGCGAGCATGCGGCCGTCCGTGCGGCGGCCGGCCGGCATCAGCACGCTGTCGACGGCGTCGAGCACGCATTCGGGCGTGAGTCTTGCGTAGGGTGCAGACGGGGAAGCCGGCGACGCGGGAGTGTCGTCGGGGAAAGGAGGTTGAGAAGAGGGATCGAGAGTCATACCCGCAATTGTGCCTTCTGCGGGCCGGCTGGGCGAGTAATACGATCGTTCTGCTGCCGGGCGCGTCGCGCGCCCGGCGCCGGCTTCAACCTGCCAGTGTCAATGCACGAGCGAACCCGCCGGCAGGACGTGCTCGCCCGTGTCGATCAGGTCTTCCAGAAAAAAGGGTTCGGTGTTGAGCTGCTTCGATGCGCCAGGCTCGCCGATGTACCAGGTGACCATGGCCATATTGCCGAGAATGCGCATCACGATGCCCCGCGCGCCATGCGGGACGGCGATGTGGACAGTGCGGACGATAGAACCGACTTGCATGATGTTTCCCCGTTCTCCATGCCGGCTTTCCTGCGTGAAACGCCGGTCAATTTGCTGAACCAGGCCTGTGGGCACCAACGGTTGTGCTCACATCCATACCAACGCCGGCGGCCTGCCGTTTTGCGCGCGCCATGCGCGTCAGGCCGGACCGGTTAACGCATTGTTGCCTGTTTGGGCCTGCGCGCAAAGCAAAAAATTAGGGGGGTGAATCCTCTGCCCCATGTTCGTGCCGGCATGATCAGGTGCCCGAATCGGCCGCTTTTCTTACAAGAGACGAACCATAGCAGACGATTAAGTCATCTCTTCGAACCGCCGGCGCTGCGGCCCCGGCGTCGCGATTCACACAACTGGCGTATCGTTGCGCCTTTGTTATCTTTCGGAGACCTTGCCGTGACCGTTTCACCGGGCGCCGATCGCAATTCCACGGCCCCCTCGCCGTCGACCGCACCGTATCTCGAACGAGGCTCGCGTGCCTATTGGCGCGCCTGTCTCGCGCTGCTGTTCGCGGGCTACGCGACCTTCTCGCTGCTCTACTGCGTGCAGCCGCTCCTGCCCGCGTTCTCGCAGGCATTCGGCGTGAGTCCCGCCCAAAGCAGCCTCTCGCTTTCGCTCAGCACCGCCGCGCTCGCGGGCGCGATCTTCATCGCCGGCTTCGTTTCCGAAGGCTGGAGCCGGCGCGCCATGATGACCGCTTCGCTCAGCGCGTCGGCGCTGCTCACGCTCGCGGCCGCATTCGTGCCGCACTGGCACGAACTGCTGGTGCTGCGCACGCTCGAAGGCCTCGCGCTAGGCGGCGTGCCCGCGGTCGCCATGGCCTGGCTCGCCGAAGAGATGCACCCCGACGGTCTCGGCCTCGCCATGGGCCTCTATGTCGGCGGCACCGCCATTGGCGGGATGGCCGGGCGCGTCATCACGGGCGTCCTCACCGATCTGTTCGGCTGGCGCGTGGCCGTCGGCGCGATCGGTGCGCTCGGCATCGCCTCGATGCTCGCGTTTCGCGCGCTGCTGCCCCCGTCGCGCCACTTCGTGCCGAAGAAGGGTCTTGGCTTCGCCCATCACCGCGCCGCGCTCCTCCAGCAGTTCGCGCGGCCCGGCCTGCCCGTGCTGTTCGCCATGGGCTTCGCGCTGATGGGCAGCTTCGTCACGCTCTACAACTACATCGGCTACCGACTCATCGCCGCGCCCTACCACCTGAGCCAGTCCGCCATCGGCGCGATCTTCATCGTCTATCTGACGGGCGTGGTCGCCTCGCCATGGTCGGGCCGCATGGCCGACACGTTCGGCCGCGGACGCGTCCTGATCGCAAGTCTCGCGATCATGCTCGCAGGCGTCGTGCTCACGCTCTTCACGCCGCTCGCGCTGATCGCCAGCGGCATTGGCTGCCTCACGATCGGCTTCTTCGCCGGGCACTCCGTGGCCAGCGGCTGGGTCGGCCGGCTCGCGCGCGAGGCCAAGGGCCAGGCCGCGGCATTGTATTTGCTCGCCTATTACCTCGGGTCGAGCATCATGGGCTCGATTGGCGGGCACTTCTGGGCAACGGGCGGCTGGCCGGGCGTCGCGGGGATGGTGGCCGTGCTGCTGGTCGCGGGCCTGGGCGGAGCGTGGACGCTGCGCCGGCGCGAGCTGGCCGGAACGGCTTGACGCCGAACGCCGGCCGCCTGGTGCCGCCTCGACGCGAAAGGCATTCGTAACCCAGGCGATGCAGCGCACACCGTAGCCGCCTCGTTGCCAACCCTCTCCTATACTCATTGAAGGCTGGGCGCCTCATCGGCGAACACCAGCCTCAGAAAGGAGACGAGCATGGAAGGTTATTTCACGATCGGCGACTTCGTGATGATCATCCCGATGGCCCTCGCCGGCGCCCTCTTTCTTGGCGCGCTGCCTTGCTCAACCGAATTCCGGCACAACACGCTGCGCGTGATCGGCGCGTTGCTTGGCGCGCTGGTAGCCGTTGCCCTTGTCGAAACCCTGCCCGCGCTGATGTAGCGGCCTGCCGGAAGACGTCGCACGCGCCGCTCGTTGCGCCGCGTGCGGGTTGACTGCGGTTTGACTTCGGCCTGACTGCGAGCCGCGGACGCGCTTCAGTGCACGCGGTTTCCCGGCTGTAGTCCGCGCAGTTGCCGCAGCGCCGCGCGAAAATACGCGGGGCGCTCACCCGGATTCTCGCCTTCCGCGCGCGCGAGCGTCGGCAGCGCCGTCCACGGCATCGTCGGATGCAGGTGATGCTGGCGATGCAAATGATGGTTCATCAACATCGCGCCGATCCCGCGCGGCAAGCGGAAGTCGCGCGCCCGCCCCGGCTCGTCGAGCGCGACGCCATAGTGCGGCAGGTTGTCGGCCATCGAAAGCCACAAGCCGCGCAGCCACATCGTTACCAGCAGAACCGGCCAGGCCTTGCCGTACAGCGCAAACGCAAGCGCATAGAGCACGCATGAGCCCAGCCAGTCGCGGCGCGCCTGGCGGCGCTTCCTTGCGTCGCCGGCATGGTTGGCGAAAAGCCGCTGAACCTGCGCGCCCTCGGCGCCGTGTGCGCCCACGCCGCGTGCGATCAGCTCGCGCGCGCGCCGCTCCGGCAGGAAGGCCACGAGCGGTACGATCAGTTCACCCAGGTAAAGGCCGCCGAACAGGCGCACGTAATACGCAAGCCGCTTGCGCCAGCGCGGCTCGGTAGCGTCGTCCACGTCGGGACGGTCGAACGGCTCGCGCGTGAAGCGATGATGCATCAGGTGTCCGAAACGAACCGCATCGAACGGCATGGCAAGTCCGATCGCGAGAAGCCGCGCGAGCGTCTCGTTCGCGCGCCGATCGCGCAGCAACTGGCCGTGTATGCCCTCGTGAATCAAGCCCCAGTGGACCGGCGTGGCAAGCACCACCGGCACGAGCGTCGCGAGCAGCGCCAGCGACGGCCCACCCGATGCGCGCACAACGAGCGGCAATCCCGCCAGCTGCCAGGCGAGCGCGAGCCCCGCGAAAACCAGCATCGCGGCATTCGCGCGAATATCGGGCTGCTGCATCGCAGCCCGCGCACGGGTGCCGGCAGCGGCGGTTCGGTCGGCGATCGTGGGCTCCATCGGCTCTCCTCGCGGCAAAGACTGCGGCGACGTTAGCAGCGGAGCATGACAGCGCGAAGAATCGCGCCGGCCGTTGTAATGGGCCGTAATAAGAAAAAACGCCCCGCGTGCGCGAGGCGTCCAGAACCGATACGACGCGAATCAGATGGGCTGATCCGTGGACGGTTTTTCCCAAAGATTGACGCCGCCTTCCATGGCGTAGCGGTCGATCTCCGCGAGTTCCTCCGGCGAGAACTCGAGATTCTTCAGCGCAGCCGCGTTCTCGCGCACCTGCTCCGCGCGGCTCGCGCCGATCAGCGCCGAAGTCACCCGGCCGCCGCGCAGCGTCCATGCGATGGCCATCTGCGCGAGGCTCTGGCCGCGGCGCTGGGCGATCTCGTTGAGCTTCTTCACGTGTCCGATGTTCTCGGCGCTCAGGTGCTCGCCCTTGAGCGAGCTGCCGCCCGGACGGTTCACGCGCGCGTCGGCCGGCACGCCGTTCAGATACTTGTTGGTGAGCAACCCTTGAGCGAGCGGCGTGAACGCGATGCTGCCCGCGCCGACTTCCTCGAGCGTATCGAGCAGGCCGCGTTCGATCCAGCGGTTGAGCATGTTGTACGACGGCTGATGGATCAGCAGCGGCACCTTGTATTCGGCCAGCAGCTTCGCCATCTCGCGCGTCTTCGCGGGCGAATACGACGAGATGCCGACGTAGAGCGCCTTGCCCTGCTGCACGGCGCTCGCGAGCGCACCGGCGGTCTCTTCGAGCGGCGTTTCCACGTCGAAACGGTGCGAGTAGAAGATGTCGACGTAGTCGAGCCCCATGCGCTGCAAGCTCTGGTCGAGGCTCGCCAGCACGTACTTGCGCGAGCCGCCGCCCTGGCCGTAGGGGCCGGGCCACATGTCCCAGCCGGCCTTCGACGAGATCAGCAGCTCGTCGCGATAGGGGCGGAAGTCATCCTTGAAGATGCGGCCGAAATTGGTCTCGGCGCTGCCATACGGCGGGCCGTAGTTGTTGGCGAGATCGAAGTGCGTGATGCCCAGATCGAACGCGGTACGCAGGATCTCGCGCTGCGTCGAGATCGGCGTGGTGTCGCCGAAGTTGTGCCACAGGCCGAGCGACAGCGCCGGCAGCTTGAGTCCCGACTTGCCGCAAAAACGGTATTGCATCTCCGAATAGCGCTCAGAAGCAGCTTCGTAGGCCATTGATTGAATCCTTGACGAAAACGGGGGAAGTGGGCGGCCGGCAACGTGAAGGCGGCCGCCCCGCGCGCGGGTGCGGCGCCGGTCCGCCGCGCGCAAGACGCGGCGGAGGCTGCCATGGTAGCCAATCCGCGCGCGCTCTGCAGAAGCCCACTATGCGGGAAAAAACGCGGGAAAAAGCACGGGGACCGGTGCGGCGCGCGACGCGAGAAAACCGCGCGGACGATCCGCAGCGGCGCCCCCCATGGACGCCGCGACGCCGCTCGCCTACACTGCGGCGTCCGTCCCACCGAAGAGGTTCCCCATGGTCAAGGCGCTTTCGTTCGCGCTGATCGCCTGCGGCGTCGTGCTGCTGTATTTCGGCGGCCAGTCGTTCCATTCGTTTGCGAACGACATGTCACGACTGTTCACCGGCGCGCCCACCGACCGCACGATCTGGCTGATCGCGGGCGGCGTGGTGGCGACCATTGCCGGCCTCACGGGACTCGCCACTTCGGGGCGGCGGCGCTAAGGTCCGCTTGCGCCCGCCCTTCGCCCGGCGCTCCGCTCAGAGCGACACTTCGGGCAACGACGCCGAACGGGTGCCCGGCAGCGGCACGTTGCTCGCGCCGTGATAGGTGAACACGAGCGAGAACTTCACCTGATCGGTCTGGTTCTGGCCCGCCGAGTGCAGCGTATTGCAGTGAAAGAAGACGACGTCGCCGGTCTGCAGCGTCGGCGACACCGCGCGGTCGATCCACGCCTGGTTCTCGGGCAGGTCCGCGCGGAAGAATTTGGAGGCGTCGAAGCGCTCCGAGGTAAACGCCTCCTGTTGCGAGCCCGGCACGAACCAGAGGCCGCCGTTCTCCACCGTCTCGGGCCCGAGCGCCAGCCAGACGGAAACGAGATCGTCGCGTTCGAACGACCAGTAGCGCACGTCGCGATGCCATCCGGTGAGGCTCCCGTAGGCGGGATGCTTGGACATCATGCAGTTGTGATGCGCGCGCGACAGCACCGGCGTTTCCCCGAAATACACCTCCATCCAGCCGGCAATCTCGGGCGACGCCGCCCACTCGCGAAAACGCGGATGGCGCGAGTACGCGTCGAGCAGACGCCGCACCGTATGGCCGCCCGGCGCCTCCTTCGAGACGGGCGCGCCGGGATAGCGCAGATCGGCTTCGAACTCGATGGGGGCGGCCGCCTCGCGCAGTTGCGCCTCGCCGATGCGCTTCAGTTCCTCGCAGCGCTCCGGCGAGACGAGCCCCGGCACCACCACGAAGCCGCGCTCGCGCAGCGCCTGTACCTGTTCCTTCTTTGACTGGACTGACATGGGACTTCCGTTATTCGATGTCTTTGTGTCTTTGGCGTCGAGCCGCGCGAACCACGCGCGCCGATTACCCGATTGTAAAGCGACCAGGCGTTCGGGAAAGCGCACGGCCTTGGGGCGCGCGCACTGTCGTAGCGTCAAAGGGCGGGATCGTGTGCCTCATAAGCGGTCGGACACGGGGTTTCACCGACTTCAGCCCGTCACGAAACGTGTGTAGTCTGTTTCGATGTCGTTTGATTTTGCTGATCCGAATCCGCATGGACGGGCGGCCCGTACGCACTGCGAGGCCCGCCACAGAACGCAAGCCCGGTCCACCGCCCCCTTCGCCCTACCGCGCGCATGCCGCGGGGCGCCCACCGTTTCCCGATATTGCCGAGACAGGCACGTTTGCTGCTGCAAACGAAGCGCCGCGTATGGCGCTACCCGCCTCCGATTCCGCCAAGACCATGCATACCCTTTTTGATAGCCGTCGTCTCACCCATGCCGCACTGAAGGCGGCACGTCCCGCGCGCCGCCATGTGATGCGCGCGCTGCGGCACCACGCCGCGCGCACGCGCGCGCTCGCCTCGCAGGTGCGCGAAGCCAAGCCCGTCGACGGCATGCGCACCTGGTTCCATTCCTTCTTTGCCGTGCTGCGCATGCGTTCGGGCACGCGGCATTTCTCGCTGCGCACGCTGCTGTATCGGCCGAATATGCCGCTGCAGGCATTCAGCGCCGTGGGCACCTCGGCAAGCGCCAACCGCGCTCCGAGCGGCGCGCGCCGGCCGCGCCGCACATCCGCCAGCAGCACGGGATGGTTCGCGTTCGCCATGCGCTGAGCGCGAAGAGCGGCGCAGGCACGCTGGACCGGCTACATCTCGCGACCGACGCGCCGTACCTCAGGCAGAAGAAAACAATCGAGGGCGGCGAACCCGCCCCCTTACGACGCTTGACGCGTCTCAGGCCAGCGCGCCCACCGGCTCGGTGCCGGCGGCTTCGGCCAGCACGAGCGCCTTGTCGGTCGCTTCCCACGAGAATTCCGGCTCTTCGCGGCCGAAGTGGCCGTAAGCGGCCGTCTTCTCGTAGACCGGACGCAGCAGGTCGAGCATCTGGATGATGCCCTTCGGACGCAGGTCGAAGTGCTCGCGCACGAGCTTCGTGATCGTCGCGTCCGAGACCTTGCCGGTGCCGAACGTGTTGACCATTACGGAAGTGGGCTGCGCCACGCCGATCGCGTACGACACCTGGATCAGGCAGCGCGACGCGAGGCCCGCGGCCACGATGTTCTTCGCGACGTAACGGCCCGCATAGGCGGCCGAACGGTCCACCTTCGACGGATCCTTGCCCGAGAACGCGCCGCCGCCGTGCGGGGCTGCGCCGCCATACGTGTCGACGATGATCTTGCGGCCCGTGAGACCGCAATCGCCCTGCGGGCCACCGATCACGAAACGGCCGGTCGGGTTCACGAGGAACTTGATGTCGCCCTTGATCAGGTCGGCCGGCAGCACGGGCTTGATGACCTCTTCGATCACGGCTTCGCGCAGCGTGGGCAGGTCGATGTCCGGCGAATGCTGCGTCGAGAGCACGACCGTGTCGATCGCGAACGGCTTGCCGTCGACATAGCGGATCGTGACTTGCGACTTCGCATCCGGGCGCAGCCAGGGCAGGCGGCCGTCGCGGCGCAGGTTCGACTGGCGCTCGACGAGGCGGTGCGACAGGTGGATCGGCAGCGGCATCAGTTCGGGCGTTTCGTCGCACGCATAGCCGAACATCAGGCCCTGGTCGCCGGCGCCCTGGTCGAGGTTGTTGTCGTGCGCGCGGTCCACGCCCTGGGCGATGTCCGGCGACTGCTTGTCGTAGGCGACGAGCACCGCGCAGCCGCGGTAGTCGATGCCGTAGTCGGTGTTGTCGTAGCCGATGCGCTTGATCGTGTCGCGCGCCACCTGGATGTAGTCGACGTTCGCGGTCGTGGTGATTTCACCGGCGAGCACGACGAGACCCGTGTTGCACAGCGTTTCCGCTGCAACGCGCGAGTACTTGTCCTGGGTGAGAATGGCGTCGAGGATCGCGTCCGAGATCTGGTCGGCAACCTTGTCCGGATGGCCTTCGGAGACGGATTCGGAGGTGAAGAAATAATCGTTTGCCACGCTTGTGACTCCTGTAGCTGGTGACGGTTGAGTTTCACGTAGCCAACTTCGGGAGGTCTGAAGCGGCGACGCTTTAGCGGATTTCCTGTCCGGCTCGCGCCCGATCGTGGGTTGGATCCTGAACGGATCGGCACGATCTGCTGCCAGCCGGCTTCGCCCCGCAAGTTGTCTATTAACTCGGCGAAGCCCTTATTATAGCGACTTCCTTAATTTGTCGCAGAGTGCCGCCGCGTGCAGCCCACCGCATTCGCCCCCGTTTTCGTTCCTGCTGGCCTCGCTGCCGCTGTCCACGCATCGGCGCCCGACGTGAGAGCCGCCGCATGATAGGCAAGCTCGGCTCCCATTTCGCCATCGGCCTGCTCAAGCTGTTCGCGATCCTGCCCTACGGCTTCGTCGCCCGTCTCGGCGACGGGCTCGGCTGGCTCCTCTACCAGATTCCCAGCCGCCGCAAGCGCGTGGTCCACACCAATCTCAAGCTCTGCTTCCCCGATTGGAGCGACGAGAAGCGCGAAGAGGTGGCAGGCCTGCACTTTCGCCATGCGATCCGCAGCTATCTGGAGCGCAGCGTGCAGTGGTTCGGCTCCGCGAAGAAGCTCGAACAGCTCGTGGAACTCGACAGCGAGATCGACCTCACCGATCCCGACCTCCCGCCCACACTGTTCCTCGGCCTGCACTTCGTCGGCATCGAGGCGGGTTCGATGTTCCTGAACTACTCGCTGCACCGGCCCTGCGGCTCGCTCTACCAACCGTTCTCCAACCCCGAGTTCGAGGCGGCCGCCAAGGCCGGGCGCAGCCGTTTCGGCGCGGAGATGGTGAGCCGCGCGGACAGCGCGCGCGTCGTGCTGCGCTGGCTGCGCGACCGCAAGCCCGTGATGCTCGGCGCGGACATGGACTACGGCGCGCGCAATTCGACCTTCGTGCCGTTTTTCGGCGTGCCGACCTGCACGCTGACCGCCGTGGGCCGGCTCGCGAAGGTGGGGCATGCGCAGGTGGTGCCCTTCATCGGCGAGGTGCTGCCGAACTACAAGGGCTACCGGCTCAAGGTGTTCAAGCCGTGGAACAACTACCCCACCGGCAACGACGAAGAGGATGCGCGGCGGATGAATGCTTTCCTCGAAGAGCAGATTCCGCGCATTCCCGAGCAGTACTACTGGGTGCACAAGCGGTTCAAGACGCGGCCGCCCGGTGAGCCAGGCGTGTATCGTTAAAGGCACCTGCCCGGCGGCCTTCGCCAGGGCAGGCGGGTGGCGAAGGCCCGTACCTCACTTACAATAGCGGCATGAAGCTCAAGTTCACCAAAATGCACGGCGCCGGCAACGACTTCGTCGTGCTCGACGGTTACAGCCAGCCGCTCGCGCTCGCGCCCGAGCAAGTGCGCGCGCTCGCCGACCGTCACTTCGGCATTGGCGCCGACCAGTTGCTGCTCGTCGAAAAGCCCACCATCGAGGGCGTCGATTTTCGCTATCGCATCTTCAATTGCGACGGCGGCGAAGTCGAGCACTGCGGCAACGGCGCACGCTGCTTCGTGAAGTTCGTCCGCGATCGCAAGCTCACCGAAGCAAAGCGCGTGCGCGTCCAGGTCCAGAACGGCACGATCGCGCTCGCGATGCAGGACAACGGCGAGGTCGTGGTGGACATGGGCAGCCCGGTGTTCGAGCCGGCGCGCGTGCCGTTCGACGCAGGCGGCCTCGAAGGCCGCCGCGAGGGCAACGACACGCTCTGGCCGCTCGATGTGAACGGGCAAACCCGCTGGATTTCGGTCGTCTCGATGGGCAACCCGCATGCCGTGCAGGTGGTGGACGACGTGGAAGCCTTCCCGGTGCTCGCCGACGGCCCCGTGGTCGAGGCGCACCCGCGCTTTCCCCACAAGGTCAACGCCGGCTTCATGCAGATCGTCTCGCGCCATGAGGTGCGGCTGCGCGTGTACGAGCGCGGCGCGGGCGAAACGCTTGCCTGCGGCACGGGCGCCTGCGCGGCCGTGGCCGCCGGCATTCGCCGCGGGCTGCTCGACTCGCCGGTCCTCGTGCATACGCACGGCGGCGCGCTGACCATCGCCTGGGACGGCGCGCGCGACGAATTCGCCGCGCTCACGATGGCCGGGCCGGCCGCAACCGTATTCGAAGGTGAAATCGAACTCGCCGACTGAATGCCGACCGAAGCCGGCGTCCGGTTCACCCGCTTTACCGCTGTCATGCCGGCGCCTTGCGCGCCGTCCGTCCACAACGCGCCACCAACATGAACGATCGCGAAGTCGCCGACTACCTGATTGCCAATCCCGAGTTCTTCGTTGAGCACGCCGAACTGCTTGCCGCCATCAAGCTCGGCAACCCGCACGGCAAGGCCGCCGTGTCGCTGCAAGAGCGGCAGATGGAAATGCTGCGCGAGAAGAACAAGCATCTGGAGCGCCGCCTTTCGGAGCTGCTGCGCTACGGCCACGAGAACGACAGCATTGCGACGAAGTTCGCCCGCTGGACCCAGCGCGTGATCGCCGAGCGCGATCCGTACGCGCTGCCGCGCACGATCACCGAGAATCTGCTCGACGTGTTCGACGTGCCGCAAGCGGCGCTGCGTCTCTGGGACGTGGCCGAAGCCTATGCGCAAGCCGATTTCGCGCGCCACACCGGCGAGGAAGTGCGGCTCTTCGCCAGCAGCCTGGCCGTGCCCTACTGCGGCGCGAACTCGGGCTTCGAGGCGGCGCAATGGCTCGACGCGACCGATGGCGCGTCGGAATCGGTCGCGCTGATCGCGCTGCGCGCGCCCGCGGCGGACGGCAGCAGCGAGCCCGAAGGCAACGTATTCGGCCTGCTGGTGATGGGTTCGCCCGATGCGCGCCGCTTTCACGACGGCATGGCCACGGACTTCCTCACGCAGATCGGCGGGCTTGCGAGCGCGGCGCTTACGCGTCTCTTGCCGCACTGAGCCTGAGCGAAACCGACGCACGACTGAAACGAAAGACGCCGCCACCGTGAACCCGACCGATCCGATCGCCGACTACCTCGCGAGCCTCGAGCACGAGCGGCGGCTTTCGGCGCACACGCTGCGCGGCTATACGCACGAGCTCGACGAACTCAAGAAACTCGCGAACGGCCGGCCGCTCGCGCAGGTGAGCGCCGCCGACGTGCGCGGCGCCGTGGCGCGCGCACACGCCGGCGGCCTTTCGGCGCGCTCGATCGCGCATCGGCTTTCGGCATGGCGCGCGTTCTATCGCTGGCTCGCGGGCCGCATCGAGCTCGAGGCGAACCCGGTGGCCGCCGTGCGCGCGCCCAAACGCGCTAAGACGCTGCCGAAGGCGCTCTCGGTAGACGACGCGCAGCGCCTGATGGAAGCGCCGCCGCCCGTCTCCGGCGCGGCCGGTGTTGCCGGCGACGGCGCCGAGTCGCTGCGCGACCGCGCGATGCTCGAACTGTTCTACTCGTCGGGACTGCGCCTCGCCGAGCTCGTGGGGCTCGACGTGCGTTACGTGCGGCGCGACGCCTACGAATCGGCAGGCTGGCTCAAGCGCGACGCCGCCGAAGTCGAAGTCCACGGCAAGGGCAACCGGCACCGGATGGTGCCGGTAGGCCGCAAGGCGCTCGACGCGCTCGACGCATGGCTCGCCGTGCGCGACACGCTCGTCAAGCACGACGACGCCCCGCTCTTTCTCTCCGTGCGCGGCAACCGCATGGCGCCCGGCGTGGTACGCGAGCGCGTGAAGCGCGCGGCGATCGCGGCGGGCATTCCGGCGAACGTCCACCCGCACGTGCTGCGGCACTCGTTCGCCACGCACCTGCTGCAGTCGAGCGGCGACCTGCGCGCGGTGCAGGAGCTGCTCGGCCACGCGAGCATCGCGGCCACCCAGGTCTACACGTCGCTCGATTTCCAGCATCTCGCGAAGGTCTACGACACCGCGCATCCCCGCGCGAAGAAACGCGACTGATGCAACGGGGCAGGCTCGAGCGGCGGCGTTCGTCGGCCGCCGCGCGCCCCGCTTTTCCGTACTGAACTCACCATGAATATCGTCACGCTCAAACCGTCGAAAGAAAAATCCCTGCTGCGCCGCCATCCGTGGGTCTATGCGAACGCAATCGACCGCGTGGAGGGCAAGCCCGCCTCCGGGGCGACCGTCATCGTGCGCTCGCACGACGGCCGCTTCCTCGCGCGCGCCGCGTACAGCCCGCACTCGCAGATCCGCGTGCGCGTCTGGAGCTTCGACGAAAACGAACCCATCGACCACGCGTTCTTCAAGCGCCGCGTGCAGCGCGCGGTCGCGCACCGCCAGGCCATGGTGAGCCGCACCGGCGCCGTGCGCCTGATCTTCGGCGAGGCCGACGGCCTGCCGGGGCTGATCGTCGATCACTATGTCGCGGACCGAGCCGATGGCGCCGCGGGCCGCGGCCAGCTCGTCTGCCAGTTCATGGCGGCGGGCGTGGAGGCGTGGAAGGAGGCGATCGTCGGCGCGCTCGCGGCGGCCACCGGCTGCCCGAACGTCTACGAGCGTTCGGACGTGTCGATCCGCGAAAAGGAAGGGCTCGAACAGATCACGGGCCGGCTCGCGGGCGACGAGCCGCCCGAAACCATCGTCACGAGCGAGAACGGCGTGCGCTATCACGTCGACGTGCGCAACGGTCACAAGACCGGCTTCTACGTCGATCAGCGCGACAACCGGGCGCTCGTGCAAACCTTCGCTCAGGATCGCGAGGTGCTGAACTGCTTCTGCTACACGGGCGGCTTCTCGCTCGCGGCGATGAAGGGCGGCGCGAAGCGCGTGGTGTCGATCGACTCCTCGGGCGAAGCGCTCGCGACGGCGCAAAAGAACGTCGAGGCGAACGGTTTCGATGCGGCGCGCGCGACGTGGCTCGACGCCGACGCCTTCAAGACGCTGCGCCGTCTGCATGAAGAAGGCGAGCGCTTCGATCTCGTGGTGCTCGATCCGCCCAAGTTCGCGGCCTCGCGCGAGCACGTGGACCGCGCCGCGCGCGCGTACAAGGACATCAATCTGACGGGCCTGAAGCTGCTGCGCCCGGGTGGCCTGCTCTTCACGTACTCATGCTCGGGCGCGATCGATGCGGAACTGTTCCAGAAGATCGTCGCGGGCGCGGCCGCCGACGCGAAGGTCGATGCGCGCATCCTCAAGCGTCTGGGCGCAGGCGTGGATCACCCGTTGCTGACCGCGTTCCCGGAAGGCGAATACCTGAAGGGCCTGCTGCTGCAAGTCGCCTGAGCGGCCCGATGGGAGGAGGCCACGGCTCCCTCGTGCCTCGTCGATCTTGCCCCATATCTGGCGGAAGCCGGGCAAAAGCAGCGCCCGGCCGGGGTGCTTCCAGCGTCCTGGCCTCAGATATGTTTCAATAGCTAGTTATGTTGTAACACTGGACGACGGCCACCGCGCCCGCCTTTTGGGCGCGCCTTGCGGCCGGCGCCGGTTTCCGATCGCACAGCACCCGTACAGAACAGGCACCCAGCATGGCAACCATGATCCCCGTCACCATCCTGACCGGCTTCCTCGGCAGCGGCAAGACCACGCTGCTCAAGCGCATCCTGAACGAACAGCACGGCATGAAGATCGCCGTGATCGAAAACGAGTTCGGCGAAGAGAACATCGACAACGAAATCCTCGTGCAGGACAGCAACGAGCAGATCATCCAGATGAGCAACGGCTGCATCTGCTGCACGATCCGCGGCGACCTCGCGCGCGTGCTCGGCGACCTCGCGCAGCAAAAGCGCGACGGCAAGCTCGACTTCGACCGTGTGGTGATCGAGACCACCGGCCTCGCGAATCCGGGCCCGGTCGCGCAGACGTTCTTCATGGATAACGAAATCGCCGACGAATTCCTGCTCGACGCGATCATCACGCTCGTGGACGCGAAGCACGGCAACCATCAGCTCGACGAGCACGAAGTGGTGCAGCGCCAGGTCGGTTTCGCCGACCGCCTGTTCATCACGAAGGCCGACCTCGTGGACGAAAAGGAACTCGCGAATCTGCGCCATCGCGTGCTGCACATGAACCCGAAGGCGCAGGTGCGGCAGGTGAATTTCGGCGAGGCGGACATCAAGGAAGTGTTCGACCTGCGCGGCTTCAACCTGAACGCGAAGCTCGAGATCGACCCGGACTTCCTCGCGGAAGACGAGCACGATCATGCGCACACGCACGCCCACGCGCACGACGATCATGGCCATACGCACGATCACGACCACGCCGACTGCGACCACGATCACGGCCAGTGCAACCATGAAGGCCACGACCACGGCCATCACCACCACGCGCACCACGACGACAAGATCAAGTCGTTCGTGTACCGCAGCGATCGCCCGTTCGACCCGAACCGCCTCGAAGACTTCCTCGGCGGCATCCTGCAGATCTACGGCGAGCGCCTGCTGCGCTACAAGGGCGTGCTGTACATGAAGGGCGTGGATCGCAAGGTGGTGTTCCAGGGCGTCCACCAGATGATGGGCAGCGACCTCGCCGCCAAATGGCTGCCGGTCGAGAAGAAGAACAGCAAGATGGTGTTCATCGGCATCGAGCTGCCGCAGGATCTCATCACCGACGGCCTCGACGCCTGTCTCGTCTGATCTTTACCCCGGCCGGCCCGTGCGCCCAGATGCGCCGGGCCTGGCCGCGCCAGTTTCCCGCCCCGCCGGCCATACCCCGGACGCCGCCGCCGTCTGCCAGCCCACGCAATAACGTGCCCGACCATCGCTTTTTCACTTGCGGCGCGTTATATTTTCTGGATATCGACTGAAGCGCGCCGGTAGCGGAAAGGAAGGGATTTCCCGCTTGCAGTGCCGGTTTGCGATTCAGTTACAATACGGCCCCACTGGAATGCAGGCAGCGCCCGCGCATTACGCCGAACCGGCGTGAGCCGGGCAAGCAAGAGCGTACGGCTGCGCCGACAGTGCGGAAAGTACGACGAGTACGAGCAAATGGGCAACCACCGGAAAATCCGGTCCGGATGGTCTGGCCCTACCGGCGGAACGCGGGCAGCGCGCCGCGTCGCAGCGGGCAGCCGGTATGAAACATGCCTCAGGAGCATCTGAAGACCGGTTTCCAGAGGAGTTCGGCCCCGCAGCGGCGCTTTGGCGTCACGACAGCGCATCGTCCGTGCCATCAGCGTTTGAGCATAAAAGAAAGGCGCGTAATACAAGGCCATTGCGGGTAACACAAAAGTGCAGGCAATATGTGCAAGTTTTGCCTCACTCATTGAAGAAGCAAGCCAGATGACGACGAAACGACTCTTGACTGAAGCCGAAATCCTGAAGATGAGCGACAAGGATTACATGAATGAGGATCAGCTCGCCTTCTTCAAGAACCGGCTCGAACAGCTGCAGGCGGAAATTCTCCGCAATGCGGGCCAGACCACCGAGAACCTGCGCGAAACCGTGATCGTGCCGGACCCGGCCGACCGCGCGACCATCGAGGAAGAGCATGCGCTCGAACTGCGCACGCGCGACCGCGAACGCAAGCTGCTGAAGAAGGTGCAGCAGTCGCTCGCGCGCATCGACTCGGGGGAGTACGGCTGGTGCGAGGAGACCGGTGAGCCGATCGGCATTCCGCGTCTGCTCGCGCGGCCCACGGCCACGCTGTCGCTCGAGGCGCAGGAGCGCCGCGAACTGCGCCAGAAGCTGTTCGGCGATTGATCGATCCGCCGGCGCGCCGCCGCGGGTGCGCGCTGGAGTTCCCGCCTTCTACATGAAAGCGCACGGAATCCCGTGCGCTTTTTTGTTTTGCTTTTTGCGTTTTCGCGAGCCGGAGCGCTCCTTTCCCGCCGGCTTTTCCGGAATGCCGGCTCTTGAACTGCCTATACCCGCCCTAAACTTGAATCGACAACGCGTCAGAGCCACGCGCCGTCCCGCGTGTGCTGCGCGCTCCGTATTCCGGACGCGGCGCCTGCGCCCGCAACCGCGCCCGTCCGCCCACACCCGGCATCAACGGTAAAAAGGAACCCACATGGAGCAATTTCACGGCACGACGATCGTTTCCGTGCGCCGCGGCGACAAGGTCGCCCTCGGCGGCGACGGCCAGGTCACGCTCGGCAACATCGTCATGAAGGGGGGCGCGAAGAAGGTCCGGCGCATCTACGGCGGCAAGGTCATGGTCGGCTTCGCCGGCGGCACGGCCGACGCGTTCTCGCTGCTCGACCGCTTCGAAGCCAAGCTCGAAAAACACCAGGGCAACCTCACGCGCGCCGCCGTCGAACTCGCGAAGGACTGGCGCACCGACCGCATGCTGCGCCGCCTCGAAGCAATGCTGATCGCCGCGGACGCGCAAACCACCCTCGTCATCACCGGCAACGGCGACGTGCTCGACCCCGAAGGCGGCATCTGCGCGATCGGCTCGGGCGGTTCGTACGCACAGGCCGCGGCACGCGCGCTCGTCGACAACACCGAACTCTCGCCGCGCGAGATCGTCGAGAAGTCGCTCGAAATCGCAGGCGACATGTGCATCTACACGAACCACAACCGCGTGATCGAAACCATCGAGTAACCCCGGACAGACGCCAAGGAATCAGGATGAGCACCATGACCCCCGCCGAGATCGTCTCGGAACTCGACAAGCACATCATTGGCCAGGCGAAAGCGAAAAAGGCCGTGGCCGTCGCGCTGCGCAACCGCTGGCGCCGCCAGCAGGTGGCCGAGCCGCTGCGCCAGGAAATCACGCCGAAGAACATCCTCATGATCGGGCCGACGGGCGTCGGCAAGACCGAGATCGCGCGCCGTCTCGCAAAG
This sequence comes from Paraburkholderia acidipaludis NBRC 101816, assembly GCF_000684975.1. Classification (GTDB taxonomy): domain Bacteria; phylum Pseudomonadota; class Gammaproteobacteria; order Burkholderiales; family Burkholderiaceae; genus Paraburkholderia; species Paraburkholderia acidipaludis. The sequence goes on along the minus strand of NZ_BAXZ01000002.1, from coordinate 185,689 downwards.
CTCGCGGACGCGCCGTTCATCAAGATCGAAGCGACCAAGTTCACCGAAGTGGGCTACGTGGGCCGCGACGTCGACAGCATCGTGCGCGACCTGATCGAGATTTCGGTCAAGCAGACGCGCGAGTCGGAAATGCGCAAGGTGCGCAGCAAGGCCACCGACCAGGCCGAGGACCGCATTCTCGACGTCCTGCTGCCGACCGCTCGCCCGGTGGGCTTCGGCTCGTCGTCCCCGGAATCGGGTCACAGCGATAGCGAGAATGCCACGCGCCAGACCTTCCGCAAGCGCCTGCGCGAAGGCCAGCTCGACGACAAGGAAATCGAGCTCGACGTCGAGCTGCCGCAAGCCGGCATGGACATCATGGGGCCGCCGGGCATGGAGGACATGACCGAGCAGATCCGCTCGATGTTCGCCAATCTGGGCGGCGGCAAGAAGACGCGCCGCAAGGTGAAGGTCAAGGAAGCGCTCAAGCTCCTCACCGACGAAGAAGCCGGCAAGATGCTCAACGACGAAGAGGTCAAGCAGAAGGCCGTGCAGAACGTCGAGCAGAACGGCATCGTATTCCTCGACGAGATCGACAAGATCGCCTCGCGCAACAACGAAGGCAGCGGCGGCGAAGTCTCGCGCCAGGGCGTGCAGCGCGACCTGCTGCCGCTCGTGGAGGGCACGACCATCAACACGAAGTACGGGATGGTCAAGACCGATCACATCCTCTTCATCGCGAGCGGCGCCTTCCATCTGGCCAAGCCGAGCGACCTGATCCCCGAACTGCAGGGGCGTTTCCCGATTCGCGTGGAACTGGACTCGCTCTCCGTGAAGGACTTCGAAGCGATTCTCGTCGCCACCGACGCAAGCCTTGTCAAGCAGTACCAGGCGCTGCTCGCCACCGAAGACGTGCGGATCGAATTCGCCGACGACGGCATCCGCCGCCTGGCCGAAATCGCGTTCTCGGTGAACGAAAAGACCGAAAACATCGGCGCGCGCCGGCTCTACACGGTGATCGAAAAGCTGCTGGAGGACGTGTCGTTCTCGGCCGGCAACCATGCGGGCGAGAGCGTGACGGTGGATGCCGCTTACGTGGACCGCGCGCTCGGCGAAGTCGCTCAGGACGAAGATCTGTCGCGCTACGTGCTGTAAGTGCCTTAGGCACTTTTCGGCGCCGGATATGCGCAGCGCCGCTGCGCTGCATGCAAAGGGCCCCGCATCGCGCGGGGCCCTTTTTCATATGGGCGTCACTTCGTGGCAGCCGGCGCTTACTGGCGCACCGGGCGCTTCGCCAGCTTGCGCTGCAGCGTGCGCCGGTGCATGTTGAGCGCGCGCGCCGTGGCCGAGATATTGCCGTTGTGCTCGGCCAGCACACGCTGGATGTGCTCCCATTCGAGCCGCGCGACGGAGAGCGGAGCCGGGTGCTCGATGGCCTCCTCCGCCTGCAGCGTGCTGGAATCGCTTTGCAGTGCCGAGAGAATCATCTCGACGTTCGCGGGCTTCGCGAGGTAGTTGTCGGCGCCGTCTTTCACCGCTTGAACCGCCGTGGCAATGCTCGCGTAGCCGGTCAGGATCAGCATGCGCGCGTCGGGCTGCAGCTGGCGCAGCGGCGCGACAAGAGAAAGGCCCGAGTCGCCGCCCAGATGCAGATCCACCGTGATCTGCGCGAACTTCTGCTGGTTCGCGAAGCGGATCGCCTCGTCCGCGTTGTGCGCCTGCTGCACCTGATAACCGCGTCGCGTCAGGCCGCGCGTGAGGATGTCGGAGAACACCTCGTCGTCGTCGATCACCAGAAAATTCATATCGCTCATGCCTGCTTCTCCGTGTTGTTAGGCGGCGCCGAGCCGGGCCGGCCGGCGCCTGCTGAACCGATATCCGGGGCCGCCGCGTCGGCGGCGTGCGCGGCATTCGCCGCAGCGCTCTTGCCAACCTTCACCGGCACGCGCAGCAGCGCGCGCGTGCCGCGCGGCCTGGCGGGGCGGCCCACCGCGGCGCCTGCTCCTGTGCCGGCGCTGCCGCCGTCGGTCACGGCTGGCCCCGCGCCCGCCGCGACATCCGTCAGTTCGATCGTGCCGCCCAGCCGAGCCGCGGACGAAAACGCCAGATAAAGGCCCACGCCGTGCCCGCCCTGGGTGCTCTCCACCGGCACGGTGCCGAGCGCGTTGCGCAGCGAGGACGGAATGCCGGGCCCGGCGTCGCAGACCTCGAAATCGACGTAGCCCGCGCGCGACGCCGGATAAGCCCGCAGCGTGACATGATCTCGACTGGCGCGCGCGGCATTGTCGAGCAGAATAGTCAGGATCTGCCCGACGGCGACGCTGTCGTCGAGGCTCAGATCGGCAGGCGGCTCGCCGGTCTGTTCGAACGCGACGTGGGGGTGACGCAGCCGCCACTGCTCGACGAACGGACCGAGCCATTCGGCCAGCGCCTGGCGGCTGACCTGCGACGACGCGCGGCTGCGCAGCCGCGCAAGCGCCGACGTGCACAGCGAGATCTGCTTGTCGAGCAGGTCGAGGTCGGCGGTATAGGGCGTGAGGGCTTTGTCGGTGCGGGCCATGTCGCGCAGCTCTTCGGTGAGCATCGCGATGGTCGAGAGCGGCGTGCCGATCTCGTGCGCCACCGTCGCCGCCTGCACGCCGAGCGCGACCGCGCGCTCGTCGCGCAACAGGCGCTGCTGCGCGTCGCCGAGCGCGGCGTCGCGCTGGCGCAGCGCGCGCGACATGCGCGCCACGAACCAGACGATCAACCCGACGCTCACCATGAAGTTCACCCACATGCCCGCGCGGTAGTAGACGAACAGGTTGGCGGGGTTGTCCATGTCGAGCGCGACGTTGTCGAAGCCAAGCAGCACGTAGCACGCCACCGCGAAGGTGGCGAGCCAGCCCGTGAGATACCACGGCAGCACGGCCGCGGCGATCGCGAGCGAGGGCAAATAGAGCGAGACGAACGGATTGGTTGTGCCGCCAGAAAGAAACAGCAGCGCGGAGAGCGCGGCGAGATCCACCCAGATCTGGCCGAACAGCTCGAGATTCGACTCGGGACGATCCTGCGCGACGCGCATCCAGGTCACGCCGTTGAACGCCACTTCCATGGCGATCACGAACAGCATGGCCGGCAGCGGCAGATGCACGCCGAGGAAGCACTGCACGAATGCAATCGTGCAAAGTTGGCCGAAGATGGCGAGGCTGCGCAGCCAGAACAAATGGCGAAGATTGACGCGTGCGCTGACGGTGATGCGATTCATAGGGTCAGTTTACCGGTTCATATGAATCCGGCTCATTATCCCGAAATAATCTGATGCACTGAGACTCGCCGGCCGCATGCCGACGCTGTGGAACCTTACCGCCGCGCACGGACGATCGCGCCCGATTTCCCGCATCTTCACCAATAATCTCGCCGCGCCTTTGATGCAGATCAATTTCGATGGCTGCGAACTCAACCGTCTGCACGAAGAAGCCGTCGCCAACGCTCCGTCCGCCTCGCAGGCCTGGATCAGCCCGGCCCGCCCGCTTCGGGCGTGGCGGCGGCCGCTGCTGCTGCCGTGGCGAGACACTCGGGGCACAGGCAGCGCCCGCGCGGATCCAGCTCGCTCGCGGGCAGCGCCGGCAGCGTGCGGCACCAGCAATCGAACGGTTCGGTATGCCGGCCGCAGTCGAACAGGCGGCCGCAGCGCGGACAGCGGGCGTGTTTCACGTCTGCGGCGGGGGTGGCGGAAGCGGTCATGGCGGCGCGCTCCTCAGGGTGCCGGCCTCGGCGGTAAGGAAATGATGCCACAGCGCGGCCGGGTGGTTCGGGCCGCAGGTTGCGCCGCGGACCGGCCAAAAAATCGGCCGGCGGATCCGCTCATGACAGGCGTATGACGCAGCCGCCGAACCCGCGTCCCGCCGTGTTGCGCGCTGGCCCGCAGGCCCGGCCGAAATCCCTGTTGCGCCGCGCCAGTCCTGTACAATTCGGCCTGTTTCAACCGTTTTCGCCCCGACTCTTCGTCCATTCCCGCCGCCATGTCCGAGCCCCTCGACCTCTCGCAGATCGCCCCCACCCTGAAAGCCGAAATCCTGGCTGAAGCGCTGCCCTATATCCGCCAGTATCACGGCAAGACCGTGGTCATCAAATACGGCGGCAATGCCATGACCGAAGAGCGGCTCAAGCAGGGCTTCGCGCGCGACGTGATCCTGCTCAAGCTCGTGGGCATCAACCCGGTCATCGTGCACGGCGGCGGCCCGCAGATCGACACGGCGCTCAAGAAGATCGGCAAGCAGGGCACCTTCATCCAGGGCATGCGCGTGACCGACGAGGAAACCATGGAAGTCGTCGAGTGGGTGCTCGGCGGCGAGGTGCAGCAGGATATCGTCACGCTCATCAACCACTTCGGCGGGCATGCCGTGGGCCTCACAGGCAAGGACGGCGGCCTGATTCACGCGCGCAAGCTGATGATGCCGGACCGCGACAACCCGGGGCAGTACGTCGACATCGGCCAGGTGGGCGAAGTCGAGGCGATCAACCCGGCCGTGGTGAAGGCGCTCCAGGACGACGCGTTCATTCCGGTGATCTCGCCGATCGGCTTCGGCGAAGACGGTCTCTCGTACAACATCAACGCCGACCTCGTGGCGGGCAAGCTCGCGGTGGTGCTCAACGCCGAGAAGCTCGTAATGATGACCAACATCCCCGGCGTGATGGACAAGGAAGGCAACCTGCTCACGGACCTCTCGGCCCGCGAGATCGACGCGCTCTTCGAAGACGGCACGATCTCGGGCGGCATGCTGCCGAAGATCTCGTCGGCGCTCGACGCCGCCAAGAGCGGCGTGCGCTCGGTGCACATCATCGACGGCCGCATCGAGCATTCGGTGCTGCTCGAAATCCTGACCGAGCAGCCGTTCGGCACGATGATCCGCTCGCACTGAGCGGCTGCCATACACGGCGGCCGGCATGCCCGGCCGCCGCGCTCCCCTCTTGCCCATGACCGTCTCCCGCCCGCGCCCACGCCGGCCGCAGCGCACCAAAGGCACGCCTCGCTCCGGCGCCCCCGTCTGGCTCTTCGACCTCGACAACACGCTGCACGGCGCCTCGCGCGCGATCTTCCCGGCCATCAATGCGGCGATGACGCAGTACATCATCGACACGCTAGGCGTGAGCCGCGACGTCGCGAACCATCTGCGCACGAGCTACACGCATCGCTACGGCGCGGCGCTGCTCGGCCTCACGCGTCACCACGCGGTCGATCCGCACGACTTCCTGAAGGTCGTTCACACGTTCGACGACCTGCCCGGGATGGTCTACGCCGAGCGCGGCCTCGCCCGCACGCTGCGCGCGCTGCCGGGCCGCAAGTTGTTGCTGACCAACGCCCCCGAGGCCTACGCGCGCGCGGTGCTCGCGGAACTGGGCATCGAGCGCCTCTTCGAACGCGTGATCGCCATCGAGCACATGCGCACGCGCCAGCGCTGGCGCGCCAAGCCCGACCGCGCGATGCTGCGCGAGACGCTGCGCCGCGCGGGAGCGACGCTGGCCAACGCCATCCTGATCGAAGATACGCACGGCCATCTAAAGCGCTACCGGTCGCTCGGCATCCAGACGGTGTGGATCACCGGGCATCTGCCCACGCGCGCGCCGGCGGTGCGCGTGTCGGGCCGCGGCCGACCCCACTATGTCGATCACCGCATTCGTTCGCTAAAATCGCTGAAAACGGGCCTGCAGTCGGGAAGACTGCGGCAGACGGGGTGACGACGTAAGCGCCGGAGCGAAGCGAGTCCGGGGCGAAAAACGAGGGCGACATTCATGCAGCCAACCGAAACGCGTGACGCAGTCGTAACAGCAGACCCACCCGGCGTGGTTCGCCGCGCCGCCCGCCCGAAGCCGGGCGAACGCCGCGTCCACATTCTCCAGACGCTCGCCTCGATGCTCGAAGCGCCGCGCGGCGAAAAGATCACCACGGCGTCGCTGGCTGCGCGAATCGGCGTTTCGGAGGCGGCGCTCTATCGCCACTTCGCAAGCAAGGCCCAGATGTACGAAGGCCTCATCGACTTCATCGAGCAGACGCTCTTCGCGCTCATCAACCAGATCGTCTCCAAGGAGCCGAGCGGCGTGCTCCAGGCGCGCGCCATCGCGCTCATGCTCATCAACTTCTCCACCAAGAACGCCGGCATGACGCGCGTGCTGACCTGCGAGGCGCTCGTGGGCGAGCACGAACGGCTCGCCGAGCGCGTGAACCAGATGCTCGACCGCATCGAGGCGTCGCTGCGCCAGTGCCTGCGCGTGAGCGTGGCCGAGCAGGCGCAAAGCGAGGGCGGCACGGCTAACGAAGCCCGGAAAAAATCCGGGTACGATCCTGCGCTACGGGCGAATCTGGTCGTGCGCTACGTGATCGGCTGCTGGCATCGCTATGCGCAAAGCGGCTTCACGCGCTCGCCGAGCGAGCACGCCGAAGAGCAGATTCGCATCATTCTTCAGTAGCCGGCCGGCTCCCAGGGTGCCGGCGCCCTCGCCGGGCGCGTTTTCCGCTATACTTTGCGTTCGTTTTGAAACACCGTCGCGCCGATTTGCTGACTCGATTGCGGGCGCGCGAACCTCTGAGCCAACGCTCGCGGGTTCATTACAAATGCGGCTAAAGAGGTCGTCAGCCGCGCCAATCCTTCGCACTCCGCGCCCCGCCGACACCGTTTAGCCGCCCGAAGACCAAGGCGGAACGAATGGAATCGATCGGCGTCGTCGCTCCACAAACACTGCATTTCGACGAGCCCCTGCAACTGCAGAACGGCATGACTCTCGCCGGTTACGATCTCGTGGTCGAAACCTACGGCACGCTCAATGCCGCGCGCAGCAACGCGGTGCTCGTCTGTCACGCGCTCAATGCCTCGCATCATGTCGCGGGCGTCCATGCGGACGACCCCAGGAACGTGGGCTGGTGGGACAACATGGTCGGGCCGGGCAAGCCGCTCGACACCAACCGCTTCTTCGTGATCGGCGTGAACAACCTCGGCTCGTGCTTCGGCTCGACCGGCCCCATGAGCGTCGACCCGGCCACCGGCCAGCCCTACGGTGCGAAGTTTCCGGTCGTCACCGTCGAAGACTGGGTGGACGCCCAGGCGCGCGTGGCCGACCGCTTCGGCATCGAGAAATTCGCCGCCGTGATGGGCGGCAGCCTTGGCGGCATGCAGGCGCTCGCGTGGAGCCTGCGCTACCCGGACCGGCTCGGGCATTGCATCGTGATCGCCTCCACGCCCAAGCTCTCGGCGCAGAACATCGCGTTCAACGAAGTCGCGCGCTCGGCGATTCTTTCGGACCCCGACTTTCATGGCGGCGACTACTACGCGCACGGCGTGAAGCCGAAGCGCGGCCTGCGCGTGGCGCGCATGATCGGCCACATCACCTATCTCTCCGACGACGACATGGCCGAGAAATTCGGCCGCGCGCTGCGCCGCGCGGAGGGCGCCGTGGACGCCTACAACTTCAACTTCGACGTGGAGTTCGAGGTGGAGTCGTACCTGCGCTACCAGGGCGACAAGTTCGCCGACTACTTCGACGCGAACACGTATCTGCTCATCACGCGCGCGCTCGACTACTTCGATCCGGCGAAGGCTTACGAGGGCGACCTCACGAAGGCGCTCGCGCGCACCAAGGCGAAGTACCTGGTGGCGAGCTTCTCGACCGACTGGCGCTTCGCCCCGGCGCGCTCGCGCGAACTCGTGAAGGCGCTGCTCGACCACAAGCGCCAGGTGACCTACGCGGAGATCGACGCGCCGCACGGCCACGACGCATTCCTGCTCGACGACGCGCGCTATCACGGTGTCATGCGCGCCTATTACGAACGCATTGCCAGCGAGGTGGGCGCATGAACCCGAGCGCTTTCGACAGTCTTTCCGCCCGTCCCGACTTCCGCACCATCGCACGCTGGATCGAGCCGCGCTCGAAGGTGCTCGACCTCGGCTGCGGGGACGGCTCGCTGCTCTCGCTGCTCGGCGAGGAACTGGAATGCACGGGCTACGGCATCGAGATCAACGACGCGGGCGTGCTCGCCTCGGTGGCCAACGGCATCAACGTGATCCAGCAGAATCTGGAAGACGGCCTGCGCCTGTTCGAAGACGCGAGCTTCGACTTCGCGATCCTCTCGCAAACATTGCAGACCATCCACCAGACCGCCGCGATCCTGCGCGAGACGGCGCGCGTGGGCAAGGAATGCATCGTCTCGTTCCCGAACTTCGGCTACTGGCCGCACCGGCTTTCGGTGCTGCGCGGGCGCATGCCGGTGTCGAAGTCGCTGCCTTACCAGTGGCACAACACGCCGAACGTGCGCGTGCTCACGGTGAAGGACTTCGAGGCGCTCGCGCCGGAAGTGGGCATCGAAATTCTCGATCGCGCCGTGCTGCACGGCGGTCAGACCGTGCGATGGGGCGTGAACTGGCGTGGTAGTCTTGCGGTCTATCGCGTGAAGAAAAAATGACGTCGCCCGGCTGACCCCAGGCAGCGGCGGCGCATTTTTCAACCCGGACCCATAAAAACCGCCGCCGCCGCTGACGACGACATGCCGAATCCGCCCCACGAGGCCCCCTCCCGCATCGATCACCTCGCCGCTCACGAAGACCGTCCCGGCTGGCGCGCGTACCTGAACACGCACATGCTGATCTGCGTGTTCCTCGGCTTCACCTCGGGGCTGCCGCTCTTCACGCTCGTCTATCTCGTACAGGCGTGGCTGCGCTCGGAAGGCGTCAATCTGAAAGAGATCGGCCTCTTCGCGCTGATCCAGTTCCCCTACACCTGGAAGTTCGTCTGGGCTCCGCTCATGGACCGCTACGTGCCGCGTCTGCCGGGCTGGCGTCCGGGGCGCCGGCGCGGCTGGATGCTCGTCACGCAGATTCTCGTGGCGGGGGCGATCGCCATGCTCGGCTTCGTTTCGCCGAAGGATTCGATCTGGACCGTGGCCGCGCTCACGACGCTCGTCGCGTTCTTCGGCGCGAGCCAGGACATCGCCATCGACGCTTACCGGCGCGAACTCCTCACGGATACCCAGCAGGGCCTCGGCAACGCCGTCCACGTGAACGCGTACAAGATCGCCGCGCTCGTGCCGGGCTCGCTCGCGCTGATCCTCTCCGACCATCTGCCGTGGAGCACGGTGTTCGTCGTCACGGCGGCGTTCATGATTCCGGGCATGATCATGTCGCTCGTGGTGAGCGAGCCCGAGGTGCACGGCGCGCCGCCGAAGAACCTGAGCGAAGCCATCATCCGGCCGTTCGCCGAGTTCGTGCAGCGCGACGGCTGGACCGGCGCGCTCTTCGTGCTGGCGTTCATCTTTCTCTACAAGCTCGGCGACACGATGGCCACCACGCTCTCGACGTCGTTCTTCCTCGACATCGGCTACACGCGCACCGAGATCGGCGTGATCGCCAAGATGACGGCGTTCGGCGCGAGCCTCGCGGGCGGCATTATCGGCGGCGTGGCGCTCGTGAAGATCGGCATCGGGCGCGGGCTGTGGATCTTCGGCCTCCTTCAGATCGTCTCGACGCTCGGCTTCGCCTGGCTCGCTCAGCTCGGGCCCGGCTCCGCGTCGCTCGCCACGATCTACGACGGCGCGCTCGCCGTGAGCCATGCCGTTGCGCAAGCGGCATCCGCGCTCGGCCTCCAAGCCCACTTCGTGCTCGACCCGCGCGCCGTGGCGCTCGCGCTCGTGTACGGCTTCGAGACCTTCGCGACGGGCCTCACGCTCGCCGCCTTCACCGCCTATATCGCCAGCACCACCGACCCGCGCTATACCGCCACGCAGTTCGCGCTTTTCACGAGCCTCGCCTCGGTCCCGCGCACGCTGGCCTCGGCGGCGAGCGGCTACGTGGTCGCGAAAATCGGCTGGTTTGATTACTTCATCGTATGCACGGCTTTAGCTGTACCGGGTATGCTCCTGCTCGTTCGTATCGCCCCGTGGAGAATCCGGACGTGATCCCGTCCCAGCCTGCCGTCCCCGACTGGTTTCCGAGACCGCGCGCGCGCCGTGCGCGCTGGAGCGCCGTGCATGCGCGCTCGCTCGCACTGGCGCTCGCGGCGCTGGCGACCTGGCACGCTCCGTGGGCGCTTGCCGAGAACACCGCGCCAGCGGTGCCGCCCGCCGCTCCGGCCACGCCTTCGGGAGCCGCATCCGGGGCCGAGCCGTCTGCTCAGGGCCAGCTGCAAGGCGCCCAGGCCGAAGGCAGCGCAAGCGCCGCGCAAGAGGCGTCGAGCGCCGCCGCGCAAAACGCGAGCCGCGAAGTTCGCCTTGGCCAGAGCGCCCTGTTTCGCAACCTGATTCCTTCGCCGGCGCTGGAGGCTCAGGCCGCCGCCGAGTATGCCGAGATCGTGCGCGGCGCCGCGCATTCAGACAGGCTCTACCCCGACACCGATCCGCGCGTGCAGCGCGTGCGCCAGTTCGTCGACCGTCTCGCGCCCTACGCGCAGAAGTGGAGCGACCGGGTGAAGAACTGGAAATGGGAAGTGGCAGTGATCCGCTCGCCGGATATCCGCATGTACTGTCTGCCGGGCGGCAAGATCGTGGTGTACAGCGGCCTGCTCGACCGCGTGAAGCTCAACGACAACGAGTTCGGCATGCTGCTCGGCCACGAGATCGCGCACGCGGTGCGCGAGCACTTGCGCGAGCGCCTCGGCGAACAGCAGGAAGGGCAAATTGCGGCCGGCACGGTGCCGCAGTTGTTCGGGCTCGCGGACCTGGGGGTGTTTCCGCTCGGCATCGGCTCGCAGCTCTACGAGATGCACTACGGCAACGCCGACGAAACCGAAGCCGACGTGATCGGCAGCGACATCGCCTCCCGCGCGGGCTTCGACCCGCGCGCGGCCGTCACGCTGTGGGACAAGCTGGCCCTCGCGACGAAAAGCGACCACGACGATGGCTTCATCTACGTCCATCCGTACACGCCGGCGCGGCGCGCGGACATCATCAAGCGCCTGCCCGACATGCTGCCGCTCTACGCCAAGGCGATCGGCAAGCCGCTCGACGAACTGCCCGACTACGCGGGCATCGCCGTGCCGCAGCGGCGCAAGGTGGCGGCGCCCTGAAGCATAGGCGCCGCCCTTGCCCGAGATTTCGAGTATCGGTGCGCTAGCTCAACAGGGGCAGGCGCGATGCCAGGCGATACAGCACGCTTCAAGGCTAGCATGGTTCCATTCGGCGGCAAGGTGCCCAAGGGCAGGCCGCGCGTGGCAAACCATATGAGCAGCTGATATATACTTGTGAAACGAGACATCGCAATTGACACGCTGCTTGATCTCAATGACTCGATCCTCGATCAGGGGAATGGATACTGGATCAAGCTTGAGGCATGGCGGGTCGATGTGTCAGCTGAGATTCCTCACGGCATCAGATATTCGCTCACATTGCACGAGCCCTATGGGAATCGCATTCTCGGCTACGACAATGCGCATGCGGTCAAGCTGCCGAAGAAGTTCAAATACGCGGGTCGTGTTCTTGCATACGACCACAAGCACCGGCATGCCTCCGACAAAGGAATGCCATATGAATTCAGGGACGCACAGCAACTGCTGAACGATTTCTTCGCAGATGTAGATCGTGTCCTGTCCACAATGAGGAAGCGATGAGGTCCATCGTGATTGGCATCATGTCGCAAGAGAAAATTCGTGCGCGTGTACTGGCGATCGCACGTGGCGAATACAAGCCGAAGCCGGGCGAACCAAAGATCTGGTTCACTTCGATGAAGTCGCTAGCTGAAGTTCTAAGTGACGACAACCGCGCCTTGCTGCACGTCATCACCGAGACGAAACCCCAGTCGATTGCCGAACTGGCCGAGGCAACGGGGCGCAAGCCGAGCAACCTCTCTCGTACCCTCAGAACAATGTCTAACTACGGTATTGTCGATCTGAAGCGCGAGAAAAATTTCGTCCGACCAGTAGCCAAGGCAACAGAGTTTCGCATTGTGGCGGCCTGAGGCCGAGGCTCCATCTGCCGCCGACGCTGCTATCAACCCTTCGCCTTCCAGTCGTAGTCGATGGTGAGCGGAGCGTGGTCGCTGAACTTGATGTCCCTGAAGATCGACGTGCGCTTCGCGGTGGCCGCAATGCCGGGCGTGGCGATCTCGTAGTCGATACGCCACCCCACGTTCTTCGCGTAGGCCTGGCCGCGGTTGCTCCACCACGTGTACTGCTCGGCGCGCGAGTCGAGCGTGCGGAACACGTCCACGTAGCCCACTTCGTCGAACAGCTTCGTGAGCCACGCGCGCTCTTCGGGCAGGCAGCCTGAGTTCTTCTGGTTGCCCTTCCAGTTCTTGATGTCGATTTCCTTGTGGACGATGTTCACGTCGCCGCACACGACCACCTCGCGCCCGGCGCCCTTGAGTTCTGCCAGATGCGGCATGAACTCGTCCATGAAGCGGTATTTCGCCTCCTGGCGTTCCTCGCCGCTCGACCCCGACGGCACGTACACCGAAACGATCGAGAGCTTGCCGAAGCGCGCCTCGACGTAGCGCCCCTCGGGATCGAACTCCTCGCTGCCGAAGCCGATGATCACTTCGTCGGGCTCATGGCGCGTATAGAGGCCCGCGCCGCTGTAGCCCTTCTTCACGGCGTGCTGGAAATAACCCTTGAAATCGTGCGGCGCAAGGAATTCGGGCGTCATGTCGTCCTGCGAGCACTTGATTTCCTGCACGCACAGCACGTCGGCCTTCTGCTCTCCGAACCATTCGAAGAAGCCTTTCTTCGCCGCCGAGCGGATGCCGTTGAGGTTGGCGGTAATCACACGCAGCATGTTTGTTTCCTTATGGTTTCGGCCCGATATCGGCCAGGTCCAGGCCAGATGCTGACCTATTCGATCGTGAGGCCCTTCAGTTCCGGCTTCGCGGGCGGATAGTCGAGCTTGAGGCTTTCCATGAGACGCAGCAGCAGTTCGGCCACCATCAGGTTGCGATGCGACTTCGAGTCCGCCGGAATCACGTACCACGGCGCCTGCTCAGTCGAGGTGGCCGCGAGCGCGTCGCGGTAGGCGGCCTGATACGCGTCCCAGTGCTTGCGCGCCTCGAGGTCGGAGACGTCGAACTTCCAGTGCTTGCCCGGATCGTCGATGCGCGCCTGGATGCGGCTCTTCTGCTCGTCCTTCGAGATATGCAGCAGACACTTGATGATGGTCGTGCCCGTTTCCGCGAGCATGGCCTCGAAATCGCGAATCTGGCGAAAGCGCCGCTCGCATTCGGCTTCGTCGATCTGGCCCATCACGCGCGGCACCAGCACGTCTTCGTAGTGGCTGCGGTTGAAGATGGCGAGCTCGCCCGCGGCCGGCACCTGCAGATGCACGCGCCACAGAAAGTCGCGCGAGAGCTCGATGGGCGTGGGCGCGCGAAATGCCACGATGCGCAGGCCGAGCGGATCGACTTCGTGGAACACGCCGCGTATCGTGCCGTCCTTGCCGCTCGTGTCCATGCCCTGCAGCACGAGCAGCACGCGCTGGTGACGCTGCGCGTGCAGGCGCTCCTGCTGCACGTCGATCTTCGAGCCGATCTCGGCCAGCCGGTCGCGATCACCTTCCTTGCTGCCCCTGGAGAACGGCTTGGCCGCCGGATCGATCGCGTCGAGCGAAAACGTCTCCGCCTTCTTGTCGCCGAAATACGGCACGCGGTAATCGTCGAGACTCGGGAATTTCGCCATGCGGGGTTCTCCTGTTCTTATGCCGGACGCCTTATGCCAGACGTCTCGCGCGGGCGACGCCTCAAACGGCAGGGCGGCGCTGCGCAGTCCACAGACCCGCAGCGCCGCCCCGTCGAAGCCAGCCATGGATGAGCAAACGAACGCTCAGGATAGCTTTTTCTTCAGCAGCTCGTTCACCTGCTGCGGGTTGGCCTTGCCCTTCGTGGCCTTCATCGCCTGGCCGATCAGCGCGTTGAACGCCTTTTCCTTGCCCGCGCGGTACTCTTCCACCGACTTCGGGTTCGCGGCCAGCACCTCGTCGATGATCGCTTCGAGCGCGCCCGTGTCCGAGATCTGCTTGAGGCCCTTCGCGTCGATGATGCGGTCGGCGGCGTCCGCGCCCTCGACCTTCTCGTCCCACATCGCGAGGAACACTTCCTTCGCGATCTTGTTCGAGATCGTGCCGTCGGCGATGCGCTGCAGCAGGAGCGCGAACTGTTCGGCCGTAACCGGCGAGGCGTCGATCTCGAGGCCTTCGCGGTTCAGTTGCGACGAGACTTCGCCCATCAGCCAGTTCGCGGCCGCCTTCGCCTGCGTTTTGTCCGGATTGGCACCCGTTTTGGCGACGACGGCCTCGAAATACGCGGCCATCGCCTTGCTCGACGTGAGCACGCCCGCATCGTAAGGCGTCACGCCGTACTGCTCCACGAAGCGCGTCTGCATCGTCGCGGGCAGTTCGGGCATCTCGCCCTTCACGCGCTCGACCCACGCCGCGTCGATCACGAGCGGCATCAGGTCCGGGTCGGGGAAGTAGCGGTAATCGTGCGCGTCTTCCTTGCTGCGCATCGAGCGCGTCTCGCGCTTGTCCGGATCGTAGAGGCGCGTTTCCTGCACCACCGTGCCGCCGTCCTCGATCAGCTCGATCTGGCGGCGCACTTCGTACTGGATCGCCTCTTCGAGGAAGCGGAACGAGTTCAGGTTCTTGATCTCGGCGCGCGTGCCGAATTCCTTCTGGCCGACCGGACGCACGGAGACGTTCGCGTCGCAGCGGAACGAGCCTTCCTGCATGTTGCCGTCGCAGATGCCGAGCCAGACCACGAGCGTGTGCAGCGACTTTGCGTAAGCAACCGCCTCCGCCGCGCTGCGCATTTCAGGTTCCGTAACGATTTCGAGCAGCGGCGTGCCCGCGCGGTTCAGGTCGATGCCCGTCATGCCCGCGAAGTCTTCGTGCAGCGACTTGCCGGCGTCTTCTTCCAGGTGCGCGCGCGTGAGATTGATGGTCTTCTCGTAGGCTTCCTTGCCTGCCTTCTCGTTGGCCGGCACCTGGATCGTGATCTGGCCGCCCTGCACGACCGGAATCTCGTACTGGCTGATCTGGTAGCCCTTCGGCAGATCCGGGTAGAAGTAGTTCTTGCGCGCGAAGATGCTGCGCGGCGCCACCGTTGCGCCGATCGCGAGGCCGAAGCAGATCGCGCGCTCCACGGCGCCGCGGTTCATCACCGGCAGCACGCCCGGCAGCGCGAGATCGACGGGGCAGGCCTGGGTGTTAGGAGCCGCGCCGAACTGCGTCGATGCGCCCGAAAAGATCTTCGACGCCGTCGACAGCTGCGTGTGCGTCTCCAGACCGATTACGACTTCCCATTGCGTTGTTGCCATGTTCACACCCCTGCCGGCGCCTTGCGATGCCAGTCGGTCGCGCGCTGGAAGGCGTCGGCGACCTGCAGCATGCGGGCCTCGTTGAAATAGTTGCCGACGATCTGCAGACCGACCGGCCGTTGCGCGTTCGCGCCCGCGCCGAAGCCGCACGGCACGCTCATGCCAGGCAGGCCCGCGAGGCTCGTCGAGAGCGTGTAGATGTCCGCGAGGTACATCTGCAGCGGATCGTCGCCCTTCGCGCCGATGTCCCAGGCCACGCTCGGCGCAACCGGCCCCATGATGACGTCGCACTGCTTGAACGCCTCCTGGAAGTCCTGCGCGATGATGCGGCGGATCTTCTGCGCCTGCAGGTAATAGGCGTCGTAGTAGCCGTGCGAAAGCACGTACGTGCCCACCAGAATGCGGCGCTTCACCTCGGGGCCGAAGCCCTCGGCGCGCGACTTCTTGTACATGTCGAGCAGGTCGCGGTACTCGGCCGCGCGGTGGCCGTAGCGCACGCCGTCGAAGCGCGAGAGGTTCGACGAGGCTTCCGCCGGGGCGATCACGTAGTACACGGGGATCGACAACTCGGTCTTCGGCAGCGTCACCTCCACGAGCGTCGCGCCGAGCGACTCGTAGACCTTCAGCGCCGCGTCGATGGCCGCACGCACGTCGTCGGCGAGACCTGCGCCGAAGTACTCCTTCGGCAGGCCGATGCGCAGGCCGGCGAGCGGCTTGCCGGCCGGGGCGCCGGCGCTCCACACCTCGCCCAGATGGCGCGCGTAGTCCTCGTGATCGTGGGTGAGGCTCGTCGAGTCGCGCTCGTCGAAGCCCGCCATCGCGTTGAGCAGCAGGCCGCAGTCGGCGGCGCTCTGTGCGAACGGCCCCCCCTGGTCGAGCGACGAGGCGAACGCGATCATGCCGTAGCGCGACACGCGGCCGTAGGTCGGCTTGATGCCGGTGACGCCCGAAAACGACGCGGGCTGACGGATCGAGCCGCCCGTGTCCGTGCCGGTCGCGGCGGGCGCGAGGCGCGCCGCCACGGCCGCGGCCGAGCCGCCCGACGAACCGCCCGGCACCGCCTTGCGGTCCCACGGGTTCTGCACGGCGCCGAAATGCGAGTTCTCGTTGGACGAGCCCATCGCGAATTCGTCCATATTGGTCTTGCCGACGCACACCATGCCTGCGCGCTCAAGGCGCTCGACGACAGTCGCGTCGAACGGGCTCACGTAGTTCTCGAGCATCTTCGAGCCGGCCGTCGAACGCCAGCCGCGCGTGACGAACACGTCCTTGTGCGCGATCGGCAGGCCGAGCAGCGGGCCGTTTTCGCCGGCCGCAAGGCGCGCATCGGCGGCCTTTGCCTGCGCAAGCGTCAATTCCGGGTTGACATCGACGAAAGCGTTCAACTCTTGATGTGCGTCAATCCGACCGAGATAGAGCTGCGCCAGTTCGACGGCGGAGCACTCCTTGGCAGCCAGCGCGGCGCGCAGTTCGGTCAAGCTTTTTTCATGCATTGCGTGGTTCCTGGAAGAACGAAGGCGGCGAATTCGGGATTGCCGGACCGCCGTCCGGGGCGCCGGATCAGGCCGCGCCCCGCGGGAAACGGGAGCCGCCGCAGCGCCTTGTCCGGCAGACGACAGACGGCCGGATAAGGCGGCGACAGCAATAAAACGAACGCTTACTCGATCACGCGCGGCACGAGGTACAGGCCGTCCTGCACCGCCGGCGCCGGGCGCTGGAAGGCTTCGCGGTCGACCGTCTCGGTCACGGCGTCCGCGCGCAGGCGCAGCGCCACGTCCTCGATCTGCTCGATCGGGTGCGCGAGCGGAGCGATGCCGGCCGTGTCCACGGCCTGCATCTGCTCGACGAGACCGAAAAAATCGTTCAGGCGTGCGAGCGTATTGCCGGCTTCGGCGTCGGCCAGTTCGAGGCGCGCGAGGTGCGCGATGCGCTTCACATCGTTCAGGGTCAGGGCCATGCGGTCACCGGGAAAAATGGCGGTTGCTCTGGCCGTTGCGGCAGTGCGGAAAAAACGGTGCTGCAACAGCGGTTTATCGCGACGGATCCGGCTTTCGAGGAAAGCTTCGGCCGTGTCAAAAAGTGGCTTTCGGATCGTGCAAAACAGGCAAAATTATAAGGTATCATTACGCGTTCGACCCAAACCCGGACCGCCTTGCGCCTGCCTTTCGTCACCGATCAAGGCACTTTGCGGCCTGAAGTCACACTAAGGGGCACATAAGGCACGAGCGAAGCGCAAGCGGCGCACCCTCAGCCAGGCTGCCTCCGGTAACCATTCCCGCAGTGTCAGGTTTCCAGAAGGTTCCAAGCGGCGCGCTTCGCGCCGGCCTCACGCTGTTATTTTTTCCGCTGCCGCCCTCGCCCATTGTCGCGAAGGTCGGCCACAAGCGAGACAGGATTTTTGAATGTTCGGTTTTCTGCGTAGCTACTTCTCCAACGACCTGGCGATCGACCTCGGCACGGCCAACACGCTGATCTACATGCGCGGCAAGGGCATCGTGCTCGACGAGCCGTCGGTCGTCTCGATCCGCCAGGAAGGCGGCCCGAACGGCAAGAAGACCATTCAGGCAGTCGGCAAGGAAGCCAAGCAGATGCTCGGCAAGGTGCCGGGCAATATCGAGGCGATCCGCCCGATGAAAGACGGCGTGATCGCCGACTTCACGGTGACCGAGCAGATGATCAAGCAGTTCATCAAGACCGCTCACGAATCGCGCATGTTCTCGCCGTCGCCGCGCATCATCATCTGCGTGCCGTGCGGCTCCACCCAGGTCGAGCGCCGCGCGATCAAGGAAGCCGCGCACGGCGCCGGCGCCTCGCAGGTCTACCTGATCGAAGAACCGATGGCCGCCGCGATCGGCGCGGGCCTGCCGGTGTCGGAAGCCACGGGCTCGATGGTCGTCGACATCGGCGGCGGCACGACCGAAGTGGGCGTGATCTCGCTCGGCGGCATCGTCTACAAGGGCTCGGTGCGCGTGGGCGGCGACAAGTTCGACGAAGCCATCGTCAACTACATCCGCCGCAACTACGGCATGCTGATCGGCGAGCAAACCGCCGAAGCCATTAAAAAGGAAATCGGCTCGGCGTTCCCGGGCTCCGAAGTCAAGGAAATGGAAGTGAAGGGCCGCAACCTTTCCGAAGGCATCCCGCGCAGCTTCACGATCTCCAGCAACGAAATTCTCGAAGCGCTCACCGACCCGCTGAACCAGATCGTCTCGTCGGTGAAGATCGCGCTGGAGCAGACGCCGCCGGAACTCGGCGCCGACATCGCCGAGCGCGGCATGATGCTCACGGGCGGCGGCGCGCTGCTGCGCGACCTCGACCGCCTGCTCGCGGAAGAAACCGGCCTGCCGGTGCTCGTCGCCGAAGACCCGCTTACCTGCGTGGTGCGCGGGTCGGGCATGGCGCTCGAGCGCATGGACAAGCTCGGCAGCATCTTCTCCTACGAGTAAGCGCCGCGCGTACCATGCAATCGGCGCGGCGCACCCTGTCGAGACGGCTGAAAGGCCGCCTCGCGCCACGCTGACAGGCGCCCCTTGAGGCGCCGCCGTTTCACTCTTTCGCACACGCCCCCGGCGCCGACCATGGAATACAGTCCGCCGCCCCTCTTCAAGCAAGGCCCTTCGGCACTCGCACGACTGATCTTTTTCGTCGTGCTGTCGCTCGCCCTGCTGTTCTCCGACGCCCGCTTCAAGACGCTGGAAATCGTGCGAGGCGTGCTGGGAGCAGGCCTCTATCCGCTGCAGCGCGCGGCCCTCGTGCCGCGCGATCTCTTTATGGGCGCCGCCGACCTCGCCGTCACGAGCGCCACGCTGCGCGCCGACAACGCCAAGCTGCACGCGCGCAATCTGCAGCTCTCGCAGCAGGCCAACGAAGCCGCGTCGCTCGCCGCCGAAAACACGCACCTGCGCGCGCTGCTGCAGCTCTCGCAGCGCATCGGCGCGCAGACCACGCCCGCCGAGATCCAGTACGACACGCGCGACCCGTTCACGCAGAAGGTGGTGATCGGCGGCGGCTCGCAACAGGGCATCCAGAACGGCGCGCCGGTGGTGAGCGAGGACGGCGTGGTGGGCCAGGTCACGCGCGTGTTCCCGATGCAGTCGGAGGTCACGCTGCTCACCGACAAGGATCAGGCGGTGCCGGTGGAGATCGTCCGCACGGGCCTGCGCAGCGTGATCTACGGCACGCCGCAGGGCGCGCTGCTCGATTTGCGCTTCGTGCCGATCAGCGCCGACGTGCAGGCCGGCGACGAACTCGTGACGAGCGGCCTCGACGGCGTGTATCCGCAAGGGCTGCCGGTGGCGAAGGTGCTGCGCGTGGACAAGCAGGCCGATACGGCGTTCGCGCGCGTGGTGTGCGTGCCGGTCGCCGCCGTGCGCGGTGCGCGCGAGGTGCTGGTGCTGCATGTCACGCAGCAGGTGCCGCCGAATCCGGTGGAAGCGGCGGAGGCTGCCGAGGCCGCATCCGAAGCCGCGGCCAAGGACCTGAAAAAGAAGAAGCCGGCCAAGGGCGCGGACAAGAAGGCCGACGACAAACCGAAGGCCGCGGCGGCTAAACCGGTTGCGAATGCACCGGCCGCACCGGCGGGCGCATCGACAAACGCCACGACCCGCGCACATGCGAGCGCGCCCGCGAAGCCTCAAGCGCAGGGGGCTCACTGATGCCGCGTCCGCAATACATCCTCCAGCCGGTCAACCCGTACTTCATCGCGTTCAGCCTCGCCGCCGCGTTCCTGCTGAACCTGCTGCCGTGGGGCAAGCTGCCGGGCGTGCCCGATTTCGTCGCGCTCGTGCTGCTGTTCTGGAACATCCACCAGCCTCGCAAGGTGGGCATGGGCCTCGCGTTCTGCCTCGGCCTGTTGATGGACGTGCATAACGCGAACCTGCTCGGCGAGCATGCGCTCGCCTACACCCTGCTCTCGTACGGGGCGATCACGATCCACCGGCGCGTGCTGTGGATGTCGATCGGCGTGCAGATGTTCGCCGTGATGCCCATGCTGGTCGGCGCGCAGTTCGTGCCGTTCGTGATCCGGCTCTTGATGGGCGCCGCGTTCCCGGGCTGGGACTATCTCGTGAGCGGTTTCGTCGCCGCCGTGCTCTGGCCCGTGACGAGCCTCCTGCTGCTGCTGCCGCAGCGCCGCCCCGTCGATCCCGACGACACGCGGCCCATCTGAGCGGGCCGTCACCGCATGACCGAATTCAAGGACACCCAGCAGCAGATCACGAAATTCCGCCTGCGCGTTGCGGCGGCGGGGCTGTTCGTGTTCGTCTGCTTCGGGCTGATCGCCTTCCGCTTCCTGTACCTGCAGGTGTGGAACCACAGCAAGTACTCGCTGCAGGCCGACGAGAACCGCATTTCGGTCGCACCGATCGTGCCCAACCGCGGCATCATCACCGACCGCAACGGCGTCGTGCTGGCGAAGAACTACTCGGCCTATACGCTCGAAATCACGCCCTCGAAGCTGACCGACACGCTCGACAACACGATCGACCAGCTTTCCACGGTGATTCCGATCGACCAGCGCGATCGCCGCCGCTTCAAGAAGCTGCTCGAAGATTCGAAGAACTTCGAGAGCCTGCCGATCCGAACGCGCCTCACCGACGACGAAGTCGCGCGCTTCACGGCGCAGCGCTACCGCTTCCCCGGCGTAGAGGTGCGCGCGCGCCTGTTCCGCTCCTATCCGCTCGGGCCGACGGCCGCGCATGTGATCGGCTATATCGGCCGCATCTCGCAGCGCGACCAGGAAAAGATCGACGCGATGAGCGACCAGAACGACAGCGATCAGGAGCACTACGATCCGCGTCTGGACGCCAACAACTACAAGGGCACCGACTACATCGGCAAGATCGGCGTCGAGCAGAGCTACGAAACCGAGCTGCACGGCCTCACCGGCTTCGAGGAAGTGGAAGTGACGGCGGGCGGCCGCCCCGTGCGCACGCTCTCGCGCACGCAGGCCACGCCCGGCAACAACCTCGTGCTCTCGATCGACATCGGCCTGCAGGAAGTGGCCGAGCAGGCGTTCGCGGGCAAGCGCGGCGCGCTCGTCGCGATCGAGCCTTCGACCGGCGACGTGCTCGCGTTCGTCTCCGCGCCGAGCTTCGACCCGAATTCGTTCGTGGACGGCATCGACCAGCAGACCTGGGACCAGCTCAACAACTCGCCCGACCACCCGCTCCTGAACCGGCCGCTGCACGGCACCTATCCGCCGGGCTCGACCTACAAGCCGTTCATGGCGCTCGCCGCGCTCACGCTGCACAAGCGCACGCCGCAATGGGGCTTCTCCGACCCCGGCTACTACATGTTCGGCGGCCACCGCTTCAACAACGACGTGCGTTCCGGCCAGGGTTGGGTCGACATGAACCGGGCGATCATGGTGTCGAACGACACCTACTTCTTCATGCTCGCGCACGACCTGGGCGTGGACAACATCGCGAACTTCATGAAGCCGCTCGGCTTCGGCCAGATCACCGGCATCGACATCGCGGGCGAGGCGCGCGGCATCCTGCCCTCCACCGAATGGAAGCGCAAGGCGTACCGCAAACCCGAACAGCAGAAGTGGTACGAGGGCGAAACGATCAGCCTCGGCATCGGCCAGGGCTACAACTCGTTCACGATCCTGCAGCTCGCGCATGCCACGGCCACGCTGGCCGACAACGGTATCCTCATGAAGCCTCACCTCGTGAAGGAAATCGAGAATCCGATCACGCACGACGAACGCCTGACGGTGCCGCACGAAAGCGGGCGCCTGAACGTCTCGCAGGCCGATATCGACGTCGTGAAGCGCGGCATGGAAGGCGTGACGATGAACCCGTCGGGCACCGCGTACCAGATCTTCGCCAACGCGCCCTATACCTCGGCGGGCAAGACCGGCACGGCCCAGGTGTTCTCGCTGCAGGGCGGCAAGTACCAGGCGCACGCGCTCGCCGAAAATCTGCGCGACCATGCGCTCTTCATCGCCTTCGCGCCGGCCGACAAGCCGCAGATCGCCGTCGCGCTGATCGTCGAAAACGGCGGCTGGGGTGCGCAGGCCGCCGGTCCGATCGCGCGCCGCGTGCTCGATTACTACCTCGTCGACCGGCTGAAGCCCGGCGCGTTGCAGACCGAAGTGGCCGCCGCGAAGGCAGCGGCGCAGAACGCCTCGTCGCCCGTGATCGGCGCCTCCGAACCGGCTTCCGACGCGCAGCCGGTCGAGGTCGCCACCGGCTTCACGGCGTTGCCCATTCCGGGCGCGGCTTCGGCAGCCGCCGCGGCATCCGCCGCTGCTGCGGCGTCCGCGGCATCCGGTTCTGCGGCGCCGGCGGGCGCGGCTTCAGGGGCAACGTCAGGAGCAACTTCAGGCGCGACTTCGAGCGCTGCCACGGCCGCCGCCGGCGCCTCTTCCCCTGCCGCGCGCGCAGCGGGCCCGGGAGCCGCCAGCGGCGCCGAAGCGGCCTCCGCTACGCGCCGCAACGCACCGCATCGCCCGCGCCGTCCGGCGAGCGCCCCCGATGCCACGCTCGCCGCGCCGCCGCGCGACGACACCCAGCCGGCACCGCCGAAGCCCGCCACCGGCGGCATCGACGAGTAAGGAGTACGCCATGCCCTTTCTTCAGTTCGACAAGATCGACAAGCGCGCGGTACTCGACACGATCCGCAAGATGTTCATCGGCTTCGACGGGCCGCTCGCCCTCACCGTGTTCCTGCTGATGTGCGTGGGCATCGTGACGCTCTATAGCGCGACCCTCGACATGCCGGGCCGTGTCGAGGACCAGCTGCGCAACATCATGCTGACCTTCGTGCTCATGTGGGCGCTCGCGAACGTGCCGCCCACCACGCTGATGCGCTTCGCCGTGCCGATCTACACGTTCGGGATTGCGCTGCTGATAGCGGTCGCGCTCTTCGGGCTCACGCGCAAGGGTGCGAAACGCTGGATCAACGTGGGCGTCGTCATCCAGCCCTCGGAGATTCTCAAGATCGCCACGCCGCTCATGCTCGCCTGGTACTACCAGCGGCGCGAAGGCGTGATGCGCTGGTACGACTTCGTCGTCGGCTTTGTCATCCTGCTCGTGCCCGTGGGCCTGATCGCCAAGCAGCCCGACCTCGGCACGGCGGTGCTCGTGTTCGCGGCGGGCCTCTTCGTGATCTATTTCGCGGGGCTCTCGTTCAAGCTGATCGTGCCCGTGCTGGTGGCATGCGTGATTGCGGTGGCGTCGATCGCCGCGTTCCAGGACAAGATCTGCCAGCCTCAGGTGAACTGGCCGCTGATGCACGACTACCAGAAGCACCGCATCTGCACGCTGCTCGACCCCACCTCCGATCCGCTCGGCAAAGGCTTCCACACCATTCAGGCCGTGATCGCGATCGGCTCGGGCGGACCGCTCGGCAAGGGCTGGCTCAAGGGCACGCAGTCGCACCTCGAATTCATCCCCGAAAAGCACACCGACTTCATCTTCGCGGTGTTCTCGGAGGAATTCGGCATGGCGGGCGGCCTCGTGCTGCTCACGCTCTACATGTGTCTGATCGCGCGCGGGCTCTATATCGCCGCGAACGGCGCGACGCTGTTCGGGCGATTACTGGCCGGCTCGCTGACCATGGCCTTTTTCACCTACGCGTTCGTCAACATCGGGATGGTGAGCGGCATCCTGCCCGTGGTAGGCGTGCCGCTGCCGTTCATGAGCTATGGCGGCACCGCGCTCACGACGCTCGGCGTCGCGATCGGGCTCATCATGAGCGTCGGCCGCCAGAAGCGCTTGATGCAGAGCTGAGCTTCGCGCCGCGCCCTTACTGCGGCGCCGACTTCAACAACTGCGCGCTCAGCTGCCGGTACTTGAGCAGCGCCACCTGGTCGCCCTGCGCCGCCGCAGCCGCGTAGTACGCGCGAGCGATATTGATGTTCTTCGGCACACCGTCGCCGCCGCGTTCGTAAAACGAGCCGGTCACGTACTGCGCCGTCATGTCGCCGCCCTCGGCGGCCTTCTTGTACCAGTAGAACGCCTGCCGGTTATCGCGCGCCGTGCCGCGTCCGTCCAGGAACTGGTTCGCCAGCGCCAGCTCGGCCTGAATATGGCCCTGCTTCGCCGCCTTCAGGAACCACTGGTGCGCCTCGGTGGGGTTCTTCTCCACGAAGTCGCCATCGTCGTACATCTTTCCGTAGACGTACTGCGCGTGCGACATGTTCGCGTCGGCGGCCTTGCGCAGCCACTTGCGACCCTCGCCGATGTCGGTCGCGCCGCCCTCGCCATTGAGCAGCATCATCGCGTAGTCGAATTCCGCGAGCCGGTTGCCGCGCGCCGCCGCCGCGCTGAACTCGCCGCGCGCGACAGTCAGGTTGCCCGCGTTGTAATCGGCGACGCCGGAAGCGGTCTGCGGATCGGCGTCCGCGCGCGACGCCTTCTGGTCCGCGGTTCCGGCCGAACTTGCCGCCTTGTTCGTGGGCTCGTTCGTGGTCTGATTAGCGGCCTGATTAGCGGCCTGATTAGCGGCCTCATTCGTGGCCGCACTCGCCGCCGAACCTGAACCGGCAGCCGCGGCCGCGAAGCACACCGCCGCGGCCGTCGCGGCAAGGCCGCCCGCCGCCGCTTGCATGAACGCCATCATTGCCCTGCGCTTCACGATCTCGCCTCCTGCAGCGCCTGACGCGTTGCCCGCACGAGCCAGATCACGTCGGCGGCGAGCGCGATGAAGCTGAAACCCATCTCGCGATACTGCTTTGCCTGCGCCGAGTCCATGGCGAAGATGCCCGCCGACACGCCCGCGCTGCGCGCCGCCGCAATGATGCGCGCCATCGCGGCCTGCACGTCCGGATGCTTCGAGTCGCCGAGATGGCCGAGGCTCGCGGCCAGGTCGGCGGGGCCCACGAACAGGCAATCCACGCCCGGCACCGCGGCAATCTGCTCGACCTCCGCAAGCGCCGACGCCGACTCGATCTGCACGATCGTCGCGATCTGCCCGTTCGCGCCGTGCAGATAGTCGCGCCGCATGCCATAAGCGGCCGCGCGCACCACGCCCGCCACGCCGCGCCGCCCTTCGGGGGTCTGCTCGCCCGGATATTGCGTGTAGCTCACGGCGCGGGCCGCTTCCTCGGCCGAACCGATATTGGGAAACATCACCGTGCGCGCGCCCGCGTCGAGCACACGCTTGACGAGCCACCCTTCGCTCGTGGGTAGGCGCACCACAGGCTCCGTCGGCAGGTGAGCCGCCGCGATCGCGCGCAGTTGGGCAACGGTGTCGGCGCTGTCGTTCGGCGCGTGCTCCATGTCGATCAGCAGCCAGTCGAAACCGGCGTGCGCGAGCGCCTCCGCGGCGGTCTCGCTGCCCATCGAGAGCCACAGGCCGTAAAGCGGCCCCGCTTCCTTGAGGCGTTCCTTGAGGGGATTGGTGAAGGTGCTCATCGCCGTGCTCCCGGCGAGCCCGTCCGGCCCATGCGGCGCGCGCACCCCTGGGCGCCCGGCGGCGGTGTGACCGGCATGTCTCGCTCCGTTATGTAGTCTGGCTGCGCGCGTGGATGCGCGGCCTTGCCGCAAGGATCATACCGCGACAATAAATCGGGGCGCCGGGCGGAAAACCCGGGCGGGGGCGCGTGAGCCTCAGTCGCGGACGACTTCGGCCCAGCAGTTCGGCGTTTCGTAGAGGCGCACCTTGTGCAGCTGCAGATTGACCCCGTAATGGGCGTCGTAGACGTTCGCGAGAATTTCGAACGCGATGGCCGCGAGATTCTCGACAGTCGGGATACGGTCGATCACGACCGTCTTGTGGCCCGGCATCGATTCGAGAAAGCCGCGCACCTGCGTGTCGCCTTCATAGACGATGAACGCGTGATCCCACAGATCGACGAGATGCTGGTTCGCGAGCGCCTTCACGTCCGCGAAGTCCATCACCATGCCGCGGTCGGGCGCACCTTCGGTCTCGACGGTGTCGCCTTGCAGCGTGACTTCCAGCACATAGCGATGGCCGTGCAGGTTGCGGCACTGGCTGCGGTGGTCGGGAATGCGGTGGCCCGCGTCGAATTCGAGTTTTCGGGTAATCGTCAGCACGGCGCTCTAGCGGTAAACGCGGTAAAAAGCGGGAAAATTCAGGGAATGTTCAGGTACTTGTGGGTTTGCATCGAGAGGCGCCACTGCGGATGACGCTTGCACCAGTCGATGGCGAGCTTCGTGTTCAGGTCGCGCGACGGACCATCCATCGGCTGGACGAGAAAATACTCGAAATCGAGCTTCGCGTAGTCGGCGAGGCGCTGGTTGTCCTGCGGCACCACAACCTTCAGCTCGTTGCCCTTCGTGACGACGAGCGGCGCATCGGCCTTCGGGCTCACGCAGATCCAGTCGATCGTTTCCAGAACCGGCAGCGATCCGTTCGTTTCGATGGCGATCGTGAAGCCGGCCGCGTGCAGCGCGTCGACGAACGGCGGATCGATCTGCAGCATCGGTTCGCCGCCCGTGCACACCACGAAGCGGCTGCCTTCGCCCTCGGGCCACAGCGACGCGATCTTCGCGACGAGCTCCTCGGGCGTGCGGTACTTGCCGCCGTTCTCGCCATCGGTGCCGACGAAATCGGTATCGCAGAAGCGGCACACGGCCGAAGCGCGATCCTCTTCCCGGCCCGTCCACAGGTTGCAGCCGGCAAACCGGCAAAACACGGCCGGACGCCCGGCGTTCGCGCCTTCGCCCTGCAACGTGTAGAAAACTTCCTTTACCGAGTAAGTCAT
Source organism: Paraburkholderia acidipaludis NBRC 101816 (assembly GCF_000684975.1). Lineage (GTDB taxonomy): Bacteria > Pseudomonadota > Gammaproteobacteria > Burkholderiales > Burkholderiaceae > Paraburkholderia > Paraburkholderia acidipaludis. Next base: position 158,772 of record NZ_BAXZ01000002.1, on the reverse strand, counting down.
GCTGCTGCCTGATCTGATCCTGGTCGTCTGGTCCTGGTTGGCCCGGGTCGTGCCCCCGCGCAAAAATTAGGCGCCCGGCGGGTCTGCCGCGCGCGGGCCGCACGCTTGTGCGGCCACCGCTCGTTCATTCGCTCAAGCCGGCGCTTCGGTGACCTTCTCGCCCGCGAGGAACGCTTCGTAGCCGCGCTTGCGCAACTTGCAAGCCGGGCACTCGCCGCAGCCGAAGCCCCACTCGTGCAGCTCGGCGCGCTCGCCCACGTAGCAGGTGTGCGTCTCGACGCGCACCAGTTCGACCAGTTCGTCGCCGCCCAATTGCTGCGCGAGGCGCCAGGTGTCGGCCTTGTCGAGCCACATGAGCGGCGTTTCCAGCACGAAGCGGCTGTCCATGCCGAGGTTCAGCGCGACCTGCAGCGCCTTCATGGTGTCGTCGCGGCAGTCGGGGTAGCCCGAGAAGTCGGTTTCGCACATGCCGCCGACGAGAACCTTCAGCCCGCGCCGATAGGCGATCGCCGCGGCGATCTGCATGAACATCAGGTTGCGGCCCGGCACGAACGTATTCGGCAGCCCGCTCGCGGCGGTCTCGATCTCGATCTCGCGCGTCATGGCGGTGTCGCTGATCGCGCCGAGCACCGAGAGATCGATCATGTGGTCGTCGCCGAGGCGCTCGCCCCACTCGGGAAAGCCGTTCGCGATGGCGGCGCGAAAGCCCTCACGGCACTCCAGTTCGACGCGATGGCGCTGGCCGTAATCGAAGCCGAGCGTCTCGACGGTATCGTAACGATCGAGCGCCCACGCGAGGCAAGTGGCCGAGTCCTGGCCGCCGGAAAACAGCACGAGCGCGCCGTTTTTAGCGTCTGTTCGAGTCACCGTGAAACTCCGTATATGAGGTTCCCGTGCGGTTTCGCGAAGGCCGCCCAACGGCACATCGGGCTCGCGCGGGACCGGCGCGTTGCCGGCAACGGCAGTATAGGCCGCAGGCCTCGCGCGGGTGATCGGCGCACGCTTATACCGCTGATCGTCGCGCCGACGGTGCCCTCTCGCGCCCCCTGGCGCCCGGTGCCGGCATAGCAGGCGCCAACGCCCACAGAACAACGAAAAAGCCCCAGGAATCGTGCGATCTCCTGGGGCTCAAATTCTGGTGGCCTGGGGCGGAATCGAACCACCGACACGCGGATTTTCAATCCGCTGCTCTACCAACTGAGCTACCGGGCCAACGAAGAAGAGAGATTATAGTGGGTCATAGCGAACCACGCAAGCCCTTTATTCGCCCTTGCTCTTGCCGAGGTCCACGCCGAGCTGCTTGAGCTTGCGATACAGGTGCGTGCGCTCGAGCCCGGTTTTCTCCGCCACTCGCGTCATGCTCCCGTTCTCGCGCGCGAGGTGGTACTCGAAATAGGCGCGCTCGAACGCATCGCGCGCATCGCGCAGCGGGATGTCGAACGAAATCGAGGCCGTCTGCGCCGGCGGCGCGACGCTCGCCGCGCCGTCGGCCGCGATCACCGGCAACGCCGCCGCGGAAGCGACAGCCGCGGGACCGGCCGCTGCCGGGCCGGCCGCTTCGCGCGCAACCGGTGTCGCCGTGCCGCGCGCGAGCCCCTGCTCGACGGCCTTCAGCAGCTTCTGCAGTGCGATCGGTTTTTCGAGGAAATTCAGCGCGCCGATCTTCGTCGCCTCGACGGCGGTGTCGATCGTCGCGTGCCCCGACATCATGATGACCGGCATGGTCAGTTGCCCCTGCGCCGCCCATTCCTTGAGCAGCGTGACGCCATCGGTATCCGGCATCCAGATATCGAGCAGCACCAGGTCCGGCACCTGACGCAGGCGAAAATCGCGCGCCTCCTGCGCGTCCTCCGCGAGCTCCACGACGTGCCCTTCGTCGCTCAGGATCTCCGAGAGCAGTTCCCGGATACCCATTTCATCGTCTACCACCAGGATGGTTGCCATTTACGCTGCCCTTGTCTGCACTGTTGCTTGTGTTCCCCGCTCCCCCGCATGCGCGCCGCGCTCGCCCGGGGGAGGCGTCGCGGCGTCGTCGGCCAACTGGAGAAAGAGAATCGAGATCTGCGCGCCTTCGATCGCATCGCCCGCCTTCATGCGGTTGCGGATATCGATGCGCGCACCGTGCTCGTCGACGATCTTCTTGACCATCGCAAGCCCGAGTCCTGTTCCTTTGGCTTTGGTCGTTACGTAGGGTTCGAACGCACGCGTCAGGATACGCGCCGGAAAGCCCGGGCCGTTGTCCGAGATCGTGAGACGCACCGCCAGATGCGTGCGGCCGGTCGCGTCCGGGTCACCGTATTCTACGGCGCGCGTTTCGAGCACGACATGCGGGCTCGGCGTATCGGCCACCGCATCCTGCGCGTTCTGCAGCAGGTTGTGGATCACCTGGCGCAGTTGCGTCGCGTCGCCGCGTATCACCGGCAACGCCGAAAGCTCCACCTTGATCGCGCTCTTGCCCTCTTCCGCGCCGTAGAGCGTCAGCACTTCGCTCACGAGCTCGTTCAGCTGCAGATTGGCGAGCACCGCCGGCGGCGTGCGCGCATAGTCGCGGAAATCGTCCACCATCTGCTTCATCGCCGCGACCTGGTTCACGATCGTCGTCGCGCCGCGCTTGAGCACTTCGGCGTCGGCGGGTGCGAGCTTGTCGGTGAGCTTCATCTGCAGGCGCTCCGCCGAAAGCTGGATCGGCGTGAGCGGGTTCTTGATCTCGTGCGCGAGACGCCGCGCCACTTCGCCCCATGCTACCGAACGCTGCGCCGAAATCACGTCGGAGATGTCGTCGAACACCACGACGTAGCCCGAGGTCTGCATGTCGCCGGCGTCACGGCCCGTGTCGGACACCAGACGCGCGCCGCGCACGAGCAGCGTGAGCGGATCGGCTTCGCCGGGAATGGGCACCGAGAACTGCTGCTGCCAGTGGCCGCGCCGCTTGTCCGTGTCGCTGCTCGCGGCCTCCTGGTCGGCAAAGGCCTTGCGCACCATCGCGCCGAATTCCGCGAGCACGGCGATGTGATCGAGCGCCACGCCAAGCTGCGATTCGAACTGCTGACGGAAGATGCGCTCCGCGCCGGGGTTCGCCGTGGTGAGACGAAACTGGCGGTCGAACACGAACACGCCCGCCGTGAGGTTCGTGAGAATGCTCTCGAGGTAGGCCTTCGAATGCTCGAGCGCGACGCGGTTCTTCTCGACCGCGAGGCGCGCGTCGGCAAGCTGACGTGTCATCGCATTGAAAGACTGCGTGAGGAAGCCGAGTTCGTCGCGCGACTTGATCTCGCGCTTGGGCGTGTAGTCGCCCTCGGTCACTTCCTTCGTGCCCTGCGCGAGCAGGAAGAGCGGCCGCGCGAGCTGGTTGCCGAGCGCAAGCGCCAGCATCATCGCCACGAAGGTCGCGAGAAAGAGCGCAAGCGTGAGCGTGCCGATGTACATCTTGCGCAGGCCCGTGCGTCCAAGCGACTTCTCCTGGTACTCGCGATACGCGCGCTGCACCGCGTCCGCGTTGCGCGCGAGCCCGGCGGGCACCGGCTGCTCCAGTTGCAGGAAGCGCTCGGTCGGCTGCAGGTCGGTGGTGTTCGCATCGGGAATGCGCGTGACGACGCGCAGCCGCAGCGCGCCCTTCGGCCCGAGCTCGTGGGGATCGCCGTCCACCTCGCCCTCTATCGCCGCATAGCCGTGTCCGCGCGCCTGATCGATCATGAGCTGGGTCGGCATGTCGGCGGGCATCAGCGACGAAAAATTGCTCGACGCCTGCGCCACCACATGCATCTCCGGCGTTGCGCCCGACATGCTGCGCACGGGCGCGACGATCATCGCGTCCTGCACGCCGAACTGGTCGCGCGTGCGCAGGAGCGTGAGCGTGGTGCCGGCCGAGTCGGCGCTCGAAATCTGCTCGGCCATCAGGCGCGCCTTGGTCTGCAGGTCCGAGAGCGACGCGTCGAGCATGCCGCGGCCGAGATTCAGCCCGGACGTGAGCGCGGTCTCGATGTTCACGTCGAACCACGACTCGATCGAGCGCGAAACGAACTGGTACGAAACGATATAGATGATGCCGCCCGGCACCACACCCACGAGCGCGAAGAAGAACGCCAGCTTGGCCAATAGCCGCGTGCCGAACTTTCCCCGCCTCAGGCGCACGACGATCACGATCACGAGCGCCGTCACCACCGAAAGGAAGATCAGCGCGACGACGATGTTGGCCGCGTAGAGCCAGCCGTAGTAGCGGTCGAAGAACTCGGTGTTCGCGCTCGCCGCGGCGAGCAGCACGAGCAGCAGCGTCGCCGTGAAGGCGACGGTGGACACGAGCAGCCTGACGACGATGCTGCTGACGCTGGTGGCGCGGCGCACTTTATTTAGCACGTTCGGTCACCGTGAAGTTGAAGCGCTTCCAGTCGGAGGCGAGATTCCAGTCGCGGTTGTTGACCGCGTCGATCTGGAACGGCTTGGGCATGAGTGCGACATCCAGTTGCATGCGCACCGAAGCGGTATAGGTTTCGCCGGGACGCACGTCGGTGCGGTCGATCACGTGCCACGAAGTGACGTGCTTGATGACGGCGAGCGCTTCACCCAGCGTCGAGAAGCCGAGCTGCAGGCCGCCGCTCGAGACGCGATATTCGCGCGTGAGCGGCTGAAACGACAGGCGGATGCTTTGCGACACGCTGACAGGTTGCTCGTCGAACCAGTACCAGCGCGCTCGCGTGAGCTCGAAGTCGGTGGTGAAGTAGAGCGGAATACCCTTGTTGACCGCGTCTTCCAGGCTGCTGTTGAGGTCGAAGTCGAAGCGGGCGTCGAGGCTCCAGCCGTTGCCGTCGGCCTCCAGCGACGCGCGCTGCACCGAGATCGAATCGGCGCGCGCCGGCGTCGCGGCGATGAAGCCGGCGACCAGCGCGATCCAGATCAGGGCCGCGAGCCGCAGCGGGAAGAAGCGTTTGATGATCACCGTTTCTGAAAGCGCGCGTAGAAGAATCCGTCGTGATCGGCGGTGCGAACGGCAACGGTGCGAGCTTCCGCCTCGTTGCCGGCCGCAAGTGGCCGCGCCTCGCTGGCTGCGCCGCTCTTGGCCCCCCCGGGCTGCGCGCCATCGGCCGCGGGCAGCAGTTGCCCCGGCGCGTCCAATCGTACCGCATCCGCATGGGTGCTTTCAAACCGGCGCGCCTGCGCCTCGCCCTCCTCGGGAAAGATCGAGCAGGTCACGTAGAGCAATTCGCCGCCCGGCTTCAGGAGCGCCCATAGCGCATCGACAATGCGGCGCTGGGTTTGCGCCAGCGCCGCGATATCGCCGTGGCGGCGCAGCCAGCGGATGTCGGGATGACGGCGCACGATGCCCGAGGCCGAGCACGGCACGTCCGCGAGAATGCGGTCGAACGGCTGGCCGCCGCACTGGGGATACCACGCGGCGGGGTCGCCCGCGTCGCCGACCACCACCTGCGCGCGCCGCGCGGGATGCGCCGGGTCGGGTTGCGCGAAACCAAGACGCTCGAAGTTTTCGCCGATGCGCGCAGCACGCGCGGCATCGCTTTCGAGCGCAACCAGATCGATATCCGCAAGCTCGAGCAGGTGGCCGCTCTTGCCGCCAGGCGCGGCGCAGGCGTCGAGCACGCGCATGCCGTCGCGGACGTTGAGCAACGGCGCGGCGATCTGCGCGCCGGCGTCCTGCACGGAAACGTCGCCGGCGAGGAAACCCGGAATGCGATCGACAGGCAACGGCGCCGCAAGGCGCACGGCGTGCTCGCCGATCTGCGCTGCCTCGATGTGCTCAGCCTCCAGACGCTTCACGTAGTCGGCGGCGCTCGTGCGGCGCGCATTCGCGCGCAGCGTGAGCGGGCCCTGCGTGTTGCCGGCGGCGAGTATCGCCTGCCATGCGTCGGGCCACGCGGCGCGCGCGGCGTCGATCCACCAGCGCGGATAGTTCCAGCGCGCCACCTCGTCGCTCTGGGCGGAGGCGAGCAACGCCTCGCGCTCGCGCAAAAAACCGCGCAGCACCGCGTTGACGAGCCCCTTCGCGAAAGCGATGTCGCGGCGTGCGCTCACCGCACGCACCGCCTGGTCGACAACGGTAAATGGGGTATAAGCGGCATTCACCTCGTCGTCGACGAGCAGCGCAAGCGCACACGCCAGCAGGTTCGTGACCGGCGGCGGGGGCGCCTTGCTCACCCGCTGACGGATCAGCCAGTCGACCAGACCGAGACGGCGCATCGTCCGGTAGGCGATGTCCTGGACGGCCCCGCGTGCAAGCGATGCGAAATCGGCGGGCAGCGCGGCAAAGGCGCTCGCCAGTGCGGCAGGCAGCGCTGCGCCGGCGCGCACGGCGCCAACCGCCTGCGCAGCCTGGTCGAGCGCGAAACCGAGCGAATCGGGGGGCAGACGCACGGCCATGGCGGGCTTGTGTGCCGGCTGGGCAGCACGATGGCCGCGTGACGGGCCTGAAGAGCGCCGGGAGGAACTGGATGTCATGGAAAAACCGGAAGCCGGCCGCAAGCATCGCGGCGCAAACGATGCATTGTAGCGTGGCGTAGGCGCAACGCCTGCAATGCTCCGGAACGCCATGCAGTCCTCGCGCAAACAAGAAGGGCAGGCACACGGCCCGCCCTTTCGCTGCGATGGAGAGCGACGCGAACTTAGTCGAAGCGCCCCGTGCGGGCCATTTCCATGAGACGCGCGATGCGCTCTTCCGTGGCCGGGTGGGTCGAGAACAGGTTCTGGATGCCGCCGCCGGAGAGCGGGTTCATGATCATCATCTGCGCGGTGGCGGGATGCTCTTCGGCCGCCGGGAACGGAATACCCTGCGCGTAGCGATGGATCTTGTCGAGCGCCGACGCAAGCGCCTGCGGATCGCCCGAGATCTGCGCGCCGCCGCGGTCCGCCTCGAATTCGCGCGCCCGCGAAATCGCCATCTGGATCAGCGCGCCCGCAATCGGGGCAAGCAACGCGACGGCGATGCTCGCGATCGGGTTGGCCGGCCGGCCGTTCTCGTCGCGGCCGCCGAAGAACATCGCGAAGTTCGCGAGCGCCGAAATCGCGCCGGCCATCGTGGCAGAGATGGTCGAAATGAGGATGTCGCGGTGCTTCACGTGCGCGAGTTCGTGCGCCATGACGCCGCGCATCTCGCGCTCGGAGAGAACCCGCAGGATGCCGGTGGTGGCCGCAACGGCCGCGTGCTCGGGATCGCGGCCCGTGGCGAACGCGTTGGGTGCGTCTTCGTTGATGAGGTAGACGCGCGGCATCGGGAGATTCGCGCGCGTGGCCAGTTCGCGCACCATACGGTAGAACTGCGGCGCCGTGGTCTCGTCCACTTCCTGCGCGTTGTACATGCGCAGGACCATCTTGTCGGAGAACCAGTACGAGAAGAAGTTCATGGCAAGCGCGATCACGAGCGCGAGCATCATCCCGCGCTGCCCGCCGATCATGCCGCCGATCACGATAAAGAGGGCCGTAATCGCGGCCATCAACATCGCGGTTTTGACCCAGTTGAACATGTGATGGGCTCCTTCACCCAGATGGGCTTCAAATCGTTGGACGCCCACCGGGAAAAAGCGGCGAGCGTAGTGAAAGCGATTTGTTAGATATGGGCGAGTGCGAAAAATTCAACTTCAACGTGTTGCGGTGGCGAGCTTCACGCCAAGACCGACGAACGCCGTGCCGACCGTACGGTCGAGCCACTTCTTGACACCGGGCTTGCCCGAGAAACGCCGCGTGACGCTGCCGGCGATCCAGGCAACGAAGCTGTTCCAGACCGTGCTCATCAGCACGAACACGACGCCCAGCGCGAGGAACGCGAGCGCCTTGTGAGAACTCTCCGTGCTCACGAACTGCGGAAAGAACGACACGAAGAACAGCACGACCTTGGGGTTGAGCACGTTGGTCCAGAAGCCCTGCAGGAAGAGCTGGCGCAGCGGACGCGGAGCCGCGGCGGCGCGAGACGGCGCGGCCTTGGCCGCTTCGGTAGCCTCGGCCGACCGGCGTTCCGCTTTCGCGAAGACCAGCCGCGTACCCAGATAGACGAGGTAGATCGCGCCGACGAACTTGACGACGGTAAACGCCGTGGCGGACGCCGCCAGCAGCGCAGTGAGACCGAATGCGCAGGCGAGCGCATGCACGCAGCATCCAGCCGAGATGCCGAGCGCGGAAATAAGACCGGCGCTGCGCCCTTGCGCGACGCTGCGGCCGACGATGTAAGCGGTATCCGGGCCCGGCGTCACGTTCAACAAAAAGACCGCGACGCAGAAAAAGCCGAAATGGGTGATGCCGAGCATGACGTTCTCAGGAAATACGAATCAGGCGAGTCGATTCTAACGCGCCTCGCATCGCGGGCGGGATCTGCCGAACGGACGACTGGCGAGCGCGGGTGCGGTCGTTCAGACTGCCGGTGTGTCCGGGAGTTCGAAGCGCTGGCCCGCGGCGAGCGGCAGGCCCGCCAGAAACTCGCGCGCCGGCAAACGCTTGCCGCCGGGCTTCTGCAGTTGCGTAACGCGCAGCGCACCCTCGCCGCATGCGACCACGACACCGGCGGGCGTAGCGTCCAGAATCTGGCCCGGCACGGCGCCCGCAGGAAGATGCACGCCGTCGGCCGGCTCGGCGGCCCACAGCTTGAGCTGCGAGCCGTCCAGCGTCGCGGCGCCGCCCGGAAACGGATCGAATGCGCGGATCTGACGTGCGAGCACAAGCGCCGGGCGGCGCCAGTCAAGCTGCGCCTCCTGCTTGCCGATTTTTTCGGCGTAGGTCGCGCCCTCGGCCGGCTGCGGCGTCGCGGGCAGCGCGCCGGTGCGCTCGAGCCCGGCCAGCGCCTCCACGATCATCTGCGCACCCAGCTGCGCGAGACGGTCGTGCAACGTGGCCGTCGTATCGGCAAGCGCGATCGGCGTACGCGCTTCGACGATCATCGGGCCGGTGTCGAGACCCGCATCCATCTGCATCAGCGTAATGCCGGTCTCGGCGTCGCCCGCTTCGATCGCGCGGTGGATCGGCGCCGCGCCCCGCCAGCGCGGCAAGAGCGATCCATGAATGTTGATGCAGCCGTGCGGCGGGATATCGAGGACTTCCTGCGGCAAGATCAGGCCATAGGCCGCCACGACCATGACGTCGTGCGGCGTCGCGCGCAGCAAGTCCAGCGCGGCGGCCGCCTCTTCGGGATACTTGCCCGCGCGGCGCAGCGACGTCGGCTGAGCGACGGCCAGGCCGTGCTCCTGCGCGTAGCGCTTGACCGGGCTCGCCTGCAGCTTCATTCCGCGTCCGGCCGGGCGGTCGGGCTGGGTCAGCACGAGCGGCACCGGGAAGCCCGCCTCATGGATCGCCGCGAGCGCCGCGGCGGCGAATTCCGGTGTGCCGGCAAAGATGACGCGAAGGGAGTGGCTCATGAGCGCTCGGAAAACCAGTCGATGAAGGAAACAACGCAGTGGCGCAAAAGCGGGCGTGAAGGTGAGCCCAAGCGCGTCACATCGCGCGTTCGAGCTTCTTCATCTTGCTCTTGATGCGCGTCTGCTTGAGCGACGAGAGGTATTCGACGAAAACCCGGCCCATCAGGTGATCCATCTCGTGCTGGATGCACACGGCGAGCAGGCCTTCGCAGTCGACTTCGTAAGTCTCGCCCTTCTCGTTCTGCGCGCGCACGCGCACTTTTTCCGCGCGCTCGACGTTGTCGTAGATGCCCGGCACCGAGAGGCAACCCTCTTCGTTGAGCTTGCGCTCGTCGCTCGACCAGACGATCTCCGGGTTGATGAACACGCGCAATTCCTCGTGCGTATCGGAGACGTCGATCACCACGACGCGCTCGTGCACATCCACCTGGGTCGCCGCAAGGCCGACGCCGGGTGCGGCATACATCGTTTCGGCCATGTCGGCCACGAGCTTGCGGATGCGGTCGTCGAAGACCTCGACCGGCTTTGCAATCTTGTGCAGACGCTTGTCCGGGTAATGAAGGATGTTCAGTAGAGCCATGATTTGACGGAGTTTCTCGGGGCGCCGGGAGCCGTGGGCATTGCGCAGATTAGCCGTTCGGCCGGCTTGTCGGACTGCCGCAGGATAGCGACGATAGTCGGACGATACGGCCGGATTCAACGCGCCGCCCGCCCCGCCGGCCCTGTGCCGACTGCCAATGTCTACGCAACGCCTGGGGAGGCGCCGCTCTGTATTTCGGATGGTGAAAATTTTATCACGACGGGTTGCAATGCGCCCGACGCTGGAGTTCCTGTCATGCTCGCCACCTTGCCGGCCACCGCGGACGAACGGGCCGCCTGGCTGCGCCTCGCTACAGCGCGCGGCCTGAAACCGGCAGCGCTGCGCGTGCTGCTCGGCGCCTTCGGATTGCCGCAAAACGTGCTTGCGCAGCCATTCGCCGCCCTCGCCGCCGCGGCCGGCGCCGAGGCGGCACGCGCAGCGCTTGCGCCCGCAGCGCCAGATTTTGCCGCCCAACTCGACGCGCTGGAGGCATGGTGTGCCGCGTCCGGCAACACGCTGCTCACGCTCGCTGACCCGGCCTACCCGCCGCGGCTCTTCAGCACGCCCGATCCGCCGCCGCTCCTCTACGTTCAAGGCCGCGTCTCGCTGCTGCATGAGCGCGGCATTGCCGTGGTCGGCAGCCGCAGCGCCACGCCGCCAGCACTCGAAGACGCCGCGCGCTTCGGGCGCGCATTCGCCGCCGCGGGCCTCGCGGTCGTGTCCGGGCTGGCACTCGGCGTAGACGGCGCGGCGCATCGGGGTGCACTCGACGAATCCGGCGCAACCGTGGCGGTCGTCGGCACCGGAATCGACCTCGTGTATCCAACCGCGCACCGCGCGCTCGCCGCGCGAATTGCCGAGCACGGCGCGATCGTCTCCGAATGGCCGCTCGGCACGCCCGCGCGCTCCGCGAACTTTCCGCAGCGCAACCGCGTGATCGCAGCGCTAGTCGAGGGCGTTCTGGTCGTGGAGGCCGCCATGCGCTCGGGCTCGCTCATCACCGCCCGGCTCGCCAACGAAATGGGGCGCGACGTCTTTGCGCTGCCGGGATCGATACACGCGCCGCTCACCCGCGGCTGCCATCGGTTGATCAAGCAAGGCGCTCAGCTCGTCGAGACACCGGAGGAGGTGCTTGAGTCGCTCGGTGCATCGCATCCGGTGTTTCGACCCGCCGCGCGTCCAAAACCCGCCGCCCGCAACGGCCCAGATGCGCCACATCGGTTGGCTTTACCGGTGAGTGCCCCGGCGCCGGTCGCGGTTGCCGAGGCTCCGTCGGCGCCACGCGAAACCGAACGGCCCGCGAACCTCGGCCCCGAAGCCACGCGGCTGCTCGATGCCCTCGGCCACGCGCCGGCCACGCTTGAAATCCTGGCGCAGCGCACCGACATGGCCGAAGCGGCGCTGCAGGCCGTTCTGCTGCGCCTGGAGCTGGCCGGCTACCTCAACGCCCTGCCCGGCGGGTGGTTCGTGAGAGCGACACCTCGCTAGTGCCGGCGTGTTACATTCGCGCCAAATGCAACGCCTCTATATAAGAGTAAGCAAGGAACGACCATGCCCGCGCTAGACCTCGACACCGACGGCGACCGGATTGCCGGCCGCTTAGCCGATCACGACACGCTGTTCGTGGCGTGCCTGTGCGCGCAGTGGTGCGGCACGTGCCGTGACTATCGGGCTACATTCGACCGCATCGCCGACGCGCATCCGGACATGTGCTTCGCCTGGATCGACATCGAGACCCATGCCGACCGTTTCGACGATCTCGACGTGGAGAACTTCCCGACCATCCTGATCGAAGACGGGGCCGCCACCCGCTTTTTTGGCACGGTATTGCCGCATGGCGCCGTGGTCGAGCGGATGCTGGCCGACCTGAGCGCGCTGCCGGGCGTAAAGGATGCGCCCAAGCTCCGCCCGACGCTTGCCGAGGCGTAGGCGCAGCGGCGCTTGTTCCAGTAACGCAACATAAACAGCAGCCCCGAGCCGATCATCCAACCCCAGCGGGACCCGTGCTTGCAGGCCGGCTTGCGGCGCCCTTATGATTGGGCGCCGCGCGCCGCGAGGGCCAGATGAGCAGCAGAAACGAAAATCGCCGCCGGCGCGCCTTGTGCTATAAAGCGGTCGAGAACAGCCGCCAACCCGGATTACCCACTTACACCAGTCATGTCCAAAGCTCTGATCATCGCCGAGAAGCCGTCCGTCGCGAACGACATCGCGCGCGCGCTGGGCGGGTTTACCAAGCATGACGAGTACTACGAAAGCGACGACTACGTCCTTTCGTCGGCGGTCGGCCATCTGCTGGAAATCGCCGCGCCCGAAGAATACGAGGTCAAGCGAGGCAAATGGAGCTTCGCGCATCTGCCCGTTATCCCGCCCCATTTCGACCTGAACCCGATCGCCAAGAGCGAGTCGCGGCTCAAGGTGCTCACGAAGCTGATGAAGCGCAAGGATGTCGAACGCCTCATCAACGCATGCGACGCGGGGCGCGAGGGCGAACTGATCTTCCGCCTGATCGCGCAGCACGCGAAGGCCAAACAGCCGGTCCAGCGCCTGTGGCTGCAGTCGATGACGCCCGCCGCAATCCGCGACGGCTTCGCGAATCTGCGCAGCGACGACGACATGCTGCCGCTCGCCGACGCCGCACGCTGCCGCTCCGAAGCCGACTGGCTCGTGGGCATCAACGGCACGCGCGCGATGACCGCGTTCAACAGCAAGGGCGGCGGCTTCTTCCTGACCACCGTAGGGCGCGTTCAGACGCCAACGCTGTCGATCGTCGTCGAACGTGAGGAGAAAATCCGCCGTTTCGTCCCGCGCGACTACTGGGAAGTGCGCGCCGAGTTCGTCTGCGCGGGCGGCTTCTACGAAGGCCGCTGGTACGACCCGAAATTCAAGAAAGACGAATTCGATCCGGAAAAGCGCGACTCGCGCCTCTGGAGCCTCCCGGCCGCTGAAACCATCGTGGCGGCCTGCCACGGCCGCGAAGGCACCGTTACCGAGGAATCCAAGCCGTCCACGCAGCTTTCGCCCGCGCTCTTCGACCTGACGAGCCTGCAGCGCGAAGCCAACGGCCGCTTCGGCTTCTCGGCCAAGAACACGCTCGGCCTCGCCCAGGCGCTGTACGAAAAGCACAAGGTGCTCACCTACCCGCGTACCGACGCGCGCGCGCTGCCCGAAGACTATATGGACACGGTCAAGCACACGCTCGAGATGCTCAAGGAGAGCAACAATTACCTGCCGCACGCAAAGCAGGTGCTCGACAAGGGCTGGGTGAAGCCGAACAAGCGCATCTTCGACAACTCGAAGATCAGCGATCACTTCGCCATCATCCCGACGCTGCAGGCACCGAAGTCGCTCTCCGAGCCGGAGCAGAAGCTCTACGACCTCGTCGTGAAGCGCTTCCTCGCCGTATTCTTCCCGGCGGCCGAATACCGCGTCACGACGCGCATTACCGAAGTCGCGGGTCATCACTTCAAGACCGAGGGCAAGGTGCTGGTCGAACCGGGCTGGCTGCAGGTGTACGGCCGCGACGCGGGTGGCGACGATGCCAACCTCGTACCCGTGCAGAAGAACGAGAAGGTTAAAACCGACAAGATCGCGGCGCACCAGCTCGTCACCAAGCCGCCCGCGCGCTACAACGAAGCCACGCTGCTCTCGGCCATGGAAGGCGCCGGCAAGCTCGTCGACGACGAAGAGCTGCGCGAGGCGATGGCCGCGAAGGGTCTTGGCACGCCGGCCACGCGCGCCGCGATCATCGAAGGGCTGCTCGGCGAAAAGTATCTCGTGCGCGAAGGCCGCGACCTGATCCCGACCGCCAAGGCGTTCCAGCTGATGACGCTGCTGCGCGGCCTCGGCGTGGAAGAACTCACCGCGCCGGAACTGACCGGCGAATGGGAGTACAAGCTTTCGCAGATGGAACGCGGCAAGCTTCCGCGCGATGCGTTCATGCAGGAAATCGCCCGCATGACGCAGACCATCGTGAAGCGCGCGAAGGAGTACGACTCCGACACCATTCCGGGCGACTATGCGACGCTGGAAACGCCGTGTCCGAACTGCGGTGGTCAGGTGAAGGAGAATTACCGCCGCTTCGCATGCACGAAGTGCGAGTTTTCGATTTCCAAGATCCCGGGTGGCCGCCAGTTCGAGATTCCCGAGGTCGAAGAGCTGTTGCAGAACAAGACGATTGGACCGCTGTCGGGCTTCCGCAGCAAGATGGGTCGTCCGTTCTCGGCCATCCTCAAACTCTCGTTCGACGACGAAACGAAGAACTACAAGCTCGAATTCGATTTCGGCCAGGATCAGGGCGGCGAAGACGGCGAAGCGCCGGACTTTTCGGCGCAGGAAGCCGTGGGCGCCTGCCCGAAGTGCGGCGGCCGCGTATTCGAGCACGGCATGAGCTACGTCTGCGAGCATTCGGTAGCCAATCCGAAAACCTGCGACTTCCGTTCGGGCAAGGTGATCCTCCAGCAGGAGATCGCGCGCGAGCAGATGGCGAAGCTGCTCGAGGAAGGCCGCACGGACCTGCTGACGAACTTCAAGTCGTCGCGCACGGGACGCAACTTCAAGGCGTTCCTCGTCAAGCAGAGCGACGGCAAGATCGGCTTCGAATTCGAGAAGAAGGAGCCGGGGGCGAAGACGGCGGCAAAGGGCGCGGCGCGCAAGACCGCTGCGTCGGCCTCCGCAGAGGCGCCGGAAGCCGCCAACGACGAAGCCGAGGAAAACGCCAAGCCGCCCGCCCGCAAGACGGCGGCGCGCAAAACCGCCGCCCGCAAGACCCCGGCCAGAAAGACCGGCTCGTAAAGTTGAGAGTGCGCGCTACGCCTTGCCGTCCAGGCGGGCGCTCGCCGCATTGATGCAAAAGGCGGCAAAAGACGGCAAAAAGCGACAAAAGGCGCGACCCATGACGGGCCGCGCCTTTTTTATCGCCTTTAAAGCGAAGTATTCCCTTTATAGCGGAGACATCGCCGAAGTTCGGGTACGCGGCGCGGAAGCGCGAGCTGCCTTCGGTGTGCGCTCGCCGTCCAGCAGCGCCTCTTCGGCCTCGGCTTCATCGAACGCTTCCTGCGCAACAGCATGCTGCGACGCATGGCGTTCGGTAGCGGGCACCGGGCGGGCAAGGCCGTCCTTCACCCACTGTTCGCCGAGTTGGCCGTTCGGTGTCTGGCTGAAATGCTCGACGAGGTGGTCGATAAACGTGCGCACCTTCGCCGGCAGATGGCGGCGGCTCGGATACGCAATGTTGATCTCCACCTGAGGCAGCCGGTATTCGCCGAGCAGGCGCACGAGCCGCCCGCGCGCCATGTCCCGGCCAATCAGGTAGCTCGGCAGGATCGCAATGCCCATTCCGAGCAGCGCGAACTGGCGCAGCATTTCCGTGTTGTTCGCGACGATCACGTTGGTCGGGCGCACGCGGATTTCGCCGTCCGGGCCCGTGAAGACACGCTCGTCGCCCCAAAACTCCGAGGGCAGCGACAGGCACGGATGCTCCATCATCTGCTCGGGACGCGTGGGTGTGCCGTGCTTTTCGAGGTAGGCGGGCGTCGCGCACACCGTCATGCAGCCCGTCGTGAGGCGCCGCGTGACGATGCTCGCGCTGCGCATCTGGCGCGCCGTGACCACGCCGAGATCGAAACCCTCCTCGACGAGATCGACCTGACGGTCGACGAGCGTCACGTCCGGCACGACCTGCGGAAAACGCTGCGTATAGGTCTGCAGAACCGGGGCGAGATTATGGAGCCCGAACACGACGGGCGCGACGATGCGCAACGTGCCGACGGGCTCGTGATTGCGCGCAACCACCATCTGCTCGACGTCTTCGAGTTCGTCGAGAATCTGGCGGGCGCGTTCCAGATACACCTGACCGGATTCGGTCAGCGAGAGGCTGCGGGTCGTGCGGTTGAGCAGACGGGTGCCGAGCCGGCCTTCCAGGTCGGCAACGTGACGCGTCGCAACCGCGTTGGAGATATCCATCGCGGCGGCGGCCCGGGCAAAACTGCCGAGGTCGGCCACCTTGACGAATACTCGCATCGACTGCAAATGATCCATGAGACAACTCCTGCCTTGTATTACGGTTCGCTGAAACACAGCTCAGCGGACCGCGAATTCTCCTACGACCAGGGATTTCCTGCAGAAGTTGCCTACGATTCCCACGTTTTATTGAGATTTTCTTTAATTGTGTTACTCAACGAATTAACCACGCGTTCATTGTTTCCTGACAAGAAACAATTTTGCGCGTTGCAGCAAAAAAGCGCGACAACAAGCGAATAGCCAGCCTGTCGCGCCATGCGCAGATGCAGCAATGAAAAAGGCCGCCCGAGGGCGACCTTTGTTAGTAAGCACTCACATTTAGACAATTCAAGCCCCCAGGCGCTCTTCCAGCTTCTCGCGCGTCTGACGTAGCGCCTGCGGCAATCCGTGCGCGAGCTTTTCGAACAGCTCGGCGTGCAGCACCAGTTCGGCCCTCCACGCCTCGCCATCGACCGAGATCACCTGGTCGAACTGCGCCGGCGTGAAATCGAGGCCATGCCAATTCAGATCGTCGTAACGCGGCGAAACCCCGAACGCGTTCGTGTCGCCCTGCGCTTCGCCCTCGATGCGCCGCACCATCCACTCCAGCACGCGCATGTTCTCGCCGAAACCCGGCCATACGAACTTGCCATCCGGCCCCTTGCGGAACCAGTTCACGCAGAAAATGCGCGGCAGCGTCGCGCCGAGTTGCGTGAGCTTCGCGCCCACGTTCAGCCAGTGCTCGAAATACCCGGCCATGTTGTAGCCGCAGAACGGCAGCATGGCGAACGGATCGCGACGCACCACGCCCTGCTGGCCGGCGGCGGCGGCCGTGGTTTCCGAACCCATGGTCGCCGCCATGTACACGCCTTCGGTCCAGTCGCGCGCCTCGGTCACGAGCGGCACCGTGGTCGAGCGGCGGCCGCCGAACAGGAACGCGTCGATCGCCACGCCCTTCGGATCTTCCCATTGCGCGTCGATCGACGGGCATTGCGAGGCCGGCGCCGTGAAGCGCGCGTTCGGATGCGCGGCCTTGCGGCCGGTCTCCTTCGCGATCTCGGGCGTCCAGTCCTTGCCCTGCCAGTCGATCAGGTGCGCGGGCGGGGTGTCGGTCATGCCTTCCCACCAGACATCGCCGTCGTCTGTCAGCGCGACGTTCGTGAAGATCACGTTCTCCTTGAGCGTCGCCATGGCGTTGTAGTTGGTCTTCTCGCTCGTACCCGGGGCCACGCCGAAGTAGCCCGCCTCCGGGTTGATCGCGTAGAGGCGGCCGTCGGCGCCGGGCTTGATCCAGGCAATGTCGTCGCCGATCGTCGTGATTTCCCAGCCGTTCATGCTGGGCGGCGGAATCAGCATGGCGAAATTGGTCTTCCCGCACGCCGACGGGAACGCTGCCGCGACGTGATACTTGCGGCCCTCGGGCGAACGCACGCCCAGTATCAGCATGTGCTCGGCAAGCCAGCCTTCGGCGCGGCCCATCGTCGAAGCGATGCGCAGCGCGAAGCACTTCTTGCCGAGCAGCGCGTTGCCGCCGTAGCCGGAGCCATAGCTCCAGATTTCGCGCGTTTCGGGGAAATGCACGATGTACTTCGTGTCGTTGCAGGGCCACGGCACGTCCTTTTGGCCCGCGGCGAGCGGCGCGCCCACCGAGTGCACGCACGGCACGAACGCACCGTCCTCACCGAGCACGTCGTAGACCGCCCGACCCATGCGCGTCATGATCCGCATATTGACGGCCACGTAGGGACTATCGGACAGTTCCACGCCGATATGCGCGATGGGCGAGCCTAGCGGTCCCATCGAGAACGGCACGACGTACATCGTGCGGCCACGCATCGCGCCCGCGAAGAGGCCGTCGAGCGTCGCGCGCATTTCGGCGGGTGCGATCCAGTTGTTGGTCGGCCCGACGTCCTCCTTGCGCTCGGCGCAGATGAAGGTGCGGTCCTCCACGCGCGCGACGTCCGAAGGATCGGAGCATGCGAGATACGAATTCGGCCGCTTCGCGGGATTGAGCTTGCGCAGGGTGCCGGCTTCGACCATCTGCTGACACAGGCGGTCATACTCCTCCTGCGAACCGTCGCACCAGACGATATGCTCCGGCTGCGTATGCGCGGCAACCTTCTGTACCCACTCGATCAGTTTTCGGTGGCGCACCCAGGCAGGCACATGCGCTGCGGCCTGGGCCTGGAAGTCGGGATGATTCATCGAGCGTTCTCCATTCAGGGCTGTAAAAAGGATTCGGCCCTTTTCGACGCTGCAAGCGAGAGGCGCAACCGCTGCGAAGCGAATGCTTGACGGCAATCAGCATCCTGTTCAGTTCGCGCAGTTGGGCAGGTCGTCAAGGCCCTTTCAGCAGGGGTTCGAAACCGTCTGTAAAGCGGCTTGCATCGCAACCCGACAAGCTGTTAAAAGTTGCAAATTCGCGGCGAGACCCGCGCCAGATACATCACATGCAAGAGCAACCGTGGTACCCGCAACGATTGGGGATAACGCGAAGCGCTCCGCACGCAAAAAGCTTTAGCTATTCATACCAGCCCTGCGCGTGCTGCATAGTGGGAAAACCACCAGATGAACACGAGCCGCGCCAATAACGGTGCGGCAGATCACCAATCCGTGCCATGAAAATTGCCATCCTTGACGACTACCAGGACGCCGTCCGCAAGCTCGACTGTTTTCAACTGCTCGCCGACCACGAGGTCAAGGTTTTCAACAACACCGTGCGTGGACTCGGGCAGCTTGCCAGCCGCCTCTCCGAAGTCGAAGCCCTCGCGCTGATCCGCGAGCGCACGCGCATCAGCTCGCAACTACTCGACAAGCTCCCGCATCTGCGCATGATCAGCCAGACGGGCCGCGCCGGACCGCACGTCGATATCGAGGCCTGCAGCGAGCGCGGCATCGCGGTGCTCGAAGGTTCGGGCTCGCCCTTCGCGCCCGCCGAACTCACCTGGGCGCTCGTCATGGCCGCGCAGCGGCGCATCCCGCAGTACGTCGCGAACCTGAAGCAGGGTGCGTGGCAGCAGTCCGGCCTGAAAACCTCGGCCATGCCGCCGAACTTCGGGCTCGGCCAGGTGCTGCGTGGACAGACGCTCGGCATCTGGGGCTACGGCAAGATCGGCCGGCTCGTGGCGGGCTACGGCAAGGCGTTCGGGATGCGCGTGATCATCTGGGGCCGCGAGCATTCGCTCGAAGCGGCGCGCGCGGACGGCTACGAGGCCGCGGCGAGCCGCGAAGCGCTGTTCGAGGAAAGCGATGTGCTCTCGCTGCACCTGCGCCTGCACGACGACACGCGCGGCATCGTGAAGCAGGAAGACCTTCTGCGCATGAAGCCCACGGCGTTGCTCGTCAATACGAGCCGTGCGGAGCTGCTGGAAGAGAATGCGCTGCTCGGCGCCCTCTCGCACAACCGGCCGGGCATGGTGGCGATCGACGTGTTCGAAAGCGAGCCGATCCTGCAGGGTTACAGCCTGCTGCGCATGGAAAACGTGATCTGCACGCCGCACATCGGCTATGTGGAACGCGAAAGCTACGAGCTGTACTTCAGCGCGGCGTTCCGCAACATCCTCGCGTTCGATGCCGGCGACACGTCGAGCGTCGCCAATCCGGACGCACTGCAGGGCGGACGGCGCAAGTAAGCCCTGGGGCGGGCCGCCTACACGTGCGCGGCGGCTTCGAGCACCTCGGGCAGCCGCTCGAGAAAACGCTCGCCGTCCACGCGGCCCAGGTTGTAGGCGTGCGGCATCAATTGCGGACTCGTATAGTCCCAACTCGAGATCGGCACTCTCGCCGAAGGCTGCAAGTAGATGCGCTGCTGCTCGCCCTGCGGCCCATGCGGCACGACGAACATCTGCGGACGCGGATAAAGCCGCGTCACCATCACGAGCACGCGGCCGGGCGCGGCGTCGAGCGCGCCCACCGGCACGTTGTCGACCATGCCGCCGTCGAGCACGGGACGCCCGTTGCGCCGCAGAACCGGCGTGAACGGCGGCGTGCAGGAGGACTGCAGGATCAGGTCGGCGAGCTCTTCGACGTTCGCGCACGCCTGCGCGGTCACGAACTCCGGGCGAAAACCGAGCGTGCGGCCAAGCGTGGGATGCAGGGTCTTGCGGATGTGCTTTTCGATGTTGTACGCGATCAGACCCGCCGCGACGGCGCTGCGCGCGCCGAGCCAGCGCGGCACATGCGAAACGCCGATGCGGATCTCGGGCGCGTCCTTGAGCTTGCCAAAACGCTCGCCATAGATGTCGAGCAGCGCCTGGCGATAGATGCGGTAATGCGGGAACACCGACTCGCCGCGCAGCAGGTTGCCCCAATACGCGTTGCGCTTGTTGTGGCGCAGCGCGTCTTCGTAATAGCGCATGACCCAATCGGCATCGCGCGTGTACAGCATGCACGCCGTGGCGGCGCCTGCCGAAATACCGGTGATCACGCGCGGACGGATCTGCAGCTCGGGCTGCACGATGTCCCAGAAACCGGCCTGCCACCAGCAGCGGTTGCCGCCGCCGGCGAAAACTACCTGATCGAACATGCGTTGGGGTTCCTTCCAGCCTAGGGGCGCGCCTCGTCGAGCAGCGCGTAGGTGGATGTTGCATGAACGGCCATGCGGCCGTCTTCGTCGTAGAGTTCCACCTCGCCAAAGACCAGATTGCGGCCCATGCGCAGCACCCGGGCGGTGACGAGCACATCGCCCTTGCGGACGGCGCGCATGAAGTTCGTGTTCAGCGCCACGGTCGTCATGGGCCTGAATTCGCCCAGCGCCGCCGAAATGGCGACGATCATCGCGGTATCCGCGGCGGCCATGAACACCTGGCCGGAAATCGCACCGCCCGCGTGGCGCAGTTCGCCGGAAAACGGCAGGCGCAAGGTGACGCTCTCGTCGCTGACTTCGACCGGCTTCAGCCCGAGCGCGCGCACCCACGGCGCAAGCACGCGCTCCAGCAGCGCGTCGATTGCTTTGTCGTCCATCGATTGCCTTTCTGAATGCGGTCCGGGCGGCGGTTCCAGCGAAGCGGCCGGCGCGCGGCTCAAGTCAAGTACAGATGTGGCGACATCATACCGGGATGGCGCCGCGCCGCGGGTAATGGACGTAAGGGGCGCAGGGCTGCGAGCATGACCTGGAGCGGCGGCCGAGCTCACGGGTATTTTTCTCAGGAATTTTGCGAAAAGGGCTTGGCAAGACTCAAAATATCCTGCATAATTTCACTTCTCTTGGGGCGTTAGCTCAGTTGGTAGAGCAGCGGACTCTTAATCCGTAGGTCGAGTGTTCGAGTCACTCACGCCCCACCAAAGAATTTTGCAAGACAAATCAAGGCCTTAGCGTAGATGCGCTAGGGCCTTTTTGTTTTTCCAGCCCCCAATTAACTGGACTTTGGTGCAGATTGGGTGCAGTCGCGACAATGGCCTTCGATGAATTTCCACTTTTGGGAGTCGTTGAATGGCAAGCATCTACAAACGCGGGGCCTTCTGGCGGGCACAGATCCGCCGTGGCGCAATAACTCTAAGCGAGACGTTCGACACTCAAGCTGAGGCTAAGGCTTGGGCTTGGGATGTGGAGCGCCAACTCGAACGCGGATCGTTCATCGACCCTCGTATCGAGAAATCCACGACGTTGGGTGAGCTCCTGCAGGATTACGAGCGGCTCGTCGTACCGCACAAGCGCTATCCTGGTCAGGAGCGCCAACGCATCAATCGCTGGCTCGAAACCCCTCTGGCCACACGCACCCTCGCCAGCCTGCGCGGCAAAGACTTCTCTCTGTATCGAGATGCTCGTCGAAAGGCCGGCCGCGCGGAAAATACCATCCGCCTCGAGCTGCAGCTTGTCTCGAGGATCTTCGAGCTAGCACGCAAGGAATGGGGCTACGAGGGCCTGAAGAACCCACTGAAGGACATTACCAAGCCTTCCGGCAGCCAGGCGCGCGAGCGTATCCTGGAACCTGGTGAATTCGAAAAGCTGCACGCGCGACTGAGCGCCAGTGAGAATCCGTGGGCCGCTCCGGCATTCGAGCTCGCGATTCTCACGACGCTCCGCGCCGGTACGCTCTTCGCGCTTGAGTGGCCCTGGATTAACCTCGCCAAACGCCTGATCGAGATCCCGCCCCACGCACGCGGCACCGCGAACAAAGGCGTGCCCGCCCGCCTCCCCCTATCCCTGCGAGCCGTGAGCGTCTTTCGCTATCTGGCCGCATTGCACCAACCGACTCGCATCCACGACCCGAAGCGCATGCAGATCGGCCCGGTGAACGTCGACCCGACTCAGCTGCACGGCCCCGTATTCGGGTGCTCGCGTAACGCCGTGATCATGGTCTGGAAACGCGTCGTCAAAGACAAGCAAAGTGGCTTTCCCGATCTGCGATGGCATGACCTTCGACATACAGGCGTTACGTCCCTCTTCCTCAAAGGATTACATCCGATGCAGGTCGCCAGCATCTCTGGCCATCGTTCGATGCAAATGCTAAAGCGCTACACCCATCTTGACCCCTCTTCACTCTTGCCGCTTCTCGATTAAGACCAGGGTAACAGGAGTTCGACGATGAGTGCCCAGATGACTCGAAAACCGCGCAGCCTTGACCCTGTGAAACCAGCTCGCTGCCGCAAGGCACAGGCGATCATGGAAGAGGCACGCGAAGCTGGGATTGGCTTGTCCACAATTCAGCGGGCGACAGGCAAGAATCCGAGTGATCTTTTTTACTATGCGCGCGGCGGAAAAGCACCAAGCGCCGCTGGATTTCAGCACTTCGAGAACGTCATGGCCGAACTGATCGGGCGTGCACCCAGAAAGCTGTATATCCTCGTGCCGCCACTTGGCCTCTCGTTCGAGTTAGCCAAGCGCAACGACATGCCGTATTCGCGTCGAGTGCGCGCGTTCCTGAAATACGTCTTTTCAATCGACCCGGAATTGATCGAGATTGACGAGAACACCGCCGCGGCCTACCTTCAGCTGATCAATAGCTGCTCATTTGCATCGTTGCAGGCGCGCAAGTCCCATCGGAATGAATGGCTTACTGAGCAGCGAGCACGCTTGGGAGCGTGGTACAGCTATTACATGGAGGCCGGCGACGTCTGGAAATATGACGGCCCAGACGATCCGAGATTGCGAGCGTATCAGCGGTTCATCGAATTGACGCTGAATTACCCCTAATGCCTGACGGAAAAGCGCATTTCGCCGGCAGCAATAGCCAACGCGCAATATGCGATATTGACCGCCCGATACACCACCTTAATCTCATTAAGCGGCGCGCCATAACAGAGCATTCCGTCGATAGTGAGCCTCGCCATCGTCGATATGCATCCCACTAGCTCCTTGCACGTGCCATCAGAAGGCTCCAGGTCGACGATACACTTTGCGATTTCGGCGTTGTAGTCGAAGTCGTCGAGCTCTACCGGACTCGTTATAAAGTGACGAGCAAGATCAACAAATCCCGCCGCAAAAAGCGTCCTCAACAGGTCATGCGCCTCGTCGGGTGTTGACGTAAGCGAATTAACTATCATTTTTTGACTCGCTTGCACCAGTTGCGGCCAAAACCGGAAGGTTAAGAAATCTCCGATCCGTCTCGCGTATCAAGCCGGCATTCAACCACTCGTCAACTTGTAATTGAGACAGCACCCCATCATTGACGAGCTTGTATATCGCTGCCCCTGTGAGCACAAGCCTTCTTCTGCGATCTTCGCGTGATTGCGCAGCAAGCCGCGCATTCTTACGTGCACTTACAGCGGCTTGTCTCGCCTTCAATTGCTGAAGCTTTTCGCTGGTCTTTCGAATCTGTTCTTCGATAGTTAGGTTTGCCATTTCTGCAGCCTCAAAAATTCACTTGGTCAATCGTATTTTGTTGTAGCGATCGTTCCAAGCGACTTAGCCCACATCGACACAAAAAGCGAAAAGCAAGAATCCCGACGCGGCATACCCTTGCCTCAATGGTTAGCCCACCGGGGTTTTTTCGGCCCCTGTGGCCTGAACAGCACGCCTAGAGTGTCGTCCTTCGGACGACACGCGTGGAAGGAGGGAAATTCCCCTCCTTCACCTCCCGAACAACAACGGCAGATGCAACGGCAACGTCAAAGGCAAAACCCACCGTGGCGATTGGGCAAATTGATGTGAAGGCAGTTCAGCGCAGCAAGGGTTATTCGTCCGTTGCCTCTGTCGCGTATCAAACGGGCGAGCGCCTCGTCGACCCGCGAACTGGCGTTGTCCATAACTTCAAGCGACGACACGGGGTAATCCATCGGCATTCGCGTCTCGTGCTGCCGCATGGCATGCCGGCTCCTAAGCGTGGCGAATTTTGGGGCCGTGTCGAGCTAAGTACCAATCGAGCAAAAGCTGTCCCTGCGCGGAAGTTCTATGTTGCGCTTCCACATGAGCTCTCCACTTCGCAGCAGCGCGCGCTTCTTTATGAATTACAAGACACGATTTCGAGCGCTTACACGGTTGCTGTCGATGCAGCACACCACGAACCGGAAACACGTGGAGAGGCGAGAGGCCTCAATTGGCACGGGCATGTGCAGTTCACCACAGCCGCCATCAACGCGGACGGCAGCTTTGGCCGCAAGGTTGATGAGCTCGACCCGATCTGGTGCGAGCGCAACGGTAAGCCCAATTTTACTGATTGGCTCTGGCCCACGTGGGTCGAGATGGCGAATCGCCACCTGGAGGCCGCTGGCCGCACGGAGTGCCTCAAATTGCACGAAGGCGCCGCCCCCATTCCCACCCCCCAACCCAGCGAGGAAAAACGTGAATTTACCCAACACCGATTTGACGATGAACGAGGTATTGCCGACCAGCAAGACCTTATCGAAATTCGACACGCAGCCGGCAACCGTTTGCACCAACTGTCGAGCTGCGGTCTGGCAGGAACTACAACCGATGCCCGACCAGCAAAATGGTTCGATCCGCGTGTATTGCCGGGTGATGCACGTACTCGTGGACGAGCTGCTGGCGTCCTGCGACGGGCAAAACTAAATCCTGCACAGGTGCCGGCGCGCCGTGCCGGCCGCACCAAACCACAGGAAAAGCACAGTCACCGCTCACGTATCGAGCTCGAACTTGAGCAGCAGATTCACCGCATGGAATTTCGCCTTGAAACACTTCAAGGCGAACGCATTGCTATGCAACCCCTCACCGCTGATGAGGAAGCGTTTTTCGCCCACCAGGAGAACTTGATTATGTCGGACGTTGAACAGCCGTTGCCGCTCAAAACGCACGAAGAAGTCGATCAGCTTTATAACGATCGCGAGGCTCGTTGGCCTCTCTTTTCGGAATATCAAAAGGCAGACGCCGAATTCAAAAAGTACGTGGATTTCAAGCTTTGGCTCCTGCGCTTCTACGACGTACCTCGGGAAGTTGAAGAAGCAGCCTATCTGGCACGTGTTCGCGCCGCGCAAAGCAGTGCGACCCCAGGTCCGGATCGTGTTGATGGACCAGAAAACGGTCGACGTACGTGGGTCGATCGTGGCGCGCCGTTACATGCAATCGCCCCATCGGCCGCGGGCAATTCCGTCTGGATGAAGAAAGCGGCCTCTCCACGCCCACCCGAAGCGACTCAGAATCTCACACGTCAATTCGACATTTACGATGGCGACCGGATCGTCGCGCAAGTTACCTTGAGAGACGACTTTTTCACGGTCGAAAATTGCTCTGATCCGGATCTCGCCGCCGAGCTTGCGCTCAACCACGCACGCGATATTGGCTGGGATGCTGTCTATATCCATGGAACGCCCGATTTTCGCGCGGCGTTGCTCCGTCAGGCCGACAGCGGACAGCCGCCGATCCCGGTTTATGACCGGGCTTCCGGAACCGCCTTGAATGACGCCGCACGAGCTCAAGAAAAACTGCGTGCGCAAGAACAGCTACGAGTAACTGCGACGTCGATCGCGGCAGCCAAGCTTCCCGAAGCGCCTGCACCGATTTATCCGCTGACGAGTTCAAATGTCGACAAGAACACCGTTGAACTAACGTCGTGGTGGCGCTCTGCGCTGGAAAAGATCAAAGACGCTTTCCAGAAGCGCTGGGGTCAGAAAACGGATGCCGAACTCGATACTGCGTATGTCGACGCACAGCTTGCCAAGCAAGCATTCGCCAAAGGACATGATTTCGATCCGGTCACCGTTGCGATCGCCGAAACAAACCGCGAACGGTATCCAACCGATCAGGCCATGGTGGATTACCTGATTCGCACGGCGGGCGCCACTGCAATTGCGTTCCAGTTTTCAAGCAATGGCCAACCGGTTCCCGACTGGGATGAACTCGTCCGCCTCGCCCGCGACCAGTACGAGCTCCAGCACGCTCAAAGGGAGCCAGACGGCGAAACCGACACGCTGCAGGACGAGCACAGCTCGCATCGATCTGCCTAGCATGCCCCCGCAAATACCTGGTCAGCCGCCCGCTTTGCGGGCGGTGAAGCGCTCGCCGCGCAGCGTTTTTGCTCTCTCAATCGCGCTCGGCACCGCCATCTTCCCTGAGTTCGTCGCCCTTGGCCGCGACCGTAGCCGCCCAGCCCGCGCAGGCAAGGATTCGCTTCGCCGCGTCCTCACCCGGTCCCCTTCGGGGCTGCGGCTTCCGGGCGCGTCCTTGCCTGCGCGGGCTGGGCGGCTCCTTAAGTCGCAGGGCGACGAACTAAGGGAAGACGGCGGCAGCGGTACCGGACGCGGCCGATCGTGCAAAAACAAACCCTACGTCGGGCTCTGAATCTTGGGATCCGGTCAGAAAAGGAGATGCAACCAATGAAAGCAACGCAATATTTCGACGCGCGCCTGATCGAGGTGAGCGCGGTCGGTGAAATCGTGGTCGAGTATCAAGGTGGAACGGTGCGCCTGCCAGGATACCCGCGTAGCGACGGCATGATCGACACGTGGATTACCGAGGAAATCGGCAAGATCGGAGTCGCGACATTCGCGCCCGAGACAGAGCATTCGCCCGCGTTCTATCGCTTCGAACCCTATGCCAATCAGACCATGCGGCGCGCGTATGAGCTGGACATGTTTGCGCGGCCTGAGCCGCCGGGGATTGGCTTTGATGGCTACAACGTCGAGTCTATCGGTTGGCGTAACGACGTGTTGCCCGAGGGCTTTCTTGCGCCACGCGGGATCGTTCCCGGCGCGAATGGATTCATCTCTGACGAGACGATCAATATCACCATCGGCATTCCTCCCGAGTTTTGCGATCTTTGTGCGGAAGTTAAACGGAGTCCCGAGGACGTGCTGCGCGGTTTCATTGCCGACGCAGCAGGTCTGAACAACTATATAAATTGCCCGCGTGCGGACGGCTTCGGCAGTAACGGGAGTGACGAGCGCATGATGGCTCGCGACTACTTCGAACGTGCTCACGGCATGTGGCGCGACAGGTACAGCTGAGCGAAAACGATTCGTGGTCCAGCGGGCAACGCCACGCGCAAATTTATCGTTACAGGGATAAAAATGAACACCGAAAACAATGCCATCGAAACCAACCTCGTGCCGTTCCCGAACCTGCCTTTTCGCCTGCGCGGGCCTCGCCGGATCAACTACCCAGATATCCCGGTCCAGACGTCGATCACCGAAGCATATCGGGCTCTCCAGTTGTTGCGTGAACTGTTCCTGGACGAGGATGCTTATAGCGGGGTCGTCGGCCTGATCGACGAGCGGCTGGAGCACGGCATGACGGAAGAAGATGAAGCCATGCTGCAAAGGATTTTCTGGCTGCTCGATCTCTTCGAATCCGATATTGAAAACTGAGAGGCACCGCTATGAACGAGAGAAAAATACACACCCACAGCCGTGGCGTCCTCGAAGCTCGCGAAGTATCGCCTGCGTCCCACCAGTTGCGGAAAGGCAAACAGCTCGCCGCACGTGGCCTACTCGGATTCAGTATCGCCGCAGCGCGAGCGATGCTGATTGGCTGCGGTGTACTGCTCGCGGCCGTTTTCGGCGGATGGCGCTGAACGCAATGTATCTCAATGCATTGCGCGTTACCGCGCATTGCCATGCATTCCTATAAGGCATCGCACATTATGCGTATCACGAGAAAGACGCTAACCGGCGCCGCAGTCGCTGTGGCGACGATGTACGTCATACCGGCCGCCGCCCAGCAGACGCTGGACACTTCGTCGTTGCTCGCTGCAACGCAGGCGTCCGATCAGAGCATCGGCATGCTGCAACAGATCTTCGGGAGCTTTTCGACCAATCCGTTCAGTAGCGCCGGATCATCGTCGACGAGCACGCTGCTAGGCAACCTGTTCCTGTACTTCAATTCGTTCATCTTCCTGATTTCGTCACTCTGGACCACCTACACCATCCTGAGCGGCGTCGTCTCCACGGCGCATGAAGGCGAATTTTTGGGCAAACGCTACTCAACCGTCTGGTATCCGATACGGCTGGTCTGGGGCGCGGCCACGCTGGTGCCGATTTTCGGCGGCTTTTCGCTTGGGCAAGGCATCTACATGTTCATGACGGTCCTGTCGATCGGCGGAGCCAATCTCCTGGCAGGGGTTGGCGTACAAAACACAGCGACGTTCACGTCCATGGTTGCAGCGCCCTCCGGCATGCCCACGCCAAGCGCACTTGAGTCATCCGTCGCCGACGACATGTTCATGATGTGGCTGTGCGCCGATACGCTAGCCGCCCAGCCCAACAATCAGCCCGACTCCATCGTGCAGAGCACACCGCTTGGAAGTGATGGCGGTACTGCAATGGCGCAGGACATTGCCGCAGGCGGCACGGGCGTGATCCAGAACGTCGGGATCCAGTTGGGCACCCCCATGCAGCCGACAGAATGCGGCAGCGCTGGCGTATCGCTTGCCAACAGTGCGGCGACTGTTGGGTCGAACTCATCTCTGACGGGGTTCACCGTGAACTCTGTCAACTATCAGGCGATCGTCCAGGCAGTTCAAAGCAACGTGCAATCTGCACATCAAGCGGCGATGATGCAGCTCTCGTCGACCATGCAGCAGATCGCCGGCAATTGGTACAACAAATATCTGGCAGCGAAAAACGCCGGCGGCGGAGATGAGATTGTGCCTTATCCATTTTCCGACATCGAGGCCGCTCGCACGCAGTACGACACGTCGGTTTCGCAGGCCCTCCAGGCCGCTGCGAGCAGTAGCAACCTGTCATCGCTGAGCGGCATCGCGCTCGCGTCAATGGAGCAAACCGGCTGGGCCGGCCTGGGTATGTGGTACGAGACGTTCGCCGAAGTGAACGGCGCGATTGCCGACGCGGCACATGTGAACTTCACGTTCACAAAGCCAACGGCTGATGATTCAGCCTGGCTGGAAGTGCAGGCGGCGGCGACCAAGGCACACCAGCTCATCTATACCGGAGGCGCAGATGCGTCTGGCGGGCAGAACAGTTCGATGGCCGATAAAGCACTTGGCTATATTCAGAAAATCGTGTGCGACGGCTCGACTGGCAACATATCGATCGGCCAGTGCTTGCTGCACGGCATGCAGTGGCTCACGTTCCAGAACACCGGCGGCACGCAGATGGTGGATCCGATCATCGCGGCGAAAAACCTCGGTGATACGCTGATGGTGACAGGGCAGGCGTTGCTTGGCGTATCAAGCCTCGCCTCAGCGGAGGCCGATGGCTTGAGCAACACCATCTACGCGAAAGCCGCCGATTTGGCGACCGGCCAGGCTACCGCCCTTCGCGACATGATCGGAGAGGCCGTAGAGCTCGTTAAAACCTTCGCCACGACCCTCCTTGTGATCGGCATGGGCCTTTCGCTGTACATCCCCCTGATCCCGTTCATTACGTGGTTCTCCGGCCTGATGACCTGGCTGTCGGTCATTCTCGAGGCCATCATTGCGGCGCCGCTGTGGTCGCTGGTTCATGGCGAAGGCGAGGGGGAAGGCATGGGGCAGCGCACGCAGCACGGCTATCTGTTCCTGTTGAACGTCACGCTGCGCGCGCCGCTAATGGTGATTTCATTCTTCCTCGCATCGGCCGCGTGCGTGGTCATGGGTACGCTGCTGTACAAATTCTTTGGCACAGCCGTTTCGAACGCGGCAGGAAATTCCATCGTCGGTTTACTCTCGATTGTGGGGTACCTCGTTGTACTCACCGGCATGATGATCCTCGTCGTGCAGACCAGCTTCAACCTGATCCACATCATTCCCGACCAGGTGCTCGGCTGGGTCGGCGGCAACCTGGCCGGCGCACACCTTGGCCGAGATATTGAGAGCCGCGCCAATGCATTTTTCATCAACGCCGGGAAAAACATGCAGGGCGGTATAGGCGAAAACATGAGGAAGCGCGAACGCGAGCAGGAGCGCAAAAATCGAACTGGAGGAAACTCATGAGCGATCAATCAACATCGCCTTCTGGCAAAAACATCGTCGCCAAGCGGGTATTTGTGGCGCTCGCGGTTGGACTCGTGCTCTGGATCGTGCTACGCCTGCCGGCAAACACGCTGCCTGGTGCTTTTGCGCTTCTGGTGGTGGACGTCGTGCTGGTAGGTGCTCTGTTATGGCTGGTGGCATGGGTAATACTCAAAGTAGTAAACAAAATGCCTGCGTTCTTTCCTACCTTGAAGCATGCCTTGAAACGCGACTTGCCTTGGTTGATGTGCCTTACAGTCTTGATGTGGCTGCTGCACCAGTTCTAACAGCCCCAACTTATGCGTCGGCACCGTAGCCGACCAACCGGTTGTGATCCGTCCGGCCGAATCAGGGCACGCTAGCACTCTGATCTGGCCGTCTTTCATCGTGCCGCCAAGGGGGCGATGCGGCGACGTTAGCCGTCACGCATAAGTCGGGGCGAAGCCAATTGTCGTTCATGTGGGCCACACTACCCGCATCAACTCGCCCATGAAGGCAATTCGACGATGCCTGTCGGCATCATGGAAACGGATTCGGCACGACACCCAACAGGTAGGTTCCCCATGAGCACAAAATCGACTCTTGCGCATCACGAAGCCGAAGGCGACAAACCGTCCTGGCACTTCTATGAAGAGATGCTTGAATCAGGTGTCGTGTATCTGGAACTGAATGGCGTGAACATCGAACTGCACACGCGCAAGCAAGGCGGCGTTGATGTAGTCCTGCGCCTGCCCGTCGAAACCGCACGGCAGCTTGGCTTGCATACCGCCGTACAGCCGGAGCGATGGAACTTGTTGGGATCGGTACAGCGTTACGACGACCCAACCGACCCGGTGTGGCCGACTGATGAAGAAAGGTAACGGGCTATGGTTAAAAAGGCCAGCAAGGCTATTTCGGGCGAGATTCACCCCGGGTTGATAACGTGGCTAGACATGCCCGCAGTCGGCCACGAGTTCGGTGCGTCAACGCTCGTGTTCCTCGATTTCGACGGTGTACTGCATCCGCTTCACGATCGACATACGCAACCATTTCGCGATCTGCCTCGCTTCGAGGCGGTCATGCGTCGTGTGCCGGCGGCGTCGGTCGTCATCACCAGTTCGCAGCGTGAGGACCGCACGCTGGGCGAGCTGCGCGCGCTGTTCGCGGCCGATATTGCACCGCGCATCGTAGGGGTAACGCCGGTGCTGCCGATCGCGAACGCTGAGGATCTTCCCGGCAGTCGGTATCGTGAGATTCTGGCCTTTCTCGAGGCGCACCCGCGCGCCGAGGAAGGTGCGTGGGTGGCCGTCGATGACGACGCCATACTCTACCCGACGGGACTGGCGAACCTGCTGCTGTGCGGCGACGACGGATTCGGCCCACGCGAAGCATCGAGGCTCGCCAGAATGCTGGCAGGCCTTTGAAGGGAGATCTGTGATGGCACTTG
This sequence comes from Paraburkholderia acidipaludis NBRC 101816, assembly GCF_000684975.1. Taxonomy (GTDB): domain Bacteria; phylum Pseudomonadota; class Gammaproteobacteria; order Burkholderiales; family Burkholderiaceae; genus Paraburkholderia; species Paraburkholderia acidipaludis. The sequence goes on along the minus strand of NZ_BAXZ01000002.1, from coordinate 127,140 downwards.
ACCAGAAAATCCGCTCGCTCTATTCCGGCCATCTTTTCAGACCCGCCATGCACGAGCACGAAAACGAGGAGATTTTCTACGTCCGCGACATGCCGTTCGAGCTGGAAGCAATTGCACTGCGCTGGCTTGAATCGTCAGTAGATTACCGTCGTGAAGGGCCTCGCGGCACAGCGATGACTGCGGTGGGCTGGGATGCCATGATGCGGTGGATGCTGCATCAACTGCGAAACGCAGTGGACCTGTTGCCGGTCGCATCAGTGCGGTAATCCTTTGCCCCAATTTATGCGTGCCGCTCCGACTTATGCGTGCGGCCGGCGACAACCGACGCCGCACTTCCCGCAGGTTCTAACCGGCGGTCAACCATCGCCCGGCTTTTCACCACAATTGAGATAAACAACCCGAACCCCGCATGCTCCCGTTGATCGACCGTGCAACCCCGGTCCTCGTCGTCGACCTCGAGGCAACGTGCGACGCCTACGCGCCGCACTGGCAGATGGAGATCATCGAAATCGGCGCTGCCTGGTGCACCGTCGACGGCGACGTGCTCGATACCTTCCGGTCTTTCGTGCGGCCAGTCCTGAACCCGTTGCTCACGCCTTTCTGCCTTGAGCTGACAGGGATCTCACAGGCTGACGTGGACCGTGCCGCGTCGTTCGCCGCGGTCGCCGGCAAGCTGCAGGCCTTCTCTGCAAAACGATCGACGACCGTGGCAGACCCGGTGTGCTGGTTGAGCTGGGGAGAGTGGGATTCCCGACAACTGCTGCACGAAGCCGAGCGCCACGGCGCAGCGGTGCCGATCGGCCTGCCACACGTCAACGCCAAACGTGCTTTCGCGCGCCGGCAACGGATTGGAAAGGAAGTCGGTTTACGCAAGGCCTGCGAGCTGGTCGGCCTTGGTTGGATCGGGACGCATCATCGTGCGCTCGATGATGTGCTTAACGTCGTCAGGTTGATGCCGTGGGTTGTTGGTCAACTCACCCCGAGATCAATAACGGGTTGATCCCCCGTGCCAAGTACCTAGGAATATCGGCCGAGTCGAGGACCGTAGCTGCCGCTGCCTGTTGTTGATCTGATTTCCCCGCAACTCGAACATTGGCGACGCCGCTCGCCAACCAATTGCCTCCTCCCTGCAAGCCGAGCCGTTGATAACCATCACGGCGTCGCGCGCGCCGCGCGCCCGGATCGAGGCGCACGGGGACCCGCGCCGCAGGCGTGGGGAGAGCGCCGGCCGCCCGTAGGGCGGACGATCCGGCTGGGCGGCCGAATCAGCAGCAACGAACAAAAGCCCCCTCTTTAGGTACCTCTTTCACGCTCGCTGCCAGTATTCGTTGCCGTTATTCTTTGAGTCGGCGAACACTGGCTCCAGATCGACAGGAGTAGCTGCGCCGTTTTCAAACCATACGCTGAAGAAGAAGGAGTGATGCATGTCCGTTTTTATGAACATCCTTACCATATTGGGATTCGTAATAGGCATCCTATGTTTCTTGGGTATCAACGAGAAATTCAATGGATGGAATAAGCAAAGGAATATCAGGCGACTCGAAAAGCAGCGGAGCTACTACGTCGGTTTAGCCGCATCGGAAGCCGAGCGGGATCACCTTGTTCAATCCAACCTGCTGGTCCTCATGGGGCTTCTTTTCGCCTATCTCATGTTCGTGGGGATTGGCGAGTTCGAGCCCAATGGCAAGGTGCTCCAGAATCTCATTCAGACAATCGTCGGGATCGTCGGTTATATGATTGCCTGCGTAGTACTTGGCCGCCTGAATCGGATTCGTCTACTCGACAAGTATCTTGCCCGCGTGGATAAAGCTCTCGCGAACCTTCGCGCTTAACGTGATCAGCACCGGCTTTCGTCCGCGTGGATGCGAGCCAATTTACGGTTTGTAGAGCGTTTGTAGACGTTTGTATGCGGCTGGGAGCCTTGTCTATCAAGGCTTTCCGGGCAGGACTTCTGAGGAAAGCCGGGCGTTCGCTGAGAAAAGCCGGGAGAGTCTGAGAATGACCGGGCGCTATCCACTGCCCAATTCTGAGAAAATCCGGGCGTTATCCACAGCAGTCCGCCCGGTCTAAACATCCAGTCTCCCTTGCGGGTGGCGCTCGAATTCGAAGCGCAGCGCAACCACCTTCCGCCCGGCCTTGATCGGCTGCCACTCGATCGACCAACCATCTTTGTCCCCGAGCTCTCGCACCGCGGCTTCAATGACCCATCGGCGCAATTGCCCGAAATCTTTTGCAATGGATGGTGACGGCTCCATCGCTCTAACGAACTCCTCCACACTGATCTGACGCCACCCCGTGTCTTTGAACTGCATAAGCAACTCCAGCATGCGCCACGAATAAACCGATCTCAAGGCTGCGGCCTGCTTCAACCGATACGTCGTGTGATTGCCTCTCAGCATAGTCAGATACGGCGTGGCCTCGTGACTAAATCGCAGCTCGACCCATGCCTCACCATCGTGGTATGTGATGCCACTCACCCAGTGATCCAGATGCACCTTGAGGCCGCGCTGAGTTTTCTCTTCGCGCCGGATCACCCGTGTCAGGAGAGACTTCGATACATCCTTGAGTTGCTCGTAGGCGGTGTTCAGGTCGAGGCTGAAAGTCTCCGCATATTCGGCCGCAGTGAGCTTGATTCGATAGCGCCCCTGTTCGAGCCTCACGCTATCGAGTATTGCCGCACATGCCTTGACAACGCGCTGCTCTGCCAGCGTCTTGAGACCTTGCGACGCGGTAACAAGATCGTTTCGAAGCGTCACGTGGCGTTCAGACAAATGCCTTTCCCGGCCGTCATATCGCTGGATGCGCGTCAGCATGTATCGACGGTCAACTCTTGCGTCGGTCGCGCTCGCGCGGCCGCCCCTGACGCGTAGGCGCTACAGCCCGTTCCGTCTGCTCAGAAGTTGGCGCGACGATCGGCACCGTCTGCTTTTTAATCCAGTCGCGTACGTCTTGAACGCGGAAACGCAATGTCTTTTCGCCATAGCGCAGCACCGCTGGGCCAAACCCTCGCTCGATCATTTTGTACACGGCTTGACGGCCACACGATGCCACCTGTGCGAACTGGTCGACCGTTAGCAGCACGTCCGGATCTAGCTCGCTGAATCCCTTTCGAATGTCGTCCGCGACACCTCCTGTTTAATCATTCGACAGGAGAATTAAAACTGGACTATGATCATCAAATCAAAGTCCAGTTATTTTTAGAGGGAATCAATTGGCCCGACCATACAAGGACACCCGCCAGGCCGAAGTCGAAGCAACGCAGAAGCTCGCAGGCACTATCAGCCTCAGCTCCGGGCTAAAAGGGTGGGAGATTGAAACGGAACTTGGGATCGGAGCAGTTGACCATCGAGGTCGCAAGACAGGGCGAACATGGGCGCGCTATGAGGCTGGCGACCGAGCGATGAGTCCAGATGATCGCCAATGGATTACCGAGGTCGCGCTCAAGCGCGGTTGGATAGCGCCCGAGCCCGGGCTACAGATCTCGCTGGAAGGGCGTTCCACCTTGGGCCTACTGTCGCGCCCGCACCCGATTGCTGGCTTTGCGGGGCTCGACCTCGGCGACAGCCAAGAGCTGGCCAAAGCGCTTAGGGAAATGAAGGCCGAACAAAAGCACTACCAGCGGGCACGTAAGAACCTGCTCGCGGCCCTAGCCGACTATACCGACCTGATTCGAGCCACCAAGCACGGCACTCTGTTCCAAGTGGTTGAAGATCCTGTTAACGAGAACCATGTCGCCGACTTTGTCGACAACTCAAAGCTGATCGAGCAATTCGCCCAGTTAAGCAGGCAAATCGAGGCTACGCAGTGGAGCATCTTCGATGACGGCCTCACACGCGAATACCTCGAACCGGCAACGTGAGGATGCACCCTACTCCGTCATCGGCTAGCGCCCGGAAACCCCTGTCCAAGATTGGTTGTTCAATATTTGTTCAAATTCCCGGTGTGACAGCTGGGTAGATGGTACAGTTGTTGTGCGGAACGCCTTGCGTGATGTACGGGCCAGATGTGTAATTTTGCGTGTGACGAAAATTTTTTTTTGCTATGATCCCGTCTCGTTCTGAGAGGTCGGCAACCTAGTTGCCACGTACCTAACTTGTAAGATTCGAAAGATAGGAGGTCATTATGGGCGGTGATGCAACGTAAGGGTTTGTCCCTATTTTTCTAAAAAAGGCGCGTTGGCGCCTTTTTTTATTGGTCTGTCATCGAGTGCGACATGTGGGTAATAATAAGTAACATCGGATCGGTCATCACGATCCTCGGGGTTGGCATTTTCAGCGCATTCTCGGATGCAACCAAAGCTTGGATTTCGGTCGGCATCTTCGCGTGTCTCGCGATTTTTGGCGGGATCCAAATTTACCGCGTTTCGTACGCAGTGCTGAATCGGCGCTACCCGAAAGGCTACCTTCCCATCTCCTCATCTGCTCGGTACACGACGTCAGACGGACTGAAAGCCACTTATGAAGTGGTGCGTCATATCCAGGTGAAGAAGCCTGTAATGACAAGCTTCGAACATAAGTTCTTCTGGAGCGGAAGCAAATCTCCGCGGATCGAATCAGACATCCAGACTTGTGGTGACGTCCGTGAAATCGCGGATGACCGCCGAAAGTTCGTTCGACTCAAATTCCCGCAAGCCCGGATCTACAACGATGTCGAAATTATCCACATAAAGATGGCATTGGATGATTCCGACAAAGCTGCATCTCCGTACCTTTCGCTTCAGGTTGAAGAGCCAATACGTCTGGTTAATTTTCGTGTTGAGTTGCTGCACCGAGTCGCACCGCACCATCTCGGCCAACTCGCGACGATTTCACAGACTCCTATTGAAAACCTCGAGCATGCAGTTAAGCAAGAGATTGCGACGGTAGCATTTGACGGTGTCACGCGGTCATTTGCATACCAAGTGGTGAATCCCGAGCCCGGCTACATTTATACGCTCGAATGGCAACGTGACCCGCCACCGCCTGCTCAACAGCAGAAAAGAGGTAAGCGCAAGGCTCCGCCCCCAGCCACTGAGCATGCTGCGGCAACACAAGCACCTCAGAACGCAGCAGAAGTCCCTGCGCAGCCGGCAGTCGATGGAGCCGGACGGTAGCCCCGCAAGCTCCCGCTAGCAGGGCTACATTTCAAGAATGGCTTGTGCGGAGGACTTGACCACTGGCAGAGGTCACAACACCTTGAGTTTCAGCGGTTCGATACCACGCGGGTTGCCCCGAAAGAGCTCGGGGTGTTCGCTGGGACTGCCATATCGCGTTCTGACCCCTACACTTTTATGCGGTGCAAAGTGGTGCAAAACCTTCGGAATTCGTGCCGAAGCATTCGACACACGCGACACCTGACCAACGGTAAACGCTTGTTAAATCAAGTGCATATCTGTAAACTCCTGTCGAATCAAAGGCCCATTTGTCGGGTGGGAATCGGCTCTTAATCCGTAGGTCGAGTGTTCGAGTCACTCACGCCCCACCAAAGAAATCAAGCACTTAGCCCGGTCCTCATGATTGGGCTTTTTGCTTTCTGGATTCCGTGTAGGCATGGTGTAGGCGTTTTGGGTTCGCATCAGTCAATGCCGATCCATATGACCCGATTTCAGCGGGCGCTCTGCGAGCTTATACCACGCGTCGCCTCTGCCGTTCGGCTCGACCAATCCAACGAGAGCCCGGGCACGATGACTTCCGTTGCAGGCGCGGACAGCAAAGAACTTCCGCATGGCTGGCGAGAGTTTAACGCAACATCGCGAGTCACTTTTCGCTCGGCCAGCATCTTGCTCCGCGCATTTAATGTACGCTCTGCCTCACAAACGTCCACTTTCGGGGCAGCGTCGAATATCTTCAGCCGGCGCGACATGCTACAGTGCGCGCGCGAGGGAACTTATGCTAACGAACCATGATCGGCAGAAGCTCGTCGAAGCAGTGCTGTACTTTGCCACAAAGGTCAGGAAACTCGGCAAGGTCAAGCTCTTCAAGCTTCTCTACTTCCTAGACTTCGAGCATTTCCGGGACACCGGCAGGCCTGTCACCGGGATGGATTACGTAGCGTGGAAGATGGGCCCGGTTCCCGAGGCTTTGCATAGCGAGCTTTCAGCTCTTGACACCGCTGCAGGCGAGTGGTTCGGCAAAGTGGAGTTCGGTAGTCTCCAAACCAAGAACGGCCCAATGCTTCAGATCAAGCCTCTTGGCGAATTCGATCCGCGTTTCTTCACCAAGCGCGAGCTGCGTATCCTTGAGCGACTTGCGACTGAGTTTAAGAACTCCGACGCGACCGAGATGATTGAAGCGACGCACCTCGAAAACCTTCCTTGGAATCAGGTCTACGTCATGGAAGGGAAGAAGCGCGGCCGCATTCCGTATGAGTACGCACTCCGGAAGCAAGAAGCGGTAGAGATGAAATCGGTTGTGAACGAGCGTTCCGCCCTTATCGCAGCGCTGAAAGGCCCGGAATGATCGAGCCCGGGCAAATTCTCTTCCATAAGGACTTCAAGTTCACCGACGGGGCCACAAAAGACAAATACCTCGTCGTGCTCGGGAAGAGTGACCACAACGTCGTCATCGTCAAAACGACATCCAAAGGGTCGCGATACCGTAACGACTTTGGCTGCCAATCTGGCAATCGATTTCCTGCGTTCTACCTACCGCAGGGCTCATGCTGCTTCCCCGTGTGCACCTGGATCTGCCTCGACGAGTTCTATGAATTGACCGTCAGCGGCAGTGACAGCCTCTCGTCACGAATTATCTCCGGCCAGATTCATCGTTTCGGATTACTGGCGGATGGCGTCGTCCGGGATATTCAGTTTTGCGCGATGAACTGCGACGACATTACCTCCGTTCAAGAGGGCGCAATTCGGAGCAGCTTAGCGCCAGACGCCTCCGCGAACGACAACGCGGTAAGCCAGAGCTGAGAATCGCTTGAGACTCGCCACTCGCGCAGTTCGGCCATCGCCCCCTCTCCTGATCTCCCGTTGCCGCCGGCGTCGCTCATCACCAGTTGGCTCTTCCTCTATTGGAATCGGCGAGCGCCCGCACCCGCGCCGAATCTTTGCAGCCAACCTCAGCTGCCAGATAGCGGTGCTTCAGCGCTGCGGCCAAACCGCTAGTCATGCACGACTAGAAGACTTTCGACCCCGCAGCCTGCACACGATCGAACAGCTCCAGCGTTCCCGTGTTGGGCGCGTTCAACACAGGCGCCCCGCGCTGCATTCGCCTGCCGATACAGATCGAGGTGGCTGCAGGAATGAAACAAATCCGCATTACGCCCGTCAGCCAACGCCCAGAGGAATCTTCTATCCATCGCCGCCCTAGCCCGTTGCGGATGCGGTTGGCACTCAGTGGGATGGTCGGCCAATGCGGGGGCGTTTATGGCTGTGCGACGCTGGCCATGCCTCTTACGCAATCTCGCCAGGGCCCGACCTTTTGGGCTGACCACAAGCGAATTCGGCCAATTTCTGCCATTCAACCCAAAACGCTGGATAGTCGACGCTTCGGAAATTCATGGAGTAGCGGCAAGCGCGCCTAGCCGCCAGCAGCTCAATACCCAGTGCGAAAGACCACAGATCGCGGCGAAATTCTCACAATTAAAGTATTTTCTTAAGAGGTCTGGAATTTGGGACTCGTTGAGGGCATACTGTCCGCAAAAATTCCCAGAGGAACGTATGACCCAAGCCCAGTCGCTCCAATTGCTTAAACATGTACGAGACCGGGGTTTCACTCAAAAACAGATCGCTGAGCACGTCGGTATGGACCCGAAAACCGTTCGGCGGTGGGAAAAGGGTGAGACGCGCTGCCCGACGATGCTGGAGGCGTCGCTTCGCAACATGCTGTTGCAGGCAGCGCCGCTTGGTGGTGGCACCGAAACTCAGGACGGTTTCAGCTTTATCGACCTGTTCGCTGGCATCGGCGGCATCCGTATGGGATTCGAGAGCCACGGAGGTCACTGCGTATTTACGAGCGAATGGAACGACTTTTCAAAAAAGACATATCTTGAAAATTTCGGCGACCGGCATCCGTTCGTAGGCGACATCGTGCCGTTTCCGCTCGAAGACGTTCCCGACCATGATGTTCTGCTCGGTGGCTTTCCCTGCCAGCCTTTTAGCATCGCGGGCGTGAGCAAGAAAAACTCGCTGGGCCGACCCCATGGCTTCGAATGCACAACACAGGGCACGCTCTTTTTCAACGTGGCACAGATCATCGCCGCGAAACGCCCGAAGGCGTTCCTGCTGGAAAACGTGAAGAACCTCGTGTCGCACGACAAGGGCAACACCTTCAAGGTTATTCAGGAAACGCTGCGTGATGAGCTGGGCTATGACGTGCATTGCAAGGTCATTGATGGTGGTCATTTCACGCCACAGCACCGGGAGCGGATTATCATCGTCGGCTTTCGCGAAAAGACCGGCTTTTCGTGGGACAACCTGCAACTCCCTACCGAGGGACCACGTCTCGCGTCCATCCTGCACAAGACGGACGGAAGCGAGCCGGTTCTGTCTCACGACGGAGATCGCTTCTTTAATCACGAGAAGCGCATCGTGCAGCCCAAATACACCCTGACACCGAAGCTGTGGGAGTACCTGCAAGCGTATGCGGAAAAACATCGCGCTGCCGGTAACGGTTTTGGATTTGGCATGGCGTACCCGGATAGCGTCACACGCACGCTGTCGGCCCGATATCACAAGGACGGGTCAGAAATCCTGGTCTATCAAGGCAAGTCGAAGCGCCCGCGGCGCCTGACACCACGCGAGTGTGCCCGCCTGATGGGATTCCCCGATGAGTTCCGAATTCCGGTCAGTGACACGCAAGCGTACCGGCAGTTCGGAAACAGCGTCGTCATGCCGGTGATCAGGGAAGTAGCGCGGCTAATGGTTCCGTCCATTCAGGCGCTAATTGCGCATGAACGCGACGGCACGCCGCTCACCCTTCCGTTGTTCACCTGATGGTCGATGTGGTGGACAGCGCCACCCGTAGCCGGATGATGGCCGGTATACGGGGGCGCAACACCAAGCCGGAAATTCTTGTTCACCGGCAGCTCCACAAGCTCGGGTTCCGCTTCCGTCTCCATGTGCGCGATCTTCCCGGCAAACCTGATATTGTTCTCCCGCGTTACCGCGCCGTTATCTTCATTCACGGTTGTTTCTGGCATGGCCACGACTGCCCCCTGTTCAAGTGGCCGGCAACCAGGCCAGACTTCTGGCGCGAGAAAATCGCCCACAACCAAGGCAACGATGCAAGGGCCTGCAAGTCTTTGCTCGATGACGGGTGGCGAGTGGGCGTTGTCTGGGAATGCGCGCTGAGAGGGGCAGACAAGAATATCGAAGGCGTCGCGGAGAGACTCGCACGTGGCTCCGCAGTGACGACCCATATACGGAGCAGCGGGGATGAGAGCCGGATACCTGTCAGAGTATTTCGAAGGCGTTGCAGCGAAGCGCCTTTCAGCCGTCGAAGCCGATGAGACGCGTTCAAACCAGCACGAATACAACGCCACCAGGCGGATGCTGGATTTCATCGGACGTCCGAGCGAAAAAACGCGTATGCCCGCGCGCTTCCTGTACCTGACGGACGAAGATCCCGATCCGATCGTGGAGGATGCATTTCTCACGCTGTACGACAGCCGGAAAGATCAGCCGCACCGCGCCGCTGAATATCGTTTTTACTTCCCTACAACCACTGTGTCACTCAACGCGGCCGAGGGGGGACCTTTTCGTCATCGCAAAACGGCGTGATGAAGGTTTGCTGGTTGTGATCGCCGAAAACGGGTCGAGCGTGTCTCGTCAGATTGAATGGCTCTTTGGCTTCGTGGACCTCGCGCACCCGGGCTTCTCGGTCAAGAGCGAACTGGAAACCGAGCAGGACCGCATCGAGTTCGCGTCACGGTTCATTCTCGAAAACATAGGCATCGTCGTTGAGACGACCGCCGAAACTTACCTCGACACCATGCTCGAAAAGTTTGGCGGGGTGTTCCCGAAAACCCGCGATTTTTCCGCGTATGCCCGCTTGACCCTCAACGACCTTGATCCGCGGGAGGACCAGGATGCGGTACTGATGGCGTGGATGGAACGGGAGGAAATCCTTTTCCGTACGCTTGAGCGCTACCTCATTGCGGACAGGCTTTCGAAGGGTTTTTCGGGCGAAGCACAGGCCCCGGTCGACGTGGACGGCTTCCTTTCATTTTCCTTGTCTGTGCAGAACCGGCGCAAAAGTCGCGTCGGCCTCGCACTGGAAAATCACCTCGAACATATGTTTATCGGGTGCGGCATCCAGTACACCCGTACCGCCGTCACAGAGAACAAGGCCAAGCCGGATTTTCTCTTTCCAGGAAGTGCGGCCTATCACAATCCCGATTTCGACCCACTTCGGCTAACCATGCTTGGTGTTAAATCGACGTGCAAAGACCGGTGGCGACAGGTGCTCGCCGAAGCGGACAAGATCGCCAATAAACACTTGTTGACGCTTGAGACGGCCATATCCACGAACCAGACTGATGAGATGGCCGCTAAGCGCCTGCAGCTCGTACTGCCGCGCGGGTTGCACAACACATACACGCCGCAACAGCAGGCATGGCTAATGGACGTGACCAGCTTTACTGCCCTTGTTCGCGAACGCCAAGGGAATTGAGGTCAGAATCCGCATTGTTTTATATTTGCCCTCGCCAATACGCGTCCTTTCTAATTCTGATCTGCACGAGCCCTGTCCTGCCAACCCTGGTAGCCGACTATCAAGCGTCATTCGCATGAGCCGCAAATCCGACAATCGGGCGTCGCCTTTGCGCGAGAGCGTCTCGAACGTGGCGGTAAGTCACGCATGCAGTCGATCGAGCAATAATCGGCGTGTTCCCGGCGGCACACGTGACGTTCATCCGGTGGGTTTTGCCGCGGAACAGCTCTTCGACCTTGTAAAGCGCGCCGAACCGGCTGTGCAGGCATCGGGTCAGGCTGCCGAAAAGCACGCGGCTAAGAAGTTAGCTCGAGAAGCTTGCTCGTTCCACTTCGAAATGCATCCAATGCGGCGCTCATCTCCGTTGCAGCCCGCTCCGATGTGGTGCGTGCCTTAGCCTCTCCCAGTCGGAGAGCATCGGAGTATCGCTTTTGCTCTTCAACACCGGAGAGTAGATTGACAACTACCTCGTCGAGCGCAGCGGGGGTTAGCTCGATCATCCCCGTTGAACCCGTGTAGAACCGCTCAATCTGCTGGGCACCGAAGCCCACGCGCAAGTAATCGCACAGGTACTCTGGCCAAATTACGTTCGGATCGACTCGAATAATTGCAACGTGGCCTTCGGCGATCGCTGCGGTGGGCGCAGCCTCGCCGGAAACTTCGTCCATCATGGGGCGGTACACGCAGCACTTGCCCAGAGTTCCATCGCCAGTCGAGGAAACCAAGACATCGCCGGGTCGAATCAGGTTGAGATTGCGCTTTTGCGCCCGCGCCTTTTCTGCATACTCGTCGAAAAGGCTTTTCTCGATGTAGTCACCGTCAACGATCAGTTCACCATATCGCGATATGTTGCTGCCCGCCTTGATTACCAATGCAAAGCCATCGGCTGCGTCAACGTAGGCGTCAGCACTGGGACTTGTCCCTCTGGCGGTCGGAATCGTGTTCAGTTCCTTGATCGTCTTTCCATTGGCGGCAACGATTTCCTTCATGGTGTTGGTCACGCCGGGCCGCCAATACTTCACATCGAATCGAGAAGCTTTATCTGCGCGAATCTTGGCCACTTGGACATCAAAAACGGACCAGTATTTTCCGCTTCGAGCGCGACCATTTCGTAGGATATTCTTGCCGACTGAATCAATGAGAAGGTCCAAGTCGAAATTGCGTGCGATGTCCCCAGCGCCATCCATACCGAACGTTTCGATGTCGCAAAAGGCGATCGGGTACTTGATGTCGTCAGAAATTTCCTCCTCATCCTCCGTCATTCGCTGCAGATAAAGAACACTTGATCGAACGTTGATCTTGTTGGGACGGAATGTTTCATCAGGGAGACGCACTACTGCCAACAACTTAGCTTTGCTCAGAAGCCATTTGCGTATCGGCGCGGCCGTGTCGGTGTTCAGAACGCCCTCATCGATAACGGTGCAAATCTCTCCACCGCGGCGAGTAGAGAGGACCATCTTTTGCAGGAACAGAAGTTGGCCCTTCGCTGTTTGAATTTCGAACTGTTCTAGGTCCTTATCGGACAATGCACCGCTCTCGGACGTACCGAACGGCGGGTTAGTAAGAATGAAATCACAATCTGGATTTTCAATATTCCAGTTCTTTGCAGAATGCGCCAAGCTGTTTTCAGGCTGAATGTTCGAATGCCCGTCGCCGGCGACGATCATGTTCATTTTGGCCGCGCATGCCACGCCCTCGTTGGCATCGGAGCCAAAAAATACTTGCTGTCGGATTTTTCTAACCAGTTCGCTATGCGTCGCCGCGCTAATTAGTCGGTCTGCAAGTTTCTGATTCGCACTCTTGAGGCCATCCCCCATCAAATACACTAGAAAGCCACCCGTACCGCACGCAGGGTCAAGCACCTTCGGTGGCGTCGAACCAGACAGAAGGGCATTCATGATCTTCTCCTGTCCTACGAGTGCAGACATGAGGCGAACAAGGGGCCGCGGCGTAAAGTATTGACCGAGCTTCTTGCCCTTCAGCGTCGCGCGAACAAAGTATTCAAACGCGGCGCCTTTTGAATCTGTAGTGCTATCGGTGAAATTAACTGCTGCAAGTTGACGAACTAGATATAGAAACGTTTTTGCGACTTTCAGGTGGATCGGATTCGCTAAAACGTCGCCATAGGACTTGTCGGTGCGAATCTTCTTGATCATGTCCAGAATCGCGCTTTGGACTTGATCTGCTTTGGCGTCGGCCAACGTCGCCAGCTCGTGGAAAGTATAGCTGTAAGGTAAATTGAAGCCCTCTTCGGTATCGGCCTTCTCCTCTAGCAACTTGAGGAACAGCAGTTTGGAAAAGTCGTCAAAAACGTGATTCTCGTCCTTCTCGTTCTTGCGAATGGCGTCATGGCATCGGGAGAATAGTGCGTTCAACTGCCGCAACGGCAGGCTCGGCCGGAAAGGCAGTGCGGATGATCCGTCCAGCGGACCATCCTCCCCGGGAAGCTCGATGCGCACGGCCTGCGGGTCCGTCTTGAAATCTTTCAGGACAGACTTAAGTTGACTCTTGGCAGGAATCTTGGACGACAGCTTGCCATTCCACTGAATTGGCTCCCCCGTCTTCGCATTGTAAGAGCGGATTTCGGCTCCGTTGCAAACAACGACAAACGGAACGTCGTAGCCGTCAGCGCGCGCATATCCAAGTGCCTGCTTTTTGTCCTGCTCGGAAAGCTTCTTGGCAATCCGTTTTGCTTCGATCAGAAACGCAGGTTTACCCTTCGGATACGTCTTGTCGTTCGGCCAGACCAGAATATCAACAAATCCAGCCTCATAGCGGTCCGATGAAGACGCTGCAGTCTCGAAATGGAGGTCCGTCGCGATCTCATAGCCTCGCCTCTACAAATAGGGAAGGATGCGTTTGATGACTGTTTCGGTCTCGTTTGCGGACTTTGACATTTTTCTACCAATCCTAAGGTCGGTCCAGCCAGCGTGAGAATCGACGAACCCCACGCTTCGGCAAATCCGTCTGATTCTAGAGCACGGTCGCCTTTGTAGAACAAAAAAAAGCGGGTTCCTCCTTGGAACCCGCTCGGATGCAGCAGGACTTGAACACGTCCGTCAACACCATACCCATCAAGGCTATCCATCGAAGCAGCGAGGCCACATACCAACCAAAAATTGACATATTTGCTGGTTTTCCTCGCGCGTCGGCAGCCGCTCATCGTATCAACAGCGGACTAGGTTGATATTTTAGCCCGAGTCGAACGATATGGCCCAGTATTACATCATGCCTCGGACAACGCTGCGGCGCTTCAGCACCGGTCACGAATCCCGCTGCCAATAACCGAGGGGCAACCAATGGTGACGCGCTGCGTTGGGCGACGGACCCGTTTGCTGAGCCCCCCCGTACGGCAAACCTAGGAAATCGACTGGACAACCACTTTCAGCACGTCGTCGACTTTCGAACGTCCGACAGGTTGCCGCTTTGTGAACGGCACCGATGAAGACCGATTGACGCCACCCCGCTTTTCAAAATCTAAATCCGGGAACCACCATTCATGAGAGCAGCAGATGTCTTGACCGCGCGCTTCGTTTGCGTGTGTTCCGCAGCATCTCCGTCCGCCGCCGTCGTTCCGCGCCAGCCGGGCGCGGCCAGATACGCGATCTCGTAGCCGATTCCCACCTCGGGTTCGCTCAGCGGCGCCGCGCTGATCTCAAAGCGTACCAGCTTCCACGTCGTCACATCGATACCGACGATTGCGGCGATGTTATTCGGCTGCCCAGCGAGGCTGTCCGCACGGATCGCCTCCGACTTGCGCAGCGCGACTAGATCGGTGCGTTCGTCGAGTTCGAACTCGTGCTTGTAGATCGCGAGCGCGTGTCGATGCACGTCGCCGATCTGCACCGAGATCGGTAGCCAAGTGCGAATCGTGGGGCGTCCGAACGAATCGAGCACTGGCTGGAAGCGCGGACCGGTGACGAAATCGGCAGCTGCGTCCTCCGCTAACCAAAGGTAGATCGACGTATACGCATGATGCGGCGCGCCGTGCTTGCCGCGCTCGCGCAGAGCGAATGCCTTGAACGCGAGACCCTGCGCATCGTCCCATTTCGCGCCGCGCTCCCGACCGCGCGCGCGGATTTGGTCGATGTTGTAGTCGAACGGCAGGCGGTGTTCGTATTGCTTGATCAGCATGATCTGGCTCCTTTGCTCAGCAGAGTGTCGGACGACCACGGTAGCAAACGGCCTGCGCGCGCCTCAATTCGCGATCGCGTATTTCAGCGATGAAGAATTCGTATCGCTGTCGCACGCATGTCGTCTAGCGGCACGATGCAAGCGGCGCATTGCGGGCGCCGCGTACGCAATGCTGAGCAGTTGTACGCCCGGAGCACAGTTCGCACGATCGAGAGGCCTAGCCTCGTTTTCGTCACGTGTGAGCACCTCGAGCAGTGTCGCCTTGCGGCGTTTGCCGTCGGCGCGCTACGCGATCATGCCGGCGTAGCAGACGCGCTCGGCGCCTTTATGCTGCCGCTGGCATTGTCATTGTCGCAACCAGGTACCACGGGCATGTGAGCTATTGCGTGCGGGGCGAGCCGAGGAGAGCGGTAGCGAGCATGATGCCGGCCAGACGGCGCCCGCACAGTGCCCGGGTTGATAACGGATTCGGGCGGATACGCGTCGCGATTCCTTGCGCCAAGGGCGTGGCACCTGCTTGTCAAGGCAGTCGGATGACGCTAACGTGGCATTTTGTGCGACGGCAGAAAACGGGCCCTGCCGTGTCTCAACGGCGGCAAAAATAAACGAATCCCCATGAAGACACTCGATCTCGAAGCGGTACAGGCGTTCGTGCTGGTCGCCGATTTACGTAGCTTCACGCGCGCGGCCGATGTACTGGATAGCACGCAGTCGACGGTCAGTCTAAAGCTGAAGCGGCTAGAGGAGCGGCTCGGCCACCGTTTGATCGAGCGCACTCTGCGGATGGTGCGACTCTCGCCGAAGGGCGAGATCTTCCTGCAGGCCGCGCGGACTCTTCTTCAGGTGCATGACGACACGATCAGCGTGCTAATGCGTGAGCGCGCGACGCTGAAGGTCGGCATCAGCCATCACATTGTCGGGCCGGATTTACCGCTCCTGCTGCGGCACGTACATCGGGCCGACCCGGGGCTGCTGGTCGAGCTACGCGTTGCAAGCTCGCGCGATGTCGAGGCAGATTTCGACCGCGGGGCGCTCGACGCAGCGCTGGTGCTGCGCCACGATGATAGCCGCCGCGACGGCGATACGCTGCAGGCCGAGCCATTCGGCTGGATGGCAGCGCCAGGCTGGACCCAACATGACGGCGAACCGTTGCGTATCGCGACCCAAGCCGCACCGTGCAGGGTCCGCGCGATGGCGATCGGCGCGTTGCAGGCGGCCTGCGTTCCATGGGTCGAGGTCTTCGTCGGGGGCGGTATCGCGGCGCTCGCAGCAGCCGCACAGGCGGGCCTTGCGGTCGCGCCGCTGGCCCGCCGCGTTGCGCCGGTCGGCACGGAGGACGTCGGCCCGCGCCTGCGTCTGCCGCCTTTGCCGCCGCGCGACGTCGTGCTTTATTCTGCGACCCGCGACTTGCAGGTGCGAGCAGCGCTGCGTACGCTAGTCAGCGCGTTCAGGTCCGTGCCTGCGGCGAATGCCATGGCATAAAGGACGCCCCCGTCCGCGCCACCCGCAACCTCAGTGCACGTCGCGCGCGACCGGTTCCGCGACGATTGATGCGAGCGTGCCATTCGCCGTTAGTTCGCTCACTGGTACGCGAGTCACGAGTTCCAGCGCAAACTGGCCAACTACGGTATGCGCTGCTCGATGAGCCGCAAGGGAAATTGTTGGGACAACGCCCCGACGGAAAGCTTCTTCAACAGCTTGAAGAACGAGCGGGTTCACGCCACGCGCTATCGGACGCATCAGGACGCGAAGGCCGATCTGTTCGAATACATCGAAGTGTTTTACAACCGCAGTCGTCGCCATTCGTCTCTCGGCCTCGTTTCTCCCGAGCAGTTCCTTCGGGACTGGATCAAGGCTCAGCAGACCAAGGATGCAGTTGCATAACTCGGGACCCTTGGAAGGCGAAAAACCGAGGGAACCTCAGCAGGCTCAGCGCCGCTAGCAAAACCGACCAACAGCACCCGCGCACTCAAGCCAGCGCCCGAACCCGAAACGCCTTCTTTTCGCGCCGCGGCAACCAGCGGCCGCGCGCCTCGAAGCCGTCGAGCTGGCGCAGCAGCATGTCCACAGTGGCGAGCTGGACGTGTGTGAGGTGGTTCTGCTTGAGCAGCGTATAGAGTCGTTTGCGCCAGTACGAGACGCCCATTACCGGCGTTTCGAAGTCGCCCGTCAGCGACGGCGGCATCACATGCGCGATGTGCGCAATTTCCTGTTCGACGAATGTCATGGCTCACCCCGCGTGGCGACAGCGTAGTTTCTTATCGTATGGATCTACTTTAGATCGTCACGGTACGCGCACCAGCTATCAGGTTGAATAGGTAGGGTTGGCCAGCAGCTCGAACGTTAGCAATCCTTTGGTTGATCCGACCGCCAGCCACGCCATAGCGCTGGGCCGACGCAGCCCCGCAGCTGCACGGCACTCACAGGAACGGCTTGCCGTCCACCTGCTCGTAAACCACGTTGCCCTCGTCGTCCTCGAACTGTTCGAGGTAATTGCGCGCGCCGCATAGCGGGCAGCGAAACAGCGGCCCCTGGCCTTCGTTCTTGATAACCACGTCGCCCTGTTCCCAAGGCGTGCCGCACGACTGGTTGCGGCAAACGAACGATTCAGACATATAGCTCCTCCTGACGATAACGGCCGCAAAGCCTACAGCAAACGCGGCCGGCGCGCAGAACTTCCTGTTCCCGCTGTTCAGTTTTTGAGCAGCGCGCCGCAAAACTGTTCAGTTGCGACGCACCCCTCTCCCTCGCTCGTCGGCTCCCCTCACCGTGCATCGCCCGCCCAGGCGCGTTACGCCTCGGTGCGGCGCCGCGTCGCGCGCGTTGGCACGGTTCTCGCATTAGCGCCCCGTGGTTGCGCGGTGCGCCGCGCCCGTCCATATCGATATCGAGAACAGAGGAGCACGACGATGAATCACGCGGAAATGCAGTTCCTGACCACCGGATTCCCGTACAAGAAACAATACGGCAACTTCATCGGCGGCGAGTGGGTCGCGCCGCTCGGCGGCGAATACTTCGACAACATCTCCCCCATCACCGGCCATCCGTTCACCTCGGTGCCGCGCTCGCGCGAGGCCGATATCGAGCTCGCGCTCGACGCCGCGCACAAGGCCAAAGCCGCCTGGGGCAAGACCTCGTCCACCGACCGCGCCAATATCCTGAACCGCATTGCCGACCGCCTCGAACAGAACCTGCAGACGCTGGCCGTCGCCGAGACCATCGACAACGGCAAGCCGCTGCGCGAAACGCTGGCCGCCGACATCCCGCTCGCCATCGACCATTTCCGCTACTTCGCGGGCTGCGTGCGCGCGCAGGAAGGCGGCATCTCCGAGATCGATCACGACACCGTCGCCTATCACTTCCACGAGCCGCTCGGCGTGGTCGGCCAGATCATTCCGTGGAACTTCCCGATCCTGATGGCCGCATGGAAAGTCGCGCCCGCGCTCGCCGCCGGCAACTGCGTGGTGCTCAAGCCCGCCGAGCAGACGCCCGCCTCGCTGCTCGTGCTCGTCGAGCTGATTCAGGACCTGCTGCCGCCCGGCGTGCTCAATGTGGTGAACGGCTTCGGCCTCGAGGCAGGCAAGCCGCTGGCGTCGAGCCGCCGCATCGCCAAGATCGCCTTCACGGGCGAGACCACCACGGGCCGGCTCATCATGCAGTACGCGAGCCAGAACATCATTCCGGTCACGCTGGAGCTGGGCGGCAAGAGCCCGAACATCTTCTTCGCCGACGTGATCGATCGCGACGACGGCTATTTCGACAAGGCGCTCGAAGGTTTCGCGATGTTCGCGCTGAACCAGGGCGAGGTGTGCACGTGCCCGTCTCGCGTGCTGATCGACGAGAAGATCTACGACCGCTTCATGGAGCGCGCGGTGAAGCGCGTCGAGGCGATCGCCCAGGGGCACCCGCTCGACCCGAAGACGATGATCGGCGCGCAGGCCTCGCAGGAGCAGATGGAAAAGATCCTCTCGTACATCGACCTCGGCAAGCAGGAGGGCGCGCAATGCCTGACCGGCGGTGAGCGCAACAAGCTCGCCGGCGAGCTTGGCGACGGTTACTACGTCAAGCCCACCGTATTTCGCGGCCATAACAAGATGCGCATCTTCCAGGAAGAAATCTTCGGGCCCGTCGTTTCCGTGACGACCTTCAAGACCGAAGACGAAGCCCTCGAAATCGCCAACGACACGCTCTATGGCCTCGGCGCGGGTGTCTGGACACGCGACGGCACGCGTGCGTACCGCTTCGGCCGCGCCATCCAGGCCGGGCGCGTGTGGACCAACTGCTACCACGCTTACCCGGCGCACGCGGCGTTCGGCGGCTACAAGCAGTCGGGCATCGGGCGCGAGAACCACAAGATGATGCTCGACCACTATCAGCAGACGAAGAACCTGCTCGTCAGCTATAGCGAACAGCCGCTCGGCTTCTTCTGAGCGGGCAGGCGGGCGGGCGCCCGATGCTGTGCGCGCCGCCCGCCGTCTGCCTCCAGAATATCAACGCAAGGAACGAGGCCAGCATGGTTGAACGCGTCATCGCCACACCCAGCGCACTCGCGCTGATCGAAGGGCTTGCGCACGAGCACGGCCCACTGCTTTTTCACCAATCCGGCGGCTGCTGCGACGGCAGCGCGCCGATGTGCTTTCCGGCCGGCGAGTTCATGGTCGGCATGTCGGACGTGCGGCTCGGCGAAATCGGCGGCATGCCGTTCTACATGAGCGCGTCGCAGTTCGAATACTGGGAGCACACGCAGCTCATCATCGACGCCGTGCCCGGCAACGGCGGCATGTTCTCGCTCGAACGGCCGACGGGGCTGCGCTTTCTCACGCGTTCGCGTTTATTCGACGACGACGAAAGCGCATGGCTTGCCGCGCATCCGGTCGCGCGGGCAGACGCTTGAAGTACGGTGCATTCAATCGCGCTGCGCGGACAGCGGCGTCGACGATCCCGCTCGCGCATCGTCGAGCCCGTCGTCGCTGTCGTCTTTGAGGTTGACGCCCGTGAAGCCCAAAGCGCGCGCCCGCGTGAGCAGGTAGTGCAGCTTCGCGGCGGCGGCCGCATAGCCGAGCCCTTCCGGCCGCACGTTCGAGATGCAGTTGCGTTCGGCATCCGTGCGGCCGACCCGCGGCGCGGCGGTCAAATAGAGGCCCATGCTGTCCGGCGAGCTCAGGCCCGGGCGCTCGCCGATCAGCATCACGACGAACGCCGCGCGCAAACTCTCGCCGACCTCGTCGCCCAGCGCGACGCGCGACTGGCGTGCAACCACCAGCGGGCCAACTCGCCACCCTTCGAGTTTCGGCAGCAACGCATCGAGCAACGGCAGCGCATGCGTGGCGACAGCACGCGAGGAGAGGCCGTCCGCGATCACGAAGACGACATCGACGGGTCGCGTTAGCGCATCGCGCAGCGCTTCGAGGCTTGCCGCATCGAGCTTCCGGCCGAGATCCGGTCGGCGCAGATAGTGGTCGCGATCGAGCGCTGCGCTATGGACGTCGAGCGATGCCAGCCCGCGCTCGCGCAACGCCGCATGCAGCGCGGGGGCGTCGAGCGGCTGATGCACTGCGTCACGCGCCTGCGCGTGCGCGAGCTCGAACGCCAGCAGGGCAGCCGTGGGCAAACCGCTGCCCGCGCGGCCCAGCGCGATGCGCGCACGCGTATAGCGGCGCAAGGCGTCCCACGGATTCGCCTCGACGGGTCCCCGGCTCATGCGCCCTCCACCCAGTTCGTAGCCTGCGCCAGCAGCGGCGGCTCGGCCGACGCGCCCAGCAATGCGCCGCGTGCATCGACGATCTGCATCTGCGCGAGCCACGCCTCGAATTCCGGCGCGCGACGCAGCCCGAGCACGTCGCGCAGATAGAGCGCGTCGTGAAACGACGTGCTCTGGTAGTTGAGCATCACGTCGTCGGCGCCGGGCACGCCCATGATGAAATTCACGCCCGCCACGCCGAGCAGCGTGAGCAGCGTGTCCATGTCGTTCTGGTCCGCCTGCGCGTGGTTCGTGTAGCAGATATCGCAGCCCATCGGCACGCCCAGCAGCTTGCCGCAGAAGTGATCTTCGAGCCCCGCGCGGACGATCTGTTTGCCGTCGTAGAGATATTCCGGCCCGATGAAACCGACCACCGTATTCACGAGCAGCGGCCGGTAGCGCCGCGCGACGGCATAGGCGCGCGCCTCGCAGGTCTGCTGATCGACGCCGTGATGCGCGTTCGCCGAGAGCGCGCTGCCTTGGCCGGTCTCGAAGTACATGACGTTGTCGCCGATCGTGCCGCGGCCGAGCGCGAGCGCCGCCTCGTGCGCCTCGTCGAGCAGCGCGAGCGAGATGCCGAACCCCGTGTTCGCCGCCTGCGTGCCGGCGATCGACTGAAACACGAGGTCGACGGGCGCGCCTTTTTCGATCGCCGCCAGCGTGCTCGTGACGTGGGTGAGCACGCACGACTGCGTCGGCACGGTGTAACGCTCGCGAAAGCCGTCGATCATCTCGAGCAGGCGCATGATGGCGGCGAGATTGTCGGAGGCGGGATTGACGCCGATCACCGCATCGCCGCAGCCGTACATCAGGCCGTCGAGCATCGAAGCGGCGATGCCCCGCACGTCGTCGGTGGGATGGTTGGGCTGCAGGCGCACCGAGAGATGCCCCGGCAGACCGATCGTGTTGCGAAAGCGCGTAACCACGGGCCGCTTTCTCGCCACCGCGATCAGATCCTGATTGCGCATCAGCTTCGAAACGGCAGCCGCCATCTCGGGCGTGAGGCCGTCCGCGACCGCCGCGAGCGTGGCGGCCTGCGTGCTGTCCGCCAGCAGCCACTCGCGGAACTCGCCCACCGTGAGATGCGCGATGGGTGCGAAAGCCTGCGCGGAATGGCCGTCGAGGATGAGGCGCGTGACCTCGTCCATTTCGTACGGAATCAGCGGCTCATCCAGGAAGGCGCGCAGCGGCAGATCGGCGAGCGCGAGCCGGGCAGCCACGCGTTCCTCTTCGGTTGCGGCTGCGAGGCCCGCGAGTTCGTCGCCCGAGCGCTGCGCGCTGGCCTTCGCCAGCAGCGTGCGCAAACCGTCGAAGCGGTAGACGCGGATACCCAGGGTCTGGACGTGCGACTGCGCGTGGCTCATCGGGCTCGCTCCTGTGCCGGCGGCTGTCTTGCCGCCGGCTTCCACGATAGCGCCAAAAAAACGCAGCGTCACGCCAGTGAACGCCTCGCATACGACGGTGCTATCGTGGATCTCTTACCCGGCGGCCAGCGCCGCCTATCTTCATGGAGGCGCCACCATGCAACAGCGCGACGTCAAGATTGTCACCCTCGAACCGATGAACCTGCTCGCAGTGGGACACGTTGGCCCGTACACGAAAATCGGCGATGCCTTTTTCACGCTGGCGCAGTGGTTGGGCCAGCGCGGCGTGCCTACGGCGGGCGCAAAGCTGGTCGGCATCTTTTACGACGACCCGGATCGGGTCGAGGAGTCGAAGCTGCGCTCGAAGGCGGCCATTCACCTCCCGGACGCATCGAAGGTCACGCCCGCTTCACCGGTGGAATCCCTGCAGTTGCGCGGCGGCAAGCACGCGGTGCTGCTCCATGAAGGACCGTATGAAGGTCTGAAAGCCGCCTGGATGTGGTTTTACGCGGACTGGCTGCCGAAATCGGGCCATGAGGGCGATTTCAATGCGGCTTCGTTCGAGGTGTATCTGAATACGCCTGAAGAAGTCGCACCCGAGGCGTTGCGCACGGAGCTTTATTTGCCGCTGGCTTGAGTGCCTGGGTTGATGCGGTGTTGCCGGAGAAGGCTTCGACGCGCTTGCTCCGGCGTGGGCTTTAAGGGTTTTCTTGTTTACTTGTATATAAACGTAGTAATAGTTAACAAGATCGCGGGTTTCCTGTGGATAAGCGGGGAAAACCGTTAAGTAGTCAATGGCTTGGCCGTTTTATAACTGCGCGCGGCGCGCGTGAACAACGTAGGGCTGCCGATGACAACTTTTCGGGCCGCGCGGCGCGGCGTGACTTGTCCCCATTCCGTTCACAGATATTCAGCCGGGTTTTTCGGGGGTTATCCGCATGAGGGTGTGGATAGTCTGCCTGAGCGTGCTTTCGGCTCAGCGCGGCATGTCCGCAAGTAACGCCCAGCGCTCGTGATCGCGCCACTCGCCGTCGATCCGGAGATAGCGCGGCGAGAATCCCTCCTTCTGAAAGCCGATTCGGCGCACGAAGGAGATGGAAGCCACGTTGCCAGGTTGGATATTCGCCTCCAGGCGATGCAGACCGAGGTCGTCGAACGCGTAATTGACGGCGGCTCTCAACGCTTCCGTCATGAAGCCCTGCCCTGCGTACTGCTGCATGCCGTAATAGCCCAAATAAGCGCTCTGGAAAGCGCCCGCGACGATTTCGTTGATGTTCACGACAACTTCGTTCGCAGTCACCTCACGGGCCACGAGGCCGACATTCGGGCCGACCAGCGTGCGTGCGAACCAGGCGTCGAAGCCTGCCTGGTCGGTAAATGAGGTGACCCAAGGAAGATGGTGCGATTGACTCGCGCGATTGGCAGCGATCAGGTCTTCTGCGTCAGAGCGGGCTACGCGGGTTATGCGAACTCTGGGCATCAGTCTTTCCGGCAAAGACGGTTGTTTGGATCGGGATCTGCGGGGCCTTCGGTTTGCGAGGCATATATTCTCCTGGGGCGCATCATATGCCTTGAACACGAAATTACCGACAGCCACTCTGGTCCAGAGACAACTGGATCGAAAATTTTCCGTTAGCGTCAGGGTCGCGCTCCTCGGTCCACACGCCCCGGAGGTCCACGCCTTTGTAGATAAATGCCAGGTAGGCTGGCAATACTACCTTGGACATCAGGAGACCAAAGATCAATATCAGCGCTGAAGTCACCAGGCCAGAAACAACGCCCCAGATAATTACACCTGAAACCGTGGATGGATTGATCATGGTTTTTGTGGAAATTAGTCGCCGGAAACGACTGGCCAGTCAGACCGCGGACGGCATGAGACATCCGTAGAAAAACGCCCGGTTATACCGGGCGTGAATCTTCAAATGCGACTGCTTCTGTTCGTTATCTGTTGCGCTTGACGCTGTAGATGGTCGCATATCCGGAGAAACTGGCCCTTGCCAGATAAGGCTCCCCAGCCGGGGCGGATGCATAACGTGAGAAAAACGGACGCATAAGCCGAGAATTTCCGACCAGAGCCACGTCAAATACGGCGCGGTCGAAGCCCCAGAAACGAGCTCTCCCGTCAGCGGACGGCGGTCGCGCACGCGCGCCGTTTTCGAAAAACTGCGCTTGAAGTAAGGAAATTTTAGCGATTTTCGCGGGTGATGGGAATCTGCTGGATGTGCGCCGACGACCCTTCACTACCCCCTCTCAGGCCAGCGATTTCGCCGGTGGGTCAGCCGGTCGCGGGCGCCTGTCCCGACCCGACACGGAGGGGCCCATGAAATCGACCCGCCTTTGTCTTGCCTGCGGCAATGCGTTCGTGCCGCTTCTGCATGTTCCCCATCAGCGATATTGCTCCTCGGGGCCGTGCCAGCGCGCCCGTCGACGCGACTGGCAGCGCGACCGGCTCCGTGTCGACAGCGACTATCGCGACAACCAGGCTCGCGCACAGGCGAAATGGCGCGCGAGCCACTCGAGCTACTGGCGCGAATATCGAGCTGCTCATCCGGCGTATCGCGAGCGCAATCGCAGTATGCAGCGATTGCGCAATGCGCGACGGAGTCGCAAGCCGATTGCAAAGATGGATGTCATCAGGCTCCCACGGCCGCTCGGCTCTGGTTTCTACCTGCTGTCTCGCGCGAACGATGCCGCTGTCGCAAAAATGGACGCGTGGACAGTTCACATAGCCGTGCTGTCTGCACCGACAGCGCCGCCGACATGATTGCAAAGAGATGACCTGATACGCATTGGCGTCGGGCCTGCTACCTTTGCCTTGTCATCGTTCGTTTTCGAACGCGACCTTCTGATGTGAAGCCGCGACGCTCGCATCCGGCGCTCACTTGCGCCCGGTGTCTGCCGCGTGTCCGTCTCTGAGTTGCGGGGTGGAGCATGTCATTCAATAACGCGGATGCACCGGTCGCCGCCAGTTCGTCTGCCGGGCGCGCAGCAGAGTACGTGCGCATGTCGACCGAACACCAACAGTATTCGACCGAGAATCAGCGCGACCGGATTCGGGACTACGCTGCCCGCCGTGGATTCCAAATCGTCCGCACGTATGCCGATGAGGGCAAAAGCGGTCTACGAATTGACGGACGGCAGGCACTGCAAAATCTCATTTCCGATGTCGTCAATGGCAATGCCGACTTCAGCGTCATCCTCGTCTATGACGTGAGTCGATGGGGGCGATTCCAGGATGCCGACGAGAGCGCGTACTACGAGTACATCTGCCGCCGTGCTGGCATCCAGGTGGCGTACTGCGCCGAGCAGTTCGAGAATGACGGGTCACCTGTTTCGACTATTGTTAAAGGTGTAAAACGGGCCATGGCGGGTGAATACAGCCGGGAGCTGTCGGCGAAGGTGTTCGCCGGCCAGTGCCGTTTGATTGAAAAGGGATTCCGGCAAGGAGGGCCGGCTGGCTATGGACTGCGCCGCGTGTTGGTCGACGACCACGGTCTCATGAAAGCAGAATTGCGGCGCGGTGAGCATAAAAGCCTGCAGACGGACCGGGTAATCCTCATGCCGGGACCGGAAAGCGAAGTGCGGATAGTCAATTTAATCTACGACTGGTTTATCGACGGGTCGCTCGATGAATACGAAATTGCCGCTCGTCTGAACGGCATGCACGTGCGAACTGACCTTGACCGGGAATGGACTCGAGCCACGGTGCGGGAGGTATTGACCAACGAGAAATACATCGGCAACAACGTGTACAACCGTGTGTCGTTCAAGCTGAAAAAGATGCGGGTGACCAACCCATCGGACATGTGGATTCGAAAGGAAGGCGCATTTCAGGCCATCGTGCCGAGCGAGACGTTCTATACCGCTCAAGGCATCATGAGAGCGCGAGCGCGTCGCTATTCAAATGAGGAGCTAATCGAGCGCCTGCGCAATCTGTATCGCAGTCGCGGCTTTCTGTCCGGTGTGGTGATTGATGAAACCGACGGCATGCCTTCGACGTCGGTCTACGTGTACCGGTTTGGCAGTTTGATTCGCGCCTATCAGACGGTAGGTTTCACACCTGGCCGGGACTATCGTTACATCGAAACCAACCGGTTCCTCCGGCAACTGCATCCGGAAATCGTCGCGCAAACGGAGACGAAAATCGCGGATTTGGGTGGCACGGTGATGCGCGACCCGGCAACCGACCTGCTGACGGTCAATGACGAGTTCACGACATGCATCGTGCTCGCGCGCTGCCAGGCGCATGACAACGGTCGCAATCACTGGAAGGTGCGCTTTGATACCAGCCTTCTGCCGGACATCACGGTTGCTGTGCGGCTCGACCAGACGAATGAATCGACGCTGGACTACTACCTGTTGCCACATCTGGATTTTTGCCAACCACGAATTCATCTGGCAGACCAGAATCCCATCGAGTTTGAGAGCTATCGCTTCGATACGCTGGATTACCTCTATGGCATGGCTGAACGCGCCCGTCTCAGGAGGGTTGCGTGAATACGCGGCAGCAGCCCGGAGAAATCCGGATGGTCCCCGTCTCACAGATTGAAGTTATCAATCCGCGAGAGCGTAATGGTCGGGTTTTCAAGGAAATCGTCGACAACATCAAGACCATCGGCCTCAAGAAACCTATCGTGGTCACGCCGCGAGCCACGGCCGGCGGCATCGAAAAATATCTGCTCGTATGCGGCGAGGGTCGACTGAAGGCGTTCCGCACGCTCGGTGAAACGACTATTCCCGCACTCGTGGTGAGCGTCAGCGATGAGGACGCGTTCATCATGAGCCTGACTGAAAACATCGCGCGCAGACAGTGTCGTCCCATCGAACGGCTTGCCGGCATCCGGCAATTGCAGGAGCAGGGATATACGCCGAAAGTCATTGCCGAAAAGACGGGTCTGACGCAGACCTACGTCCACGGTATCCTCACGCTGCTGCATCAGGGAGAAGAGAGACTCGTCGTTGCCGTGGAGAAAGGTCTCGTTCCCTTGAATGCGGCCCTCACCATTGTGGGCGCCGGCGAAGACGACGCTGAAATTCAGGCTGCACTTCAGGAAGCCTACGAGTCGGGCAAATTGCGGGGCAAGCAGTTGATGAACGCTCGCCGCGTCATCGAACGCAGAAAAGCGCTCGGAAGAAGCACTGCTCGCAATATGACCAGCAAGGCTGTTGCTGTCACGACTTCGAGTCTCGTGCGCACGTACGAGCGCGAAGTGGAACGTCAGAAATCGATGGTCAGGAAGGCCGAATTCACACAACAGCGTTTGCTGTTCGTCGTCGGCGCATTGAGGCAACTGTTTGCCGATGAGAACTTCGTCAACCTCCTGCGTGCGGAAGGACTGGCCAGCCTCCCGAAATATCTTGCCGAACGCGTCTGGCCAAGCGGGAGCGTTACATGACTGGCGTCACCCTTGGATTCATCCCTGAGCCTCTGTCGGTGCCAGTCGGCAACATCTTGCCATCACGCAGAATACCGGCGCCCGTGGTCGAATCGCGGAAATACAAGCAGATAAGGACCTCCATTGAGGAGGTCGGTCTCATCGAACCGCTCTCTGTAACAGCTGCGGACCAGACCTCCGGTCAACACGTTCTGCTGGATGGTCATCTGCGCTTACTCGCCATCCAGGACCTGAGGCACGAGACCGTTGCCTGTCTCGTTGCGACCGATGACGAGAGCTACACGTATAACAACCGTGTCAATCGCCTTTCGACAATCCAGGAGCACTATATGATAAGGCGCGTAATCGACAGAGGCGTATCACCTGAACGACTGGCGAAAGCGCTTTCCGTGGACGTGTCGCTGATTGTAAAGAAGATGTCGCTCCTCGACGGTGTATGCCCAGAGGCAGCCGAACTCCTCGGCGACCGGCAGTTCTCGCCGGAACTTGTTCGCGCAATTCGTAAAATGAAGCCGACGCGGCAGGTGGAATGCGTTGAGCTGATGGTGGCCGCGAACAACGTGACAGTCTCATACGCCGAAGCATTGTTGGTGGCCACGCCTGCAGCGCTGCTTGTAGAGGGCAAGAAACCACGCAAATTGACGGGCGGTAGCCCGGAACAAATGGCGAAAATGGAGCGAGAAATGAGCAACCTGCAGGGACAGTACAAGCTCGTTGAGCAGACTTACGGTCAGGACGTGCTGAATTTAGTGCTTGCAAAAGGGTATCTCGCCAAGCTTCTCGAAAACGAATCCGCACGACAATACGTTGCCCAACGCCATCCGGACTTGATGGCGGAGTTCGAGTCCATCATCGCAACGATTTCTCTCGACCAGCAGCAATTCAGCGCGGTCGTCTAGCCGATTCCTGACATAGTGGCTGGACATATTCCGTATGCAATCGGCTGGCGTTTGAGCAGCAATTGGCCGAGGGCGCACCTGCCTGCTCATGCTCAATGGTCTCTCGGCGATAACCGTTCAAACACCTACTTGACCGGCAAGCCGGGCATCGAGGCATCGACCTTGATGGCCTCGTGCTCGCGAAAGTAGTCGTCGACCGCGTTTTGGGCAACGAAGGCGCAAAACAAAGGACGTGAATAGCGGGCAACCAGGATGAGATGACCGGGGGCGGGTCATTTAGTTTGCCTGACCGGCGGTGCGGCGCGGGACCAGTGCAGTTGACGGACGAGCACGCCGCCAACTCTCGTCCTGGCCAGCCGCTTTTTTTAGCTAATCCGCTTAGTCCACTTTGTCAAGGAATTGGCCGGCCTCATCGGTGACTTGTGCCGAGGCCGTTCGAAGCTGCCTTCGCCATGTGCGACACCGAGGGGCTCGCAACGATGCATACCGTCCAGGCAAGGAGCGAAATCGGACTCGTGTTTCGTGCCGCTCTGTCATCCAGAGAGAAATCGGAATTCAACCCTGAAACGGCGCCGCGCTATTTCTGACATCGCTCCCGCGTCACCAGGACGGGGCAATTCGGTGGTGACAGTACTATCTCCGAGTGCGGAGCCACCGCGCTGACCAAGGTCGACGATTGCGGCCGCAACATTTCCTGGGCAATGAGCCACGCAACGCTCTTCGATGGTCGTCTGTCCG
This sequence comes from Paraburkholderia acidipaludis NBRC 101816, assembly GCF_000684975.1. Classification (GTDB taxonomy): domain Bacteria; phylum Pseudomonadota; class Gammaproteobacteria; order Burkholderiales; family Burkholderiaceae; genus Paraburkholderia; species Paraburkholderia acidipaludis. The sequence goes on along the minus strand of NZ_BAXZ01000002.1, from coordinate 98,232 downwards.
TCTCACGACCAAATGCAAAGGAGCCCGGTGGCCGGTTATCGGCGAACTCGCCGGGACCCAAAGCTCACACTACGGAGCGGTTCGCCAGCTCTGGGTCATGCTGGCTCGCCTATCCCGATTACAGAGTCTATAAATACTATGGAACGCATCGACCAGCAATAAATCCGCGCGCCGCAGGTCATTATTCGCCGCGTCACTGGGAGTGAGCGATGCAGAGTACAAGCTAAAGCGATGCAGCGTACAAGTCAAGGCGATGCGGAGTACAAGCGGGAGCGATGCAGAGTACAAGTGGAACAGTCATTTGCCAAGCTAAATATCTGTTGCGTTTGCTACGACTTTTCAGATAGGCAATATTTTTTATTTCATGCCCGTCTTGCTCACATATACAGATACATCTCCACCTGCATGTGTTTGCAATGACCAGACCGCCAATGTCGACTCGCCGCGCTGCCGGCATCGCACAGCTTTCCACGCGAGCCATCAGAGCGCTTCGTGGCGCCGGCTTTCGAGAGTCACTTCAGCAGGCTTCGCTCACCCTGCGATGCCATCGCGATGAATCACGCCGTCCTGCCCACGGGGCATCAGCATGATGAGCTCGCAGACGTCAACGAATGCCGTGAACAAGGTCACTGAGCTTCGCGCGCTCGCAAATCTCACTGCGGAGGCCGCCCTTTCCGCCGCTCCGGGTCAGCAAGTGACGGTGCTGGAAGCGGCGGAGCAACTTGGTCGCTTCGCCGACGGCCTCGAACGTCGCGCAAATAATGAGCTGGCTGGACCAGCGGTTCTTGAACTGCCGTCAAATGCGACGGTGGAAGAGGTTCAGCAAGCGCGGCGCCGGCAGGCGGCACGTCGGGGTACGGAAGTGTACCTCCCGAGTTGGTCCACGATGGCCAGGGCGCTGCCGAATGCGTTTCTTCGCTCAGCCTTGTTCTCTGCCGGTCGCACTGTGCAGGCCGACAACGCAGGGGTGCTGTCAGGCGACCCGACTCTCCTGGTGGCCGGAAAGGAAATTGCCTCGTTCAAGAACATGACCTTGGTTTTTTCCGGGTACGAACTCTGTCAGTTCGACCGCATCGTCTACGCAACGTGTCTGGACTATTTCCGAGAGGTGCCGCTGTGTCCCGAAGAGAGCACACGCCACGTGCGGACGACCTTTTATGAGTTCGTGCGTCGCATCGGCAATGAATATAGCGTCAAGGCACATCGAGCCATCCGCGCCAGCCTGCTTCGTCTGAGTCTTGCGCAGATGCGCATGCGCTACAACCGGCTGAATATCGAAGTACCAAAGCTTTTGTCCGTGACATTTGAGGACGGCGGGCTTTCTGAGGATTTCAAGGGAAGTGATGTGCTTCTGCTGCGCGTGACGACATCCATCGCGGAACTATTCGGGCCGGGAAGCTGGACCGCTGTTGATAACGAGGTAGCGGGGTATGACGGGTTGAAGGGCTGGCTGGCAAACTTCTACGCGGGACACGCCGGTCCGCTGTGGTTGCCTATTTTGACGCTGTACCGCCTTTCTGGCTACGAGTCTCACATGCGCAATTTCCGGACAAGCCTCATTCGTGCGCTTGAAAAGCTCAAGGACCCTAGGACGCCAACGTGCTGTCACGTAGCGAAGTACTTTTTTTCGAAAGACGGCGAGAGGATTTACGTTGTTCGCTCCGAATGGGCTGCCACTGCCAACGATGCACCCGACGCGTAGATACGGTCATCAGTCCTCCCACGGATTCATGTCTCCGATGCTGACATGCCGGTCGGCCTCTAGCACGCCAGCGAACTCACGGATGGACCTCGATTTCGCGCGCACGAAGACATCTCCGTCGGGCGTGAGCACCCATGTCAATCGCGCGCCCGGTCCGACACCGAAAGCCTTACGAACTTGGGCGGGGACAGTAGTCTGACCTCTTGCGTTAATTCTTGATTCCATGACTGCAGTGCTCCCAGATGTGTGGCTCTATGTTGGCGCCAGGCGCACGTGACTGCGCATCAGTTGCCGGTGCATGGGCACTGGTAGTCGCGTAGCCTGCGGCGTGTGCGGACCGGTAGCGAACGACTCATCCCTGTTTGCAGCGTAGCCCTGCAAGAAGTATCAAAACCGATGATACTCCGTGATACCTGCTGTTCCGAACACCGGTCGCGAATGTCGCGAGGCGTCGACCTCTACGATTTTCGCACTTGTCGTTCGCAAGCTGGAGGCTATGGGGCACGAGCTTTAACGGTGAGAGACCAACATGCTCGATAATCGCCCCTCGTTTGAGGTCGCCCGTCGCTCGCTAACGGCTGCCTGAGGCGCGGGAGCGCGGGATTCGCCCCCTTACCAATTTCGGTTGACTCGGTTGACCTGCGCCAGCTTTGAGCTAGACTGGTATGGCACCACCATTGGAGTCACTCATGACTGGCGCCAAACCGAAATTCGCTGACCCTGTACCCACTGTTGTCACTGCGCGCGAAGCGGCGCTCAGCCGTCTCGCCACGTTCGTCCACAGGCTGGATGAGGACGAAGCCAATGCATTGAGCACGTTGTCCGATGATGAACTCGAGCATCAGTTCAAGTCCTGTCTGATGCAGGCTGCCTCGCACAAGGACAACCAGGGCCGACCGGGCTTCGAAGCAATCGTCGATTCGGACGAAGTCCTCCGGAGACGAGAGGCGTTAGTGCGTGAGGGACGTCTGATGAAACCGGCCACTTTCCTCCGGGGCCTAGGTGTTACCAAGCAGGCGCTGAGCAAAGCGGTCAAGTCTGGGCGGATGTTCAGTCTGGATGTCGGGCCTGCGACGTACTACCCGGCGTTCTATCTCGACCTGGAAGTCGACCGGAAGGAGCTTCAGAAGGTGACGCAGGCACTTGGGTCTCTGCCGGGCTGGAGCAAGTGGCAATTCTTCACTCAGCCCAAGGGGTCGCTCGGGCCGCGCACGCCGCTCGAAGCGCTCGCCGAAGGGATGGTGGACGATGTCAAAAAGGCCGCGAAGGCCTTTGTTGAGCGCTAGCCTGAGCTACGCCGCTCCTTCTTGAATCGATTGTGTTAGCACGGTTTCGTATGTGCATCGCAGGTTTGGGGGCACCATTTTTTACGTCATGACATGCGCGTGTCTGGCCGGAACATTGGGCCTCCCCATCAATTGTTGAGCTTCGGCGCCGGCATTGTTGCGACAGGCGTTGACGAGGTGCCGACCGTCAGCACACTGGGAAATCGAGGGGATGTCTTGAATACAGGGCGGTCGGCTTACTGTGCGCCAGCAATTTCACGAACGACTGGAAATCCAAGCTGACGGTATATGCCGTCATTGCGGGAATTTCACGATAGTTTGCATAACTAACGTGTTGCCACTTTCTGCAGCATCGATGATTTGCGCACGCTGTTCATCCAATGTGATTTTCGACATTGCAAGGTCCGCTGGTTCGTTGGCCGATGATAGTTCGTTGCTTACAGGTGTACGACATTGATGGCGTCGCCCAATGTGTCTCGAGCGAGCGCTTCCATGTGATGGTGGTGGGTCAAAAAAATCACCTGGGTCTGTTTGGCAAGGGACGCCAATGACCGTAAGCCCGCAGCCGACCGCGCATCGTCATAGTTGATGAACAGGTCGTCCGCTATGAAGGGGAGCTTGGACGCCTGCTCCAGGCGAATTTCTAAAGCGGCCAAGCGTAGTGCCAGGAATAGCTGGTCTCGGGTGCCGTCGCTCATGCCCGAGATACCGACATGCTTGCCGTCGGGACGGCGCCCCTCCAGCACCATGGGTTGCTTGTCGAAGTCCACGACCAAGCGCTCAAAGGAACCCTGGGTCAGTTCTGCAAATATTGTGCTGGCCTTGGCCAGCATCGGGCCTTGCTTATCCTGACGATAGCGGTCAATGGACCAGCGCAACAATCGGGCCGCAGTGAACACCTTCACGTAGCGCTCGGCCGCATCGGCCATCTTCGACAAAGCTTCTTGCCGCTGACCCTCTGCCTCCGCCGCCGCGTCCGAGCCGCCAATCGCCGTCAATGTGGACTCTGCGGTCGCCAGTTCTGCCGATAGCACTCCCTGGCGCTCGACGATAGTCTTGAGGTCGCCGGACAGCGCGGCAATCTCCGTGGCAATCTCCGGCAAGTTGGCCGCTGCAATCTCACCCTCAACGTCTTGTCTCGATTGGCCATCTCCGCCCGCCATCAGGTCGCGCCTTAGTCGAGAGGCTTCCTCCAGCAATCGACGCTTTTCATCGGATTGAGCGATGCATTCAGCCAAAGCCTCGCGCGTAGATACGCCGGCCCGCGCCTTCAAAGGCTCAATAACGGCCTCTGCCTCGTGCTTCGCGGTCTCCAACTCGACGACGTGCTGCTCCGCCGCTCTCAGCGCAGCGGTTAGCCGCTCTCGTTCACTTCGCGCTTCATTGGCTTGCCGCACCTTGACGACAAGCTGTTGCACTACCTCCGCGGGCTCCTGGCCGTCTAGGGGCACGGCAATAGCGCCGCACAACGCTTCAACATCCTCGGCAAACAAGGCGAGGTCGGACTTCATCGTATCGATGCGCTCCGCCTGAATTTGGCAAACCTTGCGTGCCTTTTCCTCGATTTCGCCAATCAGTTCCAGAGCGCCTTCGACAGTGCCGGTATCGTAGGCAGCGTCCAGTCCAGCATTCGACAGCGTGGACGCCCAATCGTCAGCCCACGAGGCCGCCTCTTTTCTGGCCGCGACCAAGTCATCTTGGAGCGCCAGGTAGATTTGGCGGGCCGTGGCCAATTGACCATTCAACGCGTCCCGTCGCCCTTTGACGCCATCCGCTTCGGAAATAAGATGCTCGGCTTGAATGCACAGGGCGTTCAAGTTCTCCGCGCTCACCGGAGCAACCCCGTTCTCCTCAAGGACCGTGAGCAGCTCCTGAGTCGCGTCCGCCAAGGCATTCAACGTGGACTGAGACTCCTTCTGGGCTTCAAGAAGCGCTTGGCCGCGCTCGAGCGCGACGTCCTTCTTGCGAATCCAGTCTAAAGCATCATCAAGCGGCAGACCGCCGATGCCCGCTGCCGCAGTTAGCGCACCCCATTCGGAAGAGAAAGTGTCCAGCTGTCCTCTGGCTGCTTCTAACTGGTGCTCAAGGCGGGTTTGGGCGTGTTGCTGTCTTTCGAGTTCATCTTTATGCGATTGAAGCTCCGTTACATCTTCGACATTACTCAAATGCGTGTCCGCCAGCGCATCTGCATCATGCATCGCCGATTCGAACTGTTCGACCTCAATCTCAAAATTGTCTGTCCGTTGTTTGACGGTCCCCCATTTCTCATCGCGCTCAGCGCGCGCTTGTTCCACCATCGCATAGGTGGTCGGATGTCTCAGTTCCGTGAATTGACTGACCCGAAGCTCTGCTTCTCCGACAGCAGAAATTTGTGTGGACAGGTCCTCGGAAAGCGACTTGACCTGAACGTCGAGATTCTGCCGTTCACGTAGTCGGTGTGCGATAGCCTCTCCGGATGGGAACTGAAGCTTTGACAGGCCCTCGATGTCCATGCGCCAAACGCCCAGCGCTCGCAAGGCCGTCTCAAGCCCGGTCTCAGCTTTTTCGACTTGGACACGTTGCTTTTCCCGAACCTGCGCGGGGTCGCCCAAGGATTGCGCCCTGCGCAAAGCCGCCCGTAGGCCAGCTGTTACCTTGACCTCGGCCAAACCGTCCAACTGGGCTTCAAGCGACTCAATATCGGCCTTCTTTGTACGCTCAGAAGAGTCTGCCGCCTTGAGGGATTGTTCAATCCCGCTAGCTTTCCTCGCAAGGTCTCCTAGCTTGCGACGAATCAACAACGACGGTAGCTTGAGCAGCAAGGCTTCTTCGGATTCGTAGGCCCATTTCAATTGGAGACAGGCACGGCGGAGCTGCCCCTGAAGCGCCTGAATTTCGCTTTTTCGTCGTTCGATGTCCCTTGCGTATGGCTCGTACCGGACGCGTCGCGCCTCCAGTTCGGCAATGCGCTGCTCGGCGCTCAGCAGGAATTCATCCACGGAAATCGCCGACAGCGATTCCCTGGCGGCTGTCACCTCGCCCTTGCGAATTTTCAGCACGGCTTCCGCGCGAGCGATGTCGCGTTCTGCCTGGCTCAGCGCTCGAGCCGCATCTTCCGGCAGGTCGGTCGCTTCTTTAAGGAGTTCCAGGGCAGAATCGTTTTGACCAAGCGCCTCAATAAGTGGTGCCAGTCGACGCACTCGTTCGAGCCGCGCGCGACGCATATCGAGTTCGCGCCAACGAGTCCGTGCTGCCTCCAGAGATTCTCGTAACGTCTCGACGGCGCTGTTTGCTTCGGCCCACACCTTCGTGCGAACCGAGGCTTTCTTGAGAGCGCTGTTCGCCTGCTCGAGTTGGTCAGCCGCCGCATAGTAAGTGCGCTCGGCCGATTTTCGGGGCGCCCAAAGCTTGTCGGCTTCTGCGGCCAGTTGGTCTCGCACTGTTCCCAGGCTCGCCACCCCCGCAGCAGACTGGAACAGGATTCGGCCGATGTCACTCTCAGCGTTCAGGATGTCATTGCCGCCCTGAACCAGTCTGAAGTGGTCCAGACCGAACATGCGGTCAAAGAAGTCTCTGTCGATACCGCCCAAAAACGGCTCAAGTGCCAAATCAGGCAGCACACCGTCCGCTGGGGTTCTGAGCGTCTGCCGTTGGGCCTTGATTCGGACGAAGTCCAGTGACGTCTTGCCATTGCTAACAGAAGCGCCCAACTTGAGTTCGTTCAACGGATGTAAGAACCCGTGCGGTGAGCGCACTGGAATGCCAAAGAGTAGGTCGAGAATCGCTGCTCTCAGCGTCGATTTGCCGGCCTCGTTCGGACCGACGATAAGATGAAAGTCAGTCGCCGAGCCGCGGAACTCAAGAGACCGTTCAGAGAACTTGCCGAACTTGAGCAGGTCGAGTCGTTGGAAGCGCATAGCCGTTACTCCGTCTTCTCAAGATGGGCCAGCAGACCAGCACGCGCCTCATTCACCAGTGCGCTCAGATTCCCTGATTTGATTTCGGGAAAGTAAGCAATCGTCTGTTGCAGCTCAGACGGTGCCTTGGCCACCAGGCCGAGCAGGTCCGCCTGAAGCGCTTTCAAGAAATCTTCGTCGCCCTCGGCAGTCGCCAGCAATTCACTGAGGTCGGACAATGCGTCGTGTCGCGCCTTAATGGTCTCCCCGTTATCTTTCATGGCGGTCCGAACCCGCACCTTTTCAATCCACAACCGTTCCGGTGCCAGCGATGCAGCGACTGCCAGTACTTCCTGGCGTAGTTGAGCCTCTTCCCCGAACAGGTCTCCGTGCGCCGCCGATTTTCCAACCAACGTCACCCTCATGGCATAGGTTAGGCCGCCACTGGCGCTATCCAGAAATTGGGTCAGCTCGCGTTCGACAGTTCGGATGGCCGCGACCAGCGATTCGCATGCGGAGACTTCCACGACCAGGTCGTGCCACCGTAAAACGTCAACATATAGGCGTTCAAGCGTTCGCTGGCCCGTGCTATCCACGCTCACCAGAACAGCGCCCTTGGCGCCTGTTTCCCGAATGTGCCGCCCCTGGAGATTGCCAGGAAACACGATAGTCGAAGGTCCCTCCCAGACCCGATGCTCGTGCACATGACCTAGGGCCCAGTAGTCGTAGCCCGTTGCATGCAACTCGTCCAAACTGCACGGAGCATAGGGGGCGTGCGCTGCATTGCCTTCAAGTGCCGTATGCAGCACCCCAATGTTGAACATGCCGCGTTCGGGCGCCGGATAGGTTGTGACCAGGTTTTCATACGTCGCCGCGTCCTTGAAGCTTCGACCGTGCAACGCCACCTTGAGATGCTCGATGTAGAATGTCGAACACTTCCTGGTCCCGAATCCGAAGACGTTGTCCGGTAGCTGGAGTTGCTTGGTCATCTCGCTTTCGGCGTCGTGATTGCCGAAGAGCAGATAAACCGGAATATTCGCTTTTTTCAGGCGTCCCATTTCCTTGGAAAAGTAAATGCCTGTGTTGTGGTCTTTCCACGGGCCATCGTATAAGTCGCCTGCAATAATCATGAAGTCGACTTGTAGCTCAATGGCCTCATTGACCAGATTGGTAAACGCGGCGCGCGTTGCGCCTCGCAGCAGGGCTGCTGGGGCGTCCTGATAGGAGCTGAGGCCGACGAGCGGACTGTCGAGGTGTATGTCTGCCGCATGGATGAATTTCAAAATTTTCTCCGTTTAGGCTTTTTCGATAATCGGATTCAATTTATTTGGTGCGGGAGGCCCCGACAATTGAAGGCGAATTGCAGTGTCCATGCGCTCGCGGTTCAGATGCCCCGGACAGACGGCCAACGTTCACTCATATCCGTGTTGCCGCCGGTGCGCCGACAGGTAAGCTTTATGCGGCTCGTGTATAAACCTCAATCTCGAATCGTCTCCGAGGCCAACCGCCCGCAGTTCCGGGCAAGGGAGAGCCTTGTGAAGTAGCTGGCCATCGTCGCCAAAAGCAATCAGGCCAGCATCGAAAAGCCGGTCAATCGACGCCGCAAGTACAAGTCCGTTGTAGACGTCGAGGCGCTCGGCGTTTGACGACGATGCCCAAGATTTGGCGTGCGAGGCGACCAGTACCGACGGGATGGAGCAGGCGGACACCGCGCATTGACCGCCCCATAGCCGAAGGAGCCGCTTGCGGTATCCGCCTTGGCCAATACGGGCATTGACCAACGCCGTGCGGGTCGTTTCGGAAATGCCCTGCGACTGCGGGTCGGCAGCCACTTCCGCCATCGCTTCGGCTAAGCCGGGTCCGGTGCATGGACTGTCGACATGACCCAATTCATGGAGTGCAGCCAACAGCGCAGGTCTGAGCTTCCACTGCCAGTGTCCATTTGCATCCGGGTTGCCGGGTTCGGCGAGAACCTCAGTGAAATTGTCCAGGTCGCCGATGTGCAAGTGGTCGGCAAAGAGCCGGCCCAACTTGCCGTACTGAATGTTCGCCGCCGAATAGTCGTCGTATTCGCCTAGCGTCGCGATGCCTAGCATTGACAGCATTGCGTCTTTCGCAGCTGCATGCCCGAAAAGCATCATCAACTGACGGTCCGTCGCGCGCGGCGACACCGCTTCGAAGGCCGCGACAAAGTCCTCGGCCGTGAGAGCGCTGGCCCGTCTGGACGCCTTTTCCTGGGCGCGGCCGCCAGATGGCGCATTGATTTCCGTTAGTGTCGCTCGCGGTTGGAGTGCCGCACCGACAGCAAGGTGACGGAATTCCGGAGCAATCCAATACCCCGGCACAGCCCGCTCGCCCAGCTTGAATGTTCCATCACGAGCCCGAGACCCATCAGCCTCGGACTTGGCGCGAATGCCCCATCCTTGGAAGAGGACTCCCCGAATCACTTCGCGAATATCGGTCGTGTAATGCCCGCCGGAGTGCCGGTCGTGCCCGTGCTCAGGCGTCGTCGCAGCAAAGCCATATCGGCCCGTCGACTGTTGCCGTTTCTGATATGGATACAGGACATCGCCATTGTCAGCCAGAAGTGCGAATCGTTTGTCGATTGTCATTATTGTCGCCAAGTTAAGTTCAGCCGCCCAGCCAGATGACACGAAATTCACGCACGGGTTGAATCTTGCAACCACGGCAGCGCCTGTAAGACGTCCAGAATGCGTTCGGCGACCTGGTTTCTCACGAAGCGCGAGTCCTGCGCTTCGTCGCCGGCGTAGAGCGATAGATAGGTCCAAACAAAATCGGCAGCATCGAATGCGATGGCGTGCGCTTCGTCGGACTGACTGAATTCTCCCGAGCCGCTGTCGAGTTCTTGTCGCAAACGTTGCGCGGCGGCGCCATGCCGGGCAAGCTTTTCAAGCAGATAGGTCGGAGCTGCCATCGTTATCTCGGGTTCAAGTTGAAGACGGTCGCATTCGGTCGCGGTGCAAAGCAGAGACTCGTGCGAGAAGTACAGTACTAAAACCTGCTCACTTCGTGCAAGCTGCCACCGGAGGTGCCCGGTCTGTCATGGCTGAATCCTCGTTCGGCACCACATGCTTGATTTCGCTCATTTGCCTGGATTTCCTTCGCCAAAGAGGATGGTATGAAGGTCGGGAAGACCCAGTCCTCGTAGTTATCTATGAGTTCACCCGACTCGGGATGGTATAGACCGCCTTCATTTGAGCGACGCTGAGGTCCTGCATACCGAAGTTAAACGTTTCATCGTTCCGTCAGCGAACTCGAACTCCGTGCCAGCAGGCGACCTTGCCACGAAACTACTGGTTATCCCGTTCAGTCTCGCTCGGCAACTGGCCGGCCGGCAAATTGTCCTGCCAAGCCCGCATAGGTAATCGGCGGGAATTTCATGGTCCTTTGTCATCGTCAGCTTCCCCGAACAAACCGTTCAGTGACGTCTGTATACGATGTCACATCGTACAGGTCGCACCACCTTTTCCAGACGTACTCCGCTTGAATCGACCAGCCTTGTTGGCCGACCAGCTCATAGATACGCCCCGTATGAGTCATCCCCTGCATCGTCGCCGCGTCGAACGCAACTATCGGCGAACTGACGCGGCCCGAGCGGTCAAACATATCGACGCCGACAAAGTGTCGGCTTCCGTCTGGCAGCTCGAAAATGCGCCACCGCGATAGCGGGATTCTCGGCAACTCCGACGTGGGGCGTGGACTCCAGATGGACATCATGGCCTCCGATGCAAAGAAGTTACGCGGCAGGCACGAACAGGTCCCGGCCCGCCCTCGCACCAAGCACGGCGAGTCGGCCGAGGTCAGCAATACGAACCAGCCCGCCTCGAGTGGCGCCGTCATGTAGACGCTGCGCTCCGACCAATTCAATGCCAGGCAGCAGTCGCGACAACGCGGATGACTTCGTGCCCATCGCGCGAGCGAGGTCAGCCAGTGGCACGTAGGTTTGCCGAAACGCGAGTAGTTGATTCGGCAATACGACACGGCACGGCTGCCCGCGAAGCTGAATCGACTCGGATTCGAGCAGGCCTTCGCCAATCCAGTGCGCGATGCTTTCCCATTTCCAACCGGTGGCTTTGGTCAGCTGCTGGATGGACATCCCGGATTCGAGCAGCGGTGTGCCGAAGTATTCGGAGACGTCCGAACGCCGGAATGCCATGTCGCCCAATGTCCGACCACGCGCGACAACTCTCACATGACCGGCGGCAATGGCCTGCATCAGGGACTGAATGGCCTGCTTGTCGCCCATCCTCCGGCTCGTCAGCTCTGACCACGCGAGCTTCGCATCTTCCGCGATAGCTGCTGGTTCCGCTGCCTGGCTCACGCGCGCATACAAATCCAGTACGGACTGTCGCTCGACCTGGCCAGCCTTGAAGAGGTCTTCTCGCCAGCGCACATCCGACAGGATGACCTGGGCTGCCATCATGTGGGCAAGTACCGACTGAGGTACGGCCGCCAGTTCGCATGCGTGCTCATTCGAAATCCACTGCGCGCGTCGCTGCTGAATACGAGCAACTTCCACACGAGGGATTTCGTAAATCTGCCCTCGGGTTCCAAGTCGGCGAGTGCGGAAACTGCACTCCCCGATTTCCATCGACTTGCGCAGACGAGATGCGCTGACGCCGATAGCCCTGGCTGCATCCGGCAATCGGACATAGTCCGTCGCATCTTCGGCAATTGACCTCGTCGCATCCATCCCAAGCACACCGTCGAACTTCTCCGCAGCAACTTCAACGACCACCTGAATAAACGGCTCGAGTGCAGTGTCTACACAAAGCAGGCGCAGGCTGGCGTACCAGGGGCCGAGTAGCGAGTTAAGTGTGCGGGCATCCTGCTTTCCAGCAGCGATGCGTTGCTCTGCGTGTTTCTGGAATCCGGCCGGCCAGTCCTGCAAAAGCGTTTCCAGCGGCGCGAGGAATTCGATTGCTTCGGTGACGGATTTCGGAAGCGCCGCACCGAGATGCGCCGCAGGAGCCGTGGGGTCTGCATGCAGGCACAGTGTTCGAACCAGCTTGGCCAGACTGGCGATGTCCACGTGATGCACCCCGGGCGCAACACCGCCGGACTGTTCGCCGGAGCTACCAATCAGCGTCGAAAGCCAATGCTGGGCCGGCGTCGACGCAACTCGCGGAAGCCGGCACAAGTCGGCGCCGCAATCGCACTGGTCGATGTGGTACCGATTCGGCGATAGATATTCCCCGCATTCGTGGCACTGGTCGACCAGATGGTTTCCGTGCTCTGGACAAGCCGTGACGTAGGTATGCTCCCAGTAGTGTCGCAGATAACGGTCTTCCGCCAGGCAGACTGGGCAGACCGCATCAGCCTGGGCACGATGCAAGCGTCCCCAGCTGCGGCACGCGGCATCCTGATGGCTCGCGAAATGCGTCCACGCGCTTTCGAGGCCGAGCCGTGATGCAACGAAATCGGCATGCCCGAGCAGTGCACTGCGATTGCGTTGTACGCCAGCAAGCCCTGCAAGTTCGCGCCAGTTCGACAGGACATTGTCCGCGACGAGCCGGCGGTAGTAGCCGAGTCCGGATTCGTCGTCTTTCGGTGCGTAGGTGACCGCGAGGCTCATTGCACGGTCTCCGGTTGGTTGTTGATGATGGGCACAGCAAGGTCGTTGTCGCGCATCACATTCAAAAATGCCTGGTGCAGTGCCGCGGGAGCGACTGCGTTTTCAACTGTATCTGGACTTTCGAATGCCGGAAAATTTGGAGAACCGGTTGCGGTGACTCCCTTGAGGGCCTCATGGCAATCAGCAAACGTCAGCGGGTGCGGGGCCTCGGCAGCCATCCTGTCTGCGAGTTCCTGCATGAATCGACTCACGATGCCTATCAGCCCGCCGCTCAGCAAATAGCACTGGTACGTGAGTGCGGCGGCCGATAACGCAATGGGAAATCCATGTTCAGCGAAGAGATTGGCGAAAGCGGCAACGCAAGAGTGAAATGCCCGCATGTCATCGGCGACACGGGAGTCGTAAGGCAGAAGAAGACGCGGGGCGGATGCGCGCAGACGCAACTGTTCGTTGTTATCGAACAGGATTTTCAGACGCGGCACACCAAACAGGAACAGAGTCGGATTCAGGTTTGGGGAATCGGCCAACGCCTTGAACCAGTCAGCGGCTGCTCGTACCGGAAAGCGCGAACCTTCTTCTACGAGGTGGCTGGCCTCTTCGAAGATAATCACCCGCGTACCGACCAGCTTCAACTGCTCGAGCATGCGGGTGCCCATGGCACCGGACGTGATATTGCGTTGAACAGGCAGGCCAAGTGCAGCAACCACGCTCTTCGGTAACTCCAGCGTTGTTGCGGGAGTGGGGACTGGAACGACGAGTACCGGGACTCGACGTCGCCCATCAATCTTCGTTTCGCCAAATTCGCGCACCAGCGCGTTGATGAGCATGCTCTTGCCCACTCGCGAAGGGCCCATGATTCGCTCGATGCGACTTGCACGGCCGGCCAGCGCATTTTCGATACGCTGCTTCAGTGGCTGAAAATGCTCCATGAAGTGCGGATGCGGAAGCTCGCACGTTTCGATGGCGACGAGCAGTTTTTGTGCGGGTGTCAAATCAACTCCTCCCCGCTGTTGCGGTTCAGCATGGCAAGTGGAGGTATGTCGGCAAACGACGCGGTAGCCGACGGCGCTGCAGATGGCGCGGTGTGCGATGCAGACGCTGACGGATGAGGCGGCGGCGTTGGCCGTCTGCTTGCGCGTTTGACGGCTTCGGCTTCCCTGGTGCGAGCCTTTGTTTCCAGATTTTGCTCACGCCGGCTCGGTCGCTTGCGCTTCGGTGCCAGTGCGTCCGACACAATCTCCTGGTGAAGGTCACGGTCGAACTTTTCAGCCTGGGGAGCTGGTTTAAAACCTGCCCTGTGCTTCTTGAGCTTGTCCCTGGCCTCTGCAAACGAGTACGCAGGCATCTCCGCTGTCGCGAGCTCGTTCTTGAGCTCGATGAGCGGAACGTCATCGCCTTCGTAGATGTAAACCTGGCGGAAATCGTCGCGGTTGTAGAGCACATGCAGGTGGCGCTGTTCACCATGCTTGTCAATCAGACCAGGCAGGTTCTCGCCCTTGAAATGGAACCCGTCAATCGTGATGCCAGTCTTGCGACTCAGTCTGCGTTCAACGTGTGAATAAAGTGCGGCGAGCCATTCGGCACGCGACGGTGGTAACGAAATCGCGTAGCAGGAAGATTCAAAATGCTTCCAGCGCTCGTAAGGCGTATCGCCTTCGAGCGATTCAGACAACACCACACCCCATTCCAGGCGTTCGAGCGGCCTGTGAATCCATTTCTCGTAGTACCAGCGGACAATCCAGCGTTCGAGCTCTTCCTTCGTCTTGAAGTGGTCCCCGAGCTTCACCGGGTCGCGCGTCCCGTCCTCATCGTCAAATCTCGTGCTGCCGATAAGCTTGCCGATGGCTTTCTTCAGCGAGAGATTCAGGCGTTCAATGAAAGGCTTTTCCTGCCCGGCCCGGCCCGGCCGCGGCAATATCGAATCTCCGTTCCGAGTTTCTCGAGGCTATCGATACGCGCCGATTTGTTTTCTGGACCGTTGTCGAAAACCAGGAGACCGGGTGTCCCGCATATGTTCATCTCATGGTCGACACCGAGCTCTTTGAGCTGTTTCAGCTTGAGCGGTGCCATGTACATTTCGATGCATGCGAGCGAATCGCGTTCGGTCGGCGACCCTACAACCAGGCGCCAGCCAAGTGGGTAGCTTGTCGCACAGTCAATGGCATGTATCAGCCAGAGGTCGCTGGTGTCCCCAACTCCCGTCGCGACATGGAACGGTAGATGCACGGCATCCTGTTCTACGCGCTGGAACGGCAGGTCAGCGATGATACGCTTCGCTGCGATGGATTTGCCCGCAATCGCGTCCTCGGGAAGCATCCGGTCGTGCTCAGGGTCGGCGGACAAATAGCGCTGAATGGTCTTCTGAACAAACTTGAGACTGACTGGGCGCGCGACTTTCGGGTGAAGCTCGCCATGCACCCGCATGTTCACTTCGTTCAGAACTTCCACCAGGGTCCACCGCGAGTGGGCGACCAGGTAGAACTGCTCGGCAACGGCGCAAATTGCGTTGACGACTTCGATGGGGTGCCGCAACGACCGGTTTCCCTGATTCGCCTTACCCCGCAGCATAGGTTCGCCGGCCAGGTCGCGTTCGCGATACCGGTACATCGTTGCCTGCCTGGGCAGCGGGCGTGAATCCTGTGAGGCGTTCTTCTGATACTCATCGGCCATCAACTGATAGGCATGCCGGAAGCTGACGCCGCGCTGTTTCTGAATCTCCTTGATTCTCCCCATGATTTTGCGGGCGAACTGATTGCTCTCGTGCAGCGCGGCATCATCAGCTTGCGCAGCAAGGCTGTAACGCGCCTTGCCTGCACGCAGCACAGTTATCTTCCCGCGATAAATTTTGTCATGAATTTGCGCGATTGGAATGTACCGGTCCTGCCTTTCGGTGGAGTCGAATACCTTGATGCACCCGCCGTGCGGATGCGGGTCCAGCACCTCCATGTACGCATCGTGATTTCGCGGTGGCGCGAGGCGGTCTCGCAGCTGCAAGGTGGTAATCATCCGTTCATCTCCTGCGCGTTTTCCATTTCTTCGAGGAGATACAGGTGCGAGAGGTCGCCATATGCCAGGCTGACTTCGAGCGTTGAGCAGATGGTGTGATGCGCGATGTCGCCCGCGATAATGCCGCCGACTAGCAGAACAGGAATCAGACCCGACAGGAGCTGAAGGTCCGCGCACAATGCACCAACCGATACGGGACCGCCTTCGCAGCGACGCGTGACGCGCGCAACGAGTTCATCGGTGAGCCAGGCATCGAGCCGGTGAATGGCTTGTTTCAGGACACCGGGGTTCATCCGGAGCGGATGCCTGCCGTTTTTGGGGACGACAACGCTGCGCAACGGATAGCCATTGGCCGCCAGAATGGGGCGCGCCCGCGCGATTTTGTCCCAGTAGACGTCGTCACCTTCATTGCCTTCGCCCTTGACTTCGATGGCTTGATGCAAGCCATCCGTCCAGTCGACGCTGAAGTCCGGCGTGTAGAACTTTGGGCCAGGAATTTCACGATGCTTGTACCAGGCCTCCCGAACCGCGTCGCGCGTGAAAAGCATGCGCTGCTCAATCAGGTCGACGGTGAACGGCTGCGGCTGGAACGCCTTGACACGTGGGTCGATGATGAGCAGATGCGCAACCAGCCGCTCGTTGTTGAGCTCGACCTTGAAATGTCCGCCGGCCTTCTCGCTGAACAAGCTGTTGCGCGGCTTGCCGTATGTCGGTGCGGTTTCGCGAACGCCGCTGTTCGCGGAATTCAGCCGCCCGCGGCGGCCGTAGGTATAGGTGGTGCGGGTCATCGCGCATCTCCTGCCGTCAGATGCAACCTGGTCAAGAAAATGCGACGGGCGGTGATGCGCGCAGCCATGCCGGCCAGTCGGAGGCGGTCTCGCGATATTGGGGTGCGATTTCGGTCGTACACGATGCAGTTCAACGAATGGGTAACTGCAGTGCTAACGACACGATTTTCGGGAAATTTATCGGCCGAACGGCCGGCGCGACAGACGTTACACGAGCAAAGTCTTGCCCCGCCGAGGAAGAGTCCCGCGAAATTTTTTTTCGCGTTACAGGCTTGTGCGACAGGCGTTACAGGCCCGTAACGCCGACGTGGCAAGTCTGTAGTGGAAACGTTACAGGCCCAATATTTATTTGAATTAAAACAATGAGTTGAGTAGTGTGATTCGGCGTGGCATAGGTACGCCAAGCGTGCTTTTCGGCTCGCACGCAGCGGGAAAGACGCTTGCTGGTGCGAAGACACATGGGCAGTGTCCCGACCTAGGATGGCAATCTCACGCACACCCAATATGGTGAAAAGCATGCAACCATTTTTCTTCACCATCCGCAGGACTAGGTCCCGCCGCACACCATCGAAAGTGACCCGCCTCATCGCTCGCTCCGACGTTTCGTACCCTCTCATAAATAGGGGCACATCCGCATTGGCGGGTCAGCATTGCGTTCGCAGGGCCATTCTCAAAACTGCTCGTCGGCATTGCACCGACGCCTGTTTACCGTAGTCAAGAGAGAAAGAACTTTCAAGCTGGGCGAATGAATGCGGGAATGTGCTCCCGTTCCCTGCCCGATTTACGCGTGGAACGAGTGCAAGAAAGTTCTTCCAATCTATTTCGTAGCGTGCTACGATTTAATACATGGCAAAGATGAGGTCGTGATGAGCGATAACAATCTTGGGTTTGAATCTGCACGTGACCGTCGTGCAGCGATGTCTCGACACGCAGACAAGCGCGCACAACAGCGAGGAATCGACAAGGTCGCGCTACCGCTACTACTGGCGTATGGCCAGCGCGAGTTCGACGGGCGCGGAGGCATCCGCTATCTCATGACTGCGGATGCGCTTGACTCCCTGCGCCGGGCGGTGGGTCGCACGAAACAGGTAGAAGCTCTCGCCGGAGTCTACGTCGTCGTTAGCGCTGACGACCAGACCGTCATCACGGTGGGGCATCGTCACAATTAAGAAGACGCCATGGAACCAATCGAATCACCCGCCGCCCGGGCTTACTGGAAACTGACCGACCTGGCGCGACTTGGCGGAATCTACGATGCGCAGCTCTTTGCGCTGACCTGGCTCGCCGCCGGCCGGATGGTCGTTACAGAACAAGTCAATGGCATCTCAACGATTGACCAGCTTGCCGAGCCGAATGCTTGGCGCTTGTTATTGAGCGCGGACTTCCCGAAGGAACTGTACGACGCAATTGCGACGCAACAGTCGCAGGCCGTTGCTTATAACGGAGGACGGCGGGATGCTGCTGCGGCTATCGTCTCTGAATTGGCGATGGAACTGGGTCAACATCCTTGGGACGTTTTGCCATGCATTACTGACGCGGGTAGCCGCAGAGATGCCGCAGATGGGACTGTAGTGCCGGAACTGGCCGCGTTATTGATGGATATGGTCGATGCGCCGGCAGACAGTGAGGTCTGGATTCCATTCGACGGCAAGGGACAGCTGACCGTAGAGGCATTACGCCGTGGGTGGCGCGTGCTTTCAGCCTCTCCGCTAACCGTCTCGCAAGTTAGCCGACAACTTTTGCTGATAATTGAAACTGGTCAGTGCCGCCCTTCGCGCGTCCGTACCGAAGTCGACCGAGACGTGCTTGGCCGACCGGTGCTGCGAGCAGACTATGCGCTTATCGTACCGCCAGTCGGTATGCGGATTAGAGACCACCATGTGTTGACATGGGGCATCACGGAAACGCGTACCCACGAGCAATACACTCGCAGTGAGTCTTGGGCTTTGTCTGAGTTTGCTGACCGAATCGACAAGCGAGCAGTTTTCCTGACCCCTCAGGGTGTCTTGTTTAACAAAGGCCAAGAGCAACGTTTGCGAGAAACTTTACTTCGTCGCGATGGAAAGGGCAGTCGGATAAAAGCGGTTATCACACTGCCGCCGGGCGTATTTGGGTCTACTGGTATCGCAGGTGCTATTACCGTGATAAGCAACGATGCCGCTAAAGACACTGTCTACATGGCCGACCTCGGGCATGGTCGACGCGCGCTTGTTGAGGCCGGTGACATTGTGTCGGCCGGCAGAGAAATTGCACTCGGCTTGCTCGAATCGGATAAGGCTTGCCACGTAGGCCACGACGAAATTGAAGAGAACGAATTCAGTTTCGCGCCGTCACGCTACTTACAGCGCATCGCGGATTTAAGAGATGCCGCCGTCAAGCTTGGCGACATCTGCGAAGCAGTCAGACCTCCTGCATCAACGAAAGAACCTACCCCTTATGAAATCACAGAGGTCGGACTGCCTGATATGCGCCAATGGCGGCCAATCAATCATGACATTGAGAAAACCGTCTATCTGAAATCGGCGCCGAAAACGTCAGCTTTGGTACAGCCCGGGGACATTGTCATCACCATTAAGGGTTCGGTCGGAAGGGTTGCGTTGATGGGGACGTCTGCGCATCGCCAACCAATCATTCTGTCGCAGAGTTGTCTCGCACTACGCTTACGCCCCAGTTTGGGAGACAAAAATCTGTCGCCCGAAGTTTTACTCATGTACCTGCGTTCGCCTCATGGCCAAGCTCAACTAACCGTACTTCAGGTCGGCGCTGGTGTTCAGCATATCAGTCCCGCCACACTGTTGGGGACGGTTTCTGTGCCGATACCATCCGAACAGGCTTATGTCGAAATTCGGCACGACTATGACCGGCTTTGCGAACTCGAAGACCAGATTACGAACATTGAGAGCGAAATCGTGAACATCTCCTCTCGGCGTTGGCCCGACAATAACTGTTCGGCTTTGAGTGTCAACGAAACAGCTTAACTAGACTAGAAATATCGACATGGCTAATCAACTTACCCTCGAAGCCCTGGAGAGTTGGCTCTGGGAATCCGCCAACATTCTGCGCGGCTCTATCGACTCGTCCGACTTCAAGAACTACATCTTCGGGCTCTTGTTCCTCAAGCGTTTCAACGACGTGTTCGAAGAGCGCGTCAACCAGTTGATGGCCGATGAAGGCTTGAGCCGTGCAGAGGCAGATGCCGAAGTCTGCGAGGACCAAGGCGCCTTCCCGTCAACTGCGCGCTGGGGCTGGCTCATCACACGCACCGAAAACATTGGCGAGGCGCTCGACAAGGCCTTTCACGACATCGAAGCCGGCGTGAAAGGCACCGACCTGCAGCACGTGCTCACCGCTACGCAGTATGGCGACAAGCGTGTGCTGTCTGACCACACGCTGCAACGCCTGCTGCGCCACTTCAACTCGTACAAGCTTGGCAATGCCGACCTCTACAAGGCCGACATGCTTGGCGATGCCTACGAATATCTCATCAAGCAGTTTGCCGACGACGCTGGCAAAAAGGGCGGCGAATTTTACACGCCCAAAGGTGTCGTGCAGTTGGTGGTGGGACTGCTCGACCCGAAGCCGGGCATGAGCGTGTATGACCCGACGTGCGGCAGTGGCGGCATGCTGGTGGAGAGCGCCCACCACATCGCCGAACTGCCTGGCGGCACTCTCATGGGCAAGCCCAACGTGCTGCTCTACGGGCAGGAAAAAAACTTGGGCACTTGGGCCATCGCCAAGCTAAACCTGTACCTGCACAACATGCGGGCCGAGATTGAGCGCGGCGACACGCTTGCGGAGCCCAAGCACCTAGACGGCGACTACCTGAGAACCTTCGACCGGGTCATTGCCAATCCGCCGTTTTCAGCCAAGGCGTGGTGGACTCCGCTGGAACTCGCCGCCGAAGCCGAGCAGGAGGGTGAGAAGAAAACCAAGGTGCCGAACTACAAACAAGTTAGCGACCCGTACGGCCGCTTTGGTTATGGCATTCCGCCGCGCGGCTACGCCGATTTGGCTTTCGCCCAGCACATGCTTGCCAGCCTGAGGGCCGATGGCCGCATGGGCGTTATCCTGCCGCACGGCGTGCTGTTCCGCAGTGGAGAGGAAGGCAAGATTCGTGAAGGCCTGCTGTTCGGCACCGATGCCGCCAGCGGCAACCAGCCGGGCGACTTAATTGAAGCCATCATTGGCCTACCCTCAGCTCTGTTCTACAACACCGGCATTCCGGCCTGCGTGTTGGTGTTGAACAAAGCAAAACCAGCAGCGCTCAAGGACAAGGTCATCATCATCGATGCCAGCAGAGACTATCTAGAGGGCAAAGCGCAGAACACACTGCGCCCGGAAGACATTACCCGCATCGTGACCGTACATAAGGCCGCATTTGACCAACAAACCGAGGTGGACAACTACTGCCGCGTAGTGACGTTGGATGAAATCCGCAAGAACGACGGCAACCTCAACATCGCACGTTACATCGACAACGGTGAGCCGGAAGAAACCGTCGATGTGGCGGCAACCTTGGCGCAGCTCGCGGTGCTGGCAGACGAAGAGGCGGAGATTGATGTGCAGCTGAATGGCTACTTGGTCGAGTTGGGGGTGTTGGAGTCCAGAGTATGAGCGTCGCGGGCAAAGCTGGATACAAAGAAACCTCACTTGGATGGTTACCCGAATCTTGGCAGTGCGTTCCGCAAGCGCAGGTTGCCACGTTTAACAACGGGAGAGCGTATAAACTCTCCGAGTGGGAATCCGAAGGTACGCCAGTTATTCGTTTGCAGAATCTGACGGGTTCTGGTGATGTCTACTATTACTCCACACTCAACTTGCCAGACCACCAATATGTAATGAAGGGCGACCTTCTTTACATGTGGTCTGCAACGTTTGGCCCTCGTATTTGGAAAGGAGGGAAGGCAATCTACCACTACCACATCTGGAAAATTGATTGCTCGGCAAAGCTTGACCGTTTGTACATGTTCCATGCCTTGTCACGATTTACTGATGAGATGAAGAGCAAGACGAATGGCTCAACCATGCTGCATCTTACAAAGGCTGGCATGGAGAAGGAAGCCATTGCTCTCCCCCCGTTGCAAGAACAGAGAAAAATAGCCGCGATTCTGACTACCGTGGACGACAAGCTAGACGTAATTGCCCGCCAGATTGAGGCCACCCAGACCCTCAAGCGCGGGTTGATGCAGATGCTGTTCAGCCGAGGCGTCGGTACGCAGGATGCCAATGGGCAATGGGTGCCGCATGCAGAGTTTCAGGATAGTGAACTGGGACAGATTCCAGCGGGCTGGGCAGCTGAAAAACTGAACTCCCATGTCACGAAGGTTGGTAGTGGCGTTACCCCCAAAGGCGGCAGTGACTCCTATGTCAGTGCTGGTATCCCGTTGATTCGGAGTCAAAACGTATTGGAGGGAAAGCTTTCACTGGACGATGTAGTGTTCATCGACCGCAGGCAACACGAGAAGATGCGTAACTCGGCACTAGCGCCGAATGACGTGCTTCTCAACATTACCGGGGCATCTATTGGTCGCTGTGGTGTTCTTCCTGCTGATTTTGATGAAGGGAATGTAAATCAGCACGTTTGCATCATTCGACCAGAGAAGTCTTTGAGCCCACATTTCTTGTGTCACTACCTCAATTCCGACATTGGCCAGAAGCAGATAAGTAAGTTTCAGGCCGGAGGAAATCGAGAGGGATTGAACTATCAGCAGATTCGAAGCTTCGATGTCCCCGTGCCGCCTGTTCCTGAGCAAGATGAAATCGCGCGAATTCTGGGATGCGCTGATGAAAAAATCGAAGTGCTGACGGAAAAACTGGAGCAGTACCAGACTCTCAAACGCGGCCTTATGCAAAAAATCCTGACAGGTGAATGGCGCGTCAAGCTGAGCAGCGTCGAGCCACTGGCAGCTTAAACACCCGGTACGACAAGAACAAAAGGAACGCAAAAATGGGTAGCGCAGAGAAGACCGGCGTAGAGATTCCAGCCATCAACTGGCTGGTCAAACTAGGCTACACGCATCTGCCGGGCAACGAGGTCGTGGTCGAACACCGCCACCTCGCCCCAGTGCTGGAAAACATTCTCAAGCCCAGATTGCTGATGCTGAACCCATGGCTGGCAAGCGCACCCGGTGGTGTGGACGCTGCACTCATCGAACTGCGGAAGCGAGTCAACGATGAACTGCTGCCCGCTAACAAGGCGTTCTGGGAGCAGGTAGTGCATCGAGCTGACATCCAAGTCAAGGATGCCGAGGGCAAACCGCGCAGTGTGCGCTTCTTTGATGCTGGCATGGTGACCAACAACGACTTCCACGTGGTGAACCAGTACGTGGGTCGCAATGCCGACGACGACGTGTTCCGCCCGGACCTGCTGCTATTCGTCAACGGTCTGCCCATGGCCATCATCGAGTGCAAAGCCAGCCACCATCGGCTGGACGAGGCTCTCGCACAACTGGACGGTTATCGGGCGACCTTCCCGGCCCAGTTTTTGTTCAATCAGGTCAGCGTCGGGTTGAATGGCCGGCAAGGTGTGTATGGCGCCATCTTCACGCCACCGGCTTTTTACGCGCACTACCGGCTGCAAGACGCCGAGCGTGCCGAGGTGATGGCTTTGCTGGGGGATGAACCGAGCGAACAGGACCAGTTGCTGTGGGCGCTGTTCGAGCCGACACGCTTTCTGGAACTCGTCACCCATTACGTATTGTTCGAAACGCGTGACGGAAAGACGGTCAAGAAACTGCCGCGTTATCAGCAGTGGCGAGCCGTACGCAAAACGGTTCAGCGGCTGACTGTGCCCAAGCCACTCGGTGGTGTCGTTTGGCATACCCAAGGCAGCGGCAAGTCGCTCACCATGGCCCTCTTGGCTCGCCTGTTGCGGGCCGAGAGCACAGGTCTGGACAACCCGACGGTGCTGGTGCTCACCGACCGGCGAGACCTCGACAAGCAAATCTTCGACACCTTCCACGCGGTGGGCATCAAGGCCATCCAGGCCGTGTCCGTTGATGGTTTGGTCAAGATGCTGTCGAATGATTACGGCAGCGTGTTCACGAGCACGGTCCAGAAGTTCCAGGAGAAGGACGAGGCAGATGCCGACGTGGAGGAGGCTTCGGCCGAACCCTCTGCAGATGAGGATGACACCATCCAGGCGACGCGCCACCGACGCGTGCGTGACGGCAAGGACTTCTTTATGGTCGAAGAGCGCAATGTCAGTTTTGGCCATTACGACGCGGACGGAGTGCTGCTATCGCCCAAGTGGGAAGAAGTCCGCCGCGAGAAGGTGAGCTTCCGCGTGCTTAGCACCAAACCCAACTTCTATGTGTTGGTGGATGAAGCGCATCGTAGCCAGTACGACTTTCTGGCCGCCTTTATGCGGGCCAGTTTGCCAAATGCCAAGTTCATCGCGTTTACCGGCACGCCTCTGCTGAACGATGACAAACATACCCTGGCCGAATTTGGCGGGGACGAATATATCGACGAATACCGGCTGCACGAGGCCGTGGCCGGCGGAGCCACGTTGCCCATCAAGTATCAGGATGCCTGGGTTGCGCTGGCACCCGATGTCAACCTCGACCAGGCGTTTAGAGACCAGTTCATAAACGAACCAGAGGCCAGGCAGCACGCCCTGAAGAAGGAACTGCTCACACGCTGGCGACAAGCCGGCGACCGTATGGAGAAAGTGGCCCACCATCTTGTGGAACATTTTCTGAGCAACGTGCAGGCCAAGGGTCTCAAGGGCATGCTGGTGTGTGACGGCCGTGAGATGGCCGTGCGATACAAAGACTTGCTCGACGCCATCATGACGGAGCGTGGGAAGCAAGGATTGCCCACCTTCGAGAGTCAAGTGGTGGTGTCGCTGACCAACATCACGGCTTCGCGGACCGGTGCATCTGAGAAGGAAGCTGCTGCCGAAAAAGGTATCGACGCCGGCAAGGTGCGCACCATCGAAGAGCGCGTGCGTGAGGAAATCAAAGCTGGCAAAGTACCGGTCGCCATGCCGCCGGAGCAGATTGCCAATTTCGTCAGCAAGCTGTTTCCTCTGCCCTATGGCGATGAAACAAAGGGGAAGGACGGAAAGGTACACGCCAACAACGTCGGGCTCATCATCGTATCCGACATGTTGCTCACTGGCTGGGATGCGCCGATTGTCGGCACTATGTACCTGGACAAGCCTCTCAAGGAGCACACCCTGCTACAAGCCATCGCGCGCGTGAACCGCACTCTGGCAGGCAAGAACGCAGGCTACATCGTGGACTACCACGGTGTGGTGGAGCACTTGGACCACGCTCTCAAAATCTACGGCGGCGAGGTCAAGGCAGCCCAAGTGTGGGAAGGCGTGGAAAGCGAGCTGCCCAAACTGCAAGCGACTCTCGAACGGATTCTCAAGCTCCTGCCGCGCAAGCATGACCCGGTCCGCCAGCGTGAGGCCTACAAGGCCGATGCTGAAACCTTCCTCGACCCGGCAGCCCGCCTAGATAAGGTGGAAGACTTTCTGGAGCTGGTCAAACAGTTCAACCGCAGTATCGACATCATCCTGCCAGACGTGCGCGGGGTAGAGTTCAAACCTTATTTCACACTGTTTGCTGAAATCCGCCTGATGTTGCGCGACAAATTGCCCGGCACGGCATATCGGGAACGCATCACCAAGCTCGAATCCGTGCTCCTGCAGCAATTGCTGGACGAATACATTAGCGCCAGCCCGGCCAAGAGCTTGCTCGGCAAAGAGGTGTCGATTCTCGATGCCTCAGACATGAACCGGCTCAAAAAGCTGGCCAGCCCCGGCAGTCAGGCGCTGGTGATGAAAAACCAGCTAAAACACACCATCGAGACGGGCCGCGACAAGGACCCGGTGTTTTTCGACAAATTGGCGGAAGAGTTGAAAAAGTTGCTTGAAGAAGAAAAGGCCGGCCGTATTACCCAGGCGAAGTTTCTGGAGCAGTTGGACCTCTTCGGGCAGCGCATCAAAGAGAAAGACAACACCGGCTTTTCAAGTCCGGCCCATTCCGCCGCGTTTCACTACTTGGAGTCGCATCTGTCGAGCGATGTGGCCCGGGGCGTGACAACGAAGTTGTTCGAGGACGCGGAGCTCAGCCACACCATGGCATCCGGCAACTGGAAAGCCATGCCCGATTTGCACCCGGAAATCAAGAAGCGCATCAGCAGCTTGCTGGTGCCCCTGGCAGGCTGGCAGCGCGCCGTCGCGCGAGACCACGCTAGTCACTTGCTGACCATTTTGCTGAAGAACTGAGCTATGCCGCGTTTGCATTATGGAGAGACCACAATCGAGTGGCAGTTTCGGCCAGACGCAGGGCTGAAACGCCATTATGTGACGGTCGAGCGCGGCCACCCAGTTTTGTTGCGCGGACCGTGGGTGGAGGCGCCAGAGCAAGAGGCGCTGGTGCGTCGGCGCGCCCGGTGGATACGTGAGAAGTTGGAGCTGGTCAACAAGCCGCAGCTCGAAGACGTCATCGTGACCGGCAGCCGGCTCAGGTATTGTGGGCGCAGCTATTTCACGGAGGTCCGGCACTCACCTGCTTTGACGACGCCACAACTGGCATTTACCGCGGCACGCTTCGTGGTGGAGTGTCCTTCGGGTAGCACTATCAAGCCCGAAGCTGTGGGGCCTCTGTTGGAAAGCTTTTACCGCGAGCGCGCGGAAGAAAAACTGCTGCCACGGGTCAGTCATTGGGAACGCGAAACGGGGCTGAAAGCCGCAGGGGCGTGCATCCGGCATTTTCAAAGCCGATGGGCGAGCTGCGACGCTGCGAACGTGTTGCAGTTCCACCCCAAGGTGATGGAGCTAGCCCGCAGCGTGCAGGACTACGTCATCGTCCACGAACTTTGCCACACTGTCGAGAAGAACCATACCAGTGCCTTTTGGGGCTTGGTCACACAGGTCATGCCCGGGTGGCGACGTGAGCACGAAGCATTGGAGAGGGCGATGTTTGGAGATGCAATCTAGCAGGGATGTGCGGTCGCACGTCTTTAAGCGTGGCTGGGAAAGAAAGTAGCTACATCATCCGGCGCAATAAATTGAAAGGGAGACTATCGCAAGTGATTTACTTCTCCGATGTGTTCGGAGTCGAGCCCAAAGTTCTCGACGCGCATGGCGCCTTCAACATCGCGCTGGTTAACGACTTGCCTCTGTTCATTGACCCTTTTCTCCTCTTCGATAGCAAACGCCCTGAACTGCGCGCTTTGCACGACGACATCATCAAGTACCTGATATTCGTGCGAGACCGAACTCAAGCCGCGGAACTAACGGAGGGTGCAATTTCCCAATGGCTGTATTTCCGTGAAGTCAAGCAAAACTGGCTTGGATTCAGCCAACAGGGGAATGGCGGCACGGGCCTCGGCAAGCATTTCGCCCAAGCACTCGCCCGGAATTTTCAAAGGGTATTTCGGGATTTCGGCGAGGAGACCCTCACAAGGGGCTCGCATCTGGAAAAGCTTGGTTTGCTCAGCGGTGGTGTAGGCCGAGACCATTTGAGCGACTTCACGACAAATCTCATCAAAGGCTATCTACTCAAATACACCGAGGACTTTGCCAAGCAACATCTCCAACCAAGCCAAACTAAACGAGTACATGTCGAGCGAGTCAGCTTCAACTATGAGACGCGGCGCTGGCAGTCAGGACATTTCACGCTGCCATGGCATGCCGACGACTACGTCATCCTCACTCCGTGTGAAATTCTGACGCGCGATGAGGCTTGGATAAACCAGGGCAACATGCTCAGCCAGTTTTTCCAGCTTCGGGAGTCGCTGCCCGACGAGCATCTCCGCGCTCAGGTTAACGACCATTTCTTGCAACAAATCAACGAACGCTCGACCCAGGACGAACGCAAAGCGGCCGCTCTACGAACCATTGAACAGTTCACTGTACTGATTGACCACTACATTAAATGGAAGGAAGACCATTCTTCCGAGGCGCACGTAGTCAGCAGCAAGAAGGTTCAGGAAACGCACACACAGTTCGTCGAAAATATCCGGGAGCTCGTGCTGAAGCATCTCGTAGGCACAGAATTCTATGAGAGAGGGAATTCGTACGAGGAGGCTCTACAGCGGGTGAAATATCTGAAACACGTCATCGAAGACAATGACGGGTATCGAGTTTTCTACGTAGACGGCAAACCCGTGAAGCGGGAAAGCGACCTTCACACCATGTTCCGCCTGACTTGGTCTGCGACGACGTTCGACGTAAATGCTGAGGTCAACAATGGCCGTGGTCCGGTGGACTACAAGGTCTCGAAGGGAAAGCAGAATGCTACCCTAGTCGAATTCAAGCTGGCGAGTAATTCGAGCTTACGGCGCAACCTTGAGAAACAGGTCGAAGTGTATGCCAAGGCCAGTCAGACGGACCGAGCCATCAAGGTCATCCTGTATTTTTCTGCAGGTGAGTTGGAGAAGGTCACGGGTATTCTTCGTGACCTAAAGCTACAAGGTAGAGAGGACATCGTGCTCATTGATGCGAGCCGCGATAACAAGACGTCCGGGTCGAAGGCGTGAATCCAGATTTCGTACGTTAACGGCTAACTTGGCTATATCGAAGTGCAGCCGCCAGGAATAGGCCGAATTGCCGTATGCCCGTTAGCGCCTTACAATCCCTAAAAGCAGTGAATACAGAGACCTAGATAGCGGGGAAGCCATGGATTGGTTGAAATACGTCGTTGCAGCCCTCGCGACCATCGCGGCTGGCTGGACTGTAAAGGTGGCAATTTCGAACCGGTCCAAGCATTCGAAACGCACAACCATCACATCACAGAAGAATAATCGCGCGGGCGGAGACATCGTCGGCGGAGACATGTACAAAAACAACCGCGAGTAGAACCCGTGTTCACGAGCCAAAGCCATAACGACGTCGGCGGCGACCTAGTTGGTGGCGACAAGGTCGACAACAGTAAAACGACCATCATTCAGGTCGTCGCGAACGGTGCGGCCGGGCAAGAACTCGCGGCGCTTTATGAGAAGCTCAAGGCCGACGGTGTTGGTGACCCGTCACATGGGCAGTTCTCAGCAAAGCTGCAGCATTACATGTCCACGACCACGGATGGCGATATTCGCGGCCTTGAAGCGAAGCTGCGTGATAGCGGGCGGGAGGACCAGCTTCAGACTGCAACAGACCTGAAGGAACGTGCGTTTAAGTCCAT
Organism: Paraburkholderia acidipaludis NBRC 101816; assembly: GCF_000684975.1. Classification (GTDB taxonomy): domain Bacteria; phylum Pseudomonadota; class Gammaproteobacteria; order Burkholderiales; family Burkholderiaceae; genus Paraburkholderia; species Paraburkholderia acidipaludis. The sequence continues at coordinate 69,839 of NZ_BAXZ01000002.1, read as the reverse complement.
CATGCGGTATCAGACATCACGCACGGCACAGCGGGTCTACACCATTGTCCTGTCCGAGCTACAGGCGGCATTCACTCTGACAGTTACCCCGGTCATTCAACAGGGCGGAGACCGTATCGCCGTCGACCAGTGCATCAACGCTATCCTGCAAGCGACTAGGAACATGCTCGGGGAAAACGTCCTCGAGATTGATTCAATGGACCTGCTTGCACTCCTGTACTACCTCGGTGGCAACTGTCATGTAAGGTGGGACAAATGCTGTTTATCACCCTGCGTACGATGCCTATCACTGCGTGTTTCGTATGCTGCTCATTGCAGAGCACGTCAAAGATTTAGAAATAGAAAAGGCACGGCTTCTTGATTTCTATCTCGTATTTCCAGGAATGATTCGAACGGTGCGGTTGCCGGACTCACTCAAATCGTTACGTGCACAGGCGAAGGCCGCGGTAAACATCTATCGAGACCCGGTCAGTGCTCTTTCAACGTTTCGCGACATGCGCCATATCCAAGAGGCAGCACTGAAGTCGGTGGCCGCGTCTGGACTGATTGGTATCGAGCGATTTGAAAGCGGATTTGTCACTCGTACCGACATGCCCATGCCCTCGGCACTCAAAGAGAAGCTCAATGCCTTCACGTCAGCCAACGCTCCAGTGGCCGAAGGTGTTCTGACTGGTCTGTCACTGATTCCCTTGCTTGGGCATGACGGACTGAAACATCGCTCGCAACTTATGGAATATCGGTATGACCTTGCTTGAGCCGACATTACAAGTAAGCCGCCTTGTGGTCTTTCAGGGGGGGCACGTCGCTTTCGACTGTAAATTCCATGCTGGAGTGAACGTCATTCGTGGGCGGAACAGCTCCGGCAAGACGACGGTCATGGACCTGCTGGCATTTTCTCTCGGAGCAGAAAACATCCGATGGAAGCCGGAGGCGCTTCGCTGTACGGCCACCTACGTCGAGGTGCTCCTCAACGGTGCAGTTGCCTGCCTGCGTCGCGAGATTGACGAGGCTCTTCAGCGTCCCATGTCTATTTTTTGGGGCGCGATGGATGACGCTTTGAAGGCCGGCCAGCAATTGTGGGAGCTTTATCCGTTCAAACGAAGCGCACATCGCATCAGCTTCTCCCAAGCACTTTTTGACGCCTTGGACATGCCCCAAGCTCAAGGCGACGGGGCGTCAAATCTGACGATGCACCAGTTGCTGCGTGTCCTTTATGCCGACCAGCCCTCGGTTCATAGCCCGATTTTTCGACTGGATAACTTTGATAGTCCCTTGACTCGAGAAATGGTTGGCGGCTATCTCGGCGGTGTCTACGACGACGTACTGTATTCAGCCCAGTTGCGCCTGCGTGAACTGGATGCGCAAATCACCAAGCAGGAATCTGACCTTCGTAGCATCTTCAACGTGCTCGGACGCTCCGGTCAGTCTCCCGACTTGGAGTTTCTCAATACCAAGATTTTCGAGTTGGAGGAGGCTCGCAATGCTCTTTCGGCTTCCCTTACCAAGCTCAAGGAAGAACGGTCACTTCCCCGTAAAGAGGCAAACAAGGCGCGCGCCACGGCTGACGGGTTGCGGCAGAGCTTGAACGCTGCTCGGCAAGCGGAGTCTGCCGCGAAGGACGAGCTCGCTGCACTGGACCTCGATATTTCCGATTCGCATCTGTTCGTTAAGGAACTGGAGTCGCGTCTGCGTAGCCTCGACGAATCAAAAGAGACCCGTACTTATTTTGGCAATATCCAGTTCCGCTTCTGCCCGAGCTGCCTGAGTGAACTCCCCGAGGCACGGACCGACGCAGAACACTGCCACCTCTGCACGACTGCCCTTGGCGATGGTCGCGGGGATACGCAATTGCTGCGTATGCGCAACGAACTGAGTATCCAGCTTAAGGAGTCGAGGTCTCTCATTGAGTCGCGCATGAAGAAGGCGGATGAATTGCGCGTAAATATTCCCCTGCTGTCGCTGAGAGTGAGAAAGCTGGAACAGGATTACAACGCCGTGGCGAACTCCTGGTCCAGTGACGTCGAGGTCGCGCTGGAGGAAACTGCACGCAAGTTGGGGGCTCTCGACGAGGAGATTCGCCAGTCGTACGAGCGGCAGAAGCTCGCAAGTGTCATTTCCGACCTGCAGAAACGACGCGACGCGCTGACGGAAGAAAGCAATCGCCTAGCTGAGCGTATCGAGCAACTCGAACAGAAACAGGCACAGCGTAAGGTCGAAGTTGCCAATACAGTAAATGGCGCCATGATTCGGCTGTTGAAGCTGGACCTTCCGTTGCAACCCGAGTTTGTAAACGCGGAAACATCGAACTTTGACTTCGTCGACAATGCGGTCTATGTGAATGGCTCGCGGAATTTCTCGGAGAGCTCGGCTGTAGTCCTTCGCCACATCTTCCATTTGGCGCTCTTGACTGCTAGCGTGCAAAAGCCATTCATGCGAGTACCACGATTCCTGATGCTGGATGGCATCGATGATGGTGGGATGGAAAAGGAGCGTAGTCACCGTCTTCAGGAAATTATCGTCGAAGAGTGCTCCACATACGAGGTGGACTATCAGGTCATCTTCGCGACATCAGAAATCAATCCAAAACTGGAAAAAACGGAGCTTGTTGTGGGCCGCTCGTTCACACCAGCGGCGCGCTCCCTCGATGTCCGCGAGGCGTAGCTCTGAGTGAGTACTCGAGAGTCCTATCGGGCGTCGCCGACACACACGTTGCGGCGTGCAGCGTCGCGTCGACTGAAAAAAAGGCCACCTCGATGAGGTAGCCGTTTGTTAGTTTTCGGGCAGCGTGTACGATAAGCGCATTAATCCAAGCTATCGAAAACGCATAATCATAAATTTCTCACGTTATGCGTCCGTTTTTCTCAGGATATGCGTCTATCTACCGTAGGGCGCCATAGTTAATGCGACGGCGCACACTGAAAATCAAAGACTTACATGAAGCCGCGCCACAGAGGTTTTGTCGATTGCGACGGAGTTCGTGCGACTCGCCCACTGTCGCGCCAAAGTGGTGGCGCTTTGGTGCGACCCCAATTGCTGGCCGCAAAAATCGGGCGGCCGCATCGTGAGACAGAAAATCGGCGGATGTTGGGAGAGTCGAGCGTGGCGTCGGCGACTGGATTGTGGGGGCGCGGCGTTATGACTTGACCGGCGCAGAAATTTGACGACACTGAGCATAGCGATTTCGAATCACCGCAGTGCCGGGTTCGGTAATCAGGTCAATTTCGAGCACGTCGCCAACTTCCCACCCTTGGGCGACCAATTCGTTCCATAGCTCGTCGGGAAGCTGTAAAACGCCGTCGCCACTCGCATCGGCGGCGTCCTGCAGTTCTATGATCCAACGCTTCGGAGAAGGCAATTTACAACCTCCACTTGGCTGGCAGGGGGCAGCGGGAACCGACGGGACTCGATGCCCGAAATATTCGCCCCCAAAACGCTCCGATGTCGAATACGGCGGCGCGGAGCGCAATTGCATCCTACATCGGATTCGCGGCACTCTGACGAAGCTCAGGCGTCGGCAGCCGAGCAAGCGCAGCAGGCAGACTTGCTCGTCGAGTTCCAAGCCATCGTGGACACAATCGCCTAGGACCAGCCCGCGCTTGAAGCGTCAGTGCAGAAATTTTAGTTGGACAGACCGCCGGCTATTGGCGCCAAACGCTGTTAGGTGATCAAGCGTTCACTGAGCGACCCTTGTCAGAACGGCTTCGGGTTATGAGCCTGACCCGCTCCGCACAACTCAACGGACACAATCCGCACACCTATCTGCAGGACGTCCTGACACGTCTGTGGACAAACGGGCCGGCGACATTGCCGCGTTGCGGTGTCATCGCTGGCAGCTGATCACGGCCAAAGCCTGATCTCGCTCGTCAAGACAGGCTCACCGACCGCTCACGGTTCGTTCGATTGCACTCCGCTCAATCGACACTCTGGCTCGAGTTAGCAGTCGGTTTAAGCAGCAACTCCGCCTGTTTGGGCAAAATGTAAACCCCTTGCAACAGATACTCGATGACGTCGAACGCCGCACTGATCTGGAACTGGGCATGCAGCTTCATTTCATGGACGGCAGCGTTTCCCATGGATCTCAGGTGCTGAAGTATCGTGGCGCCGGATGAGGTAATTAAACCGGCTTCTGCAAGCTTGTCTATCTTGATTTTTAAATTCCGTCCTGCGATACCCTGATCCTTGCAAACCGCCTCCAGAATTGCCCGCACGCCAAATCCTGCCATGATGAGAAGTTCCGCGCATAGCGCGCTGTGCGCCTCCTCGTAGATACCGTAGACGTTCTCGGGCAATTGCTGGGCTTCTTCCATCATGGCGCGCCCAACAATACGATTCGGAAACAGACGCCTCTCTACTGGAGGATCACTTTCGCCATACATGATATCTGCGGAGCAAAGTGATTCCTCACAAAAAGAAATTGACAGGCATCCCTGGCACTGGACGATTTGATAGTCAATCCAGTTATTTACCTCGCCATCCCCATATTCCCAATGCACGTGAGTTTGCGCCAGAACCTTGTGTCGCGTGTGTCTGTTGCACTCGTCGCAGGCCGCAGTCAGGTGTTTGCCTTCAGGAATACTGGACTCGACGTTTAGCGGCTCATCCATCACTCACCCCGTAACCAAGATTGTTGGATAACGCTACCTTCTCTGGCTGCTTCAGAAATTGCCGAAGGCTAGGACCGTCGGAGAGTACACTGCGCTCGTTCCATGGAGTTCACCAGGTGTACCTCAAGCCGAAGAGCGGTGACGTGGATTATGGTCTCACTGCAGCCTCACGTCCCCCAAGCCGGGGGGGAAATAATTCATCGCTTAAGTTGCATGCGGTGACCGCTATTCGCTCCAAATTCGCACTTTGCGTGGGCGACGTAGGCAAGCGGGTGATTTACCAAGGCTCGGCCGCCTCGAATGCTAGCAATGGCCTGGTATGCTGCCCCTGCGAGCGAAAGCGCAGCACCCGTGTAGGCCTTAACATCGCCCGACGCCATTGCTTGTAGTGAGAGTCCTGCGCCGAAAAGTGGCGCTAGCGAGCCGAGGACTACTTTCCCAAAAGTGGGACGCATGGCGCCTTCGATCTCGGCGATGCTCTGTTTACTTTCCAGCAGGAACGCCTCATTGGCTTCGATGCGGTCATTCGGATCTGAAAGCGTGGCTACGTATGTGCAATGCGCTTCGACGCGAGCGCGTAGAGGCGGAAGAAGATGGCCGTATCGCCGTTTAAACAGCAGTAGCTTGTCCACCTGTACTGGCCCTGCGGGAGTCGGAAGAAGATGCCGCAGCACGACTTCACGGGACTTGTGCTGATGCAGCGTAGGTACCGACCGCTTTGGGTGGGACCGCAAGCCCGAGGCAAAAATAGCCTTGTCGGTTACCGGTGCGGCGTCAACCTCAGGAATGGCTCCCAGACACGCAGCAAGATAGGACATGAACTGGTTTGCGGTGGCCGTTTCCATGTCGTACCAAGCCCAATCGACCTGCTTGGCAAGACCCGACTCCACCAAAAACCTAGGTATTTCGCCCAGTTTCTCTGCATGGATTCGAGTGGGAACTCGTGCCGAAACCGGCGCAACGATGTGCTGATGGCGCTGTCTCAGCCTGCGCTCGACCAGTTCGATGAAGCTGTCGTCGAAGCGGCGTATCTGATGGATATGGTGAGCGGGTATCACCGGTTCCACAAGGCCCTCGGTCAGCAACGTCCGCATGAAATCGCTCATCTGTTCGGGACGTTGCAGATAATCCATCGGAACAATGGACGAGAGCTTGTCCCAATACAGCAGCGACTTTGCTGTCCATGTATCGTCTGGAAGTGCGATGTAGGGGAAGTAGAGGGCGTTGCTGCGCATGGTCTTGTCACAAATAATGGTTGCCTGATCCGTCGTTAGGCTTTCTTATTCTTGGACCGTCACTCTGAGCGGATTGGTTTCTCGGTGGTACTTTTGCTCACGCTGAATGAAGGCCATCACACCGCCTTCCATGATGTTCTGGATGTCTCGACGAACGAAACCATATTCGACCGGCCCAATGTGAGGTAACGACTCTGCCTTCGAAGCAACATTCGATTCGCGGACCGCGAGATCACCTCCTCGATTTTCCAGGGTGATCACTTGATCAGCGTCGCCGAGAACCGGAATATTCGCGTTGTGCGACACCACGACCAGTTGACGCCGCCAGCGGCTTGCACGGAGTTCACGAACAACGAGCCTCGAAATCCATTCCGAGTCGAGATCGTCCTCAGGTTGATCCAGGATCAATGGCTCATGTCCGTGATGGAGCACAAAGGCGAGCATCGCCGCAGTCCTCTGTCCCGGAGAACCCTCCGTGATCGGCTGCCAATCGGCTTCCTTCTCAGGGCTGCCCCCGTCGCGCAGGAAGTACATGGTCACAACATCGTCTGGCACCTCCGTTGCAAGCCGGTGCCTTATCGCCTCATCGAGCGTCGAGAGCCTTTGGATAAACGCAGGACGACCCTTGAACTCCTCCTGCCATTTGGAAAATTCGCCTGTCGCAAGTGCCGTGCGCCAATGAGCCCATCGCTGCTCCTTTTCTTCCGCATCGCCCGACCACAATGCATTTGCAAGACTAGCAACGTCGCCATGAAACGCGTCTGCGCGGAACCCGCAGAGTTCCCGCATGGATTCCTGCCAGCGGGTGAGATCGGAGAAGAGTGAAACGACGAACCGCAGCCGCCCGCTGCGCTGCTGAATTGACGTCAGTACCTCCGTACGTCTTACACGGCGCTCGCTCAACAGCGTCTTAATCGTTGTCGTCGCATTGGCTACTCGCTGCTTCGCATCAGGAAGGAGCTTTTCTTTAGCCTCCAGTTCCTTTACAGTTTCTCGTGTTTTTCTCAATCTCTCTTGCAGTTTCCCGAATTCGTCGGGAGACAGTCCCTTGCCCTTCAGCTCAGCCGTATATGACTTCAGGTCCTCTTCTGCCGCTGCCGCGTCCTTTCTCCACGGTGAGTCAGCGTCGGCCGCCCAATCAGCTATAGCACTATTAGCTGCTGCAACAGCCGCCCGCACGGTAAGGGTAAGCGTGGCCTCGATATCGCGAAGGGAAGTTGAGAGCCGAATGAAGTCCTGCCGAAATTCGCCCAGCGTCTCAGGTATGGCGGATTGGTCCGGCGAGCCAGAGGCTTCAATTGCGACCGGGGGTATAACCGCCTGGAGCCGTTCGATCAGTTGGGCCAACTGCCTCTCTCCCTCTTGCAGGAACAGCCCTTCGGCACGGCGGGCGTCGATGCGTGCAAGGCGAGCCTTGACTTCCGGGGCGGCAAAAGCATTCACTTGCGTTTGAACCGTGGTTACCTGTTCACGTAACTGCTTGAGTTGCGCCACGTCCTTCATCAACTCAAGATACGAGCGTGTCGCCTGCGCCCATTCTGAGCGTGCGTCTTCTACACGTCGGTGCCAGCTACCGACTTTTTCTTCTTCACTAGCGCCGAGGCCAATGTGATCGTCAAGGAGTGAGAGGAGGCTGCGCGACGGCAGAAATGGATCATCCTTGTCCCCAGATGCGCGTTCAAAGAGCTCCTTTTGGCTGATAACCGTGACAGGGAAATCGGTACGAAGGCGTTCGGACTGTACCTGCGTGGTACTTCCGCTGCCTTTTTCCCAGGTCGCCTGGAGTTCCTGCTGCGATTCAGGTAGGGCATAGCGGGAGCGAAGTGTCGCTTCGGAAAACACTGCGTCGACAAATGCTTCCACTTCGCCACGCAAACGATCTGGAAGGCTCTCGGTGTTGGAAAACAGCTGGCGGATAGCTGCGATCACTGTCGACTTTCCGCTTCCTCGCCCACCGATAATCACGTTCAATCCATAATGAAGCGGGACGCGAAGCGCCGTCCGGGAGTTGCCGAGCCGCCCGCCCAGCTCCAGTTCCTTTATCCAACCATGCCGAATGAGATTCGGATTCCTGTCAGGAAACTCGCTCAGCCTCAAGGACCAGTCACAAATGATGCGCGACTCGTGATCCAAAAATGCCTGACGCAGCCCTTCTATCGTGGGCTCGCCCATTCGGATCCAGCAGTAACGTCGACCAAGGCTATCAAGGTCATACGCGTCGGAGGTAGCAACGAAAGCTACGGTCTTCAAACGTGGAAAATTATCAAGTCGCCGTGCACGAAAAGCGGAACTGAAGGACTCCGTCTCCTGCGTCGAGCAATCCCCTGGGTCAACCGCCCCAAGACGGGGATGATGGAAAGACTTCCACCGTATGTCCCCTTTGACAGTCTTGCCCGATATCAGCCCATTCTCATTTAGAACGTGAGGCGCGAGGACGAGGTACCCTTCAGGGAGGTCGTCCAGGATCTGAATGACCGATTTTGACGAGGTTGCAGGCAACTTATTGCCGCCCTCATAGCGAAACGGCGTATGGTCGTGAGAATCAAAGCCCAACGGGCCGTAGATAAGGCGGTCAAAGTCCTGCGTTGTTTGATCCGTGTCACCGATTACAACCAGATGTACTCCATCGGCCCCGGTGTGCGACGTTATCTCACAGCCAGGGAACACGATGATCTGATGCTTCTTTCCAGCGGCGACAACGTCGTCGATCCAGTCAGCACTATTGTGGTCAGCCAGGGCGATAACCTCGATGCCACGCTCCTTGAGCTTCCCCATGTACAAATCGAGAAATTCAGCTCGACCGGCCTTATCCCCAAAGTCAAAACTTTGACCTGAGGGCAACGCAAACTTCCATGACGGCGTTGCCACCTGAAGGTCACATTTCCACCAGCGAGACGGTTGCATTGTATTCTCGTTCTCGGCATAAAGAGGTTCTGGATTATCGCCTATCCATGCGACAATCGGCGTCGGTCTGTCGACGCGCGTCAGGCGATGCCCGATACATATAACCGGGAAACCACGTTAATCAATGAGGCGCTCTTGCGGTGTTTTCCAACACTTGGGATGATCGAGCGCTGATCCTTCACCCAACAGTTTCCAAGGCGACTGGTGGCCCTCCGCCAGATGCTCACGAATCACGGGATCAAGCTTGGGCAGATCCGTTTCGACTTCGGACAGGAATCTTTCAATGTTTCGAGCCTCCGCCCACCATCCAATGAACTGAAGCAGATCTGCTTTGCTTTTGTTGCCATCGGTCCAACGAACCGCGTTGAGATCAAGTGCGTTACTGATGGACAAAACTACCGGCGGCTGCGTCCGGAAGTCATACATGGATAGCGAAGGAGGTTCGGAGAAACCGCCGACGAAGTCCTCGGCCTCTGGCAAAGACGCCCCTTCACCGCAGGAAGCTCACTGGCTATGGACTGGAAGGCGTTTCTTTACCTTCCCTATAAGGCTGCTGTTGGGGCGAAACAAAAATTGCCGTCGTTTTGTAGATGTCGTACATACAGAAGTTCAATACCGACGCTGTAATGGCCTGCCCATCAATCGAAAAATTCGCGTCGGCCCCGTCGATTACGCGATAGTAGAAGTACTCTTTCTGGTCGCCGATCGATTGGTCCCGATCGAACAGCGACTCGAAATACTCCAACTGCTTGGCGTCGTCGGGATGATACGTGGGCATCAAGAAATGCGGCGCCAGAATCACTTGGCCCACAAAACGCGTATTGAATGCCCAATAATAGAGTGCACGGGCTCCCAGGGAGAAGTAAGCGATAACCCTGTCTACGTCGATTTCCGTGGAAATCGTCTCCACCTCTTGGCCGGAAGGTAAGGTAGCGCGCACAGGCTCCGGGTTCTTCGTCGCCAGTGCATGAAGCGAAGACGGCACTAGACCCTCGTTCACGAGCGCATCCAACTCCTTCATCGCGGCAATCCCTTCCAGACCATCGAGCCTGCGTCGGACTTCCTCGACTTTCGCTCCATCCGGGTCGCCATTTTCCAGCCGGTCCAGCGAGCGCCCGAATGAACGCTCGAGCGCTCGTCTTGAGGTATCTCGCACAGACGAGACATGCCCGACACCGTGCGCACGAATGTCGTACATAAGCATTGTCCGGATGTACTCGTCGTCTCTCGATTTGTCCTGGTTATGCTTTTTGCATGCCGGAACTTCGATCAACCCGGAACGACGGCCGACAGGGAAAAACGACTCAGGAGGGAAGTGTTCCGGTCCGACAGCGGGCTCGCCGCAGCAGTAGCAAGTGTCGCCGAGTTGCATTTCAATCCTTTTCAAGATCGATAGACGTTATGCCAAGCCTCCGCAACGGCCGGGTACCGGGCATGGAGAGAACTCGTGATGGTAGCAAACGAGACAGGCAAAAATCCAGAGAAGGAGAAGCGGAACGCGACCTATGACGGCCAGGCGAGTCGATAGTCTTGCCGTTATTCGGCACACTGGTCCAAGGCGAAGAACGGCGCCTGCTTCGGGTCGCCACTGCATCGGGTCGACGCCACGGCAAGGTGGCGTCTCCGCTGTGAAATTCAATCGGCCGCTCCGTATGAAGCACCACCTGCGCCATCGTCGCCGAGCTCGAACCTTTAGGTGTCCGCAGCCGTTCCGGTCGCGCATGCTATTGCCTGAAGTTTCGGATATGCCCGCCGTTAACCTCTAAGACTAATTCCCCAAAAACCTACATGAAACGCATAAACATCTACCCGAAATTTGCCCGAAACATGCTGGCGGTGCTGTTTATTCTATTTGCAGCGTCCACGGCGCTTCTGATAGTGCAACAGAAATTTTCGCTTCCGCCCAACGCTGCTGCGTCCTTCGCCGCTATCGTATTCGTGTTTCTGGCGCTTCCCCTGATGTCGACCACGCAGTACCTTTTGAACATCAACGACGTGGAAGCCGATAATCGTTCGTTTCGGGACGCCGATAACTTGCGTGAACTCGTCGCGCCGCTGCTGATCAATCTAGACTACAACGTGAGAATCGGGCAGTACCCCTCCAACGACCTTAATGCGTTTGCGATTTCCTCCGTATTCGGGAAAACAGCCCTGATCGGCTTTTCCACGCAACTGGTGGACAAGGCATCGCGAGAAGTGCTGCTTGCGATCGCAGCACACGAAGTCGCGCATCTCCGGCACGGCGACACAAAAAATAACGCATATATCCTCGCGTTCAATCACGCGTTGAAGGTATATCCGTGGCTATTTGCCGAACTATCGCGGCGAAGTGTCCGGCAGGCAGCGATTCCTATCGGACTCATCGTGTTCGTCGGCTTCGTCGCCATCGCTCTGCTCAACGGATCGACCGAGGCCTTCAGTTTCCTCGGGTCGCTCACGCGAAGTCTTGCGCCTATCGCCTGGAGGGCAGGGCTATGCGTCGTGGCCTTTATCGCGCTTGATTACGTACTGCATCGGGTTTTCTGCAGCTATAGCCGTGAGCGGGAGTTCGCAGCCGACGCACGCGCGGCCGAGATGACCTCGCCCGAGGCCATGATCTCCGCGCTGGACCTGCTCACCGACCCCGGCACGGCGGTCAGCGTATTCGATTCGCACCCACCCATGGGCGAACGAAAGCGCCGCTTGCGGATGATTTCGTCCGGCGTACACGAACGCAAGAGCGATCTTGGTTCGTCAACGTGAGCGGTATGCGTCGGCGTTCGCGACTCGCGCCTGCCCCCCGCGGACGATCGACGCTGAGTCGCCGTCCGGTCGAACCCTCACCAAGCCCGACTATAAACGGATGACAGACGCGTGCAGGTCGGTGAGCTAGTGAAGGGCGTACACACGCCCCCGCGGGCTTCGACTGACGCACGTGGCACGCGCCGCCGCCCCAAGGCCAGACTGCCTGAGGGCACCTTGAGTCAGTCGGCCATGACTTTTGGCATCTTCGGCGATACCACGGCGTCGTCGGGGAACAGTGCATCGAAGTATACGGCGCATGCGGAGACGATGAGTCGATTCATGTCCCGCAACCCGCCAGCCCTGCCATCCCCCAGGAAGTCGGTGAAGATCTGACCTTCGACGCGACGCTCGTTTGCAGTCAGAGCAGGAAGAACGGACGGGTCGCCACTAATCTCGTCGATTACGACCCGATCGTGATTTCCCGGTTCGACGTCGAACTTTATCGTACAACGTACCGGCAAAAACTGGTATGAATTGGCCGACACTCGTTGTTTGACAGGCTTCATTTTCTCGAAAATTCTGTATCCGGCTTCACCGACGGAATTGCAGAAATCGATAAACGATCGAATCTTGTTTTCGTCCTCGCAAAGGAGTTCGAGCCGTCTCGCATGAATGGCCACCGCCTTGGCGAGACTGCCATGGAGTTCCCGGATATTTCCCTTGACGTCTAAGACAGTCATCTGCGGCGCATCAGAGTCCTGATCGATCCAGTCTTCGAGTTTATCCAACAGGGAAATAATGACGGACACGTCGTTCTCCGTCATTATTTTTGCCATGATTTCGTACTCGGCCGCATTTTCCTCGAGCGTCATGCGAATCAGATTTTTCAGAAAAAACACCGCATCGGGAATAAATTCATGCTCGTTTGGTATCGGAATGATCCATTTTCTGTCGATACGCGTGCGCTTAATCTCATAAAATGGAATGTTGAATCTTAAACGGTCCATGTCCCGAAGTTCGATCAGCTCTTTTTCGATGATGTCGAGAACCGACTTGCCCGTCTTCTTCTGGAAGGTATCCGTGTAGGCGGTGCCGGCCTGGATTTTGAAAACATCCTTCTTCTCGTCATGCCGGAGTGCGCTCCGAATCTCCGCCGCGGACAGCAGGAAGCGAATGTTATCGTCGCTGTCGCCCATGTGGATCAGGAGGAAAAAGCCGCGACGCGGTTGTCCGTCTTCGTCGAGCACATATTTCGCAGGAATCTCATGCGACGTGTTGCGGTCCTGGCAATACTTGCTCTGCACCGTACAGAGCCGTGGCGGGAGGGGATCACTGAATGTCTCGGTCTCGTACTGGAGCTGGACCAGAAAATCTGCTCCGTGAATGTCGACCTGCCTTTTCAGCACCCAGAACCTCTCGCTCAACAAGCCAGAGGTCCGTTCCTGGCCGGTGATTCCGTTTTGTTGAATCTTGTCAGTCTTCCTGCTCATGTCGTCGTTCCCCGTAACGCCATGCCGCCATTGTAAGTTGGATCGCCAACGTGCCCGCGTCGGGCGCCGGGCAACGGCTGGCCTGCCGCAGCACTTGCGATGAGGCAGAGGACTTCTAGCTAAGTGCAGACGGCGCAACGGGCCTGCATTGGCGCGACGTGCGGGCCATCTGCGCTTAGCTAAGAATTCTTTGAGCTAAACCGCTCCGCTGACGGTTGCGGTTAAAGGCGCTTCATCTCGCCTAGCATCTTCAGGCGGCTGGGCTCGTGCAGCGAACTGAGAACCTTATCTTGACGCAGAACGCATGGTGGATGCGACGGCCCAAAAAATGCAAACAAAACGTCCGGCTCCTCGAAGCAGCAGGGCTTGGTATCCGGGTCAAATTCGAGTACGTCGCCAGCCAGCCACCCTTGTGCCTCCGTCGCGCATGACCGACAGAGCATCAGAGCAGTCGGCAGAAATTGCGCAAGCACCATAAGCGACTTACATTTTGGTGAAGGGCCGTTCAATGCTAAAGAGCTAGTCTGTAGCGTCCACAGCCCGCGCGAGCGTCGCCTGCATCCAGGACAAATACTGCTCCCATATGTCCCAAGGAATCGCCATGCGCTCTTCCTCGACGAACTGCAGTGAATATTTTGGCGAGTCTTCCCGCACAAGTTCAGGCTGCGACCATAGCCACCCACGCAGAGAATATTCGAGTTCCAGCGGCACATCCATAAGACAAACCAGTTTCTCCCCATCAATATCGTGTGAGATCACCCCGATCGGGATACCGAACATGAGTGCACGCAATTTGTCCCGAAACATCTCTTACGCTCCCGTATTCTTGCGCTTACCTACACGCCGACACTACCCATAGAACTCTCAACCATCATCGTGCACGATTCTGAGACTGACGAGGTGACAGTCGATGGAAACTGGAATTCGCAGTCGAGAAACCGGTTCGTCGTTCTGGGTAGGACGAGCAGCTTGGCGGCTTCACAGTCAAAGGTCAGGTTACTTCTTACCTGACTAACTGGCGGCAAGTCAGGGTTTTCAATAGCGTCAGACCACCGCGGCGTCACTACCATTCGGCGCTGCGTGTTCCATCGACATCACGAGGCAAGCCCCGCTCTAGTTGATTGAGCCGATGCTCTACAGCGCGCACAAGATCGACGAACTCCGTCCAATTCTCGATCCTGTCAGAGCCCGGGAGGCGCAAGTAACCCTGTCGCACGCCCCTGGCAAAAAGCAGTTCCGCCAAGTCCTCCGGATCCTGCGCTTCGAAGGATTGACCGGTGGCTGGAACTTTGGCGCTAAGGCGCGTCGGCCCACCGTCGCAGAACAGATTGGCAATATAAGGCGGGACAGGTCGCAGGGACGCGATTTCTGGCTGATCGTACTCGGACGACACATCCATCGAAGCCATGCCCGCCTGAGCGCAACTGACAGCCCACAGATAGTTGGCTTTCGTGTCGGCACTGCTTTCCCCTACCAGCTCGTAGATTCTCCCGGACCCGGTCACTCCCCGGCGTGTCTCCAGGTCAAATTTCACGATGCTAGTGCTTGTCCGTCCGTTCATGGTCTCCATGTTGTGCCCGACGAAATAGCGAGTACCCTCATCTGTCTCCATGACTTGCCAGCGGGAAAGAAAGACAACGGGTTGCAATTCAACAGGGGGAGATTTCCGGATTCCCATATACGCTCCTGATAGCAGCACAGGGCTTACACGACCCACGAAAATAAATACTTCACGCTTGACGCGCGACGCCGCAGGAAATTTTCACGCCTGCCTGCGGATCCAGTACTGCCGTCCACCGTCGACTGATGGTCCGGTGACGACCTCAATGCCATGTCGCCCGGCCCAACCTGGCGCTTCGCGAGCGGAAATTCCCATCGCCTTTGCTACCTTGAACAGCGGCAGAAATTGCTCGGTAAACGTCAGCAGATCGTCGACGTCAATGACTCTAGCTGCCCGACGCCCTAGTTTGCCCATTCGACTCCTGATCAGCCTTTTGTTGATCAGCTGGTACATCACCTCTTGTTTGACGCGGAGCCGACAAGCAGCTTCAACCACGGAAATGCTGGCGCCTTCTTCACGTGGCGTGTTTACAACGGAGATCACCGCGCTTCGGTCAGCGAAAATTCCCCGCAGTGTTGGCACCTTTTCAGGCTTACGGACAAGGCGAATAGCACCGCTCATGAGTCGGTCGAAGAATGCAGCCGACGTATCAATGGGGACGTATAGGCGTAGGGCCTCTGCAACGGTAATTGGATCACGAAAAACTGGCGTGTCTCCGTCGCAAGCAACCTGAATTTTGCCAAGCAAACGATCGACGGATCCGATATTGATTCGGATTCCGGTTGAAGTGATCAGCCCCGCCTTTGTCAGTGCCTGCATACGCCTCACCGACATCCCGGCATGTGTAGCCGCCGCCTTCAGAGGAACCAGCGCACGCTGTCTCTTCCTCAGGTCCTGAAGATCGGCGTCACTGATCACGAACCGTTGCCGTCCAGACCGTGTTCGCCGCACGGGTGCCGTAGCCCCCGTTTGAGAAAGTGCAGCAAGAATGGCCGGCTTTCGTGCCCGCGGTCGCCGACGCGATGTACCGTCCGCCTGACTTCCAGCATGTTTCTGATCCCAGAGTAGCGTAGATCCAGCACGCGATGAGCGAGCAACGTACGCATCCAGCAGATTCAGCATCCAGTTTCGCGCTGCCTCGCTTAGTTGCTTACGCAGCATGGTAAGCAGTTGCGGAAAGACTTCCGATAGCAGGGGAACATTATTCGCAGCCGCCTGAGGAACACGAAGGCGATCAAGCAACTCGAGGCAGGCCGACTGATCTGCTATCAGCGACGCCCCGGTCGTCACCAGCGTTTGTTCGACATTATCCTTTTGACGTGAGGCCTTCTTCAGTGGCTTGCCCCGAAGTCCGTACTCGGACAGTGCACCGAGAAAGCGGGCAAGTTGCCATCGCTCCTCCACGGATAGCGCAACTGCATTCGAACCGCTTACGCTGCTGACCAGTTCCAGGAGTTCGGACGAAAATGTATCAACCGCAACCTCCTGCAGGAGTGCCCCGCACGAACAGTTCAGGAAGCTGACATGCTTCCAGCGCAGCCTGCGTTGACATGCACGGCATACAGCGGCAAGCCAGCACTGATGCGTCAGGCATGCTGACGGACCGGAGCACCAGTTCTCATGCCAGTATCCGTCCGCGCTGGCAAGGCAATGCGGACACCACCGAGCCATCCCATGAGTTTTGGGGAGACGGGAGTCCGTGCATTCCAGCCATCCTGGGTTGGAAAGCCCATTGGCGAATGCCACCCGCAAGCGGTAGCCGAGGAAGCTCTCATCGGGACGCACCGACGGACGCACCAGGAGCCGCCCCGCGAACAGGGACGCTCCCTGGGCGCGCCAACCAGTACCAGGGACCTGGTCGCCAATCATTCCGGAAGCAGCGAAAGTTGGCGAGAACAACTCTCACGGTGCCTGTGTTCTAACACCTGAATGCTCCGCAACTGATGCATTCGCGCAAGCGCCCTGTGATCAATATAAAACGCCGAAAGTCCGGGGCTCTCAAGACGACGGAAGATTGGAATTTTGCCAGCGACAAGTTCCTTCAGCAGTTCCTGAGCGGCTAGTCGTCGGTAGCCTTTCGCATAGATCCATTCACCAAACAAAGGATGCAAGTCGGCGGGCTTTGCGGGACAAGGGCGCGACACGTCATCCAGACGCCGACAGAGCTCGATCAGTTCAGTTTCCTTATACCAGGGACGTGAGATAAGCATCGTAGCCTGAAGCAATCCAGCACCAACCAATAGCTGATAGCTACGCCGATCGATGTGCAATGCCCGCATCACGTCTGCAGGTGTTTTGATTGAGTGACACCACTGGCGACACGCCTCTACCTCCTGTTGCGGAAGGAACGTGAAGCGCTTCATGCCGCGTGCCACGACCCTGACACCCGAAATCTTGTTATGGTGGATCAGATGGCGCAGGAGCCGTGGCCGGCATCCTATAAGAATTTCAGCCCTTTCGAGACTCACATAATCAGCTGGTTGAGCATCGCCAGGAAGTCCGCCCGGGGTTGGTGTCTCGGGGCCTTCAATGGCTGCCGCCAGAAGCCTGTCGCGCAAGCTCGCAATGGGCAAACTGGACAGGCACGTCGGCCTGCGCGTCTCCTCCACCAACAAACGACGCAGTTGCGCCAGTGCAGCCCGCCGATGCCCCGGTTCCGCGATCTGACCCAGTAGTTGGCGGATTCCTTCGAGGGTGGGGATGATCTTGAGTTTGTGCTTCGCAACGAACTCGGCGCGGTGCAGTGACCGCTGCGCATCGTTCGTGGGGTAGTCGACGCCATACCTTCCGGTTACCAAAGCGTCGAGCATCCTTTCGACAAATACGACGCAAGGCAGATTGTGGGCAACTCTTCCGATATCCCCTTCAAGAATTGCCTGTTCGAAGCTGGACCACAATCGTTCGACGTGCGCCCGCTCAATGGGCATGGGGCATACTGCGCCCTCCCAAAGTTGATTGTCGGTGACCTCAGTCAGCAGATGCCTGTTCCCCTGTCTATAGTTGGCGGTGATTGCCGGTTCGATCAGGTCGTCCTTGAGGCGAACATGATGAATCGTGCAAACCTCGAATGTTGCTAGGCGCCAGCGCGCGCGAATGTATCGTGATTGCTGCATACACGCCGGGCAGTACCGGATCTTGCTCGCCCGTCCGGTAACGCTCCATTTTGGCAAAATCGCACCACCCCAAACTGGGAAGCCATCCGGCCTGCTCATCGTGGTGGCGGGCAGAACAGGGCGATATAGTTCAATATCGGTTTGCCATGGACGGCGAACTCCATTGGCTCGCGCTACTCTGAACAGGTAGGTTTCGATCCACTCGTCCGGCAATAGCGCCGGACGGCAAAGTGGCAAGCGCCTTGTCGAATTGGAAGTAGTCATGTCAGCGCACGCTCGCGTAGGGTTCGTCAGCCTTCACCAGCGGCATCTCGTTGAATGCTTTATGGAAGGGATTGCGGTTATCCGGTGATCCGGGATAAATCGCCGTTCGAAATGCTTCGGCGAGAGCCGTGTCCGTCAAACTGGGATTGGCGCTTCCGTAAGCCACTTCTACGGCACGTACCATGAGTCTCCGGATGTCACGCAATCGCCCGTCAGTTGCAAATGCAAATAGTCGGGTAATTGCAGCGTCCGATATTTCGATGGACGGAAGATCGCGTAGGTATCCCTTGAATACCTTGAGGACACTGCGGAACTCACGCTCTGCAGATGCGTTGGCTACCGAAAACTGGTCTATCTCGATAACCTCCCAGAATCGTCCACGCAGCTGATCATTGGTCTGGAGCAAGCGAATGGTCCGTGGAATACCGGCGAGCACGAATGAAACCCGAGTTGCGTCGACCAGGCGTTTAAGCCAGTCGGCTGCGGTGTGTAACGTCTTTTCACCGCCTCGATCTATGAGATGATTAGCCTCGTCGATGATCACGACCCTGACGCGGCACTGTCTGACGAGAAAAATGAGACGAGCGGTCAATTCAACCTCTTTCCCGACTTGCCATTTAGGGTCCCCCAGCGCCCGTAGTAGCGTATTCGCCATGATCTTCGGCGTCGGAGATTGCCCGAGCGGCACATACAGTACAGGTACCTCCGTGAACTCGTCGTGCTCGATGACAGGGTGCTTCATCGAATACCATTCAAGCAGGGTCGATTTTCCAACGCCAGATTCCCCAACGATCACAATGTTTTCGGCCTCTTCGGTTGAGCAGTGGTACTCGTACATCCGGTCCAATGTGCTCAGTATTCTTCTCACATGAGGGAAGTGAACAAAATTTGATCTGATATCCTTAATAATTTTCGAGCATGCGCAGTCAATGTTCACGGCGCACCTCGTCATTGATCGATTCGACCTCAAAGTCCGGGAGTTCATCAGAATCACAAGAAAAAGTCACTGAAGAAATGTTGCCCGTCTGCGTGATTCCAGCAGGCTCTGAACGATTGGCCGACTTCGACGTGGTATGCCCCCGCCTGGCACCTTGCCGCCTTGTTTTCAGTTTTTTTGACCGCATTGCCTCGTTGGCCATGTCGCGGATCATTTCCTCGCCGTTTGCGCGGGTTCGCCGGTGAGGATCCGACTTTGCATACTCGAGACGGGCCGCTTTGGCCTGCTCAACGGTCAGATTGTGGTATCGCTCGTCGGTGTTTTCAGCACGAATGTATTTGCAGTCGATCGGATCCCAGACCCAGATAAAGCCCGCATTTTCATACGGTGCCTTTATCTGTACCTTCTGCTTCGGGGGGAGCATGCGCCGTAAAGTGAGCAACTCGGTGGACACGTACTTGAACGTGTGGAAGTCAATGCCGTAGTGTTGCAAAGCACACTCCGCGAATTCGCCGAATTCAATGCCGAGATCACCGGCATTGCACTTGAGCGTAGGCGGATACGCTGACGCACTTTCCTTCCACACGTCGATAGGGGCCCGGCCACTTAGCCCCCTGTGCGGTCGGACGTGGTATACCGACGTGATCCAGATGTGAATCATCTCGTTCAGCTTGTCGAACGTGAGACAGGCTTCGTCTTCCGATTTAAACCCTATGCGTTGGTGAATCTTCGCGAGAGTCGTTCCGGGGAGCTTGTGAATAAAGGAATAGTTGAATGTTTTGATAAAACGTTCAACGTGCGGTTTGTCGTTGGGTTCTCGCGATGCGGCGTACTCACAGATGATTCCGAGGTTTATCATCGCGTCAACAACAGAGCCGGCATGAAACTCCCGGCCGTTGTCCATCAGCAGGCGCTCCGGCCATCCGTGGCAAGGCCATTCCACGGATAACTCGGGGAAGCGCTCTCGCAGATAGCTCTTGGGCATCATCGAGTGCCGCAGAGCCTCGAACACCGCGTGCACGCCATATCCGGCTGAACTGATACAGAACCCGAGAACGCATCTGGAGAATCGATCCAGTACCACCGTGAAGACCGGACGATCGATGGCTTGCCCGTTGGCATCGGTATATATCAGGTCGATCGGCGTATGATCGATTTCGACGATCTCGAGAATTCTTGCTACCCGACGCGCGCAAAACTGGTCCGCGAATCTGCGTTGTGCTTCGCGTTCTCCGTAACGGGCTGCTACGCGTTCAAAAGCATTGATGCTCTTGATTCGCCGTTGGATCGTCCGGAGCGCCGGAGCAGTAAGCCACTCGGACTCGATGCGAGTTGTGTTTAGCCGCTGGACCTCAAGGAACACGGCGTTAAAGACATCTTCGGCGGTTCCGCGCCTGCTGTTGAGAAAAACGGTTTCGATTTTTTCCTGCACGATACCTTCGACGGTACGATCTATTCGTGCCTGTCCCTTGCCACCTCGCCGATTGCTCTGGTCAAACAGTGCGCGGACATCAAAGTGGGCGAGTTTGTACTGGGCACGCCAACGATACACGGTCGTCGCATGGGGCGGCCGTACATCGTTCAGATCCGTTGCGACTTTTTGAATTGCTTCTCGCAGCGAAGATCGGGAGCCTTCGAATGCATCCACGCGATCAAGCGCTACCAGATAGTTCACACGCCGGCGCGTTTCGAAATCGCCTTGCGTTGCTGATGAAGCTACGGCAGGCTTTGCACCGATGAAGGCGTTACGTACCGGTGGCCGTTGATATTGGCCACCGGCAGCCGTTCGAAGATACCCGCGCACATATTCTTCGAGGAGATCTGCTTCGTTGTGGTCGGAAAATTCTCCTGTCGCTATATTTTCTAGTTGAGCGATGTCCCCCTGTACACGAACAAGCCGGTATTTTCCTTCGCCGCGAAAGACGATCTGATCCTTGATGAAGTTAGCCATGGTCGGCCTCCGTTATCGAATTGGAACAGGCAACAAATCATCGGGATTTCGCCCCATGATCCGACCAAGCAACTCGTCGCACTCACGCTTAGCCTCTTCCCATTGCTGCTGGAGAGCGGCTGAGGGCTCAGTGCCGTTTTCTGGATCCCACAGGGTGCAGTCAATATCGGGGCGGTAGCGGTTACGAAGTGGCCGCTGTCTCAACAGGTGAGCCAGATGTAGTTGAAGATCGTTTGCAATGAGGTCACTCCGAAGGACGATATGCAGGCGCCCACTGTTTTGCCGCAGGTACCGAACAGCCGCTCTGATACGGACACTCGCTTCGGAGCGCGGACTCAGTGCCAAGTCATCCTTGACCTCTATAAATGACGTGCCGTGGTCAGTCGCGATCTTCACGTCAGGCGTGTAGCGACGCTTCTGCCACCCGTCGAGGTATTCGATCACTCCCGGCTGGGTAGTGATCGATCTGACTGAGGGCGCAACTTCCAGGAGCCTAAGCGTCATTTCTTCGATGAGGCTTTCGAACTGGACCGGTTTTGCGGACTTCCGGCTCGGAAAAAATCCGCGCACTCCACGGCCTGAGACGGTTACGATCCGACGCGGTTGGCGTGATGAAAGGGGAATTCCTGGTGATGTGGGCACGAGTTTGCTCCGTCGCGTCTGTACAGACGCTCAACGTTGAAAAACGCGCCCCCAATTCGACAACAATTCGTTGTCGAATTCGTACCCGAAAATGGGCGAACAGTATCGGAGACTCGACCAAAGATGATCGAATCCCGAGGGCGCACAAATCAAAGGGCAACAGAAAGGCTTGACGCTGAGGTCAGATCGGTAGAAACTCGGCTTTGTCTAGGAGTCGAGTTGTTATTGTTTCTGAATCCAAGAGCGCTGCATGCCTTATGGTGTGTGGCGCTTTTGCTTTTACATAGACCCTCCTTCGACATCAGGCGCCGCCACCGGGGCGGCCATGTTTCTATTGCGGGCTATCGCAGAGTGCACACTCGCAATAGTCTCCAGATCCATTTCAGTTAGCCTCACGTCCTCAACCAGCGCCGAAATCAACTGGTGTTTGCGCTCCGATAGTTCTTCGGGCAGGCGGAGGTAACGCTGCGAACGTCTCGAAGCGTCAACCAACTGACGCAATCCATCTTCGTCCAGGTCGAGTGCTCTACCCAGCGCCTCGCGGAAGGAACTACCGTCGGGAACCCTTCGGCCCGTTTCGACCGCGCTGATATACGCGTCATCTACGCCCATACGAAGCGCGAGCGCAACCTGTGTGAGGCAAAGCTCCTTGCGTCGATTGCGTACGAAATTGCCCAGAGCTGTCACGTTCAAGTCAACAACAGTTTGCGGATGAGAAATGTCCCCGCCAGCATACTGCGCTCTACTCCTGAGTGGCAAATTGCGAAAGAAATCGGAAAAATTTATAAGAACCCAGAAAATCTGTGATTTGTATTTGATTTATATATATTTAAAAATATTTTTTTGCTCCTGCTTAAATCAATTCTCTCGGAAAAATAATATTTATGCCCATAAATCGATGGACTCTGCTTCAGGGCAATTGGAACCGCTATTACGGTCTACGCTTTATGATTTTTTTCAATGAATATGGTTAGCGTCGTTTGATGCGGTGAGAACTGCTAGCTGTGTGCCCCCGGAGCGATGGCAAGCGCCCAGACTCCTGGTTAGGCAGCGTCGCCGATCTCGGCGACGTTACCCATTCCAATTCCAGCGTTGCCTGATATCCATCGAATCGTGTTCGTCCGTCTTAAAGCGCTTCCTGAACTGCGAAAGTTGCTCCATCGACCTGACTCTGTGACGGGGGAGGAACAACAATGTACTTTTGAGCACCAGATGTGCTCTCCAGCCGTTTCAAGATTTGCTAAAGCCTGGGTGCGTCGTTGATCACGAGACCCTTGAAGTCTGCTACAGGGATGTGCCGAACGTAGGCAACAGCGGCACTGTTGCGTAGATCCGATTCAACATGACGATCGGCGACGAATGTTACATGGACGCTTCGGCCATCCGCCAAATGTCGGCTGCCGCGCGAGGGAAAGCATCGGCTCCTTCACTGCCTATGCGCGGTGGAAATCCCAGAGGCGATTCGGCCGGAGTACAGTTCGCGAGCTTCCTCGGTTTGGTTTGAGCGTCGGCGCGACGCCGGCGAATACAATTGCCGTGACGCGACGCGTGGCAATCCCCGCTGCATGTTGCGAGTCGTCCAGATAGCTGCGCCGCGGCCGGTTGCCGTTCGTATCCACCGCGAGCGTAGGATCGATATCGGCGAATGATCGCGCTGAACGCCTCAGGACACCGCGCGCGCCTATCCAGAGCGAGTGACTATTGCAGGCGCGGCCAAGCCGACTTCGTTCACCCCGACCGCGTCGTATTTTGCCGCGAACGCAAAACAGTCCGACGAAGCCAAAAGCGTCAGTCACTACGAATGCATCGCCGGCGTGAAAATCTGGCGAACCACGGGCAAACGTTCTCAAAGATTTCGCGAGAGTGGTTGCGGGAGCTGACGAGAACGAAGCGGAGGTTTTGGTGAGTCGGAATTCCAGCAGTGTAACATATGCAAAATGCATAGAATTCGAGGTCGTGGCCTTAGGTCACTAATAAGTAAACGATCACTGATCGACCAGGCCTGCAGAATTCTGGATTCGGGACAGATATACTTAGGCCAATCATTGGTAAGATAATCCATCAATAAATCGACAATCTGATCCGGCGTACCGAGCTGGCATCGCTCTCTTGCCGGAACTGAAATACAGTCGTGCTTAACTGATCACTTGCATCAGGGGCGTGAGCTTCGGGGAAGGCGGATTGTGACAAGCCGCAGCACAGAGAATGACGAGTTCGGTGGCGAGTCATACGACGAGCGACACGATGACCTGCCTGATTTCGTGTCAACTGACGCCCCTGACGCGGCAGAAGGCATCGATGCCGTGCGCCCAGAAGTCGTCGACAAGGTAGTCAAGTCGCTTTCGGCCGATGCTCAGCGTGGCGACGGCTATTTACAACGCTCAGACATCAACCGCTCCTATCTACGCAAGCGATTGTCTATCGCCGAGTGCATGGCAGTTGAGGAGAGACTCATTCGTACCGGCTATAAGATTCTCGAGGATGACGAAGACGAGGACGAATCTCACAACGACTCCCGTGCACAAGCACGCCGTTACCTGAACGAAGCCGAGGAAAGAAATCTCGGCCGACGGATTCAGCTATCCCTTCGCCTCCCTCAAGATTTGGATGGGCTGGACCAAGCCTACGTCGAGCGCATTCGCAATGAAGCGCAACAAGCGCGGGCCACGCTCCTCGTCACCAACAGCCGGTATGTGCAGCAAATCGCACGGCGCTTTGGTGAACACCGTCATCTATTGCAAGAGGACATCGAGCAAGAGGGCTTTATTGGACTTCTTCATGCAGCCAACCTTTTCGACCCCGAGCGAGGCTTCCGGTTTAAAACATATGCTACATGGTGGATCGAGCAGCGAATCCGTCGCGCCATTGCGGACCTTGATCGGACGATACGGCTCCCGGTCCATGTGGTGGATAAGATGCTCCGAATCAAAAGAGCCGCCTCAAAGCTCAAGCAGTTGCGCGGTCGGGTTCCGACTACAGACGAACTGGCAGCCGCGACAGGGATCGAAACTGAACGCTTAGCCAAACTTTTATGGATGGTTCAAGTAACGGATTGCGCACAAGCCGATGCGTTAGTGTCAGAAGATGAGGCTTTGTTGAATTTGGTCCCAGACACAGCAAAAACACCGTTCGACTTGATTGTACAGCGCCAACTGCGTGAGCGGTGCCGCGAAGTACTCTCAACTTTGCAACCCCGTGAGGAGCACATAATCAAAATGCGGCTCGGTATGGATAATGATGAGCCATACACTCTCGAGGAACTTGGACAGCAATATGACCTCACGCGGGAGCGGATCAGACAGATTGAAGCAAAGGCGCTGGAGAAACTTCAGTTGCCATCGCGCAAGGACAGATTGAGCGATTTTCTGGATAACTAAAATGGCACGATACATTGGCTTGGGAACAGACGAGCCGACGGAGGATTCTGAGAAGCGGGTAGCTGCCGCTCTTCATCGGCTTCCCGACGACTGGACCGTCCTACACCATGTGAGCTGGCAATCGAAGCGGGGAGGCAGGCAAGGCGACGGGGAAGCAGATTTCATTCTGGTGCATCCGAAAAGGGGCATCCTGGTAGTCGAAGTGAAAGGAGGTGGAATCGAAATCGATTCGGGTCGGTGGTTTACGACAGACCGCCACCGACGTCGATTTGCGATTAGGAATCCATTTGAACAGGCTGTCGCTTCCAAGCACGCACTGGTCGGCTGGTTGAGTGACCATGGATTGGGAGCGAAGTCCCGAATCGGTCACGCGGTGGTGTTTCCGCACATGGAAAAGCTGCCACTCATCGGCCCTGCAGGAGCAGAGCAAATTAGTCTAGCGAAACGTGAGTTGGACAACGTGGAGCACTCGATTGTCCGGTGCTTCGACTATTGGCAGCTTACCTCGAGCATGACCTCAACCGAGGTGGAAAAAATTGTCTCGTTACTTGCACCAACCGTCTTAATTTCACCGAAGCTAGCAGGCAAGAGTACTGACGCTGAAGCTGAGCTTACTGTGTTGACGGCTGAGCAGGTTGAGGTATTTGCTGGGCTTCGGGCAAACCGCGGAGGTCTGATTCTCGGCGGAGCAGGCACGGGAAAGACGGTGCTCGCCGTAGCAAGAGCTCAACAGCTAACTAGGGATGGTTTTCGGACCCTGCTGGTTTGCTATAACGAACTGCTTGGCTGCGATTTATCAGTACGCGTGGGCAACACACAGACGCTGACGACATCCACATTTCACGCGCTGTGCCTGCAGGAAGCTCGCCGCGCGAAGCTAAAGATTCCTGCCGATCGATCGCGCGACTGGTGGGAGAATGGCGCGCCGGAATTGCTGATTGAAGCCTGCGCCATTAACGGTACATCCTATGACGCGATCGTTGTTGATGAAGGACAGGATTTCGCGCCTCTTTGGCTCGATGCCCTTCGATGCCTGACGGGTGCACAGAAGGACGCGCCTTTCTTCAATTTCGCAGATTCTCTGCAAGATATCTGGAGGCGCGACTGGCGCGAAGGGTTTCATGGTGAGTTCGTGTGGGAGCTGAGGCGCAATATGCGTAATACGCAACCGATCGCCGCGCGGGTCGCGGCAGCGGTGAAGATGACGTCGCCTACGCGAGGCATTCAAGGCCCCCCTCCGGTCTGGCGGATTTCTGACGATGAACCACGTGAAGGAGACGTCATAGCGGCGATCGAACTGCTGCTTGAAGAGGGGTTCGATTCGCGCAATATCGTAGTTCTATGCGGTTCAGCAACTCTGGTTAGCCGATTGCGTGAGCATTCGGTCGCGGGTGTGTCGCTTGGGCAATGGGGCGCTCGCGGCATTGCCACCGAGACAATCTCAAGGTTTAAGGGATTGGAGTCGCAAGCTGTTGTTCTCGCACTGTCATCGGTCAGACTCGCGGACGACCGTGTGGGAGCTTATGTCGGTATGAGTCGCGCGCGATCAATGCTGGTCGTGGTTGGTACGGACATTGACCGTGAATATCTTAACTGGCTTCCGATGCAGAACTAACGTCAAAATAGCCTTGCCCCCCGGCCAATGCCTTACGACTCAGCGCCGTGTTGAACATGGAACAGGACGGCTCGCCGAGATGCAGACATACGGCGCACGCTGCACCGGTGTCTTCGCATCCCGGATCGAGCGCGCAACGATGTTCGTCGTCCACCAGCGTATCCAGCAACATATGAAGCTCCGACTCCAGAAGTGCCTGCAGCCCCCCAAGCACAAAGCTTCCTCTTGCCGTCGCATAGACAAAAAACGAGAACGCCGTCGGCAGAATCAACTCGGACAGCGCACTACGCTCGATACCTGCGTACACTGCAGCGCGTTTTATCAGTGCGTGCGAGAACGAGTGAACCAGTTCGGTGACCTTTCGCGTGACTTCATTCGGTTGATCAATGGGTGCCATCGCACCAAGGATCGCGTGCGCCGCGCCAATGCTTCCCGCTTCCGCGTTTATCTGCTCGCCACTATCGATCAACCACCGCCGAATCATCTCCGGTCTCAATCGGAGCAGCAAGGCTTCGGTCTGGATCAGCTCACCGTAGATGGAATAGTCCCCGTTTGAATCGCGATAAGTTCGAAGCCGGCTGTCACCTGGTGTTGCCGGTCCTCGTGTATATCCGAACTGGGCAGTCAGGACGGGAAAGCGATCGATGAGCTCGACACGTTCCAACCCCGCCCGGGCAAGCGCTCGCGGGTATTCATGTTCGTACAGGTGTCTCAACGCGGGATTCTGCGCACGTTCACGCAGGTCCGTGAGTGTCACACGACTTTCATACGTTGCCAGTGCGATCTGTTTTGCCTGTCTTTCTGCATCGGCGCGCAACTGCGGATCGATGACCAGCGAGCCGGACCCGCCTATTCCCTGTGACGGTGTCATGGCGGCGAGCATCGCGTCGATTGTCGCCGCATCGAAGCCCCGATCTTCAAGCATCTTGCGCACCGATTCCGGGCTGCGGGCGGGAGCCGAGTCTGTGACGCGGCTACCTTTCATTCCGTCTAGCACCCATTGGAGCGCGCGTTCCCCGCCACCAGCCTGTTCGATCGTATTGAGGATTTCCCGCCGCGGCGGGTTGATCATACTAATACCACGAGGCTTGAAGACCGCGCCTGAGCGATGCACCGTGAACGATAGCCTTCCGCCCTGATCACAATCACACGCCGCAGCGAATCCTTGCTGGATGATTACGTTACAGACCGGGCAGTAAAAGACCAGTTCTGCCGCGGACGCCGTGCCCGGAAATCGAACCGCTCGTTGACCGTGCGTGCGGCACTTCGCAACGTAGGGCGTCTTGATTGCGCCACACAGATCATGAAAGCCCACGAACGGCAGTTGTCCTCTAGAGCGCTGTGAGCCACATTGGCAACGCCCCATCGGTTCATCATGTAGTCTTCTGCATGCCTGACAAAGGTAAAGCCGTGGGAACGGCTCACACCAGACCCCTTCTTCGGTATTAAGCGAACGCACTCGGACGGAACGCTGCGCATAAAGGTCATCGACGAAACCACCGTCCTGCTCGTGCTCTTTCCATGGATATGCCGCCCGGACGAGTTCCTC
Organism: Paraburkholderia acidipaludis NBRC 101816; assembly: GCF_000684975.1. Taxonomy (GTDB): domain Bacteria; phylum Pseudomonadota; class Gammaproteobacteria; order Burkholderiales; family Burkholderiaceae; genus Paraburkholderia; species Paraburkholderia acidipaludis. The sequence goes on along the minus strand of NZ_BAXZ01000002.1, from coordinate 41,873 downwards.
GCGCAGTGCGCTCACGTCTATCGCAGATTCCACCCTAGGATCGTTCCAGCGTTTTACTTTCCAGATACGGCCGTCAGCATCGACCGTCTGCTCAGGGAGGTGTCCGAACAGGATTTGTGAACCGCTTCTGTACTCTCTCATTTTGTACTGTCCCCCTTGACTGGCACCTGTTCTTCCACGTCGCGCAAAGATGTCATTGGATCGCCAGTAGGAGAAAGGTCGGACAGGAACTTCGAATCACTCGGAGGCTCAGTAAGGTTACGCGAGAATCCTTCGAACCACCTCGCTAGCTGTTCACGCATAAACTCATCTTCAGGCGACAGCCCGAGGGCGGACGCGATAGCCATCTCGTCGTCGGACAGTAGCTCCGGATTCTCCCGGACAAAACGATTCAAGGCCCGGATCGTTGTGAGGGCGGTAGGGGATTGTGGCTCGTGAATCATCGTTACTCGCGCCAGTTCGAGCCCCGAGATTGTTCGATCGAGCACTCGTCGACTCTTCCGAGTAATCGGAATGGGCTCCACGAACCGGTCACCGTGCGTGACAAATTCGGGAAAGGCACGATACACACTAGCATCCCGTTCGCGACTCATTTTCGGAATGACCAGTACCAGAGCTGGCCACCGGCGCCCGACACGCGCAGTCGCCTGGATGAATTCAGCAACCCCTAATGGAGCCGCCAGCATGATCATCACATTCAACCTGTCGATATCCACGCCATGGGACATCATGGACGACGCAGCAATCAAGTGCACTCGGTTCGCGAAATCGGCTTCGGGCGACTCCAGACGGGCGAGCGTTCTACGAACGTGGTCAAAATCGGTCCGGCCGGTGAGCGTCTCAACGTTGACGGACGGCTGCAGTTCGGCATACTGCGTCTCCGAAGAACGCACCACCGCGTCGATGTCCTGCAACGTATTGCCATAGACAACGTTGGTACCGTACAACTGCACGAGCATGGACGCATACGAGGGATCGATGCGCAGCTGTGCGCATATTGCATCCGGATGCTGAAGCAGGTTGCGGATCGCCGATTGCAGAGTGACAACCAGCCGGTCGATGACGAACTCGACTGTAAGACGACGCGGTGCCAAGGCCACATAGCGACGCATCAGATTTTCAGAATCGGTCGCCCAGAACCCCTTGCCATCTACGGGCGGCTGCTGCGGAAACACGCGAGCTTCGCGCCGGTAAAGCACGTCGACCTGCTTGGCGTACCCTGACAACGTCGCAGACGAGGCAAGTATCTTTGGCCTGCTGCCCGAGATTTCCCTCTGGATTTCATCCATGACGCATTCATAGTGTGCGTCGACAGCCCCGAGACTGTCTCGCAAAAGGTGCAATTCGTCCTGGAGGCGAAATGTCGGGGCGTAGTAGTGCTCTGCCATGGGCAGTGGCGCAGGATGCCCTCCGCGGCAATCGGGCACAAGGCAGCCGTTGGGAAAAACCGAGCGCGGTGCGTAGGTATAACCGTGCCTGTGGCTGTTGCATAAGCCTTTCGGGCTTCCCACCAAGCCTCGCATGCCAGTCTGGCGGGAAATGTTGGCGGCCTTGTCCAGTGTTCCAATCACAACGGTGGGCAGGAAACGCCAGATTTCGTCATCAACAACGTATATCGGCAAGGGTGCCCCAACGCTTTGGCAATCCACGTTATCGCAGGTATGGGTCAACCGCCAGCTTGCCCGATCAAATTGCGTCGAGACGCTTTTTTCGCGACAGAATGGACACTGGTCAAGGAGCTGGAAAGGATTGTCCATCTCTGCAATCGCGTCCGCATCCTCATGTGCCTTGGCACTTTCCTTCTTGATGCGATTCGGTGTCGATGTGCCCCCCACAAGGAAGCCTAGTGAGAACTCGTCCCCTTCGATCTTCTGTTGGCGTCTTACGACTTCAGCAGCAGCGAGCGCGTTTGCAAATCGCTGCGTCTGCTGGAGCGACAGCATTCGCAACGGGAACCGCGACCATGCCGTCACACCGGAAATCTTGCCGCGCATGCGATCAAGAAACGCGGCGGTCACAATGAGACCAAGGTAGGTTTCGGTCTTGCCGCCACCCGTCGCGAACCAGACTATGTCGACAATGTCACTCTCGATGGCTGGGTCAACCAGACACTCGAGGTTAGCCAGTAGGAAGGCAAACTGGAACGGTCTCCATTCTTGATACCGTCCGCGCGCCGAAAGACCCATCGATCGGTTCATGAGCTGAAAGGCGCGGCGCAATTCAGCATTTGCGCGAAGAAGCTCCGTTCCACGCCGGATGCGCTCCAGTTCGCCCTGAAACTCCAAACGCGCATCGGCAGCCTCCTTGCGCATGCCTTCGGACCACTGCTCGCCCTTTGCACGTTGTGCGAGCGTCTGTTCCGACCACACTTCCGATGCCCAGCTCTCGAACCGTTGCAAGAGCCTGAATGCACTGTCGCACGAATCTTGTGCGAGCGTATTGAAAGTCAAGTCCGTCGCTCTGCCCAACGATGCCCAGAAGTCCGGACGATACCGCGTCGCGTTTGGCCCGTCGCTTGTGCGCACGATATCGCCGTCGATCTCGATACCGCAATTTACCCCGTACGCCTGCACCTTTCGGTCAAACCGGAAACTGTCGGGGAGACTTTCAAGTTCGAACGGAATCCGGTCGAATCCACTTACCGATAGCGAAGCCTCAAAAAAGCGGCCGTCAGATAATTCCGGATTCTCAACGCTGTCGTTGACAAGCGTCACTTCAATCGCGCGTGCCGATGCGCTTCGTCCGGTCATCCGAACACGTATGCTTGCGGACAAACCCGTTGCGTTCAACGCACCCAGCGCCTCGTTAAGCAACGACTGACCGAATGTCTGGTCTCCCGCGGCCTCCCGAACAATGACCGGCGTTTGAACCTCTACAAAGGGGCTTTTATCGTATGCCCAACGCAGACCACTTTCGTCAGTCGATCTTCGTCTCCTCCAAAGACAGAAGCGCACTGATACCGTGAACGCCCAAGGACCTGCTTGTGCAGGTCGAAGTCGCAGGCCAATTGCACATGGCTCAAGACGGTCCCCGCGCTCGTCAGGTCGAGTAACGAAATCTTTTGGTCCGAGTCGTCCGAGCCAGTAGCGCCCCGTTGGGTCTACTGGAGAAGCCTGTTCCCGATCGCCACGTGCCTCCGCGAGAACGTCATTCTCGAGCCAGCGCACGAAGCGCTGAGCAGCTTCATACTGATTCTCCGGCGTTTGTTCCGGACCAAGAAATTCCATGTGCATGTGTCCGCCATACAGTGACTCGCGCCACATTTACGAAAGAATCAACGATGCGAGGACCATGGGGCTGGAATCGGACACATCGCAAAAACTACAGCCGGAAGTCGGAATTTCCTGCCTTTGCCGCCGCCTAGCCAGATGCTACTTCCTTCAAAGGCCGAATCGCCGTGTGCCTATGCGCGCGCAAACCGTCATTCGCACGGGCACCAACAAGTAGGCCCGCGAGAATTTGCGGGGCATTTCGCGCGAGTTTGTTCAGCCCGGGCAGCCTAGGAGCGTCCTCCCCATATTGATTCCAGATCGCACGTCCGACTAGTGTTTGAGCAAGCACGTCGTAGTGACCCAGTATCTTGCTCAGACGAGCGCCGCACTCGTCAAGTTGATCGAGCAACATAAAGGGACGCGTAAGGCCAACCCCGGAGTGACTCCAGATTCGCTGCATATTGCCTATGTCTGCACGATCCACAAACTCAGACAGGCGTTCGATTTCTGGACTGATCTCCTGGCGCAACTCCACAGGAATTTCTTCGCATATCCAATCATACAAGCGTCCATCAAGCGCCAGCGATTTGATGGATTTGGATGTCCCGAAATAGAAGGAGACCTCCCAAAGTGCATCCCCGTCAGATACGTTGTTCGCCAACTCAAAGCGCACACCGCTCATCAACCGCAAGCTGGGAATCGCAAATCGAAAGGTGCGGTTGCGCGTATAGCGTGACCCGGGGCGCTCAGGAGATGCATCAGTCGCCAACGGAACCGGGCTCTTCAGCGTTTCCAAATATTCAGTCAGCGGCTTTACATCGGCCGGCGCGCGGCTTTGCAGCGCATGCGCAACATAATACGCAAATGAGGGCGGAATAGCATTCCCGACCATGCGCAGCTTTTCACCATACGACTTGCCGTAGAATTGAAAAGTAATAGGGAACCCCTGCAAACACGCTCGCTCCCTAACAGTAAGTCTCCGATAACTCCCTGTTCGATTTGGGCTTTCAATGACAATACTTTCACGCGACACCCTAGTACATGTCGCTGTAATCGTTCTAACGCTCCGATCAAGTGAATCCGGAAAAGACATCGTGTTATAGACGGGATGGAGCATCTTTCCGGCTCTATTGATACGAACCTCCTCCTCATTTAGAGGCGACTCCTCGACGTGATCACTCACCTCTTGCCCGTCAAGATGGAGACCGTAAATAGGATCTCTAATCCTCTTTTCCGTCAATGCGCGCACAACCTGGCCAAGCGTTCGCTTTGGCACCTTCTTCGCGTAGGCGGCGAGCAGGGTAAAATCAAAGTTTCCGGCAATGCAACGTCGGCGGCGCTGCGGCAAGCCGAAATCCTCCATATTTACAACGTGCGGCACGAGGCCAAGGTGCTTGAATTCTTCAAGCAGGCCGCCCTGCCGGAGCTCTGACTCGAGTATTTTCGCCACCCTTGGAACGTTTTCCATTGCCCAAAACTTGGGCTTGAGGTGCTGAACGATAGTCAGGAATTTACGAATATCCTCAAGCCCATCTGCGATGTTACCGTTTCCACCTCGATTGGAAAAAGAGAACTCCGTACATGGAGGGCTACCAACGACGATATCGATGCACGAAGGCAGATCATCCAGAGAAAGTCGCCTGATATCGATCGTCTGAGCTTGATGTCGATTGTTTTTGAAGTTCGTCTCGTTGGCCAAATCCCAACGTTCGTAAGAAGCTACGACATCGATACCGGCCAACCGTAGACCGAGTGACCAGCCACCCACTCCAGAATACAGATCCACCGCCCGCAGCTTCGTTCGCGCCTTGACCGTCACCATCCCCGTTCCACGTTAGTTGCCGTCTTACGTCGAATTAGACAAGATCCTTGTGATGTTGGCAAGATCTTGAACGACCCTGCAACCGCCACGTCACTGTCAGAGGTGGATTTCTCGGTAGCACCGTGTGAACCATTACGCATAGCGAACCCCATTGCGTCCGGGGCGAATGGGGTTCGGAAACACGAAGCCCAGTTGTTGCTGATTTTGCTTCGGGTCCCGACTATCGCCGCCTCCTCACCAAGACCACCTCTCACACCAATGATCCGCAGATGATCTGGTCGCGTCGTTTTGAAATCAATCTTGTTAGCTCGCTCGGGATTCTTGCGCCCAGACAATATCAGATAAAAGACCACCTTTTGATGCCGCAGCCCGTGCGGCTATGGCGAAAAAAAAGCACCGCGATCACTCGCAAGTGCTTGTTTTTTCGACCGCTGAGTTCGTTGGGGAGGGCATGGGTCGCTCAAATATCGAGAATCAGCAAAGCAAGATACTCGGGCGCCCATTACGATATAGGTCCGTCGCGCTATCTTTGTCACCTAGTCGCAAAACTGTGGCGCCAGTCGCACTTACTCTGGCGCCCTACGTCTACAGACGCGATCAAACATCAATATTCCCCGCCCTAAGCGCATTGCTCTCAATAAACGCCCGACGAGGCTCGACCTCATCCCCCATCAGCGTAGTAAAGATCCCATCGGCCGCAATGGCATCCTCGATCTGCACACGCAGCAAACGCCGCACGGTCGGATCCATCGTCGTTTCCCAAAGCTGCCCGGGATTCATCTCGCCCAGGCCTTTATAACGCTGCTTGGACACATTTCGTTCGGCGTCCGAAATCAGCCACTTCATCGCGCTCTTGAAGTCGTTCACGGCCATGCTGCGCTCGCCGCGCTTGATAACGGCGCCCTTGCCGATCAGCCCCTTGAACGTATTCGCCGTGTTCACCAGCTGCTGATAATCGGCCGTGAGCTGGAACTCCTCGTCGATCACCGACACCTTCACGTTGCCATGATGACGCCGCTCCACGCGCAGCGAACGCAGTTCGCGCACCGCGTCATACTGCGGCACGACCGTTACTTCGGGCTTCAAAGGATCATCGCGCAGCTGCGATTCCAGCGCGCGCGCCGAAGCCTCGGTCGACTCTTCGCCCGAGAGGTCGATCGCCACGCCGTCCATGATGGCTTCCAGCGCACGCTCGTCATAGATGCGCGAAAGGCGATCCACCACGCCGCGCGCGAGCTGATACGAGCGCGCGAGTTCGCCCAGCGCGTCGCCGGCGATCGGCGTCGCGCCTTCGTTCGACACGAGCTCCGAGCCCTGCAGCGCGAGCCGCAGCATGTGCGCGTTGAGATCGGCGTCGTCCTTCAGATAGCGTTCGTCCTTGCCCGCCTTGAGCTTGTAGAGCGGCGGCTGGGCGATATACACATAGCCGCGCTCGATCATCTCCGGCATCTGGCGATAGAAGAACGTGAGCAGCAGCGTGCGGATGTGCGCGCCGTCCACGTCCGCGTCGGTCATGATGATGATGCGGTGATAGCGCAGCTTCTCGAGGTTGTAGTCGTCCTTGCCGATGCCGCAGCCCAGCGCCGTGATCAGCGTGACGATCTGCTCCGAGGAAAGCAGCTTGTCGTAGCGCGCCTTCTCGACGTTGAGCACCTTGCCGCGCAGCGGCAGGATTGCCTGGAACTTGCGGTCGCGGCCCTGCTTGGCCGAGCCGCCCGCCGAGTCGCCCTCGACGATGTAGATTTCCGACTTCGCCGGGTCCTTCTCCTGGCAGTCCGCCAGCTTGCCGGGCAGGCCCACGCCGTCCAGCACGCCCTTGCGGCGCGTCATTTCGCGCGCCTTGCGCGCGGCGTCGCGTGCACGCGCGGCGTCGACGATCTTGCCGCAGATGATCTTCGCGTCGTTCGGCGTTTCCAGCAGGAACTCTTCCAGCGCCTTCGCGACGAGTTCCTCCACCGGCGCGCGCACTTCCGAAGAAACGAGCTTGTCCTTCGTCTGCGAGCTGAACTTGGGCTCGGGCACCTTCACGGAGAGCACGCAGGAGAGGCCTTCGCGCATGTCGTCGCCCGACGTTTCGACCTTCGCCTTCTTGGCGATTTCGTTGTCGGCGATGTACTTGTTGATCACGCGCGTCATGGCCGCGCGCAGGCCCGTCAAATGCGTGCCGCCGTCGCGCTGCGGAATGTTGTTCGTGAAGCAGAGCACGCTTTCGTTGTAGCTGTCGTTCCACTGCATCGCCACTTCCACGCCCACGTTGTCCTTCTCGGCCTGGACGTAGAAGATCGTGGGGTGCAGCACGGTCTTTTGCTTGTTGATGTACTCGACAAAGCCCTTCACGCCGCCGCCGAATGCGAAGTCGTCTTCCTTGCCCGTGCGCTGGTCGGTGAGGCGAATACGCACGCCGTTGTTCAGGAAGGAGAGCTCACGAATGCGCTTCGCGAGAATGTCGTAGTGGTACTCCACGCTGCCGAAGATCGTTTCGTCGGCCATGAAGTGCACTTCCGTGCCGCGCTGCTCGGTGTCGCCCAGCAGTTGCATCGGCGAGACCTGCGCGCCGCGCTGCTCTTCGAGCACGCGGCTCTGCGGCACGCCGCGGTGGAACTCCATGAAGCGCTTTTTGCCGTCGCGGCGCACCGTGAGGCGCAGCCAGGAAGACAGCGCGTTCACGCACGACACGCCCACGCCGTGCAGGCCGCCCGAGACCTTGTAGCTGTTCTGGTCGAACTTGCCGCCCGCGTGCAGCTCGGTCATCACGATTTCGGCGGCGCTGCGCTTCGGATCGTGCTTGTCGTCCATCTTCACGTCCGTGGGGATGCCGCGGCCGTTGTCGGTGACGGAGATGGAGTTGTCCGCGTGAATGATCACGTGGATGTCGTCGCAATAGCCCGCGAGCGCTTCGTCGATGGAGTTGTCGAGCACCTCGAACACGAGGTGGTGCAGACCGGTGCCGTCCGACGTGTCGCCGATATACATCCCGGGCCGCTTGCGCACCGCCTCCAGACCTTCGAGGATCTGGATCGACGAGGCGCCGTAGCTGTTGTCGGGTTGCGAGTTGTTCGTATCAGTCATGGATTTTTTCCGGTTCTGCTGTACTGCCAGCGTTACTGCTCGGTGCTTTTCGAAAAGCCATAAAAACGCCAAAGGGGCGCTGCGCCCCCTGGAGTTCTTCTTCTGTCGCGCTTTTTAAATGCGCATTGGCATCACCACGTACTTGAATTCCTCGTTCTCGGGAATCGTGATGAGCGCGCTGGAGCTGGCGTCGCCAAGGCTCACTTCCAGCATGTCGATCTTCAGGTTCGCGAGTACGTCGAGCAGGTACGTGACGTTGAATCCGATGTCGATGGTGTCGCCCTGGTAGGCGATTTCCAGTTCTTCCTGAGCCTCTTCCTGATCCGCGTTCGTGGACATGATCTTGAGCTGGCCCGGCTCGATGATGCAGCGCACGCCCTTGAACTTGTCGGACGTGAGAATCGCGGCGCGCTGCAGCGAGCGCTGCAGTTCTTCGCGGCCGATCTGGAAGGTGTTCTTGTGGGCCTTCGGGATCACGCGCTGGAAGTCGGGGAACTTGCCTTCCACGAGCTTCGAGACCAGCTCGACCTGACCGAAGGTGAACTTCACCTGGGTCGAGCCGATGTCGATCTTCAGCACGTCGTCGATGTCTTCCAGCAGGCGCTGGAGTTCGAGGATCGTCTTGCGCGGGATGATGACTTCCTGGCGCGCGAACGAGCCTTCGATCTTCATCGAGGAGAACGCGAGGCGGTGGCCGTCGGTGGCGACCGCCATGAGCTGGTCGCCGTCCACGACGAGCAGCATGCCGTTCAGGTAATAACGGATGTCCTGCTGGGCCATGGCGAAGTACACCATGCCGAGCAGTTGCCGGAAGGTCTTCTGCGGGACCGAAAGGTTCGCGCCGAAGTCCTTGGCCTGGGCGACCGTGGGGAACTCGTCCGCGGCCAGGGTCTGGAGCGCAAAGCGGCTCTTGCCCGACTGCACGGTGAGGCGCTTGTCGGCCAGCGAGAGCGTGACCTGGCCGTCGGGCATCGCGCGCAGGATGTCGAGCAGCTTGCGCGCGGCCACGGTCGTGGCCACCTGGTCGTTGCCCACGCCGAAGTCGGCGTGCGTGGTGATCTGCAGCTCGAGATCCGTCGAGAGGAACGAGACGTCGGAACCGTTCTTGGTGATCAGCAGATTGGCGAGGATCGGCAACGTGTGGCGGCGTTCGACAATGCCACTCACCGTTTGCAGCGGCCTGAGGAGGTTATCGCGTTCGGTCTTGACCAGTTGCATAGAGTTCCTTCGTTGATGTGACGGCCCGCGCACCCCGTCCCGAAGCCGCTTCGGCGCACGCCGCTGCGTGCGCTGTTGCGTCATTCCGGACAGCCGCCCATGGCACTGGCCGCGTCGTGAAATCCGCCCGGGAACGCCGGGCGGTTAAACCCATATTGTGCCTGAAAACGGTCCACTTCCCTAAATTGGGGCTGATCCGCGAAATAAACAGGCGCGGCCGCCGGGGTTGCCGCGCGGGTGAGCCCCCGCTTCGGGCCGCACGGGCGACCCAATCCGCGCCCTAGCCCTTGAGCGTCTGCTCGAGGACGTGCAGTTCGTGGTTGAGCTGGGCGTCCTTGCCGCGCTCGTCCGCGATCTTGCGCACCGCGTGCAGCACCGTCGTGTGGTCGCGGCCGCCGAACAGCTCGCCGATTTCCGGCAGGCTCTTCTGCGTGAGCTCCTTCGCGAGGTACATCGCAATCTGGCGCGGTCGCGCGATGTTCGCGGGACGCTTCTTCGAATACATGTCGGCGACCTTGATGCTGTAAAAGTCGGCGACGGTCTTCTGGATGTTCTCGACCGAAATCTGGCGGTTCTGCACCGTCAGCAGATCCTTGAGCGCTTCCCTCGTCAGCTCGATCGAGATCTCGCGGCCGTGGAACTTCGAATACGCGAGGATCTTGCGCAGCGCGCCTTCCAGCTCGCGCACGTTCGAGCGCAGGTGCTTGGCCACGAAAAACGCGACGTCCTCGTTCAGGCTCACGCCCTCGGACTGCGCCTTGCGCATCAGGATCGCGACGCGCATTTCCAGCTCGGGCGGCTCGATCGCCACCGTCAGGCCCGAGTCGAAGCGCGAGATCAGGCGGTCGTCGATACCCGAGATTTCCTTCGGGTACGTATCGCTCGTGATGATGACCTGCGCCTTGTTGGCGACGAGCGCCTCGAATGCGTAGAAGAATTCTTCCTGCGTGCGCGACTTGCCCGAGAAGAACTGAATATCGTCGATCAGCAGCAGGTCGAGCGAGTGGTAGTAGCGCTTGAAGTCGTCGAACGCCTTGCGCTGGTAGGCCTTCACCACGTCCGATACGTACTGCTCCGCGTGGATGTAGCGGATGCGCGCGCCCGGCTTGTCGAGCAGGAGCTGGTTGCCGATCGCGTGGATCAGGTGGGTCTTGCCGAGGCCCACGCCGCCGTAGAGGAACAGCGGGTTGTACGAGATGCCGGGGTTGTCGGCCACCTGGATCGCCGCCGCGCGGGCGAGCTGGTTCGCCTTGCCGGTAACGAAGTTGTCGAACGTGAGCACCGGGTTCAGCTTCGAGCGCTCGTAGGTCGGATCGGCCTCGCTGCTCGAGGCGGCGGCGGCTGCACCCTGACCCGGACGCCATGTGCGGCGGCCGGCGGCGGCTTCGTTTGCGTCGAGGCTCGGGAGGTCGAGATCGGCGTCGCTGGCGTCCGCCGCGCCGGCATGAACGGTCTGGGCCGACGGAGCGGCGGCGGCCTGCTGCGGCTGCGTGATACCTGCATGACCTGCATGGCCCGCGAGGCTGGCGGCAAGCCCTGCGGACAGACTCGCGCCGGGGGCAACCGAGGCAACGGGTTCGGCGGCGCCGGGCGCGCCTGCGAGAGGCGCCCGGGGGGCGGCAGCGGCCGGCGCACGCATGCCGGCCTTCGGATCGAGGACGAACTGGACGTCGACCGGAGCCTGCCAGAAATCGCGGGCCAGATCGGAGATCCGTCCCGAAAACTGGCTTTTGACCCAGTCGAGCTTGAAGCGGTTGGGAGCGGCGATCTGCAGCGTGTTCGCAGCAGCGTCGAAGGCAACCGGGGCCAACGGTTTAATCCACGTCACGTACTGCTGGGGCGTCAGCTCGCGCTCCAGTAGTGCGGAACAGTGTTGCCAGAATTCGTTCATCGAGTTGCTGTGTTCGTTTTGTCTGCACGCGTTGCCGCCGCGCCGCTCTTGCTGCACCAGGAAACCGGCGCGGCGAGGCCCTGAGGGCCGACGACAAATGCTCCGGACGCCCGCGCGGCAAGGGTTTTGCGGCTGGCAGGCGGGCCGGAGAGGCATGCAGGATTCTTGGGATAGGCGAGATTCTAACGCCGAAATAGCCTGGCCAGGAAGTTATCCACAGGGACGGATCATCGCAAGGAGCGGTGCCCCGCCGAGCGGCGCCCGCGCGCTCCGATGCCCTAACCTATTGACGGCTAACAAAAATCAGGCTTAAATAGCGGGTTCCGCGAAAACCAATCCCTCGTACCACCGGCCATTGCTTTTTTCCGCGATGCTCGCCGCGGTCAAACTCAACAAGTGAGAGCAACATGAAACGTACTTTCCAACCTTCCGTTACCCGTCGCAAGCGTACCCACGGTTTCCGCGTGCGCATGAAGACCGCCGGTGGCCGCAAAGTGATCAACGCACGCCGTGCGAAGGGTCGCAAGCGTCTCGCCGTCTAAGTTGCGCAGGCTCGCCGTCGGCGAACCCACCCGCAGCGCCGCGCGCGCTCGCAGCGAAAGCAGGCATGGCGGACATGGCAGACGATAAGCACCCACTTTCGTCGCCGGAGCCGGCCGCTTTCCCGAAAGCCGCAAGGCTACTGAAAACGGATGAGTTCTCATCCGTTTTTCGTTTGCGCCCATGGCGCCGCTCGGCACATTTCGTCGTGTACGGCCGGCCGACAGGCGGCGCTGCGCGGCTTGGCCTCGTGATCGGCAAGAAGTACGCGCCGCGCGCGGTCACGCGCAACCTCGTGCGCCGTATCGCGCGCGAGGCGTTCCGGGTGCGGCGCGCGCAGTTCGAAGGCTTCGACCTGCTGCTGCGCCTGCATACGAAGTTCGACCGCAAGGCGCTGCCGGGCGCGTCGTCGCCACCGCTCAAGGCGCTGTGCCGCGACGAGATCGAGATGCTGCTCGGCAAGGCCGCGCGCGAAGTCGCACGCCGCAGCGCCGTGCCGCAGGCAGAGGCGCCGCAAGGCGCGCAAGCAGTGGCGGCGCCGGCGGAGAAGGCCGGCACGCCGCCGCTTCCTGGCACTGGCGCGCCGTCCGCATCATGAGTAGCGCGCGCAAGCCCGGCAACCCGCCGCGCGCGCGGCAAGACGTTCGTCCTTCGGAGCGGCGCAGTCCGGCCGCCACGCCATGCAAACGGTACTGATCGCATTACTGCGTTTCTACAAGCTGGCCGTGAGCCCCCTGCTCGGCAGCCGCTGCCGTTTTTATCCTTCCTGTTCGGATTACGCACGCGAGGCAATCCAGTATCATGGCGCCGCGCGCGGGACTTACCTCGCCGCGCGGCGGCTGTGCCGCTGCCACCCGTTTAGCGCGGGCGGCTTCGATCCGGTTCCGCCTGTTACCCCGAACAAGCGCTGATGCGCCATTCCATCGACACTGAGACCACGCATGGATATCAAACGCACCGTCCTATGGGTCATCTTCTTCGTGTCAGCTGTCATGCTGTACGACAACTGGCAACGCGACCATGGACGCCCGTCGATGTTCTTCCCGAGCGCGACGCAAACCCAAGGCGCCGCCAGCGCGACGCCTGAGGCCGGTACCACGGGCGCTTCGGGCGCCGCTTCCGACCTGCCGGCCGCCGCCGCGGGCCAGGCGCCGGCGGGCACGGCCCAGCCGGCCGAAGCCGCTGCGCAGCTCGTGCACTTCCACACCGACGTCTACGACGGCGAGATCGACACGCGCGGCGGCACGCTCGTGAAGCTCTCGCTCGTGCAGGAAAGCGACGGCAACAAGCCCGACCAGTACGTGACGCTCTTCGACCACACGAAGGACCACACGTACCTCGCGCGCACGGGGCTCCTTGGCGGCGACTTCCCGAACCACACCGACGTGTTCACGCCAGTGGCCGGCCCGCGCGACCTGACGGGCGACGCCAGCTCGCTCCAGATCAGCCTGGATTCGCCCGAAAAGGGCGGCGTGAAGGTCACGAAGACCTACACGTTCACGAAAGGCAGCTACGTGATCGGAGTGGATACGAAGGTGCAGAACGTCGGCAGCACGCCGGTCTCGCCCACGCTCTACATGGAGCTCGTGCGCGACAGCCAGCCGGTGGAAACGCCGCGCTTCTCGCACACCTTCATCGGGCCGGCGGTGTACTCGAACGAGCACCACTTCCAGAAGATCACCTTCGGCGACATCGACAAGAACAAGGCCGACTACGTGAGCCAGGCCGACAACGGCTGGGTCGCGATGGTGCAGCACTACTTCGCGACCGCATGGATTCCGCAGCAGGGTGCGAAGCGCGACATCTACGTCGAGAAGTTCGACAACGACCTCTACCGCGTGGGCGTCAAGCAGCCGCTCGGCACGATCGCGCCGGGTGCGACCGACAACGTGCAGGCACACCTCTTCGCCGGTCCGGAAGAAGAGCGCATGCTCGAAGGCGTGGCGCCGGGTCTCGAACTCGTGAAGGACTACGGCTGGGTCACGATCATCGCCAAGCCGCTCTTCTGGCTGCTCGAAAAAATCCACAGCTTCGTGGGCAACTGGGGCTGGGCGATCGTGCTGCTCACGCTGCTCATCAAGGCCGTGTTCTTCCCGCTTTCGGCGGCCAGCTACAAGTCGATGGCGCGCATGAAGGAAATCACGCCGCGCATGCAGGCGCTGCGCGAGCGCTTCAAGAGCGACCCGCAGAAGATGAACGCGGCGCTCATGGAGCTCTACAAGACCGAGAAGGTGAACCCGTTCGGCGGCTGCCTGCCGGTGGTGATCCAGATTCCGGTGTTCATCTCGCTGTACTGGGTGCTGCTCTCCTCGGTGGAAATGCGCGGCGCGCCGTGGATTCTCTGGATCCACGACCTTTCGCAACAGGATCCGTTCTTCATCCTGCCGGTGCTGATGGCCGTCTCGATGTTCGTGCAGACCCGCCTGAACCCCACGCCGCCGGACCCCGTCCAGGCCAAGATGATGATGTTCATGCCGCTCGCGTTCTCGGCCATGTTCTTCTTCTTCCCGGCGGGCCTCGTGCTGTACTACGTCGTCAACAACGTGCTCTCGATCGCGCAGCAGTACTACATCACGCGCATGATGGGCAAGGGGCGCAGCCAGGCCAAGGTGAGCTAAAGACACTCGCGCGGGCGGCGATAACGCCGGCCGTGCTGCCTTGTGCAGCAGCCATGAAAAACAAAGCCGCCCGGTTTGAGCCGGGCGGCTTTTTTCTTTGGTGCGATGATCAGCTATTGACGCGCATCAGCGCCGTTCGGCGTCGCCGTAGAACTCGGCAATCAGTTCCTGAACCAGATAACGGTGATGAGGGCTCAGTGCCTCGATCTTCGACGCGAGTTCGATCGACTCCGGCGAAAGCGGATATTGCTCGTCGCGGCGGATAGGCTTGGGCACCGGCGCCGACCCAGCCGGCGGAGGACCGTAATGCAGCCAGTGGACATCGATCTTGAACCACTCGGCCAAGGTGCGAAGCTTGTCGTCGGTGGGAATGGTGCGGCCGCTCAGCCACTTGTGCGCGGTCTGCGGAGAGACGGGATGCTCGCCGTGATGACGCAGGTTGAAGTGCAGGGCGAGGTCGGTGCTGCCACGCAGTTTCTCGGGTGCGCGCTTCATCGCGAACCTCAGACGTTCTGAAAAGGCGGCTTTTTCTTCGGGGGTCGGCATGACCGGGATTGTGCAATCGACTTTCGAAGAAGAAGACAACCATTCACGTCATATTTAGCGTAATTAAGCTATAAATGACTCATCCGGAGCACGGATTCGAGCCTGCTTGTTACCGGGGAGGCGCCCAGCGGATCCCTTTGTCTGACGGATTTATCGCCTATTTCACCCGGATATCCGGCGGATAAGGGTAGGATCAATCTTATCTAATTAGAGATAAATCGGGATCCGACCTGGAAGTCCGGCGGCCCAAAGCCCCTCCAGGGCCGCGATACAATGCCACGCACTTTGCGCCGGCCGTCGGCGCGTCGCTCCTCACCGTTTCAGTCCGCCATGCTCGCCACCGATTCCGATCCCATCGTCGCCATTGCCACAGCACCCGGACGCGGCGGAATTGGCGTCGTGCGCGTGTCGGCCGGCCGCGCCGGCGCGGCCGCCGTCGAAACGCTGATGCAGGCCCTGACCGGCCAGATGCTCGCGCCGCGTCACGCGAGCTACGTGCCGTTCCTCGACGGCAATGGCGAAGCGCTGGATCGCGGCATCGCGCTTTATTTCCCCGCGCCGCACTCCTACACCGGCGAGCACGTCGTCGAACTGCAGGGCCATGGCGGTCCGATCGTGCTGCAACTCGTGCTGCAACGCTGCATCGAGGCAGGACGCGCATTCGGCCTGCGGCTTGCCGAGCCGGGCGAATTCACGCGCCGTGCGTTCCTCAACGACAAGCTCGACCTCGCGCAGGCCGAAGCTGTCGCCGACCTGATCGAGGCGAGTACGGAAGCCGCCGTGCGCTCGGCGGGCCGCTCGCTCGAAGGCGCGTTTTCGCGCGACATCCACGCGCTCGTCGACGACGTGGTCACGCTGCGCATGCTCGTGGAAGCGACGCTCGACTTCCCCGAAGAGGAGATCGACTTTCTCGAAGCCGCCGACGCGCGCGGCAAGCTCGCCAGCATCCGCGCACAGCTCGATCATGTGCTCGCGGAGGCGCGTCAGGGTGCGCTCTTGCGCGAAGGCCTCGCGGTGGTGCTCGCGGGGCAGCCGAACGTCGGCAAGTCGTCGCTGCTGAACGCGCTTGCCGGCGCGGAGCTTGCGATCGTGACGCCGGTGGCGGGCACGACGCGCGACAAGATTTCCCAGACGATCCAGATCGAAGGCATTCCGCTGCACGTGATCGACACGGCGGGCCTGCGCGACACGGAAGACGAAGTCGAGAAGATCGGCATCGAGCGAACGTGGAGCGAGATCGGGCGCGCCGATGTGGTGCTGCACCTGCTCGACGCGCGCACGGGCATGAACGCGGAAGACGAGACGATCGCGGCGCGCTTTCCGGCCGGTGTGCCGGTGGTGCGCGTGCTGAACAAGACCGATCTGACGGGCGTGGCACCGGCGGCTGGCGCGCTTGCCCTGCCCGACGGCGGGGAGTTGCGCGAAGTGCGGCTATCGGCGAAGCAGGGAGACGGCATCGCGCTCTTGCGCGCGGAATTGCTGCGCATCGCGGGCTGGCAGGCCGACGCGCAGAGCGTGTATCTCGCGCGCGAACGTCACCTGATCGCGTTGCGCGAGGCGCGCGAACATCTGGCGCACGCGGCCGCGCATGCCGAGCAGAATGCGCAGTCGCTCGATCTCTTTGCCGAGGAGCTGAGGCTTGCGCAGGAAGCGCTCAATTCGATTACCGGGGAATTCACTTCCGATGACTTGCTGGGGGTGATTTTTAGCCGGTTTTGCATCGGCAAGTGAGTGGCGGCCAAGGCACCCGGCTCGACACGCGCATCACACACCAACAAAAAAAGCCGCGGCGACGCCGCGGCTAAAGAGCTTGCCACTACTACGCGGCGCGAGGGGACGTCGCCGCCGTCTCATTCTCATGGCTCGCGTAGCGGCCTTCAACGGGACAAGCGCGCTTTTGACAATTGTTAACCTTTCCGGCGCGCTCCCCGCTCCTCTTGAAAACGTCCTGCGCCCCCTGCATGTACCGTGCACTTTCCATCGGAGAAATCTGATCATGGGGCGCCGTCCTTCCTTTATCGACGATCTGTCTCGCGTCGCCGCCGACGGCCCTGCTCCGCGAGCAGATCCTGACGACGACACCCTCCTCGATGCTTATTCGCGCACCGTGATCGGTGCGCTCGAGCGCGTGCAGCCTGCCGTCGCCTTCATTGCCGTCGAACGCCGCGCGGCAGGCAACGCCCACGCGCGAGGCGGCAGCGGCTCGGGCTTTCTTTTCACGCCGGACGGCTATCTGCTGACCAACAGCCATGTGGTGCATGGCGCGAGCCGCCTGCGCGTGACGCTCGCGGATGGCGCGACCTACGCGGCGGACCTCGTCGGTGACGATCCGAGCACCGATCTGGCCGTGCTGCGTATCGGCGCGACCGAGGCGCTGCCGCACGCCGAACTCGGCGAGTCGGCAAAGCTGCGGGCCGGGCAGATTGCCATTGCGGTCGGCAGTCCGCTGGGTCTTGCGCAGACGGTGACGACCGGGGTGGTGTCGGCGCTCGGGCGCTCGCTGCGCTCGGACTCGGGCCGCATGATCTACGACGTGATCCAGACCGACGCCGCGCTCAACCCCGGTAACTCGGGCGGACCGCTCGTCAACTCGGCCGGACAGGTGATCGGCGTGAACACGGCGATCATTCCGGGTGCTCAGGCCATTTGCTTCGCGACAGCCATCGACACGGCCAAATGGGTCATCACGCAGCTCTTCGCCCACGGCCGGGTACGACGTGCGTACGTGGGTATCGCGGGCACCAGCGTCCCGCTTGCGCGCAAGGTGCAGCGCTACTTCGATCTGGGGGCGGCGAGCGCCGTGCGGGTCATGGAAGTCGTGAAGGAGAGCCCCGCCGCGCTCGGCGACCTGCGCGTGGACGATACGATCGTCGCCATCGACGGCGTGCCGGTGGACGGCATCGACGCGCTGCAGCGTCTGCTGGACGCCTCGCGTATCGGCCGGGAAGTGGAGATCGACGTCATCCGGCTCACGCGCAAGTTCACGTTGCGCGTCACGCCCATCGAGCAGACGGGCTGAGACTGCGCCGGGAGGGAAAGCAAAAGGGAACGGCGTAGCGCGCTCAGCGCCCACTTAAGGCCCGCGCTCACCGTCGTGCTGCTGCCTGGCGCCATCATGCGGCGTATCCGGGCCGTACCGGTGGCCACGAGAAGGCGAGAGCAGGCTCAAGGCGATCGACAGCACCACCAGCACGAAGAGCGAGACGAAGTACGTCATCCAGGGGAACTCGGCTTCCACGAGTGCCTCCTCGGTTCAACGCGTCATCGTGTCTCCGGGGTGCGTCGCGCCCGGACGGCATCCTTCAGTGGTGAAGGATGCTGCGCAGCGGATGGCGCCAGTCGATATGCGTTGCTCCCGCTTCCACGCGCTGCCTGTGCTCCTCGAGAATCTCGTCCGAAAACAGGAAGACGACGATCACAAGGGGAATCACCAGAAACGCGCCCAGTATTACGTGTTCGATCACGATAACCTCCTGGTTGTCAAGCGGTTGCGTTTCTATTGTAGCCGTTACGCGACAGCTTGCACTGTTTGCGAGTACTCACTTGCATTGTGACCCACGCACTCGCTCTGGCTACGGATATCGCAGAGCCCATGCCTGCCGCACCTGGCGCCGCTTGTCAGCGTTCCCAACCTCAAGTGGCGGTCTTTTTCCACGCCGCGGCGAACAGTCCGGCGCCAATCAGCAACGACCCGCCCGTGCGGTTGACGGCGCGCTGCACGCGCGGGTTGCGCACCGCTTTGCGCGCGGCGGCCGCGAGCATGGCATAGCCAAACGCGTTGAGCGTCGCGAGCGCGAGAAACGTCGCTTCGAAGACGACGATCTGCGGCAGCGCCGCCATATGGGGATCGATGAACTGCGGCACGAACGCCACGAAGAAGATGATGCTCTTCGGGTTGAGCGCCGTGACCGCATAGGCGTGCGCAAAGATGCGGCCGGTGCGCGTCTCGGACGTGTCGGGCGCATCGGCGTCCATCACGGGCGCGCGCCAGAGCTTGATGCCCAGGTAAATCAGGTAGGCCGCGCCGATCCACTTGAGCATCGAAAAGAGCGCCGCCGAGGCCGCGAGGATCACGCCCAGCCCGAGCATCGAGGCCGTCATCGCCGTGAAGTCGCCCAGCGCGACACCCGCCGTGGTCGCGAGCGCATAGCGTCGGCCATGCCCTAGCGCGTAAGAGACGACCAGCAGGACGGTAGGCCCGGGAATGGCGACAAGGATGGCCGAGGCGATCGCGAACGGCAGCCAGTGTGCGAGAGTCATGAGGGTTTCTCCAGAAGGAAATCCGATTTATCCACGAAGTGCCGCAGCGCGCAAGACATCCTGGTGGCGTTCGTCCGTTGAGCAGCACGGTACCCGCGCTGCAAGCTGGCATCGATTTTGTTCTGCAGTCGACGAATTAATCGCCATTTTCCAATCGGATCGATAGCGACTCGATTGTGACTTTATGTGCGCCGCGTCATCGGCTCGGGGCGTTGTATTAAACAGTTTAATTCGTCGGCGGTTTTTCGACCGATTAATCCGGCTGAAGGGGGCGTGCCTTGTCTGGCAGGGTCGGCAGCCTGTCCGAACGTTTCGGATTGCTCGCTATTCTCCCGGTGAGCGCCGCGAGGCAGGCCTGCTTTCCCGCTGCGGCATGCCGCGCATTGCCGGCGGCAACTTGCCGCTGTTGCAGTCGCACACGAGTTGTTCTTGAAGTCTCATCGCGTTCCTCTAGATTGAAAAACGCGTGTTCGAGGTGGAAGTTAAATACATAGCTAACCTGAGTAATTTCACGCAGGAGGCAGAACATGAAAATGCTAACCGCGATCGTTATCGCCACGGCAGGTCTGTTGTGCACCGCATCCGCGCTCGCTCAGGACGCCACCATCAAGCCGCAGCAAACCGTGCAGTTCAAGCCGGGCTCCTATGGCTGTTTGTCGAAAGACAATCTCGACGCTGTCGCCCAGCATGAGCAGGCCGGTGAGCAGCAGCAGATGCAGGAGTTCTTCTCAGGCTTCCAGTGCATCTCGACACCCGATAATCAGTCGTTTCGCGTGGTGCGCGTGGTCGGTCACGACGTCGAATTCGTGAACGCCGCCAATACCGACCAGCAGGGCCTCTGGACCAGCGACCGCTTCATCAGGCAGTGACGCGCGTCCAGCGCGACTCGCCTTGCACGACCCGGCACAGGCTCGCCGGGCCGCGGCATTTTCAGGCCTGCGAACGAAGCGGACGAGCGCCGCTGCCCCACCCGCTGTCAAACCGCCGTCACCTTCCCGACCCATTATCCGCCTGAGCACGGCGCGCCCGCGCGCTATCGGCATGCCACTTGCTCGCTGAAACTTCGCTATCATGTGCGGCTTTTGCGCGGCCCGGGAATCGGCATGGCACTCAAATCGACCATCTTCAAGGCGGAACTGCAGATTGCGGACATGGACCGGCACTATTACGCCGACCATGCGCTGACGATCGCCTGCCACCCGTCCGAAACCGACGAGCGGATGATGGTCCGCATTGCCGCCTTCGCGTTGTTCGCGCACGAGCGTCTGGAGTTCTGCAAAGGGCTCTCCGATACCGACGAACCGGATCTCTGGCGCAAGGACTATACGGGCGCGATCGAAACATGGATCGAAGTCGGTCAGCCCGACGAACGGCGCATCGCGAAAGCCAGCGGGCGCGCCGAAGAGGTCGTCGTGATCGCCTATGGCGGCCGCGGCTCGGACATCTGGTGGCAGGGCGTGCGCGGCAAGGTCGAGCGCTTGCGCAATGTGACCGTCTGGACGCTCGCGGAAGGCGTGGCCGAGGCGCTCGGCAAGCTCACCGAGCGCACCATGCGCCTGCAGTGCACGGTGCAGGACGGCGCCGCGTGGATCGGCAACGGCAGCAGTGAGCCCGTAGCCGTCGAGTGGGCCGTGCTCAAAGCGCCCGAGAAAGTCTGAAACGAAGCCCGCCGCCCGGCCCAAGGTTCAGGGAGACGCCGGCGGGCCTTTCAGCTCCACCATATTGCCTTCCGGGTCGAAAAGATAAAGCGAAGGCCCCAGGCCATCTGCGCCGTAGCGTTCCACCACCTCGCCCGGCCGCGCGCCGAGCGATTCCAGATGGGCCTTGAGAGCGTCGCCGTCGAACGGCTCGACGCGCAGGCACAGGTGATCCATGTTCCGGCCCGCCGGGTCGCCCCTGCCGGACTCGCGATCGAGCGGGCCGCCAATCGCCGCAAGATCGATCAGCGAGCGCCCGGCGCGCAACTGCACGAGCCCCAGCTCGCGCTGCTCCCGCTCCACCCGGCAGCCAAGCACGTCGCAATAGAAGCGCGTGAGCGCCGCAAGGTCGGCGGCGCGGATGACCACATGATCGATTTCGCGGATCTGGATCTGCATGATGCGCCCCTCCCGGCCGCAATGGCGATGGTGGTTTCGACTGCATCGTACACAAGCGGGTCGGCGTGCGTGCCACGAGCGGCGCGGGCGCGAAAAGAGGCGGACAATCGGAAGCCAACGGAAACAAGCGGGAGAACAGCGCGACGAAGAATCGCGGGACGAAAAAAAGCCCGCTACTGTGAGCGGGCTTAATCCATATCAGGAGGAGACATGGAGGAGACAGGAACCACTATACACAGCCGCCTGACGCGACGCAACAACTTTTTAAGGGAAAACCCGCAATGATGCCGTTTTGTCGCACCAATGCCGTGCGCAGCGACCAGGCTCAAAGCCGGGCTCAAAGCGGGACTCAAAACCGGGACGAAAGAGAGGGTCAAATCGCGGTACGGCACGCCGGGCGGACGCCGGAATGACAGAGCAAGATCCGGCGCGCGAGGGCATTGCCCTGCGGCTACAGTTGGAACCGTCGAAACCGTTCATTCCTGGAGTCACGTCATGACTGCCGCTTCGTCCCCGCTGCGTGCCCCGGCACCCGCCTTCGCCACCGACACCGAACGCTGGGAAGCCGTCGCCACGCGCAACACGACTGCCGACGGCGCGTTCTTCTACGGCGTCCGGACGACCGGCGTGTTCTGCCGGCCGTCGTGCGCGTCGCGGATGCCGCGTCGGGAAAACGTCCTCTTCTTCGACGATGCCGACGCCGCCCGCGCCGCCGGCCTGCGCGAATGCAAGCGCTGCCGCCCGGGCGGGCTGCCGCGCGAGCTGGAAATCGTGCGCCGCGCGTGCGCCGCGCTCGATGCGGATCCGCAGGCGCGCCTGACGCTCGCGGAGCTGAGCGATGCGGTGCACCTGAGCCCGTTCCACCTGCAGCGCCTTTTCAAGCGCATGCTCGGCGTTTCGCCGCGCCAATACCAGGCGGCCCGCCGTGGCGCGGCCCTGCGTGAGGCGCTCACGCAAGGCGCGGACGTTACGCGCGCCAGCGCCGACGCGGGTTTCGGCTCGTCCTCGCGGCTTTACGAGAGCGTGCCGGCCGAGCTCGGCATGGCGCCGTCGGCGTATCGCCGCAAAGGCGCGGGTCTGACGATCCGCTACGCGAGCGCGGCGACGCCGCTTGGCATCGTGCTCGTCGCCGCCACGGACCGCGGCATCTGCCGGATCGCGTTCGGCGACGACGCGGCCACGCTGGCCGCCGGCCTCACCGCCGACTTCGCGAATGCCGACCGTATCGAAGACGCCGCCGCCGTCGCGCCGTTCATCGCGCAGATCGATGCCTATCTGAACGGCCGCCGCGACCGCTTCGACCTGCCGCTCGACATCGCGCCGACGGCGTTCCAGCAGCGCGTGTGGGAGGCGCTCCAGCGCATTCCGTACGGCGAGACGCGCAGCTATACGCAGATCGCCGAAAGCCTCGGTGCGCCGCGCGCGGTACGGGCGGTGGCGAGTGCCTGTGCGTCGAATCCCGTGGCGCTCGCGATTCCATGCCATCGGGTCGTGCAAAAAGGCGGCTCGCTCGCGGGCTATCGCTGGGGGCTGGCCCGCAAGGCCGCGTTGATCGACGCGGAGGCGAAGGGCCGCGAGGGGCACGGCACCGCGCCGTCGGCCGACGAAGCCGCGGCGACCCGGACACGCCCATCGCGCGTCGGCCCGCGCCCTGCCCGTGCAGACGCGCCGGAGACCACCGCTTGAGCGACGCCAAACCGCGCATCCGTACCCGAGACCAGGACAGAGAGCACGCCCTGATCGAGACCGGGGAAACCGGCGAAGCCAACAAGGTCAACCAGAACGCCGGCGCCACGCTCGAACTGCCGTTCCGGGCCCCCTACGACTGGCCGCGCCTGCTGCGCTTTTTCGCCGGGCGTGCGACGCCGGGCGTCGAAACCGTCGAGGACGGCACGTGGCGCCGCGCCATCGATTTTCTCGGCGCCAGCGGCACGCTCGCGGTGCGTCGTCATCCGCGGCGGCGCTGTCTTGTCGTCGAAGTAGAAGGCCCGGTGAGCGCGCATGCGGCCGCACTTGCCGCGCCGCTCGCGCGCATGTTCGACGTACAGGCCGACTCCCTCGCCATCAGCGCGCACTTCGCGGTGGATCCGTGGCTCGCCCCGCTCGTCGCTGCCGCGCCCGGCCTGCGCGTGCCGGGCGCGTGGTCGGGCTTCGAGCTGGTGGTGCGCGCGATCGTCGGCCAGCAGGTCAGCGTGAAGGCCGCCACGACGATCGTCGGACGCCTCGTGCAGCGCGTCGGCAAGCCCATCGAGGGTCATCCGCATAGCGGCACCGCGTGGCGCTTCCCCGCGCCCGCCGACCTCGCCGCCGCCGATCTCGCGGGCATCGGCATGCCGGGCAAACGCGTTGCCGCGCTGCAGGGCTTCGCCGCAGCCGTGGCAAGCGGCGCGGCGGTAATCGAACGGGACCTGAAGAAAACGGCCGAACCGCAAGGCGCGACCCCAGACGCCTCCCGCGACCTCGACGCGATGCGCGAAGCCCTCCTCGCCCTGCCCGGCATCGGCCCCTGGACCGTCGAATACGTCGCCATGCGCGCGTGGCGCGACGCGAATGCCTGGCCCGCCACCGACCTCGTGCTGATGCAGGCCATCGCTGCCCGCGACCCCGCGCTCGTGCGCGCCACGCAGCAGCGCGCGCGCAGCGACGCATGGCGGCCGTGGCGCGCGTATGCGGCCATGCATCTGTGGAACGAAATCGCCGATCGCGCGGGCGCGGCGCGCGGCGGTTGAGCCGCCGGCGGTATGACGAAACCGGCCAGGCGCGGCTGACCATGGGGCGGCAGCGGCACGCAGATTGCCGGCTGAACCAGCCCGGAACCAGCCCGGAACCACCCCCTAAAGGTGGCCGAATCGGCCGCAAGCAGGTCTTACGGCGAGATGTTAAAGTGCCCGCTAACGAAAATTTCACGTTGGCGCGCGCAGGGGAACATGGCGCCGCCGGCTTGCGCCCCGACCTGCCTCAATGCCAGACACGACTTCTACAAGCACGCACGACGTTCTCGCACAGCGCCTTTCCGTGCTGAGTGCCGGGCCGCACCGCGACGCGCTCGCGCGCGGTCTGCGCGGCATCGAAAAGGAAAGCCTGCGGGTGACTCGCGACGGTCAGCTCGCCATGACGCCGCATCCGGCCGCGCTCGGTTCGGCGCTCACGCATCCGTCGCTCACGACCGACTATTCCGAGGCGCTGCTCGAGATCATCACGCCCGCCGAGCACGATCCGTCCATCACGCTCGAACGCCTCGACGAACTGCATCGCTACGTCTATGCCGTGCTCGCGCGCGATGGCGAAGTCCTCTGGAACGAATCGATGCCGGGTCTCTTGCCCGCCACCGACGAGGGCATTCCGATCGCCGAATACGGCGCCTCGAACATCGGGCGGCTCAAGCACGTCTACCGCCTCGGCCTCGCGCTGCGCTACGGCCGCACCATGCAATGCATCGCCGGCATCCACTACAACTATTCGCTCAGCGAAGACGTCTGGCAGGCGCTGCATGCGCATGAGCAATCGTCGTCCACGCCCGTCGACTATCAGTCGGAGCGTTATCTCGCGCTGATCCGCAACTTCCGCCGCACAAGCTGGCTGCTGATGTACCTGTTCGGCGCCTCGCCCGCGCTCGACGCGCGGTTTCTGCGCGGCCATCCGCACAAGCTCGAAACGTTGGACAACGAAACGCTCTACCTGCCGTATGCGACGAGCCTGCGCATGAGCGACCTCGGCTACTCGAACACGACGGGCCAGTCCGCGCTGCATGCCGACTACGACACCCTCCCCGGCTATCTTTCGGCGCTGGCCGATGCGGTGAGCCAGCCCTATCCGCCGTATGAGGCGATCGGCACGCACCGCAATGGCGAGTGGGTGCAGATCAACACGAACGTGCTGCAGATCGAAAACGAGTTCTACTCGACGATCCGGCCCAAGCGCGTGACGTATCCCGGCGAGCGCCCGTTGCATGCGCTCTTCGCACGCGGCGTGCAGTACGTCGAGGTGCGCTGCATGGACATCGACCCGTTCGAGCCCACCGGCATCGCGCTCGAGACGGCGCGCTTTCTCGACGCCTACCTGCTGGCCTGCGCGCTCGACGAGAGCCCGTTCCTGTCCGCGGCGGCCGGCGCCGAGGCCAACGAAAACTTCGGGCTGGTCACGAAAGAAGGCCGGCGCCCGGGCCTCACGCTCAAGCGCGACGGCAAGGACGTGCCCTTCCAGGACTGGGCTGCGGAACTCTTCGCGCGCATCGAGCGCACCGCCGCTGCTTTGGATGCGCTGCACGGCGGCGACGAACACGCGCGTGCCGTGGCGGCGCAACGCGCGAAGCTGGCCGATGCGTCGCTTACGCCGTCGGCCCGTGTGCTGCAAACGCTGCGCGACGAAAAGCAGACCTTCCTGCAGTTCGCGCTCGCACAAAGCCGCCGCCATGCCGACGATTTTCTCTCGCGCCCGCTCGACGCGGGAACGACCGCGCATTTCGAAGGGCTCGCACGCGCGTCGCTCGACGAGCAGGCCAAGCTCGAGCGCGAGGAAGTCGGCTCGTTCGATGCCTTCGTCGCGGCCTATCGCGCCTATACGCTCAATCGCTACAGCGTCTGACCGCTCATAGACCGAACATGGCGGGCATGTCGCTTGCTCGAAACGAACGCGCGCCCGCGCGGTCCAATACTTATACCCATGATCGTCGTGCCGGCGGCCTCTTCAGGCACCGTGCGCGGCGCGTGAAGGGAGGACTCCATACCATGAAACGAATCCTGCTGATCCTGCTTTGCGTCACGGCGGCGGCTTGCTCCACACGCGGCCAGGTGAACCCGGACGTCATGCAGATCGCGACCGCGCCGCTCACGTGCTCGGACAAGACACAGTGCGATCTGTGGTGGCAACGTGCGCAGGACTGGGTGCGCACCCATTCGAAGTACGAAGTTCAGACCGTGACCGACACGCTGATCCAGACGTCGGGCCCGGGCGGCGGCAAGCGGCTGCTTGCCTACGAGATCACGAAGACGGCCAACCCCGACGGCACCGCGACGATCGGCTTCGCGGCGCACTGTGACAGTTCGCTCGGCTGCAAGCCCAACCCGTGGGAAGCCGGCGCGGCCTTCAAGCAATTCGTGCGCACGGGCGTCGAGACGACCGTTCCCGGCGATGCCGACGAAGCCGCAACGAATGGCGGTGAACAACCCGCGCAACCCTCCACGTCACCCTGACTTCGGTTCGCCGGCGTGCTGATCGCGCCAGCTCCGCGCAGGACCGTCAATGACCCATCGACGGTCCGCCGCCCTTCTTCGGCTTCGTCATCCAGACCAGCACCGCCAGTGCGAGAAACATGACGCACGAAATGCGGAAGAAGTCGTTGGTCGCCAGCATGTAGCCTTGCTGCGTGACGATTTCGTTCAGCTGCGCCGTCACGCTCTGCCCTGCGAAGCCGAGGCTCGTAAGCGTGTCGCTGTATGAGTTGGTGTTCTGCGAATACTGGCTCACCGACTCCGAAAGCACAGCATGGTGATAGATCGCGTCGTCTTCCCAGAACGTCGTGCTCACCGCGGTCCCGATCGCGCCCGAGAGCGTGCGCAGAAAATTCGACAGTCCCGAGGCGCTCGCGAGCCGTTCGTCGGAGATGCTCGATAGCGTGATGGTCGTCATCGGCACGAAGAAGCACGCCACGCCGATCCCCTGCACGAGGCGCGGCTGGATCACGTGACTGAAGGGCACGTCGAGCGTGAAAGTCGAATTCCAGATCGAGACGAACGCAAAAATAAGGAATGCGAAACTTGCGACCATCCTCAGATCGAGTTTGTGCATGTTGCGCCCGATGAGCGGTGACAGCACGAGCGCAAGCAGCCCGACCGGGGCCGTCGCGAGACCCGCAATGCCGGCCGTGTAGCCCATCACCGTCTGCAGCCAGAGCGGGAAGATCACCACCGAGCCGAAGAACGCCATGAAGCCGAACGAGATGATCAGCGCGCCCAGTGCGAAGTTGCGGTCGCGAAACAGCGAGAGGTCGACGACGGGCTCCTTTTCCGTGGCCTCCCAGACCAGCATGAACGCAATCGACACCGCGGCGACGATGGCGAGCGTGACGATGAACTTCGAGTTGAACCAGTCGCGGTCCTTGCCGAGATCGAGCATCATCTGCAGGCACGACACGCCGATCACGAGCAGCGCAAGACCGACCGCGTCGATGCGCTGTCTGGTGGTTTTCGTCTCGCGTCCGCGCAGCAGCAGGTACGCGCATGCGCCCGAAAAGAGGCCGATAGGCACGTTGATGTAGAAAATCCACGGCCACGTGTAGTTGTCGGTGATCCAGCCGCCCATTACGGGGCCGAAAATCGGCGCGACGATGACCGTCATTGCCCACAGGCCGAGAGCGAGGCCGCGCTTTTCCAGCGGATACGAACGGATCAGAATGGTCTGCGAAAGCGGCACCATCGGCCCGGAAACGAGGCCTTGCACGAGACGGAAAAAGATCAGCGTCTCGAAGTTCGAGGCAAAACCGCAAGCGGCCGACGCGAACGTGAACAGCACGACGGAAAGCGTGAAGAGCCGCACTTCGCCCACGCGGCGCGCAAGCCAGCCGGTGAGCGGCACCGCGATCGCGGACGCCACCGAATACGACGAGATCACCCACGTGCCTTCGCTGTTGGCAACGCCGAGGTTGCCGGAGATGGTTGGCACCGCAACGTTCGCGATCGAGGTGTCGAGCACCTCCATGAAGGTGCCGAGCGCGAGGCCGACGGTAAGAAGCGCGAGCGTGCCGCCCTGCAGCGGCGCGGGCTCGGCGGCTGCGGCGTCAGGCGCCGCGGTGGAGGCGTTCATCGTTGCGGGATCCTTGTTCATCGAACCGTCGGCGCCGCTTGCTGCTCGCCGCCGCCGGTTCTTCTATCGATGCCCCGGCATTTTCTGCCCAGACAGTTATTAGCTCGTAAAAAAGGCGCTGCTCAGGCGCGCGCCGCCCGTTACGGGATTTAGCCTTCCGGATGCGGCGCCTGTACCGCCGGGCAAGCCAGTTCCTCGCTGCAGAGCGGTTCGGTCGCCGGATCGTTGGCAATGAAGCGCTGCAGCAGGCGCACGAGCGTCGCGACTTCGTCGGCGGCAAACCCGCGCAGCTGGTCGCTGAGCACCTGCGAGATCAGATCCGGCAGTTGCTGCGCCGCGTCACGGCCGAGCGGTGTCAGCGTCAGTTCGACGACGCGCCGGTCCGCAAGGCTGCGCTGGCGCACGAGAAAACCTTTCTTTTCCAGCCGGTCCAGCATGCGCGTCATCGATCCCGTGTCGTACGAGAGCACGCGCGACATCTCGTTCGGCGTGCGTGCGCGCTCGAACCACAGCAGCAGGATCACGCCGATCTGCGACGACGTGAGACCGAGCGGCGCGACTGCGCGGTCCATTCGCGCGGCCAGCACGTTGCGCGCCGTCGAAAGGAAGTAGCCGAGGCTCGAATCCACGCCGAGCTTCGCAGGGACAAAAGGGGCTTCGCTCGTCATGACGCGGGAATCCAGATGCATAGAGACAATCGGCGCATTTTAGCTGCTCAGGCAGATACGTCAATCGGGAATAAAGAAGTCATCGCCTGGACAAAAAACAACAGGAAGATTGGTGCGATGCAAATAAGTTTGTCAGTTGCTTGCTTAGTCAATATTATGTCAGGCAATCACTTCAATGCCACCACGCCTCATTACGCCTCAGATCGCGCCATGCCGTACCTGAAAAATGCGCTCGGCGGCTTTGGCCGCTCCGTTACCGAAACCGCCCGGCTCGCGCTCGCGCAAGCCAGCGCGGCGGGTTGGCGCAAGCTCGCGGTCTATGCTGCGGTGTTCGCACTGCCGGGCGGCTCCCTCGCGGTTCTGCTGTTCATGTGGGCACAACGCCGGCGGGCAAAGCGCGCATCGTCCACCCAAGCTGCCCAGGCCACGCTTGCGGCGCCGCTTTGCGCGGACCGCCGGGCCGCATGCCGCGCGGCTTGCGCCCAGGCGCGCGCGAATTACGCGCCGCGCACGCGGGCGGGCGCCTCCGCGCTCGACGCCCTGCGCCGCTGGCGCCGTAACCGCGCGTAATCGGCGCGGCACCGCTCGTAACACACCGCAAGGCAACCCTGCATTAACCTTACGCGTTCCGCGCCGCGCGCGGTGCGTGCGCTACCATTCCCGCGACACGACCAACCCGCCGCGCGGCCGGGCATCCGGTGCGCCTCGCGCACCTCATGGCCCCGGCTCTCGACAGGATTGCTTGCATGCCGCGTTCTTCCCACCACGCTGTCCGTCTGCCCGGATTCCCGAAGCGCCGCGCGCCCGCATGCGCCGCGGGTGCCGCCTTGCTCGCGGCCGCATTCCAGCTGGCCGGCTGCGCGGTCGGCCCGAACTATCAGCGGCCGTCCACGGCCGCTATCCCGGCGTCGTTCAAGGAGGCGCCCGAAGGCTGGAAGGTCGCGCAACCCTCCGATGCCGCCAACCGCGGCGACTGGTGGACGATCTACAACGACACCCAGCTCAACGCGCTGGAAGACCGGCTCGACGCGCAAAACCAGACCATCGCGCAATATGCCGCCGCGTACCGGCAGGCGCGCGCGCTTGTCGGCGAAGCGCGGGCCGCGTATTTCCCGGTGATCAGCGCATCGGCGTCCGGTACGCGTTCGCGCACGCCCACGCGCGTGAGCAACGCCAGCGGCAGCTTCCCGAGCGGCACGATCGACAACAACTTCAATCTCGGCCTCGACGCGACCTGGGAGCCCGACCTGTGGGGCAAGGTAAGCCGCACGGTGAGCTCGCAGGAAGCCAGCCAGCAGGGCGCCGCCGCCAATCTGGCCAACGCGCGCCTTTCCGCGCAGGCCACGCTCGCGCAGACCTGGTTCACGCTGCGCTCGCTCGACGCCCAGCAGAAGCTGCTCGACAACACCGTCGCGGCGTATCAAAAGACGCTCGCTCTCACGCAAAACCAGTACGCGCAGGGCGTGGCGGGCCGTGCGGACGTGATCCAGGCGCAGGCGCAACTGCAGTCGGCGCAGGCCTCGGCGATCGACAACGGCGTCGCGCGCGCGCAAAACGAGCACGCGATCGCCGTGCTGGTCGGCCAGCCGGCCTCCACATTCTCGATCCCGCCGTCGCCGCTCGCGGCCACGCCGCCCACCGTGCCGCTCTCGATGCCCTCGGCGCTGCTCGAGCGGCGGCCCGACATCGCCTCGGCGGAGCGCAAGGCCGCTGCCGCGAACGAGCAGATCGGCGTGGCGATGTCGGCGTTTTTCCCGTCGCTCACGATTTCGGCGTCGGGCGGCTTCGAGAGTTCGGTGTTGTCGCAGCTGCTGCAGATGCCGTCGCGCTTCTGGACGCTCGGCCCGTCGCTCGCCGGTACGATCTTCGACGGCGGCCTGCGCAGCGCGCAGACCGAAGCGGCCCGCGCCGCCTACGACCAGCAGGTCGCCACCTATCGCGGCACCGTGCTGGCCGCCTTCCAGGACGTCGAGGACAACCTCGCTTCGCAGCGCATCCTCGCGCAGGAAGTGGGCGTGCAGCAGCAGGCGGTGGAGTCGGCAACGCACGCGCTTACCATCGTCGTCAACGAATACAAGGTGGGCACGACCGATTACCAGAACGTGCTGTCCGCGCAGACCACCGCGTTCCAGGCCCAGCAGAAGCTGGCGAACCTCGCCGGCGAGCGCATGGTGTCGTCGGTTGGGCTCGTGAAGGCGCTCGGCGGCGGCTGGAGCGTCGCGCAGATGGATCGCGAAACCGGTGCGATGGGCGAAACGGCCAAAGCGGGCGAGGCCGCCCAGGCGGACTAACGCCCGAACGCCCGCGGCAAAGCGGGCGGGTTCAGCGCGCGAAGGTCAGCGTGACCGTGCCCGGGCCGGCGGGCCGCCCGAGCAGGTTCAAGAGGCCGGCAAGGTTATCGCGCTGATCGGGCGCCGCGCTCGCGGTGCCTTCGAACGATGTCGACGCGCGCGAGAACCTGCCGTGACCGTTCAGCATCAGCGGCCCTTTCTGCGTGGAAAGCGCGAGCGTCGACGACGCACCCTGCGCCTCGAGCACCACCTCATACGATCCGAGCGGCTTCACGAGCGAGACCCGCGAGCTCATGTCGGCGAGCGAGATGGTGAGCCGGCCGAAGGCGTCGTTGCCGAACGTGCGCCACGGGGTCCACGTCAGGCGCACGCTGCCGTCGAAGTCGAGCGTGTTGAACGGCGCGCCCAGCCCCGCGAGCAGCGAGGCGGGCACCGCGATCGAGCCGGCCGTCACGGTGGCGCTCCTCGGCGTCGCTTCGACCACGACGGGGTCGGGCATCGCCTGGGTCTGGCGCATCTGCATGCGCACGCGGCCCGTCAAGAGCGGCCAGAACGCCGTCTGCCATTCGATGCGGCCGGGCAGCAGGGTCGCCCCGGTGTCGTCATGGCCCGCCGCGAGCATCAGCGTGGCGGAGCCTTGCCAAAGCGAGCCGGCGGGATCGACGAGATTCACGTGGCCTTGCGTCGCGCGCGCGAATTGCGGCGCGATCCAGGCGGCCGGCAGGCGGGCAAGCAGCACAATGCCGCTCGACAGCACCCCAACCAGCAGCCACGGCAACACGGCGCGCGCGCGCCGCATCCAGTACGTCATGCGAGGGTCTCCGGTCCCATATCAAACTCAAACGGCCGGCGCATTTACCGCGCGCTCGCCGGCTGCAGCGAGGCGGTCAGGTCGACCTGGCCGTCGGTCTTCAGCGCGGTCATGTGCGCTTCGACCACCTGCACCTTGTACTGCTTGCGCGCGTCGTCGAGCCAGTCCGTAAAGGCCGGAAACGATGCGTTCTTCATTTGCAGCTGCACCGTGGTGCCGATCAGCTGCACCTGCGCGCCCTGCAAGCCGTGATCGGCCAACGAGGCCGTCAGTGCGTCCTTGAGTGCCTGGCCGTCCGGCGCGACGCTCGCCGCCGCGCCCGAAAGCGCGCGGGCCTCGTTGGCCTCGGCCGTCATTTGCGCGAGCTGCCGCTGCAGTCCCGGCAGGCTCTCGTGCAGGCGCGCGCGGCCGTCGGAGGCGGGCGCCCACAGCACCGACCAGCCGATCGCCACGGCCAGCAAGGCGCCGCCCCAGGTCAGCATGGTCTGCTCGCGCGGCGTGCGCGCCTCCCAGAATTCGGCCCACGCCTCGGTCAAAGCCGTTGTCTTCACGATGCGCTCCTGATGGTCCATTTGCCGCTGCTGCTGTCCTGCGTGCCTTCGAGGCCGTTGCGCGCCAGCCGCGCGGCAAGGCCCGCGTCGATGTTCGCGCCGGGCTTGAACGTCACGTCGAGGCGCCGGTCGTGATAGTCGAGCGCGGCGATGCTGTTCGGCGGCACCGGGCCCAGCGCGCGCGCAAAGCCGTCGGAGAGCGCGAGGAAGTCGTCGGCCGAGGGCTCGCCGGCCGCGACACGCAACTGCTGCAGCTGGCGCGCCATCTGGCCGGCGGGATCGAGCACGACCGTCGTCTTAGGGAAGGTGTTGAGCAGGAGCTCCGTCATCTGCGTTTCCATCGCGTCGCGCTGGCGCGAGAGCATCAGCCACTGCAGGTTCGCGCCGACGATCGCGATGACGAGCGAGGCCGCGAGGAGCGCGATCGGCAAGCGCAGGCGGCGCAGTGTCGCGCGGTCGAGGCGCCACGGCTGCGAGGCGAATTCGAACTGGCAGAGGTCGAAGCGGCAAGTCAGTGCGCGGCGCGCGAGCGCTTCGAACGCGAGCGGCTGCGCGCCGGGCAGCAGCCCGGCCCATGTCTTCGCTGCATTGCCCGCCGGTTCGCCCGGCAGTCCGGTCAGCGCGTAGAGCGTCACCGACGTGTCGCCGGCCAGCGCCTCGACGGTGGCGGCCGCGCTCGCCGCGGGCACGGCGAAACCCTGCGCTATCGCTCCCCGCACGATCGCAAGCTCGAGCGCGACGCCCGGCGCCGAGAGTGCAAGGTCGGGCGCGGTGCCTGCCAGCAGCGCGGGCGCGGTCGACATGACCGGGCCGAACACGCAGGCCGTTACCGGCTCGGCGGGCGGGGGCGCGGATTGCGCGGCAGCGGCCGATCCGGCGGATTCGGCGGATTCGGCACCTTTCCCGGCCTCGGCCGCAGTCTCGGCGGACTTGGCGGGCGTAACGGTCTCAGCCGTCTCCGGCACCGGCAAGCACCGTGCGACCGGCACGGCGCGCAGGTTGCGATGTCCGGCGGCAGCAAAGCCTTCGACGAGGAAGCGGAACCAGCCGCGATCGATCGCCGCGACCACGTGCCGGCCATCCGGCAGCGCCTGCGGGTCGAGCGCGAGGTGGCAGGTCTGCGCGTCCTGGATCAGTTGATCCTCGACGACGTTCGGCAATGCCTGGCGCAGCCGCGGCCCCTTGAGCGGCGGCACGGCGGTCGGAATCGTCAGCAGGTCGCGCGCGGCGACGAGCAGGATCGTGGCAGACCCGCGCGGCAGGAGCGCCAGCGCCGCGCGGCCCGCGCGCTGCGTGTGGCCCGTCTTGTCGAGCAGCACGAACGGCAGTTCCGGCAACTGCCATTCCTGCGAGTGGACCGCCGGGTCTCGCGGCGGCATCAGGACGATCAGCGTGCTCAAAGGCACCTCGTTTCGATGTTGGACTGAATCGGTTTCATGGGTTGTCGCTCACGCGCACGACGCGCGTCGTATGGGTGAGCGAGTCGCGCCAGACAAGCGTCGTGCGGTCCAGTTCGGCGCGCTCGTGTTCGACGCGCCCATGAACCAGAAAATAGCTCGTGTTGACGTCGCAGAGCGACGTATCGATCGCGGCCTGCGGCACGCCCACGCCCTGGAGCGCGAGCTGCACGTCGCCCACGTTGCGGAAAAACACGCTCTGGCGCCGGGCCACGAGCGCCTGTGCGCTCGACAGGCTCATGCCCGGCATGATCGCCGCGATCACTTCGGCACTCGCCGTGTTCATGTTGACGGGCGTCGTGGTGGGCAAGATCGTCACGAAGGGCCGCAGCCGCGCGAGCACGTCGGGCGTGAAGCCCGGTACGTCGAGCAGCCCGTCCACGCTCGTCATCACGATCGGGGCGGTGGCGCTGCTGTTTTCGGTGTCGTCGAGGCCCGGATTGCTGCTGAACGTCGCGCCGCCCGCCGCGCCTCCCACGACCTGCGGCGTCGTGGCCGCAGCGCCGGGTACCGTGGCGGTCTGAAAGCGCGTCGCGGAATAGGCGAGGCCCGCGCGCAGATAGACCGCCGTGCTCTGCGCGAGCTGGCCGTTCAGACCGAGCAATTGCAAAAGGCGCGCGAACGCCTGGATCTGCGTGAGGTTCAGCTGCAGGGCGCCGGGCGCGGGGCTCGACACCAGGTTGCGCAGGTTGAAGCGCGCCTCGGCGTCCTCGATGGAACCCGAGAGGTAAGTCGCCGCGCCCTGGGCCGCGCGCGCGTCGCCGATCTGACCGAGGAAGTCGGAGAGGCGCGTGCGCGCGAGCGGCACGCCCCAGGTGCCGCCGAGATAGGTGATGCCCGCCGTGGTGTCGGCTTCCGAGCGCAGCACGAGACGGGTCCAGTCGAGCGCGCCGCGCGCGACCCACTGTGCCTGCGCGATGAGCCGCTGGTTCTCGATGCGGCGTAGCTGCACCTGCTGCCGCCACAGGATCCCGGAAACGAGAATGGCCGAAAGCGCGACCACGAGCAGCGCGGTGATGATCGCCGCGCCGCGCTGGCTGTGCCGGTCCCGCCGGTTAACGGAACGGGTGGGCAGGGCAGGGCGGCGCAGGCGGGCCGCAAGGATGGACGCGCGCATGTTCATTCACCCACCAGAAAGACCCGCGTGATGGGCGATTGCAGCGACGTGGCGCCCACGCGTATCTGCAGCCCCGTCACGGAGCGCGGCATGGGCGCGTTGCCGAGCTGCGGCACCCTCATGCTGTTGATGTTGGCGGTGAGCTGCGCGCGCACGTCCTGCATGTTCGAGGTCCAGCCGACCTTCGGCACGTAGAGATCCGCGCTGATCGAACCCACGCCGCCCATCATCGGCAGCGCGCTCCAGTTGTCGCCTTCGCCGCCGCGCGTCGCGCGCCGCAGTTCGCCGAGGTTGGCGATGGGCGGCGAGGCATAGCGCACCACGCGGCCTTCGGTCACGCGATAGCGCACGACCTGCAGCCGCGGCGCCGCGCCGGGCGGCACGGCGAACGCACGCACGATCTGCAGCTCGCCGCCGTCGAGCGAGACCGCGGGCGCGCCGGCTTCGTCGTCGGAGGCGGCGCGCTGGCAGTCGATGCGCATCTGGTCGAACATCTGCGCGAACACGCGCTCGTCGACCATCTCGCGCGAGATCGTCTCGCGGCCGCGCATGATCTGGTCGAGCCCGCGCCACGACAGGATCGCCACCACGGCGAGGATCGCGATGGCGACAAGCAGCTCGATCAGCGTGAAGCCTCGCGCCCCGGCGCTGCGCGAGGCGCGTGCGGCACGCGCGCGGTCACGGTCACAGCGAGCGGTTCGTCTCATTGGCGACCACCGTGACGAGTTGCGCGAGATTGCCGGCGCGGCCGGGCGTCGTCACCGACACCTCCACGCGGCGAAAGACGGGATTGGGCGTAGCGCTCACGGTCTGCACGCAGGTAAGCTCGAGATTGCCCTGCGAGCATTCGAAGCGGCTCTCGCCGACGTCGGGCCACGCGTGCGCGAGATGCAGCTGCGCGAGGGCGTTGTCGGCGCTCCAGCCCGCGAGCAGGCGGTCGTGCAGATCGGCTTCGCTCGCGGCGAGGCTGCCCACCGCGCGCATGGAAGCGGCAAGCGCGATGGCGATGATCGCCAGCGCGACCAGCACCTCGATCATCGTGAAACCGCGCGCCGCGCGCGCGCCGGGCAGGCGTCGTGCTTGCCGCATGTCAGCGCACCTCGTAGCGGCCGCTGCCGGTGCCGACGATCGTCGCGCGCCCGGCTGCCGAAAAGAGCGTGACCTCGACCGGCACGTCCACGGCCTCGGTGCCGAACACGAGTCGGCTGGCCCCGTTGTCGTCGTCGCCGCCCGGATAACTGATCGCAACGCCCGTCACGCCGCCTTCCCACGGGCGCGGGCCGAGCAGGTCGTCGCGCAGCGGGCGCCAGCCGTCCTCGGTGCGCACGTCGAAGCGAAATCCGCCCTCGACCGGCTGCCAGGCGATGGGCCGCGCGCGCACCTGGGCTTCGTCGCCGGCCGATTCGAAGAGGAGCGCAAGACGCTGAGCCTCTTCGTTGAGGTCGGTGCGCGGATTGCGCGAGAGCGACAGCGACGCGAGCGAAACGAGGATCCCCGCGATCAGCAGCACCACGAGCATTTCGAGCAGCGTGAAGCCGCCCGCGCGGCCGCGCGAGAAGGCGCGCGGCGTCGAGCGGACGGCGTGACGAAGCGGGAAGGGCTGGCGCATGCCTCGCGAGAACCGGCTACTGCCAGGAGCCGATGTCGGCGTCGTTCCCTTCGCCGCCAGGCTTGCCGTCGGCGCCATAGCTGAACACGTCGATCTCGCCGTGCACGCCCGGATTCAGGTACTGGTACGGATTGCCCCAGGGATCGCTCGGCAGGCGTTCGAGATAGCCGCCGTCCTTCCAGTTATTCGGAACCGGATCGGTGGTCGGCTTCTGGATCAGCGCTTGCAGGCCCTGATCCTGGGTCGGATAGCGGCCGTTGTCGAGACGGTAGAGCTTGAGCGCCTGCATGACCGTGCCGATGTCCTGGCGCGCGGCGACGCGCCGCGCTTCGTCGGGACGGCTCATGATCTTCGGCACGATCAGCGCGGCGAGAATGCCGAGAATCGCGATCACGACCATGATTTCGATCAGCGTGAAACCGCGTTGGCGGCGAGCGCGCAGCCCTTCGATTCCGGCACGGCGCTGGTCCCGGCGCTGGTCCCACTTGGTGGTCCACATGGACATGGCTTGCTTCCCTCCTGGCAATGATTTCCCGCGGCGCCCGTCCGGGCGCCGCATCCGACCCTGCGTGTCATCGGGACACGTGGCGGGTCATTGTAATGTCATGCGGTGACGGCTTCCGGGCATACCCGCACGCCGTCGAAAAATTCACAATACTCCGTACAATGGAGCGCATGAACGCACTGCAAATCCGACTCCTCTCCCTCGCCGCCTTCGCGGTGCTCTGCGCCACGGCGACGTGGTGGGGTATCACGCTGGCCACGAGCCGCGCGGCTCCCATCGAAGCCGCCGCCGCACGCGCGCCCATTTCGCTCGACGAGGCCTCGACGCTGTTCGGCGGCAAGCTCGACCGCAGCGCGGTGCAGGACATCCACCTCTTCGGCATCCTCGCGCTTCAGCATGGCGCGGCCGCCATCGTCAGCATCGGCGGCGATCCGGCGAAAGCCGTCTCGCTCGGCGGCCCGATCAGCCAGGACGCCACGCTCGCCGAAGTGCGCCCGCGCTCGATCGTCATCGACCGCCACGGTGTGCACTCCGAAGTCTTCCTGCCGGCCAACGTCTCCGGGCCCACCATCTACGTTCGCTGACGCCGCCTCTGCCGTTACCGCTACTGCACGAGGTTGTTCAGCTCGATGATCGGCAGCATCACCGCGAGCACGATCACGAGCACCACGCCGCCCATCGCCAGAATCAGCAGCGGCTCCAGCAGGCTCGTGAGGAACATCGTGCGGCGCTCCAGCTCGCGCGCCTCGCCTTCGGCGGCGCGGTCGAGCATCGTCGTCACGTCGCCGGTCGCTTCGCCCGAACGGATCAGGTGCACGAGCACCGGCGGAAACGTCTTCGTGTTGCCCAGCGCCCGTGAGAGCGAGGTGCCTTCGCGCACGCGCACGATGGCCTCGTCCACATTCGTGCGCATCGCGCGGTTCGAGAGCGTTTCGCCCGCCGCCTGCAGCGCGCGCAGGATCGGCACGCCGGCCGCGGAAAGAATGCCCAGCGTGCTCGCAAAGCGCACCGTGTTGTAGCCGCGCACGAGCTTGCCCGCGAGCGGCGCGGTGAGCACCCACCGGTCGAAGGAAAGACGCGGCCCCGGTTGGCGCAGAATCGCGCGCACCGTCCACGCGACGATCGCCACGACGATCAGCACGGCCCACCACCAGTGCCGCACGAACCCGGAGAGCGCCATCATGACGATGGTGAGAATCGGCAGCTGCTGCTTCGTGCTGGCGAACACGTTCACCACCTGCGGCACCACGTAGCTCAGCAGGAACGTGACGATGCCGAACGCGATGATCGTGACGATCGTGGGGTAGGTGAACGCCAGCACGATCTTCTGCTTGAGCGCGTTGCGCTGCTCGATGTAATCGGCGAGGCGCGAGAGCACGATGCCAAGCTTGCCCGTATGCTCGCCGGCCGCCACCAGCGCGCGGTAGATGTCGGGAAAGTCGCGCGGATGCTGCGCGAGCGCGTTGGCGAACGAATGGCCGCCCAGCACCTCGGCGCGAATCGCCGCCATCAGCTCGCGAATGTAGTCGCGCTCGGCCTGCTCGGTGAGCACCGCGAGCGCTTCGCCCAGCGGCAGCCCCGCCACCAGCAGGCTCGCGAGCTGGCGCGTGAGGATGGCCTGCTCGCGCTGCGACAGGCGCCGCCCGAGCGCGAGGCGCTGCTGCCGCTCGCCGCGCGTGCGGCTGGCCGCCGGCTCGACGACGAGCGGCGTGAGCCCCTGGCCGCGCAGCTGCGTGCGGGCGCCGCGGGCGCTGTCGGCCTCGAGTACGCCCTTTTGCGCCTTGCCCGCGGCGTCGATCGCTTCGAAACGGAATGCCGGCATCTTGCTTAACGCCCTTGCTTAGTGACAAGCCATCGGACACATCGGACAGCTCATCATGCGCCGCCCGTGACGCGCAGCACTTCTTCGAGCGAAGTCGTGCCGGCCGCGAGCCAGCGATCGCCGTCCTCGCGCAATGTGCGCATGCCCTGCGCGCGGCCGGCCTCGAAGACCTCGGCGTCCGCGGCGTTGCGGTGAACCAGCGCGCGGATCGGTTCGTCGACGAGCAGCAGCTCGTACACCCCGCGCCGGCCCGCATAGCCCGACTGGCCGCAGCGCTCGCAGCCCACCGGATGCCAACGCTTGTCGCCGTTTTCTTCGGTGCGCTCTTCCTTGCAGTGCGGGCACAGCTGGCGCACGAGACGCTGCGCCAGCACGCCGAGCAGCGACGAAGCCAGCAGATAGGGCTCCACGCCCATATCGGTCAGACGCGTGACGGCCGAAGCCGCATCGTTGGTGTGCAGCGTGGCGAGCACGAGGTGGCCCGTGAGCGAAGCCTGCACGGCGATCTGCGCGGTCTCCAGATCGCGGATTTCGCCGATCATGATGATGTCGGGATCTTGACGCAGGATCGAGCGCAGCGCGCGCGCGAACGTCATGCCGATGCGCTCGTTCACCTGGGTCTGGCCGATGCCCGAGAGGTCGTACTCGATCGGGTCCTCGACCGTCATGATGTTGGTCGTGGCGGTTTCGAGCCGCGACATCGACGCGTAGAGCGTGGTCGTCTTGCCCGAGCCGGTCGGCCCGGTCACGAGCACGATGCCGTGCGGCTTCGCGATCAGCTGGTCGAACTTCGCGAGCGTGTCGGCGGCCATGCCGAGCGCCTCGAGATTCAGGCGCTGCGCGTCCTTTTCCAGCAGACGCAGCACGGCGCGCTCGCCGTGGCCCGTGGGCAGCGTCGAGACGCGCACGTCCACCGGGCGCCCGCCCACGCGCAGCGTGATGCGGCCGTCCTGCGGCAACCGCTTTTCGGCGATGTCGAGCTGCGCCATGATCTTGATCCGCGAGATCAGCGCGCCGTGCAGCGCCTTCTTCGGGCGCACGACGTCGCGCAGCGTGCCGTCCACGCGAAAGCGCACCACCGAGGCGTTCTCGAACGGCTCGATGTGAATATCGGAGGCCTGCTCGCGCGCGGCCTGCGTAAGCAGTGCGTTGATCATGCGGATGATCGGCGCATCGTCTTCGGACTCCAGAAGATCTTCCACTTCCGGAATGTCCTGCATCAGCCGCGACAGATCGACTTCGCCTTCCACCTCGCCCACCACTTGCGCGGCGCTGCCGTCGTGGCGCGCGTAGGCCTGGTTGATCGCCTGCGCGAGCTCGTCGGCGGGAATGCGCACGAAACTCACGGCGCCGAAATTGCGCGCGACCTCGGCGATCGCGGCGCCGTTCGTGCGCTCGCCGATCCACACTTCGAGACCGTCGGCGTGCTGCTGCGCAACGAGGATCTGACCGCTCTTCGCAAAGCCGTAGGGCAGGAGTCGCGCCGCGAGCGGCGAAGGCGCCTCGCGCGGCGCGGCCGCATGCGGTGCGCCCGCCGCGGCCGGCAACCCGCTACCCTGCGTTCGCGGCGTGCTCACTGCTGCGCTCCCGGCGTGGTCAGCAAAGGTTGCGCGGGCAACGTCTGCACGGGCACGGCCGGCTGCACGGGCTGCGGCTGCGCCGCGCCGTTGGTGGGCACGGCGTAGCTGTTCACGCCGCCTGCCGTGCCTGCGCTGCTCGTGCCGCTCGTTGCGCCGGCGGCAGCGGGCGCCGCGGGCAGCGTTCGCGTGGCCTGCTCGCGCCGCATCTTGTCGAGATCGAACAGGTTCAGCGTCGATCCGCCTTCGTTGGGACCGACCGGCATCGGCGGCACCACCGGATCGTCGTTGTCCTTGATCAGGTTGTTATCGGACTTGTAGGCGCCCGTCACACCCTGGATGTAGTCGTAACGGTTCGACGTCACCGCACGCGCCGTGTCGCTGTCGCCGATGATCACCGGACGC
Source organism: Paraburkholderia acidipaludis NBRC 101816 (assembly GCF_000684975.1). Lineage (GTDB taxonomy): Bacteria > Pseudomonadota > Gammaproteobacteria > Burkholderiales > Burkholderiaceae > Paraburkholderia > Paraburkholderia acidipaludis. Next base: position 987 of record NZ_BAXZ01000002.1, on the reverse strand, counting down.
AGGAACACCATCAGGTTGGTCTTCGTGCGCGTCTTGTTTTCCGAGCGGAACAGCTGGCCGATCCAGGGGATGTCGCCGAGCAGCGGCACCTTGCTGTTGCTGACCTGGTAGTTGTCCTGCATCAGGCCGCCCAGCACGATGATCTCGCCGTTGTCGGCCAGCACGGTCGACTGGATCGAACGCTTGGTGAAATCGGGACCGGCGGGGTTGGTCGTCACGTTGGTCGTGCCCGTCACGATCGCCGAGTCCTCGGTGTACAGCGTCAGCTTCAGGATGCCGCCTTCGGTGATCTGCGGCTTGATGTGCAGCGTCAGACCGACATCGACGCGATCGTAGGTGTTGAACGCCGAGCTCGCCGTGCTGCTCGTGAGGTTCGAATACGAGCCCGTCTGGATCGGCACGTTCGTACCGACGACGATCTTCGCTTCCTGGTTGTCGAGCGTGATGAGGTTAGGCGTGGACAGCACGTTGGCGTCGCTCGTCTGCGACAGCGCCTGCAGCAACGCGCCGAGCCCCTGCACGCCGAAGAGATTGTGGACCCAGCCTACGTTCAAACCCTGCTGCAGGTTGCTGCCGGCGAGCGCGCCGGCCACGCCCCCGGTGGCGCCGGCGGCGAGCGCTGCCGACGTCACGTTGATGATGCTGTTGCCGTTGCCGGTGGCAAGATTGGTGCCGGCCAGCACGTTGCCGCTGCCGATCTGCCACTGGATACCGAGGTTGGCGTTCGTGTCCGAGTTCAGCTCGACAATCAGCGCTTCGATATAAACCTGCGCGCGCCGCGCGTCGAGCTGGTTGATCACCGACCGCAGATTGCGGTACACCGCGTCCGGCGCCGTGATGATCAGCGAGTTGGTGGCCGGGTCGGCCTGGATCATGCCGCCCGCCGGGTTGTCCTCGCTCTTGTCCTTGTTGTCGCCGAGGAACGGCGCATCGTCGTTGCCGGTGGCCGAACCGCCGCCCGTCATCGGGTTGCTCGACGACGTGCCG
>NZ_BAXZ01000003.1 GCF_000684975.1 Paraburkholderia acidipaludis NBRC 101816 | reverse complement strand
CATTCGCTCCATCAATGCCGCGCCGCGCACGAGCGCGCGACGCGGTCTTTCCTTGCTCCGGTGCCTCCGTCCGGCTACGCGCTCAATCGGCGCCGCCCGTGTAGGGCTTGAAGCCGTACTGCTCGAAGATCTTCAGCCCCTGCGGCGAGCGGATGAACGCCAGCCAGCGCTGCGCCGCCTGCGGATGCGGCGCATGCGCGGCCATGCCGCCCGCGTAGATCGCCGTCGTGTTCTGCGCATCCGGAATGTCGACGTGCGTAATCGCATGGCCGGCCTGCTCCTGGAACATTGCTTCGGATTGCCAGGTCACGCCCGCCTGCACCTTGCCCTGCATGATCCACAGCGGCGTCTGCCGGTGATGGATATGCGTGAGAAGCGTCGTGCCGTCGCTCACCTTCGTCGTGTAAACGCTGGTCACCAGCGCATCGCCGCCGGCCTTCGCGAGCGAAGCCTTGATCTGCCGCGCAATGCCTTCGAACTCGGGGTTCGGCATCGCGAGCCGCACGTCCGGCTTGCCCAGATCGGCAAGACCCGTGATGTGCGCCGGGTTGTCCTTCGGCACCATGATCGTCAGCGTGTTGGTGGCATAGGGCACCGCCGGCGCCTTGACGTTACCGGCGTCGATCTGCTTCTGCACTGCTTTGAGGCCAGCGAGATACACGTCGGGCTTCACGGTCCACGTCATGTTGCCCACGGTCACCGTGCCGCCGTTCTCCATCTGCTTCACGAGCAGGCCCGGCGGAATCGTTTCCCAGTACACGTGGCCGCGATACTCGGGATATTTGTCTTCGAACGCGTGCACGAGCGGCGCCATCGCGAAGAAGTAGTTGCCGCCGACGAAGAGCGCCAGCGCGGGATGCAGCGGATCGCCGTGAAAGTCGGCGAGATTGTCCGCATCGGGCTCGGTGAACGCCAGGCCGCGCTGGGGCGCGTCGTCGTTTTCACCGTGTTGCCACGGCGGCGACACGCTCTGGGAAGCGGCCGGCGCGGGCATGGCATCGGCCGCGTGAGCCAGCGGCGCGCCGCATACACCCAGCGCTGCGATGATAGCCGCGCAAAGGATCGTGTTGGTTGAAGGCATGATCGGCATCCGTGGTAGCGAGGTTCAAAGCGGCATCAGGACGTAACCGTCGGACTCGAGCGTCGTGACAGTCGTGAGCGCGGAAAGCGCGAGCGTGACGTCGGAGGCGACCCAGTCGTAGCCGAAGTGATGCTCGGCAACGGCCTGTCCGCACACGGACACGATCACGCCGGCCTTCTTCAGTTCCGCGATCACCGGCAGGTTCGGATTCGCGATGCCGTAGGCCGCGCGGTAATGCGCGTCGTCGAGCACGAGCGGAGTCGCGGCGCCGGAGGCAACTGCCACGAACTTCAGATGCGAGAGCGGCACGCCGGCCGCCGCATAGAGATTGACGGTCCGCGCCACGCGGTCCAGCGCGGGATTGACGGTATCCGGCGACTTCGAGCCCTGCGTGAGCGAGAACACGATCTTGTAGGTGTGGTCCGCCTGCGGCTTGAACGCCGAATCGGGCAGGAAATGGATCGGGCCGTAGCCCTGGATCGTGGGCGTGGTCCAGAAGCCTTGCGGTTCGGACTGCTGTGCATGCGCCTGGAACGACACCGCCGTGGCGGCGATCAGCGTGGCGGCGGCGAGTGACTGGATGACTTTCATGGCGAATCCCGTTGATGGATACAGGTGAGAGTGACTGCGCAATCCGGAACGCAACTCAGGATGCAAACGCGCGCTCGATGACGAAATGCCCCGGCGAGGCCTGGCTGCCTTCCTCGAATCCGCGCGCTTCGAGCAGCGCCCGGGTGTCCTTCAGCATCTGCGCGCTGCCGCACAGCATCAGCCGGTCGCTTTCCGGCGAAAACGGCGCGACGCCGAGATCGTCGAACAGCTTGCCCGAAGCGATCAGTTCGGTGATGCGTCCGCGGTTCCGGAAGTCCTCGCGCGTGACGCTCGGGTAGTAGATGAGCTTGTCGCGCACGGATTCGCCCAGGAACTCGTGCTGCGGCAGCGCCTCCGTGATGTGTTCGCGATAGGCCAGCTCGCGGACGTTACGGCACGTATGCGTCAGCACGATGCGATCGAAGCGGTCGTAGACCGACGGGTCGCGAATCACGCTCAGAAAGGGGGCGAGGCCCGTACCCGTCGAAAGCATCCACAGCGTCTTGCCGGGCAGCAGATTGTCGACGATCAGCGTGCCGCTCGGGCGCTTGCCGATGAGGATCGGGTCGCCCTCCTTCAGATGCTGCAGGCGCGAGGTCAGCGGACCGTTCGGCACCTTGATGCTGAAGAACTCGAGATCCTCTTCGTAATTGGCGCTGGCAATGCTGTATGCCCGCATGAGCGGCCGGCCCTCGACTTCCATGCCGACCATCGTGAACTGGCCGTTTTCGAAGCGAAACGACGTGTCGCGGGTGCAGGTGAAGCTGAAAAGCGTATCGGTCCAATGCTTCACGGAGAGGACGGTTTGTTGTTCGACGTTGCTCATGATCGTGATTCCTTGCACGGGTTGGCGGAGGGTCGTTCGACCGCATGAACCGCAGTGTAGGGAACCGTTCACGCCCCGAAAAATACAATGATGGCATCCTGGCCATGACTTCCACGCATGGCAGGCCAATCGTAAGGTTCAAGGGCCAGATACCAAAAAGGCATCCCGCGCATGCCATCAAGATATTTTTATGCTTCGCCCCCGGCCGATATGCTGTCGTTACCTGCTCGAGCAAGAGCCGACGCCCCCGAAATGGGGAATGTCTTCACAACCCTCGTTACTGTCTCAGGGATATCGCCATGAATTCCATTGCCTTTGAAAGAGCCTCCGGGAAGACCGGGCCGGCGAGCCATGCCGAGCCGGGGCTGAACGAGTACGCGGCGCGCGCCGCCGGACTCGCGCTGATTTCGGTTCGCGTGATCCAGGGGTTCATCTACTGGGGCGGCGGCTCGCGCCGCTTCATCTATGCGCCGAGCAAGCTGAATCCGAATGCCACGCACTGGATGGCCAACAAGTTCCAGACGGCCATGCCCGGCGCGATACTCGGCATGAGCCACGTGATCAGCTACATGCTGCATCACTTCGTACTGCTTTACGCCGGGGTGATCCTCTTCAGCGCGGCCGAGCTGATTGTCGGCCTGATGCTGATCACGGGGCTCTACACGCGGGCTGCCGCGCTGGCCTCAATGGGATTTTCCGTGCTGCTGATGCTGATGTTCGGCTGGCAGGGGGCCACCTGCATCGACGAGTGGACCATGGCCGCCTGCAACCTCGCCATGGGCGCGACGCTGTTACTCGGCGGAGGCGGCGCCTATGCGCTCGACAATGTCCTGCTGCGCAACAAGCCCCAGCGCGCGAATAGCGGCCTCTTCCGCTGGGCCTCGGGCTCGCTGCCCTTGCCGCTGACCGATGTCAGCTTCCGCAAGCTCGCGCTCATCGTGCTGGCCTTCGTGGTGGTGTTCGACGTGGGCACCTATAACTACTATCGCGGATCGGTGTTCTCGCCTTTCCATAGCGGCCCCGTGAGCCCCACCGCGCATCACGTGACGCTCGGCGACGCGACGCTCGACGCGCAAGGCAAACTGCACTTCCACGCCACGCTCGATGCCGGTACGCCCGAAGCGCCGCTTCACATCGTTCGCGCCGCGCTGCTCGACGCGAACAATGCACCGGTCGTGCAATGGGATGCCGAAGCGCTTTCGCACCTTCCGAAGTCCGCCTTCGACAACGACTACGCCTACAACCGCTTCGGCCCTGGTCCTTTCGGCCTGCGTGCGCCCATGGGCGCGGCCTCGTACATCACGATGATGCTGCCCGCCGGAAACGCCGCCGACGCGGCAAAGGCAGTACGCGTGACCTTGACGGACGTCGATGGCCGGACCTTCTCCGCGCCGCTCCAGCACGTTGCGGAGGCAAGCATCGGAGCGTCCGGCGCCGCTTCCGGGCATTGAGGCGCCGCAGTTTTACCCCGTCTTACACCCCGCCGGTCCGCCACGCGAGATGAGCTAGCGTCGCGGACCGGAGCCGTTCCACATATTGCCCGCCACGCCGTAGCCGGTTGCGCCGCCGGACCCCGCGGCAGCGGTCGGCGATTGGGGAGTGTTGCCCTCGTCGGTGTCGTGCTTCGGGCTGCTTGGCCGCGGCGGCCACATACCGTTGCCGTTGCCGTTGCTATTGCTTTTGCGTTGCACGACAAAACGCGCCTTGGGCGGAATGTCGCCCGCCGCATGTTTCACCGGCGGCGGCGGCGGATCGACAACCAGCGCCGATTTCGCGCCGTACACGTAGGTCGACTCCAGGCCGAGCGCCACATTCACGCCCGAACTGCATCCGGTCTGGATCACCACGGCCTCCTGCGAAAACGCGCCCATCGTCCCGCCCCCTGCCGAGACCTCGCCCCCCACCGAGAGCGGAGCGCATTGCTGGGCGTCGAAGGAAACGCTGCCTTCGAGCACCACCACGTCCACGAGCGTCGCGCCGCCAACCATTACGCTTGCGAGCTTGCCAGGCGCGAGCGTGCCGCCCTGCCCGTCGCCGATCTTCACGAAGTCGACGCGCACGTCGAAGCCGGTCAAGCGGCTCGCATCGGGAGGCAGCGTCACTTTGTACGCCCCGGTACGCGGCCCGTCGTCGATACCGGCGAAGCTGCCGCCTCGCGTCACGATGCGAAAGCCGATGCCCGCGAGGTTGGTGGCATAGACATCGCCAAGGCCCGAAGTCACGTCGACCGGTGCGAGCACACGCAGTTCGCGCTGGTTGTCCGTGCCGGTGCAGGCGAATGGAAGGTCGCGCACGGCCGCCGCCTGAGCCGAGCCCAGCAGCACGCCGTCCGGCGCTCCCTTCGGCACGGCAATACGCACCGGCGAAAGCAGCAATTCGAGCGTGCCGCCTTCGCCGGTCGGCCTGCACGCGGCGTGCGCGAACGACGAGCAGCAACTGCCGATCAGCAGCCCCGCCAATATCAACCACCGTATCGCTTGACGCGCCCCCTGCTCCATATGCCCTGCCGCCGTTTTAAAAGTCATTGAACCGAACAGGTCGATTCTACGAAGCGCCGGCTTCAACAAGCCGACAGGCGCATTACCGCACGTGTGCGCGTCTTTACGAATTGTTACGGGGGCGTCCAGGCGGCGACGTCGTGACCATCGAACCGGCCGCGGCCGCCGTCACGGCAACGCCAACGGGATCGACGCACCCGCCGCCCCCCCAACCGCCCGTTGAGTGTGCCCCGTCATTCGGCATCCTCGAACGGAGGCTTGTTTGCCGGCGTCATCTCGATCTCTCTCGCGCCGGCCTGCGGATGGAATGCGAAGGTCGAAGCCGGGAACGCCACACCGAGCTTCCAGTGATAAGTCACCTCATGGCGCGGGCGCGAAGGCTGCGTGGTGTCCGTGATGATCATGCGGCACGGCAACGGCCGGCGCCCCTGCCCGATCCAGAGTTCCCAGTCCGCGCCCTGCTGCCGGAATGCGTAGTGCGTGCACCAGCGTCCGTCCACCTTATCGAGCTGGAGCGCCTGCGCCGAGGTCAGCGCGAGGTCGTCCTGCTGGCCGAAGCCCCAGTAGAACAGATCGGCCAGCGGTAATTCGATATGCCAGGTATTCGCGAGCTCGCGGGCGAGACCGTCGAGGGTTGGCGGCGCGTCGGTACGCGCGTAGAAGCCCTTCTTCTGGTTGAAGATCGTGAAGCGGCGGCCGTCGTAGACCATGCCGCGCACGTTGCCGTTGCCGGTGATCTCCGCGCGCAGGCCGTCGGGACGCCTGACCTTGACCTGCGCGTGGCGCACGAGCGCGGCGTTCTGGCCGTTGTCGAGCACGACGTCGGTGGAGGTATCCGCGTCCACTTCGAAGCTATGCAGCGACCGCAGGTACTGCGCCATGCTGTCGAGCGCCGCGGTGGCGTGCGGATCGACGGCGGGTGGCGCGGCAGCCGGCGCACTGGCGGCCGCAGCGTCGCTCGCGTCGTTGCCGAGATCGACGAGCGGCGAAGGCACGTTCGACTGCGTCTGCCCGGACCCGGCCCTACCGGGATGCGCGCAGCCCGCGAGCGCGACGACCACCGAAAACGAAACCGCCAGCGAAACAGGGAAGGCTCTTCGAGTCATATCTTCTCCCTCCAGAGAGACCCTCGAACCGCCGTGCCGCACGCCGCCAGGGAACCGCGGCGTGGAACCACGTGTATGAGGGCGATCGTAGTCAGCGCAACCATCCGAAGACATTGCGCCGCATGGTGTTGAGCTTATCAGCCGGCCCGCGAGTCGTCACGGCATGCGTCTCATATCGCCACGCTCCAGGTCGACTCCATGCATGACGGATCGATCCGGCAGCGCACAGTCGGGGCTCGGTACAACCCCTGGTCCTGTGCCGGATCGTCCCACGTTATTATTGGCTCACATTTTTAGAATGACATTCTGTTAGATGGAACGATCCATCTGCGGCTCAGGAGGAGTCCATGTCCAGTCTGCCGGTCGATGCCGCCCACGAGTCGCCGCGAGACGGCGCCGCCTCGGCGCATGCCGCACTGATCAATGCCCGCATCGACCGCCTGCCGGCCACGCGATCGATCTGGGTGCTCGTTCTCCTGCTCGCGACGGGCGGCTGGTTCGAGTTCTACGATCTGTTCTTCACGGCCTATGTGGGTCCCGGCCTCGTGAAGAGCGGTCTCTACTCGACGACGACCGCGTCGTTCTTCGGCGTCTCGGGGCTCGGCGCCTTCGTCGCCGCGTCGTTCGCGGGGCTTTTCATCGGCACGTTCTTTCTCACGGGCCTCGCCGACCGTTACGGCCGCCGCACGATGTTCACGGCCTCGCTGCTCTGGTATTCGGCCGCGACCTTCGTCATGGCGCTGCAAACCAGCGCGCCGGCCATCAATCTCTGGCGCCTGATCGCCGGCATCGGCGTGGGTATCGAGCTCGTGACCATCGATACCTACGTGAGCGAGCTCGTGCCCAAACATATGCGCGGCCGGGCCTTCGCCTTCGTGCATCTGGTGCAGTACACCGCCGTGCCCGTCGTGGCGCTGCTCGCGTGGTGGTTCGTGCCGCGTGCGCCGCTGGGCTTCGACGGCTGGCGCTGGGTCGTGGTGTTCGGCTCCGCCGGCGCGCTCATTGCGTGGGCCATCCGACTGCGCGTGCCCGAAAGCGTGCGCTGGCTCGCGCAACGCGGTCAGCTGGAACGCGCGGCGCGCGTGCTCGCGAGGCTCGAAGCGAAGGTCGAGAAAGAGACCGGCCGGCCATTGCCGCCGGCCATAGCGAGTGCACCGGCACAAGCCGCGGAGAAGGCGCGTTTCGCCGAAATCTGGCAGGCGCCCTACCGCGGCCGCACCCTCACGCTGCTCGTCTTCAACCTGTTCCAGTCGATCGGCTTTTACGGCTTCGCCTCCTGGGTGCCCACGCTGCTCGTCTCGAAGGGCGTCACGATCACGCACAGCCTGCTCTATTCGTTCGTGATCGCCGCATCGAATCCCTTCGGTCCTCTGTTCGGCATGGTTATCGCCGATCGCATCGAGCGCAAGACGCTCATCGTGCTTTCGGCGCTCGCCATCGCGGTGTTCGGCTCGCTCTTCGCCACCCGGACTTCGGCCGCCATGCTGATGACTTTAGGCGTGCTGATCACACTGGGCAGCACCCTGCTGTCCGTGGGCTACCACGCCTACCAGGTCGAGCTCTTTCCCACGCGCATGCGCGCCACGGCGGTCGGCTTCGTGTATTCGATGTCGCGCCTGTCCGCCATGTTCTCGGGCTTCATGATCGCCTTCGCGCTGCGCCACTTCGGCGTACCTGGCGTCTTTGCCCTGATCAGCGGCGCGATGGTGGTGGTGATGGGCGCGATCGGCCTCTTCGGCCCGCGCACCAATAACCGCCCGCTCGACGACATTTCTCATTGAACGGCTTTTCACGTATGACCGGAGTCACCATGCTGCCCCTCGAAGGCGTTCGCGTCCTGGATCTCTCGAATGTGCTCGCGGGCCCCTTCTGCGCCTATCAGCTCGCGCTCTTCGGCGCCGAAGTCACCAAGATCGAACACCCCGAAGGCGGCGATCTCGCGCGGCGCCTCGGCGCCGACAAGGATGCCGCCGCGCGCAATATGGGCGCCTCCTTCGTCGCCGTCAACGCGGGCAAGCGCTCGATCACGCTGAACCTCAAGGACCCGCGCGGCAAGGCCATCCTGCTCGATCTCGCGAAGGACGCCGACGTGCTGGTCGAAAATTTCCGCCCCGGCGTGATGGACCGGCTGGGGCTCGGCTATGCTCAGCTCTGCGAAGCGAACCCTCGCCTCGTCTACTGTGCGATCTCGGGCTTCGGCGAAGACGGCGAGCTGTCGCGGCGGCCCGCCTACGACCAGATCATCCAGGGCATGGCCGGCGTGATGAGCGTGACGGGCGACGCCGATAGCGCGCCGCTGCGCGTGGGCTATCCGGTTTCCGATACGGTGGGCGGGCTTACGGCGGCGTTCGGCATCTGCGCCGCGCTCGTCGACGCGCGCACGAGCGGGCATGGCCGGCGGCTCGACGTATCGATGCTCGAAGCGACGCTCGCCACCATGGGCTGGGTGGTGTCGAACTACCTGAATGCCGGCGTCGAGCCTACGCCGATGGGCAACGAGAATTTCACGGCCGCCCCTTCGGGCACGTTCCGCACGGGCGACGGCCTGCTCAATATCGCGGCGAACGAGACGCGGCAGTTCGAAAGCCTGTGCGAGGTGATCGGCCGCCCGGATCTGCCGAAAGACGAGCGCTACGCCGCGCGCCATACGCGCAAGCTGCATCGCGAAGTCCTGAAGGCGGAAATCGAGGCCGCGCTCGCCGCCGGCAGCGCGGAGCAGTGGGAGGCGCGGCTGCTGGAGCGCGGCGTGCCGGTGGGCCGCGTGCTGACGGTGCCGCAGATACTCGCGCATCCGCATCTGGCGTCGCGCCGCTTCCTGCGCACGTTCGACGGGGCGGCTGGCGAGGCGCCGCAGCGCGTGACGCGCGCGGGGCTGCGCATCTCGGGCGCCGACGCGGCGCCGGCCACCCCCGCTCCCGTGCTTGGCGCCCATACGCGCGAAACGCTGGCCCAGCTCGGCTACGACGGCGCGCAAATCGACGCGCTCCACGAAGAAGGCGTGATCTGATCATGACAACGACCCCGACCGACCTCGAGACGCTCTGCGCCGATTACTGGAGCACGTCGATCATCGACATCCACCCCGGCTCGATCAAGGTGCGCGGCTATCCGATCCAGGAGCTGATCGGCAGCGTGAGCTTTCCGCAAATGATCTGGCTGATGCTGCGCGGCGAGTTACCGGGCCACGGTGAGGCGGCCTTGCTCGAAGCGGCGCTCGTCGCCTCCGTCGATCATGGTCCGCACGCGCCGTCCATCGCGATCTCGCGCATCGCCACGAGTTGCGGACTGCCGCTCAACGGCGCGATGGCCTCGGCGCTCAACGCCCTCGACGACGTGCATGGCGGCGCGGGCCAGCAGGCTGTCGAACTGTACGCGGCGATTGCCGAACGCATCGATAGCGGCGCCGCGCTCGAAGCGGCGGTCGAGGCGGGCGTGGACGCGTTCATCGTCACGCACGGCAAGTATCTGCCCGGTTTCGGCCACCGCTTTCATCCGGTCGATCCGCGCGCGGGACGGCTGCTCGCGCTGGTCGACGAACAGGTGAAGGCCGGCACGATCTCGGGGCGCTACGCCGCGATCGCGCGCGGCGTGGAGGCGCTGCTCAGGCAACGCAAGGACAAGCCCGTGCCGATGAATATCGACGGCGTGACCGCCGTGATCTACGCGGAGCTGGGTTTTGCGCCGGAACTTGCGCGCGGAATCTTCTGCCTCGCGCGCGCGGTGGGTATCCTGGCGCACGCGTGGGAGCAGCGCGGCCGCCACGAGCGCAACAAAGGCCCCATGCCGCGGCAGATCCCGTATGCCTATACCGGCGCGCCCGAGCGCCATCTCGACAACGAGTGAGGCGGGCGAAGCCGCCGCCCCCTCTTTTCAAACGCTCTGCTTCGCGCTCGCCGCGTGCTCGCGCCGCGCGGCGCGAAGCGCGCGCGAATCGCCGCCCAGCGCATCGGTCGCCCGCGCCGCGCAGTCGAACAGCGTGTCGAGATGCCGTTCGACGAAGGCACGATCGACGCGCGAGCTCGGCCCCGCCAGCGTGAGCACGCCGCGCAGCGTCTCGTGTACGCCGAACACCGGAATCGAGACGCCCGCGGTTTCGCGCTCGCGCTCGCCGATCGAAATGCAGTAGTAGTCACGCCGGATCTGCTCGAACGCCTGGCCCGGCTCGCCGCTGAACGCCAGCAGCGCGCGGCCGCCCGAGCCGCTCTCGAGCGGCAGCACGTCGCCTTCGCGCACGTGGTGGCGCACCATATGGCTCGAATCGACGCGGTGCAGGCACACGCGCACCGCGTTGTCGCGCACATAGAACGACGCGCTCTCGCCGCTCGCCTGCACGAGCTCGCGCATGACGGGCAGGAGGATGTCGCCCAGATTGAGGCTGCGCTGGTAGAGCGCGCCGAGCATGAACGTCGCGGGCCCGAGCTGATAGCGGCCGTCGTCGAGGCGCAGCAGCAGGCGATGCTGGATCAGCGCGCCGGCGAGCCGCAGCAGCGTGCTTTTGTAGAGGCCCGTGCGCGCGGCCAGTTCGGCGAGCGTAAGCGCCTGATCCTCGGGACGGAAGGCGAACAGGATCGCGCACGCGCGGTCGATGACGGCAACACCTTCTTCTTTACGGACCGGATTTTCCGCGGACATGTCGGGCACAGGCTGGCAGGTGGGGACACCTGAATTTTACGCGATGTCCCGCGCCCGCCCTGCCGTTATGCTCCGACGTCACGCCGCGCGCGCCACCGAAGCGCGCATCGTGACCGTCACCGGAAAGGTCCGCTCGATCAGCCAGTCCGCGCCGTAGCATTGGTTGATGAGCCAGCGCACCGCGTTGCGCGTGAGCTCGGCGGTGGGAATGTGCACCGAAGTGAGCGCGGGCGCCATGTAGGCCGCCGAATAGTCGTCGTCGTAGCCGATCACGGAAACGTCGCGCGGCACGGCCAGCCCCGCCTGCTGCAGCCGCGCGAGCGCGCTCATGGCCATCGTGTCGTTTGCGCAGAAGAGCGCCGTGAAGCGCCGCTTCGTGTCGAGCAAGGTTTGTGCGGCGGCATAGCCGCCCTCGGGCGAGAAGTCCGACTCGATATGCGTGACCGTTTCGCGCGCAATGCCGTGGCGCTCGAGCTCGGCAAAAAAACCGCCGAGACGCGCCACATTGTCCGAAGAAGACGCGGGGCCGCCAATCACCGCAATGTGGCGGTGCCCGTGCTCGACGAGCGTGCGGGCCGCCAATGCGCCGCCCTTCACGTGGTCGGCACAGAACGAGGCATCGGGCAGCTGCTTGAAAGCACGGTTCAGGAACGCCATGCGCGGATGCAGGCCATGCAGCATCGCGAGGTCTTCGTCGTGCAGGTCGTGGCTGATCACCACCACGCCGTCGCAATCGCGGCCGATCAGAAAGCGCACGGCTTCGATCGCCTGCTCGCGCGGCGACGTGTCCCCGCACCCTGTCGCCACCACCACGTGGCGGCGCACGGCGCGCAGCTCCGTGTCGGTTTCCTTGAGGATCGTGCCGTAGTAAGAGCCGAAGAACGTGGGCACGAAAATGCCGATGATGCCGAGCGACTGCGTGGCCATCGCTCGGCCGATCGACGACGGCCGAAAACCGAGCTGATCGATCGCGGCCTGCACGCGCGCCGCCGCGTCGGCCGAAACGGGCCCCTTGCCCGATATGGCCCGCGACGCGGTAGAAAGACCCACGCCCGCCAGTGCCGCCACGTCTTTCAAGGTCGCCACGTCTCGTCCCCTCAGTATTTTTCCGGCTGCCCGCTCAGAGCCTAGCGCCCGTCTCCTCGTCGAACAGCGAGACGTGTGCGCCATCCAGGCTGAACGGCACCGCGGTGCCGCTCACGAGCGGCGCCTTGTCCTGATCGATCGATGCGATCTGCACGCCATGATAATCGAGCCAGAGGACACGGTGATTGCCCATCGGCTCGATCAGCGTCAGGCGCCCCCCGGAGGCGCTGTGGCCCGCCCGCACGGCGCCCGCCGCGCGGACGTCCTCGGGCCGCACGCCCAGCACGCAGGCGCGGCCGAAGTCGGGCGCACCGCGGAACGCATAGTGCGTCACGTCCACCGCGAGATGCGGCGTGCGGAACCACAGCTTGCCGTCGCCCGCCTCCAGCGCGCCGCGCAGCAGATTCATCGGCGGCGTGCCGAGGAAGGTCGCCACGAACAGATTGTCGGGCCGCGCGTAGACCTCGGCGGGCGTGCCGAACTGCTGGATCACCCCGCCCTTCATGACCGCCATGCGCGTGGCGAGCGTCATCGCTTCCACCTGGTCGTGCGTCACGTAGATCATCGTCGCGCCCAGTTGCTGGTGCAGCTGCTTGAGCTCGCGGCGCAGCTCCGTGCGCAGCTTGGCGTCGAGATTCGAAAGCGGTTCGTCGAACAGGAATACGTCGGCCTCGCGCACGAGCGCCCGGCCGATCGCCACCCGCTGGCGCTGGCCGCCCGAGAGCTGCGAAGGCTTGCGCGTGAGCAAGGGCCCGAGCTGCAGCATGTCGGCCGCGCGCTTCACGCGGCGCTCGATCTCGTCCTTCGGCGTGCCGTTGATACGCAGTGCGAACGAAAGATTGCGCTCGACGTTCATGGTCGGATAGAGCGCGTACGACTGGAACACGAGCGCCACGCCGCGGTCCTTCGGGTCGGCCCACGTCATGTCCTCGCCGCCGATCTCGATGCTGCCGTCGGCCACGTCGATCAGTCCCGCGATGCTGTGCAGCAGCGTGGACTTGCCGCAGCCCGAGGGGCCGAGCAGCACCACGAATTCGCCGGCGCGCACGTCGAGATCGAGGTCGTCGATCACCGTGTTCGCGCCCAGATCGATGCGCAGGTTGCGCACCGCCACGTTCGCCAGATTCGCCATTGCCTGTCCCCTCTTATCCCTTGACGGCACCCGACGCGATGCCGCGCACGAACCAGCGCCCCGAAACGAAGTAGATCGCGAGCGGCACGAGCGACGTGAGGATGGTCGCCGCCATGTTCACGTTGTAGAGCCGCTCGCCGGTGGTCGTGTTGATGATGTTGTTCAATTGCACGGTCATCGGCAGGTTCTTTTCGCCCGCGAACACGAGGCCGAGAATGAAGTCGTTCCAGATGCCCGTGACCTGCATGATGATGGCGACGACGATGATCGGCACCGACATCGGCAACATCAGTTGTACGAAGATACGCCAGAAGCCGCCGCCGTCGATACGCGCCGCCTTGAACAGCTCCTGCGGCAGCGACGCGTAGTAGTTGCGGAACAGCAGCGTCATGACGGGCATGCCGAAGATCGTATGGATCACGACGATGCCGGGCAGCGAGCTGAACAGATGCACGAAGGCCAGCACGCGCACGAGCGGATAGACCATCACCTGCACGGGGATGAACGCGCCCGCGAGCAGGATGCCGAACAGCACGCCCGCGCCGCGCGGCTTCCAGAACGAGAGCGCGTAGCCGTTCACGGCGCCCACGGCGATCGAGAGGATCGTGCTGGGCACGACAATGCGCACCGAGTTCCAGAAGCCCACGCGTATGCCGCCGCAGTCGAGCCCCGTGCACGCCGTGGCCCAGGCGTCGCGCCAGGGGGCGAGCGTGAAATGCACGGGCAGCGCGATCAGGTTGCCCAAGCGTATCTCGTCCATCGGCTTCACCGACGTCACGAGCATCACGTAGAGCGGCAACAGGAAAAACAGGGCGGCCGTGAAGAGAAACGCGTAGATGCCGACGCGCGCCGGCGTGAAGCGCGAGCGGCGCTTCGGGCTACCCTTGGAGCTGCTGCGCTTTGCCGGCTCTGGTGCATCCAGTGTATGACGGGGCAACGTGCTCATCGGCGTGCCTCCCTCAGGGCGAAGCGGCTGCGCGCATAGAAGACCGGCGCGAGGATCGCCAGCACAGTAGCCAGCAAAACGATCGACGCCGCCGAAGCAAGGCCGATGTTGGCGCGATTGAACAGATAATCCATGATGAACTTGGCGGGCACCTCGCTCGCCGTGCCCGGTCCCCCCTGGGTCATCGCCACCACCGCGTCGTAGAGCTTCACGACCATCACGAAGAGCAGCACGAACGCCGTCGAGAGCGACGTCTTGAGCATGGGCACGACGATGCTCGCATAGACTCGCCAGCGCGGAATGCCGTCCAGACGCGCGGCTTTCCAGATCTCGTCGTCGATGCCGCGCAGGCCGGCCAGCATGAGCGCCATCACGAGACCGGACGCCTGCCACACCGTCGCGATCACGAGCGTGTAGATCGCGAAGCGCTGCGAAACGATCCAGTCGAACTGCGCGTGCATGAAGCCCAGGTGGTGAAGGACGGCCTGCACGCCAAGTTCGGGATTGAGGATCCACTGCCAGACGAGGCCCGTCGCCACGAACGACATCGCATACGGATAGAGGAACACCGTGCGCAACGCGCCCTCGGCCACGACGCGCTGGTCGATGAAGATGGCGAGCAGAAGCCCGATCGCAAGGCACGCGACGACGAAGCACACGCCGTAGATCGCGAGGTTTTGCAGCGAGACGATCCAGCGGTCGTTTTCGAAGAGGCGTACATACTGCGTCGCGCCCGCGAATGTATTCGTGGGCAGCGAGCGCGAGTAGCTCATCGAAACGCGCGCGGTCCAGAGAATCGTGCCCAGGTAAGCGAATATGACCGTCGCGGCCATAGGCACGAGCGCGATCCACGCGGCGAGCGACAGGCGCCGCCGCGCGGGCGAATGCGGCCTCGCCTGGCGGCGCGCTTGCGTGAGCTTGAGAGCGTACATGAGCCGGTCTTAGCTCTTGAGCGCCGTCGCGAAGGCCTTTTGCGCGTCCTCGGCCGACTGGTCCTTGTTCCAGAAGTTCGTGATGACGTCCTGCAGCGCGCCTTGCACGTCAGGCGAGATCAGCATTTCCGGGTTCGGCAGTTGCCGCGACTTGTCCTTCATGATCGCCATGCCCTCCTTCGCGCAGATGTCGAAGCCCGACTCGTCGACGTCCGGGCGGATCGGAATCGCCCCCTTGCGCTGGTTGAAGGCCGCCTGCGCGGGCGGCGAAGTCATGACCGTCGCCAGCAGCTGCTGTGCCTGGATCTGCTCCGGGTTGTCCGTCTTCGGGAACACGAACACGTCGCCCGCCACCATATAAGGCGACTTCGGCCCGAAGCCCGGGAAGCAACCGAAGTCCTTGCCGGCCACCTGCTTCGCCGCGGAAAACTCGCCCTTGGCCCAGTCGCCCATGATCTGCATGCCCGCCTTGCCCGAAATCACGAGCGCCGTCGCATCGTTCCAGTTGCGGTTGGGCGAGCCCGGATCGACGTAGTTGTGCAAGCGCTTGAAGGTGGCGAGCACGTTGCGGAACTCGGGCGAGTTGACGGCGTTGACGTCGCGGTCGCGGTAGACCTTCAGGTACAGATCGCGGTCCATGTCGGCGAAGATCGCGTCGAAGGTGATCTTCTCCTGCCACGCCTGGCCGCCCAGCGCGAGCGGAATGAGCCCTGCCGCCTTCAGCTTGTCGAGGTCGGCGAAAAGCTGGTCGAAGTTTTGCGGCTCGCCCTGGATGCCGGCCTTGGCGAAGGCCGGCTTCGAGTAGAAGAACCAGTCCTGCATGTGAATGTCGACGGGCGCCGCGTAGAAGTGCCCGTTGACCTTGATCGCGTTGAGAATGGACGGCGGGAAGATCGCGTTCCAGTTCTCCCTGGCCGCGACCGCATCGACATTGTTCAGGAGTCCCTGGTCGATGAGGTCGTGGAATTGCTTCGACGTATTGAACTGCGCCGCGGTGGGCGGATCGCCGCCGACAATGCGGTTGATCGCCGTGGAGCGCGCCTGGTCGGCGCCGGCAATGGCGTTGTCGACCCACTGGCCGCCCGCCTGGTCGTAGGCGAGCGCGAACTGCTTGATGGCGGCCGACTCGCCGCCCGAGGTCCACCAGTGAATCACGTTGGCCTTCAACGGCTCGGCGGCATGGGCCGCCAGGGCGCCGGCCAGCGTCAGCGCTGCCACTACGCCGCGCAGGACAGGTACGTTGTGCTTCATTGCGTCTCCTCCGGTCGTTCCGGGTTATTTTGCCGGGTTGATCTGCATAAGCGGTGCTACGTTGCCGCGTTGCCACGGGCAGGCGCGTTGCGCGCCTCGCCCTTTCCGGTGCGGCCCCCGGCGCGCTAGTTCGTGCCGCGCGAGCGCCGGGCCTCGATGAAGCGCGCGATCAGCTCGGCGCTGCGCTTGGGCGTGCGCTTTTGTGTGTCGTAGTCGACATGCACGACGCCAAAGCGCCGCTCGTAGCCGAACGCCCATTCGAAATTGTCGAGCAGCGACCAGACGAAGTAGCCGCGCACGTCCACGCCGGCCTTGATCGCCGCATCGACAGCGGCGAGGTGCCGCTTCAGGAAGGCAATGCGCTGCGTATCCTCGACCTGGCCGTCGATCACGCGATCGTTCGAAGCCATGCCGTTCTCGGTGATGTAGATGGGCGGCAGGCCCTCGTAGTCGCGATGAAAGCCGATCAGCAGATCGCGCAAGCCGTTCGGATGCACCTCCCAGCCCATCTGCGTGCGCTCGACGCCTTCGAGCGGCACTTCGACGAAACCGTGCGCGCCGTCGCTCTTCACGTTGGTGCGGAAATAATAGTTGATGCCGAGGAAGTCGAGCGGCGCCGCGATCGTGCGCATGTCGCCTTCGAGCACGAGCGGCTCGGTGCCCGGCCACAGTTCGAACAGATCCTGCGGATAGGCGCCCTTGAGGAGCGGGTCGAGAATCCACGCGTTGTGCTGCACCTCGAACAGGTGGGCGGCGCGCACGTCGGCGGCAGCGGGCGAATTGGCCGTGCCGCGGCCCACGTTGGCGACGATGCCCTTCGCCGAGTCCGGATCGTTCGAGCGCAGCACGGGAATCGCGAGGCCGTGCCCGAGCAGCAGATGGTGCATGGCCTGGGTGGCGTAGCGGCCGTTCGCGAGGCCCGGCGCGTGATGGCCGTTGCCGTAGCCCAGATACGCGGAGCACCACGGTTCGTTGAGCGTCATCCAGCCGTCCACGAGCCCCTTGAGCTCGCGGCTCATGAGGTCGGCGTAGTCGGCGAAGCGGTATGCGGTATCGCGGTTGAGCCAGCCGCCGCGATCCTCCAGATGCTGCGGCAGGTCCCAGTGGTAAAGCGTCGCGAAGGTGCGGATACCCTTCTGCTTCAGGCGCTCCAGCAGCTTTTTGTAGAACGCGATGCCTTTGGCGTTCGGGCGGCCCGCGGCGTCCATCACGCGCGGCCAGGCGATCGAGAAACGATAGGCCTCGAAGTTGAGCTTCGACAGCAGATCGAAATCCTCTTCCCAACGATGGTAATGATCGCAGGCCACCGCGCCCGTGTCGCCCGCGAGCACTTTGCCCGGCGTGGCGCTGAAGGTGTCCCAGATCGACGGCAGCCGGCCGTCCTCGCTAACGGCGCCTTCGATCTGGTACGACGCGGTCGCCGCGCCGAGCAGGAAGTCGCGGCGCCAGAGCGCCGAGTCGGCCGCAGGGGTGAAGGGGTCGTCGTCCAGCGTGGCGGAGAGAGCGGATGGCGGCGAAGCGGCGGTGTCGTAAGTCACGAGAGCTCCTGCGCGTAAGGGTTTGCCGGGCGCGCACGGCGACCGGAACGGGAGTGACAGGCGGCGGGCGGAAGCGGAGTGGAAGCGCTTCCACAACGCTTCTGGCGCACGATAGCAGCCGCGAAATCGGCAGGACAATCAGGGTTTGTCTGGAGCGCTCCGCGCAAGCCAGGCGAAGGCTATGCGCGGCGAGTCAGGATAGGCGGACGGCCTTGCACCGCCCGCTTCGCACAGGGCGCGAGGCTTTCCGCATCGCTTGCTGCTCAGGTCTCCGTACGAATCCCGAGATCCGGACGCACGGCCGCGAGCGCCTCGTGCAGCGTCGGATAGATGTTCTGCGCCCCCACGACAGGCGTGATGCCGTGCCGGTCCATATCGGCGTGCAGATAACGGTTCACGCGCCCGAACACCACCTTGACGCCGCGTTGCGCGAGCGTCGTGCACAGCATGTTCACCGAGCGCCCCGCCGAATAGTCGAGATCGGTGATCGCCCCCGCATCCACAACGACGCAATGCACAGGCGCCGGCGCGCTATCGACCAGCTGCTCCACCTCATCGATGAACAGATGGTCGTTCGCGTAGAAGAGGTCGGCGCCGAAGCGATACACGATCAATCCGGGCGCGGTTTGCATGCCGGGCTGCGACGGCTCGGGTTGCCAGCGGCCGCCGTTACTGGAGGCAAGCACCATCGTGTGCGGACGGTAGCTGTGACGCACGTGCCGCAGCAGCGAGAGCCCGATCGCGATCAGGATGCCGTTCTCCACGCCGATCACCCCCACGGCGAGCGCCGTCGTCACGGCAAGCCTGAATTCGCCGGGACTCTCGCGGCGGATGTCGAGCAGCTGGCCCACGTGCACGAGCCCCACCGCGATCGTGAAGACGATGGCGGCAAGCACGCAGTGCGGCAGATACTGGAGCCAGCGGCTCGCGAACAGCAGGACGAGCAGCACGACGAGCGCAAATACGAGCTGCGCGAACTGGCTGCGCGCGCCCGCCGAATCGCCCATGGCGGTCTGCGTGGGGCTGCCGTTCACGACGAAGGCACCGGAGAGGCCGGCGGCCACGTTCGCGGCGGCGAGGCCGAGCAGGTTCGCGTCCTCGTCGGCGGTCTCGCCGTACTTCGTGGCGAATGCGCGGCTCGTGGCGGCGCTCTGCGCGACGATGATGACGAAGCACGAAGCCGAGATCTGCAGCAGGTCCATCACCTGGAACCAGCCGACGGCCGGAAAGTGGAACGGCGGCAGCCCCGCCGTCACCGGCCCCATGACGGAAATGCCGTGAGCGGCGAAGTTCAGCGAGGCGCTGCACGCAATGCTCGCGACCACGGCGACGAGCGGCACGGGCCAGCGCGGCTTCAGGCGCTTGAATACGAGGATGACCGCGACGACGAGCGCCGCGAGGCCGAGCGTCGGCCAGTTGATGTGCGTGAGCTGCGTGGCGATCTGCCCTACCTGCTGCACGGTGCGCCGCGAGGTCACCGCAATGCCCAGCATGTCGCCGAGCATGGCGATGCCCACCTGCACGCCCACGCCCGTGAGGAAGCCCACGAGAACCGTGCGGGAAAGAAAGTCGGCGAGAAAGCCCAGGCGGAACACGCGCGCGATCAGCAGCATCAACGCGGTGAGCAAGGCCGTCATGCCTGCGAGCGCAACGTATTCGGCGCTGGAGGGCGTCGCCATGGTCGCGAGGCGGCTCGAGAAGATCGTGGCCGTGGCCGAGTCGGCGGCCACGACGAGGTGGCGCGACGAGCCGAACAACGCGAATGCGACGAGCGGCAGAAAACCCGTGTAGAGACCGGTGACAGCAGGCATGCCCGCGATGCGCGCGTAACCCAGCAACTGAGGGATGTTCATCGAGGCGAGCTGCAGGCCCGCCAGAGAATCGCGCAGTGCCGAGGCGCGCGTGACCGGCCGCACGGCCTTGAACGGTTCAAATGCCATGACGCCTTCCTTTCGATGCCTGCATCCGCTCGAGCTCCTTCGTTGGTGGGTTAACTGCGGGTATAACCGTGTATGGTAGCGCGCGCAAGCAATCGAGCGCCAAAACCTCGGCACGCGCAATGAAAAAGGCCAGCCCGCAGGCTGGCCTCGAACTGCATGAAAAGCGATCAAGGACGCGAGACGGCGCGCCCGCCTATACCCTCACCGGCGGCGGCACATACCGGCACTCGTAGCGCTTGCGCACGGTGCCGTTTTCGTCGACGCTCTCCAGATACACATCGAACTGCCAGAGCCGCGCCATGTGCCGCAGCACCTCGTCCGTGTCGCCGGACAGGTGCCGGTTGTCGCTCATGAAGTGCCGCAGCGTGAGGCTGCGGTCGCCGCGCGTGTTGACCGACCACACCTGGATGTTCGGCTCGCGGTGATGCATGTCGTACTGCCGCGAGAGCGCCTGGCGCACGTACTGGTAGCCGCTGTCGTCGTGGATCGCCGACACTTCGAGCGCGTCGCGCATGTCGTCGTCGAGCACCGAGAAAAGCCGCATTTCGCGGATCAGATGCGGCGAAAGATACTGCGCGACAAAGCTCTCGTCCTTGAAGTTGCGCATCGCATAGTGCAGCGCCTTGAGCCAGGGGCTGCCGGCGAGTTCCGGGAACCACTTGCGGTCTTCGTCGGTGGGACTCTCGCAGATGCGCCGTATGTCGCTCATCATCGAAAAGCCCAGCGCATACGGATTGATGCCGCTGTAATACGGCTTCGTCACCGGCGGCTGATAGACCACGTTGCTGTGCGAGTGCAGGAACTCCATCATGAAGCCGTCTTCCAGCTTGCCCTGCGTGTAGAGCGTATTGAGCAGCGTGTAATGCCAGAAGGTGGCCCAGCCCTCGTTCATCACCTGGGTTTGCCGTTGCGGATAGAAGTACTGACCGATCTTGCGCACGATGCGGATCACCTCGCGCTCCCACGGGGCGAGCAACGGCGCGTTCTTCTCGGCGAAATACAGCAGGTTTTCCTGCGGCTCGGGCGGGAAGCGCTCCTCCACTTCCTCCGCGAGCGGCTCGTGCCTCGCAGGCAGCGTGCGCCACAGCTCGTTGACCTGCGACTGCAGATACGCCTCGCGCTCGCGGCGCAGCGCCGCCTCGCGTTCCAGCGAGAGCTTCTGCGGCCGCTTGTAGCGGTCCACGCCGTAGTTCATGAGCGCATGGCACGAGTCGAGCAGTTCCTCCACGCGATCGAGACCATAGCGCTCCTCGCATTCGGCGATGTAGTTCTTCGCGTAGACGAGGTAGTCGATGATTGCGTGCGCATCCGTCCAGAGACGGAACAGGTAGTTGCCCTTGAAGAACGAGTTGTGCCCGTAAGCCGCGTGCGCGATGACGAGCGCCTGCATCGTCATCGTGTTCTCTTCCATGAGGTACGCGATGCAGGGATTCGAGTTGATGACGATCTCGTATGCCAGCCCCATCTGCCCACGGCGGTAGCTTTTCTCCGTGGAGAGGAAATGCTTGCCGAACGACCAGTGGCGATAGTTCACCGGCATGCCGACGGACGCATAGGCGTCCATCATCTGCTCGGCGCTGATCAGTTCGAGCTGGATCGGATAGACATCCAGTTCATATTGCTCCGCAACATGGGAAATGTGCGTGTCGTACTCCTCGATCAGCTCGAAGGTCCAGTCGGATGGGCACGGCAGAGGCCGTCTGTCGGCTACGTTCATAAGCGCTTCCCAAGGCTTGCGGAGACCGGGCCCGGTCTCGTGACCAGGCTCGGCAACATGACCCCGTTCTTTGGCGGCAGGCTTCGCGGCGTCCTCCTGCGCGCCGTGGTGCCCTTTATGATGACCGCCCGTCTTCCGGCGCTCCGGCTGATAGCCGCGCGCCTCGTTGTGCAGGTGGCGTGTGGTCATGATTGCTCCACCTGCTTTTCGAACAGCTCCCGGAATACCGGGTAGATATCCGCCGCGGTGTCGACTTTCTTCATCGCCAGTTGCGGCTCGGTGAGCGCCAGTTGCGCATATTCAAGCCAGAGGTTTTGCTCCTCCGGCGTCACCTGGATATACGCAAAATAGCGCACCTTGGGCAGGATGTCATCCGCAAGGAGCTTGCGGCACTTCGGCGAGTCGTCGGTCCAGTTGTCGCCGTCCGAGGCCTGGGCGCCGTAGATGTTCCAGTCGGTGGGCGAATAACGGTCCTCGATCACCTGTTTCATCAGCTCCAGCGCGCTCGACACCACCGTGCCGCCGCTTTCCGTGGAGTGGAAAAAAGTGTCCTCGTCCACTTCCTCGGCGCGCGTGTGATGGCGAATGAACACCACCTCGATCTTCTCGTAATTGCGCTTGAGGAACAGGTACAGCAGGATGAAGAAGCGCTTGGAAAGATCCTTGCGCTGCTCGTCCATGGAGCCCGAGACATCCATCAGACAAAACATGACCGCCTGGCTCGACGGCTGCGGCTGTTTCACGCGGTTCACGTAGCGCAGATCGAACGGGTCGATGAAGGGAATGCGCCAGATGCGGCCCTTCAGATGATGGATTTCCTCCTCCAGCACGCGGATCTCTTCGCGCCGGTCGGCCGGGTCCGCCTTGAGCGCCTCCAGTTGCTCTTCGAGCTCGTGCAGCTCGTTGACGAGCGGCGCACCCAGCGCGATGCGGCGCCCGAGCGCGCTGCGCAGCGACCGCACGACGTCGATGTTGTTGGGCGTGCCCTCGGCGGCCCAGCCGGCGCGGATGCTCTTCCACGTCGGCACGGCCATGAGGTGGGTTTTCACGAGACGCGGCAGTTCGAGGTCGTCGAAGAAGTACTGCATGAACTCTTCGCGCGAGAGCTCGAACACGAAGTCATCCTGACCTTCGCCCTCGTTGCTCGCCTGGCTGCCCCCGCCGCCCCCGCCGCCTTGCGGACGAGGAATGCGGTCGCCGCGAATGTAGTCCTCGTTGCCCGGGTGGACCATCTCGCGCCGGCCGCCCGGGCCGTGGCGGAACGACGGTTCCGCAATATCCTTGCGCGGGATCGTGATGCTCTGGTTCTTCTGTATGTCCTTGATGCTGCGGTCACGCACCGCTTCCGAAACGGCGTGACGAATATAGTTTTTCACGCGGCGCAAGAAGCGCTCGCGGTTTGCAATGCTCTTGTTCTTGCCAGCCAACCTGCGGTCGATGATTTGATGAAGCACATCCAGTCTCCCGCTCCAGTTTCGAATAGGCGAGGCGCCTGGCCGCGCTGCTATGCGGCCACTTCAGCGGCGCCGGCCGTCTTCTTCGCGCTTACGGCCATGCGGTCCGCGCCCCGCCGGGAGTCCGTGCGCGCCGCCGCCTTGCTGCTTGAGCGGCGGCGCGAGCGGACGGTAAAGCCTCGTCGATCATGACGACTTGCGCACGCGCAGGTACCAGTCGCACAGCAAACGCACCTGCTTCGGCGTGTAGCCCTTCGCGACCATACGGTTGACGAAGTCTTCGTGCTTGCGCTGTTCTTCCGCCGATCCTTTTGCATTGAACGAGATGACCGGCAAAAGTTCTTCCGTATTCGAGAACATCTTCTTTTCGATCACCACGCGCAGCTTCTCGTAGCTGATCCACGCCGGGTTCTTGCCGGCGTTGGCCGCGCGCGCGCGCAGCACGAAGTTGACGATCTCGTTGCGGAAATCCTTGGGATTGCTGATGCCGGCGGGCTTCTCGATCTTCTCCAGCTCGGCGTTGAGCGCCGCGCGGTCGAAGCTTTCGCCCGTATCGTGGTCGCGGAACTCCTGGTCCTGAATCCAGAAGTCGGCGTATGTGACATACCGGTCGAAAATGTTCTGCCCGTATTCCGAATACGATTCGAGGTAAGCGGTCTGAATCTCCTTGCCGATGAACTCGGCATAACGCGACGCGAGAACGTCCTTCACGAAGGACAGATACTTCTGCTCGGTTTCCGGCGGGAACTGCTCGCGCTCGATCTGTTGTTCGAGCACGTACATCAGGTGCACCGGGTTCGCGGCCACTTCGGTCGAATCGAAGTTGAATACGCGCGAGAGGATCTTGAACGCGAACCGTGTGGAGACCCCGTTCATGCCTTCGTCGACGCCGGCGAAGTCGCGGTACTCCTGATACGACTTCGCCTTCGGATCGGTGTCCTTGAGATTTTCGCCGTCGTAGACCTGCATCTTCGAAAAGAGGCTCGAATTCTCCGGTTCCTGCAGGCGCGTGAGCACGGACATCTGCGCCATCATCTTGAGCGTGCCCGGCGCGCACACGGCGTCGGCCAGCGACGAGTTGCGCAGCAGCTTCTCGTAGATCTTCATCTCTTCCGAGTAGCGCAGGCAGTACGGCACCTTCACCACGAAAATCCGGTCGAGCAGCGCCTCGTTGTTGCGGTTGTTGCGGAACGCCTTCCACTCCGACTCGTTCGAGTGCGCGAGGATGATGCCGTTGAACGGGATCGCGCCGAATCCTTCGGTGCCCTTGAAATTGCCTTCCTGGGTTGCCGTGAGGAGCGGGTGCAGCACCTTGATCGGCGCCTTGAACATTTCGACGAATTCGAGCAGGCCCTGGTTCGCGAGGCACAGGCCACCGGAATAGCTGTAGGCGTCGGCGTCATCCTGCGCGTACTGTTCGAGCTTGCGGATATCGACCTTGCCGACGAGCGACGAGATGTCCTGATTGTTCTCGTCGCCAGGCTCGGTCTTCGCAATGCCGATCTGGCGCAGGATCGAGGGATAGCGGCGCACCACGCGGAACTTGCGGATGTCACCGTTGTATTCGTGCAGGCGCTTGACCGCCCAGGGGCTCAGGATGCTGCGCAGGTAGCGGCGCGGAATGCCGTATTGCTCTTCGAGGATCGGGCCGTCTTCGTCGTAGTCGAAGAGGCCGAGCGGCGATTCGTTCACGGGCGATCCCTTGATCGAGTAGAACGGCACGCGCTCCATAAGCTGCTTCAGACGTTCGGCGATGGAGGACTTGCCGCCGCCCACCGGCCCGAGCAGGTAGAGAATCTGCTTCTTTTCTTCAAGCCCTTGCGCCGCATGGCGGAAGTACGCGACCACCTGCTCGATCACGTCCTCCATGCCATAGAATTCGCGAAATGCGGGATACACCTTGATGACCTTGTTCGCGAAGATGCGCGACAGGCGCGGGTCGTTTCTTGTATCGATCTGTTCGGGTTCGCCGATTGCAGCCAGCATGCGTTCGCCAGCCGTGGCATACGCACTGGGATCTTCCTTGCAGAGCGCGAGATACTCCTCAAGCGAGAATTCTTCCTCTCGCGTTTTTTCGAAGCGGTTCGCGAAGCTGCTGTAGATATCCATGCTACCTCCTCGCTAGATCTGCGACCGATGTCGTGCGCGGCGCGCTCATCGGAAACGACATCGCTCGAATTCATCCTAAACCCTTTTGGTTTTTTTTTCACACAGAAATCGCGCCGGATTCGAACCGGCGTTTTCCGGCTTGGAGAGCGGCAAGCTCCGTCTTACAATGATCTTCCCGACCCGTGCAAAATCCGGACCGGCAATGCATTCGAGCGGCGCCCTGCGCTCCGGGCTGTTGTCCGTGCACGTCACCCTCCATTTTTTTCCATTCTTGCGTGTCGAACCTGCCGGCGTCGGCACGGTGCCGCGCATTGCGCAGCAGGTCGCCGCGGTCTTGCGCGCCCCTCACCGCAATAGCGGCTTCGGTTGCAGCTTCGCCCTGGGTAACTGGCAGAAATGACAGCTTGCGCCAGCAGACAAGGCATTCCGCGCGCATGAAAAAGCCGTCGCGCAGAGCGCCGACGGCTTCAGTTCCCACCTCGGTCCGACATCGCGGGTTCCGCGTTCTCAGACGAACTCGATCTCCACTTCGCCAAGCCCGTCGATGTGCCCGTGCAGCAGGCCGGGCCGGTCGATGCGATGCGCACCGACATAGGTGCCCGTGGTCACGGTCCATTCGGGTTCGATCGTAATGCCCATGGCCGCGCAATGGTTGACGAACCACACGAGCAGTTCGCGCGGATCGCCGGCCGGATTGCCCGGCGCTTCGGGCACGAGCGACTCGCCGTCGAACGACAGTTCGAGCTCGGGGGCGACGAAGTCCAGCGCGCGGGCGAGCGTGCCATAGGGCTGCGCATGACCGGTCACGAGCGCGCCGTTGTTCTGCGCGTCAGCGAGTTGCGCGAGCGGCGCGACATTGGGCCACTCGGCGTAGCGGCTATCGACAACCTCGATGGCCGGCAGGATTTGCCCGACCCGTGCGAGCACCTCGTCGCGCGCATAGGCTTCGCCGCGCGGCGCGATCGGCTCGGCAAAACGGAACGCGATCTCCAGTTCCACCAGCACGCGGAAAAATGCCTGGCGCTCGAGGCGCACGGGCGAGACGTACACGAGCGGCGCCGGAATCGGTGCCCCCGAAGCGGGAGCGCCGGGAGCCTTCGCGCCGATCTTCCAGCCGCCCGTCACGGTGCCGAGACCCGCAATCACGGCCTGCTGGATGGCATAGGCCGTGGCCGCGTCGGGCGGCAGGCGCTCGGGCGCCACCGTGTCGATCATTTGATGCCGGCGGCGCGCATTCACGAGGCGCTGCGCGAGATCGTCATGCGTCATGTCTGGGTCCTCTTGCGCTGTCTCGCGAGGCCGGGCGGTTGCCGGCGCGGCGGACGGTCGTTGCGATCGTTAGGGGTTGTTCCAGGTCGTTTTGCGTACAGGCTCTCTACGGGACCGCTCGTCGAAAGCGCCGGCGAACTCGGGCATGGCGCGCGCCGGAAAGGATTTCGCCCGCCGCCGCGCAAGCGCGCAGTGTACCCCGGCGCCCTGGCCGCGTTCGTGACACCGCCCGTCAATTTACCGTAACCGCAAGCGCGCAGCGTGTGCGTCACCCCTTATGGGACGAAAAGGAACGAAAAACGCCGCTGCGGGCGCAGCGGCGTGCGGTACGTACCGTGGCGTTTCCCGGCTCGGGCCCGGGTGCCTCCCGGGCGCCACGGATTCCTAGAAAGTTTCCCAGTCGTCGTCGCTGCCGGCGGCGACCGGCGTTGCCGCCGCCGGTGCCGCGGCTGCCGCGGCAGCGCGCACCGCAGGCCGCGCGGGCCGGACAGCCGGGCGAGCCGCGGGTTTCGCCGCGGCGGAAGCTGCCGGGAGCGCCGGCCGGGCGGGTACGGATACGGCTACGGCCCCTGCGGCCTGGACAGTCGGCTTCGGCGCGGCCGTCGCCGCGGGTGCCGCGCTGCGGATCGCCGCCGGCTTCGCCGGCGCGCCGAAGCCGGCCGCGTGGCCCGTGTCGTCGAGGCTGAACACCGCGACAGCCGAGCGCAGCCGGCTCGCCTGGTCTTCGAGCGACTGCGCGGCGGCCGCGGCCTCCTCGACGAGCGCGGCGTTCTGCTGCGTCACCTCGTCCATCTGGTTCACGGCGCGCGCCACCTGGTCGATGCCGCTCGATTGCTCCTGCGAGGCGGCCGCGATCTCGCCCATGATGTCCGTCACGCGCTGCACGGCCGCGATGATCTCGCCCATCGTGCGGCCGGCTTCGTCCACGAGCGCCGTGCCGGTCTGCACGCGCTCGACCGAGGTGTCGATGAGGGCCTTGATCTCCTTGGCCGCCGCCGAAGAGCGCTGCGCGAGGCTGCGCACCTCGCCCGCGACCACCGCGAAACCGCGCCCCTCCTCGCCCGCGCGCGCCGCTTCCACGGCCGCGTTCAGCGCCAGGATATTGGTCTGGAAAGCAATGCCTTCGATGATCGTGATGATCTCGGCAATCTTCGCCGAGCTCTGGTTGATGTCGCCCATCGTGCCCACCACCTGGCTCACGACGCTGTTGCCCTTGTTGGCGATCTCGGAGGCGTTGGCCGCGAGCGCGCTGGCCTGGCGGGCGTTGTCGGCGTTCTGCTTCACGGTGCCCGTGAGCTGCTCCATGCTCGAGGCGGTCTCCTGCAGCGCGGAAGCCTGTTCCTCGGTCCGCGACGAGAGGTCGATGTTGCCCGCCGCGATCTGGCGCGTCGCGGTGGCGATCGATTCGGTGCCTTCGCGCACGCTGCGCACCGTGTCGATCAGGCTGCGCTGCATCTTCGAGACGCCGCCCAGCAGATCGCCCATTTCGTCGCGCCGGTCCACGCTCACCGAGCGCCGCAGGTCGCCGCCGGCGATCGCCTCGAAATGGCCGAGCGCCTCGGCCAGCGGCCCGGCGATCGCGCGGCGCAGCGTGAAGAACGAGAAGGCGGCCGCGCCGATGCCCACGAGCAGCGCCACGACGCTGGCGATGCGCAGCTCCTGGTGCGCCGCCTCGGCGTCCTCGTAGCCCTGCTCCGCCTGCGTGCTCTGCAGCTTGTCGAGCTCCTCGTCGGCCTTGGCAAGGTCGTCGTAGGCAGCCTGCACGCCCTTTGCGGCGGCAACGAGCTTCGTCTGGTCGCCGCCCGCGACGACCGCGGCGAAGGCGTCCGCGGCCTGGTGCAGCGTGTCGCGCCGCGCACTCACTTCCTGCGCAAGGCGGTCTTCTTCCGCATCGCGCGGAAGAGCGAGATATTTCTTCCACCAGTCGTCGGAGATGCCGCGCATCATGTGCGCGCGCTCCAGCGTAGGCGCGACTTCGGGCGTACCCATCTCGAAGCCCGCACGGTCGAGCACGAGCCGCTCGCGCGCGGCGTAAAGCTCGGAGACATTGATGGCGCGGGCGCTCGGCATCTGATTGGCGTAGGTGTCGAGGTACGCTTCGTTGGCCCGCCGGAGGCCAAGCAGCCCCAACACGCTGATGACGGCGACGAGCGTCGCCAGAAATATCATCGTGAGGCCGATGCGCGCCTTGATGCTGATGCCCTTGTTCATGACCCTCCCCGTGCATACCGTGATGGCGAACGCTTGATCGCCACGATTCGAGCCTGTGCTCTAAAGCGTGTTTACGGCAAACGTTTGGAGAGACTTGAAAAAACTAAATGGTCTGAGGATAACGCCCTGATGCGCCGGGAAAAATTACAAAACACCGACGCGCGGATGCGCGGCACCGAAGGCGCCAGGCTGGCAGCGGCCCGGCGGAAGCCCTCGGCCCGATCGCTTCAGGCCGCGAGCGACGGCACGGCCATCGAGCCGCCCAGCGGCGCCGTGGACTCGCGCGCGATCAGGCGCGGCGCCATCACGCGGCGGCGGCCCGGACCCGGCTGCGCCAGCGCGCCGCCGGCAATCCGCTCGATCAGCGTGAGCGCGGCGAGTTCGCCCAGCGCCCGCACCGACTGGCCGACGGTGGAGAGCGTGGGCCAGGTGAAGTGGCCAAACTGGATGTCGTCGAAGCCGATGATCGAGCAGTCGCCGGGCACCGAAAGGCCGCGCTCGGCGGCGGCGCGCAACGCCCCGATGCCCATCATGTCGTTGCACGCGAAGATCGCCGTCGGCCGCGTGCCGTCGAGCAGGCGGGCCGCCGCGTGGTAGCCGCCCGTGCCCGAGAAGTCGCCTTCGACGATCGCGCCCGGCGGAACCTCGATGCCGCGCTCGGCCATCGCACGCAAAAAGCCATGCACGCGCATCGCGCTCACCGCCGTCGTCACCGGCCCCGTGATGCAGCCAATGCGCGAATGCCCGAGTTCGATCAGGTGGCGTGTAGCGAGCCACGCGCCGCGCTCGTGGTCGATCTGCACGAGGTCGGCGTTGAGTCCCTCGATGTTGCGATCGACCACCACGAGCGGCTCGCGCGCGTGGGCGAGCGTGCCGGCGAGCACGGCGTCGTCGCCCGCCGACGCGACGATCAGCCCGTCGATGCGCTTTTCCTGCAGCACGCGCAGGTAGTTGCGCTGCTTGTCCGGGTCGTCGTCCGAATTGCAGAAGAACACGCAATAGCCCTTCTTCGCACAGCCGTCCTCGACCCCGCGCGCGAGCTCCGCGAAATACGGATTCGTGCCGTTCGGCACGAGCAGCCCGACAGTCGCCGTCGCGCGCGCCTTGAGCGAACGCGCCACGGCCGAAGGCACGTAGTCCAACTCGCGGATCGCACGCTCCACCTTGGCCCGCACGTCGGCCGAGACCGGCCGCGAATTGTTGACCACGTGCGACACCGTCGTGAACGACACCCCCGCCACGGCGGCCACATCCTTGATCGTCGCCATTTTTTCTGTTGCTCCTGCCTGGTTCACTGCTAGTTGCAGCCGCTTTGCGTGCCTGCACCTGCCTGCGCCGCTTGCCCCATGTTGCGGCTGCGCGCGCCGCAACGCGGCTAAAGCCCTCGACGGCCCGCCCCCGAGCGGACCGCGCCCTCTCAATCGATTGTTATGTACTGCGCCTGCCCTTGCGGCTGCGGTACGTGTCGAGCACGACCGCCACCACGATCACCGCGCCGGTGATGATGCGCTTGGTCGGCTCGTTCGCGCCGATCTGCGCGAGCCCCGCCGCCAGCACCGAAATGATCAACACGCCGAAGAACGTGCTGATCACCGACCCTCTGCCGCCCATGAGGCTCGTTCCGCCGATCACGACGGCCGCGATCACCTGCAGTTCGAGCCCGTCGCCCGCGTTCGGATCCGCCGCTTCGAGCCGCGAGATCTGGAACAGCGCCGCGAGCCCCGAGAGCGCGCCCATGAGCGCGAACACGATCACCTTGTACGGGCGCGGGTCGACACCCGCCAGCCGCACCGCCTCCTCGTTCGTGCCGATGCCGATCAGGTAGCGGCCGAACACCGTGCGCGTGAGCACGAGCTGCGCGATCACCATGACCGCGACGGCGATCAGGAACGCCGGCGAAATGCCGAGCGCGATCGGGTTCGAGAGGAAGTCGAACGCGTCGCCGATATAGGCCGTGCGCGAGTTCGTCATCTGATAGGCGAGGCCGCGCGCCGCTTCGAGCACGCCCAGCGAAACGATGAACGACGGGATCCGCCAGCCCACCGTGACGGCGCCCGTGAACGTGCCCGTCGCGGCGGCGGCCACCAGCCCGAGCAGCGCGGCCGGCAACGCGCCCCAGCCCCACTTGAGCGACGCGACGCTCACCACCGAGGCGCCGAGCGCGAGCACCGAACCCACCGAAAGGTCGATGCCCGCGATGATCAAAACGAAGGTCATGCCCACCGACATCACGACGAGATCCGGAATCTGGTTCGCGATCGTGCTGAAGGTGTCGTAAGTCAGGAAGTGCGAGCTCAGCAGCGAGAACAGCACGATCATCGCGAGGAGCGCGAGCGCGAGGCCCAGATAGTTCGAGAACGCGGAACGCCTGCTCACCGGCTTCATGGCCGGCTGCACCGCCACGGCGGCGGGTTCGCCGCCCGGTTGCCCGCGCAACGGTTGATTCGTCATGGTGCTGCGCCTCCTTGGGGATCGTCGCGCTCGCCGCCGCGCGGCTCATCGCCTTGCGGTTCGCCCGCCGGCGCCTGCGGCAGATCCGCGGCGTCGGCAAGCAGCGCGTCCTCGGCGCGGTGGCCCGCGAACGCCGCGCCGAGCAGCGCATCCTGCGACCACTGCCCGCGCGCGAAGGTCGCCGTCATCCGGCCCGCCGACATCACGCCGATGCGGTCGCAGATCAGCATCAGCTCGCGCAGATCGCTCGACACGACGACGAGTGCCCGGCCCTCGCGCGCGAGCGCGCTCATCAGCGCGTAGATCTCGAAGCGCGCCCCCACGTCGATGCCGCGCGTCGGCTCGTCGAACAGCAGCACGCGCACGTCGGAGGTGAGGCCGCGCGCGAGCCAGCGCGCGATCACGACCTTCTGCTGGTTGCCGCCCGAGAGCTCGCCCACGGCCTGGCGCGGCCCGGCCGCGCGGATGTGCAAGGCGTCGA
This sequence comes from Paraburkholderia acidipaludis NBRC 101816, assembly GCF_000684975.1. Classification (GTDB taxonomy): domain Bacteria; phylum Pseudomonadota; class Gammaproteobacteria; order Burkholderiales; family Burkholderiaceae; genus Paraburkholderia; species Paraburkholderia acidipaludis. The sequence goes on along the minus strand of NZ_BAXZ01000003.1, from coordinate 527,745 downwards.
TCTGCCCGCGGGCGAGTGCGTGCTCCCGGGCGCCGTCGATCACGCCATAGCGCGACACCGCGCCGAGATTGCCGAGCGTGACGTTAGCCGCGACCGGCTGGGGCAGCAGCAGGCCCTCGCCCTTGCGGTCCTCCGTGATCAGCGCGATGCCGAGCCGCACGGCGTCGGCCGGCGCGTCGATCTTCACGGGCACCGGCGCCGCGCCCGGCTGCGGCGCGAGCGCGACGCTGCCGCGATCCTTCGGGTCGGCGCCGTAGATGAGGCGCATCAGCTCGGTGCGGCCGGCGCCGATCAGCCCGGACACGCCGAAAATCTCGCCCGCGCGCACCTCGAACGATACGTCGCGCACGGCATTCGCCCGGCCGAGGCCCTCGACCTTCAGGAGCGGCGCGCCGATGCGCCGCTCGCCGAGATCGATATGCTCGCCAAGCTCGCGGCCCACCATCAGCGCGACGATGCGCTCGGGCGTGAGGTTCTCCATGCCGTCCACGCGCACGAGGCGGCCGTCGCGCAGCACCGCGACGCGCTGCGCGATCTGTTCGAGTTCCTCCAGCCGGTGCGAGATGTACACGAGCGCCACCCCGCGCGCCTTGAGCCGCGCGATCTGCTCGAACAGCAGCTCGACCTCGCGGCCGGTCAGCATGGCCGTGGGTTCGTCGAGGATCAGCACGCGGGTTTCGCCGATCAGGTTGCGCGCGATCTCCACGAGCTGCTGGTGGCCGATGCCAAGTTCGCCCACCGGCGTGCCGGGATCGATCGCCTCCAGCCCCACCTGCGCCATGGCGGCGCGCGCGTCCTCGGCAAGCCGCCGGCGGTCGATCCAGCCGAGGCGCAGCGCGCCCGCCTGGGGCAAGCGGTTGAGAAACAGGTTTTCCGCCACCGACAGCGTGGGCAGCAGGTTCAGCTCCTGCATCACCATGCGCACGCCCAGCGCCTCCGCCTCGCGGCGGCTCGCGGGCGCATAGGGACGGCCCAGCAGCGTCATGCTGCCCGCGCTCGGGGAGATGAGGCCGCCAATGATCTTCGAGAGCGTGCTCTTGCCCGCGCCGTTTTCGCCCGTCAGCGCCAATACCTCGCCCGCGTGGAGGGCGAGGCTGACGTCGGCGAGCACCGGCTGCTCATAGGTTTTGCCGACGCCCGTCACCGCGAACACCTCGTGGGCGGCGGGAATCACGTCGGGGGCACTTGCATCCATCACGATCCTGTAGTCGCGAGCCTCGCCGCGCGTGGCAAGAGCCGGCCGGCGCCGCGGCGCCCGCTGCCTGCCGGGACCGCGCCGCCGGCGTGCGCGGCGTTTGGTGTGGCGCAACAAAATCGCAAGGTCGGGGCCTCGTCTGCCCGAGGCGTCGATTTCGCTGCCATCACCTTACGAATAACGGCCGGCCGGCGCGTTTCTTGAGCGCCTGCTTCATTGTGCGCTTCGAGGGGCTTCCCGCCGCGGCGGCGCTGCGCCGGCCTCGCGTGCTCAGAGCCAGCCCGCGCGGCGGAACAGGAAATACAGCATCACGTCGATGGCCGCCATGACGGCGAGGCAGACCGGGTAGCCGTAGCGGTAATGTAGCTCCGGAATCTCCTGGAAGTTCATTCCGTAGATACCCGCAATCATCGTCGGCACGGCGAAGAGCGCGGCGAACGAGCCGAGGCGCTTCGTCACTTCGCTTTCCGCGAGCGAAATCATGCCGAGATTCACCTGGATCGCGGTGACGATCATTTCGCGGCGCGCGTCGACAAGATTGGAGACGCGCACGAGATGGTCGTAGACGTCGCGGTAGTACGCCTGCATGCCCACGCAGATCGGCGGAATGCGCCCGCCCACCAGCTTGCCCACGGCCTCCACGAGCGGCGAGACGTGATGCTGGAGGATCACGAGGCGGCGCTTGAGCGAGTAGAGATCCTCGATGATGCCGCGCGAGGCGGAAACGCCGTGCTTCTCGAAGATGCGGTCCTCCAGCTCCTCGATCTCGCCCGAGAGCGCGTCCAGCACCGGCATGTAGCGGTCCACCACGCTGTCGATGAGCGCATAGAGCACGAAACCCGCGCCCTCCTTGAGCAGCTCCGGCTCGCGCTCGCAGCGCGCGCGCACGTCCTGGAAGCCCTGCAGCGTGCGATGGCGGACCGAAAGCACGAAATTCGGCCCGGCGAACACGTTGACCTGCCCCATGGCCAGTTCGCCGTCCTCGCCGATCTCGATGGTGTGGAGCACGGCGAACAGCGTGCCGCCATACTCCTCGATCTTCGGCCGCTGCCTGCCGTTCATGACGTCTTCGATCGCGAGCGCGTGCAGGCCGAACTCCTCCTTCATCGCGTCCATCTCGCCGGCGTCGGGGTCCTTGAGCGCAACCCAGACGAAGCACTCGGGTCGGGCGAGATAGTCGCTGATGTCCTTCAGCGGAATATCGCCCAGCTTTCTTCCGCCCTCGTAGGCGGCGCAATTGATCAGCATGTCGTATTCGTCCTGGCTCGTCCTGACGACGGCGTTCGTTGCGGCGCGGCGCACCGGCGCCACGCTCCTGCGCCGGATTGACCCCCGGGCGACCGCCGGGGTTCCCGGCATGCCGCGAGGCGCGCAGGGGCTACTGTGCCACCCGGCGGATCAGAATGCGGTGATCCTTGCCGAACGCGACGCTCGCACGGTTCGTATAGCGCGGATCGACCGCGAAGCGAATCTCCACCAGGGGATCGAACTGGGTGCTCACGCCGATCCGGTGAACGCCCGGACTCAGGTAGAACACCACGTGCTCGCCGTTCATCAGGTCCGTGACACGCTGGCCGTCGACGTAGACGGGCGCGTCGCGGAACCGGACGATCACGTTGCCGGTGCGCTCGCGCCGCACGTCCACCGCCACGAGCCCGTCGCCCGGCTGCGTGTAGGCCGGCAGCAGGATGCGCTCGACGGGAACGGCCTTGAACGGCATGGGCGGCTCCGGCGTTTCCGCGCAGCCGCCGAGCGCCAGGACGAAGGCCAGAACAAAGGCCAGCGTGACGCCGGCGACAAGCGCAGGCACGTTGGACGAGGCGTGGAACGCGCGCGACGGCATGGAAGCTTCCCCTGAGTGTGTCGTTGTGGCTTTGGCCTGATTTTGGCCTGGCGTTGACTCGCTACGCCTTCGATGCATGCTGCATTGCACCGATCTCGACCGTGCCGCAGCGTTCATGCATGGTATATGCTTCGTGTGGCTGACGGCAGCCGCCCGCCGTTCCTCACGACGGTTTTGCTCTCGCCAACAGGAGACGAATACGATGTGGTATTTCTCGTGGATCCTCGGCATCGGCGTGGCGCTCGGCTTCGGCATCATCAATGCAATGTGGCTCGACGCCAACAGCAAGCTCACCGGCGAAGTCCAAAGCGGTCAAGGTGACGACGCATCGGCCGGCAAGGCCCCGACCCGCCGCACGTGACACGGCTCGTTTTCTTCTGCGGCCACGCGGGCACCGGCAAGACCACCCTCGCGAAGCGCCTGATCGGCCCGCTTCGCCACGCGACTAGCGAGCCCTTCTGCCTGCTCGACAAGGACACGCTCTACGGCCGCACCGGCGGTGCCGCCATGACGGCGCTCACCGGCAACCCCAACGACCGCGACAGCCCGCTCTTCCTGCAGCATCTGCGCGACCCGGAGTACCTGGGGCTCGTCGATACCGCGCGTGAAAACCTCGAACTCGGCGTGAGCGTGCTCGCGGTGGCCCCGCTTTCGCGCGAGATCCGCGAACGGCGCCTGTTCGACCGCGCGTGGCTCGGCATCGGCCCCGACGTGGCGCTCACGGTGGTCTGGGTGCAGACCGGGGAGGAAACGGCGCAGCGCCGCATCGTCGCGCGCGCGCATCCGGGCGACGCCTACAAGCTCGCGCATTGGGACGATTACCGGCAGCGCCGTTTCGTGCCGTCGGCCGCGCAGCTCGAGGGAGTCGCCGTGTTCGACAACACCGCCCCCACGGAAGCCGATTTCGACGCCTTGCTCCAGCGCATCGCAAAAGAAACACCGCCGGTCTGAGACCGACGGCGCGCACGGCCCTCTTCGTTTTCTTCGTTGATCTCGTGCTTTTTCGGCGGGTTCGCAGTCCGGCTACGTCAGGCCGCATCAAGCTGCGGCGGCCTGCGCGAGCGTGCGCGCATCGAGCGCCGCGCCTTCATACACCTGCCCGAAGCGGTTGGAAAGGAACTGCGCCAGCGACACCTGTTCCTGGCGCACGAAGCCTTTTTGCGGCAGCTGCTTTTCGCGGAACATGTCGAGCACCGCGCACATCGCGCCCGCCGTGGTGATCTGGATCGCGCTCATCGGCACGCCGCACACGGTCTTCGCGAAGATCTTGCGCGTAAACACCTCCTGCACGAGCTGGCCGTCGCGCATGCCGGTCACGGTCATGAAGATCAGCACGACGTCCTGCTCGGTGGCCGGCACGGCGCGGCGCAGGATGGACTTGAGCATGTCGCGGTCGGTGGCGAGGCGCAGGTCCTCCAGCAGGAACTGCATGAGCTCGCGGTGCCCCGGATAGCGCACCGACTTGTAATCGAGCGACTCGACCCGGCCCGCGAGCGTTTCGCAGAGCGTGCCCAAACCGCCCGACGTGTTGAACGCCTCGTACTCCACGCCGTCGAGCGAAAAGTGCTCGAGGCCTTCGAGCGGCTGGACCCATTGCGTGCGGCCGTCGCGGATCGCTTCGCAGGGCTGGCAGTACTCGTTGATGAGCCCGTCCACGCTCCACGTGAGGTTGTACTTGAGCGCGTTGGTGGGGAACTGCGGCAGCGCGCCGACGCGCATCTTGACCTCGCGGATCTCGCTGAAGCGGCTCGCGAGCGCATGCGCGACGATGCCGATGAAGCCGGGCGCGAGGCCGCATTGCGGCATGAAGACATGGTCGGCGCCCTCGGCGAGCGTGCGTATGGCGTGGGTGGCGCGCACGTCCTCGGTGAGGTCGAAGTAATGCACGCCCGAGCCCTTCGCCGCCGACGCGACGTTCACCGCAAGGTAGTACGGCAGCGCATTGACGAGCGCGTCGAAACCGGAAAGCGCGCCGCGCAGCGCGGCGGCGTCCGCCGAGTCCACGCGCTCGACGGGAATGCCGGTGGCGGCGAGCTTTTCGAGTGCCCGGGCGTCGCGGTCGAACGCGACCACCTCGTAGTCCCCGGTCTCGCGCAGCATGTGAGCAATGGTGTGGCCGATCAGGCCGGCGCCTGCAATCGCGACTTTCATCTTGCATCTCCCTGGTTTTATGGTCCGGAGGGCCGGCGGCGCCCTTTCCATCAAGTCTAGGGAGGTGCAAAAACGGTTTATAGATCCAAAATGCTGCGATTCGACCGCAAATTTCGACGATCCGACGATGCGATTCGTCATTTCGTCGAAACCGGCATCAATCGGGGGAAAATCAGGAAAAAATCAGGGCGGTCGTGCGTGGCGAAGACCCGGGCCCAAGGCCCTAACCCATGACCGAACCGCGGTCGATCTTGCGCGCCAGAACGATGGAGGTCGTGGTGCGCTCGACACCCGGCATGCCGCCGATCTGGTCGAGCAAGTCGTTGAGGCGATCCGGCGTTTCGGCGCGCACCCACGCGACATAGTCGTACTCGCCGCTCACCGCGCAGAGGAGCTGCACCTCCGGCATCCGGCCAAGACGCTTCTGCACGTCGGGACCATGCCGGGGTGCGATGATGAGCCCCACCCACGCCTGCAGGCTCGCGTCGAGCACATCCTGGCCGAGCCGCACGCCATACCCGGCAATCACCTGCGCGCGCTCGAGCCGCGCGATGCGCGCGAGCACCGTCGTGCGCGCCACGCCCAGCCGGCGCGCGAGGTTCGCGACACTCTCGCGCGCGTTCTCCTGCAGCAAGGCGACGAGGTTGCGGTCGAGGTCGTCGAGTTGGTCGAGGCGCGGAGGTCTCATCGATGGAATGTCTCTCGTGTGCGGACAATGGCATCATTATCGCCCGCGACGGGGTCCTGCCGGCATCCGTAACAAGGCGTGCAACAAGCTGCGAACACCGTGCCGCGCCGTTTGTTTCGGCGTATTCCGGACGGTTTCCGCGCGTTTCACTTGTAAGCAGTTGTCGCACAACAGCCGCAATGCAGCGTTAACGTGGTACTAATATCGCCTGCAACCGATACGGCACTGCGCCCTACTCGCTACGAAACGATCCAAGGAGCAACAATGAAGAAAGCTTTCGTCGTCCTTGCTGCCGCGCTCTCAATGAGCGGCGCCTTCGCGCAAACGGCCGCCTCGTCGGCCGCACCGTCCTCGGCAGCCGTCGAGGCGCACGCCGCGCAACACGAGCAACGCATCGAGGACCGCATCGACTACCTGCACTCGGCGCTGAAGATCACGCCCGAGCAGGAGCCGCTGTGGAAGACCTTCGCCGACCAGATGCGCGCCAACGGCTCAACCATGGCCGACCTCTACAAGCAGCGCGTGGAAGGCGAAAACACGCGTAACGCGCTCGACGACATGAAGCAGTACGCGCAGATCACGCAGGCCCACGCGGACGACATGCAGAAGCTCGTCACGGCGTTCGAGCCGCTCTACAACAGCTTCTCGGCCGACCAGAAGGCCCTCGCCGACAAGACCTTCCGTCACGGCGCACCGGCCGGCGGCAAGGGCCCGGCCCATCCGAAGCACAAGAGCAAGCCGAAGGCCGCGCCGGCCAGCGACGCCGCGGCTGCCAGCGCGCCGGCAGCAAACTAAGGCGCGCATCGCGGCTAGAAGCTAGAATCGCGGTACGCTTTTCGACCGAGCGACGGCCGGGCACCCTTGCCCGGCCGTCGTTGTTTGCGCAACCCGATTCACGCAAGAGCCCATGATTGAACTGACTCAACTCGACCTGCGCGGCGACGCCGCCGCCCGGCGCGTCGTCAAGGACGAAACCGTCGCTGTCGCGTTCGCCGCGGAACCCGGCGAACTCATGAGCCTCGAAGGCCCGAACCGCTATGCGCGCGGCGACGCGATCGTCACGGGCGCAACCGGCGAGCGCTGGGTGGTCTCGCGCGAGCGTTTCGACGCGAAGTACTTCCCCGCCAACGCCGCTCTGGCGCACGGCGAGCCCGGCGACTACCGCAACCGCCCTGCCGTCGTGCTGGCAAAGCGCATGGACGAGCCGTTCACGATTCGGCGCTCGGACGGCGGCGACCGTCTCGCCGGCGCGGCCGGCGACTGGGTCATGCAGTACGCACCCGGCGACTACGGCGTCGTGAAAGCCGAGCGCTTCGCCAAGGTCTATCGCGTTGCCGAATGAAGGCCGCTTGAAGGCGAGCCGGCAGAGCGCCCTGGCGCAGCCAGGGGCTCAAGCAAACTCTTCGTCCAGTTCCAGCGTCACTTCGCGCGACACGCTTTCGCCTTTGGCATGCTGCTCTTCGAGCGAGCCGATCGTCGCCTCCACATAAGCCCTCAGCACGGCAAAGCTGCGCGCGCGCTGGCGTGCGGGCAACGCGCGATAGCGCGCGAGCGCCGCGGGCGCGATCGCAATCGTGAGCGTCATGCGGCGGGCCACCGAGGCGAAACGCATTGCCACCCAATGCACGGTCAAGAGCGGCGCGCCGTTGTCGGCGGCCTGCTCGGCAAAGCGCGTTTGCTCGGGGAACAGGTCGGCGATCACGCGGGCGAGTTCCTCGAAGTCGGGGCTCGCGCATTCGAACAGATAGGCTTCCATCGATGCCAGTAAGAGAACGGGAAAAAACAGGATAAAAAACGCGCTGACCAGGCCAGCTTACGCCATGGACGCCGCCGCTCGCTTCGAACGGCATACGCGCCACAGCACGATGGCGACCGCGATGGCGAGCACGGCGTAGGTGCCGTCCACCTCCAGCAGCGCAAGCATGCGTGCCTGGTACATTGCCGCCGGCATGTCGATCAGCGCGTGAACCACGATGGTCAACGGCAGGATGCCCCGCCACCCGGCCCGCACGCCGCGCCACATGAGCACGGAAAAACCGATCTGGAACACGAACGCCGCCGTGCGCTCCATGGCGAACACGCCGGCAAACGTCGGGGAAAGATTCGCGAGGATCAGGTGGACGCGCAGCACGGCGTCCAGCGTGAGATTGCTGAGATGCGCGTCGAGCTCGCCGCGATTGGCAAGCACCGCGAAGACGATCCACTGCAGTTGCACGAGCACGCCGACGAGCCAGGCCTCCGCGCCGCCATGCCCGATGCCGTAAGCGAGGCCCGTGCCGTCCTCCGGCGCCGTGGCCGCGCGGTTCGCGCGGCGCGCGAGCAGCCGCATCGCGATGTAGCGCCCCACCTCCTCGCACACACCCGCCGCGAACGCCCCATACACGACGAAGGCGACCGGGTCGGCCAGCCACTGCGCGGTCGCGGGATTGTCGTGCAGCACATAGCCGTTGAGCGCGCGCTCGATCACCGTAGCGAACAGCGCGAACACCGCAATGCCCGAGATCGTGTCCCGCCAGTCGAGCGCGTACGGCCGGGAGAGCCGCCGGTACAGCAGCACGGGCAAGGCGGCGACGAACAGCGTCGCCAGCGCGAGGCACAGCAAGGTGATCGGGGCTACGGTCATGGAGATCCTGACGACATCCGGCGCGCGCCACTCGCGCGCCGCAGCCCGAATGATCGCAGATAACGGTATGGGCGCGTAGCCTCGCGCGGCGGGCGTGACGCAAACGGCCCCGCCCGCCGGGCCGGCCAGTATCTTGCCGCTACGCCCCCATGCCGCGCGTGGACTCCCGCACCACGAGCTCGCCTTCGAACACGGCGGCGCGCGTCGCGGCCGCCGTGCCCTCGATGCGCTCGTGCAGGAACTCCACGGCGCGATAGCCGATCTCGCGCGTGGGCTGGCGGATCGTCGTGATGCCGGCGAGTTCGGCCCAGTCGGGGTCGTCGATCGCGACGAGCGCGACGCGCTGCTGCCATTGCGCGCCGAGCCGCGCCTTCAAATGCAGCGCAACCCGCAATGCCACGGGGGCATTCGCCGCAAAGAGCGCGCAACGCGCCCCGCGCCGCGCGGCTTCGTCGAGGTGCGCGTCGAGCGCGGCGAGCGCCGCTTCCGCCCCGGCGGCATCGTGAAGATCGAGCACGCGGGCCGTCCCGCGCACCGCTTGCGCACTACCGACGACACCACCCAGCGCCTCGCGAAACGCCGCGACGCGCTCGCGCCGCGAGCTCACGTGCTCGAACGGCTGCACGACGAACACGATCTCGTCGCAACCCTGCTCGAGCAGATGCCCGACGCCAAGACGCGCCGCCGCCGCGTTGTCGAGCCCGACCACGTCGGCATCGAGCCCGTCCACGGTCCGGTCGATCAGGACCGCTGGAATGCCGCCGTTGCCCACGGGCTTGAGCATCGCCTCGCGCACGCCGAGCGCGTTGACGATCACGCCTTCCACCCGATAAGTCGTGAGCAGCTGCAGATAGCGATGCTCCATGTCCGCTTCGTTCGCCGCGTGACAGATGAGCGGCATGTAGCCCAGCGCATGACACGCCGCTTCCACGCCTTGCAGCACCTCGACCGAATACGGATTTGCGAGATCGGCGAGCAACAGGCCGATCAGGCGATTGCGCCCACGCTTGAGACCGCGCGCCATCTGGTTCGGCCGGTAGTCGAGCCGTTCGATGGCAGCCTCGATGCGCGTGCGCAGATCCGGCGAGAGCACCGAGTGCTCGCCGTTCAGATAGCGAGAAATACTGGTCTTGCCGGTGCCCGCCTCGCGAGCCACATCGCTGATGGTCGCGCGCCGCGCGGCCGTGTCCGTGCCGCTCATCGCGCGAGCACCTCGCGGTTGACGATGTTGCGATCGAGCGTGCCGGCGAGCGCGGCGACGAGGTTCTCCGCGGCGCAGCGCGCCATGGCGTGACGCGTCTCGTGCGTGGCCGAGCCGATGTGCGGCAGCGCCACGACGTTGGGCATGCGCAAAAGCGGCGATGCCGGATCGAGCGGCTCCTGCTCGAACACATCGAGCCCCGCGCCGTGGATCGTGCCCGCTTCGAGCGCGGCGACGAGCGCCGCTTCGTCGACGGTCGCGCCGCGAGACGCATTGATGAAAATCGCGCCCGGCTTCATCTTCGCGAGTTGCGCCGCGCCGATCAGGCGATGCGTCTCGCGGGTGAGCGGCACCTGCAGGCAGACGAAGTCCGAGGCCCCGAGCAGTTCGTCGAGCCCGACACGGCGCGCGCCATAGTCGCGTTCCGCTGCCGGATTCGGGCTGCGGTTCGTGTACAGCACCTTCATGTTGAAGCCGAGTGCGGCGCGCCGCGCCACCGCACCGCCAATGCGCCCGAGCCCCACGATGCCGAGCGTTTTGCCCTGCACCTCCACGCCGTATTGCGCGGGGCCGACGCTCGATTTCCACTGGCCCGCCTTGACCCAGTCGGCCAGCTCCACGACACGGCGCGCGCTCGCGAGTATGAGCGAGAACACCGTGTCGGCCGTCGATTCGGTCAGCACGTCGGGGGTGTGCGCGAGCACGATGCCGCGCCGCGTGAGATCGGCCACGTCGAACTGGTCGTAGCCCACCGAGATCGTCGAGAGCGCGCGCACGCGCGAGCCTTCGAGCATCGCCGGCGTGATCTTCACGCTTGCGCCGATCGCGCCGTCGGCGTTGGCGAGCGCTTCGGCGAGCGCTCCCGGTGTATCGGCATCCACGAAAACGACCTGCGCGTGCTCGCGCAGATAGCCGGTCACGTCGTCAGGCAAATTCTTGTAGGCAACAATCGTCGGTGTCATGTCCGTCATTTCCCAATCCCTCCTGCTTCAAGCCGCGCCCGCGGCCGCCGTGGCGGCCGACGCGTCCTGCGTTTCGAGCGCGTCGAGCTGCGCGCGCCGCGGCAGCCCTTCCGAATCGCCGATCACCTGCACGGCAAGCGCGCCGATGCGGTTGCCGCGCGCGACAGCCTGCGCAAGCGGGCGGCGCTCCAGCAGCGCGCTGATCACCCCCACCGCGAAGCCGTCGCCGGCGCCCACGGTGTCCACCACGCGCGCCACCGGCTGGGCTTTCACGAGGCCGTGCGCGCCTTCCGCCGTGCGATACCAGGCGCCCTGCGCGCCGAGCTTCACGACCACGCCGCGCGCCCCGCGCACCAGATAGAAACGCGCGATGGTATCCGGATCGTCGGAACCCGTCAGCACGAGCCCCTCGCTCACGCCCGGCAACACCCAATCCGCGTAGGTCGCCAGTTCGTTGAGCGTGCTCGTCATTTCCTCGCGCGTATTCCAGAGCGTGGGGCGCAGATTCGGGTCGAAGGTCATCGTGCGGCCGGCCGCGCGCATCTCGCGTGCGAGCTTGAACGCCAGCTCGCGCGACGTCGACGAAATTGCCGGGGCCACGCCGCTCAGATGCAGATGCCGCGCGCCCAGCACGTAGTCTCGCTGGAAATCGTAAGGCGAGAGCCGGCTCGCGGCCGAGCCGCGGCGGAAATACTCGACAGCCGGATCGCTGCCGTCCTCGTGCCTGGACTTCAGCTGGAAGCCGGTGGGAAAGCGCGTGTCGACGCTCACGCAGCGTGCGTCAATGCCCTCCTCTTCGAGGACGTCGCGCACGAACTGGCCGAACGAATCGGCACCCACGCGGCTTATCCAGCCCACCTTGAAGCCGAGCCGCGCGAGACCCGTCGCGACGTTCAGTTCCGCACCCGCGGCGCGCTTCGTGAAATGCGCGACCTGCGCGAGCGGGCCGGGTTCGGCGGCGACGAACATCGCCATCGCTTCGCCGTAGGTGACGACGTCGAGGGAATCGGTCATGGAAGGTTTTCCTGATCTTGATGTCGGGATGAAAATTCGGTGCCCCAAGTTGAATGGAACCGGTTCCATTTTCAACCCCAAAAAAAGCGCCTGTGCGCCCAAATAGTCTGAGCATAGTGCGCCGGCCGGCGCCGCCATGCCATTCTGGTTAGCCCTAAGGCCGCTTTCCGTCACGCCTCGTGCCCGCGGGGCAGCCCGGCGAGGCACTCGTCGAGAAAGCGTTGGGCGACGCGCGAGGCCGCCCCGGCATGCGGCACGAGAATCGAAAAGCGCCTTGCAAGCGGCTCGGGCCCAAGCGGGATCTGACATAGCGCGCCGTCTTCGTGGCGCATCGACATGGCGGAAACGAAACCGATGCCCATGCCCGCGCGCACGGACTCCTTGACGCCTTCAACCCCGGCGATCTCGAGCGCGATGCGCATCGGCACGGCCGCGCGCGAGAACGCGCGCTCGACGATCTGACGCACGCCCGAACCGTCCTCGCGCAGCACGAGCGGATAGTCGCCCAACGCAGCCAGCGCGATGCGGCCGCCATCCGTCTCGTCCGCCCTATGCTGCCCGGCTGCCCGGTCGAGCACCTGCCGGGCGAGCGGATGCGTATGCGGCGCGATCGCCACGATCTCGTCCTCGTGCCAGAGCTTGACGACCGTGTCGGCCGGCAATTGCTCGCCGACCGGCCCCTCGATCAACGCGATGTCGAGCGCACCCAGCATGCCGACGACATCGGACGTGTTGCCGCTCGCGGTTTCGATCTTGACGTCGGGATAGCGCCGATGAAACGCCGCCATCAGATACGGCAGCAGATAGCTCGCGGGCGTGGTGCTCGCGCCGATGCGCAGCGTGCCGCGCTCGAGGCCGCGCAGGGCGTCGCGAAACGCGTAGGCCTCGCGCCAGCTGTCGCGCAGGCGCGCCGCGTAGGCGGCAAGCTGCTCGCCGGCAGACGTGAGGCGCACGCCACGGCCGTCACGCAGGTAAAGCGCCTCGCCGAACGCCTCCTGCAACAGGCGCAGCTGGCCCGACACCGCGGGCTGCGAGAGATGCAGCGCCACGGCCGCCCGGCTGATGTTGCGGTGCTCGGCAACGGCGGCGAAGGTTATCAGCTGCTCCGGGGTCATGGTGATTAAATATCGGACTGACTTATATTTTACTTCGCAAATCACGATTTTTCATATCGATATATCTAAATTAGGATTGGCGCATTCGTTCGTTATTTCGCTTGTTACTCCGTTCGTTACCCGATAAAGAGCCGACATGTCCGCCACGTCGTCAACGCCCCTCGCGCATCAGCGTTCGTCCACTCGCGGGCAGCTCAACGGCGTGCTGTTCGTCGCGCTGTTCGCCGCCGCCGTCACGCGGCTGGCCGCCCTGCCCGCCATCGCCAATCTGGGCCTGAGCCCGCTGATCGTCGGCATTGTCGGCGGCGCGATCTATGGCAACGCGTTGCGCGACGGCATGCCCGAAAGCTGGGCCGCCGGCGTCAACTTCTCGGCGCGCAGGCTGCTGCGCATCGCCGTCGCGTTCTTCGGCCTGCGCGTGAGCCTGCAGGAGATCGCCCAGGTGGGCTTGCCGGGGCTCGTCGAGTCGGTCGTGATCGTCGTCAGCACGCTCATCGTCGGCACCTGGGCCGGCATGAAGATCATGAAGCTCGACCGCGACACCGCGCTCCTCACCGCCGCCGGCAGCGCGATCTGCGGCGCGGCCGCCGTGCTCGCCTTCGAGTCCACGCTGCAGTCGAAACCGCACAAGAGCGCCATGGCCGTGGGCAGCGTCGTGCTGTTCGGCACGCTCTCGATGTTCCTCTACCCGGTGCTCTATCGCGCGGGCTGGCTCCATCTCGATACCCTCGGGGCCGGCCTTTTCTTCGGCGGCACGATCCACGAGGTCGCGCAGGTCGTCGGCGCGGCGAGCAACGTGAGCCCCGAGGCCACCCACATCGCCACCATCGTCAAGATGACGCGTGTGATGCTGCTCGTGCCGGTGCTGCTCGTGGTCGGTCTGTGGGTCAACCGGTCGGCGCGCGGTGCGCATGGCGCGCACCATGGCGAAGGCGCCCGCAAGCTGGCGGTGCCGTGGTTCGCAATCGGCTTTCTCGCGTGCGTGGTGGTGAATTCGCTGCACATGTTGCCGGAGACGGTCACGCACACGGTCAACGGGCTCGACACTTTCGCGCTGACCATGGCGATGACGGCCCTCGGCATCGAGACGCGCATTTCGCAGATCCGCCAGGCCGGGCCGCGCGCGCTGACCACCGGGTTCATTCTCTATGTCTGGCTGATCGGCGGCGGCCTTGCGATCACCTGGGGGGTGGAGCGCCTCTTTGCCTGATCGCAACCCTGTTCGCCGCGCAGTTCGCCGCGCAGTTTGCCGGCCTTCGCGCGCCCTGGCACGTCTCGCGCGGGCGCGCGCCATGCGCGCGATACTGTGGCGTGCGGCCCGGTCCGCGGGCCGTGCGCGTCATGGCAAAGGGGCAACCGATGGCATACGAACTGTATTACTGGGACGGCCTGCAGGGCCGGGGCGAATTCGTGCGGCTCGCGCTGGAAGAGGCAAAGGCCGGGTACGTGGACGTGGCGCGCGGCGCGAAGGCGGATGGCTACGGTATCGGCACGATGATGGCGGAACTCGAGAGCCGCACCACGCCTTACCCGCCGTTCGCGCCGCCGTTTCTGAAAGACGGCGACCTGATCGTGCCGCAGACGGCCAACATCCTGTTCTATCTCGGGCCGAAGCTCGGACTCGCGCCGCAAGACGAAGGGCTGCGATACGTCGCGAACGGCCTGCAGCTGACGATCGCCGACCTCGTGACCGAGGTGCACGACACGCATCACCCGATCGCAAGCGGCCTCTATTACGAGGATCAAAAAACCGAAGCGAAGCGGCGCACTTCCGACTTCCTCGCGCACCGCATGCCGAAGTTTCTCGGCTACTTCGAGCGCGTGCTCGCACAAAATCCGGCCGGGCCGAAGCAGATGGTCGGCAATGCGCTCAGCTACGTCGATCTTTCGATCTTCCAGATCGTCGAAGGGCTGTGCTACGCGTTCCCGAAGGCGACGAAACACCTGGGCGGCCACTTTCCGCACGTCGTGGCGTTGCACGACGCCGTTGCCGCACGCCCGAACATCGCGGCCTATGTCGCCTCGCCCCGCCGCCTCCCGTTCAACGAAACCGGCATCTTCCGGCACTACCCGGAACTCGATCACGCCGCGCGCTGAACCGCGAGCACGCCGCACATTCGGCGCGGCGTCCCACTCCCCCCCGCGGCCCCACCCGCAGCGCCGCTTTTTCTCGCCGCGCGCAATGCTATGCTTGCGCACGGCGACGCTCACTCCTAACAACGACCTGCCCGCTGTGCTGTCATTCCTGCTGAAACTGCGCACCCGCGCCCGCGATCTCTTCCGTCTGTCAGACGCCCACACGATGCTCGTGTGGGCGGTTATCGTCGGCATGGCGGGCGCGTGTGCGACCGTGCTGTTCCGCAAGGGCATTGCCCTGCTGCAGGTCGTGTTCTCGGGCAACCACGGCAGCCTCGTGGAGATGGCCCGCAATCTGCCCTGGCACACGCGCATCTGGCTGCCCGCCGCGGGCGGCTTCATCGCAGGCTGCCTGCTGCTCGTCGCCAAACGCAAAACGCCGGGCGACGGCAACCGCTCCCTCCATACCGACTATGTCGAGGCCGTCGCGATCGGCAACGGCGTGATGCCGGTCGGCAAGAGCCTCTGGCGCAGCATCTCGTCGCTCTTCACGATCGCGAGCGGCGGCTCGATCGGCCGTGAAGGCCCGATGGTGCAGCTCGCCGCGCTCGCGGCCTCGCTGATCGGCCGCTGGGTCCACTTCGATCCGCAGCGCCTGCGCCTGCTGGTCGCGTGCGGCGCGGCAGCCGGTATCACCTCCGCCTACAACGCGCCGATCGCCGGGGCCTTCTTCGTCACCGAAATCGTGCTCGGGTCGATCGCCATGGAGAGCTTCGGGCCGCTCGTGGTCGCCTCCGTCGTGGCGAACATCACCATGCGCGAGTTCGCGGGCTACCGGCCCCCGTACGAAATGCCCGTGTTTCCGCCCGTGACGGGCCCCGAGGTCCTGCTCTTCGTCGCGCTCGGCCTCTTGTGCGGCCTGCTCGCGCCGCAGTTCCTGGGCCTGCTCGACATCGCGAAGACGGGCTTCGGACGCCTGAAGGTGCCGCTTCCGGTGAAGCTCGCGCTGGGCGGCCTCGTCTGCGGCATTCTTTCGGTCTGGACGCCCGAGGTCTGGGGCAACGGCTACAGCGTCGTCAACTCGATCCTCCACTCGCCGTGGACCTGGACGGCGCTCGCCACCGTGCTCGTCTTCAAGCTCATCGCGACCGCCGCCACCGTCGGCTCGGGCGCGGTCGGCGGCGTATTCACGCCGACGCTCTTCATGGGCGCCGTGCTCGGCTGCCTCTTCGGCCAGGGCATGCATGCGCTGTGGCCGCACGGCACCTCGGCGCCGTTCGCCTACGCGATGGTGGGCATGGGCGCGTTTCTCACGGGCGCGACCCAGGCGCCGCTGATGGCGATCCTCATGATCTTCGAAATGACGCTCAGCTACGAGGTCGTGCTGCCGCTCATGCTCTCGTGCGTGGTGGCGTACTTCGTCGCACGCGCGACGGGCAAAGCTTCGATGTACGAGATCACCCTGCATCGCAACCGCGAAGAAGAGGAACGCATGCGGCTGCGCGCGACGCAGATGCGCACGCTGATCCAGCCCGCCAACACCGTCGTGGGCGTCCATGCGACCGTGCCCGAGATGACACGCGTGTTCCTCGAATATCCGGTGAAGTACCTCTATGTCACGGACGACGCGGGACGTTTCCTCGGCGCCGTGGCGCTCGCCGACATCACGTCGGACCTGCTGCAAAAACGCGACACCGCGAACAAGTGCGCGGCCGACTACGTGCAGATGCCCTTCCATGCGCTCACGCCCGACATGTCGCTCGCGGCCGGACTGCAGCACTTCATGGCCTTTCGCGGCGAACGGCTGCCCGTGATCGAGAGCGCGCAGCAGCCTACGCTTGCCGGTGTCGTCTACAAGACATCGCTCCTCGACGCCTATCGGCGCCTCTCGCCCGATCGTTAGCGCGCGGCTTCCTGGCTGCGCAGGCGTTCATGGCGCGCCATCCGCAATGGAACTGGCTCAACGGCGATATGCGGGACCGCCCCTCCTGGCGGTCGATCCGTTTCGACGGGTTGCGGGCGGGCGGCTGAAGCGGCGCGGCCGGCGCCCTGCCGCTGGCCAGAAAGCGCAAAAAAGCACGCGCGTTCGAGACGCGCGTGCCCATTTCCTGCCATTATGGATATATCGCATATCTTCCCGCGCAGCCGCACGGCAGCAGCCGCCGCACCCGCGCGAAGCCAATGCGGCGCGCCGCCCCCAGCGTGAGCGGCGCGGCTGCCGCGCAGCGCCCGCCCGGGCGCGGCACGGCGCTTGCTGCGGCCACAAGGCCGCATGAGAGAGGAGGTCGAGCGATGAAAACCTCGACAGTGATGGCCACCGTGATGCTCTCGGCGTCCTGCTTCGCCGCACCGGCGCATACAGCACGGGAAACCCTGGCCGATTACGGCGGCGCGGCCCCGCAGCTGCGCCTGAACGACGCCCCGGTCGCCCCGCCTGCCCCCGACGTGCCGGTCCCCATGGCAAGCGGCGCGCAGCATTGGCAATACATCACGCTGCCGAAGTCGCGACAGCTCGACAAAACCCTGACGCCCGAACTGCATCTCCAGACTTAGACCTGGTCCGGGCCCCCGGCGGACACCCAGCGTCGGCCGGTGCGAAGAATTGGCTATGCTGGCGTCGCGGCGCCATGCTGTACCCGGTCGCGCCGTGGCCATGATTTAGCCGATTCAGCCGCCTTGCCGGCCCGGTCCGCCTGTCATCGCGGACCCGCGCCGGCCGGGCAAAGGACGCCCCGCATGCCTGCCACTCCCATTCCCGAAGAGCCGATCGATCTGCAATTGACCGACGTACTGCGCGAGGTCCGCTGGCCGGCCAACAAGGACGATCTCGTGGACGCCGCGCGCAACGCGGGCGCGAGCAACGAAGTGCTCGCAATTCTCGACGGCATGCCGGAACAGGACTATCACAACGTCGACTCGGTCACGCGGCTGATCGGCAGCAACTACAGCCCAGGGCTCGGCAGCTGACGCCCGCCGTGCGGCGTGGCTCAGGCGTCGCGTCCAAACACCACGCGCGCAAAGAATCGGCTCAGCACCGCCTCGACCACGGGCGGCGTGACGTGTTGCGGATCGGCCGTGGAGAGAAACTGCACGCCGTCGCACAGCCCGATCAGGCCGATCACGAGCAGATCGGGCTCGAGCGGCATCGGCGTGCCGGCGCGAGCCGAAAATTCCTCGATGTATTCGGCGAGATGGTCGCGTTTTTCCTTCAGGAACGCCGTGAAGCGGGCGCGAAAGCGTGCATCGCGCGCCGCCAGCAGCTTCGCCTCCACCCACAGCAGAAACGTCTGACTCTCTTGCGCCATGCGGCTGTAGTAGGCCGTCACGCGCGCCTCCATCTCTTCGCGCGAGGTCTCCGTTTCGAAGATCGCGCGCAGATCGGCCTGCATCGCCTCATGGTCGCGCCGCAGCAGTTCCACGAGCAGTTCGGCCTTGCTGCCGAAGTTCGAATAGAACGCCCCGCGCGTGTAACCCGCCGCCAGCGCGATGTCTTCCACGCTCGCGCCCACGAAACCTTTTTTCGTAAAAATGGCTTGCGCCGCGTCGAGCAGGCGCTCGCGCGTCCGGTCACGGCTTTGTTCGCGGGTCAGTCGGATGCGGTTCATGGCGGGAGTCTAGCACTGAAACATTCCTCCAATTCAACTTTGGATTCAGATACAGTGTTGTATTAGAATCCAATTCGTCATCTGTGGTCGTTATCTGGCACGCATGCTGTAAATGAATCCCGTGTGCGCGAGCGCAAAGCGGGTCCGGCCGCGCCCGCGCCATGCGGTGCGCCGCGCCAGGCCCGGTATCTTGCCTGCGCCCCTGGCAAATCGAGGTCCATGTGAATCGTCGCGGTCGTGGCGCATCGGGCAGGATGCGCATGCAGTCCAGTGGGTCATCAGGGCGCTCGCGCTGGCGCCGCCTGGCCGGTCTCCTCTCGCTGTGCGCCGCCGCGGCACTCGCCGCCTGCGGCAAGGAAGCGCCGCCGCCGGAGGCCCCGCGCCCCGTCGTCTTCATGATCGTGCATCCTGACGGAACCGGCCCGCAGGCCAGCTATCCCGGCGATATCGAAGCGCGCTATTCGACGCCGCTCTCGTTCCGCGTGGCCGGCAAGGTCATCGAGCGCAGCGTGCGCCTGGGCGGCACCGTCAAACCGGGCCAGGTCGTCGCGCGCCTCGATCCGTCCGACTTCGAGAAGAACGCGGCCAGCGCCGCCGCACAGCTCGCGGCTGCCCAGCACAACTACGCCTACGCGAAGCAGCAGCTCGATCGCGACACGGCCCAGGCTGCCGCCAATCTCATTGCCCGCGCGCAGTTCGAGCAGACGCAGAACGCTTACGCTTCGGCCGTGGCGCAGCGCGATCAGGCGCAACAGCAGCTCGCGCTCGCCGAGGACCAGCGCCGCTACACGCAGCTCGTCGCCGATCACGCCGGCGTCATTACCGCCGAAAACGCCGACACGGGCCAGAACGTGCAATCCGGCCAGGCCGTGTATCAGCTCGCGTGGTCGGGCGACGTGGACGTGGTCTGCGATCTGCCCGAAACCGCCGTTGCCGGCCTCGCCGTCGGCGAGCGCGCCCAGGTGAGCCTGCCGGCGCTGCCTGGGCGGCAGTACACGGCGCAGATCCGCGAAATCGCCGCCGCCGCCGATCCGCAGAGCCGCACCTGGCGCGTGAAACTCACGCTGGCCAATCCGGACGCTGCCGTACGCCTCGGCATGACGGCCAACGTCGCGATCGCGGCGAGCCGGGCGGCCGCGAGCGGCACCTACACGATCCCGGCCACCGCGCTTTTCCACGACGGCGACGCGCCGGCGCTCTGGATCATCCACAAACCCGACAACGTGCTGCAGCTGCGTCGCGTGGCGGTCTCGCGCTACGACGCGCGCACGATCACCGTGACGAGCGGCCTCGCCGACGACGACCAGATCGTGCTGCAAGGCGTGCACACCGTCACCGAGGGCGAGAAAGTGCACCCGGTGCCGCCGCTCCATCCCGAGGATTTCGCGTCATGAGCCAGGTTCCGGCCTCCGATCACGAAGAGGGGCGCTTCAACCTGTCGGCGTGGGCGTTGCGGCATCAGGCACTGGTGATCTTCATCATCGCGCTCGCGACGCTCTTCGGCGCCCTCTCCTACACGCGTCTTTCGCAGTCCGAAGATCCGCCGTTCACGTTCCGCGTGATGGTGATCCAGACCTTCTGGCCCGGCGCGACCGCGCGCCAGGTCGAGGATCAGGTGACCACGCGCATCGGCCGCAAGCTGCAGGAAACGCCTTATATCGACTTCCTGCGCGCTTATTCGCGCCCCGGCGAGTCGCTCGTGTTCTTCACGATGAAGGACTCGGCGCCCGTGAGCGAAGTGCAGCCCACCTGGTACCAGGTGCGCAAGAAAGTGGGCGACATCGCCGCCACGCTGCCGCCCGGCGTGCAGGGGCCGTTCTTCAACGACGAGTTCGGCGACGTCTACACGAACATCTATGCGCTCGAAGGCGACGGTTTCTCGCCGGCCCAGCTGCACGACTACGCCGACAAGCTGCGTGAAGAGCTGCTGCGCGTGCCCGACGTCGGCAAGGTCGATTACTTCGGCGACCCGAATCAGCGCATTTACATCGAGATCCCGAACACGCAGCTCACGCGCCTCGGCATTTCGCCCACGCAGCTCGGCCAGATCATCGGCGCGCAGAACAGCGTCTCGCCGGCGGGCACGCTGACCACGGCCGACGACCGCGTCTTCGTGCGCCCGAGCGGACAGTACGAGAACTTGCAGGCGCTGGCCGACACGCTGATCCGCGTGAACGGCCACAGCTTTCGCCTCGGCGACATCGCCACGATCCGGCGCGGCTACGACGACCCGCCCGCCACGCAGATGCGCTTCGAAGGCAACGCCGTGCTCGGCATCGGCCTCACGATGCAGCCCGGCGGCGACGTGATTCGTCTGGGCAAGGCGCTCGACGCGCGCGTCGCGCAACTGCGCGCCGGGCTGCCCGCGGGCCTGCGGCTCGTCGAAGTGTCGAGCATGCCGCACGCGGTCTCGCGGTCCGTGGACGACTTCGTCGAGGCCGTGGCGGAAGCCGTCGGCATCGTGCTGCTCGTGAGCCTCGTCTCGCTGGGCGTGCGCACCGGCATGGTGGTCGTGATCACGATCCCCATCGTGCTCGCCGTGACTTCGCTCGTGATGTATCTCTTCGACATCGGCCTGCACAAGGTCTCGCTCGGCACGCTCGTGCTTGCGCTCGGCCTGCTCGTGGACGACGCCATCATCTCGGTCGAGATGATGGCCGTGAAGCTCGCCCAAGGCTGGAGCCGCACGCGCGCCGCGGCGTTCGCGTACACGAGCACCGCCTTCCCGATGCTCACGGGAACGCTCGTCACCGTCGCGGGCTTTTTGCCCATCGTGCTTGCGAAGTCGAGCACCGGCGAATACACGCGCTCGATCTTCCAGGTCTCCGCGATCGCGCTGATCGCCTCGTGGTTCGCGGCCGTCGTGCTGATCCCGCTGCTCGGCTACCGGCTCCTGCCCGAGCGCGAGCGCGCGGCCCACGAGCCCGACGGGCACGAGCATGATATTTACGACACGCGCTTCTATCACCGCTTGCGGCACTGGATCGGCTGGTGCATCGAATATCGCTTCGTCGTGCTCGCGCTCACGATCGCGCTCTTTCTGGTTGCCCTGCTCGGCTTCACGCTCGTGCCGCAGCAATTCTTCCCGAGCTCCGACCGGCCCGAGCTGCTCATGGACGTCCGCCTGCCCGAGGGCGCCTCGTTCGACGCCACGCTGCGCGAAACCCGCCGCCTTGAAGCCGCGCTCAAGGGCCGCCCCGAGATCGATCATGCGGTCGACTTCGTCGGCACCGGCGCGCCGCGCTTCTATCTGCCGCTCGACCAGCAGTTGCAGCAGCCGAACTTCGCGCAGTTCGTCATCACGGCGAAGTCGATCGAGGACCGCGAAAAGCTCGCCGCATGGCTCGAAACGAAGCTGCGCAACGACTTCCCCGCCGTGCGCACGCGCCTCTCGCGCCTCGAGAACGGGCCGCCCGTGGGCTACCCCGTGCAGTTCCGCGTGAGCGGCGACGACATCGCCACGGTGCGCGCCATCGCGGAGCGCGTCGCCGCGACGATGCGCGCCGACGCGCGCACCGACAACGTCAGCTTCGACTGGGACGAGCCCGCCGAACGATCGCTGCACTTCGAGATCGACCAGCAGAAGGCGCGCGCGCTGAACGTTTCGTCGGAGGACGTCGCCAACTTCCTGCAGATGACGCTCTCGGGCTACACCGTTACGCAGTACCGCGAACGCGACAAGCTCATCAGCGTCGATCTGCGCGCGCCCGCCGCCGAGCGCGTCGACCCCGCCCATCTGCTGACGCTCGCCATGCCGACGCCCAACGGACCGGTACCGCTCGGCTCGCTCGGCCATCTCGCGAACGACCTCGAATACGGCGTGATCTGGTCGCGCGACCGCCAGCCCACCATCACCGTGCAGTCCGACGTGAAGGCCGGCGCGCAAGGCATCGACGTGACGCACGAAGTGGAGAAGCAGCTCGCGCCGATCCGCGCTTCGCTGCCCACGGGTTATCGCATCGAAGTGGGCGGCTCCGTGGAGGAAAGCGCGAAGGGCCAGGCGTCGATCTTCGTGCAGTTGCCTATCCTCGCCATCGCCGTGCTCACGCTCTTGATGATCCAGCTGCAGAGCCTCTCGCGCGTGATGATGGTCGTGCTGACCGCGCCGCTCGGACTGATCGGCGTCGTGCTCACGCTGCTGCTGTTTCACGAGCCGTTCGGCTTCGTCGCGATGCTCGGCGTGATTGCGATGTTCGGCATCATCATGCGCAACTCGGTGATACTCGTGGACCAGATCGAGCATGACATCCGCGAAGGGCACAAGCGCTTCGACGCCATCGTCGGCGCAACGGTGCGGCGGTTCCGGCCCATCACGCTGACGGCTGCCGCCGCCGTGCTCGCGCTGATCCCGCTGCTGCGCTCGAACTTCTTCGGGCCGATGGCCTCCGCGCTCATGGGCGGGATCACGAGCGCCACCGTGCTCACCCTGTTCTATCTGCCGGCGCTCTATGCCGCGGCGTTCCGCGTGCGCAGCAGCGAGACCGGCGAAACCGGAGAGCGGGGCTCCGACGCGGAGAATGCATCATGAGCGCCACGAACCCGTTAGTCATGCCGATCGATCGCAACGCGGCGCCGCCTGTCGAGTCGCGCCGGCGGCACCCGGCGCTGCGCGCCTGCGCGTGGGCGACCGCGCTCGCCGCGCTAAGCCTCGCCGGCTGCGCATGGGGGCCGAGCGGCGAAGCGCCCGCAATGCCGCAGCCCGCCCACTACGGCGCGGATCCCCAGCCGGCGCAGACGGTTGCGGCGCAAGGCGTGGCGCAGCAGTTCGTCGTAGGCGCGCAGCCGGTGCCGCAATGGTGGACGCTGTACCGCTCCGACGCGCTGGACGCCCTCGTCGAGGAAGGCTTGCGCAACAGCCCGAACCTCGCCGCCGCCGACCATAGCCTGCAGGCCGCACGCGAGCAGTTGCGCGGCCAGATCGGCAGCTCGATGCTGCCCACCGTCGACGCGCTCGGCACGGCGCAGCGCCAGCGCACGCCCGGTATTCCGCCGCTCGGCATCGACAAGCTTCAGTACGACATCTTCGCGGGTGTCGTCGAGGTGCGCTATTCATTCGACCTGTTCGGTGCGACCCGGCTGAACAACGCCGCGCAGGCCTCGCGCGTGAACGTGCAGGCGTTCCAGTTCGAAGCGGCGCAGCGCGCGCTCGCCGCGAACATCGTCGCGGCGGCGCTCGGCACGGCAATGCTGCATGCCGAGATCGACACGACCGGGCAACTGGTCGCGCTCGCCAACGCGCAGGCCGACGATCTGGCGAAGCGTTACGCGCTCGGCGCGGTCTCGCACACCGACCTGCTGAACGCGCAGCAAAGCGCGGCTTCGATCGCGACCAACCTGCCGGTGCTGCGCCAGCAACTGAGCACGACGCGCCACGCGCTCGCCGTCCTGCTCGGCCGCACGCCCGACGCGGCGCCGCCCGACCTCGACCTCGCGAGCCTCACGCTGCCCGCGCAGGTGCCGGTGCTGGTGCCGTCCGATCTGCTGAAGTCGCGTCCCGACATCGAGGCCGCCGACGCGACGCTCAGGGCCGCCGCCGCCGACGTGGGCGCCGCGACCGCCCAGATGTTCCCGAGCATCACGCTCTCGGCGGGCCTCGGCCAGGCGGGCTTCTCGTGGCCGATGGCGGCCTCCGGCGCCGGTGCGCTGTGGGCCATCGGCGCCTCGCTCACGCAGCCCATCTTTCATGGCGGCGAGCTCGTTGCGCAGCGGCGCGCGGCGCTGCAGTCCTACGACGCCGCCAACGCCTCGTATCGCCAGACGGTGCTCGCGGCCTTCCAGAACGTGGCGGACCAGTTGGCCTCGCTCGAGCACGACGCCCAGGCGCTCGATTCGGCCAGTGCTTCCGCGCAGGCCTCGGAGGGCGTGTACGAGGAAACGAACGCGCGCTACCGGCTTGGCGCCGTGCCTTACTACGCGGTGCGCCAGAGCGAGCAGCAATGGCGCAACGCGCGCCTCGACGAGATCCGCTATCGCGGGCAGCGGCTTTCCGATACGGCCGCGCTGTTCCAGGCGATGGGCAATCCGCCGACGGCGGCCAGCGCAAACACGGCGGCTACCGACACGGGGGCCGCTACGCAGCCGGCCGCGAAGCCGGATACGCCGCCACCCACTCCCTCAGCCGACTGAGCCCCGGCCAGCGGCACAACAATACGTACCGGCCAAGCTTGGCGCGCCCACCAAGCACCAATCTGATCCCGCCCTATGACAAGACCACAGTGAATCGAGCGCCTTAACAATGTGCGTCGAAATCCGTCTCGAAGCAGCGCAAATCGGCAGAGGCCTAGCTCCAAGCTTAATCACATAACAAATAGGAAAAATTTCCCCCGCCACCGGTGACGAACGTACCCCGTATAAGCATCAACAGATCGCATAAGGCTAGTTCTTACTACGGCACTTTTTTCGACCTGAGGGCTACAATGAGCCAGCGGCGCATCTCGTCCGCCAGCGGCCATGGCGCTGAGACACACATCCGACTTGAAATACACCAATAGATCACCATAATGGTGATTGTCGGTCACTATGCGATACTGCGACCTCAAGCAGCTCCAAGCCCTGGTTGAAGCGGACGAATGGGACTTTCTTAACGAGCTCGACGGCCGGGCCTGGTTCGGCGAAGCCTGGAAATTCATGGATCGGCTCGAATGGACGAACGATGACGTCAAGGCCATGCTTCTAGGCCTAACCGAGGATGATTTCCAGAAGCCCGTATCGAATTGTGCAATTTGTGGTATCCCTGGTCGTCCGTTTATAGATGCCGACCAATACGAAATTCACTGGGATGATGAAGAACGCCACAGGTCTGATGAGCCCAGGATGGGCTGCATCTCTATATCGCTGAAGATCGCGCTGGTCCGGGACCTCGACGGCTCATGGACTGGCCTCGTAACAATGCATTCGTCAGGAAATAAGTAACCATGCCCAAATTGAGAGCAGCGCTTCAGCGAGCCGCGTGCCCACATTGCGGCAGCACTGAAGCTTCTCCGGCCAACTATAGCGACGCGCTGGAATTCAGGGGACTTGTACTAGACCTTGAAGGACTGAGCGCATCGGTCTGCGCCAAATGTGGCCAACGATGGTTCACAGAAGAGCAAACGCAGGCAAACCACGCGCTGATGAAGGAAGCCTACGCTGAAAAGCGAGAGTACCTGCGAAAGCAGCTCGGGCTGCTTTCAGGTGGAGATATTGAACGCCTGCGAATGCTCTTCGACCTAACGCAAAGGGAAGCATCAGAACTCTTTGGTGGTGGCCCAAAGTCATTCAACAAATATGAAAGTGGCGAGGTTCTGCAGAGTCAAGCCATGGATAAACTACTTCGGCTAGCCGCGCACTTTGGCGATGAGGCGATCGCTGCACTGAAGCATCCAAAGGATTTCGGCGAGAGTTTGCGGCATTGCACACAGATAAATCACCCCAAAGAAATCGCCCCGGTGGCGCCCCCCGTCAATGTGTTGGTCATGTATATAGGCCCGGCAATCGCCAGTACAGGGACCGACGTAGCCAACAGGGTCGCAGTTACGGAGCCGCCTAAACTCAATCCTTGGCCTAAGGGCAACGCCTCTGAAGCACACTCCGTTCATTGACCAAGATGCCCGCACTCACCAATACAGCTATTCTTCGTCAGATCCTAACGTCTGACGGGCTGCTTTTTACCACGGAGAACACCGAGCCCACTAATGGTGCTCCAGAGCTGACTAGCTTGGGCTTCTCCGATTCCGAGGGCGTCTCGTGGTCTATGATTGTACTGTCGTATTCAAACGCAGCCTTGCTGCGTTTCTATTCGTACATTGGCCCTGATATCCTTTTGCTCCCACGGCAAAGAATCCTCGATTTAATCAACGAGATCAATTGGAGATTGCTGTTTGAGTCTCATTTGGACCTTGTACCCGGATTGCCAGGGATCAGGTTCAAAGCTGGCTTTCGCGGGGTCGGCATTGGTCTTCCCACTTACGAAGCTCGCGAGGCGATTCAATTGCACGTGACGCGCTCGACCTATCTACATAATCTTCTCAAGGTGGCGATTCGAAACAACGAAATGGATCCGGGGCGCGCAATATCACAGTCCTACGAACGTGCACTGTCGCTTTCCGGATTGACCGAAGCCCCAATATTTCTTTGATCGCTACCGGCCAGCTAGTGACCCGGCTGATAATGCAACCGCTTAGGAGTGCGACGCAAGCAGTCGCTGCCTCAGCGAAAAGAAGCGGGACAAGACCGTCCATCGCACATTCAAAGGGCGAGCCGCCGCGGCCCTGTTGCATGAGCCCGGTGGCTCGCGGTGGTCAAATAGCGCCACGGCACAAATTGGATGCGGCCACAGCGCAGCATTCGAAGTGACATCCCCCGAAGCCGCGCTGAATGAGGCTTAAATACACGACTACTTGTTCGATTCGAACAAGTTCATGATCTGCTGCTTCTCGCTCGAGCTCACATCGGGCGGCGTCATCCCGCCCGCGCCTACACCGCCCACGGCATCGCTCGCGTTGCTCGCTCCGCCCGGCGCGCCCGCCGAATCGAGGCCGATGCTCGCCACGAAGCCACTGCCCGGCGTCATGTCGCTGTAGTACAGCTCGTCGCCGATCGTCGTCAGGCCGTCGGGCATCGGCGGCTCCTGCTGCGGCACGCCTTGCAGCGCCCGGCCCATGTAGTCCACCCAGATCGGCAGCGCGAGCTGCGCACCGAACTCGCGGCTGCCGAGGCTCTTCGGCTGGTCGTAGCCCATCCACGCCACGGCAACGAGCGAGCGCTGATAGCCCGCGAACCAGCCGTCCTTCGCGTCGTTGGTCGTGCCGGTCTTGCCTTGCAGGTCGTCGCGATGCAGGACGTTGGTGCCCGCCCCCGTGCCCGACGTCGCCACCGAATGCAGCAGGCTGTTCATGACATAGGCGTTGCGCCCCGGAATCGTCTGCGGGGCGTTCTGGCCCGCGACGAGCGGCTGCGCGCGCAGGATCGGCTGGCCGCGCGCGTCGTCGACTTCGGCGATCAGGTACGGGTTGATGCGATAGCCGCCGTTAGCGAACACGCTATAGGCGCTCGCCGACTGCAGCGGCGTGACGAGACCCGCGCCGAGCGCCATCGGCAGGTACGGCGGCGTCTTGTCGGCGTCGAAACCGAAGCGCTGCGTCACGTAGTCCTGTGCGTACTTCGTGCCGATGTACGACAGAATGCGGATCGACACGAGGTTCTTCGATTTTTCGAGCGCGACGCGCATCGGCATCGGACCGTCAGGCTGGTCGTCGTCTTTCGGCTCCCACGCGTCGCCGCCCGGCGTGCTCGGCGGGAAATACAGCGGCGCATCGTTGATGATGGTCGCCGGCCCGAGACCCTTCTCGAGCGAAGCCGAATAGATGAACGGCTTGAAGCTCGAACCCGGCTGGCGCCACGCCTGCGTGACGTGGTTGAACTTGTTCTTGTTGAAGTCGAACCCGCCCACGAGCGCGCGAATCGCGCCGTCCTGCGGCGTGAGCGAGACGAGCGCGCCTTCCACCTGCGGCAGCTGCGTGATCTCCCAGTTGCCCTTCGCGTCTTCGACCACGCGCACGATCGAGCCCTCGCGAATGCGCAGCGTCTGCGAGGCGCGCTGCGACAGCGCGGCCGCCACGAAGCGCAAGCCGTCGCCGCTCACGGTGACCGCGGTGCCGTCGAGCAGTTGCGCCTTGACGGCCTTCGGTCCCGCTTCGGTCACCACCGCGGCGACGATCTCGCCGTTGTCGGGGTGGTCGGTGAGCGCGTCTTCGATGGCCTGGTCGCGATCGTCGCCTTCGGGCGGCAACTGCACGAAGCCTTCCGGCCCGCGGTAGCCGTGACGGCGCTCGTAGGCCATCACGCCCTTGCGCACCGCGTCGTAGGCCGCCTCCTGATCCGCCGAATCGATCGTGGTCGTCACCGTGAGGCCGCGCGTATAGGTCTCGTCCTTGTACTGCGCGTACATCATCTGCCGCACCATTTCGGCGATGTACTCGGCGTGCACGCTGTACTCGTTGCCGGCCGTCCGCGTGCGCAGCGGTTCCTTGATCGCCTCGTCGTACTGGTCCTGGGTGATGTAGCCAAGGTCGAGCATGCGCTTGAGGATGTACTCCTGACGGATCTTCGCGCGGTGCGGATTGACGATCGGGTTATACGCCGACGGCGCCTTCGGCAAGCCCGCGAGCATCGCCGCTTCGGCGAGCGTAATGTCCTTCAGATTCTTGCCGAAGTACACGCGCGCCGCCGCGGAAAAGCCGTAGGCGCGCTCGCCCAGATAGATCTGGTTCATGTACAGCTCGAGGATCTGATCCTTCGTGAGCGCCCGCTCGATCTTGTAGGCGAGCAGCATTTCGTAGATCTTGCGCGTGTAGGTCTTCTCGCTCGAGAGGAAGAAGTTGCGCGCCACCTGCATCGTGATCGTGCTCGCGCCCTGCGAGGCGCCGCCATGCATCAGGTCGGCGAAGCCCGCGCGCAGGATGCCGATGAAGTCCACGCCGCCGTGCTCGTAGAAACGGTAGTCCTCGATGGCGAGAACAGCTTTCTTCTGCACGTCGGGAATGTCCTGGAAGCGCACCAGCTGCCGGCGCTCCTCGCCGAATTCGCCGATCAGCACGTGGTCGGCCGTGTAGATGCGCAGCGGCACCTTCGGCTGATAGTTCGTGAGCGCATCGAGCGACGGCAACTGCGGCTCCATCACGACGAGCCCATAGCCGACGATCAGCGCGCCCACGACGATCAGCGTCGCGATCAGGCCGAAGAACCCCAGCACGATCGAGGTGAAGATCGAACGGCGGCGCCGGCCGCCGTCGCGCGACGAGTCGTTGCGGTCCGGCCGGTCGGGTCCGCGCGGAGGCGATCCGTTGTTGAAGGAAGGTTCCCGATCGTCGCTCGGGAAGTGCGGGGAAGACGGTCGTTTAATGATAGGCATGACTGGAATGATTGGCGCGTCTGCCGCGCACCCGGCTGCGCGCGGCAGGCGCGCGCAAGGATCGTGATCATGGCGTCATGGCGCCAATGCGGCAAGCGGCGAACCGGCTCACGCCGGCCGTCGCAACGCGACCGGCAACGCCCCCGTCCGGTCGCGCGACGCGCGGTGCAGCGCACCATCGCGCAAGGTAACAGCGCATTCTAAAGAATTCCGCGCACGGCCGGACGGGGATTTTTTGTAAAAAATTCTCAAAACGCACTTTCAAACGGCTTTCCATAAGCGGCCTGCCGCGCTTTCCCGAACAAAAGATGCCTCTTTGCGCCAATTGCGACGTCCTTCGCAGAAGTTGTCGCGTCGACGTGGCAATGCGCGTCAAAAAGCGGAAACGGGCGCCGTGTAGCCGGAATATTCTTGCGCGGCGCCGCGCGGCCCCGTGCGCACGCAGTCATTGCGCACCCGCCGCATGGCCGTATGATGGACACACTGCTGCACGCCCCGCCCGGCCCCGATACGCCCCCGATACGCGATACGCGGCCGTCATCGAACAGTCACGCGCGAGCGGCCGGATGGCCGCCGCCCGGACGGGACCCGAGGTCACCCGTTGCCGACCCCAACAGCCAGCCGATCATGAACAAGCCCAGCGAACGCATCGTCGTCTTCGTGACGCCCGCGCAAAAACGTGCCATTTCGGCTACGGCCGACGAACTCGGCATCAGCATCAGCGAACTGATGCGCCGGGCCGTGATCGCTTTCAGCGCCACCAGCGACCAGGTGAAGGCCGCGAGCATCGTGGATCGCCTGAACGCGCCGCGCGAACCCGATGCGCTCGCACAGGTGCTGCGCCGGGCGGCCAGGCCGCAGCGCCCGAGCCGCGGCAGCCCTTTGCGCCTCGCTCCCGCACCGGCGGCCGATGCCGCGACACTTGCCGTGCATGAAGACGAGGAAGCGGAGGAAACCGCTGCGCAGGTTCGCGCACAAGACGGTGCGGTGCACGACGCCGCCAACGGCGCCGCGCCGGAGGAATCCGTGGAAACCTCCGCCGAAGCCGGGATCGGCAACGCCGCACGCGAAATCGGCCAGGCCATCGCGCGCCTCGCTGCCGAAGCGGAGGATGCCGAAGCACCGCTCGCCAGTTCCGCCGGTCTTGACGAAGCCGAACCGCTGCAGTCGCTGAGCGGCCCGTCGCCGTTCGCGCGCACGACGCTTCCGCACGGCGATGCCGACGCTCGCCACGACGGGCAAAACGGCGGCGCGCCCGAGGACGGCAAGTTTGCATGACCTCGCGTGACGGGCGCCGCACGCGCCTCGGCCCGCCCCTGCACCGAGCCATCGACCCTTTAAGTCCCCTTTAAGCGACCCCTGGTGTAATATCCGCGAGCGATGGCGCCGGGCGGCGCTTGCGGAAATACCGGCAATGCGTTCGCCCGTTTCGATTGCCCACTTGCAATCGGCAAAGGCGCCCCGATTTGCGCGCTGCATGCCCGCTGTGCACAAAGCGGCGTAAGCTGGAAACAGCGCTGAAACAGGCACTGGAAGCAGCACGGACGACAACCGCGGGCGACTGCGGACGGCTCCACGCCGCTCGACGCAAAACGCGCATGCGTGCATCTCGGCCCATCGCGGCCGATCTCAATTCACGGAGGTAATTCATGTCGCTTTTTGACTCCATTTCGCGCACGCTCAAGGGCCTCTTGAACGACGCCGCCGATTCGGTGCAGGACCCGTCGCGCGACGCCCGCCAGATCGTGCGCGAACTCGACGACAGCATCGCGAAAGCGGAGAACGCGCTCGTCGAGATCCAGGCACAGGTCGCGACGCAGCAAAGCAAGCGCGACGTGGCCGCCGACAAGGCGAAGAAGTACGAAGACGGCGCGAAGCGCGCGCTGCAGTCGGGCGACGAAGCGCTCGCGCGCGAAGCGCTGGGCGCGCAAGGCACGGCCGAAGCGGAGCGCGACGCGCTCGCCGCGGAACTCGCGAAGCTCGAGCCGTCGGTCGATCAACTGAAGCAGCAGATCGACGACATGCGCCAGCGCCGCAACGACCTGAACGCGCGCTCGAACATCCTGCAGGCGAAGCAGCAGATCGCCCAGGCGAAGGATGTCGCAGCCACGGCGCTCGGCGGCATCGGCGGGAAGAATCTCTCGGCCGACTTCGAGAAGCTCGAGGACAAGGTCTCGCTCTCGAACGCCCGCTCAGACGCACGCCTGAACTCGGCCGACACGGCAAGCGGCAAGGCGCTCGAAGACAAGCTCGCGGCGCTGAACAAGGGTCCTTCGGTGGACGAGCGCCTCGAAGCGCTGAAGAAGCAGTTGAACACGCCGGCGCAATAACGCGCCAGCGTGGCCGGAAGCGGCCGCGCGCCGTGCTGCTCATGCAACTCACGCGCGCGCCGCATCCTCGTTCCGATCGTCATGGAGACGGGCGCCAATCCGCCCGGCTTGCAACATGAAAAAGTATCTCGTCGCTGCCCTCGCCTCGCTCGCGCTCGTGAGCGGCGCCGCCTTCGCGGTGCCGAGCGCCCAGCAGATCGATTCCGCCATCTCGCAGGGCGACTGGCAACGCGCGGATGCGGGCCTCGTCGAGGTCCTGCAGGCGCACCCGAACAACGCGCGCGCGCATTACCTCTATGCGCAGGTGCTCGACCGCGAAGGCCGCTACGCCGACGCGCTCGCCCAGGTCGAGCAGGCGAAGTCGCTCGACCCGCAACTGCGCTTCACCACGCCGCAGCACTCCGCGCAGGTCGAGGCGAAGATCCGCGCCGACGCATCGCGCGCAAGCAACGTCACGACCAGCCGCGCCGACAATGCTTTCGCGCAGCAGGCCCAGGCGGTCGCGCCGGCGCCGCAGCGTCACGGCCCGGGCATGGGCGCATGGATCGGCATTGCGATCGTGCTGGTCGGCATCGCGCTCGTGCTGCGCTGGACGTTGCGGCGCGCGAAGTCGAACGAAGACGCGAAAGCCGGCGGCGATCGCCGCGATCAACTCAAGCGCGCAACCGACCTGCTCAACGCGGTGCGCTCGCTGAAGCTCGACGTGCGGCTCTCGACGGCGCCCGGCCACGATGTGCTCGAAAAGGAAGTCGAAGGGCTCGAAGCGCAGTTGCGCGGCCTCGTCGAAACGCTTTCGAACAGCGCCAATCCGGTCGCGCC
Source organism: Paraburkholderia acidipaludis NBRC 101816 (assembly GCF_000684975.1). Lineage (GTDB taxonomy): Bacteria > Pseudomonadota > Gammaproteobacteria > Burkholderiales > Burkholderiaceae > Paraburkholderia > Paraburkholderia acidipaludis. The sequence continues at coordinate 495,232 of NZ_BAXZ01000003.1, read as the reverse complement.
GTATCAGGTCGAGGATCTCGAACGCCAGTTCGAAAGCCTCAAGGCGCGCGCCGAAGGCCGACCCGATCCGAACGCACAATACGCCCCCGCCCCCGCCTCGCCCTCCGGCTACGGCGGCGACTCGGCCTATGCGCGCGAAGCCGACGCCGCCTTCGGCCGTCAGCCCCAGATGCCTTATCCGCCGCAACAACCGCCGCAAGTCGTCGTGCAGCAGGGCGGCGGCGGCATGATGGGGGGCATGGGCGGGCTGCTGACTGGCGTGCTGCTCGGCGAAGCATTGAACCAGGGCCGTGACCGCGTGATCGAGCGCGACGTGTACGTGGACGACGACGGCCGCAGGATTCCGCGCGACGATGGTGGAAACGGCGGCGGCAACGGTGTGGACCTCGGCCAGGGCTCCAACGACTGGGATGACGGGTCCGGCGGCGGTGTCGACCTCGGCAGCAACGATTCCGACGACTGGAGCAACTCCTGAGCGCGCGATGCGCCCGCGCCTTCTGAAGGCGCACGACGGCACTCACGACAACGGGCTCCTCGCGGGGCCCGTTTTTCATCGGAGGGCGGCGCGCAATGCACGCCGCCCTCGCAAGGAAACGGCACATGGCTTCTCAGGCTGACGCGGCGCCGCGTATTGCCATCGTCGGCAGCGGCTTTGCCGGAATCGGCATGGCGATCCGCCTGCGGCGCATGGGCATCGACGCGTTCACGCTCTACGAGGCGGCGGCGGATCTCGGCGGTACGTGGCGCGACAACGTCTACCCGGGCGCCGCCTGCGATATTCCTTCGCACCTCTACTCATTTTCGTTCGAGCCCAACCCCAACTGGACGCGTGCGTTCGCGCCCCAGCGGGAGATTCTCGATTATCTGCGCCACTGTGCGCGCAAGTACGACATCGAGCGTTTCATCGAATATCGTTCGCGCGTGAGCGCCGCGCGCTTCGACGAAGCGGACGGTGTCTGGCGCATCGAGATCGACCAGCACGGCACGACGCGCACCATCGTGGCCGATTTGCTGATTGCCGCGAACGGAGCGCTCTCGCGCCCTGCGCTGCCCGATCTCACCGGACTCGAGCGTTTCGAGGGCACGCTCTTTCATTCGGCGCGCTGGAACCACGGCTACGACCTCGACGGCAAGCGCGTGGGCGTGATCGGCACCGGCGCAAGCTCGATCCAGTTCGTGCCGCATATCCAGCCTCGCGTCGCGCGGCTCGCGGTGTTCCAGCGCACCGCGCCGTGGATCATGCCGCGCCGCGATCACGCGATCGGCGAGCGCAAACGCTCGCTCTACCGCCGCGCGCCATTCGCGCAGCGCATGGCGCGCGCCGCCGTGTACTGCCAGCACGAAACGCGGGCGCTCGGCTTCATCGTCAATCTGCGTCTGCTCGAAGCGCCCATGAAGTTCGCACGCGGCTATCTCGCGCGCAAGATCGAAGACCCCGCCCTGCGCGCGAAGCTCGCGCCCGACTATCTGCTCGGCTGCAAGCGCGTGCTGCTCTCGTCCGACTACTACCCGGCGATTGCGCAGCCCAACGTCGAACTCGTCACCGACGCGATCCGCGAAGTGGTCGCCGACGGCATCGTCACGACCGACGGCACGCACCGCCAGCTCGACGCGATCATCTGCGGCACCGGCTTTCAGGTCAACGACGTCGACGCGCCCTTTCGCGTGACCGGCGTGGGTGGCGCGAATCTCGGCGAAGTGTGGCGGCGCGACGGGCCACAGGCGTACCTTGGCGCGAGCGTCGCGGGCTTTCCCAATCTCTTCCTGATCGTCGGTCCCAACACGGGGCTTGGGCACAACTCGATGATCTACATGATCGAGTCGCAGGTGCGCTATATCGCCGACTGCATCCGCGCACTGCAACGCCGCGGCGCGCGGACGATGCGCGTGCGGCCCGAGGTCCAGCGCGCGTTCAACGACACACTGCAGCAGATGCTCGCGCGCACCGTCTGGCAATCGGGTTGCCGTAGCTGGTATCAAACCCGGGGCGGCAAGAACACGTCGCTGTGGCCGGGCTTCACGTTCGATTTCCGGCGCAGGACTCGGCGTGTGCGCGAAAGCGATTATGAGTTTGACGGGTGACGATTGCGGATCCCCCGTATCACTACCCACCCCCAAGCAGCCTCAGCAGCCCCCACAGAAAGCGGCAAACCATCACAATCAGTTCCCACAGCAGCACCAGCTGCTGCCAGAGCGACGCGGCGGCGCCCTCGCTCAGCATGCGTTCGATCATCGGACTCCCACAGCGGAACTCCTGCGGCCCGCGCTCCCCGATCATAGCGCCCGCCACCGGCGCGCGCTCAAGTCCCGACATGACTGGCCGTTAATAGCTCTGAGAGCCCGGCGTTCGTACACCAGACCGGGCCCGAACGATCAGTGCGATCGGAAGGAGACATTCGATGTCACGTTTGCGGTTTCGTCTGCGCGGCCCTGGCCGGGCGGGCAGGTCGGCCGGTATCATCGGCGATATCGCGGCGCATGCCGGCCGCCTCGGCATGGAGATTTGCGACGTGTCCGGCCACGTCGACGAAGTCGCGGCCCGCGTCCAGCATCAGGCCGCCGTGTGTCACGCGCTGCGCGAGTCGGCGGCGCATACGCTGGCCGGCAATCACCAGATCGCCGCCGCGGCCCGCGCGATGCGCGAGGTCAGCACCGGCACGGCGGCCACCGTGCAATCCTCCCAGCAGACCATCGACGCGTCGCTCGCCGACATCCACGGTCTCGTGGAAGGCGTCACCGTCATCGAAAGCCAGATCGGCGCGCTCAAGACCGCCCTCGCGCACGTTTCGAAGGTGTCGGAAGAAATCTCGCTGATCGCGCGCCAGACCCAACTGCTCGCCCTGAATGCCGCCATCGAGGCCGCGCGCGCGGGAGAATCGGGCAAGAGCTTCGCCGTCGTGGCTGCCGAAGTGAAAAATCTCTCCGCCAAGACGGCGCAAGCCACCGGGCAGATCGAACAGACGCTCGCCCAGCTCACGCAGCAGACCGAGCGGCTCATCGTCGAAGGCGCGGCGAATACCGGGCGCGCGCATCGCGTCCGCGAAGGCACGCACACGATCGGCGAAGCCGTGCGAAGCACCGGCGCGGCGATCACCCAGCTCGACGAACACGCCGGCCAGATCGCCCAGTTGACCGGCGAGATCGAGGCGAAATGCGACGGACTCGAAGCGCAGGTGCAACAGATGGCGGATGGCGTGGAAGATTCGAGCCGCAATTTCGCCCAGGCGAAGGATCAGTTGGGACGCCTGCTCGACGTTTCGGAGACGCTGATCGAACTGAGCGCCGAAACCGGCGTCGAGACCGAAGACACGCGCTTCATCACCGCCGTGCAGCGGGCGGCTTCGCAAGTCGGCAAGCTGTTCGAGTCGGCCCTCGCGCGTGGCGACATCGGCGAAGCCGACCTCTTCGACAGTACCTATGTGCCCGTGCCGAATACCAGCCCGCAGCAGCACATCACGCGCTTTGCGGCCTTCACCGACCGCGTGCTGCCGGCGATCATCGAGCCGCTGCTCGCCTTCGACGAGCGCGTGGCGTTTTGCGTGGCGATCGATCCGCGCGGCTACATCCCGACGCACAACCGCAAATTTTCGCAGCCGCAGGGTGATGACCCGGTCTGGAATGCCGCCCACTGCCGCAACCGGCGTATTTTCGGCGACCGCACCGGCATCGGCGCCGGCTCGCATACCAAGCCGTTCCTCCTGCAGACCTACCGCCGCGACATGGGCGGCGGCCAGTTCGCGCTGATGAAGGACGCCTCCGCGCCGATCTTCGTCAACGGCCGGCATTGGGGCGGTTTGCGCATGGGCTACCGGCTCTGAGGCGGATGCGGGACAACGAAAGAAAACGGCGCGCGGCAGAAACTGCCCGCGCGCCGTTTCACGGCACAGGAGCTGCCGGCGCTCAGACAGCCATCGCCATGCGCTTGCGCTCGGCGCGCTGCATGAAGTAGTTGCCGAGAATCACGCCGACCGTCACGACCGCGATGAACAGCGTGGCGAGCGCGTTCATCTCCGGATTCAGACCAAGGCGCACGCGCGAGAACACCACGAGCGGCAGCGTCGTCGAGCCGGGGCCCGAGAGGAACGCCGAAAGCACGAGGTCGTCGATCGAGAGCGTGAACGAGAGCAGCCAGCCGGCGGCGAGCGCCTGCGAGATGAGCGGCAGCGTAATCGCGAAGAACACCTTGAGCGGCGTCGCGCCAAGATCGAGCGCTGCCTCTTCGAGCGAGGGATTGAGGTCCTTCACGCGCGACTGCACGATGATCGCGACGTACGAGATACACAGCATCACGTGGCCGATCCAGATCGTGAACACGCCGCGCCCCGCGGGCCAGCCGAGGAGCTTGCCCATTTCCACGAAGAGCAGCAGGAGCGAGATACCCTGGATCACTTCGGGAATCACGAGCGGCGCGTTGATCATGCCCGTGTAGAGCGTGAAACCGCGAAAGCGCCCCATGCGCGCGAGCACATAGCCCGCCCACGTGCCGATCACGACCGAGGCGAATGCCGTCATCAGGCCGATCTTGAGCGAGAGCCACGCCGCGTTGATGAGCTCGTCGTCGGTGGCGAGCGCCTGATACCACTTCGTCGAGAAGCGCGTCCAGACCGTCACGAGTTGCGACTCGTTGAACGAGTAGACAACGAGGCTGACGATCGGGATATACAGGAACGCAAAGCCCAGGCCCAGCGCGATGAACTGCAGAACGCGATTGGGTTTCATCGTCCGCGGCCCTCCAGTTCCTTCGCCTGGTAGTGCTGGAACAGCGCCATCGGCACGAGCAGGAGCAGCACCATCGCGCAGGTCACGGCGGAGGCCATCGGCCAGTCGGCATTGTCGAAGAACTCGTTCCACATGACGCGGCCGATCATCAGCGTGTTCGCGCCGCCCAGCAGTTCCGGAATCACGTACTCGCCCACCGCCGGGATGAACACGAGCAGACAGCCCGCGATCACGCCGTTCTTCGAGAGCGGCAGCGTGATTTCGAGAAACGCGCGCCACGGCTTCGCGCCGAGGTCGTAGGCGGCTTCGAGCAGCGTCAGGTCCATCTTCACGAGGTGCGCGTAAAGCGGCATCACGAGAAACGGCAGGTACGAATAGACCATGCCGATATAAACGGCCGTGTTCGTGTGATAGAGCTCGATGGGCGTATGGATGAGCCCGACCGACATCAGGAAATTATTCAGCAGTCCGTTGTTCTTGAGAATGCCGATCCAGGCGTACACGCGGATCAGGAACGACGTCCAGAACGGCAGCATCACCCCCATCATGAGGATATTGCGCGTGGCGGGATTCGAGCGCGCGATGTAATACGCCATCGGATAGCCGATCAGCAGGCACAGCAGCGTGGAAATCGCCGCCACCATCACCGAATTCACGTAGGTCGCGAAGTACAGGCTGTCCTGGAACAGGAACGCGTAGTGCGACAGGTCGAGCGCGACGTGCAGTACGCCGTCGGCAAACGACGTGAGTTCCGTATAGGGCGGAATGCCGAGCTGCTGATCCGCGAAACTGATCTTCACGACCAGGATGAACGGCACGAGGAAGAACAGCAGGAGCCAGAAGAATGGCCCCGCCACGACGGCCGTGCGGCCGGTCAGATTGAAGCGCCGGGCGGGCCAGTTCGCGATTTTTCTGAGCGTCGCGTTCATGACGTCAGCACCACGCCGGCCGACGCGCTCCAGCGTACATACACTTCGTCGCCCCACCCCGGCGACTCGATCTCGGAGATCGCGAGGCTCGAGACGTTCGCGACCACGGTCTTGCCCGAGTCGAGCTTGACGTGATAGAGCGAGTAGCCGCCCATGTACGCGACGTTCATGATCACGCCGTGGCCCCAGTTGAACGCGCCCTCGGGCGGCTTGCGCGTGAGCGCGATGCGCTCCGGCCGCACCGAGATCGTGACGGGCATGCCGAGCGGCCCGCTGATGCCGTGGCTCACGTAAAGACGCGTGGAAAGGTCCGACGACTCGACATAGACGTGATCCGGTTCGTCCTCGACGACGGTGCCGTCGAACAGATTGGTCGAGCCGATGAATTCCGCCGAGAAACGGGTATTCGGATACTCGTACACCTCGTTCGGCGTGCCGAGCTGGATGATCTCGCCTTCGCTCATCACGGCGAGTCGGCTCGCCATCGTCATCGCCTCTTCCTGGTCGTGCGTGACCATGATGCAGGTAACGCCGACCTTGTCGAGAATGTTGACGAGTTCGATCTGCGTGCGCTGGCGAATCTGCTTGTCGAGCGCCGACATCGGCTCGTCGAGCAGCAGCAGCTTCGGGCGCTTGACGAGCGAGCGCGCGAGCGCGACGCGCTGCTGCTGGCCGCCCGAGAGCTGGTGCGGCTTGCGCTTCGCATAGCGCGACATCTGCACGAGTTCGAGCGCCGTGGCCACGCGTTCCTGCAGTTCGGCCTTCTTGACACCTTCCTGACGCAGCCCGAAGCCGACGTTCGACTCGACCGTCATATGCGGAAACAGCGCGTAGGACTGGAACATCATGTTGACCGGCCGGCGATACGGCGGCAACGTGGCGAGGTCCTCGCCGTCGATCAGGATCTTGCCCGACGTGACGGTTTCGAGGCCGGCAAGCATGCGCAGCAGCGTGGACTTGCCGCAGCCCGAGCTGCCGAGCAGCGCGAACAGCTCGCCTTTCTTGACCGACAAATTGACGCCCTTGACGGCCGCCGTTTCGCCGAACTTCTTGACGACGTCGATCACCTGCACGAAGTTGTCTGCGGCGGTGGCCGACGCGGAAAAGCCCGAAGGCGGCACGCCGGCAGCGGCCGGTGCGCTCGACTGGTCACTCATGATTCTCTCTGCCCTGCCTGGTCGATGGACGGGGTTGACGAACAAAGCCCCCGGCAACCTGCCGAGGGCTCGGGTAATGCATCAGTCCTGCGCCGCCTGCTTTAGCGTCCCGACTTGAACTCGGTCCACAGGCGCGTCTGCAGGCGCTGGATCTCGGGCGGCAGCGGCTTGAGCAGGAACAGCGTCTTCAGGACCTCGGGCGGCGGATAGACGGCCGGGTCGTTCGCGATGTCCTTGTTCACGTACTTGCGCGCTTCCGCGTTGGCGCTCGGATAATAGACGGCATTCGTGATCGCGGCGTGCACCTGCGGCGTCTCGATGTAATTGATCCACTGGAGGGCGGCTTCCTTGTCCGGCGCGTCCTTCGGGATCGCCATCACGTCGAACCAGATCGGCGCGCCGCCCTTCGGAATGTAATACTCGATCTTGTACGGCTTCTTCGCATCCATTGCGCGGTGCTTGGCGATCACGACGTCGCCCGACCAGCCGTAGGCAAAGCAGATGTCGCCGCCCGCGAGGTCATTGATGTAGCCCGACGAGTTGAACTGCGTGATGTAAGGCCGGATCTTCTTCATCATCGTGAGCGCGGCGCGATAGTCGTCCGGGTTCGTCGACATCGGATCCTTGCCGATATAGTGCAGCGCGGCGGCGAACATCTGGTCCGGCGCGTCGAGCACGGAGACGCCGCAGGCCTTCAGCTTCGAGAGGTTTTCCGGCTTGAAGAGAACGTCCCAGCTGTCGAGCGGCACGTCCTTGCCGAGCAACTGCTGCGCCTTCGTCACGTTGTACGCGAGGCCAGTCGTGCCGTAGGCCCAGGGCACCACGAACTTGTTGCCCGGATCCGCGCCGGCGATCAGCGACATCAGTTGCGGATCGAGATACTTGAGGTTGGGGAGCTTCGACTTGTCGAGCGGCGCGAAGATGCCGGCGGCAATCTGCTTGCCCGCATAGTTGCTGGTCGGCACGACGATGTCATAGCCCGAGTTGCCCGCGAGGAGCTTGGCCTGCAGCGTGTCGTCGCTGTCGTAGTTGTCGTACTTGACCTTGATGCCGGTCTGCTTCGTGAAGTTCGGAATCGTGTCGGAGGCGATGTAATCGGACCAGTTGTAGACGTTCAGTTGCGTGTCTTTCGCCACCGACGCCACCCACGGCGCTGCACAGAGCACCAGCGCGGCCAGTCGTGCCACCACCTTTTTCTTCATTCCGTTCTCCGTCCTGGCCAGCCCCTGCCGGCCGCCTGCTTCGTGTCATGCCGCGCGCCGCGCGGCTCCCCCAAGCTTCCCGAAACCTACCACCAATCATGTCGGGCGACAAAAAAAACGCCAGCCTGTCGCGCAAACGGGACAGACCGGGTCGACGTTGCCCGACGACAAATCGCGCGCAATTTTAGCCGGTTCTGCGCGCGTGTCTACCAAAAAAACCGTGCGTGCTGTTTTCGTGCGACGCCTGCCGCCACAGGCCGCCGCCGGGCGGCCAGGGCAAGAGTCCGGGCACCGGATCGTCCTACCTGACAAAACCTTACAACGCCTGCGAATTCGCCAACGCGGGGGAGCGTCGCTTATTCGATCTGCATGACCACTCCATCGCCGTGCCCTCTCGCCTCACGCGAAAGTCTGTCGGAATGACGGGAAAGATCGCCGGGAGGGGCGAACAGATCGGTTAACATAGCGAGGTTTTTATCCGCGGACGGCGCGATCGGCCGCCGCTCGCGCCCCAAGGCTCTCTCGATGGCATCCAATCTCCACGACCTCCCCGACAGCCCGTGCATCGGCGTGTGTTCGACCCTCTTCGACGAAATCTGCAAAGGCTGCGGCCGTACTGCCATGGAAGTCTCCAACTGGGTCTTCATGAACGACGAGGAAAAGCGCGCGGTCTGGACGCGCATCGAGCGCGAGGGCACCGCCATGCGCTTCCACAAGGACCGCGCCTGATTGCCTTGCGCCATAAAGGAAAACGCCGGCCCGAAGGGAACCGGCGCTTTTCTGGTTAGCCGCGCACCTCAAACCGCAGTTCGTAAGACCTGCGAATCGTCGGTCTGAGGTTCCATCGCGACGTTGCTGCCTGTCAACTCAAGGCAAAAGCCGCGCGGTGCGCGACTGCCGGCCGCGCCACACCGGTCAGCAGCAGCTCCAGAAGATCCCTGACGCTGCGGATCGCATTCCCGAAAGGCAGGGCTTCGCGGCCGCGAAAGAAGAGCCCATTCGCAATATCGCCGCGCAGCGCTGCGGCAAGACGCGTATCGATGCAGAAGTGCCCGAATTTTTCGATGCCGTCGCGCAGGCCGCACACCGACAGGCATTCAAGCCCCGTGGGGCACGCCAGCTTGAGCGAGCCGATCTTCGCGCGCACGCGCGACTCGTTGCGCAGATAGCGCTCTAGCCACGGCGTCGTTACCGCGCGCGCGGGCAAGCCCGTTACGCTCACGAATTCGACGATGTCCTCGGGCTTCGCGTCGGCCAGCACACGCTTGAAGTCGGGATGCGCGTCGCCCTCCTCCGTCACGGCGAACGGCGTGCCCACCTGGACACCGTTCGCACCGGCTTCGAGCCACTTGCGCACGGCCTCGTGACTGTTGACGCCGCCCGCCACGATCAGCGGAACGTCTGCGCGGCTGATGCCGAGCGACGCGTACACGCCTTCGAGTTCGGCGAAGATGGCCTCGAACGAAAAGCGCTCGCTGCCCATGTCGCCGATGTCGGTCACCCCCAGGTGGCCGCCCGCATGCGCCGGATGCTCGATGACGATGGCATCCGGCAAGCGGCCTTTCTTCATCCACTTCTTGAGCACGAGCGCGACGCCGCGCGCGTCCGAAAGGATCGGGACCAGCGCGATATCGACGCCCTGCGTGAGATCCGGCAGATCGAGGGGCAAGCCGGCGCCCATCACGATCGCGTCGGCACCCTGCTCGCAGGCAACGCGGACATAGTCGGCGTGAGCGCTGACCGCTTTCATGACATTGACCGCAATCATGCCGTTACCGCCGCTCAGCTTGCGCGCCGCGGCAATCTCGCGGGCCAGCGCGGTGAGGTTCGCGCGCGCGAGCGTGTCGTGTTCGGGATCGACGCGGCATGCTTCGATCAGATCGGCGTGATGGTGGCGCAGATCGATGCTGGCGATGGTGCCGAGCGCGCCTTCGCGGGCGACGCTGCCCGCAAGGCGATGCGCCGAAATGCCGACCCCCATGCCGCCCTGTACGACTGGCAAAAGCCGGCGGCCTCGGATCGTGAGTGGCGCGAACGAATGAGCTGGAAACATGGTGACCCGCGTTGTTGGTTGCAAACCATCCATGGTCGCGCGCCGCCGACAGACGAGCTTGCGCTATATCAATAAAAAATGCGGTCACCCGCCAAGGTGACCGCATTCATGACATCAATCAACGCACTGCGCGAAACTATTTGCAGTGCCACCAAAATCTGCTGGCTCAGGCTTTCGGCGCCTTGAACTGCATCGACTTGTACTCGAGATATTCTTCGAGCCCGTACACGCCGTTCTCGCGACCGTGCCCCGACTGCTTGAAGCCGCCAAACGGCGCAGCCATGTTCCACGTGCCGCCGTTGATGTCGATCTGACCGGTGCGGATACGCCGCGCCACCCGCATGGCGCGCTCGTCGCTGCCCGCCCAGACCGCGCCGCCGAGTCCGTAGAGCGAATCGTTGGCGATGGCGACGGCATCGTCCTCGTCCTTTGCCGTGAGGATCGTGAGCACCGGCCCGAAGATTTCCTCCTGCGCGATGGCCGCGTTGCGGGGCACGCGGCCGAACACGGTGGGTTTCACGAAGAAGCCCTTCGTCACGCCATCAGGCAGGCCCGGGCCGCCCGTCACGAGTTCGGCGCCGTCGGCAATGCCACGGTCGATATAGTGCTGCACGCGCTCCTGCTGAACCTTCGAGGCAAGCGGGCCGAGCTTCGCCTTCTCGTCGCGCGGGTCGCCCACGGTGTAAGCCTCGACGGCTTCCTTGGCAAGTGCCCGCGCTTCCTCGTAGCGCGACTCGGGCACGATCATGCGCGTGTGCGCCGAGCAGGTCTGCCCCGAATTCAGGAAGCACGCGCCCACGGTGCCCTTCACCGCGGCCGCGAGATCGGCGTCGTCGAGCACGACCGAGGCCGACTTGCCGCCCAACTCGAGCGCCACGCGCTTGACCGTTGCGGAGGCCACTTCGGAAACGCGCTTGCCCGCGCGCGTCGAGCCCGTGAACGAAACCATGTCGACCTGCGGGTGACGCGCCATCAGCTCGCCGACCACCGGGCCGTAGCCCGTCACGAGATTGAACACGCCGGCGGGCAGGCCCGCTTCGTGGATCGCTTCGGCGAGCACGAAGGCATTGAGCGGCGCGACCTCGGACGGCTTGAGCACGACGGTACAGCCGGCGGCTAGAGCGGCCGCGACCTTGAGCGTGATCTGGTTGAGCGGATAGTTCCACGGCGTGATGGCCGCGACCACGCCCACCGGCTCGCGCACGACGAGCGAATTGCCCACGCGCTCCTCGTACTGGAACTCGCTCGCGAGCTTCGCGTAGGCGCCCCAGTTATACACGGGGCCGCCCACCTGGATCGCACGGGCGAGCTTGAGCGGCATGCCCACTTCGCCCGCGATGAGTTGCGCCAGCTGGTCGGTGCGGGCTTTGAGGTTGTCGGCGATCTTTTGCAGAATGGCGCCCCGCTCCACGGCGGGCGTGGCGGCCCAGCCGTCGAAAGCGGCGCGCGCGGCCGCGATGGCGGCTTCGGCGTCGGCTTCGTTGCCTTCGGGAATGCGGCCCATGACGGCCTCGGTGCCCGAATCGTAGACGTCGATCGTGCCCTTGCCGTGCGGCGCGACCCATTGGCCGTTGATGTAGAGCTGATCGAACTGGTTCATGCGTATGTCTCCTGTCTGTCGACGGCAGTTTGAGCTTGAGCGCTTACTGCCATCGCATGCAAAGCTCCGTATGTGTGCGTCCCGGCGCGTCAGTTTTCGCGGCTCGTAAACGGGACGCGCTGATCCCGCATTCTAACGTGGTTGACGCTTACGGAAGGTGTGCGCACATTCGACGGTTCGTTTTGGTCGAGCCCTTATACTGGCACGCTCCTTCACTCCCCTTTCGAGCTTCATGAAACGTACCCTGTGCTGTCTTGTCGTTGGCCTTGCGCCGCTATTTGCCCATGCGGGCTGCGAGGACAACTTCCAGAAGTGGACCGCGCAACTGCATCCGGGCCGCACGCTCGATACGGATCACGCCGTTTGCAAGGTGTGGCCCGCCAATGAGGCGCTGACGATCGCGGCGCTGCCGTTGCCGCAGAAGAACAACAGCGACGACGCGGGCACCGACGACCTCGAAGTCCTGGTTGCGGACACGGCAACGGGCACGATCATCGCGCATCAGTTCCAGAAGTCGGCAATCTCCTATGACGCCATCAGATTTTCCGGTCTGGCGCTCGACACGGCGCGCTATCAGCTCACGCCGCAGAACCGCGCGTTCGGCGTGCGCGTGACCCATGAAGGTTCGTCGCGCGTCGATCCGTTCGAGCAAACGGCACTGAGCCTGTATGTAGTTGACGGTCAAAGCCTGCGCACGGTCCTCGACCGCCTGATCGTGGAAAATTCGGGCGGCGAGTGGGACGGCAACTGCGCGGGCACCTTCAACAATACGACGCGCACGCTCGACCTCGGCCCCGCGGGCAAAGAAGGCTACGCGGTGCTGAAGGGCACGGAGAAGTCCTCCGATACGGTCAACACGGTCCGCAACGGCGACTGCAAGGACGACACGAAGGCGGCAAAGCGCACGAGCTTCACGCTCGAATACCGCAACGGCAAATACGACTTGCCCAAGGGCATGCAGTACAGCGACTGAACGTCCCGCGCCCCGCCAAAAACACAACGGGCGACGCATGATGCGTCGCCCGTTTTTATTTCAAGCGTCGATCAGTAATCGACACTCAATGCGCGAAACTCAATGCGGGGAACTCAATGCAGCCCCTGGCTCGCAAGGAAGTCCTCGTAATTGCCGCTGTAGTCGTTGATCTTGCCGTCGGTCTTGACCTCGATGATGCGATTGGCCAGGCCGTTCACGAACTCGCGGTCGTGGGACACGAACACCAGCGTGCCTTCGAACTTCTCGAGCGCGATCTGCAGCGACTCGATCGATTCCATGTCCATGTGGTTGGTCGGCTCGTCCATCAGCAGCACGTTGTGGCGGCCGAGCATCAGCTTGCCCCAGATCATGCGCCCTTTCTCGCCGCCCGAGAGCACCTTCACCGACTTGCGGATATCGTCGGCGTTGAACAGCAGACGGCCCAGCGTGCCGCGCACCGACTGCTCGTCGTCGCCTTCCTGGCGGTACTGGTCGATCCAGTCCATCAGCGTGACGTCGCTCGGGAACTCTTCGTACGTGTCCTGCGGCATGTAGCCCACATTCGCGTTTTCGGCCCACTTCACCGAACCGTTGTCGACGGCCAGGTTGCCAAGCAGCGAGCGCAGCAGCGTGGTCTTGCCCGCGCCGTTCTCGCCGATGATCGCGATACGCTCGCCCGGCTGCACGCTGATGCTGAACTTGTTGAAAATGCGGCGCTCGTAGGTCTTCGTGATCTCTTCCGCGACCACGACGATGTTGTGCAGCTTCTTCTCGAACTCGAAGCGAATGAACGGGTTCTGGCGCGACGACGGCTTGAATTCCTCGATCTTGATCTTGTCGATCATCTTCAGACGGCTGGTGGCCTGGCGCGCCTTGGACTTGTTCGCCGAGAAGCGGCGCACGAAGTCCTGCAGGTCGGCCACGCGCTCCTTCGCCTTCTGGTTCGCAGCCTGCTGACGCTCGCGCGCCTGCGCCGACGCCAGCATGTAGTCGTCGTAGTTGCCCGGCCATACCTTCAGCGTGCCGTAGTCCATGTCCGCCATGTGCGTGCAGACCTGGTTCAGGAAGTGTCGATCGTGGGAGATGATGATCATGGTCGAGTTGTACTCGTTCAGAACATCTTCCAGCCAGCGGATCGAATTGATGTCGAGGTTGTTGGTCGGTTCGTCGAGCAGCAGCACGTCCGGCTTCGAGAACAGCGCCTGCGCGAGCAGCACGCGCAGCTTCCAGCCCGGCGCCACGCCGCTCATCGGCCCGTTGTGGAATTCCGTGCCGATGCCGATGCCGAGCAGCAGCTCGCCCGCGTGCGCTTCGGCCGTGTAGCCGTCGTACTCGGCGAATTTCGCTTCGAGTTCGGCGGCGTGCATGTAGTCGTCGTCGGTGGCCTCGGGGTTCGCGTAGATCGCGTCGCGCTCGGTCATCGCGGCCCACATTTCGGTGTGGCCCATCATGACGACGTCGAGCACGCGCACGTCTTCGTACGCGAACTGGTCCTGGCGCAGCTTGCCCAGACGCACGTTCGGCTCGAGGATCACGGTGCCCGAGCTTTGCTCGAGGTCGCCGCCCAGGATCTTCATGAACGTGGACTTGCCGCAACCGTTCGCGCCGATCAGGCCATAGCGGTTGCCTTCGCCGAATTTGACCGAGATGTTCTCGAACAAGGGCTTCGGCCCGAATTGCATGGTGATGTTGGCGGTAGAGAGCACAGCGCGTCCCGGAAAATAGAGCGAGAAAAACCTGTAATTTTATCAGGTTATGTCAGTTCGCGGGCGAGTGCCAGCCGGCGCGGGAACGCGGCTGACGGCGGCTCGGAGAGTAGTTTGGGGCCGGATCGCATCCGGCCGCCCGTGCCCCTCGCCCGTCACTGCGGCATGCTACGTTCCGTCTGCAACACGTCGATGAAACCCGAAAAGTCGGCCTCCGCGAGCCCCATCGCCGCGGCGAGCCGCAGCAATTGCTGGACCGTGCCGGCAACCGGCATCGGCGTGCCGGTTTGCTGCGCGGCGGCGGCCACCGTATCCACGTCCTTCTGGAACGTCTTCAGCGCGCCGATCGGTGCGAGGCCGTCCTGCGTCATGCGCGGCACGAAGGTGCGCAGCAGCACCGAGTCGGCCCAGCCGCCCGCGAGCGCCTCGGGCAAATTCGCGGCGTCGATGCCGCTGCGCCGCGCGAGGCTCACGGCCTCGGCAATGGCGGCCACCGTCGCCGTGACGATCGCCTGGTTGCACAGCTTGGTCGTCTGGCCCGCGCCCACGGCGCCCATGTGGGTCACGCGCGCCGCGTAGGCGGCGAGGATGGGCGCCACGGCCGCGACGTCGGTATCCGCGCCGCCCGCCATGATCGCGAGCGTGCCGGCCTGCGCGCCGCCCACGCCGCCGGAAACCGGCGCGTCGACCCAGCCCACGCCGAGCGCCGCCGCCCGTGCCGCAAGCGCGCGCGTGGCGTCCGGCGGAATGCTCGAATGATCGATGATGCAGCGCACGCGCGGGCGCCCGGCCGAACCCGCGCGCTCGTCGAGCAGCCCGTCCGCGCCGAACACCACGGATTCGACCGCCGCCGCGTCAGCCACGCATAGCAACACGACGTCGGCGCCCTGCGCCAGCTCGCGCGGCGTGGCCGCGACCCGTGCGCCGTCGGCGGCCAACGCCTCGGCTTTCGCGGGCGTCCGGTTCCAGACCTGCACCGCGTGACCCACCCGCAGCAGATGGCGGATCATCGGCGCGCCCATCAGCCCCGGTCCGCAAAATCCCAGCTCCTGCCTGTCCATCGTTTCGCCGTCTCCTCTGCCTCGTTGGCCTGGCCCGCGGGCCGGAGCGCCATGATACCGGCCTTCGATTGCCTATACTCGACTGATACCCGCCTTAACCCACCGCGAGGAGACCCCACGATGAACGACCACGTCTACAAGCAGATCGAACTTACCGGTTCGTCCACGGAATCGAGCGACGACGCCGTTCGCTGCGCGATCGCGCGCGCCTCGAAGACGCTGCGCCACCTGCACTGGTTCGAGGTGACAGAAACACGCGGCCTCATCGAGGACGACAAGATCACGCGCTGGCAGGTCACGATCAAGGTCGGGCTGCGCATCGACGATTGACGCCGGCCGCGCACCGCGGCTCCCCCTCGCACGACATCGGCCAGCACAAACAAAACGGCCGCGCAAGCCCGAAGGCTTGGCGCGGCCGCGCCGTGCATGCTGCGTGCGCAGCGCTTACTTCGGCAGCGAGCCGTCCACGCCTTCCACGTACCAGTTCAGGCGCTGCAGTTCCGGATCGGTCAGCGCCTTGCCGGCCGGCACCTTGACGGCGCCCGTCTGGTCCTTGATCGGGCCCGTGAAGACGTCCCACTTGCCGCTTGCGATCGCCTGGCGCTTCGCGTCGACGGCCTTCACCGCGTCGGCGGAAAGTTCGGTCGTGTTCACGTCGCCCAGATCGACGGCCTTCTGCGGGATGCCCCACCACACCGGGTCGTTCTTCCACTTGCCGTCCAGCACCTGCTGGATCGCGGCCACGTAGTACACGCCCCAGTTGCCCTCCACCGAACCCAGATGCGCGTGCGGGCCGAACTTCGCCATGTTCGAGTCCCAGCCGAACGCATGGACGTGCTTCTCTTCAGCCGTCGCGAGCGTCGCGCTCGAGTCGGTGTTCTGCAGCAGCACATCGGCGCCCTGGCCGATCAGCGTCTCGGCCGCCTGCTTCTCCTTGCCCGGATCGAACCAGCTGTTGATCCAGATGACCTTCGTGTGGACCTTCGGATTCACCGAGCGCGCGCCGAGCGTGTACGCGTTGATGTTGCGCACCACCTCGGGGATCGGCACCGAAGCCACGAAGCCGAGCGTATTCGTCTTCGTCGCATAGCCGGCCGCGACGCCCGCGAGATACGCGCCCTGGTACATGCGCACGTCATAGGTGCCGAAGTTCGGCGCTTTCTTGTAGCCCGTCGCGTGCAGGAACACGGTGTCGGGGAAGTCCTTCGCGACCTTCAGCTCGAAGTCCTGGTAGCCGAAGCTCGAACCGAAGATGATCTTGTTGCCCTTGCTCGCCAGATCGCGGAACACGCGTTCGGAGTCGGCCGACTCGGGCACGTTCTCGATGCGCGTGATCTTGATCTTGTCGCCGAACTTCGCCTCGGCCATCTTGGAGCCCTGATCGTGCGCGTAGGTCCAGCCGGCATCGCCCGGATTGCCGAGATAGACGAACGCGACGCCCGGCACGTCGGCGGCCTGCGCCGGCGCGGCGAACGCCGCCGTTGCGCACGCGGCGGCAACGGCAAAAGCGGTCAGGATGGTTTTTTGCATCGTGGATCTCCTGTCGTGGATGAGGAAACTGCGGTTCTTCTTTGATGTCCCGGCCAATCGGTCCCTGGGCGATCCGCTCCAGGCGCCGCGCCCGGGCCGCCCACCTAGGCGGCCCCAAAAAACGCCTTGCCGAGCGAGGCCGGCGCATTGAGCCGGATCGTGTTCGGATTGCGCGAGATGAGCACGAGCACGACGATGGTGGCCACGTATGGCAGCATCGCCAGAAACTGCGTCGGCACGGGCACGCCCACGGCCTGCGCGTAGAACTGCAGGCCCGTGACCGCGCCGAACAGCAGCGCGCCGATCAACAGGCGCCCCGGCCGCCAGGTCGCGAACACGACGAGCGCGAGCGCGATCCAGCCGCGGCCGGCGGTGATCTGCTCCTGCCAGAGGTGCAGCTGCACGATCGAGTAGTAGCCGCCGGCCAGCCCCGACATGGCGCCGCCGAAGAGCGTCGCGCCGTAGCGCACGCCGATCACGGGAAAGCCCACCGAATGCGCGACCTGCGGCGACTCGCCGACCGAGCGCAGCACGAGCCCCGCGCGCGTGCGATAGAGAAACCAGCCGACGACGGCAAACATGAGGAATGCGAGGTAATCGACAGGCGTGTTGCTGAAGAGCGCCGGGCCGAGCACGGGCAAATGCGAGAGCCCGGGAATCGGCCATGCGGCGATGGTCGCCGCATTCGCCGCCGAACTGTACGGCTTGCCGACATACGCCGAGAGCCCGACGCCGAAGATCGTAAGCGAGAGTCCCGTGGCGACCTGGTTGGCGAGCATGGTCAGCGTGAGAAAGCCGAAGAGCAGCGCCATCGCCATGCCGGCCGCGATCCCGGCGACGAGGCCGAGCCACGGATTGCCCGTGATGGTGGTGACGGCGTAGCCGGAGACGGCGCCCATCAGCATCATTCCTTCCACGCCCAGGTTGAGCACGCCCGACTTCTCGGTGACGAGTTCGCCCAGCCCCGCGAACATGAGCGGGATGGCGGCGGTGACGGCGCTCGAGGCGAGCGAACTGGCTTGCTGGATATCCATGTCGTTTTGCTTGAATCCGGAAATCGGGAGTCAGTGACCCGCCGCGACCGCATGACGGCGGCGCACGCGGTAGTTCACGAAGAGATCGGCGCCGAGCAGGCAGAACAGCAACAGCCCCTGGAACACGCCCGAGAGCGCCTGCGGCAGCTGCAGCGAAGTCTGCACCGCCTCGCCGCCGAGATAGAGCAGCGCCATCAAAAGGCTGGCCAGCGCGATCCCCAGCGGATGCAGGCGCCCGACGAACGCGACGATGATGGCCGTGAAGCCGTAGCCCGGCGACCACGTTGCCTGAAGCTGGCCGATCGGGCCCGCGATCTCGCCCATGCCAGCGAGTCCGGCGAGGCCGCCGGAGAGCAGCAGCGAGATCCAGATCGTCTTTTTCTCCGAGAAGCCGGCATAGCGGGCGGCGAGCGGCGCGAGCCCGCCCACGTTCATGCGGTAGCCCGCGAAGCTGCGGCGCATGAAGAGCCAGACGAGCAGAATAGCCACGAGCGTGAGGAAAATCGAAGCGTTCAGGCGCGTGCCGCGCAGCCAGTGAATGCGCCAGTCGCCGCCGAAGGTCGGATAAAGCGCGTCGCCGCTGAACATCTCCGAAAGCGGAAAGTTCATGCCGTTCGGGTCGCGCCACGGACCGCTCACGAGCCAGATCAGAAGCTGCGTGGCGACGTAGGTGAGCATCAGGCTCGTGAGGATTTCGTTCGTGTTGAAACGGCTCTTGAGCCACGCGGGTATCGCGGCCCAGGCCATGCCGCCCAGCACGCCCGCGAGCATCATGAGAAACAGGATCCACCCGCCCGTGGACTGGTCGAAGTAAATCGCCACGCCGCTCGCCGCAATGCCGCCCAGCACCATCTGCCCTTCCGCGCCGATGTTCCAGACGTTCGCGCGGTAGCCGGCCGCGAGGCCGAGCGCAATGAGGCACAGCGGCGAGGCCTTGAGCAGCAGTTCGGACCAGCCGTTGATGGTCGAAAGCGGCTCGATGAAGAAGGCATACATGGCCTGCAGGGGATCGCGCCCGACGAGGCCGAAGATCAGGAAGCCGATCGCGAGCGTGAGCAGCGCGGCGATCAGCGGCACGGCAATGCGCACCGTGCGGGACGGCGCCGTGCGGGCTTCGAGTCGGTACGGAAAAATCATGATGGTGGGGTCGATCCGGGTAGCGTGGTTCGGGATTGCCGTTGTGTCGTTGTATCGTTTGTCGTCCGGTTCGTCGTGCGCCGGGCTGCGCGCCGCTCGCTGCGCATCAGGCGCGGGCCGCGGGTCCTGGCGCCGCTTCGGGCGGCGGCTCGCCGCCACCCGCTTGTGCCGCGCGGTCGCCGAAGAGCCCCGCCATCCAGCGCCCGATTTCCTCGGCGTTGGTCTCGCCGGTGAGCCGCGCGGGCGAGAGCCGCCCGCCCGCGAGCACGGCGATGCGGTCGCAGATGTCGAAGAGTTCCTCCAGTTCCTCGGAGATCACGAGAATCGCCACGCCGCGCGCCGAAAGATCGAGGAGCTGCTGCCGGATGAACGCGGCCGCGCCGACGTCCACGCCCCAGGTGGGCTGGGCGACCACGAGCAGCTTCGGCGCCTGCAGGATCTCGCGGCCGACGATGAACTTCTGCAAGTTCCCTCCTGAGAGGCTCTGGGCTAGCGCGTCAGGACCGCCGCAGCGCACGTCGAACGCGCCGATGCAACGCTCGGCGAACGCACGCATCGCGCCCGTCTTCAGCCAGCCCGAGCGCACCATGCCCTCGCGATACGCGGTGAGCAAGGCGTTCTCCGAGAGCGACATGGCCGGCACCGCGCCGCGCCCCAGGCGCTCCTCGGGCACGAACGCGAAGCCGAGCGCACGCCGCGCGGCTGCGGAAAGCCGGCCCGCCGGCTTGCCGCAAATCGTCACGGCGTCGGCGGCCACGCCGTGGCGGGCGGTTTGCGCCTCGCCCGAAAGCGCGGCGAGCAGTTCCGCCTGGCCGTTGCCCGACACGCCCGCAATGCCGAAGATCTCGCCCGCATGCACGCCGAACGACACATCGGTCAGCGAGGTGCCGAACGGATCGTCGCTCGGCATCGAGAGATGCTTCACGTCGAGCAGCACTTCTCCCGGCTGATGCGTGCGGCGCGTGTAGTCGGGCAACTCGTGTCCCACCATCAGTCGCGCAAGCGACGCGTGGGTCTCTTCGCGCGGCGTCACATTGCCCGTCACCTTGCCGCCGCGCAGCACGGTGGCCGTGTCGCAAAGCTCCTGGATTTCGTCGAGCTTGTGGCTGATGTACAGAATGCTGCAGCCCTCCGCCGCGAGCCGGCGCAGCGTGCCGAAAAGCTTGCGCACGGCCTGCGGCGTGAGCACGGAGGTCGGCTCGTCCATGATCAGGAGGCGCGGGTTCTGCAGCAGACAGCGCACGATCTCCACGCGCTGGCGCTCGCCCACCGTGAGGCTGTGGACGTGGCGCTGCGGATCGACATCGAGGCCGTACTGCGCCGAGACCTCGCGGATGCGCTTGCCGAGTGTCTTCAGGTCGAACGGCTCGTCGAGCGAGAGCGCGATGTTTTCGCCGACCGTCAGCGTCTCGAAGAGCGAGAAGTGCTGGAACACCATGCCGATGCCGAGCTTGCGCGCGGCCGCCGGGCTCGCGATCTCGACGAGCTGACCTTCCCAGCGGATCTCGCCGGCATCGGGACGCACCGCGCCGTAGACGATCTTCATGAGCGTGCTCTTGCCCGCGCCATTCTCGCCGAGCAGCGCGTGGATCTCGCCGGGCGCGACGGTGAGGGTGACGTCGTCGTTCGCGCGCACGGCCGGGTACTGCTTCGTGATGCCCGAGAGCGCGAGGCGCGGCACCTGCGTGTGTGCGCCCGCGCTTTGCCCCGCCGTCAGCCCCGTAATCAGCCCGGTAGAAGATTCGCCCATTGAGGTTCCGCCGTAGTACGTTATGGGTGTTACGTGTTCCGCATCCATGCCCGCCACTGCAGGGCGGCACCGCGGGGTGGTACTGCGCGGGGTGACGATAACCCGTAAGCCGCGCGTGAGTCGAGCCGCCAAAAATCCGTCTGAGCCGCGCCACACGGCGCTTCTCGGGAAAGCCTCCCTTGACGGCCCCCTCAGTTCATATTAAAAACCATATACCCACAAAGCCCGACGATCAGCCAGAACATATAATCCGGAGAGTTCATGAGTCAGCAACGCGAGGCGATCGACACGTATCTATTGCGCGTCTTGCACACCCTCTTGATGGAGCGCAGCGTGACGCGCGCGGCCGTCAAGCTCAATCAGTCGCAGCCCGCGATCAGCGCGGCGCTGCGCCGCCTGCGCGACATCACCGGCGACCCGCTGCTGGTGCGCGGCAAGTCCGGCATGGTGCCCACCGAATACGGCCTGCGCCTGCTCGAACCGGTGCAGAACGCGCTGCGCGAAATCGAGCGCATCCGCTTCCAGCAGCACAATTTCGATCCCGCGACGTCGATCCGCTGCTACCGCATCGGCTGCCCCGACTACCTGAACGTCCTGTTCGTGCCGACCGTGGTCGAGCGCTTCCGCCAGGCCGCCCCCAACGCGACACTCGAATTCCACTCGCTCGGCCCCGCCTTCGACTATGAACTCGCGCTCGAAGAAGGCAAGCTCGACATCGTCATCGGCAACTGGCCCGAGCCGCCCGAGCAACTGCACCTCTCGAACCTGTTCGTCGACCAGATCGTCTGCCTGATGAGCAACACGCACCCGTTCGCCAAGCGCGGCGGGCTCACGCTCGACCAGTACCTGAACGCGCCGCACCTGGCTCCCACGCCCTACTCGGTCGGCCAGCGCGGCGCCATCGACGTGCATCTCGCGCGCGAGCGCCTCAAGCGCCACGTCGTCGTCACGCTGCCGTACTTCAATCTGGCGCCCTATGTGCTCGTGAAGTCGGACCTCGTATTCACGACCACGCGCCTCTTCGCCGACCACTACGCGCGCTTCCTGCCGCTCACGGTCGTGCCCGCGCCGCTCGATTTCCCGCCGATGCAGTACTACCAGTTGTGGCACGAACGTTGTCATTACTCGGACGAAGTACGCTGGTTGCGCAGCCTCGTCGCCGAAGCGACGAAGACGCTGATCGCCAAACCCTGACCTTCGCGCGGCCGGGCAGCCATGCCGCCGGCCGCTTGCCCTTCCCCGGCGTCTTAGCGCGCCGACTGAACGAGCTGCGCCGCGAGCCGGTTGTGCCGCTCGATGACGGGTCCGAGTTCGACCGTCTGCAGCACCCCTTCCTTCACCACGACCCGCCCGCCGATCACCGAAAGCGCAACCTGCGACGGCGCACAGAACACGAGCGCCGCCACGGGATCGTGCAGCGCCCCGGCGAACTGCGGCTGGCGCAAGTCGAACGCGATAAAGTCCGCCACCATGCCCGGTGCGAGCGCGCCGATATCGTCGCGGCCCAGCACCTGGGCGCCGCCCAGCGTCGCGATTTCGAGCGCTTCGCGCGCCGTCATCGCATCGGGGCCGAAGCCCACGCGCGCGAGCAGCATCGCCTGGCGGGCCTCGGCTACCATCTGCGCGCCGTCGTTCGACGCCGAACCGTCCACGCCGAGCCCGACCGGCACGCCGGCGAGCCGCATCTTCTTGACGGGCGCGATGCCGGAAGCGAGCCGCATGTTCGAGCACGGGCAATGCGCGACGCCCGTGCCGGTGCGCCCGAACAGGCCAATGCCGTGCTCGTCGAGCTGGACGCAGTGCGCATGCCAGACGTCGCGGCCCACCCAGCCCAGATCCTCGGCATACTCCGCTGGCGTCATGCCGAACTTCTCGCGGCTGTAGGCAATGTCGTTGACGTTCTCCGCGAGGTGCGTGTGCAGGGAGACGCCGTAGTGGCGCGCGAGCTTCGCCGACTCGCGCATCAGGTCGCGGCTCACCGAGAACGGCGAGCACGGCGCCACCACCACGCGCAGCATCGCGTAGCGGCCCTCGTCGTGATACGTCTCGATGAGGCGCTGGGTGTCGGCGAGAATCGCGTCCTCGGTCTCGACGACCGCATCGGGTGGCAGGCCGCCATCCTTCTGGCCGACGCTCATGCTGCCGCGGCTCGCGTGAAAACGCATGCCGATCTGCTGCGCGGCGCGGATGCTGTCGTCGAGACGGCTGCCGTTCGGATAGATGTAGAGGTGGTCGCTCGAAGTCGTGCAGCCCGAAAGCAGCAGCTCGGCCATGGCCGTGAGCGTCGAGACCTCGATCATCTCGGGCGTGAGGTTCGCCCAGATCTTGTAGAGATTCGTGAGCCAGCCGAAGAGTTCAGCGTCCTGCGCGGCGGGCACGGCGCGCGTGAGGCTCTGGTACATGTGGTGGTGCGTGTTGACAAGTCCCGGCATCACGAGATGCCCGCTCAGGTCGAGCACATCGTCGGCGGTGTCGGGCAACTCGTCCGCCGCGCCGACCGCGACGATCCGGTTGTCCTCCACGTAGAGGCCGCCGCCGCGAATTTCGCGCCGCGCGCCGTCCATCGTCACCAGCACATCGGCGTTCCTGACCAGCAGCGTCTTGCCGCGGCTTTTCTCGAGTGTGCGTTCCATCGTGTCTGTTCGCTCCGTCATTCGTACGTATCCGTGCCGCGGTGCAGGTTCTGCCCGCGGCATGTGAATCAGACGTCCGTGCCGCACACGCCAGCGATTCCGGGTGCCCGGGTGCCGACGCGTCCCGAACACGAACGCCGCTGGCCCGGTTACCCGGCTAAACCGCCGTCTTCGGGACGCGCAGCACACGCTGCGCATGTCTGCTACCTTCCCCGGCCAAAATTTCGCTGGCAATTCACGCAGGCGCGATACCCGGATTCAGCACGGCCATATAAAGGTCGAATTTTGGCGCCAGTACGATGACCGGGAGCGGCTTTTTACGCCAAAAAAACCAGGGCGAACCCTCCCCCGGCGCCGGCCGGAAACGCTGCTGCGGCGCGGCTCTCATGCTGCGGGCATTATCTTTCTTATCGGTCATGCGCTGGAGCCTCGATCGTTCTTAAAATGCGGTCACGGCGCTCGATTCGATCCGCCGACGGGTATGTAGCCACTGCTGATGTGGAGCCTCGATCCGCCGCCATGCTTCATGGGATCGGATCGGGCTACCGCTGAAATTTCGCACATTTATCACAAGCAAGACACAAGGAAACTGCGAATGGGCAAGCTCACTACCCATGTGCTCGACACGGCCAACGGCCGTCCCGGCGCGGGCATCACGGTCGAACTCTTTGCGCTTTCGGGCGACACGCGCCGCGCGCTGAAAACCGTCACGACGAACCATGACGGCCGTTGCGACGAGCCGCTGCTCGAAGGTGCC
This sequence comes from Paraburkholderia acidipaludis NBRC 101816, assembly GCF_000684975.1. Taxonomy (GTDB): domain Bacteria; phylum Pseudomonadota; class Gammaproteobacteria; order Burkholderiales; family Burkholderiaceae; genus Paraburkholderia; species Paraburkholderia acidipaludis. The sequence goes on along the minus strand of NZ_BAXZ01000003.1, from coordinate 470,991 downwards.
TCGCTCGCCGCGGGCGAATACGAACTCGTGTTCCATGCGGGCGACTACTTCGCCTCGCTCGGCACGAAGGTGCCGGAGCCGCGCTTCGTCGATCGCGTGGTGCTGCGCTTCGGCATTGCCGACACGGCCGCGCACTACCACGTGCCGCTGCTCGTCTCGCCGTGGTCGTACAGCACGTACCGCGGCAGCTGAAGCCCGGCGACGTCTGCCAAGCCAACAATAATTCCCGGACATCAAGGACCGGCGGCGCTTGGGTAAAGGCGCCGGACCCCGCAGTCCGCGCGTAGCGTCTCACGGCTCACGCGCGCAACGATTCAGGAGTGGAGGAGTTTCATGGAAGGCTTTATCACCGACTGGCTGAACCTCGCCTTGCGCTGGTTCCACGTCATCGCCGCGATCGCATGGATTGGCGAATCGTTCTATTTCGTCGCGCTCGACAACAGCCTCAAACCGCCTACGGACCCGAACCAGCGCCGTCGCGGCGTGTTCGGCGAACTGTGGCACGTGCACGGCGGCGGTTTCTACAACATGCAGAAGTACACCGTCGCGCCGCCCGAAATGCCCGACGACCTGCACTGGTCGAAGTGGCCGTCGTACACGACGTGGCTCTCCGGCGCGTCGCTCTTCACGGTGCTCTACCTGTTCGCGCCGAACACCTACCTGATCGACAAGACCGTGCTCGACATGGGCCCGGTCGTCGCGGTCTTCTCGGCGCTCGGCTTCCTCGCCGCGGGCTGGATCGTCTACGACTCGCTGTGCCGCCTGCTCGGCACCAAGGACAAGCTGCTCGGCGTGTGCGTGGGCATCTACGTGGTGATCGCCGCGTACCTCGCCTGCCATATCTTCTCGGGCCGCGCCGCGTATCTGATCATGGGCGCGATGCTCGCGACGATCATGTCGGCGAACGTGTTCTTCGTCATCATCCCCGGCCAGCGCAAGATGGTCGACGCGATGCTCAAGGGCCAGGAGCCGAACCCGATCTACGGCAAGCGCGGCAAGCAGCGTTCGGTGCACAACACCTACTTCACGCTGCCGGTGGTGTTCGCCATGCTGTCGAACCACTACGCGATGACCTACGCGCACGAGTACAACTGGGCCATTCTCGTCGTGATCATGCTGGCCGGCGCGCTGATCCGCCAGTTCTTCGTGATGCGCCACCGCGGCCACGTGCTTTGGTACCTGCCGCTCGGCGGCGTTGCGCTGATGTTCGTCGCGCTCGTCTGGACGCTGCCGCGCCCGGTCGTGCCGCAGGCCGAAGCCGCGAACGCCCCGACGCTGAAGGTCGGCGACATCCAGCCGATCCTGCAGGCCCGTTGCGCGGCGTGCCACTCGGCACACCCGACGCTGATGGGCGCGGCGCCCGCCGGCGTGATGTTCGATACGCCTGACCAGATCTCGCAGAACGCCCAGCGCATTTACCAGCAGGCCGTGCAGATGAAGGCGATGCCGCTGGGCAATGTCACGCATATGACCGATGACGAGCGGCAGAAGCTTGCGGCCTGGTTTGACGGTGGTGCGCAGAAGTAAGACCGTACGCGGCACGTGAGATGTCCCTCGCGCGCCGTGCGGAAATCGAAGGCCCGAAGCGCATCGCGCTTCGGGCCTTTTTGTTATCGTGCCGGCCCCGGCCGCTCCACCCGACCCACATACCGGCGTTGCTTCGGCCACGGTATTCTGGACGCTTACGCCGTTGACACCATCGAATTACGCGGCACGTAGCACCGCGTATTGATGAGTCCGGCTTCGCCCAGGTCAGACTCGCCACATCGGCTTGCAACCTGAGCGGAGCAAGCATGGTTTCGTAACGCGCCCGAGTCGGATGCGACGGCTCGAATAAAGGCCATCCGCCGCGCGCTGCTGCGAATCGCGGTTAAGGAGCGGAAAGTACACGCCCTAAATCCTGAATGCAAAAAAGCCACGGCCTGGTGAGCCGTGGCTTGATTTTTTCATTGCGCCCTCGCGCAATGCGCGGGCTTCAGCCCTGCGCCGCCCGCATCGCCTCTTCAGTCAGCCAGAGCGACTCCGGCAGATCCTGCTCGTTGAGATTGAGCCCGTCGCCGCCGCGATCGACGACGATAAAGTCGCTCACCTCGTCGAGCGCGATCAACGGATGGTGCCAGACGCCCTTCGCGTAATTCACGCCCTGCCAGCCGCGCGAAACGAACGCGCGAATCTTCGCGACGTCCAGGTCGCCCGCCGGCGCCACGACCACGAGATACGGCCGGTCGTTGAGCGGCACGAACGCCTGGCTGCCAAGCGGATGGCGCTCCAGCATCTTCACTTCGAACGGCAGCACGCGCGGCTGCCCCCGGAACAGATTGACGAGCGTGCGCCCGCCCTCGTCCGTCACGTCCACTTTCGCCAGATCGTGATAGCGGATCGTCGTGCCGAGGTTGATCGGAATCTGTTTCGCGCCTTCGAGCTCGATCACGTCGCCAAACGGTGCGAACGTTTCGCGCGTGAGCGGCTCGATGGCCAACGTCGTTCTGGTGTCGCTCATGATGGCCTCGCTGCCGGCGTTCAAGCCAGCGTGCCCCACAAACGCAGGCGCGATACGCCGCCGTCCGGGATGATGTTCAGGCGCACGTGCGTCACCGGGCCAATCGCGGCCAGCTCGCTTTCGAAGTAGTGCTGGTTGTCCATCTGCAGCTTCTGCTCGCCAAGCAGCACGGGCCAGAACATAGCCTGGGTAACGAGCGAGCTGTCCGTGCCGCCCGTCACGCGCGCGGCCTGGATCGAGCAACGGTCCGGATAGTTGCCCTTGAAGTGGCACGTATCGACTTCGATCTTCTTGATGATGCCCGGCTGCGCGAGCGCGATGATCGCCCAGTCGTTGCCCGGCTCGCGGCGGCGGCGCGTTTCCCAGCCGTCGCCCATATTCACGCCGCGGCCCGGCATCAGGATGTTCGAGGCAACACCGAAGTGCTGGTTGTTCGCCGCGACCACATAGGCGCCGTTTTCCATCGCCGCGAGGTCGAACAGTTCCGTGCGGCTCGCACCGTTCCAGTCCACCTGGGGCTGGCCGTAGACGCGCAGGCGCGCGATGCCGCCATCCGGATAAATGTTCACGCGCAGGTGCGTGTACGGCTTGTCGCTCGCGACTTCGACGTAATGATGGCTGTTGCCCTGCAGCGACGTGGACGGCACGATCTCGGTCCACTGCGTGGCGGCGCCCGGCGCGCCTTCCGGCACATAGGCGCCTTCCACCGAAGCCGCGGGCGGATAGTTGCCCGTGAAGTGGCTCGTGTCGAGGTCGAGGCCTTTGATCACGCCCGGGCGCGCGAGCTTGACGACGCACCAGTCGTAGCCCGTCGTGCGCTTGCGGCGCGTTTCCCAGCCGTCCATCCACTTGCCGTGGTCGTCGTACTTGCCGGGAATGAAGACGGCAGGTTCCGGATTGAGCATGCGCTCCTTCGGCGCGAAAAAGTCGTCGCTCGCCTCGAGGGCCTGCGCGCCCAGACGCGGGTCCGCGAGGTTCACATAGCGGCGCGTGAATTCCGGCGCGTTCGGGTCGAGAGTCGGGAGTGCCATCTTTGTCTTCCTTCGTGTCTATTCTGTGATGCGGAAAAGGCGCACCCCCGTCGACCTGATCGACGGGGGTGCGCGGTATTCATGCGTCGATCAGCTCGTCGAGCCGGAAACGCGCAATGCGGTAGATCTGGTCGAGGCTCGCGCGCAGTTCGTCCGGGCGGCTGTTGCTCACGCGCGATTCGAAATTTGCGATGATGCCGTGGCGGTCATAGCCGCGCACCGCGAGAATGAACGGGAATCCGAACTTCTCGCGATACGCCCGGTTGAGCGACTGCAGCTTGTCGAACTCTTCCTGTGTGCACAGATTCAGGCCGGCGCCGCTTTGCTCGCGCGTCGACTCGGCAGTGAGCTCGCCACGCACTGCCGCCTTGCCCGCAAGCTCCGGGTGAGCGTTGATGAGCGCAAGCTGCTTCGCCTCGCCGGCGATCTCCACCGCGCCCGACATCGTGCGATGCAGCGCCTCGATGCTCGCATACGGGCGCTGCGCCGCGGCCACCTCGGCCACCCAGGGCGAGTGTTCGAAGATGCCCGAGAGCGCGGCCACGAAGGCTTCGGTCGAGGCGTTGTTCAACTGGTCGAGGGTGTAGTGCATTGCCTTCATGCGGCGGCCCCGCGGTGATCGTTGTGCTGCGGTTGATAGGGATGATGTTCGCGCCAGTGGCGCGCGATGTCGACGCGGCGGCTGACCCACACGCGATCGTGCTTTTCGATGTGATCGAGGAAGCGCTGCAGCGCGCGGAACCGCCCCGGGCGACCCAGCAGCCGGCAATGCATGCCGATCGACAACATCTTCGGCGCTTCGTCGCCTTCTTCGTAGAGCACGTCGAACGCGTCGCGCAGGTACGTGAAGAAGTGGTCCGCCGTGTTGAAGCCTTGCGGCGAGGCAAAGCGCATGTCGTTCGTGTCGAGCGTGTACGGCACGATCAGCTGCGGCGCGGTCTTGCCGCCCGCAACTTCCACGTCCATCCAGAACGGCAGGTCGTCGCCGTAGTAGTCCGAATCGTAGAGGAAGCCGCCGTACTCCGCGACGAGGCGGTGCGTATTCGGGCTGTCGCGGCCGGTGTACCAGCCGAGCGGGCGCTCGCCCGTCACGCGCTCGATCGCTTCCATGCCGAGCTTCATATGCTCGGCTTCCAGCTCGGGCGACACGTCCTGGTAGTGGATCCAGCGATAGCCGTGGCATGCAATCTCGTGGCCGAGCTCGACGAACGCGCGCGCGGCCTCCGGATGGCGCTCGATCGCCATGCCCACGCCGAACACCGTGAGCGGCAAGCCGCGCTTCTCGAACTCGCGCAGGATGCGCCAGACGCCGGCGCGCGAGCCGTACTCGTAGATCGACTCCATGCTCATGTGGCGCGCCGGATAGGCGGCCGCGCCAACGATCTCGGAGAGGAACTGCTCGGACGCACGATCGCCGTGCAGAACGCAGTTTTCGCCGCCCTCTTCATAGTTGAGCACGAACTGCACCGCGACGCGGGCCTTGCCCGGCCAGTTGGCCTGAACCGGATGCCGGCCATAGCCGATCAGGTCGCGAGGATATTGGGGATCGAGTGCCATGCTGGACGAATCAATCGAAAGGTGGTGGATGAGCTTGTCCGACGAAACGTGATGAATCGACGGAAAGCGGGGGCATCGAACGTGCCGCGAGCGCGGTGCACGGGTGCGGCGGGACGCCGTTGCGGCCCGCTTTCAGGATCGGCCCAGTGTATCCAAATCATCCCGGCGCGCCCATACGCGCGTTCAGATAGTACGGGTCAAGCGAGGTGTATGACCGGCGCCGCACCCCGCTTGCCCTGCCCGCGGGCGTGTTGCGCGTTTACCCGTAGCGCAGCGGCCGCGCGGGCGGCGGGGAGCCCGCGTCTCCCGAGGCCGCGGCGCCCGGACTGAACCGGGCAAAGTCGCCGTCGTAGCGCTTCTCGAGCGGCCGGGCGAAGTCGCCGCGCTTGGCCGTCGCAAGCCGCAGCGCGACGAGCGCCTCGACCCATTTCACCGCCGCCGTCACGCCGTCCACCACCGGCACGGCCAGCGCGTCCTCCACCTGCGCACAGAGGCTCGTCATGCCCGCGCAGCCGAGCACGATCGCATCGGCGCCGTCCTCGTCGAGCGCGCGGCGGCATTCGTCGACAATCGCGCGCCGCGCCGCCGAGCCCGGTTCGTCGAGTTCGAGCACGGCCACGTCGATGGCCCGCACGTTGCGGCAGAAGCGCGTCATGCCGTAGCGCTCGGCGAGATGCCAGGCCATCGCGCGGGTGCGCGAGAGCGTGGTCACGACCGAGAAGCCCGGCGCCAGCACGCTCGCCGCATGCATGGCGGCCTCGGCGATGCCTACCACGGGCCCGCGTGCGAGCTCGCGCGCCCCGTACAGGCCGGGATCGCCGAAGCATGCGATCACGTAACCGTCGAAGCCCTCGCGCTCGCCCGCCTCCACTTCGGCGAGCAGACCCGGCGTTGCGAGCGCCTCGTCGTAATAGCCCTCGATCGACGGCGGCCCCATCATCGGGCTCACCGCCACCACCTCCGTTCCCGCCGCGACCACGGCGCGGGCGCACTCGCCCATTGCGGCGGTCATCCGCTGGGTCGTGTTCGGGTTGATCAGCTTGATACGCATGTTGTCTCCTGCTCTTGCCATGTTCCTGGGTCAGCCACGCGCCCGCGCACCGAGCGTGAACGCGCGATAAAACAAAGCGCCGAGCGCCGCGCCGATGAACCACGAGAAGTTCGCCGCGCCGCCGAGGCTCGGCACCATCACGCAGAGGATCGCGATCAGCGCCGCAGGCAGCAGCGCCATCACGGCACGGCGATTCACGCCGTTGCGATACCAGTAGGCGCCCGACGGCGAAACGGTATAGAGCTCGTCGACGGCGAGACGGCCGCGCTTGACCAGATAGAAGTCGACCATCAGGACACCGTACAAAGGCCCGATGAACGCGCCGAGCACGTCGAGCGTGTAGTGAATCACGGCCGGGTTGTTGAACAGATTCCACGGCGTGATGAAGATCGACGCCACGGCCGCCAGCATGCCGCCCGCGCGCCAGCTGATCAGGCGCGGCGCGACGTTGGAGAAGTCGAACGCGGGCGAAACGAAGTTCGCGACGATGTTGATGCCGATGGTGGCGATCGTGAACGTGAGCGCGCCGAGAATCACGGCAGTCGGATGATCGATGCGGCCGACCGTTTCGACCGGATCGGTAATCAGTTGTCCGAACACCGGCAGCGTGGCCGAGGTCGTGACGACCGTCACGAGCGAGAACGCGAGGAAGTTGACGGGCAAGCCCCAGAAGTTGCCGCGGTGCACGCTCCTGAGCGACTTGCCGTAGCGCGAGAAGTCGCCGAAGTTGAGCATCGGGCCCGAGAAGTACGAGACCACGAGCGAGATCGCCGTGATCATGACAGGCACGACTTCGGCACCGTGATACTTCACGCCGCCGAGATTCAGGCCGATGTTGTGCCAGCCCGCGCGATACACCATGTAGCCCGCCAGCGCGAACATCACGACATAGACGGCCGGCCCCGCAAAGTCGATGAACTTCTTGATGGTCTCCATGCCGTTCCAGAACACGAGGGCCTGCAGCACCCAGAGCGTCATGAAGCCGGCCCAACCCATGGCCGAAAGACCGAACATGCCGTGCTTGTGCACGTCGGCATAGGGCAAGAGCTGCGGAAAGAACTTGAGGACGACGATCACGAGTGCGCTCGACGCCAAATAAGTCTGGATTCCGTACCATGCCACCGCAATCAACCCGCGGATGACGGCCGGAATGTTCGCGCCCAGCACGCCGAAGGTTGCGCGGCACGCAACCGGATACGGCACGCCGTGGCGCTGGCTGGGGCGCGAGATCAGGTTGCAGAGCACGTTGACGATCGAGATGCCGATGATGAGCACGACCAGCACCTGCCAGCTCGTCAGACCGAGCGCAAAGAGGCTGCCCGCGAACACGTAGCCGCCGACGCTGTGCACGTCGGACATCCAGAACGCGAAAATGTTGTAGGCGCCCCAGGTCTGCTCGCGCAGCGGCGCGAGGTCTTCGTTGTAGAGCCTCTCGCTGTAGCCGGCCGGCAGACGGACCGTGTCCGTCTCGCTGCTCTCGCTCTGGTCGTAGGGGGGCATTGCGGAACTGCCGGGTGATGCACTGAACTGAGCCATGACTCGCTCCTGGGGATGAATACGCCGACGGAAAACCTGCTCGAACACGCGCGGCAAGGGCATCGCGCCCGCTGCCCGATGACGCACCGGACCCGCCAGGCTCGCGCACAGTGCCGGTCGCCGCGATTGCGCGCCCTCTTTCACCTGTGCCACCCTGCCGTCCCGGCGCCTGCGCACGCGTGTGCGCCGCCACCTTCATCCCTGGTCCCGCGCGGCGAGGCGTCTTGCACGCCCGCCGCACGTCACTGCAATCCCGTTGCGTCTCAACGTCCCGAAGCACTCGCCTCGCGCACGCCGAATACGTCCTGCAAATCCACCGCCGCGCCCGCCGGCCGGTCGAGCATGCGCAGCTCGACGCCCTGCAGGTGGCGCGTCATCAACTCGGCCGCCTCTTTGGCTTGCCCGCTCTCCAGCGCCGCGACGATCGCCTCGTGGTCGTCGAACGAGCACGGGCTGCGCCCGGGCGACTCATAGAGAGCCGAAATCAGCGTCGAGCGCGCCACCAGGCCGTTCAGGCAGTCGCACAGCACCGTGTTGCCGGTGAGCGTAGCGAGTTCCGTATGGAATTCGCCCGACAGACGAATCCAGGTCGGAAAGTCACGCGCTTCGAACGCCTTGCGCTCGCGCCGGATCGACTCGCCGATGCTCTTCAGCCGCCGGTTGCCGTGCTGCGCCGTGCAGATGCGCTCGACCACGGCCAGCTCGATGATCCGCCGCATTTCGAACACCTCGTGGACCTCCTGAAGCGACGGACTCGCGACAAACGCGCCGCGATTGGGCTCCAGGTCGACGAGATGGTCGGTGGCGAGGAGCGCCAGCGCCTGGCGGATCGGACCTCGCTTCACGCCGAACACTTCGCATAACTGAGCTTCAGTCAACTTGGCACCGGGCGGGAGGCGGTGTTCCAGAATCGCGGCGCGGATGCGCGCGGCGATCGCCTCGGGTTTGATGCCAGTTGTCTCGGCGTCCATATCGCTCTTTCGCATGTCTATCGCCTTTATGGTTGGTATCCTAGTTTGGACATAAAGATTGTCAACAATTTTATCCGCAAACCTCGGGAAATTACCCAGGCGCCATGCGCCCGACTACGCACATTTCCGGTAATGACCGCATCAATATTGGGAATTACGCACACGCTTAGTGATCTTTCACCCTTGGCTGGTCCAATTTATTGTCAACAATTTAGAGCCTCGGAGTCTCATGAGCATTGGCAGGTGTTGGCCGAAAAGGACCGTTAGTTGCATGTTTTAGTGCAAAAAAAAAACGCCCGGAGGCGCTTGTCGTGCTCTCGCGTCAGCCAAGATGCGGATAACCGCTCACGGCCAGCTCGAAACCGTGTGCTGTCGCGTGCAGATCCGCTTGCGCGCCCACCGGCAGCGTCACCATGTCCGGAATATGCCCGAACGGCAGACCGGTGAGCACCGGAATGCCGACCACGGAGCGCACCTGCTCGACCATCTCCTTCAGGTTGTAGCCGTTGTCGTACTCGAATGGCTTGCCGCCCGAAAAGTCGCCCAGCACCAGCGCCTGCTGCCGCGCGAGGATGCCCGAAAGGTGCAGCTGGTAAATCATCCGCTCGATGCGGAAAGGCTGCTCGTTGACGTCCTCGACGAACAGGATGCCCCCCTCCACCTGCGGCAGATACGGCGTGCCGATCAGCGAGGTCAGCACCGCCAGATTGCCGCCCCAGAGCGTGCCCGAAACGTCCGCGGCATGCGCCTGCGGGGCATTCACCTTGAGCACGAATTCAGGCTGCGAGAGCGCGTCCCAGAAGTGACGCATCGTGAAAGCGCTCAACTCGTCGGCACCGAAATCGCTCACCAGCATCGGGCCGCCGAAGGTGGTCAGCCCCGCGCGCGCAAACAGCGCGAGCTGGATCGCCGTGAAGTCGCTGTGCCCGCAAAACGCGATCGGCTGCCCGGAGAGGCGCCGCTGCAGGCCGTCGTAGTCGAGCCCGTGCAGGATCCGCACGGCGCCATAGCCGCCGCGCACCGCAAGCGCGATGTCCGGCAACTCGCGCGAAGGATCGGCGAAGCGGTTGAGCTCGGCGGCGCGCTGGCCGTCGGTGCCCGCGAAGCGCTGGTAGCGCCGCTCGGTCGCCTGGATGCCCTCCACGCGATGGCCTTCCGCGTGCAGGCGCGCCAGCGCCCGATGAACCGCCGCCGGGTCCTGCGGATAACCCGACGGTGCAATCAGTTCGATGGTGCGATGCGTGGTCATAGGGATCGTGTTGAGGTGTCGTCCCCGCAGCCGGCCGAATCCTCTGCCGGCCGCGCCTCGCCTGCTGCCGCCGCCCGCCTTGCCCGGCTCGCCCGGCGGCGCTCCGCGAAGAACGATCGCAGCGCATCGCCACATTCGGTTTCGAGCACGCCGCCCACCACGTTCGTATGGTGGTTGAGCTGCGGGTTCGCAAAGGCATCGACAACGCTGCCGCACGCGCCCGTCTTCGGGTCGCGGGCGCCGTACACCACGCGCGCGATCCGCGCGTGCATGATCGCGCCGGCGCACATCAGGCATGGTTCCAGGGTCACATAGAGCTCGCAGCCCGGCAATCGGTAGTTTCCCAACGCGCCGGCACCGGCGCGCAGCGCGGCCATTTCGGCGTGCGCGGAAGGATCGTGGGCGCCGATCGGGTGATTGAATCCTGTCGCGATCACCTCGTCGCCGCGCACGAGCACGGCGCCAACCGGCACTTCGCCGGCCGCGCGGGCCTCTTCGGCGGCGGCCTGCGCCAGCCGCATGAAATGGCGGTCGCGATCGGTAACGGGGTCGAGATGGGGTGCGGCGGCGGCCGCGTCGCCGGACTCGGGCGTGCCGGCGGCTGTGCCAGTCGCGTCGCCGGACAGGCCTGGGAACGCGCTCACCGTGTACTCACCATGGGGTCAACGCGCGCTCGCGGCGGGCTCGTCGACCGCCGCGCGCTCGGAAAGCCGCTCGGCAATGCGGCGGCGGTACTCGTGCGGCACGACCATCGGGCCGCCGCGCAGCGATTCGAGCGCCATGTCGAGCGCGAGCAGGCGCGCCCGCAGGCGGCATTGCGCCGCCTTGTCGCTCACCCTGGCGAGCTCCGCCTCGAGATCGCGCAGCGCGCGCAGTTGCTCCACCGCCGGCGGCACGAACCCGGCGTTCTTCAGGATGCGGTTCGCGACCCGGACTTCTTCGGGCACGAGCAGGTCGTCGTCGAGTTCCAGGGGCGACCCTGCGCCCGGCAGATCGGCAAAGTCGCCGCGCCTGGCGGCGGCGGCAATCCGTTGTTCGACGAGGGCATCAAGCAATTTCATCGGCAATCCACTACGTTGCGGCTCACGCATTCTATCAGGGTAAGACCTGGAAGACCGTCCGCTTCTGTCGTGGCCGTCATCAGTATCCGACGGCTTGACAGACACCCGAATCAATGCTGGATGAATCGCCGAAACCCGGCATCGCCCGAATCAATCAGTGCGCAAGCACCTTGGCGATCGCGTCCACCACGATGCTCACGTTCTTCTCGTTGAGCCCCGCCACGCACATGCGGCCCGAACGCAGGATGTAGACGCCGAGTTCCTCGCGCAGCCGATCGACCTGCTCCGCGGAAAGCCCCGTGTACGTGAACATGCCGCGCTGGCGGACGTAGCGCTCGAGCGCCTCGCCGCTCACATGCGCGCGCAGGCCGTCGTGGATCGCCACACGCATGCGCGCGATGCGCTTGCACATCGCCGCCAGCTCGGTTTCCCACGACGCCTTCAGCGCGGGCGTGGTCAGCACCCGCGTGACGATCTTCGCGCCGTGGGTCGGCGGATTGCTGTAGTTCGAACGTACCGCGCCCGTCAGCTGACCGAGCACGCGATCGGCCGCCGCCGCATCCTCGCAGATCACGTGCAAACCGCCGCAGCGCTCACCGTAGAGCGAGAAGTTCTTCGAGAACGAGTTCGCCGCCAACGCAGGCACGCCGCGGCGCGCGATCTCGCGCACCGCGAACGCGTCCGCGTCGAGGCCCGCGCCGAAGCCCTGGTACGCCATGTCGAGGAACGGCAGCAGCTCACGCTTTTGCAGCACGTCGATCAGCTGCGTCCACTGGGCCTCGTCCAGGTCGACGCCCGTCGGGTTATGGCAGCACGCGTGCAGCAGCACCACGCTCTTCGGCGGCAGCGCGTCAATGGCCGAAAGCATCGCCTCGAACTTCAGGCCGCCCGTCGCCTCGTCGTAGTACGGGTAGGTGTTCACCGTGAAACCCGCGCGCTCGAAGATGAAGCGATGGTTTTCCCACGTGGGATCGCTCACCCAGACGTGGCTGGTCGGGAAATAGCGCTTGATGAAGTCCGCGCCCACCTTGAGCGCGCCCGAACCGCCCAGCGTCTGCACCGTCGCGATCCGCCCGGCCGCGCGCGACGGGCACTGCGCGCCGAACACCAGCGCCTGCACCGCGTCGCGGTACTGCGCGAAGCCCGCCATCGGCAGATACGGCTTCGGACCCGGCTCTTCGAGAAGCGCGGCTTCGGCCGCGTGGACGGCCTGCATCACCGGCAGGCGGCCCTCGTCGTCGAAGTAGATGCCGATGCTCAGATTGACCTTGTTCTGGCGCGGATCCTTCTGGAAGTTCTCGTTGAGCGAGAGGATCGGGTCGCCGGGATAGGCGTCGATGTGTTCGAACATGATGTTTGCGAGAAGGCAGTAAAAAGCGGTTCAGGGCGAAAAAATCGGGCCGGATGTCCTCAGCGTGCCGTGACGCCGCCTTGCAGCGCCGGGGCCGCATTGCGTTTCCACACGCGATAGGCCACGCCGAGCACGGCCAGCCACACCGGAATCAGGTACACCGAAAGACGCAGGTCCGGGATCAGATACATTACAACGAGAACGCCCGCGAGGAACGCGAGACACACATAGTTCGTGAGCGGATAGCCGAGGCTCTTGAACGACGTGGTCTGATGCGCGCGTGCCTTGTCGCGACGGAACTTCAGGTGAATGAGGCTGATCATGGCCCAGTTGATGATGAGCGCCGACACCACGAGCCCCATCAGCAGCTCGAACGCCTTGCCCGGCATGAAGTAGTTGACCGCCACGCAAACGAGCGTCGACACCGCCGAAACGCCGAGCGCCACGAGCGGAATGCCGCGCCGGTTCACCTTGAGCAGCGACTTCGGCGCATTGCCTTGCTGCGCGAGGCCGTAGAGCATGCGGCTGTTGCAGTACACGCCGCTGTTGTAGACCGACAGCGCGGCCGTGAGCACGACGAGGTTCAGCACGTTGGCGACGATATCGCTGTTCATCGCGTGGAAGATCAGCACGAACGGGCTGCCGCCGGTTACCACCTTCTGCCACGGATAGAGCGAAAGCAATACGCCGAGCGCGCCCACGTAGAAAATCAGGATGCGGTAGATGACCTGGTTGGTCGCGCGCGGGATGGTGTGCGAGGGGTCGTCGGCTTCGGCGGCGGTGATGCCGACCAGTTCGAGACCGCCGAACGAGAACATCACGACGGCCATCGACATCACGAGGCCGCTCACGCCGTGCGGGAAGAACCCGCCGTGCTGCCAGAGATTGGCGATGCCGGCCTCGGGGCCCGCGTGGCCCGACACGAGCAGCCAGCCGCCGAACACGATCATGCCGACGATCGCGAGCACCTTGACGATGGCGAACCAGAATTCGAGCTCGCCGTACGACTTGACGCTAGAAAGATTGATGCCGTTGATGATGACGAAAAACGCGAGCGCCGAGACCCAGGTGGGCAGATTCGGCCACCAGTAGTGCATGTAGATGCCGACGGCGGAGAGCTCCGCCATGCTCACGAGGATGTAGAGCACCCAGTAGTTCCAGCCCGAGAGAAAGCCGGCGAAGGGGCCGAAGTACTTGTCGGCGAAGTAGCTGAACGAACCGGCGACGGGCTCGTCCACGACCATCTCGCCGAGCTGCCGCATGATGAAGAAGGCGATGACGCCGGCAATGCCATAGCCGAGCAGCACCGAGGGGCCGGCCGTCTGAATCGTCTGCGCGATGCCGAGGAACAGGCCCGTGCCGATCGCCCCGCCCAGCGCGATCAGCTGGATATGGCGATTCTTGAGGCCGCGCCTTAGCTGGCCGCTCTTATCGTTTGAAACCATGTCTCTTCCTGTCTACTGTCTGCCGCGGGGCGATCTCATGAAGCCGACCGCCTGCGCGAAATAAAATTGCATGTCCAACGAACGGCGCCAAACAACCGGCCGCTATACACGCCGGGCCTGACAGACTCATCAGGTGCGCCCAGTGTATAGCCGGTCTCGAAAAATAGGATTGCATCTGGCACGCTGGCAAACCCTGATTGGTACAATTTCCTCTCCCGACGACCACCAATCAGGCAAGAAAAGTGCACAGCCTCGCTCTGGACTCCATCGATCTGCGTCTGCTCGCCGCGCTGCAGGAAAACGGCCGCGCCTCGAATCTCGAACTGGCGCAGGCCATCAAGCTCTCTCCCGCCCAGACTTTGCGGCGGCACCGGCGGCTCGAGGAGCTCGGCGTGATCCGCCGCTACGAGACGCGGCTCGACGCCGAGAGCCTTGGCTTCGGCGTGGTGGCGTTCATTCAGGTGACGATGGAACGCGGCCATATGCGCGAGCTGGTCAAGTTCAAGGAGCTCGTGGCGAAGCTGCCGCAAGTGCAGGAGTGCTACTCCGTGACCGGTGACATCGACTACGTGCTGAAGGTGGTGGCGCGCAATCTCAAGGCGCTGTCCGAATTCCTGCTCGATACGCTGATGCGCGCGCCGGGCGTGAACAGCGTGCAGTCCATCGTGTGCCTGGACGAGCTCAAGGGGACGAGCGCGATGCCGCTGGAGGAGTGATACCGGACTGCGGCTTCGAGCGCGCGACGACCTCCCAAAGGTTACGCATTTTATCTCAGTCTCCCAGCGGCCAGCGCCCTTTTATGTCGTAGCGCGTCTTGCCTTGCCAGCTGTGAATCAGGACGAATTCGCGTACGGTCCAGGCGATCGGTTCGATCGTGCGCGAGTCGAACCTCGCTTCGCCGTACAGCAGCGTGAGATGCGGCGTGAAACGCCTGCGCGAAACGCGCAGGCCCGCGCCTCCGAGGGCGTCCCCGAGTTCTTGCTGGAAGGCGATCAGCGTGTCCAGCCCGGCGCTCCCGGTCAGCACCAGGGGCCGATTTCCGGCTCCGCCGTTGAAGGTGGAGATCCGGTCAAATGTCACGCCGAATGGGCGCGCGTCAATGCTCGCCGCCGCAACGCATGCACGCGCGACGACGACCTCCGGCGCATGCGCAAAATCGCCCAGATGGTGCAGCGAGATATGCAGCCGGCCGGCGTGCAGCGGCCTGGCCTTTACACGCAGGTCGGACTGCAGCCTTCTCGCCATCCCGGCAATGCGCGCAGCAGTGTCCGCATCGGGCATCACGGCAAAGAACAGGTGATGCGCCAAAGACAGTGGGAGTACCTCGAATCCGGGTAGCGTAAGTTGGGTCACGACTCCGTTGCAGGCATGCCGGGGGGGAGGCTTCCATTATGCTCAATCGGATGAGGGCGCGCGCGTCACATTTCGACGATGACCTTCAGCGCATGCGTGCTGGCCGCGTGCGAGAACGTCTCATACGCCTTGAGCATGTCGGCGAACGCAAACCGGTGCGTGATCAGCCGGTTCGGATCGATCCGCCCGGCGCACACGGTCTTGAGCAGCATGGGCGTGCTGACCGTATCGACGAGACGCGTCGTGATCGACACGTTGCGGTCCCAGAGCTTGTCGAGGAAGATCGAGGCCTTCTCGCCATGCACGCCGATGTTGGCGATCGTGCCGCCCGGGGCCACGAGCTGCTGGCACAGTTCGAATGTGGCGGGCACGCCGACCGCCTCGATCGCACAGTCCACACCCACGCCGCCCGTGAGCTTCATCACCGCATCGACCGCTTCGGTCGTGCGCGTGTCGACGCACGAGGTGGCGCCGAAGCGCGTCGCGCATTCCAGACGGTTGGCGTCCATGTCGACCATGATGATCTGCGCCGGCGAATAGAACTGCGCCGTCAAAAGCGCCGCCAGTCCGATCGGGCCCGAGCCGACGATGGCGACCGTGCTGCCGGGCTCGACCTTGCCGTTGAGCACGCCGCACTCGAAGCCGGTCGGCAGGATGTCGGAGAGCATCACGAGCGCCGCCTCGTCGAGGCCGGCGGGAATCCGGTACAGGCTCGTTTGCGCGTGCGGAATGCGGACATACTCGGCCTGGGTGCCGTCGATGCGGTTGCCGAGAATCCAGCCGCCCGTCTTGCAGTGCGAGTACATGCCGCGCCGGCAGTATTCGCACTGGCCGCAGCTCGAAATGCACGACACCAGCACGTGATCGCCGGCTTTGAACCCCGACACGCCGCTGCCGGTTTCGTGGACAACCCCAACGCCCTCGTGGCCGAGAATGCGCCCCGGCTCGCAGCTCGGCACGTCGCCTTTGAGGATATGCAAATCCGTGCCGCAGATCGTCGTTTTCGACATCTTGACGATTGCGTCGCCGGGTTCCTGCAATTCCGGCATCGGGCGCGTTTCGACCGCGAAGCGGCCCGGGCCGTTGTAGACCAGTGCTTTCATGTTCCCTCCATCGGCATTCGTAAACAGGCTGGCAAGCGCGCCGGCCGTTTCCATCATGCGCCGTGGCCGGCAGGCTCGATTGACTTCGATCAACTTCCCGCTCGGCGCGAGGCGCCGTGCAGATCCGGCATGGCAGGGGGCGGATTCACGTTTCGAGCACGTACTCGCCAGGCGCGGCGCCGAGCCCCGCGTCGGGCGTGCGCGCCGGCACCTCGCCCGTCGAACGCGCGCGTAGCCAGTCGCGCCAGCAAAGCCACCAGGAGCCATCGACAGCCGGCGTACCCGTCACGAACTCGTGACGGCTGCGGTACGCCCCGCCGGGCCCGCGCGTCGCGCACCGATAGTAGCGGTGCGCATGGCCGGGCTCGGACACGATGCCGGCGTTATGGCCGCCCGCCGTCAGCACGAAGGTCAGCGCGTTGTGCGTCAGCAGGTGCAGCTTGTAGACCGAACGCCACGGCGAAACGTGATCGCGCTCGGTCCCGACGACGAACATCGGCGCCTCGATGTCCGAGAGCGCGACCGGACGGCCGTCGACACAGTAGCGGCCCGCCGCCAGGTCGTTATCGAGAAAGAGCCGGGTCAGGTACTCGGTGTGCATGCGGTATGGCATGCGCGTCGTATCCGCATTCCACGCCATCAGGTCGTTGCGCTTGGTTCGCTGTCCGAGCAGGTACTCGCTCATCATGCGCGACCAGATCAGATCGCGGGCATTGAGCAGCTGGAACGCGGCGGACATCTGCAAGCCGTCCAGATAGCCCTGGCGCCACATCAGCGCGTCGAGCTCCGCCAGCTCGCTCGCATCGATGAAGAGGCCGAGTTCGCCGGGCTCGCTGAAGTCGGTCAGCGCGGCCAGCAGCGTGATCGAGCGCAGCGCGTCGCGGCACCCGTTGCACTGCCCGTCGCGTGCGAGCGCCGCGGCTCCTATCGCCAGCAGCGTTCCGCCCAGGCAATATCCCACCGCGTGCACCGCCTCGCCGCAGCGTGAACGAACCGTCTCGAGCGCAGCGAAAAAACCGTCGCGCAGATAGTCGTGGAGACCGAGATCGCGCGCTTGCGCGCCGGGGTTGCGCCACGAAATCGCAAACACCGTAAAACCCGATTCGACGAGAAAGCGGATCAGCGAGTCGTGCGGCTGCAGATCCAGGATGTAGTACTTCATGATCCACGACGGCACGATCAGGATCGGCTCGCGCGCGACGTCGGGCGTCAGCGGGTCGTACTGGAGCAGTTCGCATAATGCGTTGCGCCATACCACGCGCCCCGGGGTGAGCGCGACGCCCTGCCCCGGCCCCTCGGTTGGCGTTGCGCGCGCATGAACGCCGGACCGGCTCGCGGCCAGCCCAACCGCGTCTTCGAACCAGTTGCGCGCGCCCGCCTTAAGGTTCGCTCCGCCCGAGCGGATCGTCGCGTCGAGCACCACCGGATTGGTGGCGATGAAGTTTCCGGGCGAACACGCATCGAGCCACTGGCGCGCCGCGAAGCCCACCAGTTGTTCGTGGTGCCGCTCCACACCCGGTACGCCGCGCGTGGCTTCGCGCCACCAGCGCTGGATGCCGAGAAAGCCGTCGCGATACAGGTGAAAAGGCCAGTTGGACCACGCGGGGGCGGCAAAGCGCGGATCGGCTTCGCCCGCATGCACCGCCACGCCGCTGTCACCCTCGCCGTCGTCCGCACCGGGGGCCATGGCCGGAAACCGGCCCGCCGCGAGCCACGCGTGCATGGCGAGATCGAAGCATTTGCCCGGCGCAATCGCGAGATGCGCCCCCCAGTCGATCGCGGCCAATGCGAGCGAGATCGGCGAGAGCCCGAACGTCATGGCGGCGATGGCCGCCTGGGCCGTCCGGTTCCACTCGTCGGTCAGCACGGCGGCAGGCGGAGCGCCCTCGGCGGCGCTCGCAGGCGAGCCATAAAGGTTCGATGTCGCAATCCGGGGTGCGGCATCGCGCACGGCAACGTTCATCGTTCTCTCCCCATTCGATTCTCGCCGAGGCTCGCGAGACGGCACGAAAGCACGTCACCCGCCGCCATACCTTCCCTCGTGCTTCAGGCCATGTGCATGCCGCCGTTGACGGCCAGGTTGGCGCCCGTCACGAATGCGCCGTCATCCGAGCATAGCCAGGCGATCAATGAGGCCACCTCCTCGGGACGGCCCAGCCGGCCCACCGGGATCTGCGGAAGAATGCGCGTCTCCAGAATGTCGCGCGGCACGGCCTCCACCATCGCGGTGGCGAGATAGCCGGGCGAGACGGTATTGACCGTGACACCGTGCTTCGCGACCTCCAGCGCCAGCGACATCGTGAAGCCGTGCATGCCGGCTTTGGCCGCCGCATAGTTCGCCTGCCCGAACGCGCCTCGCGAACCGTTGACCGAGCCGATGTTGACGATGCGGCCGAAGCGGCGCTCCACCATGCCGGGCAAGAACGGTTTCGTGAGATTGAACACGCTGTCGAGATTCGTGCGCAGCACGTCGTCCCATTCGCGCTTCGTGAGCTTCAGGAAGCTCGCGTCGCGCGTGATGCCGGCGTTGTTGATCAATACGTCGACCGTGCCGAATTCCGCCAATACCCGTTTCGCACACGCTTCGCAGGAGTCGTAGCTGGCCACGTCGAGCACAAAGGCATGGAATGTCCGACCCGCCTCGCGTTCGCGATTCAGCCAGGTTGCCACATGATCGTTGCGCTCGGAATGCGAAACGGCGACGGTCAAGCCGGCATCGTGCAGTCTTCGGCTGATCGCGCCGCCCAGGCCTCCCATTCCTCCGCTCACAAAAGCAATCCGTTCGCTGCGCATGGCAGTCCCCCCTGGCAAGTTGGCGACCGGCCGCGAATCGGCGCAGTCGAGATCTTGCTCAACTATAGGGAGCGGGCTCTGCCCACGATTGACATGCATCAATTCCGAATCGGTCGGAAGCGCGGCGAAAGCCGCCGTGCCTGGTTGACCCATATCAATTGCGATCGAGCTTCGACGCCTAGACTGAGCCGCACGCAACGCGAACTGGCAGCGCGCTATTCGACCTGCCGGACACCTGCTATCCACAGCGCCTCCTGCGCATCGGATACGGGATGCCGAACGCGCGACACCGCGCCGCCCCCCGGCCAGGTCGCCAGGTCGTACCACAGGTGCATAGTGAGGAGAGCATGATGATGAAGCTGACCTTCCTGGGTGCGGCACAAACGGTCACCGGTTCGCGCTACCTGCTGGAAGCGCAAGGCAAGCGGATACTGATCGACTGCGGACTGTTCCAGGGCACGAAAAACCTGCGTCTGCGCAACTGGGCGCCGCTGCCCTTTCCCGCCGATACACTCGACGCGGTCATTCTCACGCACGCCCACATCGATCATTGCGGCTACCTGCCGGTGCTGGCGCGCAATGGATATCGCGGGCCGGTCTATTGCACGCCCGGCACGGCCGACCTGTGCGCAGTCATGCTGCGCGACAGCGCCCGCCTGCAGGAAGAAGACGCCGCTTTTGCCAACCGCCACGGCTACTCGAAGCACCGCCCCGCCTTGCCGCTCTATACGCTCGAAGACGCCGAAGCGGCACTGCGCCTCATCGGTCCGCGCGACTTCGACGCCCCGGTCTCGCTCGACGAGCATCTGACTTTCCGGCTGCTGCCCGCCGGGCATATCCTCGGTGCGGCAAGCGTCGTGGTGTGCTGCGGACACACGATCATCGCGTTTTCCGGCGACCTCGGCCGCCCGGAGGACCCGCTCATGCGCGCGCCCGCGCCGCCGGCCCATGCCGACTATCTCGTGGTCGAGTCGACCTATGGCGACCGGGTGCACGCCACGCTCCATCCGGAGGACGAACTGGCCGCGATGTTCGCGCGCACGTTCGCGCGCGGCGGTGTTGTCGTGATGCCCTGCTTCGCCGTGGGACGCGCGCAGGAAGTGCTCTATTACATTGCCCGCCTCAAGGAGACCGGGCGGATGGCCAACGTCCCGGTCTTTCTCGACAGTCCGATGGCGATCAGCGTCACCGACCTTTACCGCCACCACATGCGCGACCACCGGCTGACGGTCTCGCAGTTGCACACCATCGACCACGCGGCGTTCATGACCCGAACCATCGACGACTCGAAGGCCATTGCTTCGCGCGACGGACCGATGGTCATCATCGCGGGCAGCGGCATGGCCACGGGCGGGCGCGTGCTGCATCACCTGAGCCTTTACGCCTCCGACCCGCGCAATACGATCGCCCTGGTCGGCTACCAGGCGCCGGGCACGCGCGGCGCGGCGCTCGAAGCGCACGCTCCGACGATCAAGCTGCATGGCGACTATGTCCGCGTGCGCGCCGAAGTGTCCTCCATCTCGTCGCTTTCCGCCCATGCGGACTATCGGGAGACGCTGCGCTGGCTGGCCGGCATGGCGTGCCCGCCCATCCGCACGTTCGTGACGCATGGCGAGCCCGCGGCGGCCGATGCACTGCGCCGGCGCATCGCCGAAACGCTGCACTGGGATTGCAGCGTGCCGGAATATGGGGAGACGGTCGACCTTCCCGAAGAACCCGGGCGCGATCGTTCATGCGCGCCGGGCAAACCTGCGGACGCGCCCAATCTGGCCGCCTGAGACGCGGCCTGCCAGATCGCCGCCTGGCTCGCGCGGAGCTTTCGCCGCAGCCGGAAGCGCCGGCGCCGCCGCGCGGCAAGCACGTTTTTCGCCGCGTTCGTTCGCGCGCCACGTAAAATCGGGATAGCCGGCCCACGTGGAATCGAGCGTCGGGCTCCTTCCACTGACATCCCTGGACTTCACGCGAATGGCTTACGCCCCCTTCCCGTGCAGGCGTTTCGCCCTGCGCCCTGACCATGCGCTCAGGCACTGATCCGCACGCCGCGCGCGGCACAGCGCGGGTATTCGCCAACCGGATCCGCCAGCCCGCCGTGGCGGCAACGCTCGCGCTCGTCAACGCCTTCGCCGCCTTTGCCGCCTTCGCATCCGGCGGCACGACACTCCCGCCCGACGCAAGTGCCGCCGGCAGCCCGTGGTTCATGAGCGCGCTCATCTGCGCGGCCGCCGTCCTCCTCGCCGGTGCGGTCATTGCCGCCGTTTTTGCCTTGTTCGGGTTTCGCCTCGCCCGCGCGCGCGCCACTCCCGCATCGGTCCCCGCCGAGGGTGGCGCGCGCCAGAACGAAGCACGCATGATGGGCATCATCCGCTCCTCGATGGAAGCCATCATCACCGTGGACGAGAACCAGCGGATCGTCATCTTCAATCCCGCCGCCGAATTCGTATTCGGCCTCTCCGCCATGGAAGCGATCGGCTCGCCGCTTTCGCGCTTCATTCCCGAGCGGTTTCGGACGGCCCACGAGCGGCACGTCGAGCAGTTCGGCGCCACCGGCGTCACCGAGCGTTCCATGGGCCACCAGCAGCGCGTTCTCCACGGCCTGCGCGCCAACGGCGAGGAGTTTCCCATCGAGGCGTCGATTTCGCAGATCCGCGACGTCTCCGGCAAGCTCTACACGGTCATGCTGCGTGACATCACCGAGCGGCTGCGGGCGGAAAACTCGCTCAAGCGCTCGCGCGAAGAGCTGCGCGAACTCTCCGCCAATCTGCAGAACGTGCGCGAGGCCGAAAAAACCCGCATCGCCCGCGAGCTTCACGACGATCTCGGCCAGCAGCTCACCGCGCTCAAGATCGACCTCTCCGCGCTGGAGCACCGCCTCGGCGACACCGCCGACCCCGACATCGCCGCGCGCATCACGGGCATGAGCAAGCTGATCGATTCGACCGTCAAGGCGGTGCGGCGCATCGCCGCCGACCTGCGGCCCGTCATGCTCGACGACCTCGGGCTCGTCCCCGCCATCGAATGGCTCGCGAACGACTTCACGAGCCGCTACGGCATCGCCGTCCAGCAGCATCTCCACACCGGCAACACGGTGTTTTCGAACACCGCGGCCTCCACCCTCTTTCGCATTGTCCAGGAAGCGCTCACGAACGTTGCCCGCCACGCGGAAGCCAGCCTCGTGGTCCTGACGCTCGAAGTCGAGGGGCAGCACTGCGCCTTGCGTATCGCCGACAACGGCCGCGGCACGCACACCGACCCCGGCAACGCGCCGCATCGCACCCGCCGCGACAAATCGTTCGGTCTGCTTGGCATTCGCGAGCGCGCGCACATGCTCAACGGCACCGTCGAGATCGATACCGCGCCGGGGGAAGGCTTTGCCATCTGCTTCACGTTCGAGCTCGACGCTCTCCAATCCGAAGAGAACGCTTCATGATCAAGGTGATCATTGCCGACGACCATACGCTCGTGCGTGACGGGTTGCGCCGCATCCTCGAAAGCGCTCACGATTTCGAAGTCGTGGGAGAAAGCTGCGACGGCGCCACCACGCTCGCGCTCGTGCGCGAGTGCGACGCCAGGGTTCTCGTGCTCGATCTTTCGATGCCGGGGCGCAGCGGCGTGGAGCTTATCAAGCAGATCAAGGACGAGCGACCCGGCCTGCGGATCCTCGTGCTGACCATGCACGCCGAGCATCAATATGCGGTGCGCGCCTTCAAGGCGGGGGCCTCGGGCTATCTCACGAAGGAAAGCGCCAGCGCGGAACTCGTGAGCGCCGTGACGAAGGTGGCCTCCGGGGGTGTCTACGTGAGCATGGCGATGGCGGAGCGCTTCGCACAGAGCCTGAACGAGCCTGCCGACACGCTCCCGCACCAGCGTCTCTCCGACCGCGAATTCGAGGTCTTCCGGCGCATCGCCTCCGGGGAGACCATCACGGAAATCGCGCAAACGCTTTGCGTGAGCACCAAGACCGTGAGCACCTACAAGGTCCGCATTCTCGAAAAAATGCAGATGCCGCACGAGGCCGCGCTCGTGCGCTATGCCCTGCGCCACAAGCTGCTCGACGATCAGGACGAACCCTGAGCCGCCGGAGCCGCGGCGCCTCGTCGCATGTCTGTAGGAATCGCCCTACACAGCTTCCGTTCCGCGTACGCCACTTTCCACCGTCGCCGATTTATTTTTGAGATGGCGCCGCCGATACTGGCGGCATGGAAGTCCACCGCATTCACCCGAAACTGAACGTTTTCCTCGTCGAGGATGCTGTGCCGGTGCGTCGAAGAATCGCCGAGGCATTCTCGGCCATTCCGGATGTGATCGTGGTTGGCGAGGCCGAGGATACGGCCACCGCCCTGGCCGAAATCGCGTCGAGCGGCGCGGACGTCGCAGTCGTCGATCTGAGACTGATTGCGGGCAGCGGCATCGAGCTCGTCGCCCGGCTCTCGCGCGAACAGCCGTCGGTCGTCACGGTCGTGCTGACGAATCATGCCAGCGCACCGTTCAGGGTGGCCTGCCAACATGCCGGCGCCGACTTCTTCTTCGACAAGACGTCCGAATTCGACGCCGCCTGCCATACCCTCGAAGCGCTTGTGAAGCAGCGCGCGAATACCGCGCGCTGAACTGGAGATGATCATGCATGCCGAAGCCGCCAGCGATTCCTCCCTGCCCGCGACGTCACCGGAGTACCGGCCGATGGCGCCCCAGCATCCCGCGGCTCGCGAGGCCGCGGCACACCGGCCCGCCCCGCGCTGCTCCACCTGTTCGCTGCGCGCGGTCTGCATGCCGCCGGATCTCACGTCCGCCGAACTCCAGCAACTCGATACCGTCGTCCACACGACCCGCAGCGTCCGCCGCGGCGAGGCGCTGTTCCGCACGCACGATGCGTTCCAGAGCCTCTATGCCGTGCGCACGGGCTCGTTCAAGACCATCGTCATGCATCGCGACGGCCGCGAACAGGTCACCGGATTCCAGATTCCCGGCGAACCGCTCGGGCTCGATGGCGTATGCTCGGGCACGCACAGCTGCGAAGCCATCGCGCTCGAGGACAGCACCGTCTGCATCATTCCGTTCGGCCAGTTCGAATCGCTGTGCCACGAAAGCCGCCGCATGCAGCACCATCTCCACCAGTTGATGAGCGGCGAGATCGTGCGCGAATCCAGTCTCATGCTGCTGCTCGGCACGATGACCGCGGAACAGCGGCTCGCCTCCTTCCTGCTCGATCTGGCTACCCGCTTCAGGAGGCGCGGCTACTCCGGCGCGCAATTCAACCTGAAGATGAGCCGGGAAGAGATTGGATGCTTTCTCGGCATGAAGCTCGAAACCGTGAGCCGCATGTTCTCGCGTTTTCACCGGGAAGGGCTTGTCGAGCCGAGCGGCAAGCAGATCCGCATCGTCGACGCCGAGGGTCTCGCACGCGTGTGAAGCAGAAGGGCGCGCTCGACCGTCTCGCCCTCTGCGCTTGCGCAATCGGCTGGATCGACAAGCAGAGCGGCGAGGAGTCACGCGGAAGGATCGATCGCAACTCGTCCTACACCCCGAATACGTGGCCGTTCTTCAGTTCGATCCACGTCATGCCCGCGCGCAGACCATCCAGCACCGCGGCCTCCTCGGTTTCGAACGCCCGGTAATGTGCGAAGGCGTGGCCGAACTCCGGCTCGGGCGCACTCTGCGTGATGCTGATCTGGCAGGTGAACCCGCCTTGCGCCGCGGGCGACGTGATCGCCTCGACGATCCATTTTCCCGAGTCGACTGTGCCCCTTAGTGTCGTCATGCGGGCCTCCATCCCTTGCGCGGAAACGCAATCTCCATGACCTGCTCCCCTACCCGTGCCGACGGCAAACCGTCTGCTTGCCAATTGAATTCAGAATAAGGTCCGGCAGGCGGTGACCGTTGATGCATATCAACTCAATGCACGCCGCCGGCCGCCGCGGGGCCGGCGCGTTGTGACATCTGCGGCACAAGCAGCAGCGGCAACACGGCCCGTTGCGCAACACCGGCCGCGATGCTGCCGTAGCGCAGCCGCCCGCCCGCGTGACCACCGCGCGGCCCCAGCATCAGCAGGTCGGTATGCCATTGCCGGGCCGCCTCCACGATCGCGTGCAAGACGTCATCAGAAACGCCGCCATCATCGTGCGGCGCCTTGAGGACGACGGCGTCGAAGTCTTCGGGATGCCGCGCGGCCACCGGATTGCAGGCGAGATAGCCCACCCGGACCGCCGCACCCGGCGCGGCAATCCGCGCGGCTTCCCGAACGGCGAAAGCCGATTCGGCGCTCCCGTCGCTCGCGACAAAAATGCGCCGTGGCGGCACCTGGCATCGACGCGCGAAAGGCGTGGGCAACACCAGCACCGGACAGCCCGTCGAGCCCGCAAGCGAAACCAGGCTGTCCGACGAGCCGATCGCCAGTTCCGCCCGGGAAGCGCGCACGGCGCGCGCAAGCGCTTCTGTCTGTACGGCACCCGCCTCCACCTGAACGATTTCGTTGTCGGCTTCGATTCCGTGCCGTGCGAGTGCTTCGCAAGCGGCGTCGACCGTTGCGGTCAGACTGATCCGTCTGCACAGGAGCCGGGCATTCCCGGATCCGCTGTCGCCATGCGAGAGCGAGGGCACAAGACCTGCAATGTGAACGCGCGCGCCTCTTTGCGCCCAGCCCGCCACGTACCCTAGCAGCGAAGCGACATGTTCGCTCCCGGTCATCAGGACAACGATGCGCGCGTACGGCGCAACGACTGGCGTATGCATTGATTCCTGCCCCCAACGCCTCATTTTTGACTCCCCTATCGAAGCGCGCCGCCCCTTCATGTCTTCAGATTTTTATTCCATCTGCCGGCGTTCTGGCTCGGCAAGCACCTTCCCGGCATGTGCCCACCCCTGGCGCACCGTATTCAATCTAGGAGCGCACGGATTTTGCCGATTGATCTGCCTCAATGGCCTGGGTTTGCATGCCCCGCTTCGGTGCCATTCGCGCTTCCCACAGGCGCTTGATTTAAATCAACGGTGAAGGATCGCCTGTTTCTAGACTCATATCACTTCGTTGCCCGAGTTGGGCTGGGCCGCGACCGCTTCCCACGCTTCCCATCGTGATGGAGATCTGCCATGACCTACCGGACCCTGACGGTTCATCTCGATACGAGCCACCGCGTCAGCGCGCGGCTTTCGCTCGCCTTGACGCTCGCGCGCGCGTATGGCGCCCATCTGAACGGGGTGTTCTCCGCCTTCGAGCCGCAGCCGCGCGAGTTCCACGTGATGGCAGGCACGGCCGGCTACTACGACGAACACCGCAAGCGCCGGGCCGAGCAGCGCGGGGCGATCGAGCGGCTGTTCCACGCCGAGCTGGCGCGCGCGCAGGTGGAGGGCGTGTGGATTGGCGGCGACGCGGACCCGATCGCCGTCCTGACGCAGCACAGCCGAACCGCCGATCTGACGATCCTCGGCCAAACCGATCTGAACGATCCCGGTGCCTACGTCGCCGATCATTTCGCCGAGGCGGCCATCCTGGGCGCCGGCGGACCGGTGCTCGTCATGCCGCATACCGGCAACTACGAAGCGATCGGCAAGCACGTGCTCATTGCCTGGAACGGCAGCCGCGAGGCGGCGCGCGCCGCGCACGACGCGCTTCCCTTCATCACGCGCGCAGCGCGCGTGACGATCGCAGCCGCTTCGGCAACCGTTACATCCGATCCCACCCAGGCTTCGTGCGCCGATCTGGCAACCCTGTTCGCGCGCCACGGCGCGACGATGGCGGACATCGCCCACTTCCCCCGCCACACCCTTGAAACTACGGGCGATGCCCTGCTCAGCTACGCCGCGGAGGGTGGCTACGACCTGCTCGTGATGGGAGCCTACGGGCACTCGCGGCAGCAGGAAATGGTGCTTGGCGGCGCGACGCGCACGGTCCTGGCCACGATGACGCTTCCGGTGCTGATGTCGCATTGAAGCGCTTTATCGAAGCGGTTAGTGCACGCGGCTCGCGCGTTCCAGAAGGATCCTGCGCACGCGCTTGGCCGCAAGCAAGGGCACGAAGCCGAAGATGCGTGCCTCTCGGTTGAGGGTTTCGTAAGCGTCAGCAAAGAGCACGCGCACCGTGTCCTCTTCCGACTGGGTCGCTTTCGCTATGTCGACGACGATCTTCCTCACACCAGGATCGTTCAAGGGGTCGCCAACAGGCAGGCCATCCGGTACTGGTTCGTGTTTCATGAGCGTGATCCTCGCTTTCCCGCATCGGCAAGCGCAACGTGCCGAACTCGAAGGCCAGCCGTCCGGGAACCGCTCTCTCCCACGCGGCCAACCCGTGCCTGCTTTTACAGGGGCGCGAAATACGTGGGATAGCCGAGATGGTCCTCGACGCCCTTCACGCCGGAGACACGTTCCGCACAAACGCGTATGGCCTTGCGCTCTTCCTCGGAATTCACCGTGCCCCAAAGATGGACAACGCCGTCCTTCACGACGACGTTCTCCGCCCCCATTGCCCATCTACGGCCTTCAAGCGCATGCAACACGCTCTCGCGCAGGGCTGCGTCGGCCGCGACAACCTCGGGACCGGCCTGCGCCGCGTGTGCCAGGGCGCTCACCAGATTCGAGCGGCTCACGATGCCAAGCAGTTTCCCGTCGACGGTGACAGGCACGCGCTTGATGTGATGGCGTTCCAGCACGTCGGCAACTTCGGCCAGCGACGCGGTCGGAATCACACACACGACGTTTTCCGTCATGAGGTCGCCGACCTTCAGCGCATGTTCCTTCAGGTACTCCGCCGCGAGCTTCCGGTTCGAAAACAGGAACTCCGCCAGCCACGAACGCTGCGGCTTGCCGGCCCCTGTCTCAACGCGATGCAGCAGGTCTGCCTCGCTCAGGATGCCGACGATGTTTCCTTCTTCGTCGACGACCGGCAAACCGCTGATATGACGCTGCACCATCAAGGCGGCGGCCTCGAAAACGGTTGCGGTGGGAAGTACTGAGACGACGTCCGTCGTCATGATGTCCGATACGTTCATGAGCTTCCTCCTCGATATCGCCAAACACCTGGACGCCACTCAATGTAGACCTCGGAGCCGCCGTTATCTTGATATTGATCAATCAAGATCGTGCGAAGGCCTATGGCGAATCGAACCGCGGTGGGGAAGCAATGTGTGCGTGGTGGTGGCCCACGAGTCGGGAATGTCTGCGCGGACACCGCCTGACCGGGTCGAGCCCGGTTAGGCGGTCAAGCGGTCAAGCTCATGCCTTTCTGACGAATTCGGACTTCAGGCTCATCGCGCCAAAGCCGTCGATCTTGCAATCGATATCGTGATCGCTGTCTACGAGACGGATGTTCTTCACCTTCGTGCCCATCTTGATCACACCGCCCGAGCCCTTCAGCTTCAGATCCTTGATGACCGTTACCGTATCGCCGTCCTGCAGGACGTTGCCGGCCGAATCACGATAAACCTTGCCGGCCGTTTCCGCCGGATCCGCGGTGGTATCGGCAGCCCATTCGTGTGCGCACTCCGGGCAGATGTAGACGCTTCCGTCCTGGTAGACGAACTCGGAATTGCATTTGGGACAAGGAGGTAATGCGCTCATGTGTTATTCCTGGTGCCGGACGGGCCGTTTATCGACGCACCCGCGCGCCGACCGAGCTCTTCGTCTTGTAGGTCACGCCGTGCTGCTCGAGATATTCGCGGATCAGTTGCCGCACGACCTGCGAAGGCGTCAAATCCTGCGCGGCGCAAAGCTCTTCGAATGCCGCCTTCTTGGCGGGGTCGATCAGAATGGTCAATCGGGCGCTTTTGGTTTCCATGACGCGAGAGCGTTATCGTCCGTATATGTTAATCAAATTATAATACATCCCGGGCGCAAAGGGTTGATCGAGTCGCGCCTCGATCCACGGCATACGCGATCACCATGCACATCGCGCGGCCCGTTACGCCGCACCCTCGCCTGCCCTGATGAGGAAGTCGCAAAGCCGCGAGTCCCAGTCGGCGTCCCGCACGGAAATCATGGCGGTCTCGATGCAGGCAAATTGCCGATCGAAACGCATGGCGCGTAGCCGGTGGACCGGCAGCGCGCGGCCAAAGAACTGGCCGGCCTCGTCGAGCAGCAAGCAGGGTTTGCCCCGGTAACGCGCGGCCATGACCGAAAGCGCGTCCTGAACATGACGTGCCGACTCGGCCGGATAGACGAACACGACGTTGACGCCGCCCGCCTCCAGCCAGTCGCCTGACGCGGCAAAGCGGTGAAGCATCTGGAATCCGCGCCCGCCTGCCCGGCCAACGCCCACGGCCACGAGACCTCGCTCGCCGGCCGCTTCGCGCAGCCGCAACCGCCTGCTTTCGTGCGTCAGCAACGGCACATCGAAGTCAATCATCAGAAACCTTTCCCCGCCACGTCGCCCACCCAAGGCCGCGTCCCCGTGGCCACCCCGACAATCTTATTTAATGTTAATCGTATGTGCATCACATGTAAACGCAAGAAAGGCGGCGCGCAATGCCTGCCTTTGCGCAGCGGCGCTCTCTGGCAACGCCGGAACAGTTCTGATAGCATGTTAATGTCGTTAACATGCGGTGTTAACCATATGCGTTCCGGACAGGAGCGCGTGACACCAGGCGTTTGCAGGTGATTCGTGCATAGTGGGGAGATTCCTGAGTTGCCATCCGAACAGCGCCATTTGAGCCTGCTCTTCGCGGAATTGCTCGGCCGCCATCCGGGAACGCCCGTCGTGCACGAGGGATTGCGCACGCGTTCCCTGTGCTTCGGCATGTTCGGGGTACAGACCGCCATGCGCAAAAACGATCCGTTCGCGCTGCATCTGCCCTATACGCGGGCCATGATGGCGTTCCAGCTGTTCCAGCCGGAACCGGCGCACATCGTCATCGTGGGCCTGGGCGGCGGGTCGCTCTCCAAGTACTGCCATCGCCGGTTCCCCGAGGCCCTCGTCACGACCATCGAGATCGACGAGCGCGTTATCGCGCTGCGCGACCAGTTCCAGATTCCCGACGATTCGGCACGGTTCCGCGTCGTTCACGCAGACGCGGCCGCGTATCTGGCCGGCCTGCGCGACGCAGCCGATGCCATCCTGCTGGATGGTTTCGACGCTTTCGGTCTGCCGGCCGGTCTGTCGAGCCAGCGTTTCTACGACGACTGCCACGCCGCGTTGCGCGACCAGGGCGTGCTGGTCGCGAACCTTCTCGAGCGCAGCGCGCACGCAACGGCCTGTCTCGACCGGATCGGCGGCGCGTTCGGGCAACGCCCGCTGTGGACCCATGCCCGGCGGGACGGCAATCCGATCGCAATCGCGGTGAAGCATGCGCCGCCCCCGGACTGGCCGATGCTGCACGCGCGCGCACGCGACCTCGCGCTGTCGGGCGAACTCGACCTCGGCGCGCACGCGAAGAACATGGAGCGCAACCATCGCGTTGCGGCAAGCCCCGACCCCTCCGCGACCGTGGACCCGGTGTCCGCGGCGCACGACTGAGACCGCGGGAGATCCGGCCCGATGGAACCTCGCCTCATGCTTCAGCTCGTGCTGTACGTCGTTGCCGGCTGGCTGGCCATTGGCGTCGCGGGGCTCGTCTATCTGCGCCGCACGCGGGTCGTGGCGCATGGCCTCTTCCCCGCGGGCGCCCTGCTGGGCGTGCTGCTGTTCGGACTCGGCCTCTTCGGCATGGTCACGCCGCCGCAAGGGCTCGTCCTGCCGGTCGGCCTGCCGGGTTTGCCGGTTCATCTGCGCATCGACGCGCTCTCGGCCTGCTTTCTCGCCGTGCTCGGGATGGTGAGCGCCGGCGTGAGCGCCTTCTCGGCCGGCTACTTCCGCAAGGGCGAAGGCACGCCGCCCGGCCTGCTGTGCTTCGAATATCACGCCTGCCTCGCGAGCCTCGCGCTCGTTCTCCTCGCCGACGACGCCTACAGTTTCCTCGTCGCCTGGGAAACGCTGACGATCTCCGCCGCGTTCCTCGTCATGAGCAACCACCGCATCGCCGAAATTCGCGGCGCGGCGTTTCTCTACTTCCTGATCTCGCACGCCGGCGCGCTGGCGCTGCTGCTTTCATTCGGACTGCTACAGGGCAACACCGGCGACTATACGTTTGCCGCCATGCGCCTGCAGCATCTCGCGCCGTTCCAGGCCTCGATCGCCTTTCTGCTTGCGCTGGCCGGCTTCGGCGCGAAGGCCGGCATTTTTCCGCTGCACGTATGGCTGCCCGAAGCCCATCCCGCCGCGCCCTCGCCGGTATCGGCGCTCATGAGCGGCTTCGTTCTGAAGGCCGGCCTCTACGGCATGCTGCGCACGGTCTTCGACCTGCTGCATCTGCAGATTGCCTGGTGGGGCGTGCTGATGCTCGCGCTCGGACTTTTCACGGCGCTTTTCGGCGTGGTGTTCAGCGCGATCCAGTCGGACATGAAGCGGCTGCTCGCGTATTCGTCGATCGACAATATCGGCCTGATGTTCGTGAGCCTCGGGCTCGCCGTGCTGTTCCGCGCCTTCGGCATGAACGGCCTCGCCGCGCTGGCGATGACCGCCCTCCTCTATCAGATTGCCAGCCACGCCGCGTTCAAGAGCCTCCTGTTCGTCGGCACGGGCGCGGTGCTGCATGCCACGGGCGAACGCAATCTCGGCCGCCTGGGCGGCCTGATTCACCGGATGCGGTGGACCGCGTGGACAATGCTCGCCGGCGCGCTGGCCAGCGCCGGATTGCCGCCGCTCTCGGGCTTCGTCTCCGAATGGCTCCTGCTGCAAAGCTTCCTCTTCACGCCCGGCCTGCCGAATACGTTCCTCAACATGGCCATCCCGCTCATCGCCGCGCTGATCGCGCTCGTTGCGGCGCTTGCGGGCTACACCATGGTCAAGTTCTTCGGCATCGTCTTTCTCGGCCAGCCGCGCGAAGCCGCGCTGGCCCGCGCCCGCGATGCCGGCGCATGGGAACGCGCGGCCTTTGTCTGGTTCGTGGCGGCCATCGTGCTGCTCGGCCTGCTGCCGGTCCAGATGGTCCGCGCGCTGACCCCGGTCGTGCGGCAACTGGTGGGCGCCGACCTCGGCGCGGCCGGCCAGACAAGCGGCTGGCTGCTGCTCGCCCCCACCGGCATCGATCGCGCGAGCTACATGCCCATCGTCTTCCTTGCGTTCTTCGCGGGTTGCTGCGGGCTCGCGTTCGTGCTCGTGCGCCGCTTCTATCATGGGCGCTTGCGCCGCGCGGCGTCCTGGGCCTGCGGCAATCCGTTCGTGAACGCGCGCATGCAGGACACGGCCGAAGGTTTCGGCCAGCCGATCCGCGAGATCTTCTCGCCGTTCTTCAGGATCGAGCGGCACGTGCCGTCTCCATTCGACATGCAGCCGACCTACCGCGTAGCCATCACCGACCGCACGCGGGCCTGGATCTACGAGCCGCTCACACGCGGCATAGAAAAGCTCGGCGCGCTCGTGGGGCGTCTGCACGCCGGCCGCATCGCCGTCTATCTGACGTACAGCTTTCTCACGCTGATCGTCCTGCTCGTCCTGGTGCGCCGATGATCACGCTGGCCGGAGTGCTCTCGCAGGGGCTCGAAATCCTGGTGGCGCTCGCCGCGGCGCCCCTGCTCTCCGGCTGGGTCGGAATCTGCCGCGCGCGGCTCCAGGGCCGGCGCGGTCCCAGCCTCTGGCAACCGTATCGCACGCTGCACAAGCTCTTCAGCAAGGAATCGGTCGTTGCCGTGCATGCGAGCCCGCTCACGCGCCTCGCGCCCTATGTCGTCTGGGGCTGCATGACGCTGGCCTGCGCGATCGTGCCCACGCTCTCGACCGACCTGCCGCTTTCGCCGGCCGCCGACGCCATCGCGCTCGTGGGCCTGTTCGCGCTGGCGCGCGTCACGATTTCGCTCGCCGCCATGGATACCGGCACCGCATTCGGCTCGCTCGGCGCGCGGCGCGAGATGCTGGTGGGCTTCCTTGCCGAGCCCGCCTTGCTCATGGTGCTGTTTTCCGCCTCGCTGATCACGCGGTCCACCGGGCTCACGCATATCGTCGATACGCTCAGCCACGGCGAGTTCGCCCTCTATCCGAGCCTCGCGTTTGCGGGCATTGCGTTCGCGATGGTGTCGCTGGCGGAAAACGCGCGCCTGCCCGTCGACAACCCTGCCACGCACCTCGAGCTGACGATGATCCACGAGGCGCTGGTTCTCGAGTATTCCGGCCGCCATCTCGCGCTGATCGAATGGGCGTCGAGCCTGAAGCTGTTCGCCTACTCGTGCATCGGTCTCGCCCTGTTCGTGCCGTGGGGCATTGCCGAGGCGGGCAATCCGCTCGCGCTGCTGCTGGCCGTGCCTGCGCTCTTCGCGAAGCTGCTCGCGGGCGGCGCGCTGCTCGCGCTCGTCGAGACGCTCAACGCGAAAATGCGGCTCTTCCGCGTGCCCGAGTTCCTCGCAACGGCGTATCTGCTCGCCGTGATCGGCATGCTCGTCCATTTCCTGCTGGGGGCATGAATGCACGCGCTCGCCACGCAGATCGTCAACTTCCTCGCCGCGATCCTGTTGCTCATCTCGTTCGCGATGCTGAGCCAGCGCCGGATTCTCGCCCTGATCCATCTCTATACGCTGCAGGGCTTCACGCTCGTCCTCGCCAACCTCGTGCTCGGTTTCGTCACCGCGGACACGCATCTCTACGTCTCCGCGGCGCTCACGCTCGTGCTCAAGGTGGGGCTGATTCCCTGGATTCTCTATCGCCTCGTGCGGCGCCTGAAAATCACGGGCGACGTGGAGTCGCTGCTCAACATTCCCGCCACGCTGCTCACGGGCATCGTGCTCGTGGTCGTCGCGTTCAACGTGGCCCTGCCGGTGACGCAGTTCGCCGCTTCGGTCGCGCGCGGCACGCTCGGCATCGCGCTGGCGTGCGTGCTGCTGTCGTTCATGATGATGATCACGCGCGCGACGGCCATTCCACAGGTGATCGCTTTTCTTTCGATGGAAAACGCGCTCTTCTTCGCGGCGGCCGCCGCCACCAACGGCATGCCGATGATCGTCGAACTCGGCGTCGGGCTCGACGTGCTCGTGGGCATGCTGATCCTCGGCGTGTTCATGTTCCAGATCCGGGAGCGGTTCGACAGCCTGGACATCCACCACCTCGCAGAGCACAAAGATGAGTAGTGCCTGGATTCTTGCGGCGGTGCTCGGCCTGCCGCTCGCCGCGAGCGCGAGCCTCGCGTTCGCGGGCGCGCGCCGCGCCGCGCCGGACCTGAACGCCGCCTTCAGCCTCCTGACGCTTGCCGCCGCGCTCCTGCTCGTGCAGCGCACGATGGCGCACGGCGCTGGCTTCGTGTTCGGCCAGGCGTTTTTCGTCGACCCGTTCAACGTGTTTCTGGTTGCGCTGACCACCTTCATCGGCTGGACGACGGCGCTCTTCTCGAAGCCGTATATGCGCGTCGAGCGCGACCGCGGCCGCATGAGCGCGAACCGCATGCGGCTCTACCACGCCATGTACCAGTTGTTCGTGTTCGCCATGCTGCTTGCGCTGCTGACGAACAACATGGGCGTTCTCTGGGTGGCGATGGAAGCCGCGACGCTCGCAACCGTGCTGCTGGTGTCGGTCTATCGCACGGCGGCCAGCTATGACGCGGCGTGGAAGTACTTCATTCTCTGCGGCGTGGGCATCGCGCAGGCGCTGTTCGGCACGATCCTCCTGTATCTGGCCGCCAGCCGCGTGCTGGGCGGCGGCGACGCGCTGCTGCTCACCAGCCTGAACGCCGCGAAGGCGAGCCTCGATCCCACCATCGTCTCGCTCGCGTTCGTGTTCCTGCTGATCGGCTACGGCACGAAAGCCGGCCTCGTGCCGATGCACAGCTGGCTGCCCGACGCCCACGCCGAAGGCCCCACGCCGATTTCCGCCGTGCTGTCCGGCCTGCTGCTCAACGTGGCGCTCTACGCGGTACTGCGTTGCAAGGTGCTCGCCGACGGCGCGCTGCAGAACGGCCTGCCGGGGCGGCTGCTCGTGGGCTTCGGGCTCGTCTCGGTGCTCGTCGCGACGTTCTCGCTGTTCCGGCAGACGGATGCGAAGCGTCTCTTTTCGTTTTCGTCGATCGAGCACATGGGCATGATGACCTTCGCTTTCGGGCTGGGCGGCCCCATCGCCACGTTCGCGGGCCTGCTGCACATGACGGTTCACGCGCTCGTCAAATCGGCAATTTTCTTCACCGTGGGCCATGCCGCGCAGAAAGCCGGCACCCAGGCCATCGCCGGCATTCGCGGGCTCGTGCGCGTGAGCCCCCTGGTGGGCTGGGGCCTGATGCTCGGCACGCTCGCGATTCTCGGCATGCCGCCGTTCGGCGTGTTCGCGAGCGAATTCCTGATTCTCACCTCGGCAATGCATGCGCTGCCGTGGACCGCGCCGCTTCTGATGCTGGCGCTGGTCGTCGCGTTCGCCGTCATTTTCAGGCACGCGCAAGGCATGGTGTTCGGCGACGCCACGGCGCGCCGGCTCGAACACCGGCCGGCGCTGCTGCCGGTTTTCGTTCATCTGGCCATCGGGCTCATGCTCGGTCTCTACCTTCCCCCCTGGCTCGCCGCATGGTATCGCGCGGCCGGGGCCGTGCTTGCAGGATGACTCATGGGGATCGACGCCTTCCACGCATTCCACGCCTTAACCGGCCTCACCCGCGTTGCCGCGTTCGGGGAAGCACCGGCCACGCTCATTGCACACGTGGACGTCGCGGCCTGGGTCCGCGTTGCCGCCGCGGTCGACGAAGGCGGGGGGCGCCTGATCACGATGTGGGGCGCCGAAGATCACGGCGGCACATTCACGGTATGCGCCGCCTATGCCGTGGACGACGGGCTGCTCTGGGTCCGGCTGCCGCTCGGCAAGACGCCGTCCTGGGCCGGCGAGTACCCGGACCTCTCCGCCCTCTTTCCGTGCGCGGCCCGCATGCAGCGTGCCGTCTACGATCTGACCGGCCTGCGCGCGTGCGGCGCGGGCGACGTGCGCCCCTGGCTGAACCACGGCAACTGGCCCGCCGGGTACTTCCCGTTGCGCAAGTCCTCATCCGGCACGGAGCGCTTCGCGTCGCAGGAAGCCGACTATGCGTTCACGCGGGTCGAGGGAGACGGCGTGCATGAAATTGCGGTGGGGCCGATTCACGCCGGCATCATCGAGCCCGGACACTTCCGCTTCTCCGTGGTCGGCGAAAAAGTGCTGCGGCTCGAAGAGCGTCTCGGCTACACGCATCGCGGCATCGAGCGCCTGTTCGAGCGCACGCCGGCACTCGCCGGCCATCGCGTGGCAAGCCGGATTGCCGGAGACAGCAGCGTCGCATTTGCGTGGGCGTATTGCATGGCGCTCGAACGCGCGCTCGACACGACGATTCCGCCGCGCGCGCAATGGCTGCGCGCGTTGCTGCTCGAACGCGAACGCGTCGCCAACCATCTCGGCGATCTTGGCGCGCTAGGCAACGACGCGGGCTTCGCATTCGGGCTCGCGCAGTTTTCGCGGATGAAGGAGGACTGGCTGCGCCTGAACGAGCGCGCCTTCGGCCACCGCTACCTCTTCGACGTGATCGAGCCCGGCGGCCTCGCGCGCGATCTCGACCGGGAAAAGGCCGGCGCGATCCTCGCGCAGTGCGACCGCATCGAGCGCGAGGTCCACACGATGCGGCGCATCTACGACGATCATGCCGGATTGCAGGACCGCTTCGCGAAGACCGGCACCCTCACGCCGGCGATGGCCGCTCAACTCGGCGTATGCGGTTTCGCCGCGCGCGCAAGCGGCGGTGCGATGGACCTGAGGGTCGATCACGCGCAAGTCCCCTACCGCGAAATCGGCGCTCGCCACCTCGGCGACGAGCGCGGCGACGTGGCGGCTCGCGTGGCGCTGCGGTTCCGCGAGATCGACGAATCGCTGCGCCAGATCCGCGCGATCCTCACCGGGATGCCGCGCGGCGGCATTGCCGTGCCGCCCGATGTCCGCCGCCCGCCGTCGTATGGAGCGGGATGGATCGAAGGCTGGCGCGGCGACGTGCTCGTTGCGCTCGAAACCGGCGAGGACGGCGCGCTCGCCCGCTGCCATTGCCACGATCCGTCCTGGCAGAACTGGCCCGCGCTCGAAGTCGCGATCATCGGCAATATCGTCGCGGATTTTCCGCTGATCAATAAGTCGTTCAATCTCTGTTACGCGGGGCACGACCTGTGACGTGGCAACTTCTCAAGCGGATCGCCGGCACACGCCCGCCTGCCGAACCCCTCCCGCAGGGCGGTGACGACTGGCGCACCGAGTCGCAGCGGCTGCACCAGCAGATTCTGGACGTACTCGGCCGCGCGCTGTGCATCCGGCAGATCGATGCGGGCTCATGCAACGGCTGCGAGCTCGAGATTCACGCGCTCAACAACCCGTACTACAACATCGAGGGACTGGGGATCCGCTTCGTCGCGAGTCCCAGGCATGCCGACATGCTCCTGGTAACGGGCCCCCTTGCGGTGAACATGCGCGAGGCGGTGCGGCTGGCTTACGAGGCAACGCCCGAGCCGAAGCTGGTGGTTGCCGCGGGAGAGTGTGCATGCACAGGCGGCATCTTCAAGGACAGCTATGCGGTCTGTGGACCGCTTTCGGAACTGCTTCCCGTCGATGTCCACATTCCCGGCTGCCCGCCGCCGCCCGTCGATCTCTTGAAAGGCATTCTGGCGGCACTTCGAAGCCGGCACGATGACCCGGTTTCCCGTGACTGAGCGTCTACGTTTTCGTGCGAATTTCAAGGCACCGAAACGGAATTTCGCTATTCCGGACTACGAATAGATTTTCAAGGCGCTTGAACCCGCTACGGCAAACGTCGGAGCGTGAAACCTCACGCCCGGCTTGTCCGTGTCTACCCGCCGGGTGGCGCCGTGGCCGGGCCTACTCGCGCAACGATGCTCGAATAATCGGCGGGCGTATCCATGTCGACGCAAAAGCGGTCGTGCGCAGCCGCGTGGAGAAAGACCTCGTCGCCGTGCTCGGCGATCAGCTTGCGGCAACCCGGATTCACGTGGCCGCTCACGACTTCGGGGGCATAACTCGCCGCAAACAGAACTGGATTGCCGCGTGCGCCCTTGAACGTCGGCACCAGAATCGACCCGCGCGGCATCGAAGCGTAAGCGCCTATCAGCTCGCGATAATCGGCGGCCGCAAGCAGCACCTGGTCGGCGAGGCAGATCATCACGGCGTCGCACGGCGCCTGCAAAGCGGCCACGCCGGCCGCGACCGAGGTCATCTGCCCTTCCTGGTAGCGCGGGTTGCTCTGGAAGCGCACATCCAGGCCGTCGAGCGCTTCGAATACGGCGCGTCCGTTGAATCCCGTCACCACGACGACCTCCTGCGGCTGCGCGGCGACGATGGCGCGCACCACGCGCCGCACGGCGGGCTCGCCGCCCACCGGCAAGAGCAGCTTGTGGCGCCCTTCCATGCGTGTGGACAAGCCTGCCGCGAGCACGACCGCCGAAAACCTCACCGTATTCATCATCCCTCCGCGGGCCGATCGCCGGGGCTTGCCTCACGCTCCGGCGCAGCGGTCAGGTAGCGTGCCGGTGCGCGCTCGAATTCGGCCTTGCAGCAGTCGCAGCAGAAATACACCTTGTGGCCGCCATGCACGACGACATGTTTCGCCGTCGCGATCTCGACGCTCATGCCGCACACCGGATTCACGTAGCGCCCCGCCTCGGCCGCCGGCGCTTCGGGCATCTCGCAAGGCGGCAGCGGCGGCACGGCCTCCGTGGCGACCGTGGCCTGCGGGACGGCCGCTTGCGCGGCCGCCACCGCTTCTTCCCGTTCGTGCCGCAAAGCGACGAGTCCCGCCACGGCGCCCAGCGCGATTTCCTGCGGCGTATGCGCGTGGATCGCCGGTCCAGCCGGTGCATGCAACGCCGCGAGCCGGCCTTCGTCGATGCCGCGCGCGCACATCGCTTCGCGCAGCCGCTCGGCCTTGCGGCGGCTCGCGATCAGGAGCACGGCCCCGGCGCCGCTGCGCAGCGCGGCTTCGAGCGCATCCTCGTCGCCATCGCCTTGTGTCGCGATCAGCGCGAACGATGCGCCGGCCCGGTCGAGGGCCGCAGCGTCGAAACGCGAACCGCCCGCGCGCGCGGCGTCGGCGGCCAGCGACGCGCGCAAGCCCATGCGGCGCGCCAGCACGCAGGCTTCGTGCGCCGTCGGCGTCGCGCCGAACACGATCACGAGCGGCGCCGGCACGGTCGGCTGGATGAAGAGCTCCATCGCGCCGTTGCTCGCGCACGGCATGGCGTGCGCCTCCACTTCGGGATCGGGCGGTGCAGGCTCGTTGCTGATGCGCACCCGCCGCGGCTGACCGCAGCGGATGGCCTGGCGCGCGGCCTCGATCACGATCGCCTGCGAACAGCCTCCGCCGATCCAGCCATGCAGCGTGCCGTCGCTTTCCACGAGCGCCTGCGCACCCACCTGGGTCGAGGCCGGCGGCGCGACGCGGATCACGGTCGCGACGGCGAATGGCACCCCGGCATCGGTCAATTGCTGTTCGAGCTGCAGCAGGCTGGTTGCGGCCGGTACGGGTTCGACGGTTTCGGCATTCATTGCAGCGCCCCGAGAATTTGCGGAAACAGACGTTCGAGGCTTGCGAGATCGCGCGCGCCCGCGAACAGATCGAGGTGCGGCAGCGCGGCCTGCATCCCCGCGCTGACCGGCTCGAATCCCGGCTGCCCAGCGAGAGGATTGAGCCACACGAGCGAATGACAGCGCCGCCGGATCGCGGCCAGCGCATCACCCAGCTGCGCCGGATCGCCCGCGTCGTAGCCGTCGCTGACGATCACGACCGCGGTGCGCGAGTGCAGGAGGCTCGAGGCGTAGTGCCGGTTGAATCCGGCGAGACTCTCGCCGATGCGCGTGCCGCCGGCCCACCCTTCGGAAATCAGATGCAGGCGCTCCTGCGCGCGCCGCGGATCGGGATCGCGCAGCGCCTCGTCGATGCAGACGAGCCGCGTGTGGAAGATGAAGCTGTGCACGTCGCGCAAGCGGCCGCTCAGCACGCGCGCGAGACGCAGCAGGAAGAAGCTGTAGAGGCTCATCGAGCGGCTCACGTCGAGCATCAGCACGATGCGCGGGCGCTGCCGCCGCAAGCGCCGCCAGCCAAGCTCCGCAGGCAAACCGCCGCGCGATACGCTGCGGCGCAGGGTCCAGCGCAGGTCGATGGCCCGCCCCTGGTTCGCGCGCTGCTCGCGGCGCGTTTCGATCCCGCGCAGGCGCTGCGCGAAGCGGCGCAGCGCGGCGTCGATGGCAAAGAGTTCGGCGGAGTCGTTGAGGTGGCGGAAATCCGCGCCGGCCAGCGATTCGGCTTCGGTGGCGCCCTCGTCGGCCGTGGCGCCCTCGCCCGGCGCACCGGCGCCGCGACCCGCGAGCGACACAGGCGTGCCTTCGCTCGCATCGGGCAGCCCCTCGCCCGCCTCGTCGTGCGTGAGCGGCCCAGCGCCGCCCACCCGGGTTTCGACCAGCTCGCGACGGTTCGGTGTCCTGAACCAGGCGTCGAACAGATCGTCGAAGCGCCGCCAGTCTTCCGCGCGCGAGCATAGCAGCGCGCGCAGGCTCCAGCGCAGCAGGTCGCTGTCGAACTGCCCCATGCGGTTCGCAACCTCCATCGAAGCCGCCACGTCCGCACTCGTCACACTGAACGCGTTCGCACGCAGCCAGCCCGCAAAGCCGGCATAGCGCGCGACGAGCGTCTCCGCAAGATCGGGCGCGTTGGTCTGCGCGGCGGCGCGTTCGGTTCCGGTCAGCATGAGGCCACCAGTTTTTCGACGACCGGTTTCGTGAGCGCGGCCTGATCCTCGCGCGTCTTCACGAGCGCCGCGAGCGAATCCATGACCCGCTCGACGCCGCCCTCGTCGAGCGCGCTCACGCCAAGGCGCAGCAGCGCGGCCGCCCAGTCGAGCGTCTCCGCGAGACCGGGCTTGCGGCGCAGCGCCATCTGCCGCACCGCGTGCGCGAATTCGACGACCTGGCGCGCGAGGGCTTCGGGCACGTCGGGCACCTGGGTCCGCACGATCAGCAGTTCGCGCTGGAACGACGGGTAGTCGACGTACTGATAGAGGCAGCGGCGGCGCAACGCGTCCGAGATTTCGCGCGTGCCGTTCGAAGTGAGGATGACGTAAGGCCGTTCGACCGCGCGAATCACGCCCAGCTCGGGAATCGAAATCTGGAAGTCGGAAAGGACTTCGAGCAGATACGCTTCGAAGGCTTCGTCGGTGCGGTCGATCTCGTCGATGAGCAGCACGGGCGCGGGCGTGGTCGTGATGGCTTCGAGCAGCGGGCGCTTGAGCAGATAGCGCTCGGAAAAGACATCCTGCTCCTTGTCGCGCAGCGGCCGCGCATCCTGCTCGAACAGCTTGATCGCCAGCAGCTGATGCGCGTAGTTCCACTCGTACAGCGCCGTGTGGGCGTCGAGCCCTTCGTAGCATTGCAACCGGATCAGCGGCACTGCGAGCAGGCGGGCCAGCGCCTTCGCCACCTCGGTTTTGCCGACGCCGGCCTCGCCCTCCAGCAGCAGCGGACGGCGCATTTCCAGCGTCAGCAGCAGCGCCGCCGCGAAGCTGCGCTCGGCAATGTAGCCGTGGCTCGCGAGCTTCGCCTGCAGCGCGACGACGTCGGGCATGCGATCGGTGGGCGTCATGACATGCCTCAGCGGCCATGGGCCTCGTGCGAGAAGAGGCCGCGCAGCCAGTCGCGGACCATGGCCCACACGAACGCGATGCCGTTGAGCTCGGCGGGGCGCGCGGCGCTCGTCGCCGCGGGCACGTCCGCCTCGCCTTCCACCGACGCTGGCGACGCCTGCTGCACCGCCTGCGCATTCAGCGCGTCGAGCCGCGCCGCGAAGTTCGCCACGAACTGCTTGAGCAGTTGCTCCGAGACCGGTCCCATCAGCCTGCCGCCAATCGCGGCGGCCTTGCCGCTCATCGTCACCTCGCTCCTGCCGGTCAGCTCGCTCGCCTCGCCGCTGGCCCGCACGGCGGCCACGAGATCCATCGCCGCCGCCGAGCCGCCCGTCGAGTCCGTGCCCTTGCCGCTTAAATGCAGGCTGCGCGCCGCCGCATCGAGGGCGAGCACTTCAATGTCGCCCTTGAACGCCATTGTCGCCGGCCCCAGCTTGACCGTGATCGTTCCTTTGTAGTGCGTAGCATCCACGCGCTCCGTAATCTTCGCGCCCGGCATGCAGCCAGCCACTGCTTCGATATCCTGCATAAGCCGCCACGCGCTGTCCGCGCTCGCAGCGAGTGGAAACACCTTGTCGAGTACGACTTTCATCGCGCGCTCCTCCCACAATGCTCAGGCCCGGGTCAGGCCGAGCGCCCGGCTTTGCTGCCACACGCGGTACGCGTTGTGCGGCATGTTCATGTGCGTGACGCCGAGATGCGCGAAGGCATCGACGACGGCCGACGTGAAGCACGGAATCGACCCCACGTGCGGCGATTCGGCCACGCCCTTCGCCCCGATGGGATGATGCGGCGAAGGCGTCACCGTGAAATCGGTGTCCCAATGCGGCGTTTCCACGGCCGTCGGCACGAAATAGTCGAGCAGCGTCGCGCCGAGCAGGTTGCCCGACTCGTCATAGGGCAGTTCCTGGCCGAGCGCGACGGCGAAGCCTTCGGTCAAGCCGCCGTGAATCTGCCCTTCGATGATCATCGGGTTGATCCGCGTGCCGCAGTCGTCCAGCGCGTAGAAACGCCGCACGCGGATCTCGCCGGTGTAGCGGTTCACGTCGAGCACGCACACGTAGGCGCCGAACGGGAACGTGAAGTTCGGCGGGTCGTAGTAGTCGACGGCTTCGAGGCCCATTTCCAGCCCTTCCGGCACGTTGTTGTACGCAGCCCAGGCCACCTCCTTCACCGTCTTGAACTGGTCCGGCGCCCCCTTCAGCACGAAGCGGTCGAGATCGAACTCCACGTCGTCGGGGCTCGCTTCCAGCAGGTGCGCCGCGATCCGGCGCGCCTTCTCGCGAATCTTGCGCGAGGCGCGCGCCACCGCCGCGCCGGCCACCGGCGTGGAGCGCGAGCCGTAGGTGCCGAGCCCGTATGGCGCGGTAGACGTGTCGCCCTCCTCCACGGCGATCTGCGACGCGGGAATGCCGGCCTCGGACGCGATGATCTGCGCGTAGGTGGTCTGGTGCCCCTGGCCCTGCGTGATGGTGCCCATGCGCGCAATGGCCGAGCCGTCCGGATGCACGCGGATCTCGCACGAGTCGAACATGCCCACGCCGAGAATGTCACACATCTTCGAAGGCCCCGCCCCCACGATTTCCGTGAAGTTCACGACGCCAATGCCCATGAGCCACTCGGCCTCGGGGTCGGCCCGGCGCTGCGCCTGCTCGGCGCGCAGCGCGTCGTAATCGACGGCCGCCAGCACCTTTCGTAGCGCCGTATCGTAGTCGCCCGAATCGTATTCGAGACCGAGCGGCGTGGTGTACGGAAACTGGTCCTTGCGGATGAAATTGCGCAGACGGATCTCGGCCTTGTCGATGCCGAGCTTCTGCGCGAGCACGTCCACCATCCGCTCGATCAGGTACACCGCCTCGGTCACGCGGAACGAGCAGCGATACGCGACGCCGCCCGGGAATTTGTTCGTGTACACGCCGTCCACCGAGACGAACGCGTTCGGAATCGCGTACGACCCCGTGCAGACATGGAACATGCCGGCAGGCCACTTGGTCGGATCGGCGCACGCGTCGAACGCGCCATGGTCGGCCACCACCTGCACGCGCAGCGCCTTGATGCGACCGTCCTTGTCGGCCGCGAGTTCGCCCGTCATGTGATAGTCGCGCGCGAACGCGGTGCTGGAGAGGTTCTCGTTGCGCGACTCGATCCACTTCACGGGGCGCCCGAGCACGATCGACGCGACAATCGACGTCACATAGCCCGGATACACGCCCACCTTGTTGCCGAACCCGCCGCCAATATCGGGCGAAA
Source organism: Paraburkholderia acidipaludis NBRC 101816 (assembly GCF_000684975.1). GTDB lineage: Bacteria > Pseudomonadota > Gammaproteobacteria > Burkholderiales > Burkholderiaceae > Paraburkholderia > Paraburkholderia acidipaludis. Next base: position 427,126 of record NZ_BAXZ01000003.1, on the reverse strand, counting down.
TAATGCGAATTTTCGATTCCGGAATCGAGGAGAGCAGCCCGACCACGGTGCGCACGACATGCGGCGCCTGCGACGTGATATAGACGGTAAGATCGCCGCGCACCTTGTCGAACGAGGCAACGCAGCCGCAGGTTTCGAGCGGACACGGATGCACGCGCGGATACAGGAGGTCCTGCTTCACGGTGACTTCGGCGTTCTCGAACATGCGGTCGGTCTTGTCCCGATCGCCCATTGTCCACGTGAAAATATGATTAGGATGCCTGCGCGCTCCATGCGCGCCGGTATCCTTGTCGCGGATGTCCTCGCGAATCACGGGCGCGTCGGGTTCGAGCGCCTTCAACGGATCGACGAGCGCGGGCAGCTCCTCGTACTCCACTTCCACGAGTTCGGCCGCATCGGCGGCGACGTAGCGGTCGTCGGCCACGACGAACGCGACCTCCTGATTCTGGAAGCAGACCTTTTCGTCGGCGAGCACGGCCTGCACGTCGCCCGCGAGTGTCGGCATCCAGTGCAGCTTGAGCGGCTTGAGATCGTCGGCGGTGAGCACCGCATGCACGCCGGGATGCGCGAGCGCGCGCGATTTGTCGATGCGCTTCACGCGCGCGTGCGCATACGGACTTCGCACCATGACGCCGAACAGCATGCCCGGCATCTTGATGTCGTCGACATAGGTACCTTTGCCCTGGATGAAGCGCGGATCCTCGCGGCGCTTGCGCGAACAGCCCATGCCTTCGAGCGCGGCGAGACGTTCGAGATTGGCGTCGACATTTCCCATGACGTTTCTCCCGGCGCTCAGTGCGCGTGCGCCGCGTCCGCCTCGATGAGCGGATGCGAGGTTTCGACCGCTTCGCCGCGCAACTTGCGCGCGGCGTATTGCACGGCCTTCACGATGTTCTGGTATCCCGTGCAGCGGCACAGATTCCCCGCCATCCAGTAGCGAATTTCCGCTTCCGTGGGATCGGGGTTCTCCTGAAGCAAGCGATACGCGCGCATCAGCATGCCTGGCGTGCAGAACCCGCACTGCAAGCCATGCTCCTGCATGAAACCTTCCTGCAGCGCGTGCAGCGTGCCGCCCTCGGCGAGCCCTTCGACCGTGCGCACTGCCGCGCCCTCGGCCTGCACCGTCAGCAGCGTGCACGACTTGACGGACATGCCGTTGAAGTCGACCGTGCAAGCGCCGCAATGCGAGGTCTCGCAGCCGATATGGGGCCCGGTGTGCTGGCATTTTTCGCGCAGCGTATGAATCAGCAGCTCGCGCGGCTCGACGACGACATCCACTTCGCTGCCGTTGAGGCTGAACGACACCATCGTTTTTTTGGCCATGTTGTGTTCTCCCAGGCTTTATTAAGGACGAGCCGGGTTGTTCGCCCGTTCGTATGCCGTATTGAGCGCCCTGCGCGTCATCTCGCCCGCCATCGCGCGTTTGTAGTCGGCGTCGCCGCGCAGATCCGGCGCCGGATTGCAGGCCGCCATCGCAAGCCGCGCCGCCTCGTCCAGCGCGCCTGTGTCGAATGGCTTGCCGGCCAGCGCCTGCTCGGCGTCCATGGCACGGATCACGGTGTCGCCGACATTCGTCAGAGCAATGCGCACATGCTCGACGTTGCCGCCGGCGAGCCGCATCGTGACAGCCGCTGCCGCCGTCGCAAAGTCACCGGTCTTGCGCTTGAGCTTCGCATAGCAATAACCGGTGGCGAGCGAAGGCACCGGAATGCGGATGGCGGTCATGATCTCGCCGGGCGCGAGCAGCGTTTCGTAGGTGCCGACGAAAAAGCCGTCGGCCGGCACCGTGCGCTCGCCGGCCGCGCCCAGCAGCACGAACGCCGCGTCGAGCGCGATCATCAGCGCCGGATGATCGTTGCCGGGGTCGCCGTGCGAAAGGTCGCCGCCCAGCGTGCCGCGATAGCGCACCTGCGGATCGGCGATCTGCCTGGCTCCTTCGACAAGCAACGGACAGCGGGTCTGCAGCAAGGTCGACCAGATCAGTTCGTTTTCGGTCGTCATCGCACCGATCCATAGCGTGCCGCTTTCCTCGCGAATGCCCTTGAGTTCGGCCAGCTTGCCTAGGTCGATCAGGTGATCGGGCTGCGCGAAGCGCAGCTTCATCATCGGCAGCAGGCTGTGGCCGCCCGCGAGAACTTTCGCCGTCTCGCCGTACTCGCCGAGCAACGCAACCGCCTCGGGCAGCGTCTGCGGCGCGTGGTATTCGAAGGGTCGGGGAATCACGCCAGCCTCCTTGTTTTCGTCCTCCGGTTAATTAGCATTTCACAATGCAACGCAGCAATTCAACGCGATTTCGCCAACGGCGGCCAGGCTGCGCCGGCCGCCGGAAAACTTGCGTGAAAGGGGGAAAGGACTTACAACAGAGGCACCGCACCGGCGTCGCGAACGCCGCGCAAAACGCCGCGAGCGCCTCAGGGAGAACCCTGGATGAAACCGTTCGAGCACGTCACGCCGGCCACCGACGCACGCCGCGCCGAAACCTTCCAGCACCGGCTGGAGCAATTCAATCCGGGCGTGGTCTGGCTGGATGCGCAGGGGCGCGTCAGCGCGTTCAACGATGTCGCGCTGCAGATTCTCGGGCCCGCCGGCGAGCAGTCGCTCGGAGTCGCTCAGGATAGGCTGTTCGGCATCGACGTCGTTCAGCTGCATCCCGCGAAGAGCCGCGACAAGCTGCGCTTCCTGCTCCAGTCGCGCGACGCGGGCGGCTGCCCGGTGAAGTCGCCGCCGCCCGTCGCGATGATGATCAACATTCCTGACCGTATTCTCATGATCAAGGTGTCGAGCATGTCGGACATGCAGGGCGCGTGCGGCACCTGCATGATCTTCTACGACCTGACCGACATCACGACCGAGCCCTCGTCCGAAACGCTCGCCGGCTCGCCGACGCCGCCGCGGCGGCTCTTCAAGATTCCGGTGTACCGCAAGAACCGCGTTATCCTGATCGACCTGAAGGACATCGTGCGCTTCCAGGGCGACGGCCATTACACGACGATCGTCACGAAAGACGACCGCTATCTCTCGAACCTGTCGCTCGCCGATCTGGAACTGCGTCTCGACAGCAGCACCTTCCTGCGCGTGCACCGGAGCCACATCGTGAGCTTGCCGTACGCGGTCGAGCTCGTGAAAGCGGAGGACAGCGTGAACCTCGTGATGGACGACGGCGAGCGCAGCGTCGTGCCGGTGAGCCGCTCACGGGCGACGCAGTTGAAGGAGTTGCTTGGCGTGGTGTGAAGCGGGGGCGGCCCGGACGCCCCGGCCCGTTTTTCCTTGCCTTCCGGTTCCATTTCCCGGTTCCATTGCGCGCTACGTCCGCTCGAAATAGCCGCACAGACAGTCGCGCGCGGTGATCTTCCTATCGAGCGCCGGCACGAGGTCCTCGCGCTTCGCGCCGCTCTTGAGACCGGAGGGCCGATCGAGCGCATAGAGCTGAAACAGGTAACGATGCGGGCCATGCCCCACCAACGCGCGGGCCGCTATAACCGGGCTTGCGAAGCCGCATGTCCGCCGATGCGTCGTCGGCCGCCTTTGCACCGCAAACACTGCTCGCGCTAACGGCGGGAGGGCATGGTCCGGCCGCTCGAACGGCGAATGAGTCTTGCCGACCCGAGACGGCCATTGCTCCCCCTTGGGCAAACGACCGATACAAATCTACGTGCGATCAACGGCTCCTAAAGGCTGTGCAGAAACTCGATCACGGCGGCGTTGACGAGGTCCGGGGCCTCTTGTTGTAGCCAGTGACCCGCTTGCTGAATGATTCGAGAGTCTCGCAGGTTGGGCACAAGCTTACGCATACCGCCGATGATTTCGTGCATGCCCGGAATCGCCAGCCCAGTGTCGTATTCCCCGACCAGATAAAGGGCGGGAGTTGGGACCGGCAGACCCATGAAGGCTGCCTGCAATTCCCAGTTACGGTCGAGATTGCGGTAATAGTTCAGCCCGCCGCGAAACCCCGACACCTCGTATGCCCGCACAAAAACGTCGAAGTCGGCCTTCTTGAGCCACGTGGGTGGTGACGCAGGCTCCGGCAAAGCGTCGAGGAGTCCCGCCTGCCGCGCCACGAGTCCGAAAGGATTCGGTGTTTTCTGGTCGCGCGGGCCGGCGTCCCCCGATGCCCAGAAATAAAGCTTACGCAGTGTAGCGGCAACGTCGAACTCGAGTTCGCTCTCGGCTTGCCCGGGTTGAGAAAAATAATGCGTGTAAAACCACGCTTGTTCAGTTCGCGGAAATATCTGGCTCGGCGTGATCGGGGCTCGGTCCATCATGGGAACCCCTAGCGCCACGACAGCGCGAAAGCGGTCGGGCCGCAACAGCGCGGCCTGCCACGCAATGGTTGCGCCCCAGTCGTTTCCCACCACGACAGCATTTGTCTCTCCGAGCGCGTCCATGATTCCCACCAGGTCGCCGATGATGTCGAGCGTCGTATACCGCCCTGATTCAATCGGACAATCGCTGAGTCCGAAGCCCCGCAGATCCGGCGCAACTGCGCGAAATCCTGCACTCGACAAGCCCGCTAATTGGTGTCGCCACGCGTGCGACGTCTCAGGAAACCCGTGGAGAAGCAGGACCAGCGGCCCCGCTCCCTGGGCGGCAACGCTCAGGCGGACGCCATTGGTTTCGATGAAGGACTGAGTCAATGCGTACACGATCGCGCTCCCATGGTTGCCTTAAGTCACGCGAAATCGTAACATCAAATGTCACGAATAGCTTGCTTCAAAAACCATGCAACGAGATACACGGCTGGCCCGGCTTCTTCACGTACTCATACACATGCATCTGCGTGGTGGCACAACCACCTCCGAGACGATCGCGCAAATGCTACACACTCAGCCGTCGCTGGTTCGACGCACTATGGCTGCGCTGCGTTCTGCCGGTTATGTAGAGTCGATCGCCGGACCGGGGGGAGGCTGGGCTCTCTGTCGTGAACTCGGCGATCTCACCGTGCGTGACATCTATGCTGCTATAGCATCCAAGAGCGCATTCGCGATCGGTACGGCGGATGACAATCCGGCCTGCCCGGTGGAGTCAGCAGTCAACCGGTTCCTCGGCGATGCACTGAATTCAGCGGAGGACGAATTGCTCCGGCGTCTCGCGCAAATGCGTCTTTCCGACATAGCGCGATACGTGAAGGTGCCGAAGGCCTAAGGAACGCCCGCTTTTGGCGCGATGGCAGTCGTCTGTCTGAAGGCTGCAAGCGACCGCTCAGGCCGCTATCTGCCCGATGTTTATTGATGTAGGCTCGATCTGAAATGGAGTCCAGCTTGCGAAGATCGAGGTGCGAGCTAATCAACTCTCAATAAGCTATGTCATCCTAATTTCTAATCCGACGACAATCGGGAGCCGTGGTCAGAAGCCAGTCCCCGTCAAACGGGCTACTGGTACGCCGGTGCCCGGCAATCAAGCCCCTGTCGCACGGTTTCAGATACCGTTACATATACCGTCTACGCCGCTGACGGTATCAGGCAGGCCTCTTGCGCATAGCCCCCGTATACCGTCAGAAATGTCGTCGAACTGGACCCTTTGCAACTCGGCACGACACGGATTGAAATGAAAAAATCCCCATATTTTTCAATAGATTAGACGATCAACTGATTATCAACAACAATAAATTATCCATATAAATCATACAGATAAAATCTCACACAGCGACAATGCCACAAAAATGCCATGACATATAGCTGCATGAGCGGCAACCTTACCTCAACGCTCTCAGTTCGGCGACGACCTCTCGTCGAAGCTGCCTCATGCGGCGATCACCGGTTCGGGTTTTAAGTTCTGCATCTAACCATGTTGAAGCAGACTCCAAATATGTTACGGCTGTAGGAGACTCGGGCAACTTCTTTGCATATTTGATAGCCTGGTCCGCGAACACTTTCGCGTGATAGGCCTTGCGATGATCCTCTGTATAACAACTCTGTAGAATTTTCATCGATTCATCTAAAGAATCGATCACCTCAGCCCTTAATGGTTTTTGCGCGTTCGCACTAAATAAAATCACCGCGTATGAATTTCGGATCGCTGCGTTGCCCCTACTCGCCATCCCGCGCGCCTCGTCAATCCAGGTAAAGGCCAATTCATATTTGTGCTTTCTGGCAAGATACAAAGCCCCATGCTGTTTCAATGAATGAGAAGAATCTCGCTCGAATGCAGACTCATAGAAATCCAGCCCCTCTTCCCATTTAGAAAATGCTCGGCTTGTCAATTGAGAATCATACGCGTTGCGCCGAAACACGTCATAGCGCCCGATCTTCGTTGGGGAGACTTCAGAATGAAATATCTCCAACATTCTCTTCAATTCAAGAGGCTGAATCTTACGAAGTACAAGTTCAGAAACTTCTCGAGAGCGCGGAACATAATAATCTTGCGACGTGTCAGCAAGTACTCCCTCATATGGAGAGAGTACCGACCCCATGTTTCTGAGATTATCCGCAGTTTCCTGCACACCTAATCCGTGAATTCGGCAAAATGCCGTCCCAATATCTACAGAAATTGGTACTCGACATGCATAACAGTAGCAGGCTATGAGAAGTAGATCATGCTGAGGAAGATTTGAAATGCGCAATTCCTTCACAGCCTGCATGAATCGGTCGGCAAGCGAATTTTTGAGAATTGTCGAGGTTATAACTTCGAAAAACGTAGGATCAACATCCCCAGCCAACTCATCAAGAGACCGTTCATACTGCCGTCGAATTACGTCATTTGGGACGCAGCTCTGTACTGCTTGAATATCAATAGGCTTCAGACCAGATATATCGAGCTCGAGAAAACGCTCCTTAGGAAATCTGTGCGCAACACTTTCAAAAACATAATCACGCTCAGCCGCAACAATCTTGATGTTGCTACTCTTGGTCAGAATCTGAATCGCTTCTGATGCGTCAGCGGCATTGTCAATAAATAGAAGTACCGGCTGCCCCTCTGCATCGATGTCCCTAGTGAGAAGTATTGCCTTCTCCGGCGTAATTTCGTCAATGTAGAGGCACTGGCCAAATCCTGTAGTACGAGTAGCCAGTTGGCGGAGCAGTGTGGTTTTACCGCTAACAGCCCCTCCCGTAAGCACCACATGTTTACCACCAGCGATGGCATTTTTAGCGGCCGTGAAATGCTCAGTTTCGTGAATCTTACCCGAATAGACATCATACCAAGTTGGCTCCGCGCCCAAATAAAATTCACTGATCGAACGAACGGGCACATTTGCCAACGGCGGAATTAGAAATTCACCAAAGTGCTTGCCGATCAACGAACGCGTCGCTCCAGTAACTTTCTTCACCGGCAACTGCCCCAAGTACTTCAGCAGTTCAGTTGTATCGGCGATAATGGTTTGAAAACCAAGAGACGAATAATACTCGATAGCCTCTGCATCCTTGGATCGCAATACGACCCAAGCTTCGGCCCTGCTTCGACCTGCAGCCGTTTCCTTCGATAGCGACTGCAATACGCCGGCGTCCTCCAATCTGTAACCCCAGTAAAGAGTAGGCGTTTGTTGAATTCGGCTTACATAGCCAAACCACTTATCTCGATCCCTATCGAAACTTGAGGCAATCTCCAACGGGGAGAAGTCGTACCTGCCATCTCCGTGCAACACGCTTCCATGCAGAGGAATGTAATCAATTGCGCTACCGCCTGCGATCACGGGCCCCCTCAGCACCACATCATTGATGTAGTATTTTTGACTATCCGCAAAAACATTCGGAATAAGATCGTCGATATTCGTAGTAAAGATCGCTTTGAGGTTGACGCGCTCCAGATTGCCGTATTCAGGCGCAAATTTCTCAACAGTGAATCGCTGTTTAAAGAAATCATTTAGGGCATCCCGTTGAGTGCTAGAAATAATCTGACACAACTGCGGAAGCGTCAAAGCAGACGGTTTAGGGCGCCGGAAATGGTCAAGCAGTTCATTCTTGAGGCCATCTCCGACTGGGAGTGCCTTCCCACAGGATTCAGCTGCGACAGAAAAGCCAGCGCCGAGAAAAAAATTCACTCCTTCGGTGAGAGCGTGACGAAACAGGTTTTCATTCTGGATTTGCGGCATACCGATCCCCGCCTAGGCGTTAATACAAATTTGCGTGCTTCCGAAAACTCACTTGTAGCCAGCTTCCCGGCCGCCCTAGTTGTCTTGATTTTCTCGGTGATGCTCTCGAAGCCGATCTTCTTGTCTTCCAAGCCAGCGACGATGTTCACAAGGTCAGGCAGGCTGCGTCCAAGCCTATCGAGCCGCCAGCCTACAAGGCGCACCGCCTTCAAACAGTTGCCAAACCCCGCCGAACAGCATCCTTGCCGCTGGCCGCATCTTTGTAGATAGGGCCCGCCCCTACGAAGCGCATCGCATCGCGCTGCAGATCCTAGTTCTGGTCATCCGTCGATGACGCGAGCATAGCCGAGCCGTTGATTCATTGACAGTTTCCGGACGTTGAAAACTTAATGGGAACTTTAACAGATTAGTGCGCCTCTGCCCCCATTAGCCATGCATATGGGAACGCCCAGAAAACGACCGTTTGATGAACATGCCATGCGAGCACATGCCGGCCACCTGAGCCGCTCGTTGACAAATGAGGGATTGTTCGATCCGCACACTACCCAAGACCGCCTGTCATTTTAGCCGCTGAAATCCAAGCGGCAACCGCTAAGGAGCCAGGCAAATTCATTGCCGCACAAGGTTCCCCAAGTGTCAAAGACCGCCGCCCATAAGACGATCTCCCCATGAGGCCCAAGGCTCACAAGTTCTCGGCAGTCGGGTGCGAGTCCTTCCAAACCTGCTGAAAGGCAAGCTCGACCGCATCCTTTTCGCGGCAACGTTCATCCATTAACCAGGCTTCCCCTGCGGCCAGCGCCTCAGAGCCGTCACAGTAACGCTGCTCTAGCGCACTGAAAATACTCCACTCGCTAGATCACTCCCACTCGATCATCAACGGATCGCCCAAACCCGCATGGTTAAAGGGTTTGGCTGTGATCGAAAAAAGCCTTTACCGTCGCTCTTACCGTCACCAAAGCAGACGCTTTGCTGGTGCGGGTTTGCGAGGTATCGGCATATCATCAATCAGCACCAATCATACATAACTTGAGACCGCACTTCAGCCCCACTCTTTGGGAGCAGCCTGACGTGCTCCATCCTCATATATTTTCCAGCAACCGAGCAATGGCTTCGGGTGACGGCAACTGATCCTTCAGCTTCTTCGGGAGTGTCTTGGTGATTTCGTAGGTCGCCACACCGATGGGCTTGCGCGCGTCACGCAGCGCGTATTCGACAATGGTGCGCCTCTTCTCTTTGCACAGGATGACACCGATGGATGGGTTTTCGTCTTCCCGGCGTATCTGGGCATCCGGCGCGGCAAGATAGAACTGCATCTTGCCGACGAACCCCGGCTCGAACTCGCCGATCTTCAGCTCGATGGCCACCAGCGCGCGTACGCGCCGGTGGACCAGCAGCAGGTTGATGAAGGATGCCTTGTCTTCAGCCTCCAGCCGGTACTGGCTTTCCATATACGAGAACATGCCGTCCATCGCGCACAGAAAATCCTTGATACGGGCGATCAGCGCGCGCTCCAATCTGCGCGTGCCGCACTGCTCGCCCAGTTCGAGGAAGTCGAAGGCATATCGGCGAATTGCAGCGGCAGTCTATTGAGACTTGACACGCCCCTCTAACCAGTGAAAAAATTGACGTCATATTTTTTAACTGACATCATATTTTTCATGGCGCAGAAGATCCTCCCAAGACCAGAGCAGGTTCGTGCAGCTCGCAGCCTGCTCGGATGGTCACAGCAAGACCTCGCATCCAAGGCAGGCGTCGCGGTTTCGACTGTCGCGGACTTCGAGCGCGGTCAACGTAGTCCGGTGCAAAACAATGCACTTGCCATCCAGCGAACCTTGGAAACGGCCGGTGTCCAGTTCACCGAGACCGGCGTCAGCCACGGCTTTCATTGGACATTCATGACCGAGCGCGGGATGAGCGATTTGATCATCACCTTTACTCCCGAAGCTGTCGAGCCTGTGGTCGATTTTGCGTCAATCTTTGGCGAAGTCGAACCGCCCAAAGTAGCCATTAGCAAAATCCACTGCGCCACTCCTGAACTCCGAAGTAAAGTCACCGATTTCGTCGATCGGCATGGCGCTAAGCTACCGCATCTGCATCGACTGAATAAAATGCTTGCCGACATGAACGACGGGGAATTTTTCCTTCTCCTGCCAACGCCGCCGTCGTCAACAGCCGAACAGTATCAATATGAACGGGCGCTACATCAACTTAATCACCCGCAAAAGCAACCATTAGACGAACACCTGCAACTCTTCGGCCTCCTGCTTGAGAAGTATGATCTGCACAACCCACGCACCGATAAGCGCTTCGACATTGGGAATGCTCGGACGGACGATCGAACATGTCGGTTCTGCGGCCGTACGAAAGAGACTGGGGCGAAATTCAAGAAAGAAGCGCATGCCATTCCGGCCTCGTTGGGTAACAAGCACCTGAAGCTTTGCGACGAATGTGACGAATGCAACGGTCACTTCGGTACAGAAATTGAACCCACGCTTGTTGAGTTGCTAAACGTGCAACGAGTATTCCTCGGCATTGAATCTCGTGGGACATCGCCCGTCATCAAATTTCCTGGAGGCCAGTTATTCCGCGACAAAAAGCATGACAACCTCATGGTCATGGCGTCCAGAAACATATCTGAGGATGCCTCCGGTGTGCTGCGTGCGCGCCTAGACAGTGGGAAATTGATCGTCCCGCAGAACTTCTATCGGGCATTGAGCAAAATCGCCCTTTCGGTTATTCCGGAAGAAGAACTTGCTGCACTGAAGAAAACGATCCGATGGGTACGCTACGGCGAATCCCCTAGCGGCCCTCTGCCGAAAATCGCTGCCGCCGTGGTGATGCTTCCGCCCGATCCATCGGCGCAAATCACCTTGTATGTTCGCAAGGAGTCCAGTAAGACGCTACCTCATGTCGTATGTGAGTTCAGACTGGGATGTTACCTGTACGTCTATGCTCTGCCCTTCTCCGAGCGCGACGATGGTGATCTAATTGGTTTCTTCGAGCAGCCGGAGTTCCAAGAAACATTCCGTCACTACGCCTTAGTGCCCTCTTGGAACCAGCAAGATTACAGCGGAAATAAAGAAATTCAGGTGATTCAAAACATCACGCTCCGGCCCAGTAATGCGCCCGACCGCAACCCATCACCTTAAGCATAAACGTCATGCGAGGAAGCAACAGCCGACTTACTTTAGCAACCGCTTAAAGTTTCGGTCGCCTGCGATGAACGCCTCCAACATATGCGGGATCAGCGTCGCAGCATCAACTGCTTCACCATAGGTTTGCGCGTGCAACGCTGCGTAGCGATCGAGATCCGTCTTGAGGATCGCGGAACATGTAAAGGTCAGCTTGACGGTTTGCGTATCGGGCAGCGGCCCTAACCGCAGCTTGCGCGTCGTATTCATTGTATCGGTCCTCGCTGCACAAAGAGCGGCTGATACGGCCGCAGCACCAGATCCTTCTTCACCATCACGTTCACCTGGAATCCCGGCCGCACGGTCAGCGTCGGCTGGATGCTTAGGTCGCGGCGCGTGATTTCCTGGCCGACCTGATTGGCCGTGTCCTGCGAGCTGTCGCGTAGTGCGATGACCGTATTGCCGTTGGCACTACCCTGATTCGAGACGGCCAGCTCGGAGCCGACGCCGAGCATCGTGGACAGCACAGCACCCGACAGAACGCGGCCCCAGTGCCAGTCCACGCCATCCTCCAGGCCTGCGTAGCCGGCCGGGTCGATGCCGGGCAGCTTGTCGAGCGCGATCGACGAGGTATCGGGTAGCACCAGGCGCAGCCACACCAGCAGCACCCGCTGCTGCCCGAACGCGACCTGGCTGTCATATCGACCGATCAGGCGCGAACCCTGCGGGATCAGCAAATAGTGGCCGGTCGCCGTGTCGTACACGGGCTGCGTCACTTCCGCGATGATCTCTCCCGGCAGGTCGGAATTGATGCCCGTCACAAGCGCAGCCGGAATGATCGTGCCCGCCATGACGGTGTACGGCGAGGCCGGAGTCTGCAAGCTGCCAGTGTTACTGGTCGAAGCATCGCCGCCTTTCGCCATGAACGCTTCCTTCTGATCCTGCCGGTTCTGGATCGCCGTCGGGTCGTTGGGCTGTGCGGCCGTCGACGCCGGCCCGGCACCCATCGGGTTGAACGCGCCCGCCGAGCCATTGGCGATTGACGGTGTGCCCGCAGACGAGGCGGTTGCATCGGATTTGCCGGTGTCGCTGCCGGTTCGGAAGAACACAGCCGATCGTGCAATCTCGTCAGCCATACGTTGACGGTCAACGCTGTCGGCCGACGGTCCCTGATTTGCCATATTGCTCGGCAGTGGTGGCATCGCCGACGCCGCGCCCCAGTCACCGGGAAGCGGCGGCCCGAGCTGCGGCACGCTGGCCGAGGCCGCCGGTGCGGGTTTCGGAGGTAGTTTCGAGTAGTCGGCCGGCAACTGGTCGAGGTCGTCGGCTTTGGCGATCCGATCGACGTTATAGAGATTGGTCTGGTCGCCTGAGCCGCGCCGGCCCTTCGATTGCAGCGCCCACATCGACGCGCTCGCTACGGCCACCGCGAGCAGCGTGGCGGAGACGGCCAGCGTGCGGCGGTTGAGCCGCGTGACCGCGCGCGGCGCTGCGCGCAGCGCCACGCCCTCGGGCGCGACCTTCGGCGCGGGCTGAGCTTCGTGGTCAGTCGTGCCCATGACCAGCTCCCGCAGCAATGCCGTCGGTACGCTCGATACGCACGACGGCTGCCTTGTCGCCACCCAGGCGCAGCTCGGCCGCACCGAACAGGCGATCTACGATGTCGTAAGGCGCATGGAAACGATAGTTCACCAGCTCGCCCTTGCCATCGGAGCCGACCACGAACAACGGCGGCAATTCACCCTGCGCGATGCCGGCAGGGAACTGAATATAAACGTGCTGCCCGTCGTCGAAGGCACGTACCGGCTTCCACGGCGGACTATCGCCCGTAATCGCATAACGGAAATGCAACTGGTCGAGCGACAGCCCTTCGGCCGCCGGTGCCTGCGCATCGGCGGCCCGCCCCTGGGCCTGCAAGGCCAGCATCTGGTCTTTCGGATACTCCCACGACACCGACGCCATCCACGCCTTTGCGGTCGACGTGAGTTCGATCAGATAGGTGCGCCGGTTCGTCGTGATGACGAGGTTCGTCTTGATCCCCGCGCGCACCGGCTTGACCATGACGGCCACGCGCCGGCTCGCGCCGCTGCCGCTGGCTGTGTCGCCCACGATCCACTGCACGGTGTCGCCGGCCGCGACCGTCACCAGTTCCTCGGCCGGCTGCAAGCTGATGACCGTCACGCGGCCGGGGCTGGTATAGACCTGGTACAGCGCGCCATCGGAGAACGGCCAGACCTGAATCGCGTTGATGTAGCCGTCGCGCGTCGGCACCACGCTCGCATCAGCGTTGGCCTGCTCGACACGCGCCTTCGCGTCCGCAGGCTCCGGTGCCGGCTTCGCATCGGCGCTACCGGGCAATGGCTTCATCTGATCGGGCAATGGCAAGGGCTTCGGCACTTCCACGACCGCAACCGGCTTGGGCGGCTCGGGCAGCGGTTGCGCCTTGACCGATTCGTCCAGTGAGATCGCCGGCGGGGGCTTGCCTTGCGTGGCGCAACCAGCAAGGCCGCCCGTTAGGGCGAGGAAGGCAATGGCAGTGATCGACGGTTTCATGACTTCTTCGCTCCTTCCGGTGCGTCCAGGTCGCGGCTCCAGGACAGCCCGTTGATGTAGATACCGAGGGGATTACGGCGCACCTGCTGTTCGGTACGCGGTGTCTGCATGACGAGGGTGAGCATCGCGGTCCAGTGCTCGGTGCCGGTCGGCCTGCCGTCGTTGAAGTGCTGTTCGGTCCAGCGCACCTGGAACGAGGCGTCGCTCACGCGCACCACGCTGGTTACGTCAACCGATATGGAGTCCTGACCGACGTGGGCGAACGGATCGTGGGCGCGCGCGTAGTCGTTCAGCGTGGCCGCGCCCCGGTCGGTGGTATAGCCATAGGCTTCGAGCCAGTTCTGACGCACCACTACCGGGTCGATCGACAGCGAGCGAACATCGGTGATGAAGCGCGCCAGGTGATAGGCGATCTGCGCATCGGTGGGCTTGTACGGCGTGACGGCCGCGCCGACCGCACGGACCTGACCCGCGTGATCGACCTCGACCACGTAGGGTGTGACGCGCGACTGGCCGGATTGCCAGACGAGGCCCGCGGCCATCAGCAGCGCGAGGCCCAGGCAGCCGAATGCCATCAGCCGCCAGTTCTTTGCCTGCACGCGCGCGCTGCCGAGGCGGCCATCCCACACCTGCGCGGCGGCCTGATAAGGCGTGGCGGGCACAGGTGATTCGCTGTAGCGCACGCCGGGTCGTGTGAAACGCATGGCTCGCCTCCCTTACTCGTTCGAGGAATCGTTGATGTCCGGCGCGGTTCCGCCGCCGCCGTGGTCGCCCGAGCGCACGACATGCGCGGCCGTTGAAGCGCCATGAGAGATGTGTTGACGACGTTGCAGGCGCTTGGCCCAGTCAGGCGGCTTGTCGATGGATGCCGGCGGTGTGTCGTCGGTAGTCACCGACGGCGTGGATGCGGTGCCTGCGGTTTCAGATGAGGTGGACGACGAGCCGGTGCCCGCGTCGGCAGGGGGTGCTACGCGCTCGCGCACGGCTCGCGCACCGGCCGCGACCCGTTCGCCGGCGGCCGGCGCGCCGCTGCGCGTGACGTTGGCGACGCCCGCGCCGAAGGCACGCGCACCCGTCGCACCGGATGCGGTCGCGCCGGCGCGATAGGCCGATGCCGCACCGCTGGCGGCGCGCGTCGTGCCGACCGCGCCGCGCGCTGCGAGACGTGCGCCGGCGGCAACTGCCGCGCCGCCTGTCGCCACGGCCGCACCACCGGCGACGGCGAGGCCCGCCGCACCCAGCGCCGTACCGGCGGCAGCGCCCGCGCCGAGCTGCGGCGCGCCGGATACCAGGCCCGTTGCAATGCCCGGCCCGAAGATGCCGAGTCCCAGCATCGTCAGCGAGGCGAGCATGATGGCGAGCGCGTGATTCAACGAAGGATCGGCGCCGGCCGGCGTCTGGAACTGCCCGAAGATGGTCGAACCGATACCGACGATGACAGCAAGCACCAGCACCTTGACGCCGGACGACACCACGTTGCCCAGTACCTTCTCGGCGAGAAACGCGGTCTTGTTCCACAGCGCGAACGGCACCAGCACGAAACCCGCGAGCGTAGTCAGCTTGAACTCGATCAGCGTCACGAAAAGCTGCACGGCCAGGATGAAGAAGCTGATGACCACGACAACCCAGGCGAGCAACAGAATCACGATCATGTCGATGTTGCTGAAGACTGCCGTGATGCCGTTGGACATCGTGCCGACCTGTTGCAGGATCGGCTGGCCTGCCTGCACGCCGACCTGGGCCAGTCGTCCGGGTTGCAGGAAATTGCCGATGCTCAACGACGAACCTGTGGCAAGCAGGCCGAGGCCCACGAACGAGCGGAACACGATGCCCGCAAGCGTGTTGAAGTTGCTGATGATGTAGGCGAAGGCACCGACATAGAGCGTCTTGCGGATCAGCTTCGCCAGCACTTCCTCGCCACCCATCGCCCAGAACAGACCCGCGAGCGTCATATCGATGACGATGAGCGTGGCCGAGAGATACGCGACTTCGCCGTGCAGCAGGCCAAAACCTGAGTCGATGTATTGCGAGAAGACGGCCAGGAACTGGTCGATGACGGAAAGATCGTTCATCGTCGCTCTCCGTCAATTCCCGTAGAAGCTCACCGACTGCGGCGTGTATTGCGGGCCGCTGCCGATGAAGCGGGTACGGACCTGCTGGGCTTGCGCCTCGTCGGCCGCAGCACGCGCCTGGTCCAGTGCCGTCGCGCGCTGCTGCGACACGGTGAGCTGCTGTGACTGCATGGCCTGACGCGCAATCAGTGCGAGCAGCTGGTTCGTTGCCTGGTTCACCTGCAAGGCACCGACCGCGCCCTGGCTCTGCGTCACGAGGCTGCTCAATACGCTCTGGTCGGACAGCAGGTTTTGCGCTGCCTGCGACTGCATCTGCGTCGAGGTTTGCAATGCCTGCACCGAGGTCTGCCAGCGCGTTTGCGCGTCCTGAACCATCTGCGCGTTGCTGGTGCCAGCACCGTAGGACGACGGATACAGCCGGTTAAACGTCGCCTGCGTCTGCGCGACGTTGAAGGTCAGTCCCTGCGCCTGCGAGATCAACTGGTTCGTGGTCGCCAGCGTGGACAGCAACTGCGACAGCGAATTGAAGTTCAGGCTCGTGAGATTACGGCCCTGATTCACCAGCATGGTCGCCTGGTTCTGCAACTGCTGAATCTCGTTGTCGATCTGTTGCAGCTCCCGCGCGGCGGTCAGCAGGTTCTGCGAATAGTTGGCCCCGTCGAACACCGCCAACTGCGCGAAGCACGCGGACGACGCTGACAGCAGCAAGGCCGTGACGACGGCCAGCCCGGTCTTCTTCATGGCTGAATCCCCGATGACGTGAGGAACGAAGGCATGAGGTCGGCGGCCCAGTCGAGGCCGCTATGCCGCAGCCAGGCACCCGCGAAGCCGGGCGTGCCGGCATTCAGCAGCACGCGGTCGATGTCGCGCTGGTCCTGCGGTGTGGAGGCCCCGACGAATGCCAGCGTGGCCGGCCCGAGATCGAGGTCGAACAGGCGGTTGCCCAGGCGCGACTGGTAGTAGTAGTCGCGCTTGGGTTCGGCGGTGGCGACGATCTCGATCTGCCGGCTGTTGAGGCCAAAACCTTCGTAGATCGTGCGAATCTGCGGCTCGGTGGCCTGCGGGTTCGGCAGGAAGATGCGGCTCGCGCAGCTCTCAATGATCGCGGGCGCGATGCTCGAATCCTTGATGTCGGCGAGCGACTGCGTAGCGAAGATCACGCTGACGTTCTTCTTGCGCAGCGTCTTGAGCCACTGGCGGATACGCGCGGCGAATACCGGGTCGTCGAGGAATAGCCAGGACTCGTCCAGAATCAGCAGCGTTGGCGCACCATCGAACCGTTCGTCGAAGCGCGCGAACAGGTAGCCGAGCACGGCGAGCACCGCCGCCTTGCTCGGCATCAGTTCCTCCATCTCGAAGCCCTGCACGTCGGCGCTGCCGAGCCGGTCATGATCGGCATCGAGCAGCCGGCCGTGCGCGCCGCCGAGCACATAAGGCGCGAGCGCCTGCCGTAGTGCATTGGACTGGAGCAGCACCGACAGGCCCGTGAGCGTGCGCTGTTCGATGGGGGCACCGGCAAGACTGCCGAGCGCTGACCAGACGGCGGCCTTCTCATCGGGGCCGACGGCAATGCCTTCGTGCAGCAGACGGCCTTCAACCCATTCGGCCGCCCAGGTGCGATAGTTCTCGCGGTCGATGCGCGCGAGCGGCTGGAAGGCGATCGCGCCATCGGAACCGAGGTCGTAGTGCTCGCCGCCGAGGCCGAGGATCGTGGCGCGCATCGAGCGGCCCATGTCGAAGGCAAAGATGCGCGAGCCACGATAGCGGCGGAACTGCATCGCCAGCGTGGCGAGCAACACCGATTTGCCCATGCCGGTCGGGCCGACCACGAGCGTATGGCCCACGTCGCCGATATGGGTCACAAGACGGAACGGCGTGTCGCCATCGGTGCGTGTGACGATCAGCGGTGGTCCGTCGAGGTGTTTGTTCTTCTCCGGCCCGGCCCACACTGCCGACAGCGGCATCAGGTGCGCGAGGTTCAGCGTGGAAATGCTCGGCTGCCGCACATTGGCGTAGGCATGGCCCGGAATCGACGACAGCCATGCTTCGACCGCGTTGAGCGTTTCGGGGATCGTGACGAAACCCCGGCTCTGGATTGCGCGTTCCACCCTCCGCAGTTTCTCGTCGGCCACCGCCGCGTCCGTATCCATGACAGTCACGGTCGCGGTCACGTAGCCGAATGCCACCTGATCGCTGCCGAGTTCCTGCAAGGCGGCGTCGGCATCCATCGCCTTGTTGCTCGCGTCGGTATCGACGAGCGGCGATTCCTGCTGGAAGATCGTTTCGCGCAGCAGCGCGATGACCTTCTTGCGTTTGGCGAACCATTGCCGGCGCAACCGCGTCAGCTCTTTCTCCGCTTCAGCCTTGTCCAGACAGAGGAATCGCGTGGACCAGCGATAAGCGAAACCGAGTCGGTTGAGGTCATCGAGCAGGCCGGGCCAGGTCGAAGTCGGAAAGCCGCGTACCGTGACGACGCGCAGGTGCTGGTCGCCGAGCATCGGCGCGAGGCCGCCGATCAACGCTGAGTCGGCCAGCAGCGCGTCGAGATGAAACGGTACTTCGGGCACGCTGATGCGATAGCGCCGCGTCGAGATGGTCGCGTGCAGGTACGTCAGCGTCTCGCTGTCGTCCAGCCACGCGATCTCCGGCATCACGCCGTCGAGCAGGTCGAACACACGGTCGGTTTCCGCGACGAAGGCGGCAAGCCGTTCACGCCAGTCCACGCCGGACGTGGGCGTGTTCTCGTACAGGAGCTTCGCGGCGCGTGCGCGCGATTCCTCCGGCGGCAGGTACACCAACGTCAGGTGATAACCACTCTCATAGTGACTGCCGGCCAGCTCGAACGCGGCGCGGCGTTCCTCATCCACGAGCCATGACAATGCCTCGGGAAACTCCGAGTGCGGATAGTCGGCGGCCGGTCGGCGCTCGGCGTCGATGAACAAGGCCCAGCCCGATCCCAGCCGACGCAGCGCGTTGTTCAGGCGCGCGGTCGTTGCGATCAGTTCGCTTTGCGTCGCACTATCGAGATCCGGCCCGCGAAAGCGTGCTGTGCGCTGGAAACTGCCGTCCTTGTTCAGCACCGCGCCGGGCGCGATGAGTGCGGCCCACGGGAGCCAGTCGGCAAGCATGGCGGGACGCTGGCGGTATTCGGCGAGGTACAACATGGCATCGTCCTCACACGTCCAGCAGCGACTTGTGTTTCAGGTGCCGCGCGAAGACCTGCATGAACTGCGGATCGACCTTCGCGCCCCACACCGCGAGCGAATGGCCGATCAGCCACAGCGCGAGGCCGGGAATCCACAGTTGCAGGCCAAGCCCGACGGCAGCGGCCAGCGTGCCATTGGCAATCGCTACGGTGCGCGGCGCACCGCCCATCAAAATTGGCTCGGTGAGCGACCGATGCAGCGGCACCTCGAAGCCTGGCAGATTGGCGTCCGTGCTCATACCACGGCCCCGCCGGAGAAGCTGAAGAACGACAGGAAGAACGAGGAGGCAGCGAAGGCGATCGACAGCCCGAACACGATCTGGATGAGACGGCGGAAACCGCCCGACGTGTCACCGAAGGCGAGCGTGAGGCCGGTCACGATAATGATGATGACGGCGACGATCTTGGCGACCGGCCCCTGGATCGAGTCGAGGATGGATTGCAGCGGCGCTTCCCACGGCATGTTGGAGCCGGCGGCCTTGGCCGTGCCTGTCAGCGCCAGCATCACGACGGCCAGCATCAGACCTTGTTGCGCGGGCTGGAACAGCCTGCAAAGGCGTGCAAGCGGATTTACGGAAAAGCGCAGAACATGGGCGTGGCTCATGAGAGTTCTCCGGGAGCAAGCGAAGACGTGACTGGGCGGGATGGCGAAGATGGCGAAGGAATCGCGCCGCAGAGCTGGTAGCCGGTGGCATCGAAGCCGGTCACGCGAGCGATGCGCTCGATGTGGCGACGCCGGCCGCGACCGGCGATGTGGATGACGACGTTGACCGCCTCGGCGATCAGCGCGCGCGGCGGATTCACTGCCACTTCGAGAATCAGTTGTTCGAGGCGCAGTAGCGCGCCCGGCGCGGAGCCGGCGTGGATCGTGGCGATCCCACCGGGGTGGCCGGTGCCCCAGACCTTGATGAGATCCAGGGCTTCGCCGCCGCGCACCTCGCCGACGATCACACGATCGGGCCGCAGGCGCATCGTGGCGCGCACCAGCTCGGTCATGGACACGACGCCCGCGCGCGTGCGCAGCGGCACGTGGTCGCGCGCCGTGCACTGCAGTTCGATGGTGTCTTCGAGGACCAGCACGCGGTCGCCGGTCGCGGCGATCTCGGCGAGCAAGGCATTGGCGAGCGTGGTCTTGCCGGTACTGGTGCCGCCGGCGATCAGGATGTTCTGGCGCTCACGCACCGCGTCGCGCAGGAACGCGGCTTGTTCGGCGGTCATCATGCCGTCGGCGATGTAGCGTTCCAGCGGGATGACACCGACTGCGCGCTTGCGCAGTGCGAAGGCCGGCCCCGGTGCAGCCGGAGGCAGAATGCCCTCGAAGCGTTCGCCGGTTTCCGGCAGCTCGGCGGTCAGGAGCGGCTGGCCGCGATGCACTTCCGCGCCGACGTGCGCGGCGACCAGGCGGATGATACGTTCGCCATCCGCCTCGGACAGCTCCGCGCCCATCGGTGCTCGGCCCGACGACAGGCGATCGATCCAGAGCGTGTGGTCGGGGTTGAGCATGATTTCCACCACGTCTGGGTCTTCGAGCGCAGCGGCGATCAGCGGCCCCATCGCCGTGCGCAACATACGGATGCGCCGGTCGAGCGACGTAGTGGCGAAGGACTGCCCGGTTGTCGAAACGATCGTGCTCATGAGGCACGCTCCTGTGCTTCGGCCTGCGCCGCCGCATCGTCAAGTCGTGCGGCGTCGGGGTTCAGCTCCTCCACCACCTCTCGCACGAGGCTGCGCCCGCGCATCAGGTGGCGGCCGAGCTGTTCGACGAACTGCTCGAAACGCGCCCTGCCCTGCGCGCGAGCGGCATCCTGGTGAGCCTCGGGAACCGGCGTGCTGACCGTCAGGAAGTAGCGAACGAACAGCGCCAGTGTCTCGATCTCGATGTTCTGGTCACGCTCCAGCTTCTCGAACTGGCGCGAGAGTCGGTCGAGCCGTTTGGCGATCGCCGCCTCGCGTTGGTCGCCCGCATCGGGCGAAAGCCAGGACGCGAGTGCCGCCGCAACGATCGACGATTTCGACACGCCTTTCTTCGTCGCCAGTTCATCAAGACGTTTGGCGTGCTCGGGCGCAATGAACAGGTTGAGGCGATACTGGCTCATAGCTGGAGTCCGTCGTCGTGATCGAGGGACGCCAGCCGGGCCGTGCTCTGCATGGCCGGGTCGAACTGGCGAGGGAGCGGCAGCGGCAAGTCGTCGTCATCGAGCAGCGCAAGGTCGCTGTCGGCGATCTGCGGTTCGCGGCTGTACTCGGAGGCTTCCGACAGCTCCGGTCGCCTGCGCGGTCCTCCGTCGTCAGCCGTGCCGGCCTCGCTGCCGACCGGATGTGCATCGACCGGCGCCGCTGGTACGACTGGAATCGCCAGACCACTCCAGTCGTTCGGCCGCAACGGCGGCGCGTCGGGGTAACGCCCGACCGCGAGCGTGGGAGGCGGCAGTACACGGCGCTTGAAATTCGCGTCGGTGTAGTAGCGCAGCTTCTTCGCCTTGATCGGTGCCAGACTGGACACCATCACCACGGCATCGTCGGGCGGGAGCTGCATCACTTCGCCCGGCGTCAGCAGCGGCCGTGCGGTTTCCTGGCGCGACACCATCAGGTGCCCGAGCCACGGCGCGAGCCGATGGCCGGCGTAGTTGCGCTGCGCGCGCAGTTCGGTCGCGTTGCCGAGCATTTCGGAAATGCGCTTGGCCGTGCGTTCGTCGTTGGTGGCGAACGTCACGCGCACATGGCAGTTGTCGAGGATGGAATGGTTCTGGCCGTAGGCTTTGTCGATCTGGTTGAGCGACTGCGCGATAAGGAAGCTGCGCATGCCGTAGCCAGCCATGAACGCCAGCGCAGTCTCGAAAAAGTCGAGCCGACCGAGTGCAGGAAACTCATCGAGCATCAGCAGTAACTTGTGACGGCGTGCGATGCCATCGCTGCCGTCGAGCGATTCGGTCAGGCGCCGGCCGATCTGATTGAGGATCAGGCGCACCAGCGGCTTCGTGCGGCTGATGTCCGACGGCGGCACGACCAGGTACAGCGAGACGGGATGTTCGGCGGCGATCAGGTCAGCGATGCGCCAGTCGCAACGCGAGGTGACTTCGGCCACCGTGGGATCACGGTACAGGCCGAGAAACGACATGGCTGTGGACAGCACACCCGAGCGTTCGTTGTCCGACTTGTTCAACACCTCTCGCGCAGCGGAGGCGACGACAGGATGCGGTGCATCGCCAAGATGGCGCGTCGTCATCATCCGATGCAGCGTCAACTCGAACGGACACGCCGGATCGGACAGGAAGTTGGCGACGCCGCGCAGCGTCTTATCCTCGCCCGCATACAGCACATGCAGGATCGCGCCGACTAGCAGCGCGTGCGAAGTCTTCTCCCAATGATTGCGGCGTTCAAGCGCGCCTTCGGGATCGACCAGGATGTCCGCGATGTTCTGCACGTCGCGCACTTCATGCGCGCCGCGCCGGACTTCGAGCAGCGGGTTGTATGCGGCCGACTTCGCATCGGTCGGATTGAACAGCAGGCAATGCGAGAAGCGTGCGCGCCAGCCTGCGGTGGTGGCCCAGTTTTCGCCCTTGATATCGTGGATGACGGCGGATGCCGGCCAGCTCAACAGCGTGGGAATCACCAAGCCCACGCCTTTGCCCGATCGCGTGGGCGCGAAAGTCAGAACGTGTTCCGGGCCTTCGTGGCGCAGGTACTCCCGGTCGTGCAGGCCGAGAAACACGCCAGCGGGTTGCGTCAGGCCAGCCTTGCGAATATCACGGGCATCGGCCCAGCGCGCCGATCCATAAGTCGTAACGAGGCGTGATTGCCGCGCACGCCATACCGACATGCCGATGGCGACGCCCGCGGCGGTAATGCCGCTCGCAGCGGCAATGGCACCACCTTTGAGGAACAGGCGCGGCGCATAGGCGTCGTACCAATACCACCACTCGAATAGTCGCCACGGGTGATAGAACGGGATACCAAGGCAGTCGAACCATGGCGAACCAAGGCGTAGCTGGTAGCCAAGGTGTGCTGCGGTCCATTGGGTAGCGGCCCAAGTTCCCGCGACCACGATGCCGAACACCACCGACATCTGGCCGAACAGCACCGTAGTCCCGCTCATACCTGCCTCCGACTTTCTCCTGCGTCACGCAGTGAAAACGTGCTGCGTAGCCAGGAGCATCGGTGCCGGATCAGTGCCGGTCAAAGACCGTTATTGGCAGAAATATCGAGAAAAAAACAAGATTTCTAGTTGGATATATGTATCGCTTATCGCGGCGTATTCGCGCGTGTAGCGGCATACGTAGCAACGACATCAGAAAAGTTGTCGTGTATTAACGATTCAGAATTTTGGCACGTCCTTTGGCGGTGTGTACTTCGGGCCATTACCTATGAACAGCCGATGCCGTGCTTCAGATGCAGCGTTGCATTCGGCAGTTGGCATTTTTTTGTCGCCACTTGCACATTGCTGCTCTACTTCACGCAAATGATCTGGATGGGAAGCTAAAGACTCCGCTGTATCGATTGGAGCGGATTTACTGCACGCGCTCAATACCAAGGCAAACACAAAGAACACGATCTTGTTCATGGTTCGATTTCCTCCGATCCCTCTGGATCAGATGGTACGACTGGCTTCTTCATGCCGGTGGATTCGATATTGCTGACTCTCTCGATGAAGCGAGCCAACGTCTCCGAAGGCTCGCCGTCCAGGCGCAGTAGGTAGGTGGTGAGCACGGGCGTGTGTCCAACCAGGGGGCGGGCCACTACTCCCGGCTCGCGGCTGACGGCGACCTGCGAAGCACCAGCCAGCCCCAATGCGAAGCCGGCCGCTACCAATGCCAACATAAGGTCAATGGAAGCCACTCTTTCCGCAATCAACGGTTCTTGATCGACCCGTCGCAATACACGCTCAATCTGCCGCGCATAGCCTTCGCAAGCGTGGAGATCTCCGAGCACAAGCGGATAGCGGAGTACATCCTCTAACGGGATGCGCTTGTGCGCCAACAAAGGATGCCGCGTCGGCACGGCGACCATCAAAGGATCGTTCCACACTGGGTAGGCACTGACACCATCGCCGACCTCGTCCGATCCGGCGAACCCTACGTCGTATAGGTCATCGTGGAGCCCCTTGATCTGCTGTGCTAATGGAACCTCGGACAGTCGTATCTCGACCTCTGGTTCTTCTTCTCGGCATCTCGCAAGGAACATGGAAAAGCGCGAAGGAGGAATGCCGTCCGAAAGTGCAACTCTCAATTGACCATGAAATCCGTTCGCGGCGGCCTTTACACAGTCGCGTGCCTGTTGCACAGCGGTAAAGATGCGAGGCACATATTCCAAAAATAGTTTTCCGGCACGAGTTAGGCGGGTACTGCGTGTGGTGCGAACAAAAAGCTGAACGCCAAGGTCTTCTTCCAACTCCTTGATTGCCCGCGAAAGCGGTGACTGCTCAATGTGTAGACGTTCTGCTGCGCGGGCGAAATGGAGTTCTTCAGCAACTGCCAGGAAGCAGCGAAGATGACGGAGTTCCATTTAATACACAGGCTCCTTGGCTTTTCCTGCTTAACCGGGGACTTCATCAATAAAAGCGGCCAGCTTCCTGGTCATCAAGTTCGGCCAGCCGTCCGGTTAAGCCACGATGCCTGGCTACCGATGCGTTGCTAGAATCTGCCGGGGTCTCCAGCGTAGATCAGAAGCAGCTCAGCCGCCGACCTGCATCGCGACTTCCAGATGACGGCCATTGGTCGCCCAAAGCTGTTCGATTTGCAGCGCCATCGGATCGGGGAAAATATAGGTCTGGCCTTCTTCAATACCTTTAACGATATTGGCAGCCACTTGCTCGGGCGTGACCTTGTCGAGAGGAATACCCTTGGCAAGATCGGTATCGACCGGGCCGGGGTAGATGCCGACAACGGTGATGCCGGACTTTGCCAAGGTGCCGCGAAGCGCCTGGGTCAGCGATTGCAGAGCAGCTTTCGATGCCGAGTAGCCTGCCAGCACCGGAACTGGCGCGAGACCCACAATGCTAACGACGTTCGCAATGATGCCCGAGCCCCGACTGACGAACGAAGGCGCAAAGGCGCGGATCACGCGCAGAGTGCCGTAGTAATTGGTATCCATGTCCGCCTCAATCACGTCCATCGGGCTCGTGACCCAGTCGCCGAACGCCATGGTGCCGGCATTGTTCAGCAGGACGTCGACGTCTTTTGCGAAATCAGCCGCTTTCCTGACCGAATCGTCGCTGGTCACATCGAGCTGCAGCGGCACCACGCGCGCATCGCTGAAATCCGGCAAGGATTGGGTATTGCGCGCGCCGGCATAAATTTTGGTAACGCCAGTCTTCAGCAATTCACGAACGGTTGCGGCACCGATGCCGCGATTGGCGCCAGTAATCAGGACCGTTTTATTTGACAAGGACATCATCTTTCTCCGATGCATGGTGGTGGGAAGTTGACCGGCGCAATGCCGGTCCTATGCGCGAAAGAGCGCGATGTTTTCTGCGATCCAGTCCGGTAATGACCGGGGCGCTTCGCCTGTCAGTTCCTCAACAGTCGAAGTGGTTTCTCCGAGTACGGATTCGCGAAGGACCTGCTCCAGCCCGAGCATCAAATCGACGAGAAACGGTGTCAGCCCAGCGGCAGTCAGCGCAGCCTTTTGATCTTCGGGCGATCGATTACAGTAGACGACAGAGTGACCGAGCAAACGGGAGAACTCCTCCGAAATCTGCGTCATGGTCCAGGACCTCGGCCCCGTCAGGTGGTAGGCGCGTTGAGACGTCGGCTGGACGTCTTCAAGGAGCGCCACGCGTGCCACCTTTGCGATGTCGCGTGTGTCGATGAAGTTCACGCGTCCGTCACCGGCCGCGCCCGCCCATGAGCCTTTGGCGACCTGTCCCGCCGCACGCCGTACGAGCATGTCGACGTAGGCCGATGGCCGCAATATGGTCGAGGCAACCGGCTGACGCGACAGGTGCGCCTCGATCTCCATGTGCCATGCGAACGGCAAGATCCGCGATGCCGGTCCCAGTGCGGAGAGCTTGACGATGTGGCGCACGCCCGCGGCAACGGCGCTGTCGATCAGCGCGATTTCATTGGCGACCTGCTCGGGCGAGCTGCCTTGCGAGAGAAACAAGCGATCGGCGCCGCGTAGTGCGTCCTGTAAAGTATCGGGCTCGTCGAATCGGACAGCTGCGATGGTCACGTTGCTAGGCAGCCGGGCTTCGTCGGGACGGCGCGTCAGCGCGACAACATCGACCGGATCGGTGGCGAGCAAACGAGCCAAGGCCGAGCCGACGCGACCCGTTGCGCCGGCAATGGCGATACGAGATGGGCGGGAATCGTGGACGACTTCGGACATATCAGCCTCTTCCTAGTTGTTGGAACGATCGGTTCAGGATAATATTGGAACGAATGTTCCATGATGTCAAGCGAGGTGCGGAAATGAGTGGGAAACCACAGTTCGACGAGGCTGCGGTCATGCGTGCGGCCATCGAGGTGTTCTGGCGCCATGGCTACGCAGCCACTTCGATCAGCGAGCTGACCGAGGCAACAGGACTTTCTCGTTCGAGCCTTTACCAGCGCTTCGGCGACAAGGACGGTCTGTTCAGGGAGGCGTTGCAGATCTATACAGAGCGTGTCCTCCACCACATGGGCGCGGCCAAGGCCGATACGCCCCGCACCCGGCTTGACGCGTTGCTGCGAGGATTTCTGCCAGATCCGTCGCGACCGGCCGGCTGTCTGATCGGATGGGGTTGCGTCGAGATTGCGGGACTGACGGTAGAAGGACAGACGGCCATCCTTGATGCCGTGGCGCGCCAGCGCGATGTATTCAAGGGTCTGTTGCGTGAAGGCATCGCAAGCGCCGAGCTGCCGCAGGATGCCGATGTCGAAGTGTTGGCCTGGCACTTTCTCGGTGTACTGCAAGCCATTCTGACGCTCCCGCAGGCCGGCGCGGACACGAACGCGCTGACCGGCATGATCGATGTAGCCATGTCGGCGTGGCCCGACGAAACTCTGAACGCTTGATCGCCGTTCCGCGTCGACATACAGGGACATGAACGTGCCGATCAGGACGGATTGATGGCCGAGAAAATCTGTTCGTAAGTGCCGTTTTTCTCCGCCCAGCGAGCCGGCAGAACGCGTTGCACCATGATTTCCCCGTTCGGGTAACTGCCATTCTCAAGTTGCTGCATCACTTCAGCGATATATGCATCGAGCGGCATCGCACGCGGATCGCTTGCCTGCTGCGGCCCGCTCAACTCGGTCTGGACATAGCAGGGAACCAGCTCCAGCACCTCTACTGGTACGCGGCGCAACTGATGGCGCAAGCCCTGTAGCCAGGAATGCACGAAGGCCTTGCTGGCGCTGTAGGTCAGCGAGCCGGCATTTGGAACGAATGCCAGGTTGGAGGTGGTGCCGATGAACACAGCGTCCTGCTGCGCCTTCAGAACCGGAAGCAATGCTGCCGCCACACGGATCACTCCGAGGATGTTGGTTTCGACGACCGCTTCCGCGACCGACGTGTCCCATCCGTCTGCTGCGACAACTTCCGGCACCGATATGCCCGCATTCGCGATCACGACGTTCACTTGCGGATAGTGTTTTCGCACGGTTTCTCCCAATCTGGACACCGATACCGGATCGCCCAGATCCACTTCGATGCCCTCGATCTCGGGGCGCTGTTTGGCAACCTCTGCAAACAGATTCTTCCTGCGGCCGGCTACGATCACGCGATTACCGCGATCGTGCAGTGCTTCGGCCAAGGCGCGGCCAATCCCGCTCGTGCCACCGACGATCAGAATCGTATTGCCTGTTAATTTCATAAAACCCTCCTGAGGGATTAGTCTGGATTGAATGTCGCCGAGTACCGCTTCGAGTTCGACAGTCGAGAGACACGGATCTGGCTCCACATGTCGATTACCCAGCACGGATACCGCTGGCCGTTTGGCGTGGTATGGCCTAGCCCGCATTCATCCATACGGACTTCGTCTCCAGGTACTGCTCGATATGGTGTCGCCCGTTCTCGCGACCGAAGCCCGACATCTTGTAACCGCCGAACGGAACCGCAGGGTCGTGCAGACCGTAGCCGTTGATGTAGACGATGCCTGCGCGGATGCCTCTCGACATCTTGACGGCCGTGTTGATGTTCTTGGTCCAGACGCCGCTGGCAAGACCGTAGGGCGTGTCGTTGGACCGGCGCAGCACGTCGTCGATATCATCGAACGGAATGGCCGACAGGACCGGCCCGAAGATTTCTTCGCGGGCAATGGTCATGTCGTCGGTGACACCGGCGAAGACTGTGGGCGGCACAAAATAGCCGTCGCCCAAGTTGCCCTCGGTGGCGCGGCTGCCACCTACAAGCGTCTTCGCCCCTTCTCGGGCACCTGCGTTAAGGTAGCCGGTCACGCGCTCGAGCTGCTCGGCTGAGACCAGCGGTCCGAGGTTCGTGGTGGGTGACAAAGGATCGCCGAGCTTCAGCGTCTTGGCGAACTGGGCGACCTTCTCGGTGAACTCGTCATAGACCCGTCGCTCCACAAACAGGCGAGTGCCGGCTGCACAGATCTGGCCCGAGTTGGCGAAGGCGCCCATGGCCGCAGCCGGGACTGCTGCATCGAGGTCTGCGTCAGCGAAGATGATGTGCGGCGACTTGCCGCCGAGTTCGAGGCTCAGGCGCTTGATCGTGCCGGCTGTGGCCTGGATGATCTTGCTGCCTGTCTCGGTCGAACCGGTGAAGGCGATCTTGTCGACGCCCGGATGCGAGGCCAAGGCGGCGCCCGCATCGCCAAACCCTGTGACAACGTTCACGACACCGGGCGGCACGCCGGCTTCCAGGCAAAGTTCTGCCAGCAGCAGCGGCACGAACGAGGCCTGTTCGGCACATTTCAGCACCAAGGTACAGCCCGACGCGAGCACCGGGGCGAGTTTCCAGGTCGAGGAGAATAGCGGACTGTTCCAAGGAGTGATGCTGCCGACAATGCCGACCGGCTCCTTCAGCGTATAGGCAAAGGCATCGTTGTACGAATGCTCGATGGTATCGCCGTGGATCGACACGGCCTGCGCGGCAGCATAGCGGAAGGTCGCGGTACAGATGCCCGCCAGGCGCTTCGTCGAAGTGATGGGCATGCCCATGTCGATCGAGTCGATGGTCGCGATTTCATCGACGCGTGCGTCGATCAGGTCAGCCAGCTTGAGCAACACGCGTTGCCGGTCGGCGGGCTTGAAACGTCGCCACGGACCCTCGAATGCATGGCGCGCGGCGGCGACCGCACGGTCGATGTCCGCTGCCGCGCCGAGCGCGAGCCGACCGATTTCACGGCCGTTCGACGGGTTAATCGAGGCGAAGGTCTCGCCGGAAACCGCATCGACCCATTGGCCGTCGATGAAAAGCTGCTTGGGCCCACGCAGGAACGCAGGTTGGGCTGCCAAGGTTTGCTGATCCATGGTGTTTCTCCTAGTTTGGTTGATGTCCAAGACTAAGACGGCCACACTGGATCAGCCAGCAAGATTCTCCGGAAATATTGCCTGATTATCCGAGTTGTGAGGGTGGCTGACACATGACAGAAAGATCCGAGCTATGATTTAGCCATGGAAATTAAGCTCGATTGGCCTAGCCATGCTCAAGAATCTGATAGCATCAATTGAACGATTTTGCGGAGAGACCGAGGGGATGTGCGGAACCCGCATTCCCGAGCTGAGGCTGTTTCGGGCAACGGCTCCAGAAGTCCCTTTTGAGCGTTCAACCCCCAAGATGCTTGAACCGGCCCTGTGCGTGGTCGTGCAGGGTTCCAAGCAGGCGACCCTGGGCATGATGCCGTTCCTTTACGAAGCCGGGCAGTATTCGATTGTTTCGGTCGATCTCCCAGCGACCAATGTTCTTGTGCACGCCACGGCGGAGCGGCCGTTTCTCGGCCTGATGTTGACGTTCGACATGAGTATGTTGAGCGACATGCTGTTGGCCGTGCCAGTAGAGGGAAAACGGCCGCTGCCGCATCTGGGCATGATGCCGAGTCCGTTGACGCCTGAGTTGGTGGACTGCCTGACTCGTTTGGTCAGTGCATTGGCCAATCCTCAAGACGCGGCTGTACTCGCGCCTCTGATCGAACGAGAAGTGGTGTATCGATTGTTATGTGGTCCCCAAGGCACCTTGATCCAGCAGATCGCACAGGCCGACAGCCGGCTGTCGCAGATCAAGAAGGCCATCGAGTGGATCAGGGCCAACTATGCGTCGGCCATCAAGATCGACGAGATTGCCGAGATGGCCAATATGAGTCTCTCGACATTTCACGAGCACTTCAAGGCGGTGACGTCGATGTCGCCGTTACAGTATCAAAAGCATCTACGATTGCACTCCGCGCGGCGCTTGATTATCACGCGACAACTCGATGCTGGCGCCGCGGCCTTCGCGGTGGGTTACGACAGCCCTTCGCAATTCAACCGGGAATATAAGCGGCTGTTCGGAGAGCCCCCTCTTCGCGATGCTATGCGACTTCGTGATTTGATCACCGCCGAGACATAAGCGGGTTAGAGCCCAAAGTGTCTGCCATCGCAATATCTATCCTATTCCTAGCTGACGTTCGAGATGCCATGACACGCTCACGCCGCGTGTAGTCGCGGCAAGCTGTTGTCCCAACCGTTGTTCGATCACCGGCTTCCACGGCACCAGCGAGAAGCTCATGCCGTCGTCGAGCATCGCGTAGCGTCCGCTAGCGAGCATGACGCTGCGCCGGTAGATGCCAGCCACGCGCTGGCAATCGGCCACCGGCCGATGTGCCAGTCCAGTTTCGGCGGCAATGTGCTTTGCGACCTGCGCCAGTTCGCGTCCGCGCAGCGTCGCCAGCAGGTTGCGCGCGAAGACGACACGCTGCCCGCGATGCTCGGCCAGTCCCTGTTCGGCCAGGAAGTCGGCGCGCTGGCGCAGCGCGTCCTTGACCCCGGCTCCAAAGCCCTGGTCACCCAGCCCCTTGCCACCACCGATCAACTGCTGGTCGAGCCAGGTGGCGCCGATCACGCGCGTCTGCCGCTCGATGGGCAGGTGCGATTTCAGTTCCACCGCCACACCGCCGCCAAGGCGCTGCGCGTCGTACTGGCGGCCTCGTTCGGCCAGGTCGCTGGGGATGCGCCAGACGCTTTCGGCCTCGCGCTCCACGATGCTGGCGCGGCGCAGGGCTTCGAGCCGGCGCACATGCGCGGCCACCACCTCGCGCGGGTCGCGGTCGGCCGTGACCTGTCCCTGCGCCACGGCCAGGTGATGATCGGTGCGGTACACGCCATCGACGGCCAGCGCGGCGATGTTCCGGTCGGCGGCGCGCACGTCGGCCGCGCCTTTGACTTCCACCACGGCGCCGGTCGGGTACTGCTCCAGTTCCGACCGCGGCGGCAGCGCGACATAGTGCGCCTTGCCGTCCGTACCATCGACGATCAGATAGCCCTTGTCGTACAGCTCGTCGGCCAGCCCTTTGCCGACGACGCGGCCCACGATGGCGCGGCCATCCTCGCCGCCGGGCTGGAACACGGCCAGCTCGCGCTGCTGGCCGCTCATGGCCCGCTGCATGGTGCGGATGATGTCGCCGCGTTCGCCCATTGCCCGCAGCGTGGTTTCGGCATCGGCGTGGATGGCCCAGGTGCCGGGCTGCTGCTCGGCCGCCAGCCCCATGCGCTGCAAGCGTTGCAGGCGACCGATCAGCATTCGCCGCTGGCGATGCAACCGGGGTTCGGCCAACGTCTCCGGCTGCACTAGGCCGTCCACGGCCTCGCGCTGCAAGGTGCGATCCAGCCCCGTCCACCGCTCCTGATCGACTTCGCGCTGCATGGCGCGCTGCATCTCCAGCTCGGTGCGTGGCCCCAGCCATTCCGTCGCCAGCTCGGATGCCCGGCGGCGCATCCCTTCGGCGATGTAGTCGCGGGAGATGATGAGGTCTTTGCCAGTGTCGTCCTTGCCCTGCAGGACAACGTGCGTGTGCGGGTTGTCGGTATTCCAGTGATCGACCGCGACCCATTCCAGTCGCGTGCCAAGGTCGGCCTCCATGCGTGCCATCAGGTGCCGGGTGTAAGTGCGCAGATCGTCGAGCTGTTCGGCATCCTCCGGGGAGACGATGAACCGGAACTGGTGGCGGTCGTCGGCACCGCGCGCCTTGAATGCTTCGAGATCAGCGTCATCGGTCGTCGGGCCGTAGGCATGGCCCGGCCCGCCCTGACGATCGACACCCTCACGCTCGATGTAACGCAGGTGCGCGGCGGTCGAGCGAGGCCCGGCCTGTTTCAGATTCACTAGCCTTGCCTTGATCGTTACGCGCCGGGCGTTCGCCCCAAGTCCGCGCCCCGCGAAACGCGCTGCGACGTGGCC
This sequence comes from Paraburkholderia acidipaludis NBRC 101816, assembly GCF_000684975.1. Lineage (GTDB taxonomy): Bacteria > Pseudomonadota > Gammaproteobacteria > Burkholderiales > Burkholderiaceae > Paraburkholderia > Paraburkholderia acidipaludis. The sequence goes on along the minus strand of NZ_BAXZ01000003.1, from coordinate 394,828 downwards.
GCGCCCCAGCCGGGAACCAGGACGCTGGCCGACCTTGCCCGCCGCCTTGCCGAGCTTCGCGCCGGCCTTATTGGTCTCGCGCAGCACCTTGTTAACGAAAGCATCGCCGCGCTGTTTCGGCGCACCGGGACGGACGCGGAAACGGTCGTCGTCATGCTGGCTCATGGTGCGGCTCCATTCAGGACCGGCGCAGTCGAGCGGACGAAGCACGCGGCTTCACCAATGCCGATGAGGCATTGCGCACCTTCGCGGCACGTTGCCGCCTCGTAGCGCGTGCCGCGCTCCCCCCATGTGCAGACAAGGTTTTCAAGCGGTGATGTGCCGCGACCTTTTATCTTGCCTTCCGCCTTTGCCTTTCGCTGTCGCTCCAGGCATCGGCGGCCCGGCGGCGCTGCGCTGCTCGCAGCCAGCGCGCCGGGGAACGCAGCCACGGCCATCGGCCGGGCGCGTTCAAGGCAAGATGCCTGCAAGGGGGAAAGCGTCGCCGGATGTTGCGCGACGTGCAGCGCGAATGCGCTCGCACGGCACGCGCGACGACACGGCGACAGCCAGCGGAAGCACACGTCGGATGGCACGATGAGGCACTGCGAATCGGCGGCCATCATCGGCGTGTCTCCAACCAGACCGGATGCGCGACACCGATCACGGTGGATGTGCTGACCGGGCCGAAATACCGACTATCGAACGACGCCGGATTGGTCGTGCTCAACAGGAACAGCTCGCCCGGTTCGAGGCGGCGGCACTGTCGCCACGATGACAGTGGGCGGCCCATGCGGTCGGCACGCAGTACGGCGGCCGAAGGCACGCCGTCGATGCGGACGATGCCGCCCGAAATGCACACCTGCTGCGGCGCGATGGCGGCCACGGGCTTGAGTAGTGGAACGCCAGCCGGCAGGTAGCCGCGCTGCGCAGCGAGCGTGGCAGCCTTGGCCGGCAGCGGCACCAGCACGATGCTGTCCACGAACAACGGACGTGGCAGCGAGTCGGTGCGCGGATCGATGCGATACCAGCCGACCGCCACGCTGTCGGACGGGTTGTAGGTCAGGCGCGGTAGCGGCGACACGAAGGACGCCCAGGCCAGCGCAGCGAAGCCGACGGCGGCCAGTGTCGCCACGACGACGCGAACGCGATCGCGCGAGCGAGAACGTGGCGGAACGATAGGTGCGTTGGCCGTGGTGTTCGGGGCTGTCATGGCAGCGCCCTCCCGGCCAGCCAGGCGACGTGTCGCTCGGCGGTGTACGCCGGCAGCGGCAAGCGTGCAGCGAGCCGGTTGCCGAGCGTGCGCCAGTAAGCGGGCGACACGTCGGCGGGCACGATGCTCTGCGCCTCAATGGCGTCGAGCTGCGCCAACACCGCGCGCACGGCGGGTTCGCCCTCGGCGTGCAGCAGCAGGCGCGCGCCCGGCAGCACGCCGGGGATGCGCTGCGCTGCGTCCAGTGGCGTGCAAGCCTGCATCACCATGAGCTGCCAGCGGATTGTGCCGTAGTCGTTCGCCTGCCAGTGGATGCGGCAGAACATCGCACGCGGCAGGAACACCGCGACGCGCCGCCAGCGGTCGAGCCGAACGGTGCGCGCCGGCTCGCCGAAGCGCAGATATACGTCGATGCGCTGCTCGATGTAGGTGAGCGAAACGCGGGTCAGCGGCGCGATGCCGGCTTGTCCGGCGAGCACCGCAAGCGATGGCGCGGTTGTGCCCGATGAGGCAGCCGTGGCCGCCAGGGCGGATGCGTTCATGGCAGGTTCTCCGTGCGTTTTTCGGGAAACTCGCGTTGCAGCAGCGCGCGCAGCAGCTCGGCGACGGTCATGCCTTGCGTGAAGGCCGAAACCTTGATGCGTGCCCGCATGGCGGGCGTAATGTCGAGCGTCAAGCGCGCGGTGTAGAGGTCGCCTTTCTGGATGCCGTCGGCGTCACCCTGGCGAACCCATGCCTCGGCGTGCGGGTTCGCCGGTGGACGTGCGCCGATGCCGACACGCTTGCCCGGCCGCTTGCTGATCGGCTGGCTCATGTCGGCCACCGCAGCAGTTCGTCAGTCAGCGCGGCGATCTCGCGGGCGGCGGCGCTGTCCGGTGCCGTCTCGCGGGCGAGCCGGCCAGCGGCCACGCTGTCGGCGAACGCGATGCGTTGATGCACTTCCGAGCGCAGCGCCGGCAGCGGTTGTTCGGCGAGCGCGTTGCGTGCCTCGCGGCCGATGATGGTGGTGCTGACGCGCCGGTTGACGACGAAGGCCGAGCGCAGCGCGGGTCGGAACACCTGCGCTTCGCGGATCAGCGCCACCATCTCGGACGAGGCCCACAAATCGTAGGGACTCGGCTGCACGGGAATCAGCACGCGCTCGGCCGCCAGCAGCGCGGAGCGCGCCAGGGCGGCGATGCGCGGCGGACCGTCGATGACGACATGATCGGCGCGATGAACCAGCTCCGGTGCTTCCTGATGCAGCGTCTCGCGGGCGAGGCCCACGGCGCTGAACAAGCGCGGCAAGCCCTGCTGGGCGCGTCGCTGCGTCCAGTCCAGCGCCGAGCCTTGCGGGTCGGCATCCAGCAGGATGACCGACTGCCCGCGCGCTGCCAGCTCGCCGGCAACGTGAGTGGCGAGCGTGGTCTTGCCGACGCCGCCTTTCTGGTTGAGGAAGGCAACGATCATGGCGCGGCCCTCTGTGCGGGGCGGCCGGGCTGTTGCGGCTGCGTTGCGTGCCGTTGGGCGCTTATCCACCGAAGCGGCGCGCTCCTACCAAAAGTTAGAGCTTTTAAGTTAGGTAAGTTAGAGGACGCCGAAACCAGCGCCGTTATTGGCTTTGCGGCGTTTTCGTACTCCTGATAGCACGATAGGCGTACTCCTGATAGCACGATACCCGCTACTCCCGATAGCACGAGGCCGTCCACACGTTGTCCCCGAGTTATCCCCGTGCCGTGGCCGGCACGGGCCGGAAGGTCAGCAGTTCCGTTCCGTCGTCCGGCATCCGCTCGATGCCCAGGACGTAGCCCGGCAGCGACTGCCGCGCCGCCAGGGCGCGCAGGTCGTAGGCGAAGTCCGAGAAGCGAGCGGCGCTGCCAGACTTGCGATGCAGGTGCCGGAAATCGAATTGCCAGCCATGCTCCTGCCGTCCGGCGTGCTTGCGCACCAACCGATACAGCCACCGCTCGATGCCGCCCGTCAGCCGGAAATACGCCGGGTCGATGGTCAGCACCAGGGCGGCGTCGAGCACGCCGGCATAGAACCAGTCCGGCAGGATCAGCTCGATGCCCAGTGGCGTGCCGCGGGCGTCGGCCAGCTCCTTCCACTCGTTGATCCACGAGAAGCGATGCAACCGCCGCCCGGTTGTCTCGCGGATGGACGTTGCCACGCTGGTCGATTGCAACCTGTCGAGCGCGGCTTTCAGGCGCAGATAGTCGTTGAGCGACGTACCGCGCCCGATGAAGCGCAGGATCTCGTAGGGCGTCACATGTATCCAGCGCGACGGGCGCAAGCCCGCGTCGCGCGCCTCCACGATCTGCGAGGCCGCCCAGATCAGCACGTCCGCATCCCAGATCGTGGCTATCCCGTGCTCCTGCGTGCCCTCCACGCGGATCGTGACGTTGCCGCTCTTGAAGTCGATCGGCGCGATGCGCCGCGACTTTGCCAACGAGAAGAATGGAAAGGCCATCAAGTCCTGGCTGTCGCGCGGCACCATGCCGTCGCCCGGTAGCGCGCGGAACAGGTCGAGCTGTTCCCGCTTCCCCGATGGGCTTGACATGGCGACGGCCACCGGCGAGCCACCGATTAGCGCGCACGGCTGTCGGCTGAATGGTATTCGGCGTACTCGGGATCGGACGTGGTTTCGTAGCTGCGCTGGTCGGCCCAGGCGTCGAGGTCGGCCATCGCGTACATGACGCGGCGGCCGAACTTGCGAAACTTCGGCCCGTTGCCGATCACGCGCTGCTTTTCGAGCGTGCGCGGCGACAGCCGCAGGTACTCGGCGGCTTCGTCATTGGTAAGGTAGCGTTGCGGTTGGGGTGTCGTGGCGACGGCAGCGGCGGCAGGCCGCAAGGGAGCGGGACGCATGGGGTGAACCTCCATCGGTCGGGAACGCCCGGCCACACAACGCGACCGGATGGAGACAGTCTTGGGAAAGCCATGCGTTGCGCAGAGGGTCGTTTTGCTACGCAGGCAAAACGACCCTCCCCAGGTCAATCGAGTTGTGCAAGGCGGCGATAGTCGCCGCGCATCAGCGATTGACCGCGCCGAACGAGGCGGCGCACGCGCGAGCGCAGGCCGCCGTCGGCGTACCAGCCTGCGGCCACGGCCTCGTCGCCAAACAGGCCAATGGCGATCTCGCGCAAGGACGCGCCCGCGAGGATCGCATCGAGCGCCTGCAAGGTGTGCAGCTCCAGCAGCGCGGTCGGCGTGGATCGGGAACCCACCGCCGCCGCAGGCGTGGTTCCATCTGCTGCCGCCAGCTTGTCCATCTCGGCCGCGACCGTGCGGTAGATCGCGCAAGGCGCGGCGCAAGCGCGGACAGCGTAGAGGAAGGCCATGCCATCGGCCAGCCCCGGCGCGAGTGCGAGCCGCACGCAGCAGCCCGGCCAACAAGCGGTCAGCACGAGGCGCTTGCCATCGTGAATCAGGTGCTTGTTTCCGGGGATGCGCCAGAACTCGAACACCGCCGCATCCGGCTGCGGGTCAGCGTCCGGGTAGAACTGGAGCATGGCGTCGTGGTCGGGAAACCAGACCGGATGCGCGTCGCGCGCATCCAATGCCGGGTCTTCCAGCAGGCGCAAGCCCCACGCCTGCGCGGCTTCCGGCTGGCGACGACGGTGCAGCCAGTCGCGCCGGTAGTCGGGATGCCGGCGCAGGTATTCCCATGCCAGTGCGGGACCGTCCAGATGCAGCACGTACAGATACGCGGCGGTCGGATACCAGGCATCGGTGCTTCGATCAGCCATGACGTTACCTCCTGTCGAGCAGGTACGTCGCCACGGGCGTCGAACATGGGAGCTACGGCGTCAACAACGTCAAAGCGCCATCCATCAGGCGTAAACTCAAGCTGTAACGAGGGGTGTCAAGACCGATTGGCTCCGCAGCCTTGCACGAAACGTCCGGGTGCGGCGGCTACGCCGCACGCAAATGGCGCACAGCATCGACCACCCTGCCGCAAATCGCGCTGTGCATCCTGTCTCTTTCGGTCAGGGTCGCATTCGGCTGGCGCAAGAGCGCCCATCCAGACCGTAGCTGTCTGGAACCAGACCGAAAAAGACACAATACGCCCCAGCTAGTCGGGAATGGAGCCGTCTCGCTGCGCGAGCCGGACGTATTCCGATAGCGGCCGTGCCGCGCGGAAATACACGTCGCGCAGCACGGGGCGCTGCTGCGGCCCGACGATGCCGGCCAGGTCGGACAGCTTGACCGTCCCCAGCGCCGGCATCCCGATACCGAGGTCGATCAGTCCCCACGCGGTATTGCCATCGGCGGGATCGAGCGCAGCGAGCAGCCAGATGGCGTGCGCGTCGGGGGTGAACAGCCGCACCACGGGCAGCGGGTCGATGTGCTGGCCGGCGGCGCGTGCTGCGCCGTTGGCAAGCAGTTGCGTGCGTTCGTCGGCGGTGGTCAACGGCAGCGTCATGGTCGGGAACCGCACAAAGCCGAGGATGTACGAATCCGCTTTTGCAGCGAAGCACGAAGCGGCAAAACCGGATTCGTGCTTTCGTGCGCAAGCACGGATGCACAAGCCATCGAATCCGTACAGGCACGGAAACACGGAAGCGAAATCGTGTATGTCTGGAAAGGCACGGATGCGGTTCTCCGATTCTGTCGGAATCCGCCGATGCGGATTTCCGTAAAAGCACGAATACGGAAATCAACATCGCCAAATGAACACTATAGATTGTAGCCCTATAGAGCGCAATCGGCTGTCATCTTGGTTTTTGAGGGGAAACCATAGGTGGCGGCAAAGCACTCGTTAGCGACGGCGATACGGACGGTCAGGAAAGCGCGTGGCTTGAGCCAGGAAGCGTTCTCCGACGTGTCCAGCCGCACCTACATGAGTTCGCTGGAACGCGCCCAGAAGAACCCGACCCTGCACAAGCTGACCGAGCTGTGCGAGGTCATGGAAGTGCATCCGTTGACGTTGCTGACGCTGGCCTACGCCGGCGACAGCTCGCGCAAGGCCGAGCAGCTTATGGCGCGCGTGCGCCAGGAGCTTGAGGCCATCTTGAAGGAACGCGACGCGCCGTAGGCGTGTGCGTGACGTGCTGCGCCAGCAGCACGACGCCCCGCCGCAATGGGCGGGGCGCGTGAGCGGCGGTCAGTCCGCCGCCTGCGGCTTGCTGCGCGACCAGATCAGGTCGTGCGTGCCGCCTTCGTTCTCGATCAGGCGGGCATAGACCGTTGCCGGGAACGAAGGATCGTCGAGGGTCACGGACACGTAAGGCCGTTCGGCCTTGCTGACTTTCTTCCACGCCGCGCCGATGTCGTGGCTCGCCGCCTGCACGCGGAAGTCGGGGGCGTTCTCGTTGTCGCCCTTGTCGTTGGGAACCAGCTTGACCTTGACGTTGAGCGTCAGGGTGCGGAGCGTGCCGGTGAAGCCGTCTTTTTCTACGGTGAAGTTGCCGATGTTAGCCATGATGTTTCTCCTTTCGGGTTGAACAAGGTCGCGCCATTGCGTCCTTGTTGTGAACCGGCCGGCGGGGGATGGGTGGGCTGCATCGCACAGCGGGCGCAACAGCGTGGAGCACCTGGAAGCGGAAACAATTTGTCCCGCGAGGAAGCCGCGCAGCGGCGGGGAAATTGTTTTCGCTGGAAGGTTGCAGCCATGAAGCCCAAGGCGCAGCCGTGCTCTCGCCAGGATTCACGACAAGCCAAGGACGCAGTGGCCGCCCGCTCCCGAAAGGAGATATGGCTGACCTCGGTATCCGCGCATGACGGTTGCACCGGCTTGTACCCTGACGCGGGCAAGGCCAACACCAACGACAAAGACGAGAATGCCCCTGCCGCCGCAGGCGGCCTCGTGCGTGAGGCGTGGCGTGGAAGCTCCATAGGCAAGGCCGAACGGCGTGTCGGTGAACCGTCCTTCGTGATGGACAGGCGAACCGCCAGCGTCGAGGACGGCACGCTTTCGCACAACCTGTCGCAGCAAGCCGGAGCGTAGCCCCCCCAGCACCTCTCCATTGCGGAAAGGCGCAATCAACACCTTGGCCTATGTCGTCAGGCGCCGATTACAGCAGATGATCTTCAACAGGATTTTGTGTCGAAACAATATGGAACCCCCACGAATGAAGACCCAAATTAAATCGACCATCAAGCCCGAACTCGATGCAATCCCCAAAATCAGCTGCACTGGAAATCGGCAGCCCTAAAGAAGTGGATTTAATAAAATCAAAATCACACAAATCCCCTGAAATATTCTTAATGCAGCGAGGCTCCCCCGCAGGATCAGCCTCCACGCTGATTCCAGAACCAAACTCAACCTTATCTCCACCAAACCTGCAAAAAATACCTTCGGAAAGACAAATAATAGCCGCGCCCTCACTTGTGAAAATCAAGCCCTCGATCACATGCCCCGCAAGGGATGAGTACATCTCAGAAAAGCTGGAAATCCACCCATTGGGATACGAATAAAATCTCCCTCCTTTTGCAACCTCCTCATGCCCCTCAAAATCGGAGACGAGTGAATAAATTAAATCAAAGAATCCGGGGGCGCTCATCATGTCGGCATGACTTATACGAACACGCTTTTGCAGTGCCTTCATGACTCTCTCAAGCATAGCCAGCACAGCCTCAGGCGCGTAGGAAATGCTCTTCCCCTTAAGTGGCGGTATAAGCCCCAAGTTATGGGACGTTGCCCAAGCCTCGCACCCTCCGGTAAATCCCTTCGATGAAATCACCAATCCAAGATATAGCGTTCCATTTGAATATCCATTCAACGTCCTTACGACAGCGGCCCACTCTTGCACATGGGCTGGCTCGGCCCGTTTAGAAAAATCTTTACAGCTTATAAGCAGCGTCACCTTAGGGGAGTCCAGGAGATCCACCACAAGAACATCTACCTCTTTCGCCGGCGGGCCTTTGAAAGATGCAACTTCTGGGTACAGGGCATTCTCAATCCGAATCACCTTGTTATGTTCCATACATGCAGATGACCCAAGAATGCGCCGCACTACTTCAAAACATTCTTTTTCAAAATCGTTCTTAAAATTCATCTAAACACCTTCTCTCCAGATGCAAGCACCATTCCAGGACTTAGTTTTTCTGCTCTAATTTTTTTAAGAATATCGCCATCTCGAACAATAAAAACAGCGTCCGATGTAATGGACATAACCCTGGCCCCAATCTGCCTTCTTAGAACTTTTGTTGAAAATCTAGGCCGCGATATTTGCGTAACCTTTTGAGATAAAAATTCCCCAGTTTCAATTGGCGTGAGCTGATAAATATCTAGATCGCCGACATAAACAACAAGGCCTACAGCATCATCAGCCAAAACCCTAGATTCATCGTTGCGAAGCTCTTCAATGATCTGATCTACAGCAATTAAATCTCCGTCCTTGTTCACAAGGATAATTTGCTGCGATGGAATGGCCATCACTCTTCCCCTTCAGAGGACGCCATTTTTTTCACATTTTCCAGCATAGCCTCTCGCTCCTCAGGGGAAAGCTCGGTTGGATGCGGCTTTGAACTACCTTGAACAGGTATCAACATCGACTCTCCCCCTGGATTTTTACCAACGATGTACCCAGGATCGCCTTCAATCACCAGCATTTTGATTGTTGCCTCACAGCGGGCGCACACCACATACTCATCCTCAAAAGGAGGCATGATCGTGACAATGCCACCACAATTACACTCAAGCTGGAATGGCTTTCCAGTTTCGAGTGCGGCTCCCGCAACGAACGTATAAAGGTCGAATTTCTTTTTTGACACCGCCCGCTCCCTTTGATGTTATGAATCCATTTCCTGTAAAAGTTAATGGCACGAATATTTTCCACACATTTTCCCACATGAAATCAACGCCACATAGGGCCGCAAAGAATTAAGAAGAGTGTAGATTGGGCGACCAACTACATGCCACTTTTCTGTCAACGACGCGCATGTTCATGGCTCTTCGATTATCCGTGCAGCGCACAACCACGAAACCTTGCCCGCGCCAGCGGGCAAGGTTTCGCTGTGCCGCGCGCAAGCAGCTTGCGCGCCCGCCACGTCGCTGCCTGATCGAAGGCGGCGACGTGGCGTTTTTCTGTGGACGTTGAAACCGGGCGCGGCAAACCTGCCGCGCCCGGTCTTGAATGAAAGAAAGCCCCGGTGCTATGCACCGGAGCGATGAGACTACCTCACGCGACCAGCGCGTGCGCTTCCACTTCGTCGGCAGCATCTTCCGGCGTGTCCGCTTCGTCCGCAGCCGGTGCGCCTTCCGGCTCGGTGTCGTGGTCGACGTGGAACACGGCAGGCATCCAGCCGGTGCCGCCCGCCAGCCGTTCGGCTTCGCTGGCAATGTCGCCCTTCTTCAACTTCGACAGGCGGGTGACGTGCGCCGGGGCGTACTGGCTGACGGCTTCCAGAATCGCGGGCTTGGCGATGTGGCGGAAATAGCCTTCGGCGGTCGGCTTCCACCATCCGGCCATGTTCAGCCCCACGGCCTGAGCCAGTTCCGCGCCAGGTTGGTGCTGCGAAGCGCGAGGCGTTACCACGTCCACCGTGGAGGCTACGCACACGGCCAGCAGGCGCACCAGTTCGTCTTGCGACTTGTCCAGCAGCGCGGCGAACAGTTCGGCGCTGTCCCGCGGCAACGCCTCGCCTGCGACTTCCTGCAACGTGCGCAGCGCCACGGCAGCGGGCGATTCCGGCACGTCCGGGGCGAAGCCTTCCAGCCGGTCTTGCACTTTCAGGGTCACGCCGAGCGGCAAGCCGTCGCGGTCGTATCCATCCTGCAAGACCGCCTGCACCATGCCATGCACCAGCGCGGCCAGTGCGATGTGCGGATGCCGCGCCACTTCGATTTGCAGCGCCACCGTGCGGTGGGCGCTCAACCGCTGCGCCAGCCGGTCGGACAGACTCGCGGCCTTGGACGCTTCGTCGGCATCGTCGCCCTCCCCTTCGTTCGCGCCCTCACCTGCACTGAAACCCTGCCGCAGCTTTGCCAGCGTCCGCAACGCCTTTGCCTCGGCTTCGCGCAACAGGCCGCGATGAATCACGGCCTCGCCGTTGCCGTCGAGCGTGACGATGACACCGGCCACGGCGCGCACATCCGGGGTGTAGTCGCGCAAACCTTCCTCGATGGCTTGCAGTTCCCCGGCTACTTGGTCGCGCCGTTCTTCCAGCGTTGCCGCCTTGTCCTCGTCCTCGGTGTCGCAGGCATCCTCCAGTTCCGCGTCGATTTTCTCGATGCGGTTTTCCAGTGAAGCGATGCGGCGGGCTTCGCGGGCGGTCGGTTCGCGGCGCTGGCGCGTCGCGTTCTGGAACGTCTGCCGGTCGGCATGGCTCATGTGCGGCACGGCTTCCACCCACGCCCAACCCTCGGCGCGCACGTCCTCGACCTGCGCGTCCAGCTTGTCGCGCACCAGCGTTTCCAGCAGCGCGGCGTCGGTCAGATACACGCCCGCATCGCCTTCCGCGAACAGATCGCGACGGATGCCGCCACCCGATGCCGTGTAAGCGGTCAGCCCGACGAAGCGCACCAGCGGATGCGCGGCGGTGATTTCGCGTTCGGTCAGTCGATCGCGCAACGCGGACGGGCTGCGCTGCCATTCTGGCGCAGCGTAGAACGCGGCTTCCTGTGCAGCGTGGTCATCGGTGATGGTCAAGGCCATCAACTGTTCCAGCGTCACGCTACTGGCGCGGTAATCCGTCATCAGGCGCGGCGACACGTTCGCCAGCTTCAAGCGGCGCTGCACCACCAGCGGGGACACGCCGAAGTCGGCGGCAATGTCCTCGATGGGTCGGCCTTCCTTGACCAGCGCGGCGAAGGCTGCGAACTGGTCGGCGGGGTGCATGGCCTCGCGCTGCACGTTCTCGGCAAGGCTCACGGTACGGGCGGACGCATCGGCCACCAGCAGGCACGGCACTTCGTAATCGGCGGCGATGCGCTTCTTCTTCGCCAGCAGCTTCAACGCGGTCAGGCGGCGGTCGCCGGCCACCACTTCGTATTGCTCGCCATCGGCGGACAGAATGACGATAAGGTTTTGCAGCAGGCCGACGCGGGCGATGCTCGCGGCCAGTTCGGGGATGGACTGGCGCGGGGTCGTGCGGACGTTGCGCTTGGAACGGCGCGGCAACAACTCCGACAGCGGAACCAGAATCAGATTCTTGGTCGGGTCGGCTGCTTCCAGCGGCGCGGCGGTTTCGATGATGGCGGTTTCGGTTTTCAGAACGGCGTTCATTGTGATAACTCCTAGCGGTTGGGGTGCAGCAGCGAGAGAAGCGGCAAGGGCTGCTGCCTGCCCCTGCCGCTGTAGGGTTCAGGCTTTCAACTGGCGCAGGCCATCGGCCAGCAGCCACAAGGCACGATTCAGGCGGATACCGTTATCGATGCCCTGCACCGGGCGCGTGGTCAGGCGGCGACCGTTCGCGGCGCGGGCGGACAGGCCGCCTTTGATGAGGTTTTCCTGCGTGCGGTTGAACACGCTCCACAGATCACGGCGGCTGTCGTCGTGGCGGCGCGGCAGCAGGATTTGCGATTCCGTGATGGGCGCGGGCGTGGCCTCGTCGTACTTCAACGCCAGCGCGGCACGGGCGAACACTTCCGATTCCCCGGCATCCAGCGTGATTGCCTGCATGGCATCGCGGGATTCCTGCGCCCGGTCAAAGCCGTGCAGGACTTCGTAAGCGCCTTCGATGACGTGCCCGGCTACGTCGCCCTTGTGGGGAACGCGCACGTCCGCCACGGTGTCGCCGCAGACAAGGCCATTGCTGCAAACGAAGCGGAACATCCCGGCCAGCATCTGATAGCTGCTGGTTCCGTCATGGGAGTTCAGCAGGATGATTTCGTTGGCCTCGCGGCCGTTGATCTGGCTGGCGTGGCGCAGGCGGATCATGTGCTTGGTGTAGTCGCGGCGGTCGTCGTGGCGCACGCGGGTCTGCGTCACCATGAAAGGCTCGAAACCTTCCCCGCGCAGTTCTTGCAGCACGGTGGCGGTGGGGATGTAGCTGTACCGTTCCGAACGGCTTTCGTGCGGGGCATCGGCGAAGATGGAAGGCGCAACGGCGCGAATCTGGTCATCCGACAAGGGATAGTCGGAACGCAGCACCGGCGAACGGGAAGCGAACCGGGAAGCGAGTTGCATGGCATTTCTCCTGACAAAGAAAGGGTTTGCTGTTCACCGCAACCGGATTCCAAGATTCGGAGCCCGCCTTTCGGCTGTCCGGTGCGGTCGGCACGAAAAACCCGGTTGGCCTCGTTGCCACCGTCTTTCCTGAGTTCATCGCCCGCGACGATCAGGAGCACGCGGACGGGGGCCGTCAAGGAGAAAAGCGCAGGGTTGGTGCGGCCCGCAGGCGCAGCCGAGGACACGGCCCTGCGCGCCTTGACGGCACACGGCCGCGGGCTACAGTCGCGGACAAGGGGATGAAGTCAGGGAAGACGGCTGGACAAGGCAACGGCCATCCCTGTGTGCCGACCGCACGCAAGCGAAGCGCGCAGGCCCGGATCGCGGAGCCGGGCCAAAGGCCGCGCCGGCGCAGCCGGGGCGGCGGACTTGCAGGGGCGCCAAGCACAGCGCGGCGGGGATAGCCCGCAGGGCTTTCACCTGGAGTGCAAGCGGTAGCGCACAGCGCAGAAGGCGCGAAGGCATCGGCAGTGGACGCAGCAGAAAAAAAGCGCGTCGCCCCGAAGGACGACGCGCTTGCGAGGTCACACGACGATCCGCCCGGCGTACCATGCTTCGCGCGCGTAGGCGCTCAGGCGCTTCTCTGCGCGAAAGTGCAAATCGCGCTCGATCGGCAGACCGAGCTTTCCCCGGACGGTCGCCAACTCCTGCAAGCTGATCCAGCCGAGTTCGGGCATCCCCATGCCCAAGTCGCACAGACCAAAGGCGTGGTCATGATCGTCCGGGTCGATCTCGGTCAGCAGCCAGGTCGCGCCGGCGTCCGGCGTGAACAGCTTGACCACGGGTGCCGGATCGAAGTCCGGGTTCTGAAGTGATTCGCGGCCGTTGGCCAGCAGCAGGAAGCGGTGTTCATCGGTGATGAGTGCGCTCATGGCGATCTCCGGTTGCACGGGCGGAATTGCCCGGAACCGTCGCCAGCACGGCGTAGCGCAGCAGTCAGGGGGCAAAGCCGGCCGCCAGGACGCCAGCGCGCATGGCGCGCGCAGCCCTTGACGGCGAGAACGCCGTGATACGGTGAAGGGAACAGCAAGACCGCCCCACTACCCTGCTCCTCAGCAAGCGGAGCGCGCAGGCCCGCCAGGGCCGAAGGCGTCAGGGATCAAAGCCGGATGGCCGCGATTCGGCCCGAGGCGCGGGGCGTAGCCCGCGAGCCCGACGGCGGAACGCCGGGACGCACTGCCGATGCGACGGGGTCGAAGCGTAGGGAGTCATCTTCGAGGAACGCCTTAGGAGCCACAGGGCGGCCTTCCTAGGAGAGCGCGAGGTTCATCGCCGATTCTGGGCGGCTACTTCTTGCTCCGGCGGACGTTGATGCCCTTCACCCACGTCTCCAACGCCTCGATGTCCTTCTTCAACTCGTCGGGTGCAGGCACGGGTGCCCGCGCCGCCGCCGCGTGGTCGTGTCCAGTCAGCCATGCCGAGGACTTGGTCATCCCTTCCTTGACGGTCTTGCAGTCCTCGTCGGTGATGTCGGAGAGAGGGGCAAGCCGTTGGGTTTCGACGCTGGGTCTGAACCGCTCGACGATGCCGCCCAACAGAACCTCCTCTACCGCGCGCTCCCACGCCTCACGCAGGAGGCCGTAGAGCTCCTTGGCCTCCCGTTCGTAGGCGTCCTGTTCGCCGTCGCGGTGCTTCTTGTCTACGGCTTGCCACGCGTTCTTGAGAAACCCAATCTTGTCCTTCACGCGCATCGCAAGCCAAGGCAATTCCTCGCGGCACACGCCTGCGCCGTTGACCTGTCTGCGGACGTGCTGGTCGAGAGGCTGAACGTCCGTCTGCTCGGCAAATTGCTTGAGTGCCAGCAGGAAGACGACATCGTGCGTAAAGACGATGACCTGTCTCCGCTTTGATTCCTCCACCAGCCGCCGCGCGACGGCGCTCCGCCACTGGAAGTCGAGCGAGGACACGGGGTCGTCGAACACGATGCCGGAGGGGTCGTCGGCGGTGCTAAGTTCGGCGAAGAAAGCCGCTATGGAAATGCACCGCTGTTCCCCCTCGCTCACGACCTTGGGAACGTCGATGGTCGGGTTTCTGGTGAGGACGAGCTTGTGATAAAAGACGCCTTCCACGCCGCCTTGCTCTTTTAGCTCGACTTCGACGTGGTTGAATTCCAATGCCTTCAACTCATCCTTGAAGCTTTTCTTGAGGCTTTCTGACACGACCGCCTTCGTCACGGCGGAGCTTTTCTGCGTGATGGCGTTCGGCTTGGTCTCGTCGAGGCATTGGGCGTAGGCGGCGATTTTCTTCTTGTTCTCAATTTCATCAAGAAGCGTCTTCTCGTGCTTGCCGAGCAAGACCCGCGCGCGCAATTCCTGCGCCTCGTCGGTCATCTTTTTCTTGGCGTCGGCGGCTCCGGCCTCGCGCAGCGACTTGAGGCGGGCGTCGATTTCATCGCCGATGGATTTCGCTTGGATCGAAGATGCCGCGAGCGCTTGAAAGTCTTCGCCGAGGTCTTTGTTCTCGGCGAGCGCCGCAACGATAGCGGCGCGGCGCTTCTCGCTCTGGGATATGGCGGCGCTGATGGCTCCGGCCTTGGCCTCATGCTCCAGGTGCAGTTCCTTAAGGGTTTCTTCGACCGCATCCGTGGACGTCCTGAGATTGGCAAAGGCGTTGCGCCTGCGCGCGAATTCGTCGCGTATCTGCCGAAGCTCCTTCTCCGTCGTCGAGACAACGAATTCCTCGAAGTGCTTGAGCCGGTGGGCGGCGGCATGGTCGAGGTCTTGCTGGCAAAGGACGCATTTCGCGCCACCCTCCGTGACGGGAAAGCCTTGGCCCTGATACGCCTGTTGCTCCGAGAACAGCCGCGCCGCTTCCCACATGACCTTCCACTGCTCGCCGCCGGTTCCGGCAAGCAAACCTTGCGGAAACGTCGCTTCACGCAACCGCTTCGCCTCCTCGCTTTTGCGGCGTCCTTCCTTCCGCGTGTCGAACACGGCGGTCACTTCCGCGTCCGCCAGCGCCGTTTCCACCCCGCGCAGATGGTCGGCAAGCGCGCGGACGCGGTTCGCGCGGAGGGTCAGTTGCGCGACGAGCTTCTGCGGGTCGTTGGCTTGCAGGTCTTGGAGGGCCTTTTCCAAAAAGGCAAGCCGCTCCTGTTCCTCAGGCTTGAGGCGCGCAATGGTCTGCACGTCCTCCGGCTTGGTAAACAGGGTGATGCCGTTCACCAGCTTCGCCGCCGCCGTTCCCTGCGGAATCTGCGCGATGACGCCCGCGAGGGCATTGGTGTTCAACGCGCGTTGCTCGGTTTCCAGTTTTGCGCGAACGGCCTTGCAGGCGCGGACGAGCTTGTCGAAAAGGTCGAGGCCGAAGGGCAGAAAGGCCACGTCCGTCCGTTCATTCAAATAAACGGCGGCGCATTGCGTGTCGAAGATGCTGACGCGGGAGACGAACTCATCCACGTCGCCGCCTGTCCACTCGCGGGCGGTGGCATCGGTTCCGACCTTATATTTTATGGCGACAGTCGGTTTGGGCGGAGCCGCGCCGGTTATCACGACGTTGCCGAGAATCGTCTCCTGCCCGCGCGCGCGGCAGGCTTGCTTGAGGATGCGAATGTATCCGGTCTTTCCCGCACCATTATCGCCGTAGACGATGGTGAGGCCGGAAGCGAACTTGAGGGTCTGGTTCTCGGCAAGGGCGTTGACGCCCTTGTGATGGAAGATGGAGTCCAGCGAAACCGCCTGCGCCGCTCCACCGCGCTCCGGCACGTGTTCCTTGGCAAGCGGTTGCGCCGCAACCTTCTCCGTCAACCCATGTTCGCCCCTGCAAATCGCCGTCAGGGCGTCGATGTCCTCTGCGCCCAGATCGCCGTTCATGACAAGACGGCGGAGCGCGTCGCGTTGCCATGTCGGACGGTCTGCCGACCATGTTTGAATCTCTTGAAGGACGTTTGCCATTGTTCTTCTGTAGCTCCCGGAGTCTTGCCGTCCGCTATCGGACGCCCTGTGCCAACGCGCCGTTTACGGCGCCTTCGGGTGCGGGCGGAAGACTTTCTTCCGCTTCCAGCACGGCCTTGAGGTCTACGACGTGCGTCTTGCTGAAATACACAGTCACGTCCTTCTCTGCCAGAACCACGGGCAACTCGTTCCCCTCGATGGCCTGAAATTCGTCTCGCGTCGTCTCCTTCGAGCCGTTCACGAACCGATACATGGCGGAATGGTTCGGGCAAAGCGCCAGATAGTTCTGCGGGTGACGTTTGCGTAGCTCCGACAGGAATTCCACGACCTCGAAGTATTCGCGCCCGTCGTCGAGCTTGAAAGGCAAAGGCCCTTTGCATATCTGGCAGGTCATTTCGCCGTCGGCATTGCGGTAATGTTCGCGCAGATACGTGTCGGCCTGTTCCTTGACTTCCTCCCTGCCGATGGAAACCGATCGCTCGCGGACTTCGGATTCCTTGTCGGGAGCCTTCAATGCCTGTTCGCGCACGTTCTTCGAGCGCCGCTCGGGATTGGCGAGCGGGCGGTCGGGGATGGGAGCCTTATTGCTGGCGTCGAGCGCGGCAAGAATCCTCTCCTGCTCGGCCTCGGGCAATTCATTGAAGCGCTTGGCGCGTTCGGCGGCGGCGGCGTCGCTGAATCCGAGGCTCTTTGCGGCGGCTTCCTTTTGAAGCGCCTGGGCCGACGCGCGTATCGCCGTTTCGCCGAACTGAACGGCCTTGAGCCACGCATAGCCGGAATCGAAGGGGAACCCCTTCGGAAGCAACTCGCGCGAAGCGTCGGCTGGGCGAACAAAGACGCCGTCGCCCTGCGGAATCCAGCTTGCCGCGCTAAGCGCATGGACGATACGAGAGGCGGCGGTGCGGGCACCGTTCGACCTGTTCATCTGAAAGGTCGCTTGCAGATAGTTGGGATAGGACGGGAAGTTCGTCAGCGTCCGCCACACGAGACGCGAAAGCCCGAGCGATGGCGTCTTCAACAATTCGACGAGGTACGGAATGTAGTAATCCCGATTGATATACGTCGAGGCGCGGCTTCCGCCGACCATCAAGAGGTAATTCCATTCGGGATTCTTCTCGCAGGTGGTCTCGCTCATCCGCAAGCCGACCCTTGCGCCTGCGGCGCGCGCGAATTTCCCAAGCCGCTCCACTTCCACACCGCAGTTGCGGTAGCTACCGTGGAGGGCTTCCAGTCGCGCCTCCGGCGAAAGCGCCCCATAGTACGAGGACAGGTTGGTATCCGCATACGGCTGGTCGAGGTAGATGCCCTCGGGCCGATACCACTTCTCGTCCTCGCCTTGGAAGATGTAGAACGCGCCGAACAGCTTTGCCTTATCAGGTTGCTTCTCGACAAGCGCCACGAAGCGCTTGAGGTCTTCCGCGTAGGTGGCATCGTCCGGCAGTTCTGCTTCCTCGGTATAACGGGCCTTGAGGATGATTTCGACTTCCTCGGCCTCGCCGATTTCACGGACGCCGATGAGCGTCAGAAGATTCTTTGCGTTCTCCTGCTGGTTCTTGCTGGTGCCCGACGTGTAGACGGCCTTGTCGGCAACCGCGACACCCTTGCCGGTGCCGTCGCCGGAGAAAAAGGCACGGTCGCCCTTGCTAAGAGTGCCGTCCGCAAGACGCACGATGCGAAGAGACTTGAGCCTATGGGCTTCGTCTTTCGCCTCGGCGTGAAGCAAGGCGTAAAACTCCTGCATCCAGAGAGACGGCTTTCCCTGCAACCACGATAGGAACTCCTCGTCCGGCTCGGTACGGAAGAAGGCATCTTCGTTCGCCTTGTCGCAAAGGGCTTCAACGAATTCTTCGAGGCCCCACTCGCGGATGCCCAGCCCCGAGAGGAAATTGTCGATGCGGCTGTTTCTCTGCGTCGCGCCGACCGCCCAAAGCGGCGGATCGTCGTCGTAGTCCACAAGAAATTCGACGTCCTCTTCCGAGAGCAAGGACTTGAGGGAAGCTCTTGCCTGAATGAGACGGTTCGCGGGCGCGTGTCCGCGCGCGTGGGTCGGTGTCAGCGGATGCGCCTTCATTTCGTCCACGATGGCGGCGCGGATGCCCTGATAGCGCGGCGGAATCTGGTCTTGCGGATTCGGGAGCACCGAAAGGAAGTCCGGCGTCAGGAGGCCAAGCTCCTTGATACGGTGCAGGGATTGACCGGCAAGCGCGGCAAGTTGCTCGAAGAGCGGAAGGTTGGCTTTCGTCTCCTTGATACTGGCACGGCTCAACTCGGGCACAAAAGGCCCATGCAGATGAAAGCGCAAGCCGGATGATTCCTTCACCGCCGGAAAGAACACGGCGACGCTCCCCGGCTCGGCGGGAATAATCTTCACCTGTCCGGCAAGCGGCCTTCCCTGTTGGAAGCGCGGAACGCCAGGAAGGAAGTCCAAGGGAAAGGCGACGGCGACGCGCTGATTCTCAAGGCCGTGAACGGCCTCGTCGAACTTGAGGAAGTGCGAACTGGCGGCGGTCTTGCCGCCAAGCTCTTTCAGGACTTCAAAGTGAAAGTCCGAATGCTTGCAACGGCGTACCGCGCCCGTCGTCTCCGCGCCGATGCGCCACTTGACCGATTGGAGGCTGGACAGGAAGAGAAGAGTCTTCTCGTCCAGTTCCTTCAAACCGGCGGCGATTTCCGCATGGGCGTCAGCCTTCGGCTTCTTGGGATTGTCGAAGGGAAACTCGAACCGCGTCCGTTGAGCAAGCGACGCAGCGGGAGCAATCGGCTCGGGAAGAATCAACTGGACGATGCGGAAGGCGAAGTCGCCGGAGTAAATCGACGGGGCTGCCGTATAGACGAAGACGGACTTGAAGCCGACGCCGAACTTGCCGATTTTGTCCTGGGCTTGCGCCTTCGTGCTGTCGTGGAGGCCGGTAATCGACTTCACGTCCTCAAGCGTGAACACGCGCCCGTCATGCTCGCAGACGAGGCGGTCGGGCGTGAGCCTGAAGGACACTTCCGTAGCGCCTGCGTCCTCGGCGTTTTGCAGAAGCTCGTAGACGAAGTGCGCGCGGTCGGGATAGAAGTCCTCGAAGATATCGAGATTGATTTCCCCGCGATTGGCGTCGAGGCCGTCGATGAACTTACGGCGGCGCTCAATCAGTCGCTGGAAGTCTGCGCTGTGCTTTTGTCCACCCGTCATCGTGGGCCTCCCTCATGAAGTAGCGTACTTGGCCACCAGTCCGTCGAGCGTAGAATTGGCGCGTATCTGATCGTCGGGAATGAGGAGGTAGACCCACGGCTTCGTGCCGCCGCCAGGCGCGTGTTCCGTCGCGGTCTTGCACCACTTGGTCGCGGCGGCGGCTTTGGCCTTGACGGTCGCGTCGTCGAGTTCGTTCTGCGCCTTCACTTCGCAGATGAGCATGTTCGTCTTGGTCTCGACGACGAAGTCCGGCTCGTAGGCTTCGCCCGAGCGATAGTCGATGCGGAACTGGTTGCGCCCCGGCTTTATCCACTTCTCCGTGCTCGGGTCGGCTTCGACGACAACGGCGAGGCGGCGTTCGGGGTCGGTATCGAACTTTTGAAGCGTGTAACAACACTTCGAGAAGCCGCCGAAGACGTGCTTGCGGGTGTCGGAGAGCGGTGCTACGGCCTGCTTGAAGTCGCGGACGCGCTGTCCGGCGGGCACGTTCATCGGCTGGGCTTGGAGAAGCATGAAGCCCCGCGTGACGGTGACTTCGTAGTCGTCCTCGCCAAGCAGCGTCTCGCGGTAGTGGTTCATCATCTGCGCGAAAATGAAATCCGCAAGGTGGCGTCCGTGCCGGAGCAGGACGTTTTCCACCTCGGCGTCGTTGGCGAGATAGGACTTCACGCGCGCGACGACTTGCCCCGCCAGCTTGTAGAGCAAGCCAGCATGGGCGTCGTAGTCAATCTCGTTGCGCTCGATGAGGTAGCGCAAGAGATAGTCTTCCGCGCGGCCCTCGCGCGGATCGTCGATGGCGCGGGCGAGATAGACCCGCGCCTGGGTGCGCAGGTCTTCGATGATGATGCCGTCCTCAATCGGGCGCAGATTGACGGACGCGAGGTTGTCGAGGTCGAAGTCCTCGAAGGTGAACGTCACCTGCTTCTTGGGTAGGACGACGATTTGCGGGATGGAAATGGTGCGGTCGGCAACCGTGACGGCGACGGTCTGCACGATTTGGTCGATGCGCGGCGCTTCGATGATGCCTTCGAGCGTGCCCTGAACGGGCCGCACCAGCTCGCGCACTTCGTCGGCAATCTGCTTCTGCACTTCCGCGCCGCGCAACGCCTCGGCGCTTCCGAGCTTGCGCTCGTAGCGTTTGATGACTTCGAGCGTGACTTCGGCGGCCTTCGCCTCTGTCGGCGACTTGAATACGAAGGCGTCGCGCTCTTCCTTGGCAAAGCCGGGGATTTCCGGTTGCACACCCGTCACAATCATTTCGACAACGGAGGGCGCTGTCACAAGGGTCGCGCCCGTTACGGAAATATCCCCGCCTTCCCCGATTTCGACAGTCTTCATGACGATGGAGCCGGGCTCGCGGGCCTTGGCGATGATGTCGTCGAAACGCTCGTGGGCGATGACGGTGAGCCGGTCAACGGCGGCGAACTCCTCGTTGCCGCCCTTGGACACGCGCTTTCCGAAGGGCAGACGAAGGCCGCGCCCCAAGGTCTGCTCGGTCAGTATTTCGGACGCGGAGGCGCGGAGCGGAACGATGGTATAGAGGTTCGTCACGTCCCAGCCTTCCTTGAGCTTGTTGACGTGGATGACGATGTCCGTGCGCGCGTCCTTTTCGAGCGCCACCAGACGCGCGGTCGCGTCTTCGCTTTCTTCGCCGCGGAGGGCGGAATGTACTTCCGCCACCTTGTCCTTGAAGCGGCCCTTGAAGAAGTCCTCAGATTCGATGAAGTCGCGCAAGCGCTTGGCTTCGGTCGTATCCGCCGCAACGACGAGGATGAACGGATGCACCTTGGGCGCTCCGGTCGTGCGGTGATAGCGGTCGAGTTCCACGGCGACGTGGTCGTGGTTGTGGACGGCATCTTCGAGCTTGATGCGCTCAAGCTCCTTGTCGCCCACGGATTTCGGGTCGAAGTCCTTGCGGGTAGCGACGGCGGGCTCCTTGACGAAGCCGTCCTCCATAGCCTGCCCGAGCGTGTAGCTGTAGATGACGTTCTTGAACGGCACGGGCCGCGCGCCCACGGTCTTCGGCGTCGCCGTCAGTTCCAGGCCGAGAATGGGCTTGAGGCCGTCGATGGCGGCGGCACCCGCGCTCGCTCGGTAGCGGTGCGCTTCGTCCATCAGCAAGACGAGGTCGTCGAGCTTGGAGAGGTAAGCGTAATAGCTCTCGCCGATGGTCTCTTGAAGCCGCTTCATCTTCGGCTTGCCGCGCGGGCTTTCTTCCTTGTTGATTTTATCGACGTTGAAGATATTGATATGGACGTCGGAGCCGAAGATGTCGGTCGAGCGTCCGGTCTCGTACCGCACGCCGACGCCGCTTTCATAGTTGTCGCCGGTGATGATGAGCGGCAGGTTCGCCGCGAATTCGGCAATGCCCTTGAAGACGTACTTCGGGCTGTCGAGCGAGAAATCCGCAATCAGCTTTTCGTAGATGGTCGTGTTCGGCGCGAGCACGAAGAAATGGCGGCTCTTGCCCGTGAGGTACAGATAGGAAATGAACGCGCCCATCAGGCGGGTCTTGCCCACGCCTGTCGCCAATGCGAAGCAGAGCGATGGAAACTCGCGCTCAAAGTCCGTGACGGAGGGATAGAGGTCGCGGATGGCGGCGAGCGCGGCGGCGGGGTCGCCACCCTTTTCGAGCGCAATCCTGCTGGCAACGTCGGCGAGGATTTCCAGCGAATCCACCTGCGGCTTGCGTAGCGAAAGCCGCTGGCTGATGGTGCGGACGGTACGGTCGGTCACTTTCCGCCCTCCTGGCTGAACAGGTCATCCTGTGAAGTGCCATTGCCGTTGCGCTTCTTGCGCGTCGTGGGTGGTTGGGCGGGGTCGTCGGCTCCCTGCACCTCGCGCGGGGCTTCGGGCAGGTTAGCCACGTTGAGGCTGTAATCGTCGTGACCCCATTCGCACTTGCGAAGCACGGCTTGGGGGATTTTCCTGATAGTGAGATTTGGGAAGGCGTCCGCATTGGCGCGGAACGCCTTGCAGCACACCAGCAACGTGCGCTCGTCGCCGACCATCTCGGAAATTGCTGAAAGCTGTTCGTGCGTCAGGCCTTGGGTGGTGACGTAGATGAAGTCAGTCTCCGAAGATCGCCCCTGCATCCAGTAGTGCGTCTCGTCGGGCTGATAGACAAAGCCCATCAGCTTACACACGGCCTGCGAGAGCTTCGCAGGGTCGAATTCCTTGGAGATAATCCAATTTCCCCACGGGTCTTTCTCAAGGAGCGACGGTGCCAGGCGGTAGTATCGGAACCCGCCGCCGCCTTTCCATTCGACGGCCTCTGTGACGCCGCCGGCGTCCGTGCCGTCGATGACCTTTTTCAAACGGGGAGCAATGTGCGTTCCGCAGTGCTCTCCGAGTTCCACCATGACCCACCGCCGCCCCATCTTGTGCGCAACGGCTCCTGTTGTGCCGGAACCGGCAAAGGAGTCGAGAACGAGGTCGCCAGGGTCGGTTGCAATGTGGATGATTCGACGAAGCAACCGTTCGGGCTTCGGCGTAGGGAAAGGGTCATCCTTCCCGAAGAGGTAGTGCATTTCCTTCTTGGCTTCATCCGTATGACCGACTTCATCATGAGGCCACCATGTCCACGGCACGAACCCTTCGACCTCATCGAGATAACGGATGACATTGGGCTGGCTGTTGTTGTCTTTGCCGAAATAGATACGGCCTTCGGCGCGGAGCTTGAGAAATTCCGGCTCAATCATCGACCAGCATCGGCCTTCAGGCGGCTCGTGAACCGCGCCGCTAGGGGCGACAATCTTGTACATCTGATTCGACCGATACCCCTGCGCGGTCATCGGAATGGGCCGCCAACGACCGCGCTTGTCATCATTTACGTTCTTGTAGACCTTTGCCTGCTCTTCGGTGATTGGCACAAGATTGCGGGCGGCCTTGAACAGATTGGGATTTCTGGCATACACGAGGACGTAGTCATGGGCGTCGCCAATCGCCTCGCGATTCTCCCTTGAGTAGCGTTTCTGCCAGACATTGGATGCGATGAAAGAGCCGCGGCCTAGAATCTCATCTAGCAGCACCTTGAGGTAATGCGCTTCATTGTCGTCAATGGTTATCCAGAGCGAGCCGTCTTCGGTGAGAAGCTTGGCGAGAATTTCGAGCCGGTCACGCATGAGCGACAGCCAGATCGAATGTTCGACGCCGTCGTCGTAGTGCTGGAAGGCGCTTCCAGTGTTATACGGCGGGTCGATGAAGACGCATTTCACCTTCCCCGTGTACTCCTGCTCAAGCGCCTTGAGCGCGAGCAGATTGTCGCCTTGGATGAGGACGTTGTCGAAGATGTCGTGGTCAGTGAAGAGCGCCTTGGCGTGATGAGACTTCTCCGCGTCTTCCAGAAGGATGCGCGGCTCAAGGCGCGGGCGCTCGTCCTTGCCAATCCATGTCAGTTCCAGACGTTGCTTTCGGTTGCTCATGATGCGGGTCGCCGATTCTTCTTCTGTTGATATTCAAACGATTCCAAAAGGAATTCGCAGAGGGTGAAAGCCGCATTGACCGCGAGCTTCGCGTGGTGGGGGGCCGGGTTGTAGCGGCGGGCGTGGCGGTCGCTGGCCTTGTTGGCAACCTCGAACAATCCGGCAACTTGCCGTTGGAGACCTTCCAGAATTGTCTTGATGTAGTTCTCAAGGGAGTCACCCTTGGGGTCCAGGTGCAAGGGCGCAGCGACGGCTTTGTAGAGGGCGCGGATATCGCCCTCGCTTTCGTTGAAAGCGATGCCGGTCTTGCGCAAAAGCTGTTTCAGGAACTCTTCGACGAGCGTATAGGCGTTGGCGATTGCGCCCGCCGCGTCGCCGTTGGCGATTTTGTGCCGCGCCTTCTCGACGTGCTCCTGTATGGATTCTTCCGTGAGGCGAACAAGCGTCGGGGCATGGACAATTGCGGCGGCGAGCGAGTCGGACGTGAAGTGCCCGTTCTCGTAGCGGAAGCCGTCGCGCTCCATGCGGCGCAACAGGCTGTTGATGGTCGCTCGCAGCTTGTCGTTCGGCGCGGCATCCTGGGCGCGTCGCAAGTCCTCGATAATTTCTTCGTAGGTGACGAGGAGCTTGCGCGTGTCCGCGGGCAACGAGAAGTCGATGTTGGCGTAGTAGGTCTCGACCGAGCTTCGGCGCTGGCCCCCGACCGGCGGTTCGTAACCGGCCTTGGGTGACAGGCCACCCGCCTCGAAGAACATATCTATCTCGCGCAAGGTGGAACCGACGAGCACTTCGCGGAACTCGTTGCGCGTCGCCTTGCTGATGAACTCCCTGCTCATGTCACCTCCCACCGGATGGTGAAGAGCGGGGCAAGAAACGGTTCGAGAAGCAGGCTCGCCTGAATCTTGTCGAGCATGGCTTCGACTTCCTCGCGGATTTTCTCGCGGCGGTCGAAGAACTCGCGTTTCAGCTTGTCGCGCTTGGCTTCAAGCCCGTTGATGCGCTTCTTCTCGGCGAGCTTTTCCGCCATAGGCAGGGTCGAGCCGCGCATGGCCTTCTTGGCTTCCTTGACTTCCGCTTCGACGGTCTTGATTTCCGTCTCGAAGGCGCGTTCCAGGTCTTCGGCGTAGTGGTCGAGGTTTTCGCTTTCCACGTCGAGCCATTCGGCGTTCTGCTTTTCCGCCTCGTCCAGAAGCTCCTTGCGACGCACGGCTTCACAGCCCTGCAAGGCGTCCTCGGGCGGGATGCCGACGGGCGGCTCGTTCTGCGCGGGTACGCGGAACAAACGCTCGAAGGTTTCGGTGTGGATGGCCTCGCCGTCATCGGTGACGGCAGCCATGACCAGATGTTCGCGCGTGATGGCCTTTGTTACGATGCTGAGCTTGCAGATGCGCGCCCATCCGGCCTTGCCGCGCAAGGGCTCCACGTCGGCCAGGCGTCCGCCGCGATAGCTTGAAAGGTCGAAACGCAGGCACGAAGCCGCGTCGAAGCGGCGCTCCTTCGCTTTCTTGACCACGTCCGTCGCCAAGGTGCCTTCCATCAGGCGGAAGAACCGCCAGCCCTTCTCGTCGGCGAGAGGCCATTCGGTTGTATAGGTTTCGCCGCGGTAGTCGAAGCGGCGTTCGTCGTTCGCGTGGAAGCGCGCCTCGGGAATCTCGGCCCGCGCGACGTAGAGAAGCTGTTTCTCGAAGTCGGAGAGCTGGTTGCGGATTTCGTCCTTGCGGGTCTTGAGGCGGTCGATGACCCTCTCGTCCACGGATTCCAAAAGCCGCTTGCGCGCGTCAAGTATCTGCTCGTCGATTTGCGCTTTCAGGTCGTCTTGCAACTTGTCGAAGGCGGCGTCGATTTCGGCTTCGGTGCGGGCGCTCTGCACGATTTGGAAGATGCGGCGCTCGATATCCACGCCGCGCTCGATGACGCCCAGCACTTCGTCGCTCGCGCCGAAGACGCCCTTGAACAAATTGAACTTCTGGTCGAGAAGCTGGTGGATGCGCTGTTCGGCGTGGTTCTTGAGGTTGAGGAAGTTGACAACGGTTACGTCAATCTTCTGCCCGTAGCGGTGACAGCGCCCGATGCGCTGTTCCACCCGTTGCGGATTCCAAGGCAGGTCGAAGTTGACCAGGAGCGAGCAAAATTGAAGGTTGATACCCTCCGCGCCAGATTCCGTGGCAATCAGGATGCTCTTGCGGTCGCGGAAGGCTTCGACGATAGCGGCCTTCATGTCCGCCGTCTTGGAGCCGGAGACGGCGTCGGTGCCCTTGTTCTGCGCGAGCCAGTTCTGATAGATGGACTTGCTCTGCGGGTCGGCGTTCGAGCCGTTCAGAAGCACGATGTCGTCGGCATAGCCCTTCTCGGCGAGAAGCGCCGCAAGATAGGTCTGCGTCCGCACGGATTCGGTGAAGATGACGGCCTTGCGCTGTCCACCTTTCTTCACGATTTCGGCAAGAACTTGGGGAAGCGCCCTGATGAGCGCGTTGCCTTTTTCGTTCTGCCCGATGGAGAGTGCCAGCTTGCGGTATTCCTCAAGCTCGGCGATTTCCGCTTTCAGCTTCGCGGGGTCAATCGGCGGCGCGTCCTGCGCCTCGCCATTGCCGTTGTCGTCGAACTCTTCGGCCTCTTCGTCGATGACGTCGTAGTCGGCGACGGTCTCGACGGTCGGCGTCTCCATCTGCTTGAGGCGGTCGACGATTTTCTTGAGTGTGTCGGCAATGGCGAAGGTGGACGAACCCAAAATCTTGCGCACGACCATCGTGACAAGCTGGTTCGGCTTGTTGCCAAAGGCAATGGTGTCCTTCCGTTGCAGATAGGCTGACACGTCGCCGTAGAGCTTCAATTCGTCTTGCGAGGGCGCGTATTCCATCGTGAGCGGACTGCGCTCGGTGTAGCGGATAAGGCCCGCCTGTTGCACCTGACGACGGAGGGTACGCTTGCAAATCGGTTCCAACCGCTTGCGCAGGAAGATGTGTCCGTTGCGCGCCCCCGCGCCCACGACGTACTGGCTGCGGAACGAGTCCTCGTCGCCGAAGTGGTGCTCGTCGAGCACGGAGACGAGGCCGTAGAGTTCCATCAGCGAGTTCTGCAACGGCGTCGCCGTCAGCAGAATCTTGAAGAACGGGCGCGTGGCGTCGCGGAGCTTCTTGGCGCGCGTGGCCCCGTCCTTTCGGTAGACGTTGCGCAGGCGGTGCGCCTCGTCGAACACGACGAGATCCCACTGACCGGAGCGAATCTCGTTGTCCTTGAGCGCCGCGAATTCATAGGACGTGATGACGACGTGGTCGGGATGCGCGAAGGGCTTGGCGATGCCCTTCTTGCGCAGGTCGTTGTAGCTCTTGCGCTCGACGATGACAGAGGGGAGAGAGAACTTGTCGTAAAGCTCCTGGCTCCATTGCTTGCGCAAGGAGGCGGGCACGACAAGCAGGATGCGGCGCTTTCGCTCGGCCCAGCGCTGGGCAATGACGAGGCTCGCCTCGATGGTCTTGCCAAGGCCGACTTCGTCGGCGAGCAAGACACCCTTGGTTAAAGGAGAGGCCAGCGCGAAAAGCGCGGCGTCCACCTGATGCGGGTTCATGTCCACGCGGGCGGTCGAGAGGGATTGCGCCAGCGCATCCTCCCCCGTGCCTTCCAGCGTGATGCGGTGGGCGAAGAACGTGCCCTGTTGGGGGGAGTAGTGCGCGCCGGGGAGCGTGGTCTCGGCGGGCGGCTCCAGCGCACCGTCCGCGCCGTCATTGGCGGCGATGTCGGCGGCGCTCTGGTTCTTGAGCCAGAGCGTGATCGTGACGCGGTCGAAGCGCCACGAGCCGCCGACCTTCATGCCGGGAATCTTCGCGGCGGCGGCCAGCTTGTAGACCGTCTTTTCGTTGATTTTCAGGAGGTCAGCCACCTCCCGAATCGTGAGAATATTTTCCGACATGGTTGGACTATACCCTATCCCGAGCCATGTGCGTAGAAAATTAGAGAAAATTAGAGAAATAGACGGGAAATCTATCAAAATCAATAATTTATCTCATGTTTCGCCTCCCCGCGCCGTGTCATTCGCTGCGCTACGCCACAGCAAGTTGTCCCGATAGGTGCCGAACCTCACCATACCTCCATGCACAAGGTACTCATGGAACCCGTCGTGGAAACCCTGCCCCCGCCTGTCCTCGATGCCAGCCGCCCCCTGCCACTGCCAGGGACGGAAGCCTACGAGGCGCTGCCACAGTTTCCGAAGAGCCCGCTTCCTTTCCGGCGCACTATCCGCCGGCAAGAGCTGCGGCTGATCGTCCCTCTAGCTGAAACGACGATCTACGAGATGGAGCGCCGCGGCGAGTTCCCGCGCCGCTTCAATCTGACGCCGCGCTGCGTCGTGTGGGACTTGGCCGAAGTGGAAGCATGGATCGAGCAGCGCAAGCAAGCACCTCGCTGTCGCGTCTCCAAGCCGGATGTCCACCAACGAAAAACCCGCCCTGTTCGGGCGGGTTCGAGTGAGGAATGAAGCCGCGCAGCGGCTTCTCATCCGATCAGGCCACCGCGCTCAGTGCCGGTACGACTACATTCTTCGGCAACAGCGTTGGCATGTAGGTCTGCCCACTGCCCCAAGCATCGACCAAGTTAGCCCACTCTTGCAGCATGTGGCGCCGTTGCTCCGCGTATTCGGCCTTGTTGTAGACCGAACGCGAGGAACGCCCATCCTCGTGAGCCAGGCACTTCTCGATCCAGTCACGGTTGAAGCCGATTTCGTTCAGAAGCGTTGAGCCGGTGCGGCGCAGGTCGTGGACGGTGAACGGTTGCAGCGGCAGCCCCTTGGTCTTTGCCGCCTCCGCGATGAACTGCGTGACCCGATTCAAGGTCGCATTGGACATGAACCGCCGGCCTTCTTTCGTCACGTTGACCTGCGAAGCTACGCCGTGCCACGCCCAACACGTCCGCCAAGTGGCAGATCGACGCGCGACCCTCATGCACCGGCGCAGGAATCAATTTAGTCGAAGAAAACAGCCGGGCTGACTGAGAACCGCTTGCTCAATGCCGCTATGTGGTCGCGAGTCAGGTTGCGGCCTCGGCCATTGAGAATCTTCGACACGAGCGACTTGCTGCCGATCTCCGGCAGGTCGGCCACGCCCAGCCCATGCTGCTCCATCAGCAACCGGAGCACATCGACGCCACCCAGCTTCGCCACGCGCGCATTGAACGCCGCAAACTCGTCGGACTCGTTTTCCCAGATTTCGATGGAGCGGGCCAAGATCTCGATCAGTGGGCGGTTGGCTTCGTAGTCTTCGACCAGTTCATCCATCAACGCCAGCGCCTGGGCGTAATCATCTTCATTGGCGATATGGCCAATGAAACCCGCCTCGTCGAACAAGGCATGGGCTCGTTCCTTGATGGCGGCAAATCCCATTTCAGTCGCCCTCCTTCCGGTAGCGTTTGCAAAGCTTGTCGTACTCGGCATGGGTTGTGATGTGCTTGACGTACATGCGGTTGTCGCGGAACTCGATGAAGGCAATCAGTCGAAGATTGTTGCCGCCAATGTCCAGCACCCACCACTTGTCCTTGTACTTGAAGTTATCCAGCGACGGAAAAACCTGTCGCAGCGCCTGTGGTGTATCGAAATCGCCGGACCGCAGCACCCGGTAGGTGCGGTCGATCGCTTCGGCGTCGTTCGGATAAGCCTTTGCTGCGTCGCTGAACGGCTTTCTGGATATGACGTGCATGTCGTTCCATGCTCACAGATATAAGGATAGGAAGAAGTTGACTTTTTGTCAACTTCTTCCATCGATGCAATTTAGCCGGCTCAGGCCAATGCGCTCAACGCCGGCACAGCCACGTTTTCCGGCATCAGCTTCGGCACATAAGTCTGGCCACCGGCCCAGGCATCGACCAGATTGGCCCACTCTTGCAGCATGTGACGTCGTTGCTCGGCGTACTCGGCCTTGTTGTAGACCGAGCGCGAGGAGCGTCCCTCTTCGTGCGCCAGGCACTTCTCGATCCAGTCGCGGTTGAAGCCGATTTCGTTCAACAGCGTCGAGCCGGTACGGCGCAGGTCATGGACGGTGAACGATTGCAGCGGCAGCCCCTTGGCTTGTGCGGTCTCTGCCACAAGTCCTGTGACGCGATTCAATGTCGCATTGGACATGTATCGCTGCGCATCGTAACGAGAGGGGAAGACGAACCGTGAACCGGCCGCGCAAGCGTGCAGCGTCACGAAAATGTCGAGCGCCTGGCGCGACAGATAGACCACATGCGGATTACGCCCCTTCATCCGCTGCTTCGAAATTGTCCAGGTCTTGTTCTCGAAATCGACCTCATCCCAGGTAGCCTGGATCAATTCGCTCTTGCGTACCAGTGTCAGCAGGATCAGGCGCAGTGCCAGCTTGATGGTCGGATAGGTCGCCACCGATTCCATCTGCTGCACCATCAGCCGGATTTCCAGCGGCGACAAGGCGCGATCCTTCGACACGAAGGTAGCGATCGTGGATGGCCCCACGCTGTCGGCGGGGTTGTCCACCTTTTCCCCGTGAGCGATGGCGTGGACGTAGACCTGCTTCACGATGTCCCGAATCTGCACCGCCGTAGCCGGTGCCCCACGCTCCTTGACCTTGCTACACAAAATCCGCAGGTCGTCAGGCTGGATTTCGGTCAGCAGGCGATTGCGGAAAACCGGCAGGATGTCCCGGTCAATGATGTGCTTGCGTGCGGCGCGGGTGCTGTCGGCCCATCGGGTATGAGCCAAAAATGTGTCCATCGCCGCGCCGAAGGTCTTGATGTCGGTCACGCGGCGTTTCTCGCGCTGCTTTTCAAGCGCGGGCGATGTGCCTTTGAGAACGGCTTTACGCGCGTCCAGGAGTAGTTCACGCGCCATCGCTAGCGAAATACCGTCAGGCCCATAGCGCCCGAGGGTTAGCGTTTCACGGCGACCATTGAGACGGTAATCGTAGCGGAAGGTGACGGTACCGCTGGTCGATACCGTCACGTACATCCCGTCCCGGTCAGAAGCCTTATAAATCTTGGACTTAGGCTTGAGATTGCGTAGTGCAGCGTCGGTGAGCATCGAGGTTTCCTCCGGTATTTGACGGCTTTACCGTCAGGTTTTACCGTCAGGGATCGGGAGACCTGTTGATGCCCGGAAAGCCGCGTAAAACAAGCTTTCCCGAGAAGACTTTTACCGTCAAAGACGGCAAAAGTCTGAATAGTGAACGAGAATGTCTTAATCTGGCCTCGATTTTTACCGTCAGCTCTACCGCCAACTTATTTTGCTGGCCGGCGATAGCCACCGATAGGTGCCGAAACATATTTATTTTAAAATCAACACGTTACGACAGTTTTTCGATAGCTGGCGATAGTCTTCGAAGGACCTAAATTCACTCCCACTCAATTATAAATTAGAACAAAAAACACATTATTTTCCGCCACTTACGCGAAATATTTCAGGCAATGCCATGGAAAATACCATACCAACCATGAACATCTACAGCGCACCGGCTGGCAGAAAGTGATTTTCTTAACCATCAGAAGGCATCTCTCAACTCGATGTTCGCCGGATCCCATTGGTCAAGAGCGATCGCAGTGCATTCGGCGATGAGCAGATCGAGAACCGACTCGATCTTGCGCACATCGTACGTACCTCGGGCCAACGTCTCAGCCGACTGCTTCAAGAATTCCTTGCTATAGGATTCCTTGTACTCCAGCGCTCCTTGATATGTGCCCAGGCTCTTCTTGTAGTTGGTCCAAAGTACTTTGGCCGGCGGGTGACCGCCGACGTTCAGATCGAGATAGCACTCGATTGCCGCGGCGCGGCGGTTAATGTTCGAGTTGTGGAGGCCCTCAGGACCTTCTGCAGGAAACGAGCGGAACGCCTCAAGCTCAGGCAACATGATTCCGCGCATGTTCGCAGGTAAGGTGAGTGCGGACAAGCGCTGATGGGCGTCGAGCCCCTCAGCGTCATTGTCGAATACGAAGATGACCTGATTCTGGACATCTATCTTAGCCAGCCCTTCCGCGAACTTCACCAGGTTGCCTGTGCCCGAGAATGGGTGGCTTTCACTTACGTCAATGAAGCGGAAGAAATCTGCGATCCCTGGCCGCAACAGCGCGAGCGCATGCGTCAAGATGTGGACGTCCGAGCTGCCCTCGGTTGCGATCAGGAACGTCTCGGTTCGCCGAGCGTGCGGCACGAACTCCCGCTCTGTTGCCCACCCGTTCTGCACCAATAGTCCATACTGCCAGACAACGGGAGCGTCCTCGTTCGCCTTCGCCTCCGCAAAGAGTCGCAGAACTGAGTACGGATGCAGGATATCTACCAACCCGCCGAAGAAGCTGCGTTCCGAATAGGCATGTACATCATAGGAGCGGTAACGGGGAATCCGCTCGAACTGCGTTCCGTTGAAACGTCCTCGGATCTTCTCTTCGCTTGCATCGTCTGTGCTCGAGATAAAGGTGTCGTCGAGGCCATCGAGCGGGTGTGCGATGACAAACGCGCAGAACTCTGCAAAGCTCATTAGGTCGGGAACAGGCACGTCATCATCGTGCCGGAGAGATTCCCTCTCCTCTAGCCAGTCTTGCGCGACCGCGTCATATTCACGGCGGACGCGTTCCAAATTAAAACCCAGGAGTTCGAGGCGCGGAACGACATCCTTGAGCGGCCGCGTGAATGCCATCTCTGATGGCGTGGGATCCTCGCCCTCCTCTGTATACCAATCGTAGTCCAACTGGTCGCTCTTGATCGCCTTTCGATCCCGTTCTTGAAAAAGCGATCCATGATCAATTCCGCGGTGGTTCTTGCTATAGGTAACTGTCACACCGGCGACATCGAGCGTAATTTCCGTACCCACGCTGGCCCCTTATTATCGTGCGGCGCCATGGGCGCCCTCATGTAGCACTTTCACCCGCGCTACGGATGCCTGACTCACAGACATCGCGACACACGGGGCATCCATTCCGCCTACGTATCCAGCATGTCCCACTCATCGCCGAGTACCCAGCGTATTGCAGACAGCTTGCCGTTAATCATTCCCCACTCGAAGTCGGTCCAAGGGCCTAGATTGTCCTTGCCAAGCTCGTCTTCAGTCCGCTTCATCGCAGCAAGCATCCCTTCCCAAACTGTGTCGACCATGAGGCCTCGGCGCTCTTTCGGAGTCGCCCTCTCCCACTCCTCTTTGGGCACCAATTTCTCGGCTCCGCGTTCAACGCGATCAATGATGCCCCACTTCCTGTTGTACCAGACCTGTTGAGTCAGCTTATCTTCTGCCTCCAGCAGTTCCGATAGCTGTCGTGGTTCCTGGCTATATTCACGATCAAATTTGATTTCCTCGATCAAATCGCTCGCAAATTCATTAAGCAGCGCCCCCAAGTTGGTCGAGTATCGGGAGCGCGCCCCGTCGAAGAGGGCTTCTAGGTCCGGGTGCGGTAAGCGTGTGTCCGCTCCCTTCTGGCTGAAATCGTGAATATTGTGGGTAACGAACGCGAACATGTCGTCATCCTCGCGCTCAGCCAGCGCGTCAACATAGGTTTCGATGATGATGGCATCTCCGATGCCGTTCATCTGCCGGTGAAAAGGTGCGACCTTGGCGATAGCGCGGTCAGCGGCGCGTGCCTTGATACTGTCGCTGATCGGCACTGGCTCCACCGTGGCGAACAGCTTCTCAATCAGGCCCACGGCCTCGTTCACCGCCTCACCACCAGTGGCGATGCGGTGGTCAATCTCGTTTAGCTGCTTGAGCGTCGCTTCCCTCCCATCTTCAGGAGCGAACTGCACGATTGCCTCTCTAACCCGCTTGAAGTGGCTTGAAAGGCTGACTTTGCTTGCCGCCATCACTCGATCTCGGTTCCGGGCAAATTCATCGACGATGATCTGCGGCAGGATCAGCGCAACCTCGTTCGCTTCCGTCATTGTCGACAAAGCGTCTAGCAGAGGGAGTTGGCGAGGGTCCTTTGTAAGATCAAGCCACACCGATGTATCGATCAACAGTTTCAAGGTCATAGTCGGCACCGACGAGAAATCAGGGCAATCTTGCAGCGCCTTGGCGCTGCCGCAGGGTGTCTGCCCAAGTAGCTAGAGCATCAATCTCGGCTGACAGTGCATCTGGCCGTGGCAGCGGACGGTTCAAAGCCGGAGCTGCGCTATGCAGCAACTCCGAGCAGCGCCCGAACGCGTCCCGCATAGTCTCGCAGTCGGCAATTGTGATCGCGGTCAGTTTGATCAGGCCCGTCGTTTTGATCTCGTTGGACAGGCGTCGGATAACGTGCCCGACAACTTCCTCAACCGCGATTTCCCACGTATCCCGCAACGCTCCGGCAATGGATTTGACGGTTTTCCGCCATTCATCGTCGTTGCCTTGTTCGAAATGATATCGCTCGTTCGCAAGCTGATTGGTCAGGCTTGCCGTGATGTCGCTGACCCGACGCGCCTTGAACGGCGGCTCACTCCGGCAAAAGCCAGCCTTATCAGCGCCGCGGCTGACAGAACTAATCGCCATCTGCGGTTTAGGCTGGGCGTCGTCCGCCGCTCGATTCAGCTCGAAGAGAAAAGCTAAATCGTGGGTAAAGACGATCACCTGACGGTGAGCGGCTTCGGCGACCAGGCGCTTGGCGACTGCCTCTCGGTGCATGTGGTCGAGAGAGGAAACGGGATCATCAAACACGATGCCAGACTTGTTTTCGGTAGTAGCAAGTTCGGCCATGAACGCGGCCAACGCAACGCAACGATGCTCGCCTTCACTCAATACCTGCCCGACAGCAGCGTTAGGCTTCCGGGTGAGCGCGACCTTAAAACGGGGAATACCTTGAACGCTGTTTTGCTGGCGAAGCTCGACAGCTAGGCCCGCGATCTCGAAACTCGCCACTTCGTGCGCGAACTGCGCGCGCAACGCGTCCGTCACCAGTGCCTGTGCAATTTCGGTACTCTTCGTTGTGATGCGATTGGTCGCCGTGTCGCGCTGGGCCGCCTCAAGCCCTCCTATCTGCCCGAGGCGCTCAACTTCAGCAAGAACGTCGGCTTTGATGCCTCCAAGCCATTGACGATCGGCCAGTTCAGCCTTTTCGGCGAGTAACGCGGCACGGGCCGCAGAACCTGCCTCGGCCGCCAGGGCATTCGCGCGCGTTCCGATGTCCGCAGCCTGATCGACCAACGCCTGACGCTGATATGCGGCAGCAGGAACGTCGAAAGCACCAGCGGGATTTACATGGCGCCGTCTAATCTGGCGGTGGCGCCACAGGGCGCGCACGGCAGCGTCTCTGATCTCTACCGCCAAGGCATCCTGCCGGAGTTCGTCCCGGACGGTCGCGATGATGCCCGCAAGGTCGGCAAGCGATACCGCCGCGCCTTCGAACGCCGTCAACGCCGTGTTGTATGCGGCTCGGGCAGCCTCAGCGCGCTGCTGGCTGTCATCGCGCACAAAAGCCTCAAAACGGTTGAGTCGGTCAGCTGCAACCGGGGTCAACTCTTGCTGGCAAAGCACGCACACGCTGCCCAGATCAGTGACAGGGAAGCGCCGATCGGGATAAGCCTCCTCGTCCGAAAATGCCCGCGCGCTGGCCCATAACGCTTGCCAAACCTCCGACCCGATCTGTGGCAGCGGCTCGTCCCGGAAAAGAGCACCGGACGCAGCTTCGGCAGCTTGTCGCGCCGCGTCGCGGGCAGCAACATGACGACGCAAGTTATTCGCGGCATCGTCGCTGATCGAAGCAAACAACCCGTCAAGACGCGCAATATGCGTCTCAACCTTGGCCTTCAAGACGGTGAGCTGACGGGAAGCGCGAGCTGGATCGCCGGCAAGGTCAGCCGTGAGTTGGGCCAATCGGTCTTGCTCTACTTGGGTCAGCGTGGCCAGCGCTTCGATAGCCACAGGATTGGTATTGGCAGCAAGGCCGGCCATGAGCCTACCGACCGCCGTTTCTCGGCTACAGGCCGGCGTCCTGATTGCTTCAGGCGTTTGCGCCTTTATCTGCGTGACTTCGGTAGCCAGCTTGTCCTTCACCGACTTACAGAGCTGCGCCAGCGCACCAAGCAATTTGAGCGGGAACGGTGTGTACGCCACATCATTCGTTTCATCGACGTGGATGTTGGCGGTGCGGGAGTCGAAAACGCTGACGGCCGACAGCGCAGTGTCAGCAACCTGTCCGAGCTGCCACATGCAAGTACGATTCTGGCCGCCGATAGCGTATTCAATAGTGGCGCTTGGCGTTCCCGGCGCGGGATCATAGATGTCGGTGATGATCTCCTCGGCACGGCTCGGCATACGTGCTCGGCATGCCTTTTTCAGAATCCGCGCGTAGCCAGATTTACCTGATCCATTGTCGCCGTAGATGACGGTCAATCCCCCTTGGCGAAGCGTAAGCCGCTGGTCAGGAGCTAAGGCGTTGACATGCCGGACTCCGTGTATCTGCCGCAGATAAACTTCACCCTGATCGCGGTTGGGATTGCGTAAATGTCCTGCTTCCAGTGAAGCCGCCGGGCGGTCTCCCTTGCAGATGGCAACCAGTTCGTCGATCTCGGCCGGCTCCAATTTCGCCTGTGTCGCGAGTCGGCGCAGTGCGTCGCGCTGCCAGCCCGGACTATCGGCAGACCACGCAAGGATATTGGCCATTACCTCCGCTTCGGTCGTCATCCCCCTGCCCCCAAATTGATACCCCACGCATTTTAGGCAGATTTTGGATTACACAATCCAAAACATTTGCGCATCGACGACCGCTTTATGCGTCGATCGGGGTGCACTTGCTATCTACCGTTCAGGGGGCGCACGCGCGGCTGTTTCCGGGCCAGCGCAGCTGCCAGGCCGAACTCGGCTTACAGGGACGACCATTCGCGTGCCGTGCCGACGCCGGCCCGCTCGAGGCGCGCGGCGAGGTTGGTGCTGATCGCGGCGCGGCCGTTCAACACGCGCGACAGCGACACCCGGCTCACGGCCAGCCGTTCGGCCGTCCCGTCACGGTACATCGGAGGTGCTTGACCACATGCCGGACACCCGAGCTGTCCGTTGACACATGAGGGATTAGCCCAAACCGCCCTTCCTACCAAGAGCGCATGTCTTTTTTGCCGCTAAATTCCAGTCTGTAGCCGCCGAGAAGCCTGGCAAATTCACTGCGGCGCCGATCCCTCAAGTGTCAAAGACCGCGCATGCCATCAGACGATCTCCTCATAAGGCCCAAGGCTCACGGGTTTTCGGTAGGCAGATGCGAGTCCTTCCAAACCTGCCGAAACGCAAGCTCGACCGCATCCGGTTCAAGGCGACGTTCATCCATCAGCCAGGCCTCCCCTGCGGACAGCGCCTCCGAGCGGTTGCAGTAACGTTGCTCCAGTGCACTAAAGATATTCCCCGTGCGGATGTTCACTTCCCAGGCTTGACCATCGTGAGTACGGCACACGGCATAGGCAAAATAGCTTCTCGCGACGTTCATTTCGTCGTAAGCCGTCTGCAGCTCCGCGCGTAGCGGCGGCAATCCATCAACGGTGCCACATCCAAGGTTACGGTTGCTCATCGCGATTTCCTTTCGGTTTGACTTCCTAGCGTCCGACGAGGCTCATCGCAACCGCGCACTATGCGAACACGTCCGCCTCTGACTGAAACGTTTCGATCTCGCAATTTCGATCGAGCGCTCCTATCCTACCGAGTGAATCCCCCCGTTGCTCCAAAATTTCACTCGCGCGTCGGGCGCATATGCACTTGGCAGCATCTCCGTTCGCAGGGTGAAAGGCCTGCCGTTGCGTGTCACGCACCTCCGCCATAGGCATCGCGATTCTCACTATGATTGGTAATCTGGCGACTCATCTAGAACACGTCGAGTTCAGGACCGCACACTTCTGGCTGGCCCTGCTACGCAACCATGACTTTCGCAGTCGCCATCTGAGGAGCTGCAATGAACGCCAAGAAATCAGTGACGATTGAAGAAATGAACGAGGTCATAGCCGAAAGTCGGACAGCAGCGGGTCTAGCCGGCCTCGTTCCGGCCGCAGAAATCGACGCGTGGGTGGCGAGTTGTAGAACCGAAAATGTTAGCCCCGTACCTTTACTCGCCGATCTGCTCGTCAGCATCACTCCGGACAATCGACATGGAGAGATTGATTTCGGGCCGCCGGTCGGCCGCGAGATCCCAGATCAAGACAATTGAAAAGGGCGATCAGTTGACAGTGCCCGCCCTTTTCACACCCATATTTGCGTCAGTGTCGAACCAACAGCCGCTCAACGGCTGTCTTCGCTTCATGAAAATCCGTTGGCGTCGCTCGGCCTGTTTCGGCCTGGTAGAACACGACCATGAACAAGTTTGCGATCGCCTCGGCCATCTGCGCTAGCTCGCGCGCAGTGTCCTGATCCATGAAATGCAGCGCCGCGAGCTGCTTCGCCGCGTACTGGATAACCTGTTGCGCTTCTGTATGATGTGCAGTTGCCATGCTTCACCTCTCTATCAGGTGTTGTCGTGGAGTGCCGGCCGGTTGCCGCCGGCCGGTGCATCTTCACGTGTCCTGCAAAGGCTGTCGATTGACGAACGCGGCTACCTCCTCGTTGATTGATTGGGGTCGGCTCTGTGCACCGCCAACGCTGTCGCCAGTGAAACTCGCTGCATCCGCTCCAGCCTGTTGCTTAGCCGTCGAACCCTCCTGAATAACCGACGAGATCTTGCCACCCGCGGTCTGGGCGATACGATCCCTCGCAGCGCCCATCATGCCGGCGGCCTTGTCCTTGGCAACAGCACCTGCTCCTTGGGCCAAACTTGCGCCCATGTCGGCCGCGAACTTGCCGGCGTTGCCGAACACCGACGCGAAACTACTACTTCCGCCCGACGAACTGCCGCTCGTACCACTACTGCCGGAACCACCACCCGTAAACATGCCATTACCACTCGCCATGTTCTGCTGTGCAGACTGGAATGCTGCTTTCAGTGCCGACGCACCGCCGGCCGCACTTGACGCAGCTCCCATTGCGGCGGAGCCAGCCGCAGAAGCAGCACCAACCGCAAATCCTGCCGCGCCTATTGCCGAACCTGCGGCAGCGGCCGCCGCACCAGCACCGAAAACGCCGATTCCTCCCGTCGAGCTGCCGCCAACAATACTTGCGAGCATGGGTGGCACCTTATTCACCAATGCAAGCAAGACAATGGACACCAGAAGGAGCAAGAACAACGCGTTTAGCGAAAGCTCAGCGCCCTTGAGCGAGTCGTAATATTGATCAACAAATGACTTGCCTATGCCGACCAGCAGAATCATGGCGAATAACTGAACGCCGACGCCAAGGACGGTTTTATAGAACTGGATCGCGATGTCAGATGTCCAGCGCGCTCCACCGAAGCCCAGCAAAAATACCCCACCGTAAGCGAGCATCCAACCCGTCACCAGGAGCAGCAGCATATTCACGCCGACCAATGCGAGAACAACGAGATTGATGCCGGCAACCAGGATTCCGATGGCTGACTGGACGGGCTCAGACCAATGACTGCCGTCCGAAACACGTTTCAAGATATCGAAGCCTATATCGACGATTCCTGAGGGGGCCAGGCCGTTGCTTAGGCCCGATGCCTTCGCCGCGATCTGTCTCATCGAATCGGTTATCGAGATTGAAATTGCCGGGCCATTGCTGAGAATCCACCAGAAGAAACCCAACACGGTGAAAAACCGGATTGTTTCAGCCAGGAACTCACCGATATCTGCCTTGCGTAGGGCCATCATCCCGTATGTCCACGTCATGCTAAGCAGCGCAAGCCCCCAGAAAAGCCAGGAGGCATAGCTCACCATCGTCGCACTCCAGCTACTGGCGACGTCGGCGTATCGTTGCAGGATGGTGTTCAAAAGATCATCGCTTCCGTTCGTCACGGACACCGCTGCATGAGCGTGCCCGGCAAACGCGACGGTTGCCAGAAAGAGACTTGTTGTTGAGAGCTTTTTCATCGTATTACCTCACCACTGTTTCGAGGAACTTGGTTTGCTGGTCCCACCGAGAAAGCAACCGCTGGCCGGGATATCCTTGCAAGACGTTTCGCTCGCATCGCGCATGTCTTCTTTCGCATGTCGATCGCACCCAGCGAGCAGCCCCAAGGCGACGGTGATGACCATGATGGCGACTGGCATTCGCATGGCTACACCTCCACTCACCACTGTTTATCGGAACTGCGCTTGCTGGTTCCGCCGAGAAACTGCGAACTTGCTGCCATCTGTTGAGCTTCCCGATCTGCCGCTACCTGCGCGCGCGTAGCCTCCGCCGCCTGCTGCGCGACGAGCAGGCCACGGATTTGCAGGAGCTGGTTAGCCTGCGCGCTGGCGAGCTGATTCGCGGCTTGGATCGCCTGCATCTGCCCCGTCGCGCTGGTAGCTTGTGATTGCAACGAGCGAAGATTCGCTGCATCGGCCGTGAGCGTCTGTTGCTGCTGATCGACGCCTTTTAGCACTGCATCGTTCGCGGCCTTGACCGAGGACGAGCCGTTGGCCTGTGCATCGATCAACGCCTGTCGCTGTGCATTCGTACAGCCGCTCGATGTGAAGCATGGCGACGACCTGTAGTAGCTCACGTCCTCATAGCGGGAAAGATATTGATCGAGACTGCCTGCCTGGCTCTTGAACTGCGTCAACACATCCTGCGCGGCTAGCAACTTGCTAATCGTCTGGTTCGCCTGGTCCCACACCCAGGCGGCCGGCGCGAGCGTGTTTTGCAGCATGTTCTGGTACTGCTGCAACTGCGTCTCGTACTGCTGAATCTGTTTTTCGACCGCTGCGACGTTCTGGATTGCGCTGACGGTGGCCTGCGCAACGTTCGTGGCGTCGATGACCGGAATGCCCTGTGCGCCGGCGGACATCACAACGCCGAGCATCACGGCCAGCGCGGCAGTTTTAGCAGCTAAAATTTTTCTCATGACGGATACCTCTGATACGTGGCAATCGGTACATCGAATGGCTGCGCCACGAAAGCCATCGGTGCTTGACCTGGGCGACACCGAAGCCCGGCCATCTTGGGGTGATGTCACGGTGTCGGAGTGCCGGACGATGCTCAGGCTGACCGGCACACACGCCTGCTCAGCATCCGCGTCAGCGCGAATGCCCTTTCGGCCTGGCTCGCGCCTCGCGCAACTGCGAGTCGCCATTACCCTGTGCTGCGGCCTCACGGCGCATCCTTGCAAGTTCGATTTCCTGGCGTTCGGGCGACTGGGCATTGAAGCGCTCGATGCGCTGCTGCAGCGTCTCCGGGAGGCTTTGCCATGCGCTGCCCCGATCACCGTAGCCGTTGGCGCGCATCTTCCTGCGATTGGCGACGGCCCGAAACCGGCTCACGGCCTGACTTGCCGCCTGCTCGGCCCGTTGACGAACATGGTCGGGCACAGACGGCGGAATGGTCGCCGGACGGGCGACCGCCTGCTCGCGACCACCGATAACCAACGCGCGGAGCTGGGACAGCGTACGCAGACGATTCCTGCTCTCCGGTGGAGGCTCCTGTCCGACTGGTTTCAGGGCGGGCCGGCGGGTCGGCACTCGGGATCTATGTGCGGCCTGGTCGCCCAAATGCTGCTGCCGCAACCTCTCCATCGATGGATCATCGAACGTGACCGGAAGTCGCATATCGACCGCCGCACGAATTACACGCGCCTTGAATTCGGCGCTACCGGTGACAGCGATACGGTCGCCGTATCGCTCGGCTGCCATCCGTAACGCCTGTTGCACGCCGGCCTGATCCGCTTCCCGCGACACCTGGAGACGATCGCCGTCATCGCGCACTGCGCTACCGCCAGCGCGATAGATGATCGTCCCCTTCTTCGTGATGTTGTCGATCACCGGGGCATGACCAGGCTGGGCCTGCCCTTCGGCCCGAATGGTGTCGCCCTTTAAGCCTTGGGCGGCCTCTCTGGCTCTCAACGCAGCCAATGCCTCGGCATTACCTTGCAAGGCTTCCTGCTTGAGCCAGTCGGCCCATGTGTGTCGGCGATGCTGTTCATACAGGTGCTTGCAGGCAACACGATGCTGCGCGTAAATCGATTCCAGCTCCGACTTCATCGCACCGCTTACCTGCGCATACAGCAGCTTTTGGGTTAGGCGACCACCGCCCAGCAGCTTGATCGCTGCACGACGCGCGTGCCCCACCTTCTTGGCGTTCTCGACCTGCTCTTCCTTCTGGCGACGCAGCTCGGCCAGCGCGGCTGCACGGTTCGTGCTGATGCGCCGCTGCGCGGATTGATACTGCGCATACAGTTCCACCGTGTTCACGCGCAGCCGCAAGGGCTCTTTCCGGTACTCTCGTTTCGGCCGTGCGTCGGCTTGTCGTTCCGGCGATGCAGAGAACGGCCCATACTGGCTTTCCAGCTTCGCCTTTGAGAACTCCCGGCCCAAGGTACTCGCCTTGATCTGCATACCGTTGCCGGCCTGGATCACCAGCCCGTTCCCCTTCGCACGGATTTCTAGTCCGTTCGCGCGCATGACATCGTGCAGCTCAACCCAGCTCCGAGCGCCACGAATTTCCGTAACGCACTCGCGCTTGATCCAGCCGACCAGACTTTCGATGCCGGAATGCCGCTCCATATCGGCAGCGCTTGCCTCGGCACCTCGCCGACGCGGCTCATGGTTGTCGCGTTGCAGACCGTAGGCACGTTCAAGCACGTCGCACAGTTCAGCCAAAGCCCGATGCGGGTAGTACGGCTCATGAATCGTGTTCCGCACCGGGTGAATCTTGTTGATGGCGATATGGATGTGCAGATTGTCGGTGTCGTGATGCACTGCACTGACGCGCTGATGCTCGCCAAACCCGAGGCCGGCGCATATCCGAGATTCGATGGCTTCCAGGGTCGCTGCGTCAGGTTGTTCGCCGGCGCGAAAGCTGACCAGGAGATGGTAGGTCTTGTCGCCCTTCGCCCGGGTATTCGCACGCTGCGTCGCGAGCACTTCAGTCATGGCGTCTCGCACCGTATAGGCAGCGCAGTTCGTCATACGCACTTCGCCAATCCGGTGCTCCCTTGCCTGATCGGCCGTGATGTACTTCACAAGCTCGACGAAATCGCTCTTGCCGAGTGACCGCATAGGAACGTGCTTCGCGATCATCACCGGCCCCTCGGCCGCATCACGCTTTCCATGATGTGGCTCATCTCGTCGCGGGTCGCCTCGATCCTCGACAACAAGGCGTGAATCGTCGCCGGGGTAAAACCTGCAACACGCGCGTCGTTCGTCAGCCATAGTTTGAGCAGGCCGCCAAGACGGCCGAGATCGCCGTTCACGCGCACCAGCTCGCGTACCTGCTCGGCATCGACAATCCCCTCGACCCGATACCCCAACCCGACCAGACGCAGGTACGTCGAGGCGCTGTTCCCGCTCGCAGCTGCAAGCGTCTCAATTTCTGCCCGCTCATCGGGCAAGCAATACACCTTGATAGGTGTCGTGCCCTTGCGCGTCGCGGCTTTCACCGTTTCCTCCATCCGAATCCTCGCGGTCAGTCTCGCCGGCATCGCCGGCTGGCCTCGCAGAGCGGGATGCCCGTTGAGTACCGAAGGTGCGAATAAGGGAAAGTGAAATAGGAACGCCGGCTTGCCGGTGGGACTACTTCACACATCCTGCCCCGATCACCACCTTGATTTCTGTACAACTCAATGTTTGCTAAAGGCTGTTTTTCGCTGCATCCGCCACGTAGTAACAAAACTGAACGCGAAAAGATCGCGTTGAACGATGATTGAACGCCAAGGGACGGAAGAAGCACGCTCATGGCTCTGTGACTGCTAGTCAAAGCAGATCCTTTGTATCCGCCAGCGGATTGAACGTAAAACTAGAGGTCGGAGCTACTGCTGCCTTTTCTGCTGGCCTGCTAGCGCTGAACTTACCCCTGCGTTCGGTGCTGCATCGGTCGGGCAACAGCTGATTCACGTACCTCCGGAAGGCCTGGTAGCTGAATGTCAATCGCCCCTCGTCGTGCAAGGTCTGGTAGATCGCCAAGACAGACCACCCATCGTTGACCGCCTGTTGAATATCCGAACGGAGTGCCAACACTACGGCGCGATTCGAGTGCGGAGTGACCACTGCCTT
Source organism: Paraburkholderia acidipaludis NBRC 101816 (assembly GCF_000684975.1). Classification (GTDB taxonomy): domain Bacteria; phylum Pseudomonadota; class Gammaproteobacteria; order Burkholderiales; family Burkholderiaceae; genus Paraburkholderia; species Paraburkholderia acidipaludis. Next base: position 351,097 of record NZ_BAXZ01000003.1, on the reverse strand, counting down.
ATCGCGCGCCCGCTCTGCAATTCGTTCCGACAGAGATTTCATGGCATCAACCTCATAGCCCGGCGAAAAATGCATCTGAGCCAGATTGGCAACTTCCCAACCACCCGGGCAATTCATGGTGATCGTTGAGTAGCTGCACGGGCTCCTCAGTTTCGGTGGCGGTCTTGTCACTCACGGTGATGGTGATTCGTTTCATGAATGTCCCTCAGTTTGAGTTGTCCACACTCTCTGTCGGTAGAAAAAGGTAGAAAGAAGGTAAACGGCAAAAACCGGCGGAAAAATTCAATTGCTTCAGTGGGTTATCGGGTGGCGCCGCGACGTAACCCCGAAAAAGCGCGATGTAACCCCGACAAAACGCGACGTAACCCCGGCGTGCGCGCGACGTAACCCCGATAGCAGTCATAGCTTTATCCACATGGCTTGGGCCTTGCCTTTGGTGCTGGTCCCGATGCGGCCGTCAGTGATGATTTCGAGCCGTTCAAGCTCTTGCATCGCTCGCTCCAGGGCATCGACGAAATCACGCATGCGTCCCGTGTATTCCAGCTTGGCCTTGAGCCAGTCGAGTGCATATTGCTGCATCCTTCTGTCGGAGGTCGCAACCAAGCGTTGCAGCGCTTTCGCCATGTCCTGGCGTGCCCCGAAGCGAAGGCGCTTTTCCCAGTCGATAAGTGCGAATTCACTATTGCCGAACATTGCCCTCCAGCGCGGATCGATACGCAATGTGTAAGCCTCGGCGACGTCGTCATAGTCGAAGCCCTCAACCATGTGCAGTGCTCGGTTCTTTCCGACCGCTAGCTTCGGTTTGCCGTCTTTGGTGCGAACTTCGATCACTAGCATCGCGAACGTCAGTGCCTGCATAGTCCGGTTCAGCCACTTGTATTCGTAGTTCCCTGTTTGTCGTCCGATGGATCGCAAGAACTCGGCACGCTTGATGATGACCGGCTCGCCCAGCGGCGAACGACATGCCTCATACATAGCCTGCATCCAGACATCCGCTTGAGCTTCGTCCAATTGCTCTCCCCAAAATTTGATGACTGCATCGGCACGGCTAATAAGAACCGTGTCTTTGTGAATGCGCTTTCGTCCGCGCGCAACTGGCGCAAACAGACTGGATCGGGCGATGTGGTTCGGCATGGCCCGCATGAACTCTTCAAGGCCAGGAAGGAACAGTTGCTGTGGTTCCATCGCTTCGCGGCGTGTTTCGAGGCGCGATTGCGCTTCGGCTGCACGTGCGACCACATTCGGGAATCGTTGCAACAGCGACCTAGACATCAGATATATCTAGGAGCAGCAGATCACGGCCGAGCCATTCATGCGTTCGACTCCGCTACAGCACCGTCGATCAACTTGGCAATTTCTTCGGTTCGGAAATACACGCGCCCTCCGATTTTCAAGCGGGCCGTGTTGATTCGCTGCGCCCACTCGTTCGTTGCACGCAGGCTGATCCGCAGTCCGTCGGGCGAACGATCCAAGATAGTAGCGAGCTGCGCAATGCTTAGTAGTGGGCCAAAGCGTTGCAACAGCGTGTCTTCTATCGTCATCGCGTAAACCTCCGTAATCAACTGAATTGCTACGGAGTTTAGGTGCTACTACAGGTTGTCTACACCCTATTAATTGTTCAAAATAGTTGACATGAAAAACGAACCAACCATTTCCATCTGGGAGGGCTGCGACCCCACCGTCTCAGAGGCCATCCGGCAATTTCAGGATCGCTGGCGACCGTACTCCGCATCATCGCGGCGCTATCCCATCGCGCGATTGATACAGGAACTGATCGATCCCGCTGTGACCACCTACATGGCAACCCTTCCAGCGCGCTATTCAGGGCACGTCCCTGGCGCAGGCACGGGAGTTCGCTTCAGCGTAATCATTCGGCTGGTGGGACTTGATGCAATGGTTCGCCTGCAGCGGCAACTGCTGCGCGCGTTCGTTCTCACGGAAGATCGACAGTCCGCGAGAGATCGGCGCTTTGTCGCAACACTGGAATCACTAATCGAACTCGTGTGGGACTGTGCCTGCAAACGGCCGGCGAAATCGCAGGTGCGTGACACTCGCCTGAATGGCGAGCGTCATCAAGGGTTTTGTCGATTCTGCGGAACACTCGTCGAGCTGACTTCATTCGCTGGTGGAAGCGATGACCCAAAGGCCGACGATCCAGAAGAGAGGCTTCGACTCAGCAGCCTGTACTGCCTAAATCACCGGCCCAAATTGCCGAGCGGCGCGTGGAATCCTTCATACAGGCGAGCGAGACGCTCACTCGCTCAGTTTGACCTCGAACTTGCAAGGCTGAGCCAGCAGTGTGCAAAGCCGGCTACGCCCCAAGTGAAATCGGGCGATCAACTGGTTGACAGCTACTTCTTCCACTATGTCGCTGGCCAGGTCTTGCAGTCAGCGGACAAGACAGCACTACGTAATCAAGCGCGGCACATGGTGGACTCGAAATTGTCGGATCGCAAGAAGCAGATGTTGATGCTCCAGTGGTCTGGACTCAATCAGTCGGAGATTGCGCGAAAGCTGGGCATCGAGCGCCAAGCGGTATCGAAGGCGCTGGCATCGATACCCGAAATCTTCTTCTTGAGCACAAAGCCGCGCCTGCGGCGTCAACCTATTTGACCAACTAATAGGACGAAACTATCAGCATTCGCAGGCAGTATCAGGCACATGTTCGCAAGTGACTGAAAGAGGCCAAAGGATGCAGGCAACGACAAGTAAGACGCTCATCAACCGCAAGAAACTACTGGCGATGATCCCACTGTCTGAGCGCACGATTTTCAACATGGAGCAGCGCGGAGAGTTTCCACGTCGCATTGCACTCACCAGCCGAAACGTCGCCTGGGACTTGGCCGAAGTCGAGGAATGGATCGAGACGCGCAAGTCATTGGGCACTCATGCCACGCGTCCGGGCTTTCGGTCTGCGACGCATTTTAGCGGCTAAAATGCTGCGCCCCTCAAGGGTCAATGAAATCCGAGCCAATGCCTTGGCGCGCGGGCAACGCACGACTTGTTGCTGGAGTTCGACGCCAAGCTTACCAGCCCGGCGCAGAAAGCTCTCGCGCCAAGAGGTCTGCAATCTCTGCTGGGCTCGCGTTTTGAGCGCTGTCAATCGGATCGCGCCCCTTTCGAATTGGTAGTTGGAGTCTTAAAAACTGGAACTCGTGTCGATGCAGCATGATTTCGAACTCCGGCCCTACGAAGTCCGGTATGTCCAAACGCTCTTCGTGGGTGAATCCGCCGTCATTTATTCTCGAAAGCACAGCATCAAGCGTTCTAAAAAATCTTTTCGTCCCTTCGTACCACTCCGCGCGAAGGCATTCCGGTTCCAAAAGAACGTGCAGAAGTTTTTCTAGACCCTCAACCTCTTCGCGATACGCGGATCGCACAACGAAAGCATGCGTTATCGAATGTGGGCATCCTGTCTGAATGTTTGCCAGGCGACGCTGAATGCTTGATGTCAGACCGAGCTTTACGTAGATCTTATTTTCACCGCGACAGGCAATTAAATAAACATAGTGTGTATCCATAGGTATGGTCTCCCTGGTGGTCTAACCTGTGAATGATTGGACTAGATCAAACAGGCAGAGTCAGATCGGCTGACTCAGTTCGGCCAGGTTCTGTCATTTCAGCCGAACACATGCATGCCGATTCGGTGGCAGCTTTGCGTCTACTGTGAGTCAACCTCCTCCCATTGCTGGGTCGAGTCATTTCGACGCAAGTGGAGCCGAGTAGGATAGTCGCGGCCGACTGTTCTGAACGCATCGACAATCTGTGCGATGTCAATAAAATATAGCTTGTACTTTTTGATTCTATCCGATGCGATATAGACACCGCCCAAAGCTCCATCTTCATCAATAGTTGGTAGAAAAATAAAGCTATGAATGAACTGATTGCACAAAAACATTAAATCATGCCGTTCTTCATGTAGATCATCTAAATCGAAATGCTCGTCAAGTCGATGCCAGTTCATGTAATCGGCGGTTCCGATGCCCGGAGACCAGACCAGAAGATAGGTTCTTTGACGAGTACTCGGGGACACCTTAAACGTTTCCAGCAATTTGCGGATCGCGTAAAAGCCCACAAATAGCTCGCGCTCTATACGTGCCAAGTCGCGCTCAGAGACATTCTCGTCCAACCGCCAGCGCTCTAACCACGTTGCTGTGCGCAACAGAGGTCTCTTCCAGTAATGTGACTCAGATATCATCGTAGCTCGCTAAATGACCGCAGTAGCAGGTAGCTGCCACCCAATATGCCGATGCTGATACTCTTGCGCATTTACTCACAATCAACGCACACCATCCAATTCAACGGCGAATCTCGCACAGATGAAGAACTCATCAGATGGAATATGAAACTCAGTGGTCACACGTGGTCCGGTTAATCCCGAACCGATTTCTCGGAAATCCAGCCTCACCGTTCCGCGTTCCCAGTCAAACCTCATCTTTGCCAACTCAAAGCCTTCGCCGACTGACCCTGTATTCCCGATACTTTCGGCCTCGCACGGTTGCCTGTCCACCCACCTATCAGTGGCAGCGACAAACAGACTCGCCACATCGAGAAATGTCTCGACATCCTGACGGCTAGGCAATACATAGTCATGCTCGACTTCGTTTCTCAGCTTGTTGAGTCGAACGAGCAAGCGTGGCGCGGTAATTCCAAGCGATGAAATGAATTTGACCATGCTGGGAAAACTTCTTGAGCCACCCAGCTTATCGAAACCGAACCCATTACAAATATCCTCCATGCGAAGATGCAACGCCCTTTTCGCGTTGGTGATCGAATTGACGAGATGCCGAGGAGTGTCGCCTTCCTCAATGTCAAGCTCAGCAAATCTCAGATACTGACGGGCAGAAACGGGCTCACTGCGCGTCCTTATGCATCCCCACATGGATGTCTCTATACAGTCGGTTGAGAGACTATTCAGATCGAACGTACTTGCAAATTCAGCTAGTGTCACCACTACAAAGCTCCGGGGAGTGGGTTGAGTCGGAACATTTCAGGGCTACTCGAAGTTCGCCATCCAGCCAGCTGTTGGAGATAGCGGTAGGCAACTACCCGAGTTTAGCAGCGGCTCGAACGGGACCGCTCGAAGTCCCGTTCGGCCTGTTGCCGGCGACGGCGAGCGACGACTGCCGGCCAAAAGACGTCGTCCGCCTCCGCTGGTAATCGGACATTTAGGAGATCGCTTCGCCTTAGGAAGTGAATTCCCAACAAAGGACTTACGCGTACCGGTCAGATAAAGCGGATCGACCAATCAAGGTTTACATATTTCCTTTAGGAGCGGCCTATCATACTTCTCAATTCATCGAGCAGATCGTCAAACTTGAAGTACCGACAAATGACCAGTCCGATGGATGTCACAATGTGAGTGAGCTCCTCAAGGACCATCAAAAAACCCTTTTCCTGAAATACTCCACCGACGATAGCCTGTTCGCCGTGATGGTTCGGCACGGTATCAGGTGTGACATGCGTATAGGCTTCGCAAAAATGTGAATACCAATCCTTATCTGCGTACATGAGACGCTTGCCTTCTGGCGACGCCTCGAGAATCCGTCGGATAGCAGCAGGCGAGAATTTCTGTATGCGGGTCTTGGTATCGGAAGAGAGCCAAGCCGCCAGCGCGGCCTTGTCGAAGATTGACATTATTAAGAGATTCGAGAGCTCTCCCATACTCCGAATAAGATTTAGGGCTTCGTCATAGTATCCCGACACCATCAAGTCCAACGCGGCAGCGGAAAGATTGTAGGCGCGCCCGCATATCGACTCCAAAATGTGCCCTCCACCATGACACTGCCGACGACATGTTCCGGCATCGTAGAGCGCCGAGAGTGACGTTCCAATGAGACTCAGCTCCGGCTCGTGTTCGGAGAATTTTCTGATTGTGGCACTTTCGGTCACATTGCGAAGCTTTCTTAGCGCCTCAATATGTCTAGAACCATTCGGTATTCCGGTATTCATGGGTGTTGCTCGAAATAAAAGTAATTCAGTTTTGAGGGTTTTCGGCTCGGATGACCGTTTAACCTTGAAAGCTGTCGTAGAGGTTGATAAGTGCCGAATGGCGGATGGGGTGATCACCGCCATTGGCGACGAGCGGTCATATTGTCCGAGACCTAATCTGACGTTGACTGACCGGTCAGGTCCCGGCCTATACATTTAACCGCAGACTTCAACTGGCTAGCTCCTTTGGCTGCTTTAGCGTCCATTCGTCGATCATGTCCGCCCAATCCTGCAACATCGCCGTGCGCTGCTCTCGATACTCAGCCTTGTTGTAGACAGCCCTGACTCCCCTCTGCTCGTGCGCCAAGCACTTTTCAATCCAGTCCGTGTTGTAGCCGGCCTCATGCAGCAGCGTGCTAGCCGTTCGCCGCAAGTCATGTGGCCCGAACTTGGCGAGCGACTTACCCTCCTTCTGTGCCAGCCGGTATGTCAGCGTCAGCACCTGATTGAGCGTGGCGCTGCTCATGGGCAAGTCCGAGTCATACCGCGACGGCAGCACGTAGTCCGATCCGCCAGCAAAGGTTTTAAGGGCAATGAAGATATCCAGCGCCTGCCGAGACAGGAACACCAGATGCGGATTGCGTCGCTTCATTCGCTCCTTCGGAATCGTCCAAAGCGCGTCACTGAAACTGATCTCGCTCCAGGTCGCGTTGGTCAGCTCGCTCTTGCGCACCATCGTCAGCAGCAGCAGCTTGGCGGCGGCCCGGATGGATGGTGTCGTGCCGATGCGCTCCATGTACTGGTACATCAATCCGATTTCTTCGGGTGTCAGCGCACGATCGCGCGGCTCAAACTTGGCGATGGATGCTGGGCGCACCAGTTCTGCCGGGTTCTCGACCCTCTGCCCACGCTCGACGGCCCAGCGAAAGACTTGCAATACCACCTCGCGAGCATGCACTGCCGTTGCCGGAGCACCGCGCTCCACGATGGCGTCGGTTAACATCCGCAGGTCTTCATGCGTAATCTCCGCCAACTTCTGGCTACCAAATTTGGGCTTCAGCTCGCGCTCGTAGACTGAACGCCGCATGTCCCGCGTGGAGTCAGCCATCTGGTACCCACGCAGCCATTTTTCCGCCCAGGCGTCGAAAGTCTCCGCATCCTTGATGCGGGCCTTGTCCCGCGCCTTCTCCTTGGCCGGCGACTTTCCGGCCGCAATCATCTTCTTGGCCTCACCAAGACGCTCGCGCGCCTCCGAAAGGGTAATGCCCCCGACTCCGTACCGGCCAAACGTGATGGTCTCCTGCCGGCCGTGGATCGAGTAGTTATAACGAAACGAGATAGCCCCGGCAGCCGTGACAGCCACATAGAGGCCATCGCGGTCGTTCACCTTGTACAGCTTGTCCTTCGCCTTGAGGTTGCGCAGCTTGGTATCGGTCAGCATGATCGGTGCTCAGATTCGGTACAAATACCATGATCTGACGACCGTCGAATTCCGGATGAAAAACATGAAAAATCAATGTGTTATCCAGAATCAATACCATGATGCGCCGCAAGGCAGGCGCATGGTATCGGTAGCACGTCATGGCATCACGCAGAAACGATACCATCGTTCATACCATAAGGAAAACGTGCTTGAGGGTGCCGGAAGATACCGGCCATTGCCAAACAGAAATGCAAAAAAGCCCGCAAAATCGCGGGCTTAGGTGTGCTTTACTGCCAACGGATGCCGGCCGATGCCGGACGCCGGATCATTCCCACTCAATCGTCGCCGGCGGCTTCCCCGAAATGTCGTACACCACCCGATTAATCCCGCGCACCTCATTGATAATGCGGTTCGACACATGCCCCAGCAACTCATGCGGCAGATGCGCCCAATGCGCGGTCATGAAATCCTGCGTCTGCACAGCACGCAACGCAACGACATATTCATAAGTACGACCATCGCCCATCACGCCCACGCTCTTCACCGGCAGGAACACCGCGAACGCCTGGCTCGTCAGCTCATACCACGACTTGCCGGTTTCCTTGTCGACGGTGTTACGCAACGTCTCGATGAAGATCGCGTCGGCACGGCGCAGCAGATCGGCAAACTCGCGCTTCACCTCGCCCAGGATCCGCACGCCAAGGCCCGGGCCCGGGAACGGATGGCGATACACCATGTCGTGCGGCAAACCGAGCTTCACACCCAGTTCGCGCACCTCGTCCTTGAACAGCTCGCGCAGCGGCTCGAGCAGCTTGAGGTTCAGCGTCTCCGGCAGGCCGCCCACGTTGTGGTGGCTCTTGATCGTGTGCGCCGCCTTCTTGCCCTTGCCCGCCGATTCGATCACGTCCGGGTAGATCGTGCCCTGCGCGAGCCATTTGGCGTCGGTCAGCTTGCCCGCTTCGGCCTGGAAGACCTCCACGAATTCCGCGCCGATGATCTTGCGCTTCGCTTCCGGATCGGTCACGCCCGCGAGCTTCGTAAGGAATGCTTCGCTTGCGTCGACGTGGATCACCTTGACGCCAAGATTGCCCGCGAACATCGACATCACCTGCTCAGCCTCATTCAGGCGCAGCAGGCCATGATCGACGAATACGCAGGTCAGCTGGTCGCCGATCGCGCGGTGCAGCAGCGCCGCCGCCACCGACGAATCGACGCCGCCCGAAAGACCCAGAATGACGTGCTCGTTACCAACCTGCTTGCGGATCGTTTCGACGGCCTCGTCGATGTAGTGACCCATCTCCCAGTCGGCCTTCGCGCCGCAGATGCCCAGCACGAAGCGCTCGAGCATCGCGCGGCCCTGCACCGTGTGCGTGACTTCGGGATGCCATTGCAGGCCGTAGAAGTGACGCGCTTCGTCGGCCATCGCGGCGATCGGGCACGATTCGGTCGAGGCCATCAGCTTGAAGCCTTCCGGCATTTCAGTGACCTTGTCGCCGTGGCTCATCCAGACCTTGAGCATGCCGTGGCCTTCCGGCGTCTGGAAGTCCTGGATGCCTTCCAGCAGGCTCGTGTGATTGCGGGCGCGCACTTCGGCATAGCCGAATTCGCGCAGGTGGCCGTTGTCGACCTTGCCGCCCAGCTGCTCGGCCATCGTCTGCATACCGTAACAAATGCCGAGCACCGGCACGCCCAGTTCGAACACGGCCTGCGGCGCACGCGGCGTGTCCGAGGTCGTCACCGAGTTCGGGCCACCGGAGAGAATGACGCCCTTCGGCGCGAATTCGCGGATGAAGGCGTCGTCGACGTCGTACGGGTGCACTTCCGAGTAGACGTGGGCTTCGCGCACGCGGCGCGCGATGAGCTGGGTAACTTGCGAACCGAAGTCGAGAATCAGGATTTTGTCGTGCATGGCAGCGGACGAGACCTAAAAAGAACGGATACGGAAAGCCGCGCGCTTTTCACGCACGGCATGAATGGTTGGGTTCAGGCGCAAAGCGGCTGAGACGACTGGCTGGCTGGACGCCTCGCGCCGTTCAGCCATGGAGCGGCGGCCTCGGTGCGCCGGCCGCCTCGTCGCGGGCGGCGAGGCGCGCCTCTTCGGAGTCGGCCGCGGCAGGCGGCTCTGCGTAATGCGGCTGCGTCACCGGCTGCGCGGGCGCCGGTTCGCGCTGCACCCGCTCGGCAGCGGCGGGCACCGCCGCCGACGACGAGGCGCCTGCGAACACCGGCTCTGCATACGTTGCCGGTTCTGCACGCGAATCGCGTTTCGCCGCATTGCGCGCCTCGCGCTGCGCTGCGGCCGCCTCGATCGCCAGCGCCTTGTCGCGCCGTCGGACCGCACCGGCAAGCCGCGCGACACCAAAACCGATCAGGATCAGCCAGACACCCACGCCGCCGGCCACCAGCTGGCCGAAGCCCGTGAGCCGCGGCGTATGCAGCCCGATCAGCCAGATCAGCATCAGCACGCCGGCGATCCAGTTGACGTGGCCAGCCGCCCGGCCGACCGGTGCAGTCATCGCCCCATCGAACGCCGCGCGTGCCACGAGCCACGCGAAACCCAGCAGCACCACGCCGAACACCTGTCCGACGAGCGCCGGCTGCGGCTGCACCAACTGCAGCGCGTCGTACAGCGAGGCCCACGGAGTCAGCAGGAACAGCACTCCGAAGCCCAGCAGCATCAACGCATCGACAATCAGGACAACGCGCAGCAATGGCTTCATCGGCGATCAGTCCACGTGGTAGTTGGGGGCTTCCTTGGTGATCTGCACGTCGTGCACGTGGGATTCGTGCAGGCCGGCGCCGGTGATCTGCACGAACTCCGCCTTCGTATGCAGTTCGTCGATCGTGCGGCAGCCGCAGTACCCCATCGAGGCGCGCACGCCGCCGATCAGCTGGAACAGGATGGCATTGATGGGGCCCTTGTAGGCGACGCGGCCTTCGATGCCTTCCGGCACGAGCTTGTCGATATTCGCCGAGTTGTCCTGGAAGTAGCGGTCCGCGGCGCCGTCCTTCATCGCGCCGACCGAGCCCATGCCGCGGTACGACTTGTACTGGCGGCCCTGGAAGAGGAACACGTCGCCCGGCGACTCTTCGGTGCCCGCGAACATGCTGCCCATCATCACGGCGTTCGCGCCGGCGGCCAGCGCCTTCGAAACGTCGCCCGAGTAGCGCACGCCGCCGTCGGCGATGCACGGCACGCCGGTGCCCTTGAGCGCTTCCGAGACGTTGGAGATCGCGCTGATCTGCGGCACGCCCACGCCCGCGACGATACGCGTCGTGCAGATGGAGCCCGGGCCGATGCCGACCTTCACGCCATCGGCGCCGTACTCGACGAGCGCACGTGCTGCGTCGGCCGTGGCGATGTTGCCGCCGATCACCTCGACGTGCGGGAAGTTCTTCTTGACCCACCGGACGCGTTCGAGCACGCCCTTGCTGTGGCCGTGCGCCGTATCGACGACGATCACGTCCACGCCGGCCTGCGCCAGCAGTTCGACGCGCTCTTCGTTGTCCGGACCGACGCCGACGGCCGCGCCCGCGCGCAGCTTGCCATGCTCGTCCTTGCAGGCGGCCGGGTGCTCGGTCTGCTTGGTGATATCCTTCACGGTCATCAGGCCGCGCAGTTCGAACGCGTCGTTGACCACCAGCACGCGCTCCAGGCGGTGGCTGTGCATGAGCGCCTTGGCTTCGTTGAGCGGCGTGCCTTCCTTGACGGTGACGAGGCGCTCGCGCGGCGTCATGATCGAGCGCACCGGCTCGTCCAGACGCGTTTCGAAACGCAGGTCGCGATTCGTGACGATACCGATCAACTGCGCGCCTTCGACCACGGGAAAGCCCGAAATGCCATGCTGCTGCGACAGCGCGATCACGTCGCGCACCTTCATCTGCGGCGGAATCGTGATCGGATCGCGCACCACGCCCGACTCGAAACGCTTCACCTTCGCCACTTCGCGCGCCTGCTCGGCCGGCGTGAGATTCTTGTGGATGATGCCGACGCCGCCCTGCTGCGCCATCGCGATCGCAAGACGGCCTTCCGTGACGGTATCCATCGCGGCCGAAACGAGCGGAATGTTCAGGGAGATATTGCGGGTCAGCCGGGTCTTCAGGCTGGTGTCGCGCGGGAGAACGTCGGAGAAGGCGGGAACGAGGAGCACGTCATCGAACGTGAGTGCTTTCTGGATCAGACGCATGGCAAATCCTATAGGCGCAAAAGCAGATTATACGGGATAGTGCCCTGGAAATCATCAGTATCAACAGTAGCTTAGCGACGATTTCAACAAAATCGACCGGGTTCTCCGGACAGGATTCCGGCGCCGAATCATCCGCCCCTTTATTCTTTGCACGCGGCGGCATCCCCCTCTCGCAGACGGCAAACGAGTCCCGCTGCAGGATTGAACAAGACATCGGGCCGCCGCACCGGTTAAGCTCGCGGCCAGTCAGATCGAAGCGGAGCTTTTGAACATGCAGCGTGGTGTGTTGTACGGCGTGCTCGCCGGTGCGTTATGGGGAACCGTGTTCGTCGTGCCCCGCCAGCTGCCGGACTTCTCGCCCCTGCTCCTGAGCGCGGGACGCTACGCGATGTACGGCCTCGTCTCGCTGGCCGCGCTGCTGCCGATGCTACGCCGCGTGTGGCCGCGCATCACGCGCGCCGACCTCGTCGCGCTCGTCAAGCTCGCGCTGATGGGCAACCTGCTCTACTACCTCTTCCTCGCCACGGCGATCCACCTCGTCGGCATCGCGCCCGCCTCGCTGATCGTCGGCGTGCTGCCCGTGACGGTCACGCTGCTCGGCCGGCGCGATCACGGCGCCGTGCCGCTCGCGCGCCTCGTCTGGCCGCTCGCGATGATCGCGGCCGGCATCGTCTGCATCAACGTCGACGTTTTCACGGCCGCGAGCAACGGCGGCGCCGGCACGCTCACGAAGATCGCGGGCATAGGCTGCGCCGTGGGCGCACTCGTCTGCTGGACCTGGTTCGCCGTCGAAAACGCCCGCTACCTGCGTCGCAACGCGCATTTCAGCGGCAACGAATGGTCGGTGCTATGGGGCGTGGTGACGGGGGCGCTCGGCGGCGTGCTGTGGCTCGCGATCCTCGCGCTGCCGGCCGGCATGGTCCAGGAGAGCGTCACGGCCGCGCGCTGGACGACGTTCTGGCAATTGAACCTCGTGCTCGCGATCGGGGCGTCGTGGCTCGGCAACGGGCTCTGGAACGCGGCGGCGAAGCGCCTGCCGCTCACGCTCTCAGGCCAGATGATCGTGTTCGAGACGTTGTTCGCCCTGCTCTACGGCTTCATCTATGATCACCGGCTGCCGCGCGTGCTCGAAGTCGCGGCCATCGTGCTGCTCGTGGCCGGCGTCAGCTGGTCGGTCCGTCAGCATTCGGGCGGGCCGGAAGACACGGCGCATGGCGACGGCATCGTGCCGGAAGGCGATCTGCCGGGCATCGGCAGCGAGGGCCCAAGCCATGGTCCCAGCGAGCGGCGCAAGACCGCGGCGCAATAAGGGGGGCAGCGCAGGGTCAGCGCGAATCCTTGGGCAGCCACTTGCGCCCTTCGATCGACCCCGACTTGCGGGTCTTGTCCACGCGCCGCTGGCGCGCGGCCTTCGGGTCCACAATCAGCGGACGATAGATCTCCACGCGGTCGTGATCGGCCAGCACCGCGTCGAGCGGCTTGATCTTGCCGTGGATACCGACCTTGAGCTTCGAGAGATCGATTTCGGGATGCCGTTCGAGAATGCCGCTTGCGTCGATGGCCTGCCGGACCGTCGCACCCGGCGCCAGCTCGACGGAAACGAGCGTCTGCGCATCGGGCAGCGCATAGCAGACGTCGATGGAGAGCTTCGCGGCCATCATGCCTTGCCGTAGCGCTGGTCGGCGCGCTTCACGAACGAATCGACGAAAGTGTTCGCAATATGGTGGAACACCGGCCCGATAAGCTTTTCCAGAATGATGTTTGTGAACTCGTAGTGCAGCGCGAACTCGATCTTGCAGGCATCCGCGCGGAGCGGCGTGAAGCGCCAGTAGCCCGTGAACTTGCGAAACGGCCCGTCGGCGAACTCCATGTCGATGCGCTCCGGGCGCTTTTGCGTGTTACGCGTGGCGAAGTGCTGCTTGATGCCCTTGAAGTGGATGTCGATCTTCGCCTCCATGCCGTTTTCGTCCTGGCGCCGAATCTCGACGCCACCGCACCAGGGCAGGAAGTTGGGGTAGTCGGCCACGTCCGTGACGAGGTCGAACATCTGCTCCGCCGAATGGCGAATCAACACGGTTTTCTGGACATCCGCCATAGGGTGGCAACGCGTGGCAAAGGTGGGCAAGCAGTCGCGGGGCGACTTTGCTGATTCGCAGGCCCGCTTTGCTAAAATTGCGATTTTAAACGAGTTGGGCCTTTTCCATTTTCCTATGAGCATCATCGACAACAGAAAAGCATTCTTCGACTACTTCATCGAAGAACGCCATGAGGCGGGGCTCGTGCTCGAGGGATGGGAGGTCAAGGCCCTGCGCGCGGGACGCGGCCAGATCAAGGAAGGTTACGTCGTGATCAAGGAGGGCGAACTGTTCCTGATCGGCACGCACATCAGCCCGCTGCCGGAGGCGTCGACGCACATCCATCCCGACCCGGTCCGCACGCGCAAGCTGCTCCTGCACCGCGACCAGATCGACAAGCTGATCGGCAAGGTCGAGCAGCGCGGCTATACGCTCGTGCCGCTGAATTTCCACTACAAGGACGGCCGCGTAAAGTGCGAGATCGGCCTCGCGAAGGGCAAGAAGCAGCACGACAAGCGCGAGACCGAGAAAAAGCGCGACTGGGAACGCGAAAAGGCGCGCCTGCTGCGCACGCCTACTTGAGTCAGGCGCCCTTCACCTGCTGCTCGCGCATGCCGCTGCGATTCACGATGGTCAGCGCCGAAGCGATCATCGTGGAAAGATCGCCCATGTCGCCCGGCACGATCAGCGTATTGCCCTGCTTCGCGAGATTCGCGAACGCGTTGACGTACTGCTCCGCGACCTTGAGGTTCACGGCATCCATGCCGCCCTGGGTCTGGATCGACGAACCGATCTTCTGAATGGCCTGGGCATTCGCCTCGGCCACCGCGAGAATCGCCGCCGCCTGCCCCTGCGCCTGGTTGATGGCTGCCTGCTTCTCGCCCTCCGACTTCTGGATCGCCGCCTCGCGCGCGCCCGAGGCAAGATTGATCTGCTCCTGCTTGCGGCCTTCCGAAGCCGCGATCAGCGCACGCTTCTCGCGCTCGGCGGTGATCTGCGCCTGCATGGCGTGCAGGATCTCCTTGGGCGGCGTGAGGTCCTTGATCTCGTAGCGCAGCACTTTCACGCCCCAGTTCGAGGCCGCCTCGTCGAGCGACGAAACAACGCTGTGGTTGATGAAGTCGCGCTCTTCGAAGGTCTTGTCGAGTTCGAGCTTGCCGATTACGGAGCGCAGCGTGGTCTGCGAAAGCTGCGTGATCGCGAACACGTAGTTGCTCGATCCGTAGGACGCCTTCATCGGGTCGGTAACCTGGAAGTACAGCACGCCGTCCACCTGCAACTGGGTGTTGTCGCGCGTGATGCAGACCTGGCTCGGCACGTCGAGCGGAATCTCCTTGAGCACGTGCTTGTAGGCCACGCGATCCACGAACGGCAGCACGATCGAGAGCCCCGGCGTGAGCGTGGCGTGATAGCGGCCGAGCCGCTCGAGAACCCACGCGTGCTGTTGCGGCACGATCTTGATCGTTTGGGCGATCAGCACGACAGCGATCACAAACAGAATCACGCCCACGACTGGAACTTGCATGGATAGCCTCCCTTCTCTTCGATGTACTCGGTGCAAAAGCCGCGCATGGGGGCCACGGCAACGTGGTTCGCCGCGCGGCAGGACTCAGGCATGACGCGCGCCGTCGGGCGCCGCGTCGTGGTGCGCGCCGACGATGAGGCAACTGCCGCGAACGGCCTTGATTTCGTAGAGACGCGCATCTTCGGGCTCGTCGGGCGCCAGTTCGACGTCCCATTCGGCGCCGCGGTACATCGCGCGGGCGCGGCGGTCGTGCCACGAAGCGACGTTGAGCGATTCGCCGATGTCGAGATTCACGCCGGGATCGCGCGAAGGATCGGTGCCGCGCCGGCGGCGCCCGAAGCGCGAGCGCCGCAGCGCGATCACGGCAACCAGGCCGACCACGGCGGCAACGGCGAGCTGGAAATCGAGCGGCACGCCAAACTCCCAGGCGAGCGCCCCCGCGAGAAAGCCGAGCGCGATCATCAGCAGGTAGAACGTGCCCGTCATCAGTTCGGCGACGATCAGCACGCCCGCGCCGACCCACCAGAACAAA
This sequence comes from Paraburkholderia acidipaludis NBRC 101816, assembly GCF_000684975.1. GTDB lineage: Bacteria > Pseudomonadota > Gammaproteobacteria > Burkholderiales > Burkholderiaceae > Paraburkholderia > Paraburkholderia acidipaludis. Next base: position 335,424 of record NZ_BAXZ01000003.1, on the reverse strand, counting down.
CCATGTGGACCCACGTCAGTCTCCCAAAACACAACACCCCGGCTTGACCGGGGTGTTATAGCACGAAGCTGACACTTTTTTCCGTGCGGCGTCTCAAGGTTGAGGGCCAACTTGCAGGCAGCCGCAAGCGCCGCCTCGAACGCCGTCGAGGCGGCGATGCGCTGCGCTTATTTCGCCTGCGACTGCGCCAGCGCCTGCCACGTCTCGATGACCGTGTCCGGGTTCAGCGAGATCGAAGCAATGCCCTCTTCTGCGAGCCATTGGGCGAAGTCCGGGTGATCGGACGGGCCCTGGCCGCAGATGCCGACGTACTTGTTCAGGCGGCGGCAGGTGTCGATCGCGCGCTTGAGCATGAACTTCACGGCCGGATCGCGCTCGTCGAAGTCGACTGCGAGAAGCTCCATGCCCGAGTCGCGGTCAAGACCCAGCGTGAGCTGCGTGAGGTCGTTCGAGCCGATCGAGAAACCGTCGAAGAACTGCAGGAACTCTTCGGCAAGAATCGCGTTCGACGGCACTTCGCACATCATGATGAGGCGCAGGTCGTTCACGCCGCGCTTCAGGCCGAACTTCTCCAGCAGGCCCACCACGCGTTCCGCCTGCTTCAGCGTGCGCACGAACGGCACCATGATCTCGACGTTCGTGAGGCCCATGTCCTCGCGCACGCGCTTGAGCGCGAGGCACTCCATCTCGAAGGCCTGCGCGAAGTCCTCGGCGATGTAGCGCGATGCGCCGCGGAAGCCGAGCATCGGGTTTTCCTCGTCCGGCTCGTAACGCGAACCGCCAATCAGCTTCTTGTACTCGTTCGACTTGAAGTCCGACAGACGCACGATCACGGGCTTCGGATAGAACGCCGCCGCGATCGTCGCGATCCCTTCGGTCAGCTTGTCGACATAGAACGCGCGCGGCGAGGCATGCCCGCGCGCGACGCTCTCGACGGCCTTCTTCAGATCCGCATCGACGTTCGGGTACTCGAGAATTGCCTTCGGGTGCACGCCGATGTTGTTGTTGATGATGAATTCGAGCCGCGCGAGGCCCACGCCGGCGTTCGGCAGTTGCGAGAAATCGAACGCGAGCTGCGGGTTGCCGACGTTCATCATGATCTTGACCGGCACCGGCGGCAGCTCGCCACGCTGGACTTCGCTGACTTCGGTTTCGAGCAGACCGTCATAGATGCGGCCTTCGTCGCCTTCCGCGCACGACACCGTCACGAGCGCGCCGTCCTTCAGCACGTCGGTCGCGTCGCCGCAGCCCACCACGGCCGGCACGCCCAGTTCACGCGCGATGATCGCCGCGTGGCAGGTCCGGCCGCCACGGTTCGTGACGATGGCCGAAGCGCGCTTCATCACCGGCTCCCAGTTCGGGTCGGTCATGTCGGCCACCAGCACGTCGCCCGGCTGCACGCGTTCCATTTCGGACGGATCGTGAATCACCTTCACGCGGCCCGCGCCGATCTTCTGGCCGATCGCGCGGCCCGTTGCGAGCACCTGCGACTGGCCCTTGAGCTTGAAACGCTGCTCGACCTTGCCGTGCGCCTGGCTCTTCACCGTTTCCGGACGCGCCTGAAGAATGAAGATCTTGCCGTCGAGGCCGTCCTTGCCCCACTCGATGTCCATCGGACGCTGGTAGTGCTTTTCAATGATGACGGCGTACTTCGCGAGCTCGATCACGTCTTCGTCGGTGATCGAGAAGCGGTTGCGCTGTTCGTGCGAAACGTCGACCGTCTTCACGCGGCCGGGCTCCCCCGGCTGCGTGAATTCCATCTTGATGAGCTTGGAGCCGATCGAGCGGCGAATGATGGGGGCCTTGCCCTGCGCGAGCGTGGTCTTGAAGACGTAGAACTCGTCCGGATTCACGGCGCCCTGCACCACGGTCTCGCCGAGACCGTAGCTCGACGTGATGAACACGGCGTCCTTGAAGCCCGATTCCGTGTCGAGCGTGAACATCACGCCCGCGGCGCCACGGTCCGAACGGACCATGCGCTGCACGCCGGCCGAAAGCGCGACTTCGGCGTGCGTGAAGCCCTTGTGGACGCGATAGGAAATGGCACGGTCGTTGTAGAGCGACGCGAACACATGCTTGAGGCGGTCGAGCACGTCCTCGACGCCCACCACGTTCAGGTAGCTTTCCTGCTGGCCGGCAAACGAAGCGTCGGGCAGGTCTTCCGCCGTTGCCGACGAACGCACGGCGAACGAGAGCTCAGCCGGCGAACCGTTCTGCAGCGTTTCGAAGCCCGCGCGGATATCCGCTTCGAGCTTGGGCTGCAGCGGCGCGTCGACGATCCATTGACGGATTTCCTTGCCCGCTTCGGCCAGCGCCTTGACGTCGTCGACGTCGAGTGTTTCCAGACGGGCGGCGATCCGCTCGGTCAGGTTGTTGTGTTTCAGGAAGTCGCGGAACGCGAGCGCGGTCGTCGCGAAACCCGTGGGCACTCGCACGCCGGCCTCAGCCAACTGGCTGATCATCTCGCCGAGCGAGGCGTTCTTGCCGCCCACGATCTCGACATCGGTCATCCGCAACTGCTCGAAAGGCACTACATACGCCTGATCCTTGGCAACGGTGTTAGTCATACAAGCCCCTAAGTGTGAAAAAAATTCACGATTGCGCAAGTGGGCTCGAACGCGGGCCGTTCATTGGAAACGGCTTCGCGTCTTGCGCAACCTGTTGGAGAAGCAATCGCCGAAAGCTTCGAGGCTTGCATCCATTGAAAGGAAAAGCACGAAGAAGCGCACGATTACGTAAAGTTAGACGAAATCGCTGCAAGTTGACGCCGGAATGAGCCCAGATGGACTGCGGTTTGGCGCGGTTGCACTGCAATTGCTTATCCAACAGGTTGCCGCTATTCTACCGTGCCGACTCCGGAATTTGTGCCAGCCCGTGTCAGTCGGCAGGAATCGCGTTCCCGCCTAGTTTGCCCGAGCCCCACACGGAGGCGCCGGGCGCCCGGCCTGTCTTCAAGCGCCTGTAGCAGCGCACGTACCCAGCTTCAATCGATGCCGCCCACCGTATTCATCGTCTCCGACGGTACCGGGATCACTGCCGAAACCTTCGCGCATTCGATCCTCTCCCAGTTCGACCAGAAATTCCGCCTCGTGCGCGTCCCGTTCATCGACTCGACGGACAAGGCTTATGCCACGGCCGAGAAGATCAACGAGGCCGCCGTGCACGAAGGCCGCCGCCCGATCGTCTTCACGACGCTCGTGGACAGCAATTCGAATGAGATCGTCAAGCGTGCGAATGCGCTCGTGCTGGACATGTTCCAGACTTTCGTCGAGCCGCTCGAGCAGGAACTGGAGCTCAAGTCGAGCCATGCGATGGGCCGCGGCCACCAGAACGCCGACACCGACGAATACAAGAACCGCATCGAAGCCATCAACTTCTCGCTCGCGCACGACGACGGCCAGTCGGACCGCAACCTCGCCGACGCCGACGTGATTCTCGTGGGCGTCTCGCGCAGCGGCAAGACGCCCACGAGCCTGTATCTCGCAATGCAGTACGGCGTGAAGGCGGCGAACTATCCGCTGATCCCCGACGACTTCGAGCGCGCCAAACTGCCCAATTCGCTGCTGCCGCACCGCTCGAAGATCTTCGGCCTCTCGATCGATCCGCAGCGTCTCACTGAAATCCGTAATGAGCGGCGCCCCGGCAGCAAGTATGCGGCACTGGAAAACTGCCGCTATGAGGTGAACGAGGCGGAAGCGATGATGCGCCGAGAAGGCATCAAGTGGCTTTCGTCGACGCACAAGTCGATCGAGGAAATCGCCACGACGATCCTGCAGGAAATCCGCATCGACAAATCCTCCTATTGAGGCGCGGCTGAAAAGCAAAAACGCCTGCATCGAGCAGGCGTTTTTCGTTATGCGGCAGTGAATTGATCCATGCGCACTCAATGCACACTCAACGCGCGCGGCGCTGCTGGCGACACTGCTCGAACAGGCACACCGCCGCCGCCGCGGCGACGTTGAGCGATTCCATGCCGCCCGGCTGCGGGATCGTCACGCGATGCGCGGCCTTATCGCGCCAGACCTGCGACACCCCCGCGCCTTCATTGCCGAAAACCCACGCGACCTGCCCGGTCAGATCGCATTCGTCGAGCGCCTGCGCACCGTGCGAATCGGTGATGACGACCGGCACGGCGAGCAGCTCCGCCAACGTCTCCGGCTCGATGTTCTCGAACACCTCCAGCAGGAAATGCGCGCCCATCGCCGAGCGCAGCACTTTCGACGACCAGACATAAGCCGTTCCCGGCGTGCAGAACACTTTGCCGATGCCAGCGGCGGCGGCGCTACGCAGGATCGAGCCCACATTGCCCGCGTCCTGAACGCCGTCGAGTACGAGGCAGGTGGACTGCACGCGGCGCGGCAGCGCGGCTTCCGGCGTCGCGACGAGCAGCAGCATGCCCACCCCGTGCACGACGTTCGAGAGCTGGCCGAAGAGTGCGTCCGGCAGGCTCAGGACGCGCCGCTCGTCGACGCGGGCAACGATCGCCTGCGCCTCTTCGTGCGCAAGCGCCCCATCGGTAACGATGCAGTATTCGGGCTGGCCGCCGCCGTCGAGCCAGGCACTCGCGAGATGGAAGCCTTCGAGCAACGCCTGGCCGCTCTTGCGCTGTTGATGCGTCGAGCCGGCCAGCGCCTTCAGGCGCTTGTAGAGCGGATTGTCGCGCGAGGTAATGGCTTTCACGGGCAGGCCTGGCGGTGGAATCGGGGGTAAAGGCGTCAGACCGGCGCGAAGGCGTCGTCGGACTCGAACCCGTCGAGCCCATCCGTAGCGGGTATCGCGCCGGCCGCCGCGATGCCATGCAGCGCATACGCCTCGCGCACCGGCGCGAACGAGCGCCGATGATGCCGGCAGGGACCATGTTCGCGCAGCGCGCTCAGGTGCTGCGGTGTGCCGTAACCGGCGTGCGCATCGAAACCGTACACGGGAAAAGCGTCGTGCAGCGCCAGCAGCATGCGGTCGCGCGTGACCTTCGCGATGATCGATGCGGCCGAAATACTCGGCACCAGCGCGTCGCCGCCGATCACGGCCTCGCTGCGCACCGGCAGCACCGGGCAGCGGTTGCCGTCGATCTTCGCGAGGGTCGGCACCACGGTCAGGCCTTCCACGGCACGCCGCATCGCCAGCATCGTCGCATGCAGGATATTGAGCGTGTCGATCTCATCGACCGACGCCGCCGCCACGCTCCACGCGAGCGAGCGCTCGACGATCAGATCGTAGAGTGCGTCGCGTGCCTTTGCCGTGAGCGCCTTCGAATCGTCGAGGCCCGCGATGGGACGCGCCGGATCGAGGATCACGGCGGCCGCCACCACGGGTCCGGCCAGCGGGCCGCGCCCGGCCTCGTCCACGCCGCAGATCACGTCATCGGGTGATTCGAACAGCAGACCGGCCTGCTGCGCGAGCGCATGGCGCGCCGCGCGCTTCTCGGCCGCTTTCGACGGCGCCCTGGCCGCGGATCCGGCCTTCGGCCCCGGCGCTCGCCCGCGTTTGATCGACGCTCCGGTCATGCCCGCCCTCTGCGGCTTTCCACGATGCCCGCCACCACCTCCGCGGCGCGCTGCGATGTGTTCTGGCGCAGCGCCAGATGCATTTCGGTGAAGACTTCCGTCAGCGTGCGCCGGTTCGCTTCGTCGCGCAACTGCGTGAGCGTGGCGTCGGCGAGCGCCTCGGGCGTCGCGAAATGCTGCAGGATCTCGGGAACGACGAAGCGGCCGGCGAGAATGTTCGGCAACCCCACGTACGGCAGATAACCCTGGCGCCGCATGATCTGGCCCGTGAGCCAGGGCACCTTGTACGAAATGACCATCGGCTTCTTGAGCAGCGCCGCTTCGAGCGTGACCGTGCCGCTCTTCACGAGGATGGCGTCGGCGGCCGTCATCGCGAGTTGCGACTGGCCGTCGATGATCGTCAGCGCGAGCCCTTGATGCGCGTTCGCCAGCTCCTGCAACTGCGCGTGGATCGCGGGCGTGGCCGCCGGCATCACGAAGCGCAGGCCCGGCTCGCGCTGCTGCATGAGCTGCATCGCGTCGAAGAATGTCGGCCCGATCAGGTTGATCTCGGAGCGGCGGCTGCCCGGCAGCACCGCGATAACCGGCCCGCTCTCGGGCAGGCCGAGCGTGCGGCGCGCGCCCGGTACGTCGGGCTCGAGCGGAATCTCGTCGGCAAGCGGATGCCCGACATACGACGCCGCGATACCGGCCTTTTCCAGGATCGCGGTCTCGAACGGGAAGACGCAGAGCATGTGGTCCACCGACTTGTGGATCTTCTTGATGCGCCCGCCGCGCCACGCCCAGATCGAAGGGCAGACGAAATGGATCGTCGGAATGCCGGCCGTGCGCAGCGGATGCTCGAGGCCGAAGTTGAAGTCCGGCGCATCGACGCCGATGAACGCGTCGGGCGGATCCGCGAGCAGTTGATGCTTGAGCTCGCCGCGAATCCGCAGGATCTCGGGAATATGCCTCAACGCCTCGACGTAGCCACGCACCGTGAGCTTGTCCATCGGCCAATGCGCGTCGAAGCCGGCCGCCGCCATGCGTGGGCCGCCAATTCCATAGTACTGCGTAGTATCGGCCAGACGGCCCGTAAGACCGTTGAGCAGCGAGGCCGCCAGCAGATCGCCGGACGGCTCGCCGGCCACCATCGCGAGGCGCAAGGGACGGGTCGAGATCGCCATCGGTTAGCGGATGATGCCGCGTTGCGACTGCTCGACGAAGTCGATCAGCGCCTGCACGTGGACGTCACCGTCGCCGCCCGCGCTCGCCAGCTCCGCGAGCTGGCCCTTCGCCTCTTCGAGCGAGAGCCCGTTCTTGTAGAGCGTGCGGTAGGCCGCGCGCAGCGCCGAAATGGCGTCGGCCGAAAAGCCGCGGCGGCGCAAGCCCTCGACGTTGATGCCGTGCGGCACGGCCTTGTTGCCGGCCGCGATCACGAACGGCGGCACGTCCTGAACGAGCGCGGAAGCACCGCCCACCATCGCGTGCGCGCCGATGCGCACGTACTGGTGCACACCCGTCATGCCGCCGACAATCGCGTAGTCTTCCACGAACACGTGGCCCGCCAGTTGCGCGTTGCTCGACATGATCACATTGTCGCCGAGACGGCAATCGTGGCCGACATGCACGTAAGCCATGATCCAGTTATCGTTGCCGATGATCGTGACGCCGGTGTCCTGCACGGTGCCCGTATGCAGCGTCGTGAACTCGCGGATCGTGTTGCGGTCGCCGATCACGAGCCGCGTCGGCTCGTCCTTGTACTTCATGTCCTGCGGACGGCCGCCAATCGACGCGTAATGGCCGATGCGATTGTCAACGCCTATCGTCGTGTGTCCTTCGAGCACGCTGTGCGAGCCGACGACGGTGCGCGCGCCGACGCTCACATGTGCGCCGACGATCGCATACGGCCCGATCTCGGCAGTCTCGTCGATTTGCGCGCCCGGTTCGACGATCGCAGTGGGATGAATCCTGCTCATTCGCCCTCGCTTCGAATTCAGTTGCATGCGCTCGCGCCGCCTGGCGCGCCCGCACTACGCGGCGCGCGTGATTACGCGGCCGAGTCGTTCTTCTTCACGGTGCACATCAACTCTGCTTCGCAGGCAACGACACCGTCCACTTCCGCATGCGCCTTGAACTTCCAGATGCCGCGCATGTAGCGCTCGAACGTGGCGTTCAGGATCAGCTGGTCGCCCGGCTCCACCACGCGCTTGAAGCGCGCCCCGTCGATGCCGACGAAGTAGTAGAGCGTATTGGTGAAGTCCTGCTGCTCTTCCGAGAACGTGAGGAGCGCGGCGGTCTGCGCGAGCGCCTCGAGAATCATCACGCCGGGCATGACCGGGCGCGTGGGGAAATGGCCCGTGAAAAAGGGCTCGTTGACGGTCACGTTCTTCAACGCCTTGATGCTCTTGTGCGGCTCCAGCTCAAGAACCCGGTCGACCATCAGGAACGGGTAGCGATGCGGCAGCAACGTGAGGATCTTGTGGATGTCGAAGTTGAGTTTTTCGATGTTCATGGTGTTTCTGCTCACGCCGGAATAGCGCGAAGATGACTGCAAGTACCGACGCCGACGGCGCGCATTGACGCGCAGTATGCGCCACGCACACGGAATCGGGCATGCGGATCTGCCCGGGGCGCGCGGCGACCAGTGCGCGCCGACGCCCCGGAGGTGTCCTGTTGTCCCTGTTCTTTACGTGCCTTGCGGCTTTTCGTCGAGCGCGGCCTCGAGCGCCCGGATGCGGTCGCGCAGCTTGTCGATATTGCGCAGGAGCGCAGCGCTCTTGTTCCAGTCGGCATGATCGACGGCAGGGAACGCGCTCGTGTAGATGCCTGCCTTCGTCAGCGACTTCGAGACGCCCGACTTCGCCGTGACGATCACGTAGTCGGCGAGCGTCACGTGGCCGGCAATGCCCACGGCGCCGCCGATCATGCAATGCTTGCCGATCGTGGTGCTGCCCGCGATACCGGCACAACCGGCGATCACGGTGTATGCACCGATCCTGCAGTTATGTCCGATTTGTACGAGGTTATCGATCTTCACGCATGTTTCGATAACCGTGTCGGCCATCGCGCCGCGGTCGATGGTCGTATTCGCGCCAATCTCCACGTCGTCGCCGATCGCGACACCACCCACTTGCGGAATCTTCACCCAGCTACCGGTACGCGCATCGCCTTCGCCCTGGAAATCGGGGGCAAACCCGAAACCGTCGGAACCGATCACGGCGCCCGCATGCACGATCGCACGCTCGCCGATACGGCAGCCGTGATAGACGGCCACGCCCGGATACAGATGCGAGCCTGCGCCGATCCGCGTGCCGCGGCCGACGAACACGTTGGCGTCGAGCCTTACATTCTCGCCGATCACGGCGCCAGCCTCGACGGTCGCATTCGGGCCGATCACCGCGGTCGCGGCCACTTTCGCCGTGGGGTCGACACTCGCGCGGGCATGCACGCCGGGCTGAAGCTTCGGCGCGGCGAGGTCGATGAACGCCTGCGCTACGCGCGCGAAATAAGCATACGGGTTGGGTGTGACGATGAAATTGCGCGCGCCGCGTGAAACAAGCTTCGCGAGATCGTCCGGGCTGATGAGCACTGCCCCGGCACGCGTCGTCTCGACTTGCGCGAGGTATTTCGGATTGGCGAGGAACGCCAGCTGCTGCGGACCGGCCTGGTCGAGCGGCGCGAGCGAACCGACGCGCTGCGCCGGATCGCCCACCACTTCGCCGCCGAAACGCCCGGCGAGTTCCTCAAGCGTAAAAGCCATGCTTGTGCTGCTCCTGCCTTGTTTTTCTTACGTCGATTGGCGTCAGTTGGCGCTTGCGCCCGACGCCGCCAGGGCCGGGGTCGCCGCCGCGAGCGCCTTCAGCACCTGGTCGGTGATGTCGATGCGCGGGCTCACATAGACCGCTTCCTGCACGATCAGGTCGTAGTGCTGCTGTTCGGCGATCTGCTTGATCACCTTGTTCGCCTTGTCCAGCACCGCCGCGAGTTCCTCGTTGCGGCGCTGGTTCAGATCTTCGCGGAATTCGCGCTGCTTGCGCTGGAAGTCGCTATCGAGCTGCGACAGATCGCGCTGCTTCTGTGCGCGGTCGTTCGGCGACATCGACGGACCATTCTTGTCGAGCGCGTCGGACATCGCCTTCAGGCGCTGCGCCATGTCCTGCAGATCCTTGTCGCGCTTGGCGAATTCGGCTTCGAGCTTGGTCTGCGCGGCCTTCGCCGGGGCAGATTCGCGCAGGATGCGGTCGGAGTTGACCGCCGCGATTCTCGCTTCCTGTGCTTGGGCCGCGCCCGCGCCGAAAGCGAACACCGCCAGCGACAGCGCCATGGCCCCGATCACCCGTCTTGAAAACATACCCGTTAGCAAAGTCATCCTCTCGTTTCTCTGGAAACCCGTTTCTGTACAGCTCACTGCCTGCTGTCCACCGCAACTGCTGTTCAACACCCGCCGTTCAACCTCGGTTGTTCAGCTTGATTCGCGCACCTGCGCGGTTCGCCCTGCTTGATGGGGAGGTACGCGAACACGGTGCCCGGCTCGACGTATTGCAGGCCCCCGGGCGGACATGCCTGAACCGCTATTGGCGCGCCGATGGCGTACTCGCTGCGTAAGCAACTAGTCTCTCGCCGCATCGGGTCGGGCGGCTCGCCCCCGAACGCCGACAGACACTTCAAAAATGAATTAACCGAGCCAGATCGTTGAATAACGCGATCGCCGACAGCGCGACGATGCAGGCAAGCCCCGCACGCTGCAGCACGAGCTGCCAGCGGTCCGACACGGCTTTGCCCGTTACGGCTTCAACCAGATAATATAACAGATGCCCCCCATCCAATACCGGAATTGGGAGCAGATTGAGTACGCCGAGGCTAATGCTGACAAGGGCGAGGAACGACAGAAAGGCCGATGGGCCAAGGCGCGCACTCTTGCCCGCATAGTCGGCAATCGTTACCGGACCCGACAGATTCTTGAGCGATGCTTCGCCCGTGATCATGCGGCCGAACATGCGCAGCGAGTACGTCGCGATATCCCACGTGCGCCAGGCGCCCAGCTGCAGGCTCTCGATCGGCCCGTAACGCACGTCCACCGAGGGCGCCTGCACTTCAAGCGCCGCGCCGATGCGTCCCACCTCCTCACCCGTCTCGTCGTCGCGCTGGGGTTGCGGCACCACCGTGAGCGTGACCGCCTGCCCCTGACCCTGGTTCGCCTCGCCGCGCTGCACTTCGAGCCGCAACGGCTTGCCCGCGTGCGACTTCACGTACGTGATGAACGTATTCGCGCTGTCCACAGGACGGCCGTCGATGGCGCGCAGCCGGTCGCCTTTCTGGAGCCCGGCCTGCTCCGCCGCGCTGCCCGGCTCGACACCGCCGACCTGCAGCGCGCCGCCGCCCGGCTCGAGGCCGAGGCGCGACATGAAGTCGTCGTCGAGATCCGTGCCGGAAAGCCGCGAAAGATCGAGCGGGAAGTCGTACGTGCTGTTGCCGTCGCGTGCCGCCAGCACGACGCGGCCATGATCGAATGCCGCGCTGAGCAGTTTCCAGCGCAGATCCGACCAGGAACGCACGGGCTCGGTGTCGTTGCCGTTTGCGTCGCTGACCGAAACGATCTTCTCGCCGCCCTGGAAGCCGGCCTTGGCCGCGGCAGATTGCGCAGGCGGCGCGGCGACGATCGCCGTCGGCTCGCTCACGCCGGTCGCGAAAACCACCGCAAGCAGGGCAACGGCCAGTACGAAATTCGCGATGGGACCGGCGGCCACGATGGCAATGCGCTTGCCGACCGACTGCCGGTTGAAGGCGTGCGGAAGGTCGCTTGCGGCTATGCTGTCGGGCGACTCGCGCTCGTCGAGCATCTTGACATAGCCGCCGAGCGGCAACGCCGCGATCGTCCATTCGGTGCCGCTCTTCTTGCTGACCCACTGCAGGAGTGGTCTGCCGAAGCCGATCGAAAAGCGCAGAACCTTCACGCCGCACAAACGCGCGACGCTGTAATGCCCGTACTCGTGCGCGACGACCAGCACGCCGATCGCGACGATGAAAGCCACCAGTTCGGTGAGCAGGTTCATATGCGCCTCCTGCGTGGTCCAGTGCGAGTGCGGGCGCGGCCTGGCAGCGACCTCAGGCCGGCACCGGCAGGCTGTCTATGACGGCGTGCGCCGCGCGGCGCGCGGCAGCGTCGGCTGCCATCACGACCTCGAGGTTCGACGCGCCCGTGTTGTCGAGCGCGCCCAGCACCGCGTCCACCGTTTGCGCGATCGCCGTGAAACCGATGCGGCGGTTCAGGAACGCTTCCACCGCGACTTCATTCGCTGCGTTGAGCGTCGCGCTCGCGACGCCGCCTTCCGCGAGCGCCTTCATGGCGAGCGCCAGGCACGGGAAGCGCTGGTAATCGGGCTTCTCGAACGTGAGCATCGCGACCTGCGTGAGATCGAGCTGCGCAACGCCCGAGCCGACGCGATCCGGAAACGCCAATGCATGCGCGATCGGCGTGCGCATGTCGGGATTGCCCAGTTGCGCGAGCACCGAACCATCGGCATACGAAACCATCGAATGGATCACGCTTTGCGGATGGATCAGCACGTCGATGCGCTCGCCCGGTAGATCGAACAGATAGTGTGCCTCGATCACTTCGAGGCCCTTGTTCATCATCGTGGCCGAATCGACGGAGATCTTGCGCCCCATCGACCAGTTCGGATGCTTGCAGGCTTCCTCGGGCGTCACGTCGACGAGCGTAGCCGGCTCGCGCGTGCGGAACGGTCCGCCCGAGGCCGTGAGGATGATCTTCGAAACGCCGCCGTGCGGCGACGCTTCGCGCGGCAGGCACTGGAAAATGGCGTTGTGCTCGCTGTCCACAGGCAGCAGGATCGCGCCATTGTCGTGCACCGCGTTCATGAAGATGTCGCCCGACATCACGAGCGCTTCCTTGTTCGCGAGCAGGATGCGCTTGCCGGCCTGCGCCGCCGCCAGCGTGGGCGCGAGACCCGCCGCGCCGACGATCGCCGCCACCACGGTGTCGCAGCCGTCGCTCTTCGAGACCTCGGCGAGCGCCTGCGGCCCATACGCGACCGCGGTACGGCACCCGGCCTCGCGCAGCTTCTTTTCGACGCGCGCAGCCGTATCGGCGTCGCCGACCACAGCCACTTCGGGCTTAAAACGCAGGCATTGTTCGACGAGTTTGTCGCCGTTGCGGTGCGCGGTGAGCGCGTACACCGAGAAGCGTTCCGGATGACGCGCGACGACGTCGAGCGTGCTGTCTCCGATCGAGCCCGTCGACCCGAGTAATGTCAGTCTTTTTTGCATATTCAATTCTCTAGGCGAGCAGCAGCATCGCCAGCGGCAGCACCGGCAGCAGTGCGTCGATGCGGTCGAGCACTCCGCCGTGGCCCGGCAGCAGGCCGCTCGAATCCTTCACGCCGGCCTGGCGTTTCAGCATCGACTCGAACAGGTCGCCGACCACGCTGAAAGCGACCAGCACGGTAAGCATGAAGAGCGCGCGGCCCGTGCCCGCCTCGAGCGCCAGCGCGGAATACAGCGTCGGCTCGAACGCGTGCAGCGCGATCGCTGCGACCGACACCACCATCACGGCCGCCCAGCCGCCCACCGCGCCCTCCCAGGTCTTGCCCGGGCTGATGGCACTGGCGAGCTTGTGGCGCCCGAATGCCTTTCCCGCAAAGTATGCGCCGATATCGGCAAGCCAGACGACGAGCAGCAGCGAGAGCACGAAGGCAACCCCCGCCGCGCGTGCCGCCACGAGCGCATGCCAGCATGCGGCAAAGGTCACGAGGCCCGCGGCGAGCAGGAACACGCGCCAGGCGCCCGCGGCGAGCACCGGCTTGCGCAGCAGCACATATGGGCCAACGACGATCCAGAACACGCCGGCCGCCTGAAAGAGCGGGCGCGGCGCGTCGAGCCGGGTGCTTGCCGCCACGGCAAGCGCGGCGATGACCGCATAGACGATCGATCCTGCGGTGCCGGCCTTGAGCAGCCTCGCCCATTCCCAGGCGCCGAAAACGACCACGACGCCGATCAGCGCGCCGAACGCCGTCACCGGCGCGAACAGCGTGACCGGCAGAAAGACGGCCAGCAGGACGATCGCCGTGATGACACGGGTCTTTAGCATGAAAGCGAGTCGGCGTTCTGGTTCTGGGTTCGGGTTTCGAGCTGCGCGCTCGTACGGCCGAAACGGCGTTCGCGCTCGGCATACGAATCGATGGCGCGGCCGAGGGCGGTAGCGTCGAAGTCGGGCCACCAGGTATCGGTGAAATAGAATTCGGCGTAGGCGAGCTGCCACAGCAGGAAATTGCTGACGCGCTGCTCGCCGCCGGTGCGGATGAAGAGATCCGGCTCGGGCGCATAGGCCATTGCCAGGTGCTGGCCGAGCGTGTCCTCGGTCACCGGCACGGGCTCGCCGCTACGGGCGCTCTCCTCCACCAGCTTGCGCGTGGCCTGCAGAATGTCCCAGCGGCCGCCATAGTTCGCGGCGATCGTCAGGGTGAGCCGCGTGTTGCGCGCCGTCTTGGTCTCGGCGCGGCGAATCAGGTCCTGAATGCGTTCGTTGAACATCGACACATCGCCGACCACGCGCAGGCGGATGCCGTTCGCATGCAGACGCCCCACTTCGCGCTCGAGCGCGGTGACGAAAAGCCGCATCAGGAACGACACTTCGTCGGTCGGGCGGCGCCAGTTTTCGGAACTGAACGCGAACAGCGTCAGATACTCGACGCCGCGCTCGACACAAGCCTCGACGACCGAGCGCACGGCGTCGACGCCGCGCGTATGTCCCGCGACGCGCGGCAAGCGGCGCTGCGTCGCCCAACGGCCATTGCCGTCCATGATGATCGCGATATGGCGCGGCACGGCCGCCACGTCAGGCACGCGAACGGTTGAGCTGGTATAGGTCATGGCCGTCGGACTCAAACTACGATTAGGAAGGGGAAACCCTGGCGGGACTGAAGGCCTCGCGGCTTCAGACCGTCATGATTTCGGCTTCCTTGGTCTGCACGAGCTTGTCGATCTCGGCCACGAAGCGGTCGGTCAGCTTCTGGACGTCGTCGCCGCCACGGCGCTCGTCGTCTTCCGAGATTTCCTTGTCCTTCACGAGCTTCTTGAGCTGCTCGTTGGCGTCGCGGCGCAGGTTGCGCACTGCGACTTTCGCCGTCTCGCCTTCGTTCTTGACGACCTTCGTGAGCTCCTTGCGGCGCTCTTCGGTCAGCGCAGGCATCGGCACGCGGATCAGGTCGCCGTGCGTGGCCGGGTTCAGGCCCAGATCCGACTCGCGGATCGCCTTTTCGATGATCTGGACCATCTTCTTTTCCCACGGCTGGACGCCGATGGTGCGCGCGTCGACGAGCGTCAGGTTGGCGACCTGCGAGATGGGCACGGGCGAGCCGTAGTAATCGACCTGGATGTGATCGAGCAGACCGGTGTGCGCCCGGCCCGTGCGGATCTTCGCCAGATCGCTCTTGAACGCTTCGATCGAGCGCTGCATCTTCTGCTCGGCGCCCTTCTTGATGTCAGCCACAGCCATTTTGAAACCTCCGAACCTTGAACGGTACGAGCCGCCTCGCCCTCCGGGACACCCCGGGGCCGCGGCCCGCAATCGAGCCTCTCGTAAGCCGAGAGTTTACACGTGGACGAGCGTACCCTCGTCTTCGCCCTGAACGATGCGCTTGAGCGCGCCCGGCTTGTTGATCGAAAACACGCGGATCGGCAGCTTCTGGTCGCGGCACAGCGCGAATGCCGTCGCGTCCATCACCTGCAGATTGCGGCCAATTGCCTCGTCGAAGCTGATCGTCGAGTAGCGCGTGGCCGTCGGGTCCTTCTTCGGGTCCGCCGAGTAGACGCCATCCACCTTGGTCGCCTTCAGCACGACTTCCGCGCCCACTTCCGAGCCGCGCAGCGCGGCGGCCGTATCGGTCGTGAAGAACGGATTGCCCGTGCCGGCCGCGAAGATCACGACCCTGCCCTCTTCGAGCTGGCGGATCGCGCGGGGGCGGATATACGGCTCGACCACCTGGTCCATGCGCAGCGCGGACTGCACGCGCGCTTCGATGCCCGCGTGACGCATGGCGTCCTGCAGGGCCAGCGCGTTCATCATCGTGGCGAGCATACCCATGTAGTCGGCGGTCGCGCGGTCCATGCCGGCCGCGCCGCCCGCGACGCCGCGGAAGATATTGCCGCCGCCGATCACCACCGCGAGCTGCGTGCCGAGCCGCACCACCTCGGCCACATCCGCCACCATTCGTTCGATCGTGGCGCGATTGATGCCGAAGGCATCGTCGCCCATCAGGGCTTCACCGGAGAGTTTGAGCAGGACACGTTTATAGGCGGGTGTGGGCATGGGGTATCCAGATCGCGCGGAAAGGCAATAACTTGAAACTGTAGGGGTGAAATACGGCTTCGGGCAAGCGCCACCGGAAATGGCGGCGACAGAGCGCCACTTCGCGCGGCGTGGGCTGGCTCGCGCTCAGGCGTCGCTGCGCTGCCCGCCGCGGCGGAAAAGCTCCGCCGCGGCTACTGCAATGCTGCTGATACTACGGTGCTGCTGTCCTTACTGTGCTGCGCGCGGACCTTATTGCTGCTTTGCAGCAGCGACTTGCGCGGCCACTTCGGCGGCGAAGTCGTCCTGGCGCTTCTCGATGCCTTCGCCGACCACGAACAGGGTGAACTTCTGGACCGACGAACCGGCGGCCTTCAGCATCTGCTCGATCGTCTGCTTGTCGTTCTTCACGAACGGCTGGTTCAGCAGCGAGACTTCCTTCAGGTACTTCTGGACCGAGCCTTCGACCATCTTCGCGACGATCTCGGCCGGCTTGCCCGATTCGGCGGCCTTTTGCTCGGCGATGCTGCGCTCCTTGGCGATCAGCTCGGCCGGCACATCGTCCGACGACAGCGAGACCGGCTTCATGGCGGCGATGTGCATTGCCACGTCCTTGCCGACCTGCTCTTCGGCGCCCGTGTACTCGACCAGCACGCCGATGCGCGTGCCGTGCAGGTACGCAGCCAGCTTGTTCGAGGTTTCGAAACGCGAGAAGCGGCGGATCGAAAGGTTTTCGCCGATCTTGCCGACGAGCGCGAGGCGCACGGCGTCGACGGTCGAACCGTCCAGCGGCAGCGCCGACAGGGCAGCGACGTCAGCCGGATTCTGCGTGGCGATCAGTTCGGCGACCGTCTTCGCGAAAGCGAGGAAGTCGTCGTTCTTCGCGACGAAGTCGGTTTCGCAGTTCAGCTCGACCACGGCGCCCGCATTGCCGGCGATGAACGAAGCGATGACGCCTTCGGCCGTGACGCGCGATGCCGCCTTGCTCGCCTTGTTGCCGAGCTTCACGCGCAGCAGCTCTTCGGCGCGCGCCATGTCGCCGTCGGCTTCCGTCAGCGCCTTCTTGCATTCCATCATCGGCGCGTCGGTCTTCGCGCGCAGTTCTGCCACCATGCTTGCGGTAATTGCCGCCATCATTCGCTCCTTGAGTCTGTCTGGTACACGCCGACCGCCTTTCGATGCGGCCAGCAGGAATTCGTTTCCGCGAGACATGCTTTTTTACAGTCTCGCCGTGCTGCCCGTATGACGCGAACGTCACGAATCGTACGGCGCAGCAGCGAAAGCCACGGCTTAAAAAAAAGGGGCCTATGGAAAGCCCCCTTTTGTTGCCGCGACACGGGGCAGCTTACGCCTCCGAATTGACCTCGACGAACTCGTCGTCGCCGTCGTTGCCGCGAGCGGCCACCACAACCTCGTTCACCGCGTTCGCACGGCCTTCGAGGATCGCGTCGGCCACGCCTTGCGTGTACAGCGCGACAGCCTTGCTGGCGTCGTCGTTACCCGGGATGACGTAGTCGATGCCTTCCGGCGAGTGGTTCGTGTCGACCACGGCGATGACGGGGATGCCCAGCTTGTTGGCTTCCGTCACGGCAATCTTGTGGTAGCCGACGTCGACCACGAAGATCGCGTCCGGAATGCCGCCCATGTCCTTCACGCCGCCGATCGACTTTTGCAGCTTGGCGATTTCGCGTTCGAACAGGAGCGCTTCCTTCTTGCTCATCTTTTCGAGTTCGCCCGCTTCAACAGCCGCTTCCATGTCCTTCAGGCGCTTGATCGAAACCTTCAGCGTCTTGAAGTTGGTCAGCATGCCGCCGAGCCAGCGCGCGTTCACGAACGGCATGCCGGCGCGGTTTGCTTCCTCGGAGATCGTGTCGCGCGATTGACGCTTCGTGCCGACGAACAGGATCGTGCCACGGTTCGCTGCCAGCTGACGCACGTACTTCAGCGCGTCGTTGTACATCGGCAGCGTCTTTTCGAGGTTGATGATGTGAATCTTGTTGCGATGACCGAAGATGAAGGGGGCCATCTTGGGGTTCCAGAAGCGCGTTTGGTGACCGAAGTGGACACCGGCTTCCAGCATTTGACGCATAGTGACTGCCATGTAATTCTCCATGAGGGTTGGGGTCTGAAGCCGGCTGCCGTATCGATTGCGCCCTCTTTAGCCCTTCCATGTTTTCCGGGAAAGGATCTGGCGCGAACGACACCCTGGATGCACCGGCTCGCGGATTTGCTGCTTACCTACTGCTGCTTACCTACGTTTGCTGCCTGATTTGCTACCTTTCTTGCCGGCGTTTTGCCGGCACCACGCCCGCGACAGCAAGCGGACTGAGCCAACGCCCGATTCCTCCAGCTTTTGAAAGAATACAGGGATCGACTTAGCCGATGAGTATAGCATGTGGACGGCAGCTTGCTCAAGCCAGCTATTACCCTCGGGAATGGTTGCCGCAGGGGCCGAGGAGGACCGGCAGCGGAGACCGGCGGGATTGACGGGGCCGACGGCGCTTCACCCGCCTGATTGCATGCGGAGCAAGGCGCGGCACAAACCGGGCGTCAGTATCTGAATGTGCCCGATGGCGGCCTGACTGAGGACAGACGCGAAGATTTAGGTTCGGCGGCAGCACTCAAAGCTGCCGCGTAATGCCCGGCCCGCTCCGTTCGTTATCTTATTTATCGGGCAATACTGCGATATCTCGTCACTTCTTGCGACGCCGCATTCCAGTCTAGCGCGTTAATGGCAGAGACCAGGGACTTGTAAAATTGCACGTTGGCCGTATCCTGGCTCCCTTCGTCCTTGTTGATGTTGGTCGCCGAACCCGTCTTGTCGCTGATGATGTTCGACCTCGAATCCTGCAAATGCACGGCCGCCCAACCGATATTCACGCCGCCCAAAACAGTCGCAGCGCCGTCGACCGAAATAGCAAGATGATTTTTTTGCAAGATGGAGCACTGCTCATCCGAAACCGGGAAGCCACCATTTTCCGCAACAATGCTGCGAAGTCTGTCCGACATCACGTTATCGACAGTACAGGCGTGTGCCCGCAGGAAAGAATCCAACGGCGAGAGAAATAACCAGCTTTTTAAACATACGCTACCTGTCGCTTAAGGACGATCCATAACGTCCGCGAGATACGAAGCGGACTTGCTCCGTCACCATTAACGATCGTAAGGTAGATTACTTGAGGGTCGAGCAAACGAAGATCCAATAGCGCATCGAGCGCATCGCGTCCCCGCCCATGCACCCGTTCGGCCTGCAAGTCCCCTGCCCGCACGCCTTCCGCGTGCAACGTATCTCTTTGAAGCTGGCCATGATCAGAGCCCCTTGGTAGTAAAATGATCGTTTGAATTCGGCTTTCCGGAAGCACATCGTCAGTTGGAAGAATGCGGGAATTTCCGCATCACCAACCTCTCAATCGCCCGGAAAGCCCCGCCAGACAAGGGGCGAGGACAGATATGGCCATTTCGATCAAGAACGAAGACGACGTCGCGCAAATGCGCGTCGCCTGCCGGCTGGCGAGCGAGGTGCTCGACTACATCACGCCGTTTGTCGCCGCCGGCGTCACCACCGGCGAGCTCGACCGCCTGTGCCACGAATACATGACCAACGTGCAGGGCACGGTCCCCGCACCGCTGAACTACCAGCCGCCCGGCTACCCGCCGTACCCGAAAGCCACCTGCATCTCCGTCAACGACGTGATCTGCCACGGCATTCCCGGCGAGAAGACGCTCAAGAACGGCGACGCGCTCAATATCGACATCACCGTCATCAAGAACGGCTATTTCGGCGACACGAGCCGCATGTTCGTCGTCGGCGAAGGCTCGATTCTCGTGAAGCGTCTCGTCCAGACCACCTACGAGTGCATGTGGCTCGGCATCGACCAGGTGCGCCCGGGCGCTCATCTAGGCGACATCGGCCACGCGATCCAGCGCTATGCCGAAGCGCAGGGCTACAGCGTCGTGCGCGAATACTGCGGCCACGGCATCGGCACCGTGTTCCACGAAGACCCGCAGGTGCTGCACTACGGACGCCCCGGCACGGGCATCGAACTCGTGCCCGGCATGATCTTCACGGTCGAGCCGATGATCAACGCCGGCCGCCGCGAGATCCGCACGATGCCGGACCAGTGGACCGTCAAGACCAAGGACCGCAGCCTTTCGGCGCAGTGGGAGCATACGGTGCTCGTCACCGAAACCGGCTACGACGTGCTGACCGTCTCCGCAGGCACGCCGGCCAGGCCCGCCATCGTCGCTCAGGCAGCAGGCACGGCGGCTTGACCGCGGCGCGCGCAGCAGGCGCCCCACAGATCCGCCAGATCCGGCCCGGACGCCGCCCCGGCCGGCCAGTTTCCAACCCGCGCACGGATAACCCGAGCCCATGAGCGTGACCGCCGTTGCCGTTCCCGACACGTCGTCGCTGAAGTCCGACTACAAGGCCGCCAAAGTCCAGCTGCTCGAGCGCTTTCGCAGCGCAGCCAACGTCGACACGCTGATGCGCGCACTGGCCCGCATCACCGACGACACGCTGCGCCGCGCCTGGCACGCCTGCGAGCTGCCGGCCTCGCTCGCGCTCGTCGCCGTGGGCGGCTTCGGCCGCGGCGAGCTGGCGCCGTACTCCGACGTCGATATCCTCGTGCTGCTGCCCGACGACGAGCCGCTCGCGCCGCTCGAAGCGCGCATCGAGCGCTTCATCGGGCTCGCCTGGGATCTCGGGCTCGAGATCGGCAGCAGCGTGCGCAGCGTGTCGCAGTGCCTCGAAGAATCGGCGAACGACGTCACCGTGCGCACGTCGCTGCTCGAAGCGCGCCGCATCACCGGCGGCACGACACTCTTCGGCGACTTCACGCAGCGCTATCGCGACGCCATGGACCCGCGCGCCTTCTTCCAGGCGAAGGTGCTGGAAATGCGCCAGCGCCACGCGAAGTTTCAGGACACGCCCTATTCGCTCGAGCCGAACGTGAAGGAAAGCCCGGGCGGCCTGCGCGACCTGCAACTGATCCTCTGGATCACCGAAGCGGCCGCGTTCGGCAGCAGCTGGAAAGAGCTCGAGCAGCGCGGGCTGATCACAGGCCGCGAAGCCCGCGAGCTGCGCCGCAACGAGGCATTCCTCAAGGCGCTGCGCGCGCGCCTGCATGTGATCGCGGGACGGCGCCAGGACATACTCGTGTTCGATCTGCAGACGGCGGTGGCCGAGAGCTTCGGCTACGCGGCGAACGCCGCGCGCCGGGCGAGCGAGCAGCTCATGCGCCGCTACTACTGGGCAGCGAAGGCAGTTACGCAGCTCGCGACGATCCTGATCCAGAACATCGAGGCGCAACTGTTCCCAAGCACGAGCGGCGTCACGCGCGTGCTCTCGGATCACTTCGTAGAAAAACAGGGCATGATCGAAATCGCGAGCGACGACGTGTTCGAGCGCGAACCGCACGCGATCATGGAGGCCTTCCTGCTCTACGAGCAGGTCCAGGGCGTGAAGGGCCTCTCGGCACGCACGCTGCGCGCGCTCTACAACGTGCGCGAAAAGATGGATCTGCACTGGCGGCGCGATCCCGAAAACCGGCGTCTCTTCATGGAGATCCTGAAGCAGCCGGCCGGCATCACGCACGCACTGCGCCTCATGAACCAGACCAGCGTGCTCGGGCGCTATCTGCTGAATTTCCGGCGCATTGTCGGGCAGATGCAGCACGACCTCTATCACGTCTACACGGTCGACCAGCACATCCTGATGGTGCTGCGCAACCTGCGCCGCTTTGCCGTGGCCGAGCACGCGCACGAATACCCGTTCTGCAGCCAGCTGATCGCCAACTTCGAGCGCCCGTGGGTGCTCTACGTCGCGGCGCTGTTTCACGACATCGCCAAGGGGCGCGGCGGCGATCACTCGGAACTCGGCATGGCCGACGCGCGGCGCTTTTGCCGCGAGCATGGCATTGAAGGCGACGATGCCGCGCTGGTCGTCTGGCTCGTCCAGCACCACCTGACGATGAGCCAGGTCGCGCAAAAACAGGACACGAGCGACCCCGAAGTCATCAAGCGCTTTGCCGACCTCGTCGGCACCGAGCGGCGTCTGACCGCGCTGTACCTGCTGACGGTCGCCGATATCCGCGGCACGAGCCCGAAGGTGTGGAACAACTGGAAGGGCAAGCTGCTGGAGGACCTCTATCGCTCGACGCTGGCCGTACTCGGCGGCGCGCGGCCCGACACGCATTCCGAGCTGAAAACGCGCCAGGAACAGGCGCTCGCGCTGTTGCGCCTCGAAACGGTGCCCGAGCACGTGCACGACCCGCTCTGGGAACAGCTCGATGTCGGCTACTTCCTGCGCCACGACGCCGCCGACATCGCCTGGCAGACGCGCGTGCTCTACCGGCACGTGCAGACCCCGACGCCCGTCGTGCGCGCGCGTCCCTCGCCGATCGGCGAAGCGCTGCAGGTGCTGGTCTACGCGAAAGACCGTCCCGACCTTTTCGCGACGATGTGCGCCTACTTCGACCGCAGCGGCCTTTCGGTGCTCGACGCGCGCGTGAGCACGACGCGCCACGGCTACGCGCTCGACAACTTCATCGTCGCCCACACGGAGGGCGACGTGCATTACCGGGACATCGCGAACCTCGTCGAACAGGAGCTCGCGGCGCGCCTCACCGCCACAGACAGCCCGTTGCCCGAGCCGGCAAAGGGCCGTCTGTCGCGCCTTTCGCGCACCTTCCCGGTAACGCCGCGCGTCGACCTGCGGGCCGACGAGCGCGGCCAGTACTACATCCTGTCCGTGTCGGCGAACGACCGGCCAGGCCTTCTTTATTCCATCGCGCGCGTGCTGGCCGAGCACCGGGTCGGCGTCCACGCGGCGCGGATCAATACGCTTGGCGAGCGCGTCGAGGACGTATTCCTGCTCGACGGCACCGGTTTGTCCGATAACCGGCTGCAGATCCGCGTCGAGACCGAATTGCTGCGCGCGATAGCAGTGTGAAATAACCATGTCTACCCGAGCCAAACTCACAGCCAAGCATCCGCGAGCGGCCACGCCCGAGCGCGCCCCTGTCCGACGCGGCAGCACCACTGCGCGCAAGCCCGTCAAGCCTGCCGGACCTCCCGCGGCAGCGAAGACGGCGAAAGCGGCCAAGCCCGCCGGCGCGCAAGGCGCGGCGCGCTCGCCGCGCAGCAGCACGAACACGCAGGCGGCGGCACCGCGGGAACGCGACGCGGCAAGCCGGCCGCCGCGGGCCGCCCAGGGCGAGCGTCAGGGGCGATCGTCTGCGCCGGCCTACGGAGAGCGCCGTGGCGGCGTGTCCAGCGGCAAGCCGGCGGGCGCCCGGGCGCCGCGCGCCGACATGGACCGCCAGACCGGCGAGCGCCGGCGGCCCGCTCCGGCACGCGATGGCGACGCGCCGCGGCAGACGCGCGCCTGGCCACGTGATGACGACCGGCCTGTCCGCGCGCGCCGCGAAGGTTACGACGACGAGCGACGTCCGGCTCGTACTCGCAGCGCAGGGGCCGAAGGCGAGCAACGCCCGCGCTCGCGCAGCGAGAGCGGCCGCGCGGAGGGGCGCCCGGTACGCCCACGTAGCGAAGGCTATGGGGACGAGCGCCGGCCTCCGCGCCCGCGCAGCGAAAGCTACGGGGATGAGCGCCGCGCGCCGCGCAGCCGCCCACCAGGCCAGGACGACGAACGCCGTCCCGCACGGCCCCGCGCGGAGGGCTATGGCGAAGAACGCCGCCCGGCGCGCCCGCGTGGTGAAGGCACTGATGACCGCAAGCGCTCGTTCGGCGACCGCAAGCCAGCCGGTGCGGCCCCGCGCCGCGAATTCGGCAACGCCGAGAGCCGCCGTCCGCGCGACGACCGTGGCCCGACGCAAGGCCCGCGCCGGGCCCTGGAAGAGCGCAGCTACGCTCGGCCGGCGAAAGCATCCCACGACGAGCGCAACGCCGCTCCAACCCGGCGCCGGACCTCGGCCGATCGCGCTGAAGAAGCGCCGCGCCCGCGCCGTAGCGCTGGAGAAGCACCGGTGCGCAAGATCGCGACGCGCGTCAAGCAGGATACCCGGGCGCACGATTCTGCCACCGCGGAGCCGGCGCCGCGCCGCGCCGCCCACGAGGGCGAAGACGCCGCCGGCTCGCTGCGCCTCTCGAAGCGCATGTCGGAGCTGGGCCTGTGCTCGCGCCGCGAGGCCGACGAGTGGATCGAGAAGGGCTGGGTGTTCGTCGACGGCGAGCGCATCGATACGCTTGGTTCGAAAGTCACCCCCGACCAGCGCATCGAGATCGACCCGGCCGCGCGCGCCGCACAGGCCCGGCAAGTGACGATCCTGCTGCACAAGCCCGTGGGCTACGTATCGGGCCAGGCCGAGGACGGCTATGCGCCTGCCGCCACGCTCGTCACGGCGGAAAATCAGTGGGAAGGCGACCGCTCGGGCATGCGCTTCTCGCCGCTGCACCTGCGCACGCTCGCGCCGGCAGGCCGCCTCGACATCGATTCGACTGGCCTTCTCGTGCTGACCCAGGACGGCCGTGTGGCGAAGCAGTTGATCGGCGAGCAATCGGACGTCGACAAGGAATACCTCGTGCGCGTGACGTACGACGATCACGAGACCGACATCGACCAGCACTTCCCCGCCGAACTGCTCGCGAAGCTGCGTCATGGCCTGTCGCTGGACGAGGTGCCGCTCAAGCCCGCGATGGTGAGCTGGCAGAACGGCGAGCAACTGCGTTTCGTGTTGCGCGAGGGCAAAAAGCGGCAGATCCGCCGCATGTGCGAGCTGGTCGGCCTGAAGGTGGTGGGTCTGAAGCGCGTGCGCATGGGCCGCGTGCTGCTGGGGGCGCTCCCGCAGGGTCAATGGCGCTATCTGACGCCCGACGAGACGTTCTGATCGCAGTTCCGCTCACGCACGGCGGTGCGCTCGCGCCACCGCGTCGCACCAACGAAAAACGGGAGCTGCTGGCTCCCGTTTTTCGTTTCCGGTTTCGCGTCGCCTCACTCGTCGCTGCGTGGATCGAGTTCCGGGAACAGGACTTCGGTAAAGCCGAACTTCGAAAAATCGGTGATCCGCATCGGATAGAGTTTGCCGATCAGATGGTCGCATTCGTGCTGGACCACGCGGGCATGGAAGCCCTCGGCGACACGTTCGATGGGCGTGCCGTACTGATCGAAGCCGTTGTAGCGAATCATCGAATAGCGGCTGACGGCGCCGCGCATGCCCGGCACCGAAAGACAGCCTTCCCAGCCCTCTTCCATGTCGTGCGAGAGCGGATGGATGACCGGATTGATGAGCACCGTCTGCGGCACTTCGGGCGCTTCGGGATAACGCGCGTTGTGCTCGAAGCCGAAAATGACGACCTGCAGATCCACGCCAATCTGCGGCGCCGCCAGGCCGGCACCGTTCGCCGCGTGCATCGTGTCGAACATGTCGGCGATCAGTTCGTGCAATTCGGGCGTATCGAAATGGTCCACCGGCCTCGCGATGCCAAGCAGCCGGGGATCGCCCATCCTGAGAATTTCGCGAATCATGTCGTGTGGCCCTCCAGGAGCTTGAGCATTCCATCTTCGTCGAGTACCGGCACGCCGAGTTCCTCGGCCTTCGCGAGTTTGCTGCCCGCTTCGGCACCCGCCACCACGTAATCGGTCTTTTTCGACACCGAGCCGGCCACCTTCGCACCGGCCGCCTCGAGCCGCTCCTTCGCCTCGTCGCGCGTGAGCGTGGGCAGCGTACCGGTGAGCACCACGGTCTTGCCGGCCAGCACGCCCTGCGGCGCCTTCGGCGCAGGAGGACCTTCAGGCCATGTGACCTTGCCCGCGGCGCGCAGTTGCTCGATCACCGTGCGGTTATGTTCTTCGGCAAAGAACTGATGAATGGATTCGGCCACGATGGGGCCTACGTCGTTCACCTCGAGCAGCTCCTCCAGCGACGCGCCCAGCAACGCATCGAGCGAGCCGAAGTGCTTGGCGAGATCCTTCGCGGTGGATTCTCCGACATGGCGGATACCCAGCGCATAGATGAAGCGCGCGAACGTGGTCGACTTGGCCTTTTCGAGCGAATCGAGCAGGTTCTGCGCCGACTTGTCCGCCATGCGGTCCAGCGCCGCCAGCGTGCCGAAGCCGAGATTGAAGAGGTCCGCGGGCGTGCGCACGAGGTTCTGGTCGACGAGCTGGTCGATGATCTTTTCGCCGAGACCATCGATATCGAGCGCGCGGCGCTGGGCGAAATGCCAGAGCGCCTGCTTGCGCTGCGCGGGGCAGAAAAGCCCTCCCGTGCAGCGCGCAATGGCTTCGTCGGGCAGGCGCTCGATGCCCGAGCCGCACACCGGGCACTGCGTCGGCATCACGAATTCACGCGCGTCGGCGGGGCGGCGCTCGATCAGCGCGCCCACCACTTCCGGAATCACGTCGCCCGCGCGACGCACGATCACGGTGTCGCCGATACGGATGTCCTTGCGCCGGACCTCGTCCTCGTTGTGCAGCGTGGCGTTCGTGACGGTGGCTCCACCGACGAACACGGGTTCGAGGCGCGCGACCGGCGTGATGGCGCCGGTGCGCCCCACCTGAACCTCGATCGCGAGGAGCTTCGTGAGCGCTTCCTGGGCCGGAAACTTGTGGGCGAGCGCAAAGCGCGGCGCACGCGAGACGAAGCCGAGCGCGTCCTGTTCGTCGCGCCGATTGACCTTGTAGACCACCCCGTCGATGTCGTACGGAAGGCTGTCGCGCTTTTCGCCCACGGCGCGGAAAAACGCGAGCAGGCCCTGTGCCCCGGTCACGACGGCACGTTCGCTATTCACGGGCAGCCCGAGTTCGGCATACCAGTCGAGCAGTTCGCTATGCGTGGCCGGCATCGGCTCGCCTTCCAGCACGCCGATGCCGTAAGCGAAGAACGAGAGCGGCCGCTGGGCGGTGATTCGGGAGTCGAGTTGACGCAGGCTGCCGGCCGCGGCGTTGCGCGGGTTGGCAAACTCCTTCTGCCCCGCTTCGCGCTGCCGCTCGTTCATGCGCTCGAAGTCGCGGCGGAACATCAGCACCTCGCCGCGCACGTCCAGCACCTTCGGCACGCGCGGGCCCTTCAGGCGCAATGGCAGCGAGCGGATCGTGCGGACGTTTTCCGTGACGTTCTCGCCTGTCGTACCGTCGCCGCGCGTGGAAGCCTGGACAAAGGCGCCATCGACGTAGCGCAGGGAAATGGCAAGCCCGTCGAACTTGAGCTCGCATGCGTATTCGACGTCCGCCTTGCCGAGCGTTTCGGACACGCGCTTGTCGAACGCGACGATGTCTTCGTCCTCGAAACCGTTGTTCAGCGACAGCATCGGCACGTCATGCACGACCGGCTCGAACCCGGTCGCCACCTCGCCGCCTACGCGCTGCGTGGGCGAGTCGGGGCTGACGAGTTCCGGATGATCGGCTTCGAGCTGCTGCAGCTCCTTGAACAACCGGTCGTACTCCGCGTCGGGCAGCTCCGGCTGGTCGAGCACGTAGTAGGCGTGGTTCGCGCGTTCGAGTTGAGCGCGCAACCACGCCGCACGTTGCGGCGCAGGCGATTCATCGGGATGTCGGGCGGGCGTTCGGGCCATGCTGGAGCGGATCCGGGAATATTCGGAGTCAGATTATCGCAGGAAGCGCAGCGCGTGACATCGGCCGAACGGCCAGCTTAGTACGCCGCCGCACGGCCTGGCCAGCAATCCTGGCCGAACGGCCAACGTTGGCCTCGCGGCGTTGACGGTGAGTTGGCGGGCATGCGACCGTGAACGCGTCCTGATTGCGCACGAAGCATTCCCGCCATGTATTTTCCAGTCCGAACCGAAACCGGCCGAAGCGCCGGCTCCGTCACCGCACTTCGCGCGCAACACCCTTGCGGCGCCGCGCGGCACGCTCGCGCGTTACTGGCTGAAGAGCCGGCGCGTGGCCGGGGAGCCTGCCGGAATGCCGGCCTCCTCGAGCTTCGCGTAAAGGGTCATGAGCTGCTTGTCGATGGACTGCAGCACCGCTTCCGGCAGCGGGCGGCGCTGGTCGTCCACCACGCGCCCGCCAATACGCTCGGCCAGCGACTTCGCGTAATCGCACATGAGCCTGAACGGCAGGATGTCCTCGTCAGCCACCGGCACGTCGAGAACGAGGGTGATCATCTGACCGCCCTTGTACGTGAGGTCGTCGCGCAGGAAGTTGGTGTCGCCGAACTGCAGCATGAACACCGGGCTCTGTTTGGCGTCGAGCTTCACGAAGCGCGTGCCGTCGCGCGAAAGCAGCAGGCCGTCCTGCGCCGCCACGGCCTGCACGTAGTTCGCCGACCACGGTGCACCGTCCGACAACACGTTGATCGAGAGCTGCGCGTCGCATTGCGCGGCGAAGCCGTCGAGTTCGCGCGCCATCGCGACGGTCTCCATCATGTCCGGGAACTCGGGCGAGGCGTCGATCGCGTCGGCGAACTGCTGCACGCCTGTCACGAACTCCGAAAACTCCAGCTCGTTGAGCGGACCATTGCGATTGGCAAGCTGCGCCGCAGCACGCAGTTCTTCGTAGCGCACGCCGTTTTGCAGCAGTTCCCAGCCGTCGCCGTTTTCGGGCTTGCCTTCGATATGCACGGGCTTGCTGCCCGCGCGGCGCAGGCGCTGTGCATACGGGATCACACGCTCGCCGGCCAGCGGCGCGCCAAGCCGAACAGGCACGATGCAGTCGATACGGCGATCGACCACCGCGGGCGGCGCCGCCGAGATCGTCGTCGCGGCGGGCAGCACCGGTTCGACGCGTTCGGTCTCGTCGGTCCGGT
Organism: Paraburkholderia acidipaludis NBRC 101816; assembly: GCF_000684975.1. Lineage (GTDB taxonomy): Bacteria > Pseudomonadota > Gammaproteobacteria > Burkholderiales > Burkholderiaceae > Paraburkholderia > Paraburkholderia acidipaludis. Next base: position 306,904 of record NZ_BAXZ01000003.1, on the reverse strand, counting down.
CGGCACCTGCGCCCTCGGCGGCCGGCTCCGCAGCCTCAGCGCCGGATTGCGCCTGATCTTCAGGAAAGCCGTTCGGCGTCGTGGTTTCGGCCTGGATGTCGGCCGGCGTATCGAGCGGCGCGGCCGTGCCGAAACCCGGTTCGACGCGCTCCTCCGCCGCCCCGCCCGCGAGCGAAGGTTCGCGCCGCGATGGTGCACGAGCCGGTTCAATGAACGGGCCAGGCTCCTCGAGATCATCACGCGACGGCAGATCGGCCGTTTCCTCGGGCATCGGGCGCGGCATGCGCCGGCGCACCCTCGCGCCCTGCCACGCGTTGTAGACCACCACGCCCCCGACCACCACGGCACCCGCGCCGATCAACCCGAGAGTCAACTCGTCCATGCATGCTCCATCAGCAATTCTTGTTCAGCGGCGCGCGATCAAAGCGTGCGCCGCATGCGTTGCGTTCGTTACGCGCGCCGCGGCTGCCCTCTTTTCCGGCGCCACCGGCCGCGCGTCGCGCGCCCTCGTTCAAGCCGTATTCTGTGCGAATCCCGCGGCCGTTTCCATGTCGACCGCGACGATTCGCGAGACACCCTGCTCCTGCATCGTCACGCCGATCAGTTGCTGGGCCATTTCCATCGCAATCTTGTTGTGCGAAATGAACAGGAACTGCGTCTTGTCCGACATCGCCCGCACGAGGTTCGCGAAGCGCTCCGTATTCGCGTCGTCGAGCGGCGCGTCCACCTCGTCGAGCAAACAGAACGGCGCGGGATTCAACTGGAACATCGCGAACACGAGCGCCGTCGCGGTAAGCGCCTTCTCGCCGCCCGAGAGCAGGTGAATCGTCGAGTTCTTCTTGCCGGGAGGCTGTGCCATGACCTGCACGCCGGCATCGAGAATCTCGTCGCCGGTCATGATGAGCTTTGCCTGGCCGCCGCCGAACAGGCGCGGGAAAAGCTCGCCGAAGTGGCGGTTCACCTCGTCGAACGTGCCCTGCAGCAGCGTGCGCGTTTCCTGGTCGATCTTGCGGATCGCGTCCTCGAGCGTTTCGATGGCGCTCGTGAGGTCGGCGGACTGCGCGTCGAGGAAGGTCTTGCGCTCCTTCGCCGCGGCCAGCTCGTCGAGCGCGGCCATGTTCACCGGGCCGAGCGCCGCGATCGCGTTGTTGATGCGCGTGACTTCGCCCTGCAGATACGGGGCCTTCATGTCGGCCGTGAGCTTGGCCTGCAGCTCCGCTTCGTCGACGCCCGCCGCCTGCAGCTGTTCGACGAACTGCTCGCCGTTGATGCGCGCGGCCTGCTCCTTCAGCTGCAGTTCCGTGATGCGGTCGCGCAGCGGCTGCAGCGCGCGCTCGGCGGTGAGACGCGTCTCGTCCGCCTGGCGCAGCTTTGCGCTCAGGTCGTCCAGTTCGGCGCGTGCGGCACGCAGCAGCATTTCCTTCTGCGCGCGTACTTCCAGTGCATCCTGCAGCCCCGTGTGGGCCGTCTGCTCGTTGATCGTTTCGAGTTCCGCGCGCGCGTCTTCGAGCGACGCGGCCACGCGCTCGCTCTGGTCGTGCGCCACCTGGATATTGCGGCGCAGCTCTTCGATCCGGTTGGCCATGTTGCGCGCGGCAAAGCGCGCGTCGCCCGCGGCGCGTTCGAGGTCGCGCGCTTCGTTGCGCGCGGCGGCCAGCTCCTCGTCGAGCGACTCGAACGCCAGCTGGTTGTCCTCGAAACGCGCCTGCAGCTCGGCCAGCTCGACATCGTGGCGCTCGAAATTCGCTTCGGAATCCGCACGCAGCGCCCGCTGCTCGTCGATCTGCGCGGCGATCTCTTCGAGCTCCTCGCGAATCTGCGTGCTGCGCGCCGTATAGCGCTCATGCGCCTGCGTGAGCTTCAGCACCTCCATCTGCAGCGCGTGCACGCGCTGCGTGGCGCGCTCGGCCTGCTGACGCACTTCTGTGAGCACCTGCGCCGCCTGCGTATGTGCCGCTTCTGCGCGAATGGCGGCAGTGCGCGCTTCGTCGGCGAGCAGCGCCTGCGCACGCGCCTGGCGTGCGAGGTTCTCGATCTCCTGTTGACGCGCCAGCATGCCGGCCTGTTCGGAGTCGGCGGCATAGAGCTGAACGCCTACGCGCGTCACCATATGGCCGGATTTGACGACGAATACGCCGCCCGACGGCAACTGCGCGCGCTGCGCCAGCGCCTCGGCCAGATCCGTCGCGATGAAGATCGAGCCGAGCCATTCGGTCAGCACGGCGCGCAGGCCGGCATCGTCGATACGCACGAGCGAAAGCAGCGACGTAAAGCCCGCCGGCACCGGTGCCGTCTGGCCCGCAGCCGGCGGCGCGTAGAACGCGAGCTTGGCCGGCGGCGCGTCGCTCGCGAACGCCTTCACCCAATCGAGGTTCGACACTTCGAGCGCGGCGAGGCGCTCGCGCAGCACCGCTTCGAGCGCGGTCTCCCAACCGGCCTCGACATGCAGCTTCTTCCACAAACGCGGCAGCGCGCCGAGTTCATGCTTGTCGAGCCACGGCTGGATCTTGCCTTCGGTCTGAACGTTTTCCTGCAACTGCTTGAGCGCTGCAAGGCGCGCTTCGAGCTGGTGAATCTGCGCGCTCTCGGCCTGCACGCGCTCCTGCGCGGCGCGGCGCTCGCCATCGAGACGAGGCAGCGCCTCCTGAGCCTCGGCAAGACGATCCTGCGCGTCGCGCAGGACTTCCTCCTGTTCCGCGAGCTGCATGCGCTGCTCTTCGAGCTGCGCTTCGTCCGGCGCGTCGAGTCCGCCCTTTTCTGCCTTCAGGCGTTCCTCGCGCTGCTGGAGCTGCTGAAGCATCTGGTCGGCGTTGCGCTGATGCGCGGCCTCGAGCTTCAGCGCCTGCTCGGTGCGGGCAATGCCCGCGCGCTCTTCGTTGAGCTGGCCTTGCGCGTCGCGCCAGCGCGTCTCCAGTGCCGGCAGCGCTTCCTGCTTCGCCGCCGCCTCTTCTTCGGCCACGGCCGCCTTTTCCTCGGCGATGGCCAGTTGCTCTTCGGCGTCTTCGAGGTCGTCCTGGGCCTTCTGCGCCTGCGACTGCCACTGCTCGCGCTGCGCGGTGAGCGCGGCGATCTGGGCCTGCACGCGATTGCGCGACTCGACGATGAATTTGATCTCCGCTTCGAGCCGGCTCACCTCGGCGTTCGCTTCGTAGAGCGCGCCCTGGGCGCCCTGCATCGCGTCGCTCGCCGAATAGTGCGCCACGCGCAGCGTTTCCAGCTGCGCCTCCACTTCGCGCAGTTGCGCGGTGTGGCGCTCGAGATCGATCTGGGCCTGCTCGATGGCGCGCTGCTGACGCTCCTGCTCGCTCCCCGCCTCGTTCTTGCGCAGGAGCCACAGGAGACGCTGCTTTTCTTCGCCTTCGCTTTGCAGCTCGCGAAACTTCGTTGCGACGACGGCCTGGCCTTCGAGCTTATCGAGGTTCGTCGAGAGCTCGCGCACGATGTCCTCCACGCGCGTGAGATTCTCGCGCGTGTCGTGCAGGCGGTTCTCGGTCTCGCGGCGGCGCTCCTTGTACTTCGAAACGCCTGCGGCCTCTTCGAGGAACACGCGCAGCTCTTCGGGCTTCGCTTCGATGATGCGCGCAATCATGCCCTGGCCGATGATCGCGTAGGCGCGCGGCCCGAGGCCCGTGCCGAGGAAGATGTCCTGGATGTCGCGGCGGCGCGCCGGCAGGTTGTTGATGTAGTAGCTCGACGTGCCGTCGCGCGTCAGCACGCGCTTGACCGCGATCTCGGCATACTGCCCCCACTGCCCGGCCGCCCGCCCGTCCGCGTTGTCGAACACCAGTTCGACGCTCGCGCGGCTACCCGGCTTGCGCGCCGTCGAGCCGTTGAAGATGACATCCTGCATCGACTCGCCGCGCAGCTCGGAGGCACGGGACTCGCCAAGCACCCAGCGCACTGCATCGATGATGTTGGATTTGCCACAGCCATTCGGCCCGACCACCCCAACCAGCTGGCCCGGGACCTGGAAATGCGTGGGATCGACGAAGGATTTGAAGCCAGCGAGTTTAATCGAGGTCAGACGCACGGCGATATCGCTGTTGGAATAGGGAGAGTGAACGGGACCGCCCGTGGCGCATGCCGCGCGCCGGCTTCATCGCACGGTACGGCACGGCAGCGGGGCACACAAGGCAGCCGCCACGGCTCGCCACACGACACTCTCCATGTGCGCCGTGAGGCGAGAATCAGCGGCAATCATACCATCGCGCGAGCGGCATTCCGCTTGCCGCACGAGCCGCCGCCGGCGCCGCCGTCCTTGTCCTCGCCCTCGCCCTCGCCCTCGTCTTCGTCTTCGTCTTCGTCGGACGCGTCGGATTGTGCGGCGCCGTCGCGTGCCGGCTCGGCGACGTCGCGCGAGCGGTGCATCCAGCTCGACAGGAGCGAAGCCAGCACGATGCAGCCGCCGCCCGCCCATTCGCGGGGTCCCGGTGTCTCGCCTGCCAGCGCCCATGAACTCAGGGCGGTCACGACGATCTCGAACAGCATGATGATCGAAGCCCGGTTGGCGGGCACGCGGGCGAGGCCGTACTGCACGAGCATATTGTTCGATGCGAGTACGAGACCCAGCACCAGCGCCAGCAGCAACGCGCGAACCAGCAGGCCGCCGGCGGGCACGACCGTCATCGGTTCGAAAAGCGTCGCCGCCGCTCCGAACAAGGCTGCGCCGCCGAAGATCACGGCCGTGCGCATTTCGGGCTTCATGTCGGGCAGCACGCGGCTCGTCTTGAGCACGAGCACGTTGCTCATCGCGAATCCCATGCCGCCCGCAAGCCCCGCCCATTCGGCCGCATTGCCCGGCAACGGCACGCCGAGCGCGGGCGACCACAGCATCAGCATTGCACCCGCCAGCGAGAGCGCGGCGAGCGCCGCACCCGGCCAGGTCAACCGCTCACCCAGAATGAAGTGGGCGAACAGTGCAGTCCATGCTGGGGTCAGATAGAAGAGCAACAGCACCCGCATCACTTCGCCGTGGATCGAGCCCCAGACAAAGCCCAGATTCGTCACGCCGGCCGCGAGGCCCAGCATCGGCAGCACCCGGTGCCAGCGCACCGTCGCAATCGCGCGCCAGCGCAGGAGCAGGACGAAGGCGCAACCGGCGGCGCTCGTCGCCGCGCTCGCGGCCGTACCCGTCACGCCTAGCGCCGCGAGCATGCGCAGCGGATACCAGACGAAGCCCCAGACCGACGCGCCGATCATGATCGCGAGCGTCGGACCGCCCTTTTGCAGACTCTCCAGACTCCGGATCATGTGCCGGACCTCCGGCACCCGGGCCGCCTTGCCCGGCATCTCGCCGGACACGTCGAATTCGTCATCTCTCAGTCTCTCTATTTTTGAACCCGGCGTTTGAACCCCGCGGCCTCGCAACGCCCGCCGCACCCCTCGGCACCGCGCAGACGTCGCCACGTTATAATCAAACGCTTGCGGCAGGCCCGCCGTGCGGCGCCGAGGCGCTCATGCCGGGCGGATCGCCTCCGGCGCGAACCGTGCCTCGCCCGCGCGCTGCCTGCTTGCCCGCCCGTCCTTCGCTCACGCCCGTCCGACGCCAAGTGAATCCGTTACTCGATACCCTCCAGCCCTACCCCTTCGAAAAGCTGCGCGCCCTCTTCAAGGACGTCACGCCGAAAGCCGGCCTGCGCCCCATCAGCTTCGGGATCGGCGAGCCGAAACACCCGACGCCCGCGCTGATCCGAGACGCGATCGTGGCTTCGCTCGACGGCCTTGCGGTGTATCCCGCGACGGCCGGCAACCCGGCGCTGCGCGAATCAATCGCGAACTGGGTGAAGGCGCGCTACGGCCTGCCGGCCGTCGACGCGAACACCGAGGTGCTGCCGGTCTGCGGCTCGCGCGAGGCGCTCTTCGCGCTCGCCCAGGCGGTGCTCGACCCGGCCGCGGGCGTGAAAGACCCGGCCAGACGGGCGATCGTACTCTGCCCGAACCCGTTCTACCAGATCTACGAAGGCGCCGCGCTGCTCGCGGGCGCCGAGCCGTACTTCGTGAACAGCGATCCGGCGCGCAACTACGCGTGCGACTACTCGCAGGTGCCCGAGGACATCTGGGCGCGCACGCAGCTGCTCTACGTGTGCTCGCCCGGCAATCCGACCGGCGCCGCGCTCACGCTCGACGACTGGCGCGAGCTTTTCGCGCTCTCCGACCGCTATGGCTTCGTGATCGCCTCCGACGAGTGCTACTCCGAGATCTATTTCGACGAAGCGAAGCCGCCGCCAGGCGGTCTCGAAGCGGCGCACCAGCTCGGCCGCGACTTCACGCGTCTCGTCATGCTATCGAGTCTCTCGAAGCGCTCGAATGCGCCCGGCATGCGCTCGGGCTTCGTGGCGGGCGACGCCGCGATCCTCAAGCAATTCCTGCTCTACCGCACCTACCACGGCTCGGCGCTGTCGCCGGTCTGGCAGGCCGCGAGCATCGCCGCCTGGAACGACGAGGCCCACGTGCGCGAAAACCGCGCGAAATACGTGCGGAAATTTGCAACAGTCACGCCCATGCTCGCCGAGGTGCTCGACGTGCGCCTGCCCGACGCCGCGTTCTACCTCTGGGCCAACGTCGCGCGCACGGGCCTCACGGATACCGCGTTCGCCCAGCGCCTCTACGCCGACTATAATGTGACGGTTCTGCCGGGCTCGTATCTGGCCCGCACCGCGCACGGCGCGAATCCGGGCAAGGATTTCATCCGCATGGCGCTCGTCGCCGACGTCGAGGAGTGCATCGAGGGCGCACAACGCATCGTCGATTTCTGCCACTCGCTCAAGCAGTAAGCCAGATCATCGCAGCATGCGCGTCGCGCGTGCTGCCGCTAACCTCTACCGAACTCACACGAAACCACCATCATGTCGCAACAACTTCAGCAGATCATCGACACCGCCTGGGAAAACCGGGCCGACTTTTCGCCGAAGTCCGCCCCGAACGACGTGCGCGAAGCCGTCGCCCACGTGATCGCGGAACTGGACCGTGGCGCCCTGCGCTGCGCCGAAAAGAAGGACGGCGGCTGGGTCGTCAACCAGTGGGTCAAGAAGGCCGTGCTGCTGTCGTTCCGCCTCGAAGACAACGTGCCGATGGCGGCCGGCGGCTACAGCCAGTTCTACGACAAGGTGCCCTCGAAGTTCGCCAGCTACACGGCCGAAGACTTCGCCGCGGGCGGCTTTCGCGTCGTGCCGCCCGCCATCGCGCGCCGCGGCTCGTTCATCGCGAAGAACGTCGTGCTGATGCCGTCGTACACCAACATCGGCGCCTATGTGGACGAAGGCACGATGGTCGACACGTGGGCCACCGTCGGCTCGTGCGCGCAGATCGGCAAGAACGTGCACCTTTCGGGCGGCGTGGGCATCGGCGGCGTGCTGGAGCCGCTGCAGGCCAACCCGGTCATCATCGAGGACAACTGCTTCATCGGCGCGCGCTCGGAAGTCGTGGAAGGCGTGATCGTGGAAGAGAACTCGGTCATCTCGATGGGCGTGTATCTCGGCCAGAGCACCAAGATTTACGACCGCGAAACCGGCGAAGTCTCGTACGGCCGCATTCCGGCAGGCTCGGTCGTGGTGGCGGGCAACCTGCCCTCCAAGGACGGTTCGCACAGCCTTTACTGCGCCGTGATCGTCAAGAAGGTCGACGCGAAGACGCGCGCGAAGGTCGGCCTGAACGAGCTGCTGCGAGGCGACTGATGGCGAAGGCCGCGAAGACCGTCATATACGGCATTCCGAACTGCGACACCGTGAAAAAGGCCCGCGTGTGGCTCGAGGAGCACGGCGTCGAGTTCGAATTCCATGACTTCAAGAAGGCGGGCGTCTCGAATGCGCTGGTCCAGGACTGGCTGAAGGACGTGCCGCTCGACCAGCTCATCAACAAGCGCGGCACGACCTGGCGCGGGCTTTCCGAGGTTCACAAGGCCGAAGCCGACACGACCGCGGGCGCCATCGCGCTGATGATCCACAAGCCTTCGATCATCAAGCGCCCCGTCGTGGTGGTGAACGGCCGCGTGAAGACACTCGGCTTTTCCGCCGACCAGTACGAAGCACTGTTTGCCTGACGCTGTTTGCCCGAAAGCGGCGCGCCCGAAACACGCTTGCCGCGGATCGGGCGCAAACTGGCATCACAAGCTGTTGCCGGCCCCTGATTCGTCAGCGGCGCCGGCATTTTTATTGAAAGTGGCCCAACCATGTCCGGCACCCTCGCCCTTACCGAAGCCCTGATCGCCCGCGCGTCCGTGACGCCCGACGACCAGCACTGCCAGCGCATCATGACCGAACGCCTCGCGCCGCTCGGTTTCACGTGCGAAACGATCGAGTCGCATGGCGTGACGAACCTGTGGGCCGTCAAGCGCGGCACCGACGGCACCGATGGTTCGCTGCTCGCGTTCGCGGGCCATACCGACGTCGTGCCGACCGGCCCGCTCGAACAATGGCGGTCGCCGCCGTTCGAGCCGACGCAGCGCGGCGGCAAGCTCTACGGGCGCGGCGCCGCCGACATGAAAACCTCGCTCGCCGCCTTCGTCGTGGCAACCGAAGAGTTCGTCGCCGCCCACCCGCAGCATCGCGGCGCGATCGCGTTCCTGATCACGAGCGACGAAGAAGGCCCCGCCACCGACGGCACCGTGAAGGTCGTCGAAGCACTGCAGCAACGCGGCGAGAAGCTCGACTACTGCATCGTCGGCGAACCGACCTCGACTCACGTGCTCGGCGACTGCGTGAAAAACGGCCGCCGCGGCTCGATGTCGGGCAAGCTGATCGTCAAGGGCGTGCAGGGGCACATCGCCTATCCGCATCTCGCGAAGAACCCGGTGCACCTGCTGGCGCCGGCGCTGGCCGAACTCGTCGCCGAAAAATGGGACGACGGCAACGAATACTTCCCGCCCACCACATGGCAGGTGTCGAACCTGCACAGCGGCACCGGCGCGAGCAACGTGATTCCGGGCCACGCCGACGTGCAGTTCAACTTCCGCTTCTCGACCGCGAGCACGGTGGAAGGCCTGCAGCAGCGCGTGCACGCGATCCTCGACAAGCGCGGCCTCGACTACGAACTGCACTGGAGCGTGAGCGGCCTGCCGTTCCTCACTCCGCGCGGCAACCTCTCGAATGCGCTCGAAAAGGCGATCTTCGACGAAACCGGCGTCACGACCGAGCTCTCGACGACGGGCGGCACCTCCGACGGCCGCTTCATCGCGCGCATCTGCCCGCAGGTCGTGGAGTTCGGGCCGCCTAACGGCACCATCCACAAGATCGATGAGCATATCGAAGTGAAATATGTCGAACCGCTCAAGAACGTTTACCGCCGCGTGCTCGAACAACTGATCGCCTGAAACCGCCCGCCGGAGCCCTCCACCATGCCCCATCCGCTGACGACCACCTTCTCGACCGTGCGCGACCTGCTGCGCTACGCTGTCACGCGTTTCACGAGCGCCCAGCTGGCCTTCGGCCACGGCACCACCAACGCCTACGACGAAGCGGCCTACCTGGTCCTGCACACGCTGCATCTGCCGCTCGACCTGCTGGACCCGTTCCTCGACGCCCGCCTGACGAGCGAAGAAGTCGATACGGTGCTCGCCGTGATCGAGCGCCGCGCCACCGAGCGCGTGCCGGCCGCGTACATCACGCAGGAAGCCTGGATGCACGGCCTGCGTTTCTATGTGGATGAGCGCGTGATCGTGCCGCGTTCGTTCATCGGCGAACTGCTCGAAGACGGCCTGCAGCCCTATGTCGAGGACCCCGAACAAGTGGGCGCGGTGCTCGAGCTATGCACGGGGTCGGCCAGCCTCGCGATTCTCGCCGCGCATGCCTTCCCGAACGCCGACATCGACGCCGTCGATCTGTCGGCGCCCGCACTCGAAGTGGCGCGTCGCAACGTCGAGGAGCACGGCCTCGACGACCAGATCGCGCTCTTCGAAGGCGACCTCTTCGCGCCGCTGCCCGAGCGTCGTTACGACGTGATCGTCACGAACCCCCCGTACGTGAACGCCGAGTCGATGCAGGCGCTGCCGCCCGAATACCGCCATGAGCCGGAAATGGCGCTGGCCGGCGGCGCGGACGGCATGGACATCGTGCGCCGCATCATCGGGCAGGCGCGCAACTGGCTGACCGACGAAGGCGTGCTCGTGGTGGAGATCGGCAACGAGCGGGCGAACGTCGAGGCGGCATTCGGCGGCCTCGACCTCGTCTGGCTCTCGACGAGCGCGGGCGACGACCAGGTATTCCTGATCCAGGCGGCCGATCTGCCGGTCTGACCATCGCGGATTGACGGCACGCGCGCGTCCCACGCCGCGCGTTAGCCTCGCATCGAGCGGGTTCGGTAATATGATTGTTTCCCCGCTACCGCGCTTCAGCGTCTTCCGGCGCTCCTGGCTTTCCCGCCGTCAAGCGTCCCTATGCGATTCGACTGGTCACAACTCGGCCCCCTGCTCGCGGTCATCCACCTGCTTGGACTTGCCGCGGCTTGCCACGCCATCATGAATACGCGCACCTCGCAGGGTGCGATCGCGTGGGCGGTCTCGCTCGCGACCATGCCGTATTTCACGTTGATCCCGTATCTGTTTCTCGGGCGCAGCAAGTTCGAGGGTTACGTCGATGCGCGGCGGCTGCGCAACGAGAACCTGCGCGAGCGCGCCCACACCCCGGAGCGGGACAAGCCGCGCCATGATGGCGCCTCGCCCGACCACGAGCCCGGCGCGCGCATGATCCGCACGATGGCCCACCTGGGCGGCATGCCGCTCGTGCCCGGCAATTCGGTGCGCACGCTGGTCAACGGCGAAGCGACGTTCGGCGCGATCTTCGACGCCATCGAACAGGCAAAGCATTACGTCATCGTGCAGTTCTTCATCGTGCGCGACGACGCGCTCGGCGACATGCTGAAGGACACGCTCGTCCAGTGCACGGCGCGCGGCGTGCGCGCCTTCTTCCTCTACGACAGCATCGGCAGCTTCGACCTGCCCGCCAGCTACGTGCACGAGCTGCGCGCGGCCGGTGTGGTCGTGCATCCGTTCTCGACGAAGCGCCACTTCGTCAACCGTTTCCAGCTCAACTTCCGCAATCACCGCAAGATCGTCGTGGTGGACGGCGAGCGCGCGTTCGTGGGCGGGCACAACGTGGGCGTGGAGTATCTGGGCGCGAAGCCGCCGCTCTCGCCGTGGCGCGACACGCACATCGAAGTGCGCGGTCCGGCCGTGGCCAACATCCAGTTCGTCTTCACCGAAGACTGGTACTGGGCCACCCAGGAGTTGCCGGGGTGCGAGCCGCCCGGCGTCGCGGCGCTGGACGACAACATGCCTTGCCTCGTCATGCCGACCGGCCCGGCCGACCGCCAGGAAACCTGCTCGCTCTTTTTCGTCGAGGCGATCAACGCCGCGCAACGGCGCCTGTGGATCACCACGCCCTACCTCGTGCCCGACGAAGCCGTGCTCTCGGCGCTGCGGCTTGCCGCGCTGCGTGGCGTGGACGTGCGCATCATGATCCCGAGCCGGCGCGACCACTATGTGGTGTTCGAAGCTTCGACGCTCTACGCTTTCGACGCGATCCGCGCGGGCATCCGCATCTTCCGCTACCAGCCGGGCTTCCTGCACCAGAAGGTCGTGCTGATCGACGACATGGCCGCGGCGATCGGCAGCGCGAATCTCGACAACCGCTCGTTCCGCCTGAACTTCGAGATCATGGTGCTCACGGTCCACCGCGGTTTTGCCGCCGAGGTCGAATCGATGCTGCTGCGCGACTTCGCGGAAACGATCGAGATCGACCGCAACGAATACCGCAACGCGCCCTGGTGGCGCAAGATCGCGATGCATCTCGCGCGCCTGTTCGCGCCGATTCTCTAGCCGCGCCGGCTTCGGCCGCGCGCCCTACAGTAGCTTTTCGATGTCTGCCGCGATTACCTCGGGCTTCGTGACCGGCGCGTAGCGCTTCACCACTTTGCCGTTGCGGTCCACGAGGAATTTCGTGAAGTTCCACTTGATCGCCTCGAGTCCGAGCAGGCCCGGCGCCTCGCCCGTGAGCCAGCGATAGAGCGGATGCGCGTTCGCCCCGTTCACGTCGATCTTGTCGAACATCGGAAACGTGACGCCGTAGTTCTTCTCGCAGAAACTGCCGATCTGTGCCGAATCGCCCGGCTCCTGCTTGCCGAACTGGTTGCAGGGAAAGCCCAGCACCGCGAGCCCGCGCGTGGCGTAGTCGTCGTACAGCTTCTGCAGCCCTGTGTATTGCGGCGTGAACCCGCACTCGCTCGCCGTGTTGACGATGAGCAGCACCTTGCCCGCGTAGCTTTCGAGGCTCACCGGCGCGGCGCCGCCCAAGGGCTGGGCCGAAAACGAATAGATCGAAGGCATCTGTGGTCTCCCGTAGCAAAGCGCCAGTCTACGTGAGAAACAAAGCGCGACACACCCTGGCCTGACGGCAGATGCCGGCGCACGGGCCGTGCAGTCTAAAATAGCGTTTTCCCCATGCTGGCGCCGCTGTGATCCGCTTCAATCAATTCAGTCTTGCCCGCGGCACCAAGCCGCTTTTCGACCAGACCTCGTTCACGCTGAACCCCGGCGAAAAGGCCGGTCTCGTCGGCGCGAACGGCGCGGGCAAATCGACCCTTTTCGCCGTGCTGCGCGGCGAGTTGCACGCCGACGCGGGAGACTTCTCGCTGCCGCCGTCCTGGCGCATCGCGCACGTGGCGCAGGAAACACCCGCGGTCGATCGCAGCGCGCTCGACTACACGCTCGACGGCGACGCGGCGCTGCGCGAGATCGAAGCGCACATCGCTTCGGCCGCTGCCGCGCACGACGGCGCAGCCGAAGCCGAAGCGCACGCTGCCTTCGCCGACGCCGACGGCTATACGGCCCCGGCGCGCGCTGAAGCGCTGCTGCTCGGCCTCGGCTTCACGCTGGAACAAACGCGCGCGCCGGTCGCGAGCTTCTCGGGCGGCTGGCGCATGCGCCTGAACCTCGCTCAGGCGCTAATGTGCCGCTCCGACCTGCTGCTGCTCGACGAACCCACGAACCACCTCGACCTCGACGCAATCGTCTGGCTGGAAGACTGGCTGCATCGCTACCCGGGCACGCTCGTCGTGATCTCGCACGACCGCGAATTTCTCGATTCGATCTGCAACGTAACGCTCCATCTGGAGAACCAGCAGATCAAGCGTTACGGCGGCAATTACTCGCAATTCGAAATCCTGCGCGCGCAACAGCTCGCGCTCCAGCAAAACGCCTACGAAAAGCAGCAGAGAACCGTCGCGCATCTGCAAAGCTTCATCGACCGCTTCAAGGCGAAGGCCACCAAGGCGCGCCAGGCGCAAAGCCGCGTCAAGGCGCTGGAGAAGATGGAGCTGATCGCGCCGGCGCACGCAAGCTCGCCGTTCACCTTCGAGTTCCGCACGCCCGACTCCGCGCCGAACCCGATGCTCGTGATGGAAGACGTGCGCTGCGGCTACCGCGCCGAAAACGGCGGCGAAACGCCCATAGTCGAACGGGTCTCGCTGTCGATCCAGAGTGGCCAGCGCATCGGCCTCCTCGGCGCCAACGGCCAGGGCAAATCCACGCTCATCAAGACGCTCGCCGGCACGCTCGCGTCGCTCTCGGGTGAGCTGCGCACGGGCAAGGGTCTGCAGATCGGCTATTTCGCGCAGCACCAGCTCGAAACGCTGCGCCCGGACGACTCCCCGCTCCAGCATCTCGCGCGCCTTGCGCCCGACACGCGCGAGCAGGAACTGCGCGACTTTCTCGGCGGCTTCAACTTCCCGGGCGAGATGGCAACGGCGCCTATCGCGCCGTTTTCAGGCGGTGAAAAGGCGCGCCTCGCGCTCGCGCTGATCATCTGGCAGAAGCCGAATCTGCTGCTGCTCGACGAACCGACCAACCACCTCGACCTCGAAACGCGCCACGCGCTGACGATGGCGCTCGCGCAGTTCGAAGGCACGCTGATCCTCGTCTCGCACGACCGGCATCTGTTGCGCGCCACCACGGACCAGTTCATGCTGGTCGCGAAGCATCGCCTGCAGCCCTTCGACGGCGATCTCGACGACTACCGCGACTGGCTGCTCCAGCATGCCGCCGAACAACGCGCGGCGCTCAAGCAGGACGCAGCGGGCGAAAGCACGGCGGACGCGGGCGTCAACCGCAAAGAACAACGCCGCCAGGAAGCGGAAACGCGTCAGAAGCTTGCGCACCTGAAGAAGCCGTTACAGGCGAAGATCGGCAAGATCGAGAAGGAAATGGACGCGCTCAACGTGGAAAAGGGTACGCTGGACACCTTCGTCGCCGACCCCGCCAGCTACGAGCCCAATCAGAAGACGCGCCTGACCGAAGCGATCCGCCGTCAGGCCGAAGTTCAATCGAGGCTCGACACGCTCGAAGCCGAATGGCTCGACGCACACGAAGAGCTGGAGCAGATCGGTTAGCCGCGGCGCGCGTGCGCCCCGCCAAGGAGAAATGAGTGTCGTCACCCGCCGCATTGCAGGGCCTGCGCGTCCTTGATCTGACCATGCTGCTGCCTGGTCCGGTCGCCACGTTGCGGCTCGCCGAGATGGGCGCGGACGTGCTGAAGATCGAGCCGCCCGGCGCAGGCGACGCCGCCCGCGTGATGATGCAGAGCGCCGCCGACGAAGTGGCCGCGCGCCCCGGTGCGTTCTACCGCCTCGTCAATCGCGGCAAGCGCGAAACCCGGCTCGACCTGAAGTCCGAAGCCGGGCGCGCGGTGCTGCTCGCGCTGGCGCGCGACGCCGACGTGCTCGTCGAGAGCTTCCGGCCCGGCGTGATGACCCGGCTGGGCGCAGGTTACGAAGCGCTCAGCGCCATCAACCCGAAGCTCGTGTATTGCGCGATCAGCGGCTATGGCGCCGACAGCCCGTTCTCCGACCGTGCCGGCCACGATCTGAACTACATCGGCTATGCGGGCGTGCTCGACCAGTTGGCGGGACGCGATGGTGCGCCCGCGCTGCCCAACTTCCAGATCGCCGACCTGCTGGGCGGCGCGCTCAGCGCGGTCACCCAGATTCTCGCGGCGCTCTGGCAGGTCGCGCGGGGCGGCGCCGGCCGCTTCATCGACGTCTCGATGGCGCACGCCAGCTACGCATACAACGTGGTCGCCCAGGTCGCGCTCGCCAACGACGATGCGGCCGCCCTTCAGCCCGGCGGCGGCCTGCTCAATGGCGGCGTGCCCTGCTACAACCTCTACCGTACCCGTGACGGTCGCTGGCTCGCCATTGGCGCACTTGAGCTGAAGTTCTGGCAAGCGCTCTGCAAAGCACTCGGGCGCGAGGACTGGCTCGAGCGGCACTGGAGCCTGGGGCAGGCGATCGGCGGCACGGACGCGGCGGCGCTCACGCGCGAGCTCGCGGCAATCATCGAAGCGGAGCCGTTGCAGGTGTGGATCGACCGGCTCGAGCCGATCGACTGCTGCGCCACGCCGGTTCTCACGCCCGGCGAAGCGGCGAGGCACCCGCTCTTCAATCCCCATGTGCTGCAACAGGCTCTGGCGGCGAACGCCGTGGCGCCCTCAGGCATGCCGAAAGCGCAGCAAGACAATACCGGCCAGAGAGCGACGGGGGCCACCCAGGGACAGTCGGGCGCAGGCGCGGGAAGCCCGGACGGCAACAAGCCGTTCACCTATGGCCCATGGGGCTAGACGCCGGACCTACCGACGAAGATAAGGAATGGAAATGAAAATGGACGCACAAGGCGCCCATTTTTTTGGCTAGCGGCGCGGCAGTGTTTGCCGCGGCGCGCGTTCGTCATCGTAGAGCACGTGCTTGCGGCCTTCCACGTGATGCGCAATGGTGCTGCGCACCTGCGCCGCGGTGACGTTGCCGGCCACCACGCGGCGCGAAATGCGCCCGTCGCTGTCGATCCACTCGACGATGCGGCAAGTGCTGCCCCAAGGTTGCATGAGCGGCTCGGAAACCCGGCAGCCGCGTACGACGATCGAATGATCGCCGGCGGACATCTCAGTCTGTTTCAAGACGCCATCCTTTCCGCTGGACGCGGGTTGAACATGCGGCCAAGGATAGGCAATCCGGAAATCGACCAGGTTACAGTGTGTACCAGGGTTGTTACTAATCATTACGCGCCAGTTCGCGGAAAATGCCTTTTCCCGCCGTGCTGCGCCCCCGGTTCATTCCAGCGTGCGGACCTTGTCGATCGCCTCTTCGATGCGCTCGACGGCAACCACCTGCAAGCCGTCGATCGGCTGCTTGGGCGCATTGGCGCGCGGAATCAGCGCGCATGAGAAACCGAGCTTCGCCGCTTCCTTCAGACGGTCCTGCCCGCGCGGCGAGGGTCGGATCTCGCCCGCGAGGCCAACTTCGCCGAAAACGATCAGGCCCTTGGGCAACGGCTTGTTACGCATCGACGAGTGAATCGCCAGCAGCACGGCGAGGTCGGCGGCCGGTTCGGTGATCTTGACGCCGCCCACCGCATTGAGGAACACATCCTGATCGAAGCAGGCAATGCCCGCGTGCCGATGCAGCACGGCGAGCAGCAACGCGAGCCGGTTCTGCTCGAGCCCGACCGCAAGACGCCGCGGGTTGGGCACGTGCGCGGTATCCACGAGCGCCTGCACTTCGACCAGCAGCGGCCGCGAGCCCTCCTGGGTCACGAGCACGCACGACCCCGGCACACTCTGTTCGTGCTGCGAGAGAAACAGCGCCGAAGGATTCGCGACGCCGCGCAGGCCGCGCTCGGTCATGGCGAACACGCCCAGTTCGTTGACCGCGCCGAAGCGGTTCTTGAAAGCCCGCACGAGGCGGAACGACGAGTGCGTATCGCCTTCGAAGTACAGCACGGTGTCCACGATGTGTTCGAGCACGCGCGGCCCGGCGAGGTTGCCCTCCTTCGTGACGTGCCCGACCATGATGATGGCCGTACCCGACTGCTTGGCGATGCGCGTGAGCTGCGCCGCGCACTCGCGCACCTGCGCAACGGAGCCGGGCGCCGAAGTCAGCGCCTCGGAGTAGATGGTCTGGATCGAGTCGATCACGGCGACGTCGGGCTTCTCGCCCTCGATGGTCGCCTGGATTTTTTCCAGCTGGATCTCGGCAAGCAGCTGCAGCTCGCTCGCCTTCGAACCGGGATCGAGCAGCGCGAGCCGTTGCGCACGCAGCGCAATCTGCGCCGCCGATTCTTCGCCGCTCACATAGAGCGCGCGGCGCTCGGCCGCGATCTGCGCCAGCGATTGCAGCAGCAGCGTCGATTTGCCGATGCCGGGGTCCCCGCCGATCAGCACGACGCCGCCCGCGACGAGCCCCCCGCCCAACACGCGGTCGAACTCGCCCACACCGGTGGTGAAGCGCGGCACGTCGGACGCCTCGATGTCGGCGAGACGGCGCACCGGCGCGCTCTTCGCAAGCGACTGGAAGCGATGCCCGCCCGCCGGTTCGGCAATGCTCTCCACGAGCGTGTTCCAGGCCCCGCACGCGGGGCATTGCCCCTGCCATTTCGGTACCTGCCCGCCACACTCGGTACACGTATACAGTGTCTTGACCTTCGCCATGCTGCGGGTCGCCACGCTTATTCCGCCCGCACCGGCACGCGCGGCGCCACTGCGCACATCAGCTCGTAGCCGACGGTGCCGCAGGCCTGCGCAACGTCGTCGATCGGCAGGTTCGCCCCCCAGAGCTCCACGCGCGCGCCGACGCCCGCGTTCGGCACCGGCGTCAGGTCGACGGTGAGCATGTCCATGGAGACGCGCCCGACCACCCGCGTACGCACGCCCTCGACGATCACGGGCGTGCCTTCGGGCGCGATGCGCGGATAGCCGTCGGCGTAGCCGCACGCCACGACGCCGATGCGCATCGGCTTGCGCGCCGTGAAAATCGAACCGTACCCGACCGTCTGGCCCTCGGCGACGTTTTGCGTGCCGATCAGTTCGGACGCAAGCGTCATGGCCGGCTGCAGGCCGACGCCGTCGACGGCGGAAGCCACGCCCGAAGGCGAGGCGCCGTAGAGAACGATGCCGGGCCGCACCCAGTCGAAATGGGCGGCCGGATGCCAGAGCGTCGCCGCCGAATTCGCCAGGCTGCGCGCGCCGGCAATGCCCTGCGCGCCGCGCTCGAACGCCTCCATCTGCTCGCCGACGCCGCGCGGCGTGTCGGCATCCGCGAAATGCGTCATCAGCGTGATCTGGCCGATGCCGGGACAGGCGCGCGCCCGCTCCCATGCCGCGCGATACTTCTCCGGCGTATAGCCGAGCCGGTTCATGCCGCTGTTCATCTTGAGCTGGACGTTGACCGGCTTCGACAAGCGCGCCATTTCGAGCATGCGCATCTGCTCGTCGGAATGCACGACCGTGGTGAGGCTGTAGCGGTCGATCACGTCGATATCGGTAGGCCGGAAAAAGCCTTCCAGCAGCAGGATCGGCCCCGCCCAGCCCAGCTCGCGCAGCTTCACCGCCTCTTCCAGGTCCAGCAGGCCGAAGCCGTCCGTGGCGCGCAGGCCGGGGAACGCGCGAGCGAGCCCGTGGCCGTAGGCATTGGCCTTGACCACGGCCCAGATTTTCGACTTGGGAGCGTACCGGCGGACGACTGCGAGATTGTTGGCGAGTGCGGCGGTGTGAATCGTGGCGGAAAGGGGGCGAGGCATGGGAGATTTTCGTAAAGACGCTTTCGAATCAGGAGCTTACAGTGCGTTTTCAGCACCTGGAAGGCCGGGCGCGCCGGGCCGTCAAGGAATCTGCTAGTCCGAACCCAGCTATTTTCATGATATAAAGCCCTGCGCACAACCCATTTCGAACGTAATAAGCCCGGATGCCTCCCACCCGTCCGGGGCGGACGGACCGCAGCGAGGACAGCATCGCATCAGATGAAAAAAGGCTTTTACACCATCATGGCCGCGCAGTTTTTTTCGTCGTTGGCCGACAATGCGCTCCTGATCGCTGCAATTGCACTGCTGAAAGATCTCCAGGCCCCGAACTGGATGACGCCGCTGCTCAAGCTGTTTTTCGTTCTTTCCTACGTGGTTCTAGCCGCTTTTGTCGGTGCCTTTGCTGATTCGCGCCCCAAGGGCCGCGTGATGTTCATCACGAACACGATCAAGGTAATCGGCTGCGCCACGATGCTGGCCGGCACGCATCCGCTGTTCGCTTACGGCGTGGTGGGTTTCGGGGCCGCGGCCTATTCGCCGGCCAAATATGGAATCTTGACGGAATTGCTACCGCCGGAGCGGCTGGTCGCCGCAAACGGCTGGATCGAGGGCACGACAGTCGGCTCGATCATCCTCGGTACGGTTCTGGGCGGCGCACTCATCAGCCCTCACATCGCCTCGCACGTCATCAAACATACGCCCGCCTGGGTCAACACCCCCGCCGAAGCCGCAATGCTCGTCATCATGGGCATCTACGTCGTCGCCGCCCTCTTCAATCTGCGCATTCCCGACACCGGCGCCCGCTATCCGCGCCAGGAACACGGCCCCATCCGCCTCATCACCGATTTCGCCGACTGCTTCCAGGTCCTCTGGCGCGACAAGCTCGGCCAGATCTCGCTCGCCGTCACGACGCTCTTCTGGGGCGCAGGCGCCACGCTGCAGTTCATCGTGCTCAAGTGGGCCGAGGTGTCGCTCGGCATGTCGCTCTCGGAAGGCGCGATCCTGCAGGCGGTCGTCGCCGCGGGCGTCGCCGTGGGAGCGGTGATCGCCGCCGCCCGCGTGCCGCTCAAGAAGTCGCTTTCGGTGCTGCCCGTCGGCATCATCATGGGCATCGCCGTCATGCTCATGGCCTTCTACACGCGCAACCTGTTTCCGCCGCACTGGGGCCTGCGTCTCGGCCATCTGCACGTCTCCGGCTACCTGCTGTTCGCCTATCTCTTCCTGATGGTGGTGGGCGGCCTCTCTGGCTATTTCGTCGTGCCGATGAATGCGCTCCTGCAGCACCGCGGTCACGTCCTGCTTTCCGCGGGCCACTCCATCGCCGTGCAGAATTTCAACGAGAACCTTTCGGTGCTCGTCATGCTCTGCCTCTATGCCGTGCTCGTCTGGCTCGACGTGCCGGTGACCATCGTGATCGTGCTGTTCGGCACCTTCGTCTGTCTCATGATGTGGCTCGTGATGCGCCGCCACCAGGCCAATCAGCGCGCGTTCGACTCGGTCGCGCTGATCGGCGAAAATCACGGGCACTGACTCCCCGATTCGTCTGCTCTGCCCATTCTGAGCGTGCGCGGTGCGCGCCGTGCCCGTCTCGCCGTGCCCATCTTTCACGCTGCCATGACCTCATCGATTCCCAACGTCCTCACGATCGCCGGCTCCGATTCGGGCGGCGGCGCCGGCATTCAGGCCGATCTCAAAGCGTTCTCGGCGCTCGGCGCGTACGGCGCCAGCGTCATCACCGCGCTCACCGCGCAGAACACGCGCGGCGTCACGGCAATCCACGCGCCCGATCCGGCATTCGTCACGGCGCAGCTCGACGCCGTCTTCGAGGACATCCGCATCGACGCCGTGAAGATCGGCATGCTGGCCAACGCGCCGATCGTGCGCGCCGTGGCCGACGCGCTGCGCCGCCACCGGCCGCACCGCGTCGTGCTCGACACGGTCATGATTTCGAAGAGCAACCACGCGCTGCTCGCGCCTGAAGCCGTCGCGGCGCTGCGCGAGGAACTGCTGCCGCTCGCGGGCATCGTTACGCCGAACCTGCCCGAGGCCGCGGCGTTGCTGGGCGTCGCGCCGGCCGCCGACGAAGCGGCGATGGTCGAGCAAGGCGAGGCCCTGCGCGCACTCGGGGCGCGGGCCGTGCTCATGAAGGGCGGCCATCTGGGCGGCGCGGACAGCCCGGACTGGCTCATCGAGGAGAGCGGCACGCTGCGCCTTGCCGGCCGGCGCGTGCCGGTGACCAATACGCACGGCACCGGCTGCACGCTGTCTTCCGCGATCGCGGCCCTGTGGCCGCAGCGCGCGAACCTCGCCGAGGCCGTCGCGGACGCCAAGCAGTACCTCACGGGCGCGCTCGAAGCGAGCAAGCGCCTCGACGTCGGCCACGGCGTCGGGCCCGTGCATCACTTCCATCGCTGGTGGTAAGCGGCGGCGCGCGAGGCGCCGCCCGTCAGGCGCGCGCGAAGGCCTGAGCGCGCGCCGGCCAATCGTCGGGGACGATGAAACCGCGCGACTGCTCGGCATAGCCATGCGCTCCGTCGGCGGCGAATGCGACGACCATCACAGGTTCGTCGCGACGTAATACGTGGTCGAACAAGATGTCCGGATCGACCGGCGGCGCAATGGCACCTCGCGCGCCCGAGCCGGCAGTCGCCGTGTCCACTGGCGGCACTGCCCCGGTTCCTTCCGCCACCCCGGCCCGCTCCGCGGCAAGCCGTCTTGGCGCCAGCCACGCGAGGCGCGGCAACACGCTCCAGCCGACGGCACGCTGTTGCGCTGCGAATGCCGGCCAGTCCGCGCGAGTGACCCACCAGCCGCGCGTATGGTCCGGCGCGAGTTCGGGCGGTTCGCCCTGCAAAACCTGCGCTCCGACATCCGCCCGATAGAAGAGCCAGCCTTTAACGAACATCTGCGCGAGCCACGGCCCGGCATACCCAAGCGACGCAAATTCCTCGCTGGCGCTAAGCCGCATCTGGTGGTTCACGAGATGCGCGCGCTTGCGATCGAAGCGGTCGCGCAGATTGGGGCCGACGAAATCGGCAAGCGTCGCGTCGGGGCCGCCGGCGTGCAGGTAGCACTTGACCGCCAGTTCCCAGTGCAGCCGCCGTCCGTCCGAACTTTCGAGGAGAAAATCGCACTCGCCAAGCGTGCGCCCCGCTTGCCGCAACGGCACACTTGCCGCGACGAGCCGCGCTGCCGGGCCGAATGCCAGGAACCAGCCGAGCAAGGCTTCGGCATAGCGGCCAAGACGCGTGAGAGGGGTGCGCTCGAGCGCATCGCGCAACGGCGCCGGGTCGCGGTCGAGCCGGGAGAGCCAGTGCGCCGCCGCGAGCGCCTCGTCGGCATGCGCCCACGGCGTGGCAAGCGGTGCGAGCGGGAGCTGTTCGCGCAGCAAACCGGGACTAAAGAGCAGCCACGCAAGATCGCGCACTGCCGGATCGGTCAGCCCGTCGAGACGGCCGGCGACGATGCTGCCGGGGCCGTCCGCGAGCGGCGCAACGTTCATTGGCCGCCGCCGGCCGCGCGCCAGGTATCGCGCGCGAGACAGAGATCGGCCCACGCCTTCGACTTGTCCTGCAGGCTGCGCAGCAGATACGCGGGATGGTAGGTCACGATCACGGGCACGCCTTCGTACTCGTGCACGCGCCCGCGCATCGAGGCAATGCTGCCCTCGGACTTCAGCAGGCTCTGCGCGGCGAAACGGCCCATGGCAATGATGATCTTCGGCTTGACGAGCGCGACCTGACGCTTGAGGTACGGCTCGCAGCGCGCGACTTCGTCCGGCTCGGGATTGCGGTTGCCGGGCGGACGGCACTTGAGCACGTTCGCGATGTAGACGTTCTCGACGCGCGAGAGCGACAGCGCGCGCAGCATGTTGTCGAGCAGCTTGCCCGCCTGGCCGACGAACGGCTCGCCCTGACGGTCCTCGTTCTCGCCCGGCGCTTCGCCTATCACCATCCAGTCGGCCTCGCGATTGCCGACGCCGAACACCGTGTTCGTGCGCTTCTCGCACAGCCGGCAGCGCGTGCAACCCGCAACGCGTTCGGCCAGGGTATCCCAGTCCAGCGTCGCTACGTCGTTGCCAGGTGCGGGTGACGGGACGGACGGCTCGGCCGGTACGGGCGCGGCGTCGAACCACCCGAAGTCGTCCTCGGTGAGCGGCGGCGGTTCGTCGAGCGTCGGCGGGGCAGGCGCGGCGTGAGCCTCGGCGGAAGGCGCGGCCGGGTCGCGAACCGCAGCAGCGGAAGCCCGCGGCGGCACGCGCTCCGGTGTGCGGCTTTCGGACGGCTCCGGCGCAACGACGTTCGGTTCCACCGCGCCGGGCGGGTCGAGCGGTTCGGGCGGTTCGAGCGTCGCTTCCGGCTGCGCCGGCACGCCAGCCGGCCCGGCCACCTGTGTCTCTTCGCCGGTCTGCACCACGCCGGCGGCCGTCGCCCGCGCCCCCTTGCTCACCCAGCGCGGCGACAGTCCCAGTTCTGCCAGCGCGAACTCATCGAGCGCCATCCGCACCCTCCTCTGCAAAAGAAAAACGCATCACGATCGCGTCCTCGCGGGTGTGATGCCAGGCCGGATAGTAGTTCTTGCGGCGCCCGATGGTCACGAAGCCGAATTGCTCGTAGAGGCGTATCGCCCGATAGTTCGAAGGCCGCACTTCGAGCAGCAGTCCTTCCAGCCGTTCCGCATGCGCAATCCGCACGGCCTCGCGCAGGAGCGTGAGCCCGGCGCCGGCTCCCTGCGCGGCCGGCGCAACGCACAGATTCAGCAGATGCATTTCGTCCACCACCGGCATCAGGACGCAATAGCCGATCAGCGTCCCGGTCACGTGGCGCATGCACACGCCGAAATAGCCGTTGCGCAGGGAATCTTCGAAGTTGCCGCGCGACCACGGAAACTCGTAAGCGGACTTTTCGATGACAGCGACCTCGTCGAGGTCGCTCTCGGTCATCGGCGACAGGTAGCGGTCGGTCATCAGCACACCGCTCATCGACCGCCCTCGCCCGACGCCTTGGCGGCGAGCCGCTCGGCCGTGGTCTGCGCGACCTTGTTGCGCACGTATTCAGGCGCGGCCTCGTCGGCGCGCAGCGTGCGGCCCGCGCGAAACGCGCGCAGCGCGGCGTGCGCGAGCGGCAGCGCGTGGGGCAGCGCTTCGGCGTCGATCGAGCGGGCCGCCGCGGCGGCCGGAAGGCGCGTGCCGAACGCCGCCGCGGCGTTGCCTGCCAGCGTGAACGGCGCGGCGGGCGTGGCGATGCGTTCGGGCGCGTCGAGCGACGCGGGCTGCAGCGTGCGCCAGTCGCTCGCCGCCGCATCCCATTCGTATTCGGCCCAGTAGGCCTCGTCCATGCGCGCGTCGAGCGCGGCGAGCACGCGCGTCGCCGCGGGATCGTGCAGCCGCGCGCTCTCGGCGCAGACGAGCAGCGTGCCCACCGGCACCACGGGAATGTCGAGCCCGAATGCGAGCCCCTGCGCGACGCCCGTCGCCGTGCGCAGCCCCGTAAACGAGCCGGGGCCCGAGCCGAAGGCAATCGCATCGCAGTCCGCGAGCGCGAGTCCGGCTTCGGCCAGCACCTCACCGACCGCCGGCAAAAGGCGCGTACTGGACACGGCGCCGGTGGCCTCATGGCGCACCCACACCGCCACTTCGGCGCAAGGATCGGAAAGGCGGTTGCCGTCGCCGGGGGCCACGGCGTGCAACAGCGCGACCGAGCAGAATTCGGTCGAGGTATCGAGGGCAAGCAGCACGATGTCGGTCATGACCGCTATTGTAATGCCGCGCCCCGCGCTCTCCCACGCCGGGCACGATCCGTGCGGACAAAGTACGCCCCGCCACCACGATCGCGGCCTCTGCCGCAGTTCCCGTCGATCTCTGGAGGAATCGCTCCAGCCGCCTCGCGGTATGCGCTGCTACCATCGGCGCGCTGTTCCCGTTAAAAAATCAGTGGAGGAAAAAAACATGAGCGACATAAGCGCCCGTTTCGAGCAAGCCCAGACCGACGTGCAGCAACTGCCGGAACGACCCGGCAACCTGACGCTGCTGCGTCTCTATGCGCTTTTCAAGCAGGCGACCGATGGCGACGTCCACGGCGACAAGCCGGGCTTCACCGATATCGTCGGCAAATACAAGTACGAAGCGTGGGCCGCGCTGCAAGGCACGGCACAGGACGCCGCGAAAACGCAGTACGTCGAGCTCGTCGAATCCCTCAAGAACGGCACGGCGAGCTGAAAATCGCTCAAGGCGGCGCGCCAGGGCCGGCGAGCCGCTTGCCACCGCTCAGCCGCACACGCAAGCTCCTTGCGCACATGGCTCTGGCGCAGCGCAACAAAATCCGCTATAATGCGCGCTGCGCTGTGTTTTGCGCCCCTCAGCCCTGCTGAGGCCGGCCGGCAACGCGCCTCGTAGCGTTAAGCTCCAATCCAGTTTAGAACCTGTCCCCTCCTGCCTTGGCCTCTTCTGTGTAGAGGCTGTCATGTATCAGGCTGGCGGCAAACCAATTTCGGTGCGCCGCATTCGAAACAGCTTCTAACAAAAATCCGCCACTGTGGCGGATTGCCCCCGTTTTTCGATTTGTTCGCAAAATCCGACGACTTGGGTATGCCGATTGGCGCCGACGTTCTATTTCCTGTTTCACCAAGGATTTTCATGACTTCGAGCATTACCCAAAGCCCTCTCGACGCAATCGCCAACGAAGCCCTCGGTCTCGACGCCGCTGACGCCCCCGCGCAAGCCGCCGACACCCCCGAAGGCCCGACGTTTGCGTCGCTCGGCCTGTCGCCGGAGATCGTCTCCGCGCTGACGGCAGCGGGCTACAAGGCGCCCACGCCGGTGCAGGAACGCGCCATCCCCGCGGCCATCGCCGGCCGCGACCTGCTGGTCTCGAGCCCGACCGGTTCGGGCAAGACCGCCGCCTTCATGCTGCCCGCGATCGAGCGCTTCGCGCAGATCCAGAAGACCCAGGCCGCCCAGCCGCGCGAGCCGCGTCCGCAAGGTCAACAACAAGGCCAGGGCGATCGCCGCCAGCGCCGTCCGCAGCCGGTCGCGCGCCCCGGTCTCCTCGTCCTCACGCCCACGCGTGAGCTCGCCATGCAGGTGACCACGGCCGCATCGACCTACGGCAAGCATCTGCGCCGCCTGCGCACCGTGAGCATTCTCGGCGGCGTGGCCTACGGCCAGCAGCTCATGCTGCTCGCCAAGAACCCCGAGATCCTCGTCGCGACGCCGGGCCGTCTGCTCGATCACCTCGAGCGCGGCCGCATCGACCTCTCGGAACTGAAGATGCTCGTCCTCGACGAAGCCGACCGCATGCTGGACATGGGCTTCATCGACGACATCGAGACGATCGTCGCCGCCACGCCCGCGTCGCGTCAGACCATGCTGTTTTCGGCCACGCTCGACGGCAAGATCGCCTCGATCACGGGCCGTCTGCTGAAGGACCCGGAGCGCATCGAGATCGTGCGCAAGGTCGAAGCGAACTCGAACATCGCGCAGACCGTGCACTACGTCGACGACCGCGACCACAAGGATCGCCTGCTCGACCACCTGCTGCGCGACGAGAGCCTCGACCAGGCCGTGGTGTTTACGGCCACGAAGATGGACGCCGACCAGCTGGCCGGCAAGCTTGCCGACGCGGGCTTCGAAACCGCCGCGCTGCACGGCGACCTGCCGCAAGGCGCGCGCAACCGCACGATCCGTGCGCTGCGCGAGCGCCGCGTGCGCGTGCTCGTGGCGACCGACGTGGCGGCGCGCGGCATCGACATCCCCGGCATCACGCACGTCTTCAACTACGACCTGCCGAAGTTCGCGGAAGACTACGTGCACCGTATCGGCCGCACGGGCCGCGCGGGCCGTTCGGGCGTGGCGGTGAGCCTCGTGCACCACGCCGAGCAAGGCGCGCTCAAGCGCATCGAACGCTTCGTGCGCTCGCCGCTGCCGGTGAACGTGATCGAAGGGTTCGAGCCGCGCAAGGCGCCGCCGGCCAATCGCGGCTTTGGCGGCCGCGGCCGTCCGGGCGGCAATGGCGGCGGTAACGGCCGGCGCTTCGGCAACGGCGGCGGCAAGCCGGGCGGCGGCTACGGCAGCCGTGGCAATGGCGGCCAGGGCGGCAATGGCAACAGCGGCGGCTGGCAGGGCAAGTCCGAAGGCGCGCGTGGCGGCTACGGCGGCCAGTCGCGTGAAGGCTACGGCGCCTCGCGCGGCGAAGGCGGCAACCGCGGCGGCTACGGCCAGCCGCGTGGCGATGGCTACGGCCGCTCGCGCGAAGGCTATGGCGCGCGCCGCAACGACGGCCCGCGTGGCGCCCGTCGCGACAGCTGATTTCCGCCTGATGCGCAGGCGCCGCCTCGGCGTACCTGCGTAGCGACATGCAAAAGACCGGTGCTCCGTCACCGGTCTTTTTTTTGCCCCGGTACAAATTTCACGATACGAAAAAATTTTTTGCGTCGTAAAAAATCGTGCTGCGTGGCACAACACCATGCATTGCAATATGGAAAACCGCGTTTTCCATCGTGAAATATACTTCGCAAGCATTTGATTTTATTGAAATAAAAAACACGGAAAAAGCTGCTTGAGCGCCTGTCCCCGCGGGACCGATTTGCCTAGACTCTTATATAAGACTTCACGAAACGAAGCGCTCCAAACCACCACAGGGCGCCCACCCGGAGAAGTCACCGACTTTCAGCGGTTCTACCAATCAGGCAAACGAAGGAGTTCATCATGTCGACTCGTCAGGAACAAGCAAAGCAACTTCAACAGCAATGGGAAACCGATCCGCGCTGGAAAGGCATCACGCGCAACTACACGGCTGAAGACGTGGTGCGCCTGCGCGGCTCGATCCAGCCCGAGCACACGCTCGCGAAGAACGGCGCGGAAAAGCTCTGGAAGGGCGTGAACACGGAGCCGTTCATCAACGCGCTCGGCGCGCTCACGGGCAACCAGGCCATGCAGCAGGTCAAGGCCGGGCTCAAGGCCATCTATCTCTCGGGCTGGCAGGTCGCGGGCGACGCCAACCTGGCGGGCGAAATGTATCCCGACCAGTCGCTCTACCCGGCCAACTCGGTGCCGCAGGTGGTCAAGCGCATCAACAACACGCTCACGCGCGCCGACCAGATCCAGTGGTCGGAAGGCAAGAACCCGGGCGACGAAGGCTACACCGACTTCTTCCAGCCGATCGTGGCGGATGCTGAAGCCGGCTTCGGCGGCGTGCTGAACGCGTTCGAACTGATGAAGGCGATGATCGAAGCGGGCGCCGCGGGCGTGCACTTCGAAGACCAGCTCGCTTCGGTGAAGAAGTGCGGCCACATGGGCGGCAAGGTGCTCGTGCCGACGCGCGAGAACATCGCCAAGCTGACCGCTGCGCGCCTCGCCGCCGACGTCTGCGGCGTGCCGACCGTGCTGCTCGCCCGCACCGACGCGGAAGCCGCCGATCTCGTGACCTCGGACATCGACGACAACGACAAGCCGTTCCTCACGGGCGAGCGCACCGTGGAAGGCTTCTTCCGCACGCGCAACGGCCTCGAGCAGTCGATCTCGCGCGGCCTCGCCTACGCGCCGTACGCCGACATGATCTGGTGCGAAACCGGCAAGCCCGATCTCGAGTTCGCGAAGAAGTTCGCGGAAGCGATCCACAAGGAGTTCCCGGGCAAGCTGCTCTCGTACAACTGCTCGCCGTCGTTCAACTGGAAGAAGAACCTCGACGACGCGACCATCGCCAAGTTCCAGCGCGAGCTGGGCGCGATGGGCTACAAGTTCCAGTTCATCACGCTCGCGGGCTTCCACTCGCTGAACTATTCGATGTTCAACCTCGCGCACGGCTATGCGCGCCAGAACATGAGCGCATTCGTCGAACTGCAGCAGGCCGAGTTCGCCGCAGCCGAAAAAGGCTTCACGGCGGTCAAGCACCAGCGAGAAGTGGGCACGGGCTACTTCGATGCCGTCACGCAGACGGTCGAGCGCGAAGCCTCGACGACCGCCCTGCACGGCTCGACGGAAGACGAGCAGTTCTTCGACAAGAAGGTGGCGTAAGACCACCCGCAGCAGCAGCGCCGCGGCCGGCACGCGCGTCCCTGGCGGGGCTCGCCGGCCGCCGGCGCCTGCAACCCCCACCCATCGGGGAGAGGCAAGAGGCCACGCGCGGCCGGACACGATCCGGCCCGCCCCTTTATCCGGCCATCCGCCGGAGCAAGCGGCCTCGTTGCCGGAGAAGGCAACAAGCCGACGACAGCACAGCCAGCCACGGAAGGCGCATGGGCATCCGCCGTGCATGCCCATGCGCCGACTGGGGTTCGGTTTCCCGACACACAGAGAGACTAGCGGTACACGATCACGGGAATTTTCGTATGGCTGAGCCCGCGCCGCCCGTGCGAAGCCATGAGTCGCCGGGCGGCTCGCTCACGACGTCCGAAAACGGCGAGTACGGATATTGCGGCAGACAGGCAGAGCGGTGACGCGCGCCGAATCGAAAACGCGCAGGCGCGAACCGCGGCGGTGCCGTCAGTCCTGGCCCCAGTACCCCGGATGACCGTACGTATGCTTGAGAAAGTCGAGAAAGAGGCGCACGCGCAATGGCAGATGACGACGCTGCGGAAACACCGCATGAATGCCGATGGGCGGCGCCGCGAACGCGTCGAGCACGCTGACGAGCCGGCCTGCCGCAATGTCCTCGCCGACTTCCCACCAGGAACGCCACGCAAGCCCGTGTCCGTCGAGACACCACTCGTGCAGCACCGCGCCGTCCGAGCATTCCATCGTGCCCGCCACGCGGATCGACACCACCTTGTCGTCCTGCTGGAAGGTCCAGCCGCGCTGCTGGTTCGCGCTGCTTGCGCCGAGCGCGAGGCAGTTGTGACGCGTGAGATCGGCGAGCGTTTCGGGCGCGCCCCGGCGCGACAGGTATTCGGGCGACGCCACGCACACGCGGCGGTTCTCGCCGAGCTTGAGCGAGACGAGCGACGAGTCGGGCAACTCGCCCAGACGCACGGCGCAGTCGAAGCCTTCGTTGACGAGATCGACAAGGCGATCGGAAAGATCGAGCGTGATCGAAACGTCCGGGTGCGCCACCGTGAACGCGGGCACGAGTTGCGCCACATGCCGGCGCCCGAAGCCCGCCGGCGCCGACACGCGCAAGTGCCCGCTCGCCTTCACCCCGCCCGCCGACACGCTCGCTTCCGCGTTCTGCATATCATGGATGATCCGCTGGCAGTCCTCGAGGAACGCCGAGCCTTCGAAGGTGAGCGTGATGCGACGCGTGGTGCGCACGAAGAGCTTCACGCCGAGCCGCTCTTCGAGCGCGTCGATGCGGCGCCCGATGATGGCGGGTGCGACCCCCTCGGCCTGAGCGGCAGAGGAAAGACTGCCTTTGGCCGCCACGGCGGCGAAGGTTTCGATCTGTTTGAAGCGGTCCATTCAGAAGAACGCGGAGGAATGACGGCGAAAAGAGCTGGCAAAGATCGTTTAGATCGTCAGATTAGGTTGGTAAAAGTAAAAGATCAAGTGATCAATGCCTCCTTTTTCAGTGATGTAACTCACGAATACAATTCATCCCGACCTCTGAAGATGGAGTGCAAGGCGATGTCGGCCACAACGGCACAAAACGCGGCACAAAACGCGACAAGATTTCCCAAGGCAGTGATATTCGACGCGTACGGCACGTTGTTCGACGTGCATTCGGTCGTCGCCGCAGCGGAACAGATGTTCCCCGGCCACGGCGATGCGCTCTCGCAGCTCTGGCGCCTCAAGCAGATCGAATATACGCAGCTGCGCACCCTCTCCGACCCCGCCGGCGCGCGCTACCGCCCGTTCTGGGACGTCACGCTCGACGCGCTGCGCTACGCGGCGCGGCGCCTGAATCTCGCGTTGACGGGCGCGGCCGAAAAGCGCTTGATGGACGAATACGCGTGCCTCTCCGCGTTCCCCGACGTGCTGCCCGTGCTGCGGCGTCTGCGCAAGATGCACGAAGGGCGCGACGACGGCGCGCGCCCCGGCCTCGCCATCCTCTCGAACGGCAATCCGCAGATGCTCGACATCGCGGTGAAGAGCGCGGGCATGAACGGCCTCTTCGATCACGTCCTCTCCGTCGATGCGGTGCGCGCGTACAAGCCCGCCGCCGCGGCCTACGCGCTCGGCACAGCCGCATTCGGCGCGGTGCCGCGCGACATCGTGTTCGTCTCGTCGAACGGCTGGGACGCCGCGGGCGCCGGCTGGTTCGGCTACACGACTTTCTGGATCAACCGCCAGCGCCTGCCCGCGGAAGAACTCGGCATCACGCCCAATGGCACCGGCGGCGGCATGGCAGAACTTGCCGCTTTTCTCGAAACCGCAGCGCCGCCTGAACGGACCCCGGCCCGAACCCGCCCAAGCCCAGGCGCGTAACGACCCCGGCAGGCGCCGCATTCCCCACACCTACACGAACTGACCGACCAAGGAGCAATCATGGCGAACACGTTGCAACTGCCGCAAGGCATGCAGATCCCGGCGGAAATCAAGCCGGGCTTCGAAACGATCCTCACCCCCGAAGCGCTCGAACTCGTCGCGAAGCTGCACCGCGCGTTCGAGCCGCGCCGTCAGGAGCTGCTGAAGGCGCGCGCCGAGCGCACGAAGCGACTCGACGCCGGCGAGCGCCCGGACTTCCTCGAGCAGACGAAGTCGATCCGCGAAGGCGACTGGACCATCGCGGCGCTGCCGAAGGACCTCGAATGCCGCCGCGTGGAAATCACGGGCCCGGTCGAGCGCAAGATGATCATCAATGCGCTCAATTCCGGTGCGGACTCCTACATGACCGACTTCGAGGATTCGAACGCGCCGAGCTGGGACAACCAGATCACCGGCCAGATCAACCTCAAGGACGCGGTGCGCCGCACGATTTCGCTCGAACAGAACGGCAAGCGCTACCAGCTCAACGACAAGGTCGCCACGCTGATCGTGCGTCCGCGCGGCTGGCACCTCGACGAGAAGCACGTGAGCGTGGACGGCCAGCGCGTTTCGGGCGGCATTTTCGACCTCGCGCTCTACCTCTTCCACAACGCGAAGGAACTGATCGCGCGCGGCAGCGGCCCCTACTTCTATCTGCCGAAGATGGAGAGCCATCTCGAAGCGCGCCTGTGGAACGACATCTTCGTCGTCGCCCAGGAGGCCGTGGGCATTCCGCGCGGCACGATCCGCGCGACGGTGCTGATCGAGACGATCCTCGCGGCGTTCGAAATGGACGAGATCCTCTATGAACTGCGCGAGCACAGTTCGGGCTTGAACGCGGGCCGCTGGGACTACATCTTCTCGGCGATCAAGAAGTTCAAGAAAGACGCGGACTTCTGTCTCGCGGACCGCTCGCAGATCACGATGACCGTGCCCTTCATGCGCGCCTACGCGCTCCAGCTGCTCAAGACCTGCCACCGCCGCAACGCACCGGCAATCGGCGGAATGAGCGCGCTCATCCCGATCAAGAGCGATGCCGCAGCGAACGACAAGGCCATGGCCGGCGTGCGCTCGGACAAGAACCGCGACGCGACCGACGGCTATGACGGCGGCTGGGTGGCTCACCCGGGCCTCGTGCCGATCGCGATGGAAGAGTTCGTGAAGGTGCTGGGCGACAAGCCGAACCAGATCGGCAAGCAGCGCCCCGACGTCAACGTGACGGGCAAGGATCTGCTCGACTTCCGTCCGGAAGCGCCGATCACCGAAGCGGGCCTGCGCAACAACATCAACGTGGGCATCCACTATCTGGGCTCGTGGCTCGACGGCAACGGCTGCGTGCCGATCCACAATCTGATGGAAGACGCCGCAACGGCCGAAATCTCGCGCTCGCAAGTGTGGCAGTGGATCCGCTCGCCGAAGGGCAAGCTCGACGACGGCCGCAAGGTCACGGCCGAACTCGTGCGCGAACTGATCCCGCAGGAGCTCGACAAGGTGAAGGCGGTGGTAGGCGGCAACACGAAGCCGTACGACCGCGCTGCGCAGATCTTCGAACAGATGTCGACGTCGGAGAATTTCGTCGACTTCCTGACGCTGCCGCTCTACGAAGAGATCTGATGCTCGCCTGAACGAGCGCTGCTTTGAACGACGAAGGCCCGGTGGACACAAACAAGTCCATCGGGCCTTCGTGCTTTGCGTCCCGAGCCGGACGGCGATTCAGATCGCCAGCGGCTCGCTCGACACGAGCACGCCGTCGATATCGGCGTAAATCCATTCGCCCGTGCGCACGGTCGTACCCGGCATGCGCACCGGCACATCGCGCTCGCCGACACCGCGCCGGAAGCTGCGTTGCGGATGCGCCGCCAGCGCGACGATGCCGACCTTCAGCGCGTCGAGCTCGAGCGTGTCGCGCACACAGCCGTTGACCACCACACCCGCCCAGCCGTTGTCCTGCGCCAGCTCGCCGAGCTTGCCGCCCACGAGGGCGCAGCGCAGGCTCCCGCCGCCGTCCACCACGAGTACGCGGCCCTCGCCCGGCGTCTCGAGCGTGGCGCGCACGAGCGAATTGTCCTCGAAGACCTTGAGCGTGAGCGCCGGGCCGCTGAAGTGTGGTGCAAGGCCGAACCAGCGGAACACGGGATCGAAGACGCGCAGCGTGCCGGCTGCAAGCCGGTCTTCGTGCGCGTCGCAAAGGTCGGCGGTGGCGAATGTCATGGTGTCTCCCTCGTGCACAGATGAACCCGCTGCATTATGCCTCTCCATGAAGCAGTGCGCGCGCGCCTCGCCCCTTGCGCCCCGAGACCGCGCGGCAACCGCGCCGGGTTGCGCCTACAATGACCGCGAGCCGTCAACGCCGCGATCCTCCATGCCTCTCGCCCTGCTGCCGCCCGCGGAATTCGCCGATATCCCGCCCGAGTTCGAGCCCACGTCCGGGCACCCTGTCCGCGTGCGCTCGCGACCCATGGCGGCCGGCGTGCGCATCGCCCTGCACACGCATGCGTGGGCGCAGCTTGCCTACGCGTCGCGCGGCGTGCTGCGCATGACGACACCCGGCACCACATGGATGGTGCCGCCCTCGCGCGCGATCTGGATTCCGCCGTATGTGACGCATGAGGTGGCGATCGTCGAGGACGCGTTCCTGCGCACCTTGTACGTGGACCAGTCGGTGATCCCGCCCGGGCTTGGCGACTGCCGCGTGGTCGAGGTATCGGGCTTGCTGCGCGAAACGATCGCGGCGCTCGATGAACGCGGCATCGGCCCCACCCGCGAACGTCTCCTCGCTTCGCTCGCGCTCGACGAAATCACACGCTCGGCCCCCCTGCCGCTTGCCGTGCCGATGCCCGAGGAAAAGCGCCTGCGCTCGCTCTGCGAGGCGCTGCTGGCCGATCCCGCGAATCCCGGCTCGCTCGAATACTGGGCCGAGCACGTGGGCGCCAGCACGCGCACGATCGCGCGGCTCTTCCGGCAGGAACTGGGCGTGAGCTTTTCGCAATGGCGTCAGCAGGCAGTACTCGCGCGCGCGATTCCGCTGCTCAATCAGGGGCGGCCGATGGCGGTCGTCGCACAGGAACTCGGCTATCAAAGCCAGAGTGCATTTTCGGCCATGTTCCGGCGCGCGTTCGGCGAGAGCCCGCGCGCGTTTATCGGGCGTGGCGGCGACGATCGCGAAAGCGGCCCGAACGACGAGTCGGTGCTGAGCGAAGCAAACGAGGCGCTACGCGAGAGCGTTCGGGATTGGCCGAAGTAACATAACCGCACGCGATCCCGACAGCCTCACACGGGGCGCGTCATGTGCCGTATCGATCCCAGTCTAGCCAGCCTCGGCCCGGCCACGCGATAACCCATGCGCAAATAGAGCCGCGCCGCGGGATTATCGACGAACACGCGCAGTTGCAGTTCGCGCAGGCCGCGCTCGCGCGCCCAGCGATGGGACATGTCGAGCAGGAAGGTTCCGGCGCCGTGCCCGCGATAGCCCTCGGCGATCTGCACGTCGCGGATATGCAGCGAGTCGGCCTCTTCGGTGACGCGCAGCACGCCGATTGCCTGACCGTCGAGTTCGAGAATGAAATTCTCCGATTCGCGGTAGCTGGCGAGAAAAAGATCGCCGCGCCAGACCAGATGATGCCGCTGATAATAGCCGCCCATGTTGTTGCGCGTGAGGGCCTCGGCGAACTCGAAGTCCTCCATGGTCGCGTGACGCAACTGGAAGCGCGATGGAATGTCGTTCGGAGCGAACATGGGGGGCGGCTGGCGCACGAGCGAAAGTCCCGACTACGCTACGATAGCGCGAGCGTAGCGGCAATGGCAGTTTGTCCGTATGGCGAGACTCGAGGAGCCTCGCGAAGCCAAAGAGCAGACAAGAAAAAAGCCCGCTGGAAATTCCAGCGGGCTTCGTTCATCTGGCGGAGCGGACGGGACTCGAACCCGCGACCCCCGGCGTGACAGGCCGGTATTCTAACCGACTGAACTACCGCTCCAGTCCTGCTTGCACCGGCGGGCGTCGGTCGATTCCCGCTGGCTGCGTCGCCCTATTGCTTTGGCGCCGCAGTTGTCTTTGGCGTCCCCTAGGGGATTCGAACCCCTGTACTCACCGTGAAAGGGTGATGTCCTAGGCCTCTAGACGAAGGGGACAACACAGGCTTGCGCCTTGACTGATGCTATTACCGCTTTAACTAAAAAGCCCGCTCAAGTTATAGCCTGAACGGGCTTCATCTGGCGGAGCGGACGGGACTCGAACCCGCGACCCCCGGCGTGACAGGCCGGTATTCTAACCGACTGAACTACCGCTCCAGTTCGACATAGACAGCTGGGCGTCGGCTGATTCCCAACTGCTGCCTCGCCAATCTCATTGACGACGCTCATGTCTGGCGTCCCCTAGGGGATTCGAACCCCTGTACTCACCGTGAAAGGGTGATGTCCTAGGCCTCTAGACGAAGGGGACATAATCTTTTCAGATAATGTCTTGCTACACTTTACTGCGTTTTTTACTTCCGCTTCTTGTTCATTTTCCCGCTTATTTCGCAGTTAATTTCACCCAACAGCGAAGAACAAGATTTTAACTTCTTTACTGCATTTTGTGAAGAATTATTTTCTTCCTCACCCCCGCTTTCGCGGAGAAACTTCTATTTGCTCTGTTGGTGGAGGTAAGCGGGATCGAACCGCTGACCTCTTGCATGCCATGCAAGCGCTCTCCCAGCTGAGCTATACCCCCTTGCAGAACAGAAGCGAGATTATAAACAGCAAACTCGCCTTTGTAAAGAGCCTTTGGATCGTTTTGCTGCAACTTATTTCACACTGCGGCTAACTGCGTGAAACTTCGTTGCCGGATCCATCGGCTCCTGCGTGAGCGTTACCGCTTTCTCGCGGACCGTTTTCAACGGAGCCCGAATACTACAGGATCCCTTACCCCGGCGCTAGTGCCGGGGCAAAAAATCTTCAAAAAATCACGCCGCCTTCGCGAGACCCTGCTCGATGCGATTCACCACCACGTCGCGATCGAACAGCGCGAGTACCGCGTCGATGGCGGGGGTGTGCGTCGTGCCCGCCACGAAGAGGCGCACCGGCATGGCAAGCTGCGGCATCTTCAGCTTGTGCGCCGCGAGCGTCGCCTTGAGCGCGGCCGAAATGCCCTCCTTCGTCCACTCCGCGCCCTTGAACGCCGTAGCGAGGTCGGCAAGCGCCGGGCGCACGGCCTCGGTCACGTGCTGGGCAAGCACGGCGGCTTCGGGCTGCGGCTCGCGATAGAAGATTTGCGCGCTTTCGGCAATCTCCTTGACCGTATTCGCGCGATCCTTGTAAAGCGCAATCACGCCTTCGAGCGAAGGGCCCTTCGCGAGCACGGCTTCGTCGACACCGAGCACGGCGAAGAACGGCTTCGCGAGCCCCGCAAGGCGTGCGTTGTCGGCTTCCTTCAGATAGTGGTTGTTGAGCCAGTCGAGCTTGGCCTGGTCGTACTGCGCCGGCGACTTGCCGAGGTGCTCGAGATCGAACCATTCGACGAACTGCTCGCGCGAGAACACTTCGGCATCGCCATGCGACCAGCCAAGGCGCGCGAGATAGTTCAGCACCGCCTCCGGCAGATAGCCCGCGTCGCGATAGCCCATCACGCTCGTCGCGCCATGGCGCTTGCTCATCTTTTCGCCCTGCTCGTTCAACACGGTCGGCAGGTGCGCGTACACGGGCGGCTCGCCGCCCAGCGCGCGCAGGATGTTGATCTGGCGCGGCGTGTTGTTCACGTGGTCGTCGCCGCGAATCACGTGCGTGATCTTCATGTCGAGATCGTCCACCACGACGCAGAAGTTATACGTCGGCGTGCCGTCCGGGCGCGCGATGACGAGGTCGTCGAGTTCTTCGTTCGAAATCTCGACGCGGCCCTTCACGGCGTCGTCCCACGCGACCACGCCCGTCAGCGGATTGCGAAAGCGCAGCACCGGCTGCACACCGGCCGGCGGCGTCGGCAGGACCTTGCCCGGCTCCGGGCGCCAGGTGCCGTCGTAGCGCGGCTTTTCGCCCGCCTCACGCTGACGCTCGCGCAATGCGTCCAGCTCTTCGGTCGACATGTAGCACGGGTACACGAGGCCTTGCTCGCTCATTTGTGCAAGCACTTCGCGATAACGGTCCATGCGCTGCATCTGGTAGAACGGACCTTCGTCGAAGTCGAGGCCGAGCCACTGCATGCCTTCGAGAATGGCGTCGACGGCTTCGGACGTCGAGCGCTCGACGTCGGTGTCCTCGATCCGCAGCACGAACACCCCTTCGTTGCGGCGCGCGAACGCCCAGGGATACAGCGCGGAGCGGATATTGCCGAGGTGAATGAAGCCGGTCGGGCTCGGCGCAAAGCGGGTACGGACGACAGTCGTGGTCATGGGCTTTTTACTCGAAAGCGGTGCCGCCGGGCGACGCGCGATTGGCGACGGGCGGCAGGAGGTTCGCGGCCTCGCGGCAGTCACCTGCCACGGCACGCAGCATTTGCGACTGCGGAACGCGACGCGGCGCGAACGGGAAAACCGGGAAAAGAGAGACGGGATTATAACCGCCGGACGCGCGTTCGGTCCCGGCAGGCCAAGACCAGGAGGACATCCGCACGGTGCCGGCACCGCCACGGCCAGGCGACACCTTGGCCACGAACAAGAGTGACACACGGCGTTACAAGCGCGTTGCGAATGCGCGAGCGGCTTTGCCTTATGATGTCGGCGCGCCGCATGGAGAACCTCGCTTGAAGCCGCTATCAGAGCCCCCCTTGAACCCGTCAGCACCCTCTTTGAGCCGCCGCAGCTTTTCGCTGGCAGCGGCCTCCACTCTCCTTGCCGCCTGCACGACGGCCGGCACCGAGACCGCGAAGGTCGCCTCGCCCGTTACCGCGAACACCACGCCGCCCGCCCCTGTCGCGAAGCCCCAGCGCGCCATTCGCGTCGGCCTCGCCCTTGGCGGCGGCGCGGCGCGCGGCTTCGCGCACATCGGCGTGATCAAAGCGCTGGAAGCCCGCAACGTCCAGGTCGACCTCGTCTCGGGAACGAGCGCGGGCTCGGTGGTCGCCGCGCTCTACGCGTCGGGCATGAACGGTTTCGACATCAACAAGCTCGCACTCACGATGGACGAAGCGTCGATCAGCGACTGGGCCATGCCCTTCGCCACGCGAGGCTTCCTGCACGGCGTGGCGCTGCAGAACTATCTGAACACCACGCTGCGCGGCCGGCCGATCGAGAAGATGGCGAGGCCGCTCGGCGTGGTCGCCACCGACCTGCACAGCGGCCAGCCAATCCTGTTTCAGCGCGGCAATACCGGCATCGCCGTTCGCGCGTCGTGCAGCCTGCCGTCGATCTTCGATCCGGTGAAAATCGCAGGCCACGAGTACGTGGACGGCGGGCTCGTGAGCCCGGTGCCGGCGGCCTTCGCACGCAAAATGGGCGCCGACTTCGTGATTGCGGTGGACATTTCGGCCCGGCCGGAGAGCGCCCCGACGCTGACCCAGTTCGACGTGCTGATGCAGACCTTCACGATCATGGGCCAGTCGATCAAGACCTACGAGCTCGACAAGTACGCCGACGTCGTGATCCGGCCCAATCTGAACGCGATGTCGGGAAGCGATTTTGGCCAGCGCAATGCGGCGATCCTCGCGGGCGAGGAGGCCGTCGCGAAGATGATGCCGGAGTTGGAGCGCAAGCTGACCGCGGCGCGCGCCGCGACGGTCTGAGCGAACGCGCGGGCGGAAGCGACCCGCGCGACCCACGGAACGAAAAAAGCCTGCTTCGAACGAAGCAGGCTTTCTGTCACGACCTGAGGTAAAGCGACCGGCGCCGGCCAGCGATCAGTTGCTGCCGTCGAACTGCGCGCTCACGCGCTGCTTGAGGTCCTGCTGCTGTTGCGGCGTGAACGACGTTTCGACACGGCGAGCGCCCGTGAAGCGCTTTTCCCAATAGCCGTCGTCGAGGTCGTCGACACGGATCGTGCTGCCCGTGGACGGCGAATGCACGAACTTGTTGTCGCCGATATAGATGCCGACGTGCGAGAACGTGCGGCGCATCGTATTGAAGAACACAAGGTCGCCCGGCTTGAGGTTGCTGAGGCTGACCTTCTCGCCCACGCGGCTCATTTCCTCGGCGCGGCGCGGCAGCGAGAGGCCCAGTGTGTCCTGGAAGACATAGCGCACGAAGCCGCTGCAGTCGAGGCCGGAATCCGGTGTGTTGCCGCCCCAGCGATAACGCACGCCTATCATGTTGAGGGCGCCCACAACGACGTCCCCTGCCTTGCCGGCCATGCCGGAAAGGAACGACCTGGCGCCGCCGTCGGCCGCAGCCGGGGTCGCCTGAGGCGTGGTCTGTGTAGCAGTCTGGGTCTGGGCGTCGGCCTGAGCAGTCGCGGAAAGCGCCTGCGAAGCCGGGGAGTTCGCCGTGCTGTTCGGGGAAGAACCCGGCGAAAATGAGGCATTCTGGTTAAAGCTGCTTACTTCGTCGGCGAACGCGCCGGGAGCCGCGGCCATCAGTA
Organism: Paraburkholderia acidipaludis NBRC 101816; assembly: GCF_000684975.1. GTDB lineage: Bacteria > Pseudomonadota > Gammaproteobacteria > Burkholderiales > Burkholderiaceae > Paraburkholderia > Paraburkholderia acidipaludis. The sequence goes on along the minus strand of NZ_BAXZ01000003.1, from coordinate 267,473 downwards.
CGCCGATGAACATCCCGGCGACGACGCGCGTGCAAGCCTGGGTCAAGTATCGGTGCTGCATTGGTCGGTAGAAATTGCCCGCGAATCAGGGGGTTAGTGAAAAGTTTGGACGATACTAGCCAGTAAGTATTTGTGTGTCAAAACAAATAGAAAAATACAATCGCGATACGCACCTCATTGGTGAATGTCAGATGACTGTCATCGATCCAGCGCCGCTTTCAGCAGCTTGCGCGTGTAAGGATGCGTAGGGCTTTCGAAAACTTTGGCGACGTCTCCGGTCTCGACAATGGCGCCGCCCTGCATCACCGCGACACGGTGCGCCATCGCGCCGATCACTTCGAGATCGTGGCTGATGAACACATAGGCCAGGTTGTACTTGCGTTGCAGCTCCGTCAACAATCGCAACACCTGTTGCTGGATCGAGACGTCGAGCGCGCTGGTCGGTTCGTCGAGGACGATTACGCGCGGCTCCAGCACGAGCGTGCGGGCAATGGCGATACGCTGGCGCTGCCCGCCCGAAAACTCGTGCGGATAACGCTGCAGCGCCGTGCGGTCGAGCCCGACTTCGCGCAGGGTGGCAACAATGCGTTTTTTGCGCTCCTCGCTGCCGAGGTCCGGCCGGTGCAGCGCGAGCCCCTCTCCGACGATGCGCTCGACGGTCTGCCGCGGAGAAAGCGAGCTGAACGGATCCTGAAAGACCACCTGCAGATGCGAGCGTAGTGCGAGCTTGTCGCGCCCCTGATAGCTCGCGAGCGGCCGGCCCTGGAACTCGATCTGCCCGCTCCCCGCTCGTTGCAGTCCCAACATGGCCAGCGCAAGGGTCGATTTTCCCGATCCCGATTCGCCGACAATGCCGAGCGTCTCGCCCTGCCGCAGCGAAACGCTCGCGTCGTCGACGGCGCGAAATTTCCCTTTGCGCCACCAGCCCCGAAAGCCCGGCAGCTTCGTCGCGAAATCGACGACCACGTCTTTCGCTTCCAGCAGCACCGGCGCGAGCGGCAGCACCGGCAGTACGTTGCGCTCGGGACGGCTCGCGATCAACCGCTGCGTATAGGGGTGCTGCGGCGCCCCGAAGATCTGCTCGACGGTCCCGCTCTCCACGAGCCGGCCCTTCTCCATCACCGCCACACGCTGGGCGAAGCGGCGCACCAGATTCAGGTCGTGCGTGATGAGCAGCACGGACATGCCGCGGCCGGACGTCTGGCCGCTCTCCTCGCGCTGCAGTTCGAGCAGCAGCTCGACGATCTGCCCGCGGATCGTCACGTCGAGCGCCGTGGTGGGCTCGTCGGCAAGCAGGAGGCGCGGCCGGCACGCGAGCGCCATCGCAATCATCACGCGCTGACGCTGACCGCCCGAAAGTTGATGCGGATAGCTGCCGATGCGCCGGCGCGGTTCCGGAATGCCCGTGCGCTCCAGCAGCCCGACCGCGCGCTCGTACGCCTCTTTCTTCGGCACGCCATCGTGCATCTGGATCGTTTCGGCAATCTGCTCGCCTATCGTGTAGAGCGGATTGAGCGCCGTCATCGGCTCCTGAAAGATCATCGCGATGTCGTTGCCGCGCAGGCCGCGCATTGCGCGCTCGCCCTTTGCGAGCAGATCCTCGCCGTCGAAGCGGATCGCGCCCGACACCCGCGCGTCGCTCAGCAAGCGCAGGATCGCGAGCGCCGTCACCGTCTTGCCCGAGCCCGACTCGCCCACCAGCGCAACACGCTCGCCGCGCGCGATCGCGAGCGTCACGTCGTCCACCGCGAGCGTCTCGCCGAAACGCACGGAAAGGCACTCAAGCGAGAGCAGCGGCGCTGCGAGATGTGCCTGCGGAGCGCTCATTGATTGCCTCCCGCCTTCATGGCGTCGGAGATGCGCGTATCGAGCGCATTGCGCAGCGCATCGCCCATGAACGTGAGCAGCAACAGTGTCACCACGAGCACGCCGAAGGTCGACATGGCAATCCACCACGCGTCGAGATTGCCCTTGCCTTCCGACAGCAGCTCGCCCAGGCTCGGCGTGGGCGGCGGCACGCCCAGCCCCAGGAAGTCGAGACTCGTGAGCGAGAGTATCGCCCCGCTCATGCGGAACGGCAGGAACGTGATAACGGCCGTGAGGCTATTGGGCAGAACATGACGCCAGATGATCTGCCAGTTCGAGAGCCCCATCGCGCGTGCAGCCAGCACGTAATCCTGATTGCGATTGCGCAGGAACTCGGCGCGCACATAGTCGGCGAGGCCAATCCAGCCGAACAGCGAGAGCAGCACGATCAGCAGGATGAAACCCGGTTCGAAGATCGAGGCGAAGATGATGAGCAGATAGAGTTCCGGCATCGCGCTCCAGATCTCGATGAGCCGCTGTCCGATGATGTCGGTCTTGCCGCCGAAGTAGCCCTGCACCGCGCCCGCCAGCACGCCGAATATCGTGCCGATGGCAGTCAGCACGAGCGCGAATGCCACCGACACGCGAAAGCCATACAGCAGACGCGCGAACAGGTCGCGGCCGCTCTGGTCGGTGCCGAGCCAGTTCTGCCGCGACGGCGGCGCCGGGTTCGGCACCTTCGAGAAGTAGTTGAGCGTGTCGTAGTAGTACGGATTCGGCGGATAGATCGCGAAGTTGCCGGGCGCGTCGAAGCGATGGCGGATGTACGGATCGAGGTAGTCGGCCGGCGTCGGGAAATCGCCGCCGAAGGTCGTCTCCGGGTACGCCTTGAAGAGCGGGAAATACACATGCCCGTCGTAGCGCACGACAAGCGGCTTGTCGTTGCACCAGAGCGGCGCCGCAAGACTCGCGGCAAATGCTACGACGAACACGATCAGGCTCCAGTAGCCGAGCCGCTGCTGTCGAAAGCGGGCCCATACCCGCCGCGCCGGCGTGGGCGATTTGAAGGCCGCAACGGATTCGGTGCGCAGTTCGGGCTCGGCGCCGGCACGGGCTCGGTTCAAATCAGCGCTCCAGTTGTTCGAATTGGATGCGGGGATCGACCCACACGTAGCACAGGTCGGAGACGAGCTTCGTCAGCAGTCCGATCAATGTGAAGAGATAGAGCGTACCGAGCACGACCGGATAATCGCGCCGCACGACCGACTCGTACGAGAGCAGCCCGAGACCATCGAGCGAAAAGAGCGTCTCGATCAGCAGGCTGCCCGTGAAGAAAGCGCCGATAAAGGCTGCGGGAAAGCCCACCACGAGCGGCAGCAGCGCATTGCGAAATACGTGCTTCCAAAGCACGGTGCGCTCGGAAAGACCCTTCGCGCGCGCGGTCAGTACGTACTGCTTGCGGATCTCGTCGAGAAAGGCGTTCTTCGTGAGCATCGTCGTCACGGCGAAACTGCCCACCACGGAGGCCGTAACGGGCAGCGTGATATGCCACAGATAGTCGAGGATCTTGTGGCCCCAGGAGAACGTGTCCCAGCCGTCGGATGTGAGATTGCGCAGCGGGAAAATCTGCAGGAAAGTGCCGCCGCCGAACAGCACGAGCAGCAGCACGCCCAGCACGAAACCCGGAATCGCATAGCCGATCAGGACGATCAGGCTCGTCATGAGATCGAACCGCGAGCCGTTGCGCACCGCCTTGGCGATACCCAACGGCACCGATATCAGATAGGTGAGAAAGAAAGTCCAGAGGCCGATGCTGATCGACACCGGCAGCTTCGAGACGATCAGCGACCACACGCTCTGGTGATGAAAATAGCTCTGCCCGAGGTCGAAGCGCGAGAAGCGGTCCAGCATGAGAAAGTAGCGCTGCAGCGGCGGCTTGTCGAAGCCGTAGAGCGCCTTCAGTTGCGCGATCTGTTGCGCGTCCACGCCCGTATGCGCACGCATGCCGAAGGGCATGCCCTGCTCCGCGCCGCGCCGCAGTTCGCGCACGGCCTGTTCGACGGGGCCGCCCGGCACGAACTGGATCACGACGAAGGTCAGCGTGAGCACGCCGAAGAGCGTCGGGATCATCAGCAGCAGGCGTTTGACGATGTAGCTCCACATGGTCTTGAAGTCCGTAAGTTGGGACTGCGTGGCAAAACCGCGCCGGCGCGCCTCAATGTTGCGAGTTGGGCTGCAAGTCGGCCTGCGGCTTGAACCACCACGTCGAGAGGATCCAGTCGATCGCGCCATAGTACAGCGGCAGCTTCGCCGGATAGGTCAGCGTGCTGCGGTACGCAACGCGGTGCGTCGAGCCGTACCACTGCGGCACCACATAGTAGCCGTGCATCAGCACCCGGTCGAGCGCGTGCGTGGCGTCGAGCAACTGCTGTAGCGTCTGCGCTTGCGTCAGCGATTTCAGAATCGCGTCGACGGCCGGCGACTTCACGCCGATCAGGTTGCCCGAGCCGGGCTCGTCGGCCGCCTTGCTGCCGAAGCGATCGACTTCTTCCGTGCCCGGCACCTGCACGTCGGGAAAGTGGATCGTCGTCACGTCGAAGTCGAACGCGTCGAGGCGCTTCTGGTAGAGCGCGAAGTCGACCGGCCGGTAGTTCACCTGGATCCCGAGTCGCGCGAGGGCGTGCGTGTACAGCGCCATGATGGGCTGCCATTGCGCGGAGGCGCTGGTGTCGTCGAGCACTTCGAAAACGAAGGGCTGGCCCTGCGCGTTGCGCAGCGCGCCGTTGCGGTAAGTCCAGCCGGCTTGCGCCAGTAGCGCGCGTGCCTCGAGCAGGTTGGCGCGCAGCGAATGAGGGGGATCCGTGTCCGGCTGCACCGGCGGCGGGCCGAACACCGCCGGGTCGAGTTCCTCGCGCCACGGATCGAGCAATGCGAGTTCGCCCGGCGACGGCAAACCCTTCGCCTGAAATTCCGTATTCGCGAACCAGCTGTCGAGCCGCGTGTACTGGCTGTAGAACAGCATCCGGTTGAGCCACTGGAAGTCGAGCGCGAGGTCGAGCGCCCGGCGCACGCGCACGTCCCGGAACATGGGCTTGCGGATGTTCAGCACGAAGCCCTGCATGCCCGTGCCGTTATGCTGCGCAAACTCCCGCTTGATCAGTTCGCCATCGTCGAAGCGCTTGCCCACGTCGCGCCGCACCCAGTTGCGCGCGACCATTTCGACGAGCGCGTCGTATTCACCCGCCTTGAACGCCTCGAGGCGAGCGAAGTCATCGGAATAGAGCTTGTAGGTAACGCGTTCGAAGTTGTTCGTGCCGACGCGCACCGGCAGGTCCTTGCCCCAGTAGTTCGGGTCGAGCTTATAGGTGATCGTGCGGCCGTTCGAATAACGCTCGATTACGTAGGGCCCGCTGCCGATCGGCTGTTCGAACGCGAGCTGGTCGAACGGAATGCGGCTGCCGTCCGGGCGCAATCCCCACTTGTGCGAGAACACCGGCATGCCGCCCGCGATGAACGGCAGCTCCCGGCTGTGGCTGCGGAACTCGAAGCGGATCGTCGCGGGATCGACCACCACCGCGCGCGTGATGTCGCTGAAGTAGGCCTGCGTCGACGGCGCGGCTTGCGGACTCTTGAGCGTGTCGAGCGAAAACTTGACGTCGGCGGCGGTCACCGCGTCGCCGTTCGAAAAGCGCGCGTGGGGATTCAGATGGAACGTCACCGAAAGACCATCGGGCGCGATGCGGATATCGTCCGCGAGCAATCCGTACGCCGACGAGACCTCGTCCATGCTGCCCGTCGTCAGGCTCTCGAAGAGCATCTCGATACCGGGCGCCGGGTTGCCGCGCATCGTGAACGGGTTGAACTTGTCGAAGCTCGTCAGGCGGCTCGGGTTGGCCAGCACCAGCGTGCCGCCCTTCGGCGCATCCGGATTCACATAATCGAAATGCGTGAAGTTCGCGGGATACTTCGGCTCCCCGTATTGCGCGATCGCATAGGCGGCGTACACGGACGGCATCGCCGCAAACGTCAGCACGCATGCCGCGCCGCATCTCGCGCCCGCGCGCAGCCAGGCACGTGCCCATGCAAGGTGTCGCGCCGCAACCGTGTGTCCGCGCCCCGCGCGCGCTGCCCTGCCAGGCGTGCCTGTCGTCATGGAAAGGGATTTGTCCGGTGAGCCATGTCAAGTGTGAGAGAATTCTACCCAAACCGCGCAGCACCGCCTTGCGGTGCGCGCGATGCACTGATCTGATTAGGAGAATCCATGGGCTTCCTCGCTGGCAAACGCATCCTGCTGACCGGGCTGCTGTCCAACCGTTCGATCGCATATGGCATTGCGCAGGCCTGCAAACGCGAAGGCGCGGAACTGGCATTCACGTATGTCGGCGAGCGGTTCAAGGAACGCATCACCGAATTCGCCACCGAGTTCGGCAGCAATCTCGTGTTCCCCTGCGACGTCGCCGACGACGCACAGATCGAAGCGCTCTTCGCGGATCTCAAGCAGCATTGGGGCACGCTCGACGGCCTCGTCCACTCGATCGGTTTCGCGCCGCGCGAGGCCATCGCCGGCGACTTCCTCGAAGGCATGACGCGCGAGAATTTCCGCATCGCGCACGACATCTCGGCCTACAGCTTCCCGGCGCTCGCCAAGGCAGCCCAGCCGATGCTGGCCGACAACGCCTCGCTGCTCACCCTCACCTATCTCGGCGCCGAACGCGCGATTCCGAACTACAACACCATGGGCCTCGCGAAGGCCTCGCTCGAAGCGAGCGTGCGTTACCTCGCGGTCTCGCTCGGCGGCAAGGGCGTGCGCGTGAACGGCATCTCGGCCGGCCCGATCAAGACGCTCGCGGCAAGCGGCATCAAGAGCTTCGGCAAGATCCTCGACTTCGTCGAGCAGAACGCGCCGCTGCACCGTAACGTGACGATCGAGCAGGTCGGCAACACGGCCGCGTTCCTGCTCTCCGATCTCTCCGGCGGCGTGACCGCCGAGATCGTGCATGTGGATTCGGGCTTTAGCGCCGTGGTCGGCGGCATGGCCGGCATCGGCGAGTAACGGCCGCCTCTCTCGTCGTTGTGCGCGCCTCGTTGCGCGTGCAACGGCAGGCATGAAAAAGCCGCCCCTCGGGGCGGCTTTGCTTTTGCAGCGGCTTCGGACAGCGCCAGCTTAGTGCCAGCGGCCGCCGCCGTGACCCCATCCACGGCCGCCACCACCGTGATAGCGGTTCCAGTCGCCACGATTCCAGTAACGACGACCGTCCCAGTAGCGGTCGCCGTGCCAGCCGATGTAAATGGCCGGCGCGGCATAGACCGGAGCGGGCTGATACACGACCGGAGGAGGCGGCGGTGCATAGACAGGCTCCGGTGCGACATAAACCGGGGCAGGAATGCCGATGTTGACGCCAACGCTCACGCCCGCCATGGCGGCGCTTGACGCACCAATGGCCAAGCCCCCGACGAGCATTGCAAGAACACGAGCAAACTTCATGGACTCACCTTTTTGCGAATGATTTTGTTGCATGCAATATAGCGCAGGCTCGCGCACAGGATATTTCACGATTGTAATAACTGATGCACAAACCCGCTTCGAGCGCACCCTGGTTACGTCTCGTTACACGGAGCATCGTCGCAGCAGACCGGCATGCGCCCGGCTACTGCAGCGATCCGGAGCATAGCATCGACAGCGCGGCTCGGGTGTCGAGTGTTGCAGTGTTTGCGTGAAAGGAGCGTGATGAACCGCGACCTCGAAACAGGCAGAATCATTGCGCGATCAGGGAAAAAGCTGTTCATCGATAGGCAGTCCTGAACGTGTTGCGACATTCCCCTCGGAACACAAGCACAGAATCCGCCGCGGAAAAACAAAAACCCCGCAAGTCCGAGAACTTGCGGGGTTTCGCCGCCATATACGCAAATGCACTGGCGGAGACGGAGGGATTCGAACCCTCGATCCAGGTTTTGGCCCAGATGCTCCCTTAGCAGGGGAGTGCCTTCGACCTCTCGGCCACGTCTCCCGAACTTTCGCTCGCGCCAGGGAGGCAGCGCGACGAAGCAAAGATGATAGCGGGTTCGTCCGCTCAGGTCAATTTTTGGGACGCACTTTTTGCAGATTTTTCTGCATGCACGCGACAAATGTCGCGTGCAGCGCCCCGAAACCCGTGAAACCTGTCACGCACGCGTCACGCTTTACGCGTGTTCGAGGTCGAACGCCTTGTGCAGCGCGCGCACGGCCAGTTCCATGTACTTCTCGTCGATCAGTACCGAGATCTTGATTTCGGAGGTCGAAATCATCTGGATGTTGATGCCCTCTTCCGAAAGCGTGCGGAACATCTTGCTCGCCACGCCCACGTGCGAACGCATGCCCACGCCGACCACGGAAACCTTCGACACCTTCGGGTCGCCCAGCACCTGCTCGGCGCTCACGTGACCCTTCACCTGATTGTTGAGGACGTCCATGGCGCGCTGATAGTCGCCGCGCGGCACCGTGAACGTGAAGTCGGTCTTGCCGGCCACGCTCTGGTTCTGGATGATCATGTCGACATCGATGTTCGCGTCCGCCACCGGGCCGAGGATCTGATACGCGATGCCCGGCTTGTCAGGCACGCCCATCACGGCGATGCGGGCCTCGTCGCGCTGGAACGCGATACCCGAAATGACTGCTTTTTCCATGGTGTCGTCTTCTTCAAAAGTAATCAGGGTGCCCGACTTCATCTCTTCGGCGAGGTCCATCATCGGGTCGGTCAGGCTGGAGAGCACGCGCGTCTTCACCTGATACTTGCCCGCGAATTCCACCGAGCGGATCTGCAGCACTTTCGAGCCAAGGCTGGCCATTTCCAGCATCTCTTCGAAGGTGATGCGGTCGAGCCGGCGCGCGTCGTCCACCACGCGCGGGTCGGTCGTGTAGACGCCGTCGACGTCCGTATAGATGAGACACTCGTCGGCCTCGAGCGCCGCGGCCACCGCGACTGCCGAGGTATCCGAGCCGCCGCGGCCGAGCGTCGTGATGTGGCCGTCCGGGTCGATGCCCTGGAAGCCGGTGATCACCACCACCTTGCCCGCCTCGAGGTCGGCCAGCACGCGCTCGCCGTCGATTTCGTTGATGCGCGCTTTCGTGAACGCGCTGTCGGTCTTCACGGGAACCTGCCAACCGGTATAGCTGATGGCGTCGACGCCGGCGTCGTGCAGCGCGATCGACAGCAAGCCAACGCTGACCTGCTCGCCGGTCGACGCAATCATGTCGAGTTCGCGCGGGCTCGGCTGGGCCGAAATCTCTTTCGCGAGGCCGAGCAGCCGGTTGGTTTCGCCGGACATTGCCGAAGGCACGACGACCATCTTGTGGCCGGCCTTGTGCCATTTGGCAACGCGCCTGGCAACGTTCTTGATGCGCTCGACCGAGCCCATCGAGGTGCCGCCGTATTTGTGTACGATGAGTGCCATTGTCGTTCTGAACTGGAGATGTTACCGCGCTGGCGCACTGATGACGGCGCCGCCGGAAGGCTCGCGGCCACGGCGACGGCGTCTCTGCAGCGCGTGCAGCACGCGCGGAATTTGTCCGATGGCGAAACGCAGCGCGCGCCGGGTACGCAACAGGCGCCGCATGGACTACGCTTCACTTGCCCGCATGCCGCTAGATGGGCCATTTGTGCTTTTGGCACGGCGCGCTCCCGGCACCGCTTTTGACGATGCCCATGAACGCGAAAGAGCGGGCTGGACAAACGGAATACCCTACCCGATCGGGGCCAAAATTACAAGACGAAACTGGGTGATCCTGCGCGAAAAAGGCTTGTGCAGCAAGGATTTGCAGCGTTTGGCCGCAATGATGGCGCCCTTTTTGTTTGAATGATCGCCGTGCCGGGCTTTAAATAGGGCCGGCACACACAAGGCCGTCACGCCATCAAAAGATCTTCGCGCCACTCGATACGGCGCCACCCTTCCTGAGGGCCATCACCCGCCATCGCATCCCAATCGGGAAACGCGGCGCGATTCACACCCACATGCGGAACGAACAGCAGCGTCTCGCCGCTAAACAGCAACGGGACATCGCGCTCCCACGCCGGAATGCCACGCGCCTGGAACATATGCTTGAGCGTGCGGCTCACACCCGCTGCCGCGTCGCGCAGGCGCTCGCCCCCCGAGCGTTCGCGCACGACGAGTGGCCTGCCGGCCAGCAGCGCTTCGGGCACCGCGTCGGGATCGTTCGCTTCGGCGCGGGCAAAAACGAAAGTGCCGCGCCATTGCGGCAAGCGCCAGATTTCTTCGCCGCGCCAAACCAATTCCACCGCGTCGTGCGGGACACGCGGTACGTCGGGCTCGCGCGCCCTCTCCCAGAAGATCGTCCCGCGATAACCGCGCAGCCGCCAGCCCGCATGATCGAGACGCAACGCATGATCGCCCCGCCCGCCTCCGTCGCGCGCGATCTCGCGCAACTGGCGCAAGGCGTCGGCCAGACGCGCCGACGAAGCCGCCGGCAAGCCGAGCGTACGCATCCAGTAGCGCATGACGTTCAACGCACGTTCGTCGTCCAGCGCAACGAGGCGTTCATGCGCGAGCACCCTACCGTCGTCGCCCGTCGCAATCGCGGCGAGGTCGATCTGTGCGAGATCGTCGAGCAGCCGCTGGGCCGAAGCCGCATGTGCCGCCGTGCGCGCCAATGTGTCGCGAAAGCCGGGAAAATGCGCGCTCAACGCCGGCATCACATCGTGACGCAAGGCATTGCGCGCATAGCGCGTATCGGCATTGGATTCGTCGTCGATCCAGCGCAGGCTTCTGGCGCTCGCATACTGTTCAAGTTGCGCACGCAACAGGTGGAGCAGCGGCCGCATGCGCGGCACCCCCATAGTTGGCGCGCGCACCGGCGCCATCGCCGCGAGCCCCGCGAGTCCGGCGCCGCGCAGCAATTGCAGCAGCACGGTTTCAGCCTGGTCGTCGGCGTGCTGCGCGAGCCACAGCGCGTTCACGCCGTGCACGGCGCACATCTCATCCAGCGCACGGTAGCGCGCCTCGCGCGCAGCGGCCTCCACGCCGGCGGCATCGTCGCGCGCCACGTCCACGCGGCGTGCGTCGAATGTCACGCCGAGCGCGTGCGCCACCGCCGCGCCGTGCAGAAGCCAGGCGTCGGCGTTCGGGCTCAGGCCGTGATGGACATGCAGTGCGACGCAGCGTGCCGCCCCCGCCGTTCGCACGGCGGCGTCGAGCAGCACCGATGAATCGAGCCCGCCGCTGTACGCAATCGCGATGCGGCTCTCGTCGGAGAGCGTGGAAAGCGCAACGCCGAGCGCATCGAGTACGATGCGCCCGGCGTCGGATGGGGATTGAGCGGTCACTGCCTTGAGGGCGCTCGCGCGCCGGCGGGACGGCGTCAGGCCTTACGCGCCCGGCGTCGTTTCCTTGAACTTGCCGTAAGCCATCAGGCGCTCGTAGCGGCGCTCCTTCAGGTCGGCGACGCTCATGCCCTGGAACTGGCGCAGCGAGTCGGCAAGCGCGCGGCGCAGCAGCGCGGCCATACCCTTCGGATCGCGATGCGCGCCGCCCAGCGGCTCGTTGACGATCTTGTCGATCAGGCCCAGCGCCTTCAGGCGGTGCGCGGTGAGGCCGAGGGCTTCCGCGGCCTCGGGCGCCTTCGCGGCGCTCTTCCACAGGATCGACGCGCAACCTTCCGGCGAGATCACCGAGTAGGTCGAGAACTGCAGCATCATCACGGTGTCGGCCACGGCGATCGCGAGCGCGCCGCCCGAGCCGCCCTCGCCGATGATCGTCGTGATGATCGGCGTCTTCAGTTCGGCCATCACGTAGAGATTGCGGCCGATCGCCTCCGACTGGCCGCGCTCTTCCGCGCCGATGCCCGGGTACGCGCCCGGCGTGTCGACGAACGTGAAGATCGGCAGACCGAACTTCTCGGCAAGACGCATCAGGCGCTCGGCCTTGCGATAGCCTTCGGGGCGCGGCATGCCGAAGTTGCGCGCGGCGCGCTCCTTCGTATCGCGACCTTTCTGCTGGCCGATCACCATGCAGGCCTGGCCGTTGAAGCGCGCGAGACCGCCGACGATCGACAGGTCGTCCGCGAACGCGCGGTCGCCGTGCAGCTCGTGAAAATCGGTGAAGAGCTCGTGAACGTAGTCGAGCGTATAGGGCCGCTGCGGATGGCGCGCGATCTGCGAGACCTGCCACGGGCTCAGGTTCGCGTACAGATCCTTCGTCAGCTGCTGGCTCTTCTTCGAGAGCCGGTCGATCTCTTCCGAAATATCGACGGCCGAATCGTCCTGAACGAAGCGCAATTCTTCGATCTTCGCTTCGAGTTCAGCGATCGGCTGTTCGAAATCCAGAAACGTGGTTTTCATGTGGTGGAATCCTTGGACTTGCCGGCAGCGCGTATTCTAACCGCGACTACCAGCGTCGAAGCTGGCTCTGAACTATCGATTACCAATTAACGATAGTCAAACCTTTGGTCAATTTCTGGAGATCGGGCCGCGCGAGCCGGTCAGGCCGGCTCGAGGCTGCGCCACATGTACCACGTTGCGACCGTGCGCCACGGCTCCCAGTTGGCCGCGACTTCGCGCGCTTCGCTACGCGTGACCGGTTCGCCGCTGAAGTAGTTGACGCTGATCGCGCGGATCAGGCCGAGGTCGTCGAGCGGCAAGACATTCGGACGCGCGAGGTTGAAGATCAGGAACATCTCCGCGGTCCAGCGGCCGATGCCGCGAATCTGCGTGAGCTCCGCAATCACGGCCTCGTCGTCCATCGAGGTCCACTTGCCGACGTGCAGCGCACCCGAGACGAAATGCTGGGCGAGATCGAGAATGTATTCCGTCTTGCGCTTCGAGAGCCCGCATGCGGCAAGCTTTTCATGGCCGAGCTTGAGGAACTGCTGCGGCACGAGCTTGGGGCAGGCCTCCTCGACACGCCGCCATAGCGCCTGCGCCGCCGCCGTGGAAACCTGCTGGCCGACCACCGAGCGTGCGAGCGTGACGAACGGATCGTCGCGGCTCAGCAGGTGCACCGGGCCGAACTTCGGAATCAGCTTCTTGAGTATGCGGTCGCGCTTGACGAGATCGGCGCAAGCGCGATCCCAGTAATCGGGACGCTGCACGTCGAAGCGATGCGCATCCGCTGCCGCGGTTGTATCGGGCAGATCGAGCGTGGCCGCGCCGTCCGGCTGCACGGCCGGCACCGCGTGCAAGGCCTGCGCGTCGAGCGCGACGTTCACGCCATTGGCCTTCATGCGCGCCGATTTCGCGCCCGCCGGCTTCGAAGCCGACTTCGCTGCCGACCGCGCCGCCGTCCTGGCCGCACCATTGGGCGTGCCTCGCGCTTCGCCCGCCGCGTCTTTCGCAGCCGCCTTTCTCGCCGGCTCCGTCTTGCCGTCGAGCCCATCCTTTGCTGCGTTGGCGGCGCCTGCGGCCTTGGCGGCACCGGTGCCGCGCATGGCGCGCTTCGCTGCCTCGCCCGTTAGCGACGCAGACCGCCTGGCCTGCGTCTTCGTGGCCATTGCCATCCTGCCTCCTGCCTCGCGAATCGATCAGTGGTTTGGACTAGCCGCTCAAACGCGGCGCCACTCGGTCAATCCGCCCGGTTTGTCTTCGAGCGCGATACCGGCTTCGAGCAGCTCGGCCCGGATCCGGTCCGCCTCCGCATACTGCTTTGCCTGCTTGGCCGCCACGCGCGCCGCGATCTTCGCTTCGATCGCGGCCGCATCGAGCGCGCCGGCATCCTGCCCGCCCGCACCCTGCTGCAGGAACACGCGCGGCTCGCGCACGAGCAGCCCGATCACGCGCGCAAGCTTTTGCAGCTGGCGCGCGAGCACAGCGTCGCGTGTGCGGTTCACTTCGGTCGCCAGTTCGAACAGCACCGCGATCGCCACCGGCGTATTGAAGTCGTCGTTCATCGCCGCGTGGAAACGCTGCGCGTACGGCTCGCTCCAGTCGAGCTCGCCCGTGTCGGGCGTCACGTCCTTGAGGGCCGTGTAAAGACGCGTGAGTGCGTTGCGTGCATCGTCGAGGTGCACGTCACTGTAGTTCAGCGGCGAACGATAGTGCGCGCGCGCCATGAAAAAGCGCACGACTTCCGCATCGTATTTCGCGAGCACTTCGCGGATCGTGAAGAAGTTGCCGAGCGACTTCGACATCTTCTCGTTGTCGATATTCACGAAGCCGTTGTGCATCCAGTAGTTGACGAACTTCTGGCCCGTCGCGCCTTCGCTCTGCGCAATTTCGTTCTCATGGTGCGGAAACTGCAGATCCTGCCCGCCGCCGTGAATATCGAAATGCTCGCCGAGCAGCGAGCAGCCCATGGCCGAGCATTCGATGTGCCAGCCCGGACGCCCGCGTCCGTATTTCGATTCCCAACTCGTGTCCGCAGGCTCTTCCGGCTTGGCCTGCTTCCAGAGCACGAAGTCGAGCGGATCCTGCTTGGCGTCGTTGGCCGCCACACGCTCGCCCGCGCGCAGATCTTCGATCGACTTGCCGGACAGCGCACCGTAGTTCGCGAACTTGCGCACGGCGTAGTTCACGTCGCCGTCCGCGCCCCGATACGCGTAACCATTGCGCTCGAGCGTACCGATCATGTCGAGCATCTGCGGGATGTACTGCGTCGCGCGCGGCTCGTGGTCGGGACGCACGACACCGAGCGCATCCGCGTCCTCATGCAGCGCGTCGATGAAACGGTCGGTGAGCGCCTTGATCGTCTCGCCGTTCTCCACCGCGCGACGAATGATCTTGTCGTCGATGTCGGTAATGTTGCGCACGTAGGTCACGTTGTAGCCGAGCGTGCGCAGCCAGCGCTGCACAATGTCGAACACCACCATCGCACGCGCATGACCGACGTGACAGTAGTCGTACACCGTCATGCCGCAGACGTACATGCGTACGACGCCGGGCTGAAGCGGCACGAAAACTTGCTTGTCACGCGCGAGCGTGTTGTAGATGCGCAGTGCTTCCATAAAGACGAGGATACGTGGGTCGAAGAAAATCCGCGACGGCAGCGAGCGCGACCGGGAGGTGCGTCGCACCGCGGCACTCAGGCTACGAACTGGGCGGAGACGACCACGAGTGGCGATGACAGCCTGGCATCTTACGCGGCTCACCCGGCATTCACCAGGACGCAGGATCCCGTGGGAATCTGCCGGAACGGGCGCGCGACGAAAACGCACAGACCTTTTGTTAGAATGGCTCGGAGTATAACACCGCGACCTCACCCTATGAAACCTTCCAGCGGCCGCGCGCCCCGCGCTGCGACCCTTGCCGCCGCGGCTCTCGCGAGCGCCGCGCTCGTCCTTGGCGGCGCGCGCGCCGCTATCGCGGCGCCTCCTGCGGCAGTCGACAACACACCCCAGGCGGACACCGCCATCTCGCAGCACAACTGGGCGGCCGCGCTCGACGCACTCGACGCGCGCATCAAGACGAACCCGCGCGACGTGCAGGCGAAGTTCAAGCGCGCCACGATCCTCGCGCGCCTGAACCGCGATCAGGACGCGATCGAGGCGTTCACCGAACTCACGCAGACCTACCCCGAGCTGCCCGAACCCTATAACAATCTCGCGGCGCTCTACGCGAAGGAGGGCCGTTACGACGACGCGCGTGCCGCGCTCGAAACCGCCGTGAAGGCGAACCCGTCCTACGGTCTCGCATGGGAAAATCTTGGCGATCTGTATCTGCGCCTTGCCGATGCGTCATACCGACGCGCGACCGCACTCGGTCACGCGAGCGGCGCGACCCAGCAGCGCCTCGCCGATCTCCAGAAGATCGTTTCGCCGCCCGCCACGCCGAAAAAGGCGCAAGTCGAAGCTCCGAGCGCAGCGAGCACGCCGATGGCCACCTCGCCTGTGCTGAGCAATCCCGCATTCCAGTTCGGCGGCCCTTCCGGGTCGCTCGCGATGCCGCCGTTCGTGGCGCCGTCGCAGTAAGCCGTGCCGCGCGGCCCGTCGCACGGCGGCGCGGCGCACGACGTTTCTCCGCTTGTTTTCGCTACTCCGAGGATACTCATGAAATGGTTGATGTTGGCGCTCGGCAGCGCCGCCCTGATCGCGAACGCGCCCGCCTTTGCGCAATCGGCTTCGGCCGCCGCGCATCCGCAGGTGCTCTTCAAGACCAGCGAGGGTGACTTCCGCGTCGAGCTGTATCCGGAGAAGGCGCCCAAGACCGTCGACAACTTCCTCCAGTACGTGAAGTCCGGCCAGTACAGCGGCACGATCTTCCACCGCGTGATCCCCGGCTTCATGATCCAGGGCGGCGGCTACACGGCAAGCTACGTCGAGAAGCCCACGCGCGCGCCGATCCCGCTCGAGAGCAAGAACGGCCTGAAGAACGTGACCGGCACGATCGCGATGGCGCGCACGAGCGACCCCGATTCGGCGACGGCGCAGTTCTTCATCAACACCGTGGATAACGCGGGTCTCGACTATCCGAATCCGGACGGCAACGGCTACGCGGTGTTCGGCAAGGTCGTCCAGGGCATGGACGTCGTGAAGAAGATCGAAGCGGCCCCCACCACTACGCGCGGCCCGATGTCCGACGTGCCGCAGAAGGAAATCGTGATCGAGTCGGCGACCGTCGTCGGCAAGTAAATCTCCTTCGTCGCGCGGCGCGGCACCGTGACACGCGAGGGGCATGACCCCCGCCTCGTGACGGTGCCGCGCCGTCCTTTCACCTCCTGCCACAGCAAAGGATTCCATCATGGTCGAACTGCATACGAACCACGGCGTCATCAAGCTCGAACTCAACGCCGAGAAGGCGCCCAAGACCGTCGCGAACTTTCTCGAGTATGTGAAGAAAGGCCACTATGACGGCACCGTATTCCACCGCGTGATCGACGGCTTCATGATCCAGGGCGGCGGCTTCGAAGCCGGCATGAAGCAGAAGCCCACCGACGCCACCATCGAAAACGAGGCGAACAACGGCCTGAAGAACGAGCGCGGCTCGATCGCGATGGCCCGCACCAACGACCCGCACTCGGCGAGCGCGCAGTTCTTCATCAACGTCGCCGACAACGACTTCCTGAACCACACGTCGCCGACGCCGCAAGGCTGGGGCTACGCCGTGTTCGGCAAGGTCGCCGAAGGCCTCGACGTCGTGGACAAGATCAAGAAGGTCCGCACGGGCTCGAAGGGCTTCCATCAGGACGTGCCGATGGACGACGTCGTGATCGAGAAGGCCGTCGTCGTCGAATAACGTCACTAACGACGTCACAAATAACATCGCAACGCGCACGCTTCGTTCATGCTGCAGGAAAAGGCACTTCGACACGCCGCCGCGGGCGTGCCCGGCGAGGGCAAGCGCCCTCATGCGGCGCGCCCGTTTCTGTTCATCTCCGACCTGCACCTGAGCGAGGCCATTCCGCGCACGGTCGCCGCGTTCGAGCATTTCATCCGCGTCACCGCCGACCAGGCGGACTCGGTGTTCATACTCGGCGACCTCTTCGAATACTGGATCGGCGACGACATGCTCGCCGATCCCTTCGTCGCCCGCATGACCGCGCTGATGCATACGCTTTCCGAGCGCGGCATCGCGCTCTACATCATGCACGGCAACCGCGACTTCCTGATGGGCAAGCGCTTCATGAAAGCGGCGGGCGCGATCTGGCTGCCCGATCCCATCGCGATCACGGCGTTCGGCACGCGCATCGCGCTCGCGCACGGCGACGGGCTGTGCACCGAAGATCGCGGCTACCAGGTCTTTCGCAAATTCGCACGCAATACGCTCGCGCAATGGCTCTTTCTCGCGTGGCCGTTCCGCTGGCGGCGCGCGCTCGCCGAGAACATGCGCAAGAAGAGCGAACAAGGCCGCGAGCGGCCGGTTTCACCGCGCTACGACGTGACGCCGCGCGGCGTGGCGGCGCTCTTCAGACGCAGCCGCGCCGGCACGATCATTCACGGCCACACGCACCGTCCCGCACGGCACCAGGAGCCGGGCGGCGTGCGCTGGGTATTGCCCGACTGGGATCTCGATCACGGCAAGCCGCGCGGCGGCTATCTGCGTGTCGACGCGGAAGGCTTCAGGATGATGCCGCACGGCTGAGCGGCCCTTCGACCGCTCACGCCTCGCTTAAGCCTGGATACGTGCCTGCTCCGCTTCGGCCCGATCCGGATGCGCGGCCGCCTCACCCTCGAGGCTCGCCGACAGGCGCCGCAGATCGATCAATGCGGCGTCGGCGCCATGCAGCGCCTCGAGGCGCGTGCCGAGCCGCTCGAGCGCATCGACGATCGCGTCGACGCGCTGCGTCTGCTTCGCCGCGTGATCGATCAGCCCGTGAATCGCAAGCGAGACCGGATCGTCGGCATTCGGCGAGATGCCGTAGGCGCAGAACGCCTCGCGCGCCGACTTCTCCTTCGCCTGCGGCAACGCGGTCCTGGCCGGCGCCACGATGCGCGCCGGGTTGCCGACCGCGGTCGCGCCCGCCGGCACCGGCTTCACGACCACGGCGTTCGAGCCGATTTTCGCCTGCGCTCCCACCGTGAAGCCGCCGAGAACCTTCGCCCCCGCACCGACGATCACGCCCGGCCCGAGTGTGGGATGACGCTTCGCACCGCGCGCGAGCGACGTGCCGCCTAGCGTCACGCCCTGATAGATCGTGCAGTCGTCGCCGACCTCGGCGGTTTCGCCGATCACGACGCCCATGCCATGGTCGATGAAAACGCGCCGGCCGAGCGTCGCGCCCGGATGGATCTCGATGCCGGTCAGAAAGCGCGCGACCTGCGAAATGTAGCGCGCAAGCCAGCGACGCTGCGCGAGCCAGCACGCGTGCGCGACGCGATGCAGCACGAGCGCATGCAGACCCGGATAGCAGGTCAGCACCTCCCACGCGCTGCGGGCGGCGGGATCGCGCTCGCGGATCGTGGCGATGTCTTCGCGAAGTCTCTTGAACATGGCTGTCACGCTGTGAGAGGGGCAACTGCGGGGAAACGGCGCGGCGCCGGCGCCGCGTGCGGCAACGCACGGGCGCGCCTGGCACGCGCGCTGATTTGCTTATGATGTGCAGTCGATTCTAGGCGACAACGTGCGCCACGCCGGGATGACCCCGATAGCGTAAAGGTCAGCCGGAAGCCCCCGGATGACTGGCTCAGGGCGCTCAGGGTGTATTGCCGCCGTCGTCCTTCCCCTTCAGCAGCAGGATGTGCTTGGCGATGCCGCGCACGATGTTGACCTCCTCGCGCTCCAGCCCCGAGCGTGCGAAGAGCCGCCGCAGCCGCGACATCAGCTTCTTCGGATTCGCCGGATCGAGAAAGCCGAGCGTGACCAGCGCATGCTCGAGATGGACATACATGCGCTCGATGTCGTCGCTCGTGGCAAGCGGCGAAGGAGCCGGGACCGCGCTCAGGGACGGCGGCGAAGCCATGGCTTCGCCGCCGGAAAGATAGGCGAGGCGCAATTCATACGCGAGCACCTGGACGGCCTGCGCCAGATTGAGCGAGCTGTAGGCGGGATTCGCCGGAATATGCGCGAGCGCGCTGCATCGCTCGACGTCGTCGTTCGAAAGGCCCGTGCGCTCGTTGCCGAACACGAGCGCGATATCGCCGTGCGCCGACACCTGGCGACAGGCATCGCGCACCGCCTCGCGCGGCGCGCCGGGCGGCGGCCCGTACTCGCGCGTGCGCGCCGTGAGCGCGAGCGACCATTGCGTGCCCGCCAGCGCGTCGGCCAGCGTCGGCACGATGTGGGCCGCGGCGAGCACGTCGTCGGCGCCGCTCGCCATGGCAATGGCCTCGGGATCTCGCTGCACCTGCGGCACCCGTGGCGCCACCAGCACGAGCCGCGAGAAACCCATCGTCTTGAGCGCGCGCGCCGCCGCGCCGACGTTGCCGGGATGGCTCGGCTCGACGAGCACGAAACGAGTGGACGTGAAACCGCCGCGCAGCGGTTCGTGGGCTTCGCCGGCGGCGGCGTGAGGATCAGGGTGCACCAAGATGAATCTCGAACGACAGCAAAGTGAAACGCCTATGTTAGCGCGGGAAAGCCAAAGCACGTAGTGCTCGCAGTGCGGCCTCGCAGTACCGCCTCATTCGCAAGCCTTCAGCAACAACGGGCCGGACTCGGGTAAAATGACGAAATTCGCGCGCGGTTGCGCGCCGGTCGGACAAATCCGCCGGCGCGCCGCGCCCCGCTCTTATTCAATTCGTCTCCGTTGGCGGGACAGGTTCGCACCTCGGGCGCCCTGTCCATCGTCAGACGCTTTTATCTTCTGCAGCCCGGCTCGCCGCGCCTCGTGCGAACGCGCCGGATAAAAAGGATCCAGGCTCATGCATCCCATGCTCAACATCGCTGTCAAGGCCGCGCGCCGCGCCGGACAGATCATCAACCGCGCGTCGCTCGATCTCGACCTCGTGCAGGTCTCGAAGAAGCAGCACAACGATTTCGTCACGGAGGTCGACAAGGCATCGGAAGCGGCGATCATCGACACGCTGAAGACCGCCTACCCCGATCACGCCATCCTCGCAGAAGAATCGGGCCTCTCGGAGAACGAATCCGAATACCAGTGGATCATCGATCCGCTCGACGGCACCACGAACTTCATCCACGGCTTCCAGTACTACTGTGTCTCGATCGCGCTCGCGCACAAGGGCATCGTCACGCAGGCCGTGGTCTACGACCCGACCCGCAACGACCTCTTCACCGCCTCGCGCGGCCGCGGTGCGTTCCTGAACGACCGCCGCATCCGCGTGGGCCGCCGCGACCGGCTCGCCGACTCGCTGATCGGCACGGGTTTCCCGTTCCGCGAAAAGGACGGCCTCGAACGCTACACCGACCTCTTCGCCGAAATGACGCGCGCCTGCGCGGGCCTGCGCCGTCCGGGCGCGGCCGCGCTCGATCTGGCGAACGTCGCCGCGGGCCGCATGGACGGCTTCTTCGAGCAGGGCCTCAATCCGTGGGACGTCGCGGCGGGCGGCCTGCTCGTGACCGAAGCGGGCGGCCTGATCGGCAACTACACGGGCGACTCGGATTTCCTGCACATGGGCGAAGTGGTCGCGGGCAATCCGAAGGTGTACGCGCAAATGGTGCCGATCCTTTCGAAGTACACTCGCGTCAACGCGGCTTAAGGACGCCGGACGCATGCGGTCCAAACCCATGCGGCCCATCTGCGGCCTGACGCGGTCGAGCGGCTTCGGCCGCTTTTTTGTTTTGTCGCGCTTTCTGCCTATCAGCCGCCGCGCACGCATCCGATGAAAAAGGGCTTCTACACGATCATCGCAGCGCAGTTCGTTTCGTCGCTTGCCGACAACGCGCTGCTGATCGCGGCGATCGCGCTGCTAACGGTGATCGCGTCACCCGCATGGGTAACGCCGCTCCTGCAGATTTTCTTCACGGTGTCCTATGTAGTGCTCGCGCCCTTCGTCGGCGCGTTCGCCGACGCCCTGCAAAAGCGCCACGTCATGTTAGTCTCGAACGCGCTCAAGGCGTGCGGCTGCCTGCTGATGATCGCGGGCGTGCATCCGATGATTGCCTACGGTGTGGTCGGCTTCGGCGCGGCGGCCTACTCGCCCGCAAAGTACGGAATCCTTACCGAGCTGTTGCCGCCCGAAAAGCTCATCGCGGCGAATGCGTGGCTCGAGTCGGCCACCGTGCTCTCCACGATCATCGGCACGATGCTGGGCGGCGCGCTCGTGAGCACCTACGCCGATCGCTTCGTCGCGCACCACGCGCTGCCGCTGATCCACTCGTCGGCGGATCTCGCGATGTTCGCAGTCATGCTCACTTATGTCATCGCCGGCCTCATCAACTTCGACATTCCCGATACCGGCGCGCGCTACGCGAACCGCCTGAAGGAGCCTCGACGCCTCGTCACCGATTTCGTGCACTGCTTCAACGTGCTCTGGGCCGACAAGCTCGCGCAGATTGCGCTCTGGGTCACGACGCTCATGTGGGGCGCCGCCGTCACGCTGCAACTGCTTGTGCTCAAGTGGGCCGACGTCAACCTCGGCCTCTCGCTCTCGAAGGCCGCCGTCATGCAGGGCGTGACCGGGCTGGGCATCGCGATCGGCGCGGCCGCCGCCGCCGCGTGGGTATCGCTGCGCGCGTCGCTGCGGGTGCTGCCCGTGGGCGTGCTGTGCGGCGTCGTCGCCGTGGGCATGGCGTTCTACAGCAAGGGGCTCTTCCCGCCGGGCGAGGGCCTGCGGATTGGCCACTTCCTGCTGCCCTTCTATCTGCTGTTCGCGTACCCGTTGATGGTGCTGCTCGGCACGCTCGCAGGCTTCTTCATCGTGCCGATGAACGCGCTGTTGCAGCATCGCGGCGCGACGCTCCTCTCCGCGGGCCACTCGATCGCGGTGCAGAATTTCAACCAGAACCTCGCCGTGCTGTTGATGCTGGGCGCCTATGCGCTGCTATTGACGGCCAGGATGCCGGCGCAGTGGATCATTGTCGTGTTCGGCACCTTCATCGCCGCGATGATCGGGCTCGCCATGCGGCGAAGCGCCGCTAATGCACGCAAAGTGAATCTGCGCGCGCTCGTGGACGAATGAGCGTGCCGATTCACCTTGCGCGCCGTCCATGCCTGACGCTGTCCGCACCGGCCGTTCGGCCAGCTTTACATGCGGGCCGCGCGGGTTAAACTCACGCCCTGAACCCTAAGCAAGACTTCCGAGGATGGCTACACATACCGAAGGCGACATCGCACAGCATACGCCGATGATGCGCCAATACCTCAGCATCAAGGCCGACCATCCGGGCACGCTCGTGTTCTACCGGATGGGCGACTTCTACGAGCTTTTCTTCGAAGACGCCGAAAAGGCCTCGCGGCTGCTCGACCTCACGCTCACGCAGCGCGGCGCCTCAGCCGGCAATCCGATCAAGATGGCCGGCGTGCCCCACCATGCCGTGGAGCAGTATCTCGCCAAGCTCGTGAAGCTCGGCGAGTCGGTGGCGATCTGCGAGCAGATCGGCGATCCGGCCACGTCGAAAGGACCCGTCGAGCGCAAGGTCGTGCGTGTCGTCACGCCCGGCACGCTGACCGACGCGGCCCTGCTCTCCGACAAGAACGACGTTTATCTGATGGCCGTCTGCCCCGGCCACAACCGGCGCGGCGCGACGGTCAACGTCGGTCTCGCCTGGCTCAATCTCGCGAGCGGCGCACTGCGCCTCGCGGAAATCGCGCCCGAGCAGGTCGCCGCCGCCTTCGAGCGGATCCGCCCCGCGGAAATCCTCGTCGCCGAGCTGCCCGCGGAATCGGCGGGCTGGGCACCGCCCGCACCGTCCGGGTCGAATTCGGGTGCGCTCACGCGTGTACCGGCCTGGCATTTCGACGTCGCCTCGGGCAAGCAGCGCTTGTGCGACCAGCTCGACGTAGCGAGTCTCGACGGCTTCGGCGCGCAGGCGCTCACGAGCGCATGCGGCGCCGCGGGCGCGCTGCTGCTCTACGCGGCGGCCACGCAAGGTCAACAACTGCGCCACGTGCGCAGCCTGAAGGTGGAAGTCGAGTCGGAGTACATCGGCCTCGATCCGGCCACGCGCCGCAATCTCGAACTCACCGAAACGCTGCGCGGCACCGAGTCGCCCACGCTCTGCTCGCTGCTCGATACCTGCAGCACGGCGATGGGCAGCCGCCTCTTGCGCCACTGGCTGCATCACCCGCCGCGCGATGCGTCGATCGCGCAGATGCGCCAGCAGGCCATCGGCGCGCTGCTCGAAGCGCCGCCGCCCGCCGGCGTCGACGATCTGCGCGCCAGCTTGCGCCAGATCGCCGACGTGGAGCGCATCACCGGACGCCTCGCGCTGCTTTCGGCGCGCCCGCGCGATCTCTCGAGCCTGCGGGACACCTTCGCGGCCTTGCCCACCCTGCGCGAACAAGTGGCGGCGGCCGCCGGCGGCGCGAGCGCCGCGCCGTCGCTCGCGCGTATCGCCGAGGCGCTGGAGCCGCCGGCAGCGTGTGCCGATCTGCTGCAACGCGCGGTCGCACCGGAGCCGGCAGCCATGGTGCGTGACGGCGGCGTGATCGCGCGCGGCTACGACGGCGAGCTCGACGAGCTGCGCGACTTGTCGGAGAACTGCGGCCAGTTCCTGCTCGATCTCGAGACGCGCGAGCGCGCCCGCACGGGCATCGGCAATCTGCGGGTCGAGTACAACAAGGTGCACGGCTTCTATATCGAGGTCACGCGCGGCCAGACCGACAAGGTGCCCGACGACTATCGCCGGCGCCAGACGCTAAAAAACGCCGAGCGCTATATCACGCCCGAACTGAAGACCTTCGAGGACAAGGCGCTTTCCGCCCAGGAGCGCGCGCTCTCGCGTGAGCGCGCGCTCTACGACGCGCTGCTGCAGTCGCTGCTGCCGTTCATTCCCGACTGCCAGCGCGTGGCTGCGGCGCTCGCCGAGCTCGACGTGCTCGCCGCGTTCGCGGAACGCGCTCGCGCGCTGGACTGGTGTGCGCCGGCGTTCTCGCCGGAGCCCGGCATCGAGATCGAACAGGGCCGCCATCCGGTCGTCGAGGCGCAGGTCGAGCAGTTCATCGCCAATGACTGTCTGCTCGGGGCCGATCGCAAGCTGCTCCTCATCACCGGCCCGAACATGGGCGGTAAGTCGACCTTCATGCGGCAGACCGCGCTGATCGCCCTGCTCGCCTACGTGGGCAGCTACGTGCCCGCGAAGCAAGCCCGCTTTGGCCCGATCGACCGCATCTTCACGCGCATCGGCGCTGCCGACGACCTCGCGGGCGGCCGCTCGACCTTCATGGTCGAGATGACCGAAGCGGCGGCGATCCTCAACGACGCCACGCCGCACAGCCTCGTGCTGATGGACGAGATCGGGCGCGGCACCTCGACCTTCGACGGTCTTGCGCTCGCCTGGGCGATCGCGCGCCACCTGCTTGCGAGCAACGGCTGCCACACGCTCTTCGCGACGCACTACTTCGAGCTCACCCAACTGCCCGCCGAATTTACTCAGGCGGCGAACGTGCATCTCTCGGCGGTCGAGCACGGGCATGGCATCGTGTTCCTCCATGCGGTGCAGGAAGGCCCGGCCAATCAGAGTTATGGCCTGCAGGTTGCCCAGCTCGCGGGCGTGCCCGCGCCCGTGATCCGCGCGGCGCGCAAGCATCTCGTCCATCTGGAGCAGCTTTCGGCGGGACAACCCACGCCGCAGCTGGACCTCTTCGCGGCGTCGCTCGCCGACGATGCGCCGCTCGAGGCCGAAGACGCACCTGCCGCGCAGGATCCCTCCGCCACGCTCGTCGCCGAGCGGCTGCGCGCGCTCGATCCGAACGAGTTGCGCCCGCGCGAGGCGCTCGATCTACTGTACGAACTGCATGAGCTGGCCACGGCGCCGGACGCGCAACGCTGAGCGCCGCAGCGCGCCGCCGGATGCCTCGCCTCGGCCCGCGTGCCGAGGCGAGGCGGCCTTGCGCTGCCGCGCGTCGTTCGGTGCCGCGGCGGTTTTCGCTGTCGCTTTCGTGCTGACCTTCAGTGCGCCGGCAGAAGCACAGTCGCCGCGCTACGCATTCGCGGTCATCGCGAACGTTCTCAGGTCGCAAACGGACGAACCTGCTGCGCAACGGCTCATCGACGCGATCGGCCGCGATCCGCAGACCTCGTTCGTCGTCTACGACGGCAACCTCAAGGGAGCCGGCGAAACCTGCGCGGATGCGCTCTACGACCGGCGTCACACGATACTGGAGGCTTCGCGCCCGGCCCTCATCTTCGTGGCCGGTGAACACGATTGGTCCGGTTGCGGCGCCAACGGATCGGGGGCGTGGGACCCCGTCGAACGGCTCGACCTGCTGCGCCAGACCTTCTTCTCCGACCCGATGACGCTCGGGCAAAACCCGCTTCCCGTCACGCGCGAAAGCGAAGTGTCGCGCTTTCGGCCCTACCGGGAAAACATGCGCTGGCAGCTTGGCGACACCGTATTCGTGGCGCTGAACGTACCGGACGGCAACAATCACTATCTGTACGCGGGCGGCCGCAACGGCGAATTCGAGGACCGCGTGATCGCCAACGGCTTCTGGCTCGAACACGCGGCGGAGGTAGCGAAGCGCCGTAACGCGCGCGCCGTGATCGTCTTCATCGAAGGCGATCCCCTGCTGGAGCACGAGCACGAAGAGCGGCCCGATCGCTTCGCGTGGCTGCGCTTCGGCCATCGGCCGCGCGACGGCTACGTCGAATTCAGGCACAGCCTGATGAAGCTGGCCGAAACGTTCCGCGGTCCGGTCGTGCTCATCCATCCGACGCACGCAAAGCTTGCGCACGGCTTCGCGATCGACCGGCCGTTACACAATGAAAAAGGTGTGAGAATTGCGAACGTGACGCGCATCGAGTTCGACTTGCGCGACCCGCTTACGCAGTGGCTGCAGATCGATGCCGACATGACGCACGGCACGCCGCTGCGCGTCAGCGTGCGCGACGTGCCGAAACATCTGCCGCTCCTGCCACCGCTTCTGCCCGAGGGGATCCCGGCAGGGGAGGCCCCGGAAATGCCCGAGGTCTCGTCAATGCCCGATGTCACGACGATTCCCGGCATGCCCCAGGCGCCGGACGTCGTGCCGCCGGCCGGCGCGTCCGCCGCAAGCGGCGTTTCGCCCATGCCGCCGTCGGGCACGCCGGGCACCCCGCCCGGGCAGCAGCCCGCAACGCCGTCCCAGCCATGGAATCAGTAAGAGAGATAGCGCCGAAAGGTGCGGGCAAACTGCCGCACCCGGCATAGATCTGGCGCAATGAGCTGAGGCAACGACCGCAGCAGCCAGGCTCAATGCGCGCCGGCAACTTGCCGGCGCATGAAAGATTTGCGAAGCGGATCAGTGAAGCGTGGGTTTCGAACCGGCTTCGCCGCCGTCTTCCTCTTCGTCGTCCTCGTCGACGACTTCAAGACCGTCCGCGCCGTGTGCGTGCTCGTGCTCGATCTCGTCTTCGGTCGCCTCGCGCACTTCCCTGACGGTCAGGGCAAAGCGCAGCGCCATGCCGGCCAGCGGGTGATTGCCGTCGAGCACGACCTTGTCCTCGGCAACATCCGTGACGGTGTAGATGAGCGTGTCGAGATCCTCGTCGCCCTCTTCGGGTGTTCCTTCGAACTGCATACCGACTTCGAGCGGCTCAGGAAAACGGCTACGCGGCTCGATCTTGACGAGCTCGGGATCGTACTCGCCAAACGCGTCCTGCGGTTCGAGCTGAAGCTGGGTCTCGAAGCCCGGCTCCTTGCCGTCCAGCGCTTCCTCGATCTTGGGGAACGTGCCATCATAGCCGCCGTGCAGATAGACCATCGGCTCGTCGCTCTCCTCAATCAGATTGCCCTGCGCATCCGATAGCTTGTAAGCGACCGACACGACGGTGTCCTTTGCGATTTTCATTCGTTCCTCCAGAATACAGACCACATTATACGATGCTCAAGCGGTCCCCTGACCACGCGGTGAACGCCAGCAAGCAACGCGCCGCGCCCACTCCGGCACGTCCCGCGCCTGACGAACCCACGCCGCTTCTCGGCGGCCTCACGCCGGCGCAGTTCATGAAGCGATACTGGCAGAAAAAGCCGCTCCTGATCCGCCAGGCGATACCTGGCATCGAGCCCCCGCTCATGCGCGACGAACTCTTTGCGCTCGCCGACGGCGACGACGTCGAGTCGCGCCTCATCACGCATTTTCGTCGCCGCTGGGTGCTCGAACATGGACCGTTCTCGCCGGAGGCGCTGCCCGCTCCCGAGGCGCGCCAGTGGACGCTGCTCGTGCAGGGCGTCGACCTGCACGACGACCGGGCACGCGCGCTGCTCGAGCGTTTCCGCTTTGCACCGGATGCGCGCCTCGACGACCTGATGATCTCCTACGCCACGGATGGCGGCGGCGTCGGCCCGCACTTCGATTCGTACGACGTCTTCCTCCTGCAGGTGCATGGCAAGCGGCGCTGGCGCGTCGGCGCGCAGCGCGACCTCACCCTGCAGGAAGGTCTGCCGCTAAAGATCCTCGCAAACTTCGAGCCGGAAGAGGAATGGGTGCTCGAGCCCGGCGACATGCTCTATCTGCCCCCGCATATCGCGCACGACGGCGTGGCCGTCGGCGAGTGCATGACCTGTTCGATCGGCTTTCGTTCGCCTTCCACGTCGGAGCTCACGAACCAGTTTCTCTACTGGCTCGCCGAACGCGGAATGGAGCGCGCGCCGGCTGTACCCACGCTCTACCGCGACCCGAGCCAGCCGGCGGTCGCGCAGCCCGCGCAGTTGCCGCCCGCGCTCGTCTCGCGGGTCGCGGATGTGCTCGCAAAAGTACGTTGGGGCGAAGCTGAGGTATCTTCGTTCGTCGGCTCGTGGCTCAGCGAACCGAAGCCTAACGTCGTGTTCGACGCACCGGAAAAGCCGCTCGACGAAGCCCGGTTTGGCGCCCGCGCAGCAAAAAGCGGCCTGGCTCTCGACCGGCGGACAATCCTGCTTTACGATGCGCGATCGTACTACCTGAACGGGGACCAGTACTTGCTCAAAGAGACGAGAAAGTGGCTGCCGGAATTCGCCGACAACCGCTTGATGGACGGGAAACGCTTTGTAACACTCTCACACGATTCGTCGGTGACAGCGTTGCTGCACGAGTGGTATTGTGCGGGCTGGATACGGGTCGGAATGCTTGCCTAAGCGCTCCGGACTGTTATACCGTACTAATATAGTGCTTGTATGAGAAAGACAACGTATTGTCCCCCGAATTGTCGACGGTCGATACGAAAGTGCCTATAATTCCCGCCCAGGCCGTAGGGAAGATTCACGCTCTTGCAGTGCGTCTCCACCAGCGGCTCAGGTCGGTGTTGGGGCACATTTACCGGTATTATTTTGCGCTGTTGCTTACCTTTAACCATAAAAGGACGTGATCATGAAGAAATCCCTCCTCGTAGCATCCCTGCTGGCAGCTGTTGCACTGGCTGCGTGCAACAAGAGCAGCGATCAAGCCGCTGCGCCGGCTAGCGACGCAACCGCTGCTTCGGCACCGGCTGCTGCTGCTTCGGACGCTGGTGCTGCTGCTTCGGACGCTGGTGCTGCTGCGAGCGACGCTGGTGCTTCGGCTGCTGCCGCTGCTTCGGACGCTGGTGCTGCCGCTTCGGACGCAGCCGCTGCTGCGTCGGCTGCTGCTCCGGCTTCGGGCGCAAGCAACTAAGCATTCGCGCAAAGCCCGCGCGGAGTTCGCCTCCGGCGGGTATTGCTGCGAACCGCTGTGCATTCTGGCGGTCTCGCCGGATATACAGCGGGCAAGCAAAAAAAGCCACGAACTTTCGTTCGTGGCTTTTTTGTTATTCACCCTGCATAAAGCGCGGCAGCGCGCCGGTGTCATACAGAACGGCAACGCGTGCCGCGACACTCAATTCGCCGGATCTTCCGCTTCCTCGTCAAAGAACGCCTTCACCACCTCGATCTCGCGCGTACGCTTGAACGGTGGCAGGCTCTGCCAGATACGTCGGCCGTACGGCTTGTCGACAAGACGCGTGTCGCAGATCATCAACACGCCGCGGTCGGTTTCCGCGCGGATCAGCCGCCCTGCGCCCTGCTTGAGCGTGATGACCGCCTGAGGCAGCTGGTGGACCGCGAACGGGCTCAAACCCTTCTTCGTGAGCGCATCGAGCCGCGCAGCCAGCACCGGATCGTCGGGCGGCGCGAACGGCAGCTTGTCGATCACGACGAGCGAAAGCGCGTCGCCGCGCACGTCCACGCCCTCCCAGAAGCTCTGGCTACCCACGAGGATCGCATTGCCATAGGCGCGAAAGCGCTCCAGCAGCTCCGTGCGGCTCGCATCGCCCTGCACGAGCAGCGGCGTGTTCCAGCCGCGCGCCTCGATTGTGTCGCGCAGCTTCGCGGCAATCCGGTCCACCGCGCGCAGTGTCGTGCACAGCATGAAGACGCCCCCGCCCGAGGCCTCGATGGCCGGCAGCGCCGCCTCGAATACGGCGTCGGTGAACTGCGGCGACGACGGTTGCGGCATATTGCGCGGCACGTAGAGCAGCCCCTGCTCGGGGTAATCGAATGGGCTGGGCAGCGTCATCGAGCGGCGCGCATTCAAACCCATCTGCGCCGCATAGTGCGTGAAGTCCCCGCGCACCGAAAGCGTCGCCGACGTGAAGATCCACGTGCGCGGCACACCCGCGCGCTGCTTGGCGAAGATCGGCGCCACGGACAGCGGCGTCTCGTGCAGTTGCACCGTATGGGAGAAAACCTCGACCCAGCGGACCTTTTCGTCAGCGTCGGCGCGATCGCCCTCGCCTTCCTTGCCGGCTTCCGTCAAGTCGGCCTCGCGCATGGTTGCGGCATCCGTTTGCGGCGCCGTCCAGCCCGCGAGCATGCCTTGCAGTTCGCGCGCACGGCGCAGGCATGCGCCTAGCGACTCCGCGCGCTCCGCCTGCCCTGCCAGCGCCGTCGCCAGCACGACGAGTTCGGTCTGCAGCGCGTCGAGCGCATCGAAGAGGGGGTGATCCCCGGCAAGCTGTGCGATCGACAGCCGCAGCGAGTCCTCCTTGAACGCGAGCCGCGCGTCGCGCGCCGCGCGCTCGAGCGCCGCGCCGAGCTTGACCCACTCGACCGCGTCGCGCGCATGGCTCAGGCCCTCGGCCACGCAGTCGCGGGCAAGCTCGAGGAACTGCGAGGTCGAGAGCGTCTCGCCGAAGAACAGCGTCGCCGTTTCCGGCAGCTGATGGGCTTCGTCGAAAATGATCGTATTCGCGCTCGGCAACAGCTCGGCCATGCCCGTATCGCGCAGCATGATGTCCGCGAAGAACAGGTGGTGATTCACGACCACAATGTCGGCCTGCTGCGCCTCCCGGCGCGCCTGCATCACGAAGCAGTCCTTGTAGTGCGGACACTCCTGGCCAAGGCAATTCTCGCGCGTGGACGTCACCATCGACCAGACCGCCGCCGTCTCCGGCACGCTCGCGAGCTCGGCCTTGTCGCCCGAGCGCGTGATCTTCGCGAAGCGCACGATCTCCTGCAGATACGACGTCTCCTGGCGCGACGGCAGCCGGCCGTTGTCGGCCGTGCGCTGCAGGTAGTAGTGGCACAGGTAGTTCGAGCGCCCCTTGAGCATCGCGACGCTCACGGGCACCGCGAGCGCATCGCGCACCGTGGGAATGTCGCGCTGGAAGAGCTGGTCCTGCAGGTGCTTCGTACCCGTGGAAACGACCACCTTGCCGCCCCAGAGCATGGCCGGCACGAGATAGGCGTAGGTCTTGCCGGTGCCCGTGCCGGCCTCGACGATCAGCGTGTTGTCGCCGGCCTCGGCAACCGCGTTCGCGGCCTCACCGGCGCGATCCTGCGCGCCGGCGGCATCGCCGCCGCCCGGCTGACGCCGCGCCGGGCGCGACTTCAGCTCGAACATCTCCGGCTCGGGCAACCCTTTCGCGGCCGCCTCCATGGCCGCGGCCACGGCGCGCGCCATTTCGATCTGCGAGGCGCGCGGGCGATAGCCGTCGATCTCGCGGGCAAGCAGGCCGTCGGCGGCAAACAGGTCTTCGAGTTCGGCTGCGCGGCGCGCGGTCAGCGTAGCCGGCGCCGCGGCACGCGACGGACGTGCGTCGGCATCCGGCGCGCCGTCTTGGGGCGCAGGCCGGGATTGCGAAACGGTCGTTGAATTCAAGGCAAGCGGTTCCTGCTTGTTTCGGCGGGCGCGGCACTGCGGATTCCACGCCCCGGCGCCTGCCGGAACCCGGACTCAGCCGTGCCCGTTCGAAGTCTTCGTTGAATCGGGGTCCAGCTGCAATTGCAGCAGGATGATGTTGTCCTTGACCTTGAGCTTGCGCTTCTTGAGCTTCTGCAGTTCGAGATCGTCGCACCCCGGCGTCTCGGCCATCCGGTCGATCAGACGGTCCAGATCGCCGTGCTCGGACTCCAGCTGGAGTATCCGGTCCTGAAGGACCGTGGACTTGACTTCACGTTGCTCGCGCATGCTCGCCTCCTCGTGTTGAGCGGCGTGCCCCTTGTCGGTCGGCGCGCCTGAGGTTGCTGTCTGGCCAGGAAAAACGTGCTACTGGTCCTGCTGCTGCATCTGCTGCTGTTGTTGTTCTCGCTGCTGCTCTTGTTGCTGTTGCTGCTTTTGCTGCGCCTTCTCGGCCGCCTGCTTCTGACGCTGTTCCACGTCAGCCTTGTGCTTCGCCGCGTCTTCCTGCTTCTGCTGGAAGTGCTCGGCCTTCTGCTGCCGCTCTTCGGCCTGCTGCTGGCCCTGGCGGTGAGCCTCGTCCAGCTTCTGCTGGAAGTCGGATTGCTTCTGATCGTACGCCGCCTGGTTCGCCGCGTGCTGGGCCTGCGACTGCTCGCCCGCACGCTGGGCCTGATCCAGTGCGTGCTGTTGCTGCTTCTGCTGGTACGCCTGCTCGTTCGCCGCTCGCTGCGGGGCCTCCGCCGCGCGCTGGGCCTGATCCAGCGCGTGCTGCTGCTGCTTCTGCTGATACGCCTGCGTATTTGCCGCCTCGTTGGCGGCGCGCTGCGGCGCATTGGCCTCATCTTGCGCCTGCTGCAACGCGGCCTGCTCGTCGCGGCGCCGCGCGCGCTCCGCGCGCTGCTCCTCGTCGAGCTTCAACTGCTCGCCGCGAATGTCCGCCTGCACGGCCCGCATCTCGTCGCGCGCCTTGCCGATACAGTGGTTCACAAAAAACGTGCTGTAGCAGTCGTGCTGCGCGACTGCATAGCGATAATTGTTCTCGGCCGAGCGGCGGTCCAGCACCTTCTGCCGCGCGTCGAAGCCGGCCTGGACGCTGTCCTGCGCGCCGCCGTCTCCTGTCACTGCACCTGCAACTGCACTTGCTCCCACCGCCGGCGCCGCGTCCAGCGGCCTCGCCGTGACACCCGTTCCCGAGGCTACCCAAGGCACGCCGGGGCTATTGTCCCGTTGCACCGCGGCACTGGCCGCCTGGGCGGTTCCCGCCGACGCCGCCGCACCGGACGCCGAATCCTCCTGTGCCGCTACCGGCACGCTCGCCACGGCGTACAGTGCAACAGCGCAAGCTGTCAGACGGGCGGCGGTACGCCACGGGGCGCCTTTACGCCTGCGGAGGGTGGCAAGGTTCAAGCCGGGGGACAAACGGGGAAGCAAGCGGGAGATCGTCAACGTCTTCGGATGGCTGCGGGACATGCCTGAAATTCTAACACCCCCCGGGTTGAGCGCTCCGGCATTTATGGCAAAATGCCCCGCTCCACCGGCCGGCGGGCCGCCCCCCTCCGGGGTCTGCCCCGTTCGACCGCGCAAGTGCAACCCGATCCCGAAGCCTGTTCGCGCAAGCGTCGCCAGGCCCTACAGGAATACCCAGACCCTATGACGGAAACCGTAGCACTCAAGATCGTCCAGCGTATCGCCGCCGAACTGACCGTACAGCCTCGCCAGGTGGCAGCCGCCGTGCAGCTTCTCGACGAAGGCTCGACCGTTCCGTTCATCGCCCGGTACCGCAAGGAAGTCACGGGCAATCTCGACGATACGCAGCTGCGCACGCTCGAAGAGCGGCTCCTGTACCTGCGCGAGCTCGAGGAGCGCCGCGCCGCGATCCTCGCGAGCATCGAAGAGCAAGGCAAGCTCACCGGCGAGCTGCGCACGGCCATCGAAGCCGCGGACAGCAAGCAGGTTCTCGAAGACCTCTATCTGCCGTACAAGCCGAAGCGCCGCACGCGCGCACAGATCGCGCGCGAAGCAGGCCTGCAGCCGCTTGCCGATGCCCTGCTCGGCAATCCGCTGCTCGACCCGCAAACGGAGGCCGCACAGTACGTCGATGCCGAAAAGGGCGTCGCCGACGTGAAGGCCGCCCTCGACGGCGCGCGCGACATTCTCTCGGAACAGTTCGGCGAGACGGCAGAGCTGCTCGGCAAGCTGCGCGAGTGGCTCCACAACGAGGGGCTCGTCAGCTCGAGCGTGGTGGAAGGCAAGGAAGGCGAAGAAGGCGAAAAATTCCGCGATTACTACGAGTACTCCGAAACCATCAAGACCGTGCCCTCGCACCGCGCCCTCGCACTCTTTCGCGGCCGCAACGCGGGCGTGCTGATGGTGAAGCTCGGCCTCGGCACCGAGCAGGACGCCCTGATGCCGCATCCGGGCGAAGGGCGAATCGCGCGCCATTTCGGCATCGCAAACCAGGGACGCCCCGCCGACAAATGGCTCTCCGACGTCTGCCGCTGGTGCTGGCGCGTGAAGGTGCAGCCGCACCTCGAAAACGAACTGCTGACGGGCCTGCGCGAGCAGGCCGAGACCGAGGCGATCCACGTGTTCGCGCGCAATCTCAAGGATCTGCTGCTGGCCGCGCCGGCGGGCCCGAAGGCCGTGATCGGCCTCGATCCGGGCCTGCGCACGGGCGTCAAGGTGGCCGTGGTGGATCGCACGGGCAAGCTGCTCGCGACCGACACGATCTACCCGCACGAGCCGCGCCGCGACTGGGACGGCTCGCTCGCGAAGCTCGCGCGGATTGCCGCGCAAACCCAGGCGGAGCTCATCAGCATCGGCAACGGCACGGCCTCGCGCGAAACCGACAAGCTCGCGAGCGAGCTGATCTCGCGCCATCCCGAGCTGAAGCTGCAGAAGATCGTCGTGTCCGAAGCGGGGGCTTCGGTTTATTCGGCGTCCGAACTGGCGGCGAAGGAGTTCCCCGAGCTCGACGTCTCGCTGCGCGGCGCCGTTTCGATTGCGCGCCGCCTGCAGGACCCCCTCGCCGAACTCGTGAAGATCGAGCCGAAGGCGATCGGCGTCGGCCAGTACCAGCACGACGTGAACCAGCGCGAGCTCGCGCGCTCGCTCGACGCCGTGGTCGAGGACTGCGTGAACGCCGTGGGCGTGGATGCGAACACAGCTTCGGTCGCGCTGCTCGCGCGCGTCTCGGGGCTGAACGCCACGCTCGCGCGCAATATCGTCGATTACCGCGACGCCAACGGCCCCTTCCCGTCGCGCGAGCATCTGAAGAAAGTGCCGCGGCTTGGCGACAAGACCTTCGAGCAAGCCGCGGGCTTCCTGCGCATCAACGCCGGCGACAATCCGCTCGACCGCTCCTCGGTGCACCCCGAGGCGTACACGCTCGTCGAGCGCATGCTCGCGAAGATCAAGCGCTCCATTGGCGACGTGCTGGGCAATCGCGAGGCGCTCTCGGGTCTCTCGCCCGCAGAGTTCGTCGATGAACGCTTCGGTCTGCCAACGGTTCGCGACATCCTCAGCGAACTCGAAAAACCGGGCCGCGATCCGCGCCCCGAGTTCAAGACCGCCACCTTCCGCGAAGGCGTCGAGAAAGTCTCCGACCTCGTGCCCGGCATGCTGCTAGAGGGCGTCGTGACGAACGTGGCGGCGTTCGGCGCGTTCGTCGACATCGGCGTGCATCAGGACGGCCTCGTGCACGTCTCCGCCATGTCCACGAAGTTCATCAAGGACCCGCACGAAGTCGTGAAGGCCGGCCAGGTCGTCAAGGTGAAGGTGCTCGATGTCGACGTGAAGCGCCAGCGCATCGCGCTCACCATGCGTCTGGACGACGATCCCGCAAGCGCCGCACAGCGCAGCGGCAATGCGGGCAACAATTCCGGCAGCCGAAACGGCGGCAGCGGCAGCAATGCAGGCCGCCCGCAACGTTCGCGCGACCCGGAGCCGGGCGGCGCGATGGCAGCGGCGTTCGCGAAGCTCAAACAGCGGTAAGGCGCGAGCGCGGCGCTTCGCGCGCGGGGGCCTGTGGTAAGCAGGCTCGCGTCGCGCGACACCCCAACGAATAACGGCACCGAAGTGCCGTTATTTTATTTCCGCAGCACGCCGCGCGTCAGATCTCGATCTTCGTCCCCAGCTCCACCACGCGGTTGGCAGGAATGCTGAAGAAATCCGTGGGCTTCGCCGCGTTCTGGTGCATCCACGCGAACACGCGCTCGCGGAAGATCGACATGCCCGGCAACTGGGTAGGCACCACCGTCTCGCGAGCGATGAAGAACGACGTATCCATCATCTCGAAGGTCATGTCGTGCGTGCGGCCCACTTCCTGCAGCACCGCCTTCACGTCCGGCGTCTCGTTGAAACCGTAGTCCGCCTTCACGAGATAAAGCCCGCCGCCGATGTCCTG
The DNA here is from genome assembly GCF_000684975.1 of Paraburkholderia acidipaludis NBRC 101816. Classification (GTDB taxonomy): domain Bacteria; phylum Pseudomonadota; class Gammaproteobacteria; order Burkholderiales; family Burkholderiaceae; genus Paraburkholderia; species Paraburkholderia acidipaludis. The sequence continues at coordinate 231,748 of NZ_BAXZ01000003.1, read as the reverse complement.
CACGCTCAGGCGCTCCGCCTCGGACACATAGGGAATGTCGCGAATCACGAAAGTCAGGAAGATGGTGCGCTCGTGCAGCACCTTGTTGTGCTTGAGGTTATGCAGCAGGCTGACCGGCACCAGCGTGTTGCTGCCGGTGAGATAAATCGCCGTGCCCGAAACGCGATGCGGAGGATGCGCGAGCAGCCCCTGCAGGAAGGGCATCAGCGGGATGCCGTCGGCGGCCGTGCGCTCCTTCACGATCATGCGCCCCTTGTACCAGGTCATGAGGAGGAAGAACAACAACGCGCCGATGCCGAGCGGCAGCCAGCCGCCCTCTTCGACCTTCAGCAGGTTCGCGCCGAAGAAGCCCAGATCGACCGCCAGGAAGACGCCGATGATCAGCGCGACGAGCGCCTTGTGCCACTTCCAGATTTCGATCATCACGACGCACAGCAGCACCGTGGTCATGACCATCGTCGCCGTCACGGCGATACCGTAGGCCGCGGCCAGATTGTCCGAGCTCTTGAAGCCGACCACGATGCACAGGATGACGAACAGCAGCAGCCAGTTCACCACCGGCACATAGATCTGCCCGATCGCGAGGTCGGACGTGTGCAGCACCTTCATGCGCGGCACGTAGCCCAACAGGATCGCCTGGCTCGTGAGCGAATACGCGCCCGAAATCACGGCCTGCGAAGCAATCACGGTCGCGACCGTCGAGAGCACGACGAGCGGCAGCAGCGCCCAGTCGGGCGCGAGCAGGAAGAACGGATTCTCGATGGCGTGGTGATCCTGCATCAGCAGTGCACCCTGGCCGAAGTAGTTCAGCACGAGCGACGGCATCACCAGCACATACCAGGCCACGCGGATGGGCTTCGCGCCGAAGTGGCCCATGTCGGCGTAGAGCGCCTCCGCGCCGGTGAGCACCAGCACGACCGAGCCGAGCACGACATAGGCCTGCAGCATGTGTGCGCCCATGAAGCTGACGGCGTAGTACGGATTGAGCGCCGCGATCACGCCCGGGGCCTGCACGATACGCGAGAGGCCGAGCACGCCGATGGTCACGAACCACAGCACCATGATCGGCCCGAACAGCCGGCCGACGAGCGCGGTGCCGTGACGCTGGATCCAGAAGAGCGCGATCAGGATCACGATGGTGAGCGGCACCACGAGATGGGAGAGCTTGGGCGCCGCGATTTCAAGACCTTCCACGGCCGAAATCACGGAGATGGCGGGCGTAATCACCGCGTCCCCATAAAACATGCACGCGCCGAAAATACCGAGGCCCGTGAGGATCAGCGCGGCGCGGCTCGTGCGCTTGAACGAGCGCAGCGCCAGCGCCATCAGCGCGAGCACACCGCCTTCGCCGTTGTTGTCGGCGCGCATGACGAACAACACGTACTTGACGCTGACGACGATCATGATCGCCCAGAAGAGCAGCGAGATGACGCCAAGAATGGAGGTGTCGTTGAGCGGAATGCCGTGGTCCGGGCTGAACGCTTCTTTCAGCGAATAGAGCGGGCTCGTGCCGATGTCGCCGAACACGACGCCGATTGCCGCAACGGCCAGCGCCGGCAGAGACTGCTTTGCCACGTGTGTGCTAGTTGTCATATACGCGGAGATCCGTTTTCGAGGCGGAAAATAAAAGCGACCGCTATTCTAAACCGGCTACGTGACCCCAACGACACCCGTTGTGGTCATGCCACGTCGTCCATTCCGGCGAAGTGTAGCATTGCCCCCCATTCCATCTATCCTCACGTGTTCATCCGGGCATTTGCATCGCCCCGACACGAAAACGTCATGCAAAAAAACGGAGCCTCGAAAGGCTCCGTTTTGCATGGCCGGCGCAGAGGGCTCATTGGGTGAGGCTGGGCACGATTGGTTGCACTCACAACAAACCTTGTCTCGCGCCCTCACGTTCGTCAGGACTGCGATTCGGCTGCGTTCGCCTGCTGCAGGCCGCGCTTGATCCACGCGCCCAGATTGTGCGGGCGCACCGTGTCCCACTCCTCGAATGGCTGGTGAATCCACGGATTGGTCGGCAGATGCTGCACGAAGTAGTCGGGCTTCACCTTCGAGCAGCCCTTGTACCACAGCACCGCCGAACGCACGCCCGTCACAGCCGGATAACGATCCTTGAGGTGCTGCTGCACGCGCGCGAGCGTGACGCCCGAGTCGACGAGATCGTCGACGAGCAGCACGTTGCCCGCAAGCTCGCCGCGCGTCATCGTGATGTATTGCGCGATATCGAGATCACCCTGCTGCGTGCCGGCGGCTTCGCGATACGAACTGGTCGCGAGGATCGCGAGCGGCAGGTCGTAGATGCGCGAAAGCTGGTCGCCCACGCGCAATCCGCCGCGCGCGAGGCACAGGATCTGGTCGAACTTCCAGCGCGATTCGTGCACTGCGAGCGCGAGCAGCTCGATCAGCCGGTGGTACTCGTCCCAGCCGACCCACAGGTTCTTTTCGTCGTTGCGCGGGTCCGTCATCTGAATCATCGTGCGCTACCCTCTTACGCCTTGAACGGATGACGCAGCAGGATCGTCTCGTCGCGATCGGGACCGGTCGACACCATGTCGATCGGCACGCCTGCCACTTCCTGCACGCGCGTGAGGTAGGCCTGCGCGCTCTTCGGCAGCGCGTCCCACTGCGTAATGCCGATCGTGCTTTCCTTCCAGCCCGGGAAAGTTTCGTAGACCGGCTCGCACTCCGCGACCTGCGAGGCGCCGCGCGGCAGAATGTCGACATCCTTGCCGCTTACCTTGTAACCCACGCAGAGCTTCACTTCGTCGAGGCCGTCGAGCACGTCGAGCTTCGTGATGCACAGGCCCGTCACGCCGTTGATCTGGATCGAACGGCGCAGCGCGGCGGCGTCGAGCCAGCCCGTGCGGCGCGGACGGCCCGTGACCGAACCGAATTCCTTGCCGACCTTAGCGAGCGTGAGGCCGACTTCTTCCTGGCGGTCGGCGTTGTCGGCGTCGTAGAGCTCGCTCGGGAACGGGCCCGAGCCGACACGCGTGCAATACGCCTTCGTGATGCCGAGGATGTAGCTGAGCTGCTGGGGGCCTACGCCCGCGCCAGCCGATGCCGCGCCCGCCACGCAGTTGCTCGACGTGACGTACGGATAGGTGCCGTGATCGATGTCGAGCAGCGTGCCCTGCGCGCCTTCGAACAGCAGGCTGCCGCCCGAACGGTTGACGTCATAAAGGCGACGCGAAACGTCCGTTACCATCGGCTTCAGACGGTCGGCGTAGCTCAGCATCGTGTCGAGCGTCTGCTGGAAGTCCACGGGCGCCGCGCCCAGGTACTGCGTGAGCACGAAGTTGTGGTAGTCGAGGTTGTCGCGCAGGCGCTCGGCGAACAGTTCCGGCTCGAACAGATCCTGCACGCGCATGCCGCGGCGCGCGACCTTGTCTTCGTACGCCGGGCCAATACCGCGGCCGGTGGTGCCGATCTTCGCGGCGCCGCGCTTTGCTTCGCGCGCCTGGTCGATGGCGATGTGATACGGCAGGATCAGCGTGGTCGCGTCGGAAATGAAGAGGCGCTTCTGGACGTCGATGCCCGCGCTTTCGAGTTCGCCGATTTCCTTGAACAGGGCTTCGGGCGACAACACCACGCCGTTGCCGATGTAGCAGGCAACGCCCGCGCGCATGATGCCCGACGGAATGAGGCGAAGAATGGTCTTCTTGCCGCCGATGATGAGCGTGTGGCCGGCGTTGTGACCGCCCTGGAAGCGCACCACGCCTTGCGCGTGGTCCGTCAGCCAGTCGACGATCTTGCCCTTGCCTTCATCTCCCCACTGGGTGCCCACGACGACGACGTTGCGCCCCGGGGTTACATTCACTGCGCTGGCAGACATGGTGTTTCGTTAGCTGGTTAAAAACGTATTCTACCTGGGTTCGGGCGCGAGCCCGCTTTTTTTCCCGAAATAGCGGGAATTTTCCTTATCTCTCAACGGCCTGGGCGGGTTCGGACGCTCGGGCGCTTGTTCCTCTCACGCTCAGGCGCGCGCCTCGACCACCCAGGTCCCGTTGCGCTCGATCAGCACGCGGTCGAACGCGAATTCGTCCATATCGTGCTCGTGGCCCGGTAGCGCCTGGATCACGACCTCGCCCGCGTCGCGCAGCGCCGCTACGGCAGTGCGCAGGGCCTCGTCGTGCCGCCAGGGCGCGAGAATGGCGCTGCTGCGCGCCTCAACGGGCGAAATACGGGCCACTTCGCGCAGGTCGAGCGAGAAGCCCGTTGCGGCACGCGCGCGGCCATAGGCCTCGCCCACCTTGTCGTAACGGCCGCCGCGCGCCACGGCGTTCGGCACGCCGTCCACGTAGGCCGAGAACATCACGCCGCTGTGATAGGCATAGCCGCCCAGATCGGCGAGGTCGATCATCAGTTCCGCACCGTCGATCTCGTTCACGAGGAATGCCAGATCGTCCAGCGCGCGCGCGATGCCCGGCAGCGCCGGCAGGCGCGTGCGCGCCTGCGCCAGCACGCCGGCGTCGCCGTAGAGCGAGGGCAGCGCACGGAGCGCGTCGCGCGTGAGCGGCGCGAGCGCCTCGGTCAGCTCGGCGAGGCGCGGCACGTCCTTGCCTGCCAGCGCTTCATGGAGCGCGTCGCCAAGCGCCGCTACGGCCGGATCGGCTTCGACCAGCGCCGCGAGCACGCCCGCATGGGACAGGTCGAGACGCACCTTGGCAAGGCCCGCGAGACGCAGCGCGTCGAGCAGCAATTGCTGGATTTCGAGGTCGGCTTCGAGCCCCGCATGGCCATAGATTTCGGCGCCGATCTGGATCTGCTCGCGCGTGGCATGCAGGCCGCGCGGACGCGTATGCAGCACGTTGCCCGCGTAGCACAGGCGCGTCACGCCCTGGCGGTTCAGCAAGTGCGCGTCGATACGCGCCACCTGCGGCGTGATGTCCGCGCGCAGGCCGAGCGTGCGGCCCGACAACTGATCGACGAGCTTGAACGTGCGCAGGTTCAGGTCGCGCCCGGCGCCTGTGAGCAGCGACTCGAGATATTCGAGCAGCGGCGGCATGACCATCTCGTAGCCATATGCGCGGAAGCGGTCCAGCAGGCGGCGGCGCAATTCTTCGATCTTGCGCGCCTCGGACGGCAGCACGTCCGCAATATTCTCGGGAAGTAACCAGGTCGACATCGGTTGAGTCCTACTACTGTGAAGGCAATCAGGTTGCGAGCATCAGGATCACGAGGCCGAGGCCCATCACGATCAGCCCGCCGATCCGGATGTGATGCGGCGGCCGCTCGGCGATTCGACGAAACGTATCGCGCCAGGCCGTCGGAAAAACGAACGGGAACATGCCCTCGATAATCAGCATCAGCGCGATCGCGAGCAACAGGGAGCCAGCCAGGTTCATGCCAAAGAACGCGCCGTGCGCGCGGTGTCTCGTTTAGTGTTTGTGCTCAGGAGCCGCTGCCGGCGCCGTATCGCCGTTCGGGCCGCGCATGAAGCGGAAAAAGTCGCTCGACGAATCGACCACGACGACGTCGCCGGGTTTGAAGCTGTCGCGCAACGCCTGCATGCTCTGATAGAACTGGTAGAACTGCGGGTCGCGGCCAAAGGCCTCGGCGGCGATCGCGGCGGCCTTGCCGTCGCCTTCGCCCTTGATGGCCTGCGCCTGCGCATAGGCATCCGCCGCCACGCCCTGCTGCTTGCGCTCGGCATCGTCCTTGATCTGCTGCGCCTCGGCGGCGCCCTGCGCGCGCTCGGCGGCGGCGGCCTGCTCGCGTGCGGCGCTCATGCGCTTGTAGACGACATCCGCAAGTTCGGGCGGATAGTCGACGCGCGTGAGTTCGATGTCGATCACGTCGATGCCGAGCGGCGCCGCCGCCTCGCGCAGCGCGTCGCGCGCGCCGTTGGCGACGGCTTCCTGCTGCGCGAGCGCAGCGGTCAGCGTGACCTTCGAGAACGCGTCGGAAAGCGCGTCGCGCGACAGCGAGGCGAGCCGGTCGGCGAGCGTCTGCGGATCGCCCTTCGTCGCGGCAAAGAGCTTGAGCGGGTCGGCGATACGGTAGCGGATCACCGGGTTCACGAGCAGTTCCGTTTTGTCGGACGTCGTGTAGCGGTCCGCATCGGGCGCGTCGAACGCCTGGACGCGGGTATCGATGTAGGTCGCGGTCTGGAACGGCGGCGGCAGCTTCACATGCAGCCCCGGCCCCGCGAGCGTCGCCGGGCTGCCGCCCGAGGACGAAACGACGGCAACGTGACGCGGATCGACGACGAACACCGACGACGAGGCAACGAGCGCGGCCACGACAACGACAACGACGAGCGCAATGATTCGGTTCATGGGGTGCGCTCCGTTATTGCACGTCGTCTTCGCGAGTGCGGCTGCGGAACGCATCGCGCGAACGCAATGCGTCGCTCGCGGCCGCAGCGGCGTCGCTGGCTGAAGGCGCGGAGGCGGCGGTGGCCGGTTCTGCGGTGCCCTGCTGCTGCGCGCCGTCCTGGGCGCCTTGCGGCTGCGCATCGCTCGAGGCGGGCGCCGCCGCGGGCGACGCTTCCGAAGCGGCCGGCGCGGCACCCGACGCCGCGGCGGCGGCACGCTGACGCGTCGCGTCGACGATCTTGTCGAGCGGCAGATAGATCACGTTGTTGCCGGACTTGCTGTCGACGAACACCTTCGTCGTATTCGAGTAGATATGCTGCATGGTCTCCAGATACATGCGCTCGCGAATCACGGCCGGGGCCTTCGCGTACTGCGCGTAGACCTGCATGAAGCGGTCCGCGTCGCCCTGAGCTTCGGCAACCACGCGTTCGCTATAAGCCTTCGCGTCGTCGATCAGACGGGCACCGTCCGCCTGCGCGCGCGGCAGCAGCTCGTCGGCGTAGGCCTGCGCGTCGCGCTTCGCGCGTTCGCGGTCCTGGTGCGCCTTGGCCGCATCGTCGAAAGCCGCCTGCACCTGGTCGGGCGCCTGCACGCTCTGGATCGTGACGCCGGTCACGCCGAGCCCGGTCTTCGCCTCGTCGAGCGAATGCTGGATCGCGTCGGCGAGCTGCGCGCGGATCGGTTCGCGGTCGGCATACAGCAGGTCGTTCGTGCTGCGCGCGCCGACCACCGTACGCACTGCGGCCTGCGCGGCCTGCGTGACGGCGAGGTCCGGGTCGACGCTCTGGAACAGATAGTCGGTAGGCTGCTTCACCTGGTATTGCACCGTGAAGCGCACGTCGAGCATGTCGCCGTCGTGCGTGAGCACGGACGCGTCCTTGACGTTGGCCGGGCGCACGAGATTGCTGCGGCCGATCTCGACCGAGCGGATCTGTCCGACGTTCACCACCTCATGCGTCTGGAACGGATACGGCAGGCGCCAGTGGACGCCTTCCCCGACGGTCTGCCGGTACTGGCCGAACTGCAGCACCACGCCGGCCTGCCCCTCCTGGATGACATAGACGCCGCTGCCCACGTAGATCGCAATGAGCACGCCAATCACGATGCCGACGCCGATGCGCGCGCCGTTGCCGTTGTCGGGACGCGAGCCGAGGCCGCCGGGCCCCTTGCCCTTGCGGCCGAAGAACGCCGAGAGCCGGCGATTGAAATCGCGCCACATCTCGTCGAGGTCGGGCGGGCCATCGCCATTGCCGTTGCCGTTCTTGCCCGGCGGCCGGCGCGACTCGTCCGTGCGCTGGCCGTCGCCGTCACCGCGCCCCCAACGGGGGTCGTTCAGCGAGAAGAGGGTGCGCGCGCGCTGCCAGCCAGACCGCTTGTTGTAATCGTTCACCTGTGTTCGTTCACCAGAGTAGACAGCGGATCAATGCGTGCGGGCCGCGCCCGCCTCCACCGGCCGGCGCCGGGCACGGCGTCAGTGGCCGTGTTCCGATTCCCTGCGAGATTCGTGGGGCACCGCGTTCCAGTCGGCGGCGAGCGGTTGTGACGCGTCGGCGATCGCGCTGGTCATCCCGTTGTTCATCGGTTCAGCCGCCGCGATTTCGGCAATGGCGGCGCGCAGCGCATCCAGTCCGACGCCCGTGCGCGCGCTCAAAAAGACGCGCGAAATATTACCATATTCGTCCCGCTCGACCGTCCCGCCGCGGGCCGCCAGTTCGGGTACCGCGTCGATCTTGTTGAATACCAGCACCTGGCGGATCGTATCTGCGCCGATCTCGTGCAGCACCGCGTTCACCTGATCGATCTGATCGAGGCGCACGGAACTCGACGCGTCCACGACGTGCAGCAAAAGATCGGCCTGCACGGTTTCTTCGAGCGTCGCGCGAAACGCGGCGACGAGCTGGTGCGGCAGCTCGCGGATGAATCCGACCGTATCCGAGAGCACGATCTGCCCGACCTCGCCGCCCAGCCAGACGCGCCGCGACGTGGTATCGAGCGTCGCGAACAGCTGGTCGGCGGCATACGCCTGCGCCTTCGTCAGCGCATTGAAGAGCGTGGACTTGCCCGCGTTCGTATAGCCGACGAGCGACACCGACATGGTCTGGTTGCGCTGACGCTGGCGCCGCTGCGTGCCGTGCTGACGGCGCAGTTTGGCGAGCCGCCCCTGCAGCATCTTGATGCGCTCGCCGATCAGCCGGCGGTCGGTTTCGAGCTGCGTTTCGCCGGGGCCGCGCAGACCGATACCGCCCTTCTGGCGCTCGAGGTGGGTCCATGCGCGCACGAGGCGCGTGGCGAGATACTGCAGCTGCGCGAGCTCGACCTGCAGCTTGCCTTCGTGGCTGCGGGCGCGCTGCGCGAAGATGTCGAGAATGAGGCTCGTGCGATCCACCACGCGGCGGTCCAGCGTGCGCTCCAGATTGCGTTGCTGGGCGGGCGACAGTGCGTGATTGAAGATGACGATTTCGACGTCGTTCGCCTCGCAGGCAAGACGCAGTTCGTCGGCCTTGCCGCTGCCGATGAACATGGCGGCATCGGGGCTCGAGCGTCGGCCGGTGAGCGTGACGGCGGGATTGGCGCCCGCACTCTGTGCGAGCAGGCTGAGTTCTTCGAGGCTGGCGTCGAAATCGGTCTTGCCGAAGTCGATGCCGACAAGTGCGGCGTTGGTCAAATTAGCGGATGTCAAAATGAAAACGGCCGGTCCGGCTCGCCCTGGCGGCGCTCCGGACCGGCCGTACCGTGGATCAGGACGCTTCCGTGTCCGGGTGGAAGTTCACCGGACGAGCGGGCACGACCGTGGAAATGGCGTGCTTGTACACCATCTGTGTAACCGTATTACGGAGCAACACGACGTACTGGTCGAACGATTCAATGTTCCCTTGAAGCTTGATGCCGTTGACCAGATAGATCGAAACAGGCACGTGCTCCTTGCGCAGCGCGTTCAAAAACGGGTCTTGTAACAATTGCCCTTTGTTGCTCATAGCAAACTCCGTATTTTTTTGCAGGTTTAACTTGGATTGGGGCCGAAGAAAAAGAAATCCGGCACCCAATCGCTACACTATAGCCGATTCTCACAGGCTGGCGCGCATCCGGACCGTCCGGCCAGGGGCCATGAGAGCCGCCATGCGCGCGAGCGCACAGAACTCAGCTTTTGTCAGTGTAGGGATTCGTCGAGGAACGAAACTCTATGCGCAATGGAGTCCCGGTCAGCGAGAAAGTTTCCCGGAAACGGTTCTCCAGATAACGCTTGTAGGTTTCCGTGACCGCATCGAGCGCGTTGCCGTGGATCACGATGATGGGCGGGTTCTGCCCCCCCTGGTGCGCATAGCGCAGCTTCGGCCGCACCGGGCCGCGGCGACGCGGCTGCTGGAACTCCACCGCGTCGATGAGCGCGCGCGTGAGCTTCGGCGTGGGCAGCTTCGCCATCGCCGCGGCATAGGCGGCGTCGACCGAGCGCATCAGCGCGCCGATGCCGAACTTCTCCGTCGCCGAAATGAAGTGGAACTTCGCGAATTCGAGGAACTTCAGCTTGCGCTGCAGGTGGTGCTTGATCTGCTCGCGCGCGTGTTCGTCGAGACCGTCCCACTTGTTCACGGCCACCACGAGCGCACGGCCCTGCTCCACCACGAAGCCCGCGATGTGCGCGTCCTGGTCGGAAATCTCCTGATGCGCGTCCAGCATCAGGATCACGACGTTGGCATCCGAGATCGACTGCAGCGTCTTCACCACCGAAAATTTTTCGATGGCCTCGAACACCTTGCCGCGGCGGCGCAAACCGGCCGTGTCGATGAGCGTGTACTTCTTGCCGCCGCGCTCGAAGTCGATATAGATCGAGTCGCGCGTCGTGCCCGGCATATCGAAGGCGATCACGCGGTCCTCGCCGAGCAGCGTGTTCACGAGCGTCGACTTGCCGACGTTCGGGCGCCCCACGATCGCGATTTTCACGCCATGCTTTTCGGCGTCCTCTTCACTTTCCTCGGGCTGGTCGGCGTAGGCCTGATCGAGCGCTTCGCTGATCATCTCGGTCACGCCGTCGCCGTGCGCGGCCGAAATCGCGCGCGGGTCGCCGAGACCCAGCTCGTAGAAGTCCGCCGCAACCGACGTGTACTTCATGCCTTCGGCCTTGTTGATCACGAGGAAGATCGGGCGGCCCGTCTTGCGCAGGTAGTCGGCGATATGCTTGTCCTGGGGCGCGAGGCCGTTGCGTCCGTCACAGATGAACACGACGATGTCCGCCTCTTCCACGGCCTGGCGCGTCTGGCGCGCCATCTCGTGCAGGATGCCGTCTTTCGCGACGGGCTCGAAGCCGCCGGTATCGACCACGAGGTATGGACGCTCGCCCACCCGCCCCTCGCCGTAGTGGCGATCGCGCGTGAGGCCAGGCAGGTCGGCCACCAGCGCGTCGCGCGAGCGGGTGAGCCGGTTGAACAGCGTGGATTTCCCCACATTGGGGCGCCCGACGAGGGCGATTACGGGTTTCATCTGATCTTTTCTACGGTAAGGCGCGACGCCGGAAAGTCCGGCACGCCGCGCAGCAACGCCCTGCGCCTGCAGGGTGGCATCGGTTGCAAATTATCACGAAACGGGCGCGATGCCCGAGCCCGGCGTACGGGCCAGCGGACCCGAAATGTCGGGCGTTTGCCCGGAAAGCGGATGGAACGAAGTCGCCGCCCGCGACTGTTGCGCCGTTCAAAACGCGCGCGGCCGGCTTGAGCCGGCCTTGGGAGGGCGACGCCCGGCCTTGCCGGCGCGCCCTGATCGTCGATGAAGCTCTGCGAAGTTTCGGCGAGTCACCCTCAGGCGGCTCGCGCAACGAACATCGCTTACTGCTGCTGCGGACGCAGACCGTACAGGTCGCCGTCCTTCGTCTGCACGACGAGCGTGTTGCCGGCCAGCACCGGCGCCGCGACGATCGGGCTGCCGTCGGTCTTCACGCGCGAGACGAAGCTGCCGTCGTCGAGCGAGAGGAAGTGCACGTAACCCTGATAGTCGCCCATCACGACGGCGTGACCGAGCAGCACCGGCACGCTCAGGTCGCGGTTCTTGAGCTTGTCCGAACTCCACGCCTGCGCGCCCGTTGCCACGCTATAGGCATGCACGACCGACCAGTCGTCCGCGCCAACCACCGCGGCATCGTCCTGGGCAATGCCGCTCACGCTCGAGAACGGCTTTTCCCACAGCGCGCGGCCCGAATTCGCATCGAAGCAGCCAAGCTGGCCCTGGAACGTGACCGCGCACGTCGTCGCGCCGATCAGCGTGGGCGGCCCGCTCACGTCATTGATGCGCTCGACCTCGGTCACGCCCTTCGGATAGGACACCGGCGTTTCCCAGAACGCGTCGCCCGTCTGCAGGTTGATCGCCGCGAACGCGCCGCCCGGGAAGCCCGCCAGCACGGCCTGATCGCCCGCGAAGGTCATGCCGGCCGACACGCGCAGATTGAGCGGCACCGCGCGGTTGCGGTACACCCACTTCTGCTCGGCCGTCTGCGCGTTGAACGCGACGATCTGACCGTCGATCGTCCGCACGATCACGAGACCGTTGCCGACGAGCGGCGGCGAAATGATCTCGCCCGGCGCGGTAGCCTGCCACAGCAGCTTGCCGTTGTTGTCGAGCACATCGACCTGGCCCTTCAGGCCGCCCACGGCCGTCAGGTTGCCGTCGCTGCCAACGCCCGCCGAAAGGTCGTCCTTGAGCTTGACCTTCCAGATTTCCTTGCCGGTCTGCGCGTCGAACTTCGCGACCGAGCCGTTCGCGCCCGCCGCATAAACAGCGTCGCCCACGGCGACCGGCGAGAACAGGTAGCGGCCAGCCTTGCCGACACTCGCCTTCCATACCTGCTGGACGTTGAGCACCGGCTTGAACTCGGTGAGCGGCACCGGGTCGCGGCGCTCGTCCTTGCTCGACGAGCAGGCCGCGAGTGCAAGGACAGTCATCGCACAGGCGACGGGCACAACGTATCGTTTCAGCAGGTTCATCGGTGAGCGAAGCATGAATGGGTGGATTGAATGGGAATTCGCCGACGGGCGCTTTTGCGCGTTAGCCGCCCAGCGCGTCCAGCTTGAACTGGATCAGCTGACGCTCGGACGCATCGCTCTTCGGCAGGCTATCCAGTGCAAGCTGGTAGGCCGCGCGCGCGTCGTCGCGCTTGCCGGCGGCAGCCAGCAGGTCGCCGCGGCCGTCCGCCACGATGCCCTTGAACGGGCCCGAATCGGGTTGCGGAATCAGCGCGAGGCCCTGGTCGTAGGCCTTCTCGTCGAGCAGAAGCGAGGCGAGGCGCAGCTTCGCGATCTGGCGAAATTCGTCGTCCTTCGCATGGTCGGCCGCCCATTGCAGCTGCGCCTTCGCGCCCGCTTCGTCGCCGGCCATATAGAGCGCCTTCGCGACGCCCAGCGCCGTCATCTGCGCGTAAGCCGTGCCGCCGAAACGGTCTTCCATGTCCGAGGCGATGCGCGTGAGCAGCGCCTTGTCGCTGCCGCTCGCGGCCTGCTGCACCTGGTCGTACAGCACGGCGGCTTCGGCGGCCTGATGGCGTTGCCAGTAATTCCAGCCGTTCCATCCGGCGAGGGCGAGCAAGGCAATCAGAACGATCCAGGTGGAGGCATTACCCCACTGCGCCCACCATGCCTTGAAGCTCTCGATCGATTCCTGTTCGTCGTGGTAACTCATCGCGAAGCGATTCCTTGTTCTTTATTCAGTCGTCGCCGTCTTCGGCGGATGCAACCATCGCATTGATCAGATATTCGGTCAAGTCCTCGACCGGCACGGTCTGCTGCTCGTTGCGCGCCTCGGCGGCCATGCCGCGCAGGGGCTTCACGCCCACCACACCCTGCGCCACCTCGTCCTCGCCGAGCACCACGGCGAACGCCGCGCCGCTCGCGTCGGCACGCTTCATCTGCGACTTGAAGCTCGCGGTCTGACCGTCGGCGCTGCAGTGCAGGATCACGTCGAGGCCGGTGTCGCGCAGACGCTCGGCCACGATGAAGGCCTGCTCGCGCGCGGCCTCGCCCTGGTGGACAACGTAGACGTCGCAACCTTCGTCCTCGGGCACGAGGTCTTCTTCCTTCAGCAGCTCGAGAATGCGCTCGATGCCCATGGCCCAGCCGCATGCAGCCGTCGGCTTGCCGCCCAGTTGCTCGATCAGCGGATCGTAGCGGCCACCCGCCGCGACCGTGCCCTGGGCGCCGAGCTTGTCGGTCACCCATTCGAACACGGTCAGATTGTAGTAATCGAGACCGCGAACGAGACGCGGATTGATCTTGAACGGAATGTTGTTCGACTTGAGGATGCGCTGCAGCCCCTCGAAGTGGGCGCGCGACTCTGCGCCGAGGAAGTCGATCAGCTTCGGTGCGTTGTTCGCGATCTCCTGCAACGCCGGGTTCTTGGTGTCGAGCACGCGCAACGGATTCGTGTAGAGGCGGCGCTTGCCGTCCTCGTCGAGCACGTCGACGTGCTGCTCGAGGTACTTGATCAGTTCCACGCGATGCGCGGCGCGCTCTTCGGCCACGCCGAGCGTGTTGATCTCGAGCTTGATACCGGTGAGGCCAAGGTCATCCCACAGGCGCTGGCACATCAGGACGATTTCGGCGTCCGCATCGGGGCCCGCGAAGCCCAGCGCTTCCACGCCCACCTGATGGAACTGGCGATAGCGGCCGCGCTGCGGACGCTCGTGACGGAACATCGGACCGACATACCACAGGCGCTTCGGACCGTCATAGAGCAGGTTGTGCTCGATCGACGCGCGCACGGCCGCGGCCGTGCCTTCCGGACGCAGCGTGAGGTTTTCGCCGTTGAGCGCGTCGGTGAAGCTGTACATCTCCTTTTCGACGATGTCCGTCACTTCGCCGATACCGCGCGTGAAAAGCTGCGTGTGCTCGACGATCGGCGTGCGAATGTTCTGGTATCCATACGAACGGAGCATCGACTTCACCGTGGTTTCGAAGAAGTCCCACAGCCCTGCGTCCTGCGGCAGGATATCGTTCATGCCCTTCACGCCGGTGAGCTTTTCGGGCTTTCTTTTCTGTTCAGTCATCTGGTTGCGATAGACGGTGTTCGGTTGTGCGTACGGTCCGGCGCGCGGCTCAGCTGGCAACTGCGTTGCCCGCTTCGGCCTTGCCGTACTTGCGCGCGACGTAGTCGCTCACGATCTGCTGGAATTCCTGGGCAATATGATCGCCCCGCAGCGTCTTCACCTTCTCGCCGTCGATGAAGACAGGAGCGGCCGGGTTTTCGCCCGAGCCCGGCAGGCTGATGCCGATGTTCGCGTGCTTCGATTCGCCCGGGCCGTTCACGATGCAGCCCATCACAGCCACGTTCATCGTCTCGACGCCGGGGAACTCGTCGCGCCACAGCGGCATCTGCGCGCGCAGATAGTTCTGGATCTGCGAAGCGAGTTCCTGGAACAGCGTGCTGGTGGTGCGGCCGCAGCCCGGGCACGCTATGACCATCGGCGTGAACGAACGCAGCCCCATCGTCTGCAGGATTTCCTGGCCGACCACGACTTCGCCGGTGCGCGGCGCGCCCGGCTCCGGCGTGAGCGAAATACGGATCGTGTCGCCGATGCCCTGCTGCAGCAGCACGGAAAGCGCCGCCGTCGAAGCGACGATGCCCTTCGAGCCCATACCCGCCTCGGTCAGACCGAGGTGCAGCGCGAAATCACAGCGCTTCGCGAGTTCCTGATAGACGGCGATCAGGTCCTGCACGCCGCTCACCTTGCACGACAGGATGATCTTGTCGCGGCCGAGGCCCAGTTCAACGGCGCGCTCGGCCGAGCCGATGGCCGACTGGATCAGCGCCTCGTACATCACGCTCTGCGCTTCCCACGGCTCGCTGCGCGCGCCGTTCTCGTCCATCATCCTCGCCAGCAGATCCTGGTCGAGACTGCCCCAGTTCACGCCAATGCGCACCGGCTTGTCGTACTTCGCGGCCGCTTCGATCATCTGCGCGAACTGCGTGTCGCGCTTCGCGCCCTGGCCGACGTTGCCCGGGTTGATGCGGTACTTCGAGAGCGACTCGGCGCAGCCCGGATAGTCGCGCAGCAGCAGATGGCCGTTGTAATGGAAGTCGCCGACGAGCGGCACGGTCACGCCCATGCGGTCGAGCTGCTCGCGAATCGCCGGAACCGCCGCCGCCGCTTCGGGCGTGTTGACGGTAATGCGGACGAGCTCGGAACCGGCCTGCGCCAGTTCCTTGATCTGGATGGCGGTACCGATCGCGTCGGCGGTGTCGGTGTTCGTCATCGACTGCACGCGCACGGGCGCGTCGCCGCCGATCGTCACGAGATTGCCGCCCCAGCGCACATGCACGCCGTGCGATTTGCGGCGCGGCGCGTGGCCGCCGAGAACCGGTTCAGTCGAACAGATCTGGCTGATGCGGGACGAAGATTGCTGGTCGGTTTGCATCGAAAAACCCATTTACGCCTCGCGCGCCGCGGCAGGCTTGCGCCTCTCGCGCCGCGCGAATTGAAAAAGCGCCGCGGCCGGCAGTTCCGGCCGCGACACATGCCATGTCTTGATCAGGGCAGCACGAAGCGCGCCACGTTGCCGCGCGCCGACGCGTACTTCGACGCATCCACCGGCTGGCCGTCGATGGTCATCGACTCGATGCCGGCCTTGTTGCCCACCGTAATCTTAAGCGGCTCGATGCCCGTGATCTCGCGCGCGTCGCTGCCGTGGATCAAGCCGGAAAACACTTCCTTGCCGTCCTTCTGGCGCACATTGACCCAGGTGTCCTGCGTCACGCGGATCGCGAAGGTCGAGGTGTCCGCACCCGTCGCGTCGGGCAATGAGGCGGACTGCGCAGCCGCCGCTGTCGTCGCCGCTGGCGTGCTTGCCGCAGCCGGTTGCGCCGCGGCCGGCGCGCTGGCCGGCGCCACTGCGGCTGGCGCGCTCGGCACGGCCTGCGGCGCGCTGCCTGCCGCCGCCGGCGCGACATCCGACGGCGCATTCGTCTCGGTACCCGAAGCGATCGCCTCGCTCGCCGCCTCGTCGGCCGGCGCTGCCGACTGATCGCCCTGGGCCGCCGATGCCCCTTGGGCGCCCGCGGTCTGACCCTCGGTGACCGTCGAGGACGCCGCGTTGGGCTGGGCGGCCGCGCCGTTAGCCATCGCCTTCAGGCGCGCAAACCAGGCCGACGACTCGCCGCTGTTGGTGTGCCACATGGCAAGCGCAATCACGGCGACGATGACCGCCGCCACGCCCCACAGCCACGAACGGCGGCGCGGTGCCCCGCTGCCGCCGAGCGTGAGCGACACACGGCCGCCGCGCGGCAAGTCCGCCCCGGCCGAAGCCGGCATCGACAGATCCGGCTGCGGCACGCCGCGCTCCTGGCGCAGCGCCTGCGAAAACGGCGCGGGATCGGCGCCGAGCATCCTCGCGTAGCTGCGCACTACGCCGAGCGCGAAGGTGGTATCGGGCAACTGGGAGAGATCACCTGCCTCGAGCGCGCGCAGCTTGTTCACCGCCACTTTCAGGCGGGCCGAGACGTCCTCGACCGACCACCCCTTCGCTTCACGCAGCTGCGCGAGACGCGCGCCCGCCGCAGCCAGCGTATCGGGCACCGGCTGCACCGGCGACGGCGCGCCACCAGGCGCCGGACGACCTGCGTTGGTGTCTGTACCGAAAGGGTGCTGCGGCTCGCTCATCCCTAAATCCTTGCGTCGATTCTTTTCTATCCTGGAACCGGCCGGGCCGGCGCCTGTTCTGGCGCCCCGCCCCGATTCGCAGATCGTTTATAACAAAATGCGCGGCGTCTGTGCCGCTTCCGATCGCTTCTGCAACTTACTTTTCAATACAACCGATGACGACGCGTCCCCCGTGCGTTCGTCCCGGCTCTCCCACTGCCGGTGCATTCAGTGCTGCACCGGTCTCACTTCTATGATCTTGCGCGCCGTGCGCTCGGCGAGGCGTGTGCGGTCCTTCACCTCGCCCGCGAGCTGCCCGCAGGCCGCATCGATGTCGTCGCCGCGCGTCTTGCGCACGGTCGTCACGACGCCCGCATCCATCAGGATTTGCGCGAAACGCTTGATCGCCTCCGGTTTCGAGCGCAGCAAGCCCGATTCGGGGAATGGATTGAACGGGATCAAATTGAATTTGCACGGAACGTCACGCGTCACTGCGAGCAATTCGCGCGCGTGCTTTTCCGTGTCGTTGACGCCGTCGAGCATGCAGTACTCGAACGTGATGAAGTCGCGCGGCGCGACTTCCAGATAACGCCGGCAGGCCGCCATCAGCTCGCGCAGCGGGTACTTGCGGTTCAGCGGCACGAGCTCGTCGCGCAGCGCGTCGTTCGGCGCGTGCAGCGAAACGGCGAGCGCCACGGGCAGCTCGGCGCCCAGGCGGTCCATCATCGGCACGACACCCGAGGTCGAAAGCGTGACGCGCCGGCGCGACAGGCCGTAGGCGTTGTCGTCGAGCATCAGGCGCAGCGCGGGCACGACCGCGTCGTAGTTCAGGAGCGGCTCGCCCATGCCCATCATCACGACGTTCGTGATGACGCGCTCGCCCTTGCCCTCGCCGCCGGTCGCCCGGCCGCCCTCGACTCCCAGCAGCGAAGCGCGCAGCGCGAATTCCGCCATGCGCAGCTGGCCGATGATCTCGGCGGTCGTGAGGTTGCGTGAGAATCCTTGCTTGCCGGTGGAACAGAACCGGCAGTTGACCGCGCACCCCGCCTGCGAGGACACGCACAGCGTGCCGCGCGTCTCTTCGGGGATGAACACGGTTTCCACGGCGTTGCCGTTGCCCATGTCGACGAGCCACTTGCGCGTGCCGTCGGCCGAGACGTGATCGCTGACTATGCCCGGCATGCCGATGGTGGCGCGCCCTTTGAGCTTTTCGCGCAGCGATTTCGCCAGATCCGTCATGCCGTCGAAATCGGCGGCGTTGTACTGATGGATCCAGCGTTGCAGCTGTTTGGCGCGAAACGGCTTCTCGCCGAGGCTCTCGCAGTATGCGACGAGCCCCTCGGCGTCGAGATCGAGAAGGTTGACGGTGGAACTGCTCGTCATATCAATCCTGCCTTCAGCGCGAGAGCGCGTTCGCCGGGCCACGGTGCAGCTTCCGGGACCCTTGCGGGACTTCGGAACGAATGCCCGGGACCGGGATGAACGCCATTGCCGCTCGCGACCTGGATGCTGCTGACGTCGCCCGCTTAGCGCGAGTAGACGTTGACTTGCGGGAAGAAGAACGCGACTTCCACGGCAGCCGTTTCCGGCGCGTCCGAGCCGTGCACGGCGTTCGCGTCGATGCTGTCGGCGAAGTCGGCGCGGATCGTGCCCTTCTCGGCCTTCTTCGGGTCGGTCGCGCCCATCAGTTCGCGATTCTTCAGGATAGCGTTCTCGCCTTCCAGAGCCTGCACCATCACGGGGCCCGAGATCATGAAGTCGACGAGATCCTTGAAGAACGGGCGTGCAGCGTGAACAGCATAGAACTTCTCGGCGTCGGCGCGCGAGAGGTGAACCATGCGGGCGGCAATGATCTTCAGGCCAGCGTTCTCGAAGCGGCTGTAGATCTGGCCGATCACGTTCTTCGCCACTGCGTCCGGCTTGATAATCGACAGGGTGCGTTCGATCGCCATAAAAACTCCAGAAAATTAAGAGGTTACAAATCCAAACGAATCGTCAATTGTAGCATGTTCCCATGTATGATTGCGATTGGACCCTCATTGGCCGGCAAGCCTGGCCGAACGGGTATGAAGCCGGGCGCAAAACCGCTCCGCCAGCCTTTCAGCAAGGCTTAAGAATGACCGCTTAGGCTTCGTAACCATACCGGAAGTCGCGTGGCATCCTGTTGAAACTCCGGGCCGCCGCGCATATCTTACGAAAGAGCGGACCGCGCACCTGCCGCGCGCCGCGAACCACGCGTTTCACGCAAGGAGAAAGCATGAACGAGTACCCCTACAACTTCGGCCGCGGCGGCACTGTCATCCCGGCCGAGACCCGCAACCGCGTACTGCGCAACACCTACTGGCTGCTCGCGCTCTCGATGGTGCCGACGGTGCTCGGCGCGTGGGTGGGTGTCGCCACCGGCTTCTCGCTGTTCGCGGCCACGAGCCCGGCGATGAGCCTGCTTGCGTTCTTCGCGATCGCGTTCGGCTTCATGTTCGCCATCGAGCGCACCAAGAACAGCTCGGTCGGCGTATTCGTGCTGCTCGGCTTCACGTTCTTCATGGGCCTGATGCTCTCGCGGCTGCTGTCGTTCATCCTAGGCTTCTCGAACGGCCCGTCGCTCATCATGCTCGCCTTCGGCGGCACCGGCGTCATTTTCACCGCCATGGCCACGATCGCCACGGTCAGCAAGCGCGACTTCTCGGGCCTCGGCAAGTGGCTGTTCATGGGCGTAATCGTGATCCTGCTCGCTAGCGTCGCGAACATGTTCCTGCACCTGCCCGCGCTCATGCTCACGGTCTCCGTGCTGGCCATCGTGATCTTCTCGGCCTACATGCTGTTCGACGTGCAGCGTGTCGTGAACGGCGGCGAGACCAACTACATCTCGGCCACGCTCGCAATCTATCTGGACCTCTATAACGTCTTCGTGAACCTGCTCGCGCTGCTCGGCATCTTCGGCGGCAATCGCAACTAAGAGGGTCGAATCCCGCCATTAAGGCGGACACAAAAAAGCCCATGACACGAAAGTCATGGGCTTTTTTTCGCCTGTTGCCGGCGATCCCGGATCACGGCGAGTCAAAGCACGACCCAATCGAACCCCTCATCCTGCGAGGCGATGCCGATTTCCGTCAGCGCGTTGCCCAGCACGGCCGCCATCGCCGCACGCGCCAGCTCCGGCGTGTTGTTCTGCTGGCTCAGGTGCGCCGCAATCAGGTGCTGCAGCTTCGACCGGTCAAGCGCCGCGAGGATCCCTGCCGCCGCTTCGTTGTTCAGATGGCCGTGCGAGCCGCCGATGCGGGCCTTCAACGAGGGCGGATAGCGGCTCGCCGCCAGCATCGCGAGGTCGTGATTGCATTCGAGTACGAGCGCGTCGCAGCCGCCGAGCACCGCGTTGATATGCGGCGTCGATTCGCCGACGTCGGTGAGCACGCCGAGACGGCTCGCTCCGTCGCTGAAAACGAACTGGAGCGGCTCGCGCGCATCGTGCGGCACGGTGTAAGGCAATACGCCCAGCGCGCCGATTTCGACCGTTTCGTCACCCCACAGCACGTTCAGCTCGACGCCCGCGTCGTCGGCGCCCACCGCCCGCGCCGTGCCCCAGCTCGTGTAGAGCGGGATCGACCAGCGGCGCGCCAGCGTAAGCGCGCTGCCGATGTGATCGCTGTGTTCGTGAGTGATGAGGATGGCGTCGAGACAGCCCGCCTCGAGACCGGCCCGCGCGAGGCGCCGCTCGACTTCCTTCGCCGAGAATCCGCAGTCCAGCAGCACGCGCGTCGGGCGCGCGCCGCTGCCTGCTTCTACGACCAGTGCGTTGCCCTCGCTGCCGCTACCGAGGCTCGCGAAACGCACGACGATGTTAGTTGAGCTGCGAGTGCAGCGCGGTCACGATGCGCTGCGCGTCCGACGAGGTGTCGATCTGGCCGTTCTGGTCCACCACCGCCACCTGCGTCTGCGCGTCGCCCTTCGCGCGCACGGCGACCATGTATTCCGCGCCCTGATTCTTCGCGGCCGTCTTCGGGTTGTAGAACAGCTTGCCGAACAGGCCGTCGCCCTTCAGCTCCTGCATCGAGTCGGCGTAGCGGACGTAATAGATGCCCTTCTCGCGGTCCCGGTTGTCGACGGTGAAATTGGTACGGTCGAGCGCCAGGCCCACGCGCAGCCAGGCGCGATCGAACGATTCCGGCAGATTGAGCGTGGTCCCGTCGGCCGTATGGTCGATCTGGGCGACGGCGCCGGACGGGTGCGCGTCAGTCAGCAGTTGCTTCGATTGAGCGTCGGTCAGGCCGAACTTCTGCATGACCTTCGCGAGGAATTCTGCTTCGAGGGCCGGATCGCGCGGACGCTCGACCCACTTCGAGGTCGTCTTGTCCTGCCCCGTCAGCACTTCCTCCAGCGCGCTCTGCGTGATCGAGATATCGGTCTGGCCGTTCGCTCCGCGCGTCACGAGCGTGCTGAAGCGGTCGCGCGTGCCCGACGAGTACGCGAAATCGATCACGCGGCCGATCGTGCGGCGGAACCAGTCGTCCGGAATATTGGCGCGATTCTCCGCCCAGTCGGTCACCATGATGCCGGTGTCCGGCGAGTCGGTGGACAGCGTGAAGCCGTTGTCCTGCCAGAAGCTCTGCAGGATCGGCCAGAGGTCGTCGGGCGTGCGGCCGTCGACGACGAGCCAGCGGCGATCACCGTCGCGCTCGACATGCATGCCAAGCGGATCCTGCGCGCTCGGGCTACCGATCGTCGTATTGCCCGCGGCCGTCACCGAGCCCTTGGGTGCGCCGCCCAGTGCCAGCGAGGCCGGCGGTGCAACGTACTGCTGGCCGTTCGGCGCCGCCGAAAGATCCTGCGGCACGGTAAGCGGCGGCGCGCTCGTCGTGTCCTTGTAGTTGACCTTGTCCGACGCGAACATGTCGTTCAGCGACTCGCAGCCTGCGAGCGAGCCGATGGCCAGCGCCACCACCGCCAGGCGGGTTGCGTTGAGGGAGAGAGCAGAACGTTTCATGGAGACCTTCGTGATACGGGAACGCAAAGCCGGAACCAGTCGTGGATTTGGGCGGAAGTGGCGTCGGTTGTGAATATCGGGTGCTTGATGGCGGACCGGAATGGATCGGGAACCGGTCAGCCAATCAGGCCGGCTTCGCGCATCGCCGTACGCACCACGTCGTGGTAGCGCTCGTCGAGCGGCGTGAGCGGCAGGCGAATGCCGCCTTCCATGCGGCCGAGTTCCTGCAATGCCCACTTCACCGGAATCGGGTTCGATTCGATGAACAGGTTCTTGTGAAGCGACAGCAGCTTCAGATGAATCGCGCGCGCGGTCTTCGCGTCGCCTTCGATCGCGGCGCGGCACAGTTCGCTCATCTGGCGCGGCGCGACGTTCGCCGTCACCGAGATATTGCCGTGGCCGCCCAGCAGCATCAGCGCGATCGCGGTGGGATCGTCGCCGCTGAAAATCCTGAAGCCGGCCGGCGCGTGCTTGATCAGGTGCGCGGCGCGGTCGAGGTTGCCCGTGGCTTCCTTCACGCCGACGATGCCCGGCACCTGCGCGAGGCGCAGGATCGTCTCGTTCGACATGTCCGCAACGGTGCGGCCCGGCACGTTGTACAGCACCACCGGCAGGTCGACGGCCTCCGCGATCTTCGCGAAGTGGCGATACATGCCTTCCTGGGTCGGCTTGTTGTAATAGGGCACGACCTGAAGCGATGCCTGCGCGCCCACTTCCTTCGCATGCTTCGTGAGCTCGATCGCCTCGGCGGTGGAATTGCCGCCCGCGCCGGCGATGATCGGCATGCGGCCCGCGGCGTGCTCGACCGCCGTCCTGACCATCAGGATGTGCTCTTCGACGTTCAGGGTGGCGGACTCGCCGCTCGTGCCGACCACGACGAGCGCATCCGTCCCCTCTTCCACGTGCCAGTCGATCAGTTTGCGGAATGCCGGCAGGTCGAGACTGCCGTCTTCGTGCATGGGGGTGACGATCGCGGGAATGCTGCCGCGCAGCGTGATGCCGTCCTGAATGCCGTTAGCCATGAAACGTCAAAGAAATGAGTACGTTAAACCGCGATTGTAGCGGATTAACTGGTCAGATCGTAACGCGGTACGGGTAGTACCTGAGTCGCAGCTCCATTACCGTCCTTTTCGGGCATGTCGGACGCAGGCTGTCGGAGCAATTCGCGCACCGCGCAGATCCGCTGGACAAACGCCTGACGCGGTTGTGGGAGAAATCCGTCCTGATAGGCGATCACGCGCAGCGCGGGGGTGCAGGCCGCGAGCAGCTCGCCCGGGGCCAGCAGAAACGCGGGATTGGAGGGCTTGCCGACCGTCTCGTTACCTTGCGCGAAGGTCTCGTAGATCAGCAGGCCGCCCGGCGCGAGTGCGTCGATCAGACGCGGCATCAACGGCCGGTGCAGGTAGTTCGTCACGACGACCGCCGCGAAGCGCCGCTCAGGCGCGAGCGGCCAGGGCGCGCCTTCGAGGTCGCATTCGAGCGTCTCGATGCCCGTCACGCCCCGCATCGTGGCGAGCGCGGCCGCGTCGCGATCGAGCGCCGTCACCGGATGACCGCGCTCCGCGAAAAAGCGCGCATGGCGCCCGGCCCCCGAAGCCACGTCGAGCACCGCGCCTCCCGGCGCGACGAGATGCGCCCAGCGGCGCACCCAGCGCGACGGCTCGGAGAGCGTGCCGGCGCCTTCTGCGGGCATCGTGCTCACGGCAATCGCGCTCAGTTGTACGACAGGCCCATGACCTCGCGCACGTCGCGCATAGTCTCGTTCGCGAACTTGCGGGCCTTGTCGCAGCCGTCCGCGACGATCGCGCGCAACAGCGAAGGGTCGTCCATGTACTTCTGCGCGCGCTCGAGCATCGGCTGCTGCTCGCGCAGAATGCCCTCGATCACCGGCTGCTTGCATTCGAGGCAACCGATGCCCGCCGAGCGGCAGCCCTTCTGCACCCACTCGTGCGTCGTTTCGTCCGTGTAGACCTGGTGCAGCTGCCAGACCGGGCACTTGTCCGGGTCGCCCGGATCGGTGCGGCGCACGCGCGCCGGGTCGGTCGGCATGGTGCGGACCTTCTTTTCGATGGTCTGCGCATCTTCGCGCAGGCCGATCGTATTGCCGTACGACTTCGACATCTTCTGGCCGTCGAGGCCCGGCATGCGCGACGCTTCGGTGAGCAGCACCTGCGGCTCCGGCAGGATGATCTTGCGCGAGCCTTCGAGATAGCCGAAGAGGCGTTCGCGATCGCTCATCGACAGGCTCTGCGATTCGGACAACATCGCGCGCGCCTGCTCGAGCGCCTCTTCGTTGCCCTCCTGCTGGTACGCGTTGCGCAGCTCGTGATAGAGCTTCGAGCGCTTGCCGCCCAGCTTCTTCGCGGCCTCGTTGGCCTTCTCCTCGAAGCCCGGCTCGCGGCCGTACATGTAGTTGAAGCGGCGCGCCATTTCGCGCGCCATCTCGACGTGCGGCACCTGGTCCTCGCCCACCGGCACGAGCGAAGCGCGGTACAGCAGGATGTCGGCGGCCATCAGCACCGGGTAGCCGAGGAAGCCGTAGGTGCCGAGGTCCTTGTCGCGCAGCTTCTCGATCTGCTCCTTGTAGGTGGGCACGCGCTCGAGCCAGGAGAGCGGCGTGCTCATGCCGAGCAGGAGCGCCAGTTCCGCGTGCTCGGGCACACGGCTCTGGATGAAGAGCGTGGCCTGGTTCGGATCGATGCCGGACGCGAGCCAGTCGATCAGCACCTCCCAGACGTTCTTTTCGATGACCTCGGGCGTTTCGTAGTGCGTGGTGAGCGCATGCCAGTCGACCACGCAGAAGAAGCACGGGTACTCCGACTGGAGCCGCACCCAGTTTTTCAGCACGCCGTGGTAGTGGCCGAGGTGCAGCGACCCGGTGGGCCGCATGCCGGAGAAGATACGGTCTGGGAACATGATGTTATGAAAAGAGCGAGACGAGTGGGGTAAGGAGGGCCGTGACCGCGTCGTAGCCGAGCGAGACGAGCGGGCGCAGCCAGAATCGGGTGAAGATGCCGGAGACGAGCAGCGCCATCACGATGATGAAACCATAGGGCTCGAGGCGCGAGAGCGCAATGCTCGCGCGCGTGGGCAGGAGCGCCGCGAGCACGCGGCCGCCGTCGAGCGGCGGCAGCGGAAAGAGATTGAGCACGCCGAGCACGAGGTTCACGCCGACGCCCGCCGCGGCCATGCGCGTGAAGAACGGCTCGTCGATGCCGAGCACCGCCAGCGCGACGCCGAACACGCCCCACACGATCGCCTGCACGAAGTTGCACGCCGGACCCGCCGCCGCGACCCAGAGCGTGCCCCAGCGCGGATTGCGCAGGCTGCCGAACGAGATCGGCACGGGCTTGGCATAGCCGAACACGAAGGCGCCGTTCGTGAGGAAATAGAGGATCAGCGGCATCGCGATCGTGCCGATCGGATCGATATGGCGCATCGGGTTGAACGACACGCGGCCGAGCACGTAGGCGGTGTTGTCGCCGAGCGCGCGCGCCACATAGCCGTGCGCGGCCTCGTGCAACGTGATGGCGAAGATGACCGGGAGGGCGTAGACGACGATCGTCTGTATCAGGGAAGCATCCATGGCGCGGTATTGTATCAATGCGCCGGCCTACGGTCGGCGGGTTGGCGGGCCGGCGGTGGCTCAGGCCTCTTCTTCGAGCCCGAACGGTGCGAGGCTGCCCCGCCCCGCGCGCACGAGCACCGGCTCGCTGCCCGTGAGGTCGATGATCGTAGAAGGCTCGCGCGGACACGCGCCGCCGTCGATCACGAGGTCGAGCTGTTTTTCGAGGCGCTCGCGGATCTCCTCGGGGTCGTTGAGCGGCTCGCTGTCGGGCGGCAGGATCAGCGTGGTGGCAAGCAGCGGCTCGCCGAGCTCTGCGAGAATCGCGAGCGGAATCGCATGGCCCGGCACGCGCAAGCCGATCGTCTTGCGCGATGGATGCGAGAGCCGGCGCGGCACTTCCTTGGTCGCCTGCAGCACGAACACGTAGGGCCCCGGCGTCACCGACTTGATAAGCCGGTACTGCTGGTTGTCCACCATCGCGAAATTCGCCAGCTCCGAGAGATCGCGCACCATCAGCGAGAGCAGCGCCTTCTCGTCGAGCCCGCGGATACGGCGCAGACGCTCGGCCGCCGCCTTGTCGTCGATACGCGCCGCGAGCGCATAGCTCGAATCGGTCGGCAGCGCGATCACGCCGCCCTCGCGGACGATCTGCACCGCCTGCTTGACCAAGCGCGGCGGCGGATTCTCGGGATGAAGCCGAAAGTACTGGGACATGGCAGGGATCAGCTAATCAGCGAACAAGAGGCGGCAGGAGACGTTGGGAGCCTGATCGTACTTCAAACCGCGTCTTTCAATGTGTGTACGGCCACACGGTACGTCAAGGGGCGGCAAACGCTGCGGCGGGGGTGCGGTGAAGCGCGCAAAAGGCGGTGCGGGACGGCGTGCGAGGCGTGCGAGACGCGCCACGCATGACATGCGGGCCGCACGGCCTACAGCCATCGCTGCCAGACGGGCGTAAGGCCGGAAGGCAGGGGCGGCAGGCTGCCGGGCAGGATAACATCCGGGCCGGGAGCGTGGAAATCCGAGCCGCGCGACGCCTCGAAGCCGAAGCGGCGCGCGACGGCGGCGTACTCGCCGTACTGGTCCGGCGTGTGGCTGCCCGTCACCACCTCGATGGCCTTGCCGCCGAGGTCGATGAACTCGCCGAAGAACGTATCGAATTCGAGCGCCGTGTAGCGATAGCGGCCCGGATGCGCGACGATCGCCTCGCCGCCCGCCGCCTGGATCCAGCCGACGGCGTCGGCGAGCCTGGCCCAGCGGTGCGAGACGTAGCCGGGCTTGCCTTCGCCGAGCCAGCGCGAAAACGCATCCTGGGTGTTCTGCGCGCGGCCCGATTCGACGAGGTGGCGGGCGAAATGCGTGCGCGAGATCAGGTCGGGATTGGAGACATAGCGCAGCGCGCCTTCATAGGCGTCCGGGATGCCCAGTTCGCCAAGCCGCTCGCCGATCGCTTCGGCGCGAGCGGCGCGGCCGTTGCGCGTGCGCGCGAGCCCTTCCAGGAGCGCCTGGCAGTCGGGATCGACGTTGAGCCCGACGATATGCACGGTGCGCGACGCCCACGTGACCGAAATCTCGACGCCGCACAGGTAGCGCACGCCGAGCGCCGTAGCCGCCTCGCGCGCCTCGTGCTGGCCGCCCACTTCGTCGTGATCGGTGAGCGACCACAGCGTCACCCCGCCCGAGTGCGCCAGCCGTGCGACGGCAGCGGGGGCCAGTTGGCCGTCCGAGACGGTGGAGTGACAGTGCAGGTCGGCGTTCATCGCTATCCAGTCAGGAATCAGCCGTTATTTTACTGCAATGCAATGAGGCCGTCCGGGGCCGGACAACCGCCCGCTCGCGGCAATCCTCCTCACGATGCCTCGCGATGTTATGCGCACAAACTCGGGCCAGAACGCTTTCGTCGCGAGTCTTGCGGCTATGCGCAGAACGCCTCGATCAACTGCGCGACGATCTCCGGCTGGTCGTGATGAACCATATGCCCCGCGTCGTCGATGATGCGTTCGCGCCAGTCGGGAAACGCTTCGAAACGCGCCCTGAACTCCGCGATCGGCACCGCGCCCGCCAGCCGCGCGAGCGTCTCCGATCCGGCTGCCTCGACGTGCAGCACCTTGGCACGCACCTGCGACCAGATCGCTGTCACCTCGTCGATTCGGTACAGGAGCGGGCTGCGCATCTTGTGCGCTGCGTCGGCGAGCAGCATGTAGCCGCCCTCCCCGTCGGGCTTCGACCAATGTTGTGCGAGAAAACGCGCCCGCGCAGCGGCGAGGCGCGGATTCGTCTTCACGAGGCGCGCGGCCACGTCGTCGAGCGACGCGTAGCGGCGCAGCGCCGGCGGCTCGCGCAGCTCGTCGAGCCACGCGCGTACCCGCTTCGGCGCCTGGCCGGCCGCGGTGGCCGGCATGCCGAAGCCTTCGAGATCGACCACCCGGCGCACGCGCTCCGGCCGCACGCCCGCATAGAGGCACGAGATATTCGCCCCCATGCTGTGGCCGACCAGATTCACCTCGCCAACTGGCGCGTAACGTTCGAGCAGGCCGTCCAGATCGGCGAGGTAGTCGTAGAACCAGTAGCTGCCGCCGCCCTGCCGGGCAGCCGGCCAATCGGAGAGGCCGAAGCCGCGCATGTCGGGCGCGATCACCTGCCAGTTGCCGCCCAGCGCGTCGACGACGAACTGAAACGAGGCGGCGACGTCCATCCAGCCATGCAGCATGAACAGGATGGGGGCGTCATCGGCACCCCAGCGGCGCACGTGCAGACGGATGCCGTTGACTTCGGCGAATTCGGAGCGGGAGGCGTTCATGCGCAGGCCAGAAAAAGAATGATCGTTCGATTATATCGGGCGATTCTGTCAGATGCTTGCGCTTATTTTTCGTCGCTGCTTTGGCGATCTCCCGGTTGCCTGCGCATATCGGCGGCCGCCTGCTCCGCGGCATCCTGCGCGGCGAGCGTATCCAGCTCGGCCTGATCGAAGCCCGCCGAGCGGCGCGCCTCCAGGTTGAACGGCCCGCGCATCTTCGGCGCGTTGTACTGTTGCGCCAGCGCGAGCCAGGCCGTGTGCGGATCGAGGCCTCGGGCGTCGCACAGATGGCGGAACCAGTGATTGCCGATCCGCACGTGTCCCACCTCGTCGCGCAGGATCACGTCGAGAATCGCAGCCGACTCGTTATCGCCCGCCTGCACGAGCCGCGCGCGGATCGGCGGCGAGGCATCGAGCCCGCGCGCTTCCAGCACGCGCGGCACGAGCGCCATGCGCGCGAGAACGTCGTCCTGGGTGCGCTCGCACATCTCCCACAGTCCGTTGTGGGCCGGGAAATCGCCATAGTCGTGGCCGTAATCGGACAGGCGGGCCCGCAATAACGAGAAGTGATACGCCTCCTCCGCAGCAACTTTCAACCAGTCGGCGTAGAACGCGTCGGGCAGGTCCGGAAAACGCCAGACGGCGTCGAGCGCGAGATTGATGGCGTTGAACTCGATATGCGCCAATGCGTGCAGCAGCACCACGCGGCCTTGCGCCGTGCTCATGCTGCGCCGTTGCAGCAGACGCGGCTCGACCAGTTCGGGCCGCGCTGGCCGCCCTGGCAGGCCAGCGGGCACTGCGATCCTGAGCGGCGCGCCCCAGCGCGGCGCATCGCGCGCGCCGGCGTCTACCGTGCGCGCGTGCAGGGACCGCACCGCGGCGGCCTTGGCGACAGGGTCGCGCTCGCGCAGCGCGGCGAGCGCGCAAAGGCGCCAGTTTTCGGGCGCGTGCGGCACATGGCCCGCCATCGCGGCATCACGGGAAACAACGAAACTCATCGGCAACCAGGGGAAAGCGAAAATTGGAGCAGGCACG
Organism: Paraburkholderia acidipaludis NBRC 101816; assembly: GCF_000684975.1. Classification (GTDB taxonomy): domain Bacteria; phylum Pseudomonadota; class Gammaproteobacteria; order Burkholderiales; family Burkholderiaceae; genus Paraburkholderia; species Paraburkholderia acidipaludis. The sequence goes on along the minus strand of NZ_BAXZ01000003.1, from coordinate 202,429 downwards.
CCGCACGGCACGGAAAGCCGTCCTCGCGCAACCGTTTACAATACGCGATTCACCCGCCGGGCGGTTCGGGCCGCAGCGTAGAGGCGCCGCGCGCCGCGGCCGCTTATCGGCAGTACGTCGCGACAACCCAGCGCGACAACACATCGGAGACATAACACCGTGACCATCTACAAGCTTGGCGAAGCCGCACCCAACATTCACGAGAGCGTGTTCGTGGCGGACAACGCGACCATCGTCGGCAATGTGACGCTCGCCGAGGATTCGAGCGTCTGGTTCGGCGCGACGCTGCGCGGCGACAACGAGCCGATCAGGATCGGCGAGCGCAGCAACGTTCAGGAAGGCGCGGTCCTGCACACGGACCCGGGCTACCCGCTCACGGTGGAAGCCAACGTGACGATCGGCCACCAGGCCATGCTGCACGGCTGCACGGTGAAGGAAGGCGCGCTGATCGGCATTCAGGCCGTGGTCTTGAATGGCGCGGTGATTGGCCGCAACTGTCTGGTCGGTGCGGGCGCGGTGGTGACCGAAGGCAAGGTGTTCCCCGACAACTCGCTGATTCTCGGCGCACCGGCAAAAGTGGTGCGCGAACTGACCGAGGCCGACATCGCAGGTCTCAAGCGCAACGCCGACGTGTATGCGAAGCGTCGCGAGTTTTTCAAGGCGCAGCTCGTGCGGATCGGCTAGCGGCCGCAGGGCGCCTCTGGGCCTCTGCGGCTCGCCGGACCCGGCTGCGCCACACGATTCGAAACGAAGGAAAAGATAGTGAACGACCAGTTGCAGAAATTCTTGTTCAGCGCCGCTCCGGTGCGCGGTGAGATCGTCTCCCTGCGCAGCACGTGGCAAGAGGTGCTGACGCGCCGTCAATATCCCGCGCCGGTGCAGACCGTGCTGGGGGAGATGATGGCCGCGTGCGCCCTGCTTTCCGCCAACCTCAAGTTCGACGGCACGCTGATCATGCAGATCTTCGGCGACGGCCCCGTGCGGATGCTGGTCGTGCAGTGCGGCTCGGATCTTTCGATGCGCGCGACGGCGCGTCTCGCCGACGGTCTTTCGGCCGAGGAAGCAACTGCCCTCCCGGCCGACATGACGCTGGCCGCCCTCATCAACCTGAGCGGCAAGGGCCGCTGCGTGATCACGCTCGACCCTGCCAGCAAGCAGCCGGGCCAGCAGCCGTACCAGGGCATCGTGCCGCTGAACGGCGAAAACGGGCCGCTCCCCTCGATCGCCGAGGTGCTGGAGCATTACATGCGCCACTCGGAGCAGCTCGACACGCGGCTGTGGCTTGCGGCCAACGACGATCGCGCCGTGGGCATGCTGCTGCAGAAGCTGCCCGGCGACGGCGGCATCGTGCCGCACGCGGGGGAACACGACGCCGACACGTGGGAGCGCGTCTGCACGCTGGGCGGGACGTTGTCGCGCGAAGAACTGCTGGAGCAGGAGCCGCAAACCTTGTTCCGCCGCCTCTTCTGGCAGGAGAACGTGCGTCATTTCGAACCCGCGCAGACGCGCTTCCAGTGTACCTGCTCGCGCGAAAAGGTGGGCTCGATGCTGAAGATGCTGGGCCACGAGGAAGTGGAAGGCGTGCTGGAGGAACGCGGGCATGTCGAGATCCATTGCGACTACTGCAACCAGCGTTATGAGTTCGACCCCGTGGATGTGGCGCAACTTTTCGCGGCGCCGGGGCTCTCAGAAGGTGTCGCTCCGGCGGCGGACCGGCGTCATTGAGCGCGGTTCACGTCGCGGTGACGCGCACGCCGCCGCGCATGCGGCGGCGCCCGATGCGAGAATGAGGACAAGCAGCATCCCGGACCCCGCCTGGCAGCGGCAGTTACTTAGGCGTCCGACAGATTGGAGAAAGGCATGAAGAAAAAACAAGGCTCCACGAACGGGTCACACACTACGACCATGCGCCTTGTGGTAGTCGCGACGCTGGCCGTGCTCGGCGCAGGCGTCGTACTCACGAGCGGCTGTACGCTGGACCCGCGCGGACCCTCGCCGATCTACAGCCGCCTGCCCGCGGACCAGTCCGGCATTCCGGCGAGCGCCGAGCCGCTTACGCCTGAAGAGCGCGCACGCTACGACGCGATCGACCGCCAGGTGATGGCCGATCAGGACCGCGCCATGGCAACCGAAGCGGCAGCCGAGGCCTGGTCGCGCTACTACGCACCGCCCGTCACGTTCTACGGCAGCTATTACGGCGGCGGCTGGGGTCACGGCTGGGGTACGGGGGTCGGCGTGGGCTACCCCGGCTGGGGTTGGGGCTGGTGACCGGCTAGTCCGCTTAATCCGCTTAATCCGGTTATTCACCGCGCACTCAACCTGCCTTCTTCTTCGCTTCCTTCACGTGCGCGTGTTTCTTGTCGGGCACGCGCGACACGGGATTCGGCACGACCTTCACGGGCGCGTCCGACATCACGCCACGTGTCGACGTATTCGACGAGCCGGCCGGTGTCGGCAGCGGCTGGTTCGGCGAGACGAACTGCACGAACACCTCGCCGTCCTTCACCATGCCCATCTCATAGCGGGCGCGTTCCTCGACAGCCGCGGTGCCGTTCTGCAGATCCTGCACCTCGCCGGCAACACGGTCGTTGCGCGCTTTCTCGTCGTCGTTCTGCTTCAGTTGACGGGCAAGCTGCCCCTGCAGTTCGTGCACGCGCAGCCAGCCGCCGTGGCCCCACCAGAGCGGATACTGGATCAGCGCCAGCAGGATGATCAAAACGACAGTGACGAGCCGCATGAAAGGTGCCGGATAAATACACGCCGCCCTGCGCTATACGCAGGGCGGCGGAGAACGGAATCGAAGAGGGTCAGCAAGGCGCTTGCCGACGTCCGCTACAGATCAACGCAAAATCAACGCAGATTGTAGAACGCCGACTTGCCCGGGTAGCTGGCGATATCGCCGAGATCTTCCTCGATGCGCAGCAGCTGGTTGTACTTCGAGATGCGGTCGCTGCGCGAGAGCGAACCGGTCTTGATCTGGCCGGCGTTCAGGCCCACGGCGATGTCCGCGATCGTCGAGTCTTCGGTTTCGCCCGAGCGGTGCGAGATCACGGCCGTGTAGCCGGCGCGCTTGGCCATTTCGATTGCCGCGAAGGTTTCCGTCAGCGTGCCGATCTGGTTGATCTTGATGAGGATCGAGTTGGCGATGCCCTTCTCGATGCCTTCCTTCAGGATGCGCGTGTTGGTGACGAAGAGATCGTCGCCCACGAGCTGGACCTTCTTGCCGAGCTTGTCGGTCAGGATCTTCCAGCCGGCCCAGTCGGACTCGTGCATGCCGTCTTCGATCGAGACGATCGGGAATTTGTCCGCGAGCGCCGCGAGGTAGTCGGCGAATTCGGCCGACGAGAGCTGCAGGCCTTCGCCCGCGAGCTGGTACTTGCCGTCGTGGTAGAACTCGCTTGCCGCACAGTCGAGCGCGAGCAGCACGTCTTCGCCGGCACGGTAGCCGGCCTTCTCGATGGCCTGCAGGATGGTCGAGAGGCATTCGTCGTTGCTGCCGAAGTTCGGTGCGAAGCCGCCTTCGTCGCCCACGGCCGTGCTCATGCCGCGATCCGAGAGAATCTTCTTGAGCGCGTGGAACACTTCCGCGCCGCAACGCAGCGCTTCGCGGAAGGTCGGCTGGCTCACCGGCACGATCATGAATTCCTGAATGTCGAGGCTGTTGTTCGCGTGCGCGCCGCCGTTGACGATGTTCATCATCGGCACCGGCAGCTGCATCGCGCCCGAACCGCCGAAGTAGCGGTACAGCGGCAGGCCGGCCTCTTCAGCGGCGGCCTTCGCGACGGCCATCGAAACGGCCAGCATGGCGTTCGCGCCGAGGCGCGACTTGTTGTCGGTGCCGTCGAGTTCGAGCAGGGTCTTGTCGAGGAAGGCCTGTTCCGACGCGTCGAGGCCCATGATCGCCTCAGAGATTTCGGTGTTGATGTGCTCGACGGCCTTCAGCACGCCCTTGCCGTTGTAGCGGCCGGCTTCGCCGTCGCGCAGTTCGATCGCTTCACGCGAGCCCGTGGATGCGCCCGACGGCACTGCCGCGCGGCCCATCGTGCCCGACTCGAGCAGCACGTCGCATTCGACGGTGGGATTGCCGCGCGAATCCAGAATCTCGCGACCGATGATATCTACGATTGCACTCATGGTTTCCTCAGGAAATGACAGTAACTCTTGCCGACAATAACGCTCGCGCCGCCTGCTTCCACCCGAACGTGACGCCTCTCCGCTCGTTCGGGGTACATCGTCATCTGGGACAGGCGGCGCGCTCGTCGGTTTCAATTTTCCGCAGCGCCCCGCTCGCGCTCTTCGCGCAACCGCGGCACCGCCACGCTGCCTTGCATACTACGCGGCGCGCCAGCACACATGTCGTGCCGGCCGCCGCGTGACTCCTCCATCGCGCCGCTCGTGCAACCGGTTATGTAACCGCGGCGGCGCGCACATTCGATCAGTTGAAGTCGTTCTCGAGGAACGGCGCGCGCTTGACCGCCCGGTCCAGCGTCACGAGCGTTTCGAGCAGGTCCGCCATGCGGTTCAGCGGCACGGCGTTCGGACCGTCGGACTTCGCCTCGGCGGGCTTCGGGTGCGTCTCCATGAATACGCCCGCAATGCCCGTGGCCACCGCCGCGCGCGCGAGCACCGGCACGAATTCGCGCTGGCCGCCCGAGCTCGTGCCCTGCCCGCCCGGCAATTGCACCGAGTGGGTCGCGTCGAACACGACCGGCGCGCCGGTCTCGCGCATGATCGCAAGCGAGCGCATGTCCGAAACGAGGTTGTTGTAACCGAACGAGACGCCGCGCTCGCAGGCCATGAAGCGGTCTTCGGAGAGACCCGCTTCACGCGCCGCGTCGCGCGCCTTGTCGATCACGTTCTTCATGTCGTGCGGCGCGAGGAACTGGCCCTTCTTGATGTTGACCGGCTTGCCCGAGCGCGCGCACGCGTGGATGAAGTCGGTCTGACGGCACAGGAACGCGGGCGTCTGCAGAACATCCACGACCGAGGCCACGGCCCCGATCTCATCTTCCGTGTGCACGTCGGTCAGCACCGGCAGGCCGAGCTGGCGCTTCACTTCGGAAAGGATGCGCAGGCCCTCGTCCATCCCGAGGCCGCGAAACGACTTGCCGCTCGAACGATTGGCCTTGTCGTAGGACGACTTGTAGATGAACGGGATGCCGAGCTTCGCGGTGATTTCCTTCAGGCGGCCGGCGACGTCGATCGTCATCTGCTCCGATTCGACGACACAGGTGCCCGCAATCAGGAAGAACGGCTTGTCAAGGCCAACCTCGAAACCGCACAGGTTCATGCTTTCTCCTCGGCGCGCGAGAGCTGATGCGCGAGTGCCGCTTCGACATACGCCTTGAAGAGCGGATGGCCGTCACGCGGCGTGGACGTGAATTCCGGGTGGAACTGAACGCCGACGAACCACGGGTGCATGTCGCGCGGCAGTTCCATCATTTCCGGCAGGTCTTCGGTCGGGGTACGGGCGCTGATGATAAGGCCGCCCGCCTCGAGCCTGGGCACGTAGCCGTTATTGACTTCATAACGGTGACGGTGACGCTCGTTCACGTCCTTGCCATAGATCTCCGCCGCCATCGTGCCGGGCTTGATGGGGCAGCGCTGCGAACCCAGGCGCATCGTGCCGCCGAGGTCCGAGTCTTCGTCGCGCTTTTCGACCTTGCCTTCACGGTCGGCCCATTCGGTGATGAGCGCGACCACGCGGTCCGGCGTGTCCGGATCGAATTCGGTGCTGTTCGCGTGCTTCAGGCCCACCACGTCGCGCGCGAATTCGATGACGGCGAGCTGCATGCCGAGGCAGATGCCGAGGTACGGCACCTTCGCTTCGCGGGCGTACTGAATGGCCTTGATCTTGCCTTCGGTGCCGCGACGGCCGAAGCCGCCCGGCACGAGAATCGCGTCGAGATGCCTGAGGCTGTCCACGCCTTGCGCGTCGATCTCCTCCGAGTCGATGTACTCGATGTTCACCTTCGTCGAGGTCTTGATCGACGCGTGGCGCAGCGCCTCGATGAGCGACTTGTACGACTCGGTCAGATCGACGTACTTGCCGACCATGCCGATCGTGACTTCGTGCTTCGGATGTTCGAGCTTCTCGACCATTTCCGACCAGATCGAGAGGTCGGCCGGCTTGGCGCTGAGCTTGAGCTCGTCGCAGACGATCGAGTCGAGGCCCTGGTCGTGCAGCATCTGCGGGATCTTGTAGATGCTGTCCGCGTCCCACACCGAGATCACGGCGTCTTCGGGCACGTTGGAGAACATCGAGATCTTCGAGCGCTCGTCGTCGGGAATCGGCCGGTCGGCGCGGCACAGCAGCACGTTCGGATAGATACCGATTTCGCGCAGCTTCTGCACGCTGTGCTGCGTGGGCTTGGTCTTCAGTTCGCCCGCCGTGGCGATGAACGGCACGAGCGTGAGGTGCACGAAGCATGCGCTGTTGCGGCCGAGGCGCAGGCTCATCTGGCGCGCGGCTTCGAGGAACGGCAGCGATTCGATGTCGCCCACCGTGCCGCCCACTTCGACGATCGCCACATCGGGCTCGCCGCACGTGGCCGATGCGGCGCCGCGTTCGATGAAGGCCTGGATTTCGTTCGTGATGTGCGGGATGACCTGCACGGTCTTGCCCAGATAGTCGCCGCGGCGTTCCTTGCGGATCACCGATTCGTAGATCTGGCCCGTGGTGAAGTTGTTGGCCTTGCGCATCTTCGTGCTGATGAAGCGCTCATAGTGGCCGAGGTCGAGATCGGTTTCCGCTCCGTCTTCCGTCACGAACACTTCACCGTGCTGAAACGGGCTCATCGTGCCGGGGTCGACGTTGATGTAGGGATCGAGCTTGAGGAGGGTGACTTTCAGACCGCGCGATTCGAGGATCGCGGCGAGGGAGGCGGCGGCAATACCCTTGCCTAGGGACGAAACTACGCCGCCGGTGACGAAAACATATTTGGTCATCGCTGGATGCTCGCGGGAAAAACGGATTATACCGTAAAGCAAGGGCTAACCCTGCTTTTTGCGCGTGCACTTGTATGCCGGCAGCGGCCCTGCCCCTTCCTCAGCCAACACCGTCCATCGAGTGCAGCAGGCGCTGGATCGCGCGCGCCGTTTCGATGGGCCGCTCCATCGGATAGAGATGGCTGCCTTCGATCCATTCGAACCGCTCGCCGGCCAGGTGCCGCGTCGCCGTGAGCCCCACCTGGCGAACCTCTTTCGACTGCGTGCCCGCAATGAAGCTGACCGGCACCGGCGAGCCGTGCACGAGGCGCGTGCCGAACGTATGCGGCAGCGTGCGGTAGATCAGATACTCGGTACGGCGGTCGAAGGCGAGTGTGCGCGTGCCGTCGGCCGAAGTCTGAGGAATCCCGAAGTCGACATAATCGGAGAGCACGCGTTCGTCCCAGCGCGCAAAGGCAGGCTTCGCATGGAAGTGCCGCCAGGCTTCGTCGCGATTCGCCCATGAGGTGCGGCGCGTGCGTGTCGCGGCCGCGGGCGAGAGGTGTTCGTCGAGCCCCGTCCACTGCGACATTCTCAGCATGCCGCTGCGCCAGCCCGCGATCACCGGCGAATCGAGCATCACGACCCCGCGCACCCATTGCGGCTTCCTCAGCGCCGCCATCAGCGAAAGATAGCCGCCGAGCGAATGGCCGACCAGCCACACGGGATGTTCGTAGCGGCCGCCGATGTCCTCCAGCAACTGGTCGACAAGATGCGGCCAGTCGCGCGTGACCGGAAAGCGCGCGTCGTGACCGATGCGCTCGATATAGCGCAGTTCGTAGCTGTCACCGAGTTCGGCGAAAAGCGTCCGGTAGGTCGAGGCGGGAAAGCCGTTCGCGTGCGAAAAGTGGATGACGTTCTTCAAAGTGTTCTTGTCTCCTCTTCGTATCCAGGTCTTCTTTCGGCCGCTCCGGCTTCGACGCGAGCGCGAGCCCGAGCCGCTTCACTGGTCCGATGCGTTGTCCGGAGCATCGTCCGAAGCGTCCATCCAGTAGCGGCGCTGCGTATCGCCATAACGCTCGACGGTCAGCGCGCCAGGGCTCGCCTCGATGCGCACCGCGCCATCCGCGTCGCTGCGCGTGAGTACGATATGGCGGGCCAGGTAACGCGCGAACACGCCCGGATTCGGGTGGTGAAAGCGATTCAAGTAGCCTACCTGAAATATGGCGATGCGCGGCGCGACAGAATCGAGGAACGGTTCAGTTGATGAGGTGCGGCTGCCGTGGTGCGGCACGAGCAGCACGTCTGCGCGCAGCGCGACGCGCCTCCCGCCGTCGGTACGCGCGCGGCCGACGAGCGTGCGTTCGACCGGCGCCTCGATGTCGGCGGCAAGCAGCGCGGCGGTGGTCGCGCCCTGCCCCGCCGCCGAGATGCGCAGCACGCAGCAATGCGCGTTCGGCTTGCCGACGAGCGGCCCGGCGTCGGGCCAGAGCACCTCGAAATCGACGCCGTCCCAACGCCAGCGCTGGCCCGCGGCACATTGGACAGGCAGCGCACCGGCCCGGCGAGCGCTGGCCCAGAGGCGATGCCGCGGCAGGATGCCTGCGACGAACTCGCCCACGCCGATCTCGTCGAGCACCGCCTGGGCACCGCCCGAGTGATCCGAGTCGTCGTGGCTCACCATGAGGGTATCCAGACGCAGTACGCCGTGCGCCAGCAGATACGGGGCGACGATGCGCTCCCCGGCGTGGGTCGATTCCGGTCCCGGTCCGGTATCGAAGAGCAGCGTGTGCCGCGACGTTTCCACGAGCACCGAGTTGCCCTGTCCGATATCGAGCGCGGTCAGGCGAAACGTGCCAGCGGGCGGGCCCGTGGGCGCGGGAGCGAGGAGCGGCAGCCACATGAAAGGCGCGATCCAGCGCAGCGGCCAGCCGCGCGGCGCGAGGCACCATGCCACGCCCAGCGTTGCGCAGGCCAATGCCCAGGCATTCGGCTGCGGCAGGCGCAGCATGGCCCAGGGAACGTCGGCAAACCACGCGAGCATGGCGGCAAGCTCATCGAGCATGGCATGCGCGAGGTGCAGCGCCCAGGCGTCGAGCGGTGCGGGCAACGCCACGCTCATGAGCACGGTGGGCGTAACAAGCATGCTCACGAACGGAATGGCCAGAGCGTTGGCGAACGGCCCGATCAGCGGAATCTGCGCGAACCAGTACGCCGTGAGCGGCGCGAGCGCAATCGTCACCGCCCATTGAACGCGCGCGCCGTCCGCCAGCTTCGCCCCGAAGCGGCGCGCGGCGCTCCACGGGCGCCGCGCTTTCTTCGCGTCCGGCACGCTCGTGCGGGCCGCCTCGCTCATCGGATCGGGCGTTCCGGCCTGATCGCCGAGTGGCCCCGGGCCGCGCACCCTCGGCACGCCCGACGCCGCAAAGAGTATCGCCGCGACGGCGCTGAACGAGAGCCAGAAGCCCGCAGCCGTCACCGCCCACGGATCGCGCACCAGCACGAGCCCCAATGCCCACGCCAGCACCTGCGATCTCGCCACGTTGCGGCCGGAGAGCAGCGCCGCGGCGGCCACAGCCAGCATCCAGAGCGCGCGCTGCACCGGCACGTTGAACCCCGCCAGCGCGGCGTGGACGACGGCCGCGCACAAAGCGCCGGCCACCGCAATTTTCTGCGCGGGCACGACGAGCGGAGCCTCCACGCCTCGCCAGCGGGCGCGCCGCCAGAGCGCGCCCGCCAGCCAGCCGGCCAGCCCGGCGACAAAGGCAAGATGCAGACCGGAAATAGCGACCAGGTGACTCGTGCCGGTGCCGCGCATCAAACGCCAGTCGGCATCGCTGACCGCGTCCTGCGCGCCGGTTGCGAGCGCGACGATGATGCCGCGATGCGGCGCGTCGGCAAGCACCGTATCGATACGCCCGCGCAGCGCCGCACGCCAGCGCTCGACAGCGAGCCCGATGCCGTGCTCATCGTCGGGCAGACGCCTCGCGTGCGCGACGTCGCTGACGTAGCCCGTTGCGCGAATGCCGCGCTCCAGCATGGCCTCCGCCGCATTGCGCAAGCCGAAATTGCCTTCGCCGTGAGGGCGCTTCAGACGTACCGTGAGGCGCCAGCGCGCGCCGGGTTCGAGCGCCGGAAGCGGCGCATCGCGGGCCGCCCACGTCAGCTGGATCCTGCCCGGCAGTCGGCCGCTCGTCGCCGGCGCATGCCAGGTCTGAACCACGAAGGGAAAGCGCGCACTGTCCGGCGCATAAACCGGCAAGCCCGCGATATAGCCGGTGACTTCGATATCGCGCGACTGCCAGGTGTGAGGCAAGGCTTCGGCCAGTCGCAGTTCCGCGCGCCACGCGGCGTAGCCGAAGCCCGCGCAGGCCGCCGCCAGCCATACGGCCAGCCAGCCGCTCGCGCGTCGCGGGCTGCGAAGCCATTGGCGCAATCGGCCTTCAGCATCGGCCAGTCGGGCAGACCGCCGTGCTTCGTCGCCAGATGGATTCGCCGACTCGCCGTCGTCTTCGTGCGCGCCTGCGAGCGCCCACATGGCCCAGCCCGCCGCGCCCGCCGCTGCAACGACAAGCGCGAGCCAGCCGCCCCACCCCGGCAGCGCTGCCTGCTGCTGCAACCCGAACACACCCAGCGCGAATCCGCCCCATACCGCCCGCATCGGCCCTCCCGGCATTCGAGGCGGCGCGATGGAGCAAGAGGTGCAAATTACGCGAGACGCAAACGCAGGCCGCGCAGGCCTCCCACGCAGCAGGCTGTCATCGCGCCGCCTTCGAACCGATTATGCAGACGAAAGCGCGAGCCGCGGCAGCGCCGCCGCAGCGTTAGCCGTTGTGCCAAGGGCGAGTTCCTCGGGAGCGAGGCCCCGCAAGCCTGCCAGTACCGCGCCGATGCGCGGCACCTGGTCCGGCGTGTTGCGCTCGCGGTAGAGCCAGGCGGGAGCGATATCGGGCGCATCGGTTTCCATGACGATCGCCTCCAGCGGCAACTGCTCCGCGAGCCGCCGGATCTGCAGCGCGCGTTCGAAGGTCACGTTGCCGCCAAAGCCCAGATGCATCCCGTGGTCGATGAAGGCGCGGGCCTGCTGGAAGCTGCCGTTGAACGCATGCGCGATGCCGCGATGCACGCCGTTGCGGCGCAGGCCCTTGAGCACCTGATCCTGCGACTTGCGCACGTGGCAGATCGCCGGCAGATCGAATTCGCGCGCGAGCTTCAGCTGGGCGTCGTAGAAGTGCTGCTGGCGCGCGTCGTCGGGTCCCGGAACGAAGTAGTCGAGCCCGATCTCGCCGATGCCGATGAAGCGCGGATCGGCAAAACTCGCCTCGATCTCGCGACGCAGCGCATCGAGGTCGTCGTCGCGAGCTTGAGGGGTGTAGAGCGGATGGATGCCGAGCGCGTACACAGCGCCTTCCACACGATGCGCGAGCGCTCGCACCGTCGCGAAGTTCTCGCGCGCCACCGCCGGAATGACGATGCGGGAGACGCCCGCCGAACGCGCCGCCGAGACGACCGCATCGCGGTCCGCGTCGAATTCGGCGGCGTCGAGATGACAGTGCGTATCGGTCCACATGGCGCGCTCACACCGGAACGACCGGCTCCTCGTGCAGAATGCCGTCGCGCAGCCGGACGATGCGGTCGCAGCGCGCCGCGAGGTCGGTATCGTGCGTGACGATCACGAAGCTCGTATCGAACGAGTCGGACAGTTCGAGCATCAGGTTGAACACCGTGTCGGCGGTGCTGCCGTCGAGGTTGCCGGTCGGCTCGTCGGCAAGCACGCACGCGGGCTTCGTCACGAGCGCGCGCGCGATTGCCACGCGTTGGCGCTCGCCGCCCGAGAGCTCGCCCGGACGATGCCTCGCGCGATGCGCGAGCCCCACGCGGTCCAGCATCGCGAGCGCCTCGTGACGCGCCGCGTCCTGCGGCAGGCGGCGGATGCGCAGCGGCATCGCGACGTTGTCGAGCGCCGTGAACTCCGGCAGCAGATGATGGAACTGATAGACGAAGCCGAGCGCGCGGTTGCGCAGGTCGTTGCGCTCGCGCTCGGAAAGCTCGGTGAACGGCTTGCCGAGCACCGAGACCTTGCCCGCGCCGGGCTCGTCGAGACCGCCCAGCACATGCAGCAGCGTGCTCTTGCCGGAGCCCGAAGCGCCCACGATCGCGAGCTTCTCGCCGCGCCGCACCTTCAGTTCGGTGTAGCGCAGCACCTCGACCTGGAGGCCGCCCTGGCCGAACGTCTTGGAGACGCCGTGCGCTTCGAGCACGTAGGGATAGTCGCCTGCGGCGGCGAGCAGCGATTGACGGTCATTCATAGCGCAGCGCCTCCGCCGGGCGAACCTTGGCCGCGCGCCAGCTCGGATAGAGCGTCGCGAGCGCGGACAGCACGAACGCAATCAAGCCGATGCGGATCACGTCGGAGGCGACGAGTTCCGAAGGCAGCTCGCTGATGAAATAAACGGACGGCGGCAGGAACTGTACGCCGAGCACATGCTCGATGGCCGGCACGGTCCACGGAATGCTCCAGGCGATCAAACAGCCCAGCGCCACGCCAAGCCCGGTGCCGACGAAGCCGATCGTCACGCCCTGCACGAAAAAGATCTTCATGATCGAGCCGGGTTGGGCGCCCAGCGTCCGCAGGATGGCGATGTCGGCCTGCTTGTTGGTGACGGTCATCACGAGCGAGGAAACGAGATTGAACGCCGCGACGGCAATGATGAGCGTGAGAATGATGAACATCATGCGCTTTTCGATCTGCACGGCGGAGAACCAGGTCTTGTTCTGCTGCGTCCAGTCGCGGATATAGAGGTCGCCCGAGAGCGTATGCACGAGCTGGCGCGCCACGGCCGGCGCGAGCTGCATGTCCTTCAGGCGCAGCCTTACGCCGCTTGGCGCCGGCAGCCGGTAGAGGATTTCGGCGTCGCGGATGTTGACGAGCGCGAGCGTGCTGTCGTATTCGTAGTGCCCCGATTCGAACACGCCCGCCACGGTGAACTGCTTCAGGCGCGGCAGCATGCCCGCGGGCGTGATCGAGCCCTCGGGCGCGACGAGCGTGACCTTGTCGCCTACCTGCACGCCAAGGCTCGACGCGAGATCGGCGCCCAGCACGATGTTCCAGCTGCCGGGCGTCAGGTCGTTGAGGCTGCCCGCCCTCATCTCCTTGTCGATATCGGAGACCTGCGGTTCTTCGGAAGGCTCGACGCCGCGCAGCGCGACGCCGCTCAGGCTGTCACCGCGCGTGAGCAGCGCCTGGGCGTCGACATACGGCGCGGCGCCGATCACCTCGCGGTTGGTTTTCGCCTCTTTGGCCGTGAGCTGCCAGTCGGGCATCGAACCCGTGGGCGAGAAAATCTCGATGTGCGCCAGCACGGAAAGCATGCGATCGCGTACGTCGCGCTGAAACCCGTTCATCACCGAGAGCACGACGATCAGCGCCGCGACGCCGAGCGCGATGCCCGACATCGAAACGAGCGCGATGAACGAGATGAAGCCGTTGCCGGTCGTGCGCTTGCCGGCGCGCGTGTAGCGCCAGCCTATCTGCCATTCGTAGGGAAGTTTCAAGCGTGTCCTTGTCTGCGTGCCTTATGCCGACCGCCGTCCTGGAAGCCCCTGTTATCCGGCAACAGGTCGGTATCGCGGCGGCGATCAAGCTCGAATCAAGCGCGAAGTTTGCCACACTGGCGGCCCGCGGGGTGAGGCCGCGAAGTACAATTCGGCCCATCATGCCCGCCGACCGACTCCATCTGCTCATCCCGTTCGCGCTGCCGTCGGCCGCGGCGGCCTCGACGGCGCTGGCCGGTCTCGCCACCCCGGCGCTCGACAAGCTCGTTGCGCGCGCGAGCGCGGGCGAGGCCGTGATCGGCGAGGATTTCCAGCGCACGCTGCCGCACGAACGCTGGGTCGCGAGGCGCTTTGGCGTGGCCGCGGGTACGGCCGGCTCAGGGGCGAACGGTGCCCGGCCGACGCCCGACGACGAAGCCCCGCTCGCCCCCTATATGCTGCTGGCCGACGGTGGCGCGCCCGGCGACGCCGCCTGGGCTTGCGTGCAGCCCGTGCACGTGCGCATCGCGCACGACCATCTGGTGCTGATCGACCCCGCCTCGCTCGAACTCGACGACGCCGACGCCGCCACGCTCTATGCCGCCGCCAAGCCGCTCATCGAGGAGCTGGGCGTGCGCGTCGAGGCGCCCACCCCCACGCGCTGGTATTTCTCGGGCGACGCCTTCGGCACGCTCGCCGCGGCCTCGCCGCTGCGAGCGAGCGGCCGCAACATCGAGATCTGGTTGCCGCACGAGGCGGGCTCGGGCCAGCGTTCGCGCGCCTGGATGAAGGTGCAGAACGAAGTGCAGATGGCCTGGTTCGAGCATCCCGTCAACGAAGCCCGCGAAGCCCGCGGCCTGCCCGCGGTGAATTCGATCTGGTTGCACGCACAGGGCACGCTGCGCCCCGTGCGGAGCCCGTTCGCGCGCGTGCGCTCGGACGCGGCCGCCACGCGCGGCGTCGCCATGGCGGCGGGCGTCGCGGTGGGCGCCGTGCCTGCCTCGTTCGCCGCATGGGCCTCGCAAGGCGGATCGGAGCCGCCGGCCGCGCCGAACAACGAATCCGCCGCCACGCTAGTCGAGCTCGACCCGTTTTCCGCCCCGTTCATCCAGCAGGACTGGGGCCGCTGGAACGCCGCGTTCGCCGCACTCGAGCGCGACTGGCTCGCGCCCGCGCTCGCCGCGCTCGAAGCCGGCCAACTGGGCGCGCTCGGCCTCACGCTATGCGGCGACACGGGCTCGGTCGATCTCTCGATCACGCGCGGCGACCTGCGCAAGTTCTGGCGGCGCCGCGCCTTCGCGTCGCTCTTCATCGAATAACCCCAACGACACAAGCCGTCCCGCATGACCCGAATCGTCACCCGCGCCTCCTCTCCCGCCGACGCCGAAGCCCTCGTCCGCCACGGCCTGCATCCGGTGCTCGCGCGCCTCTATGCGTCGCGCGGCGTCTGCCAGCCCGACGAAATCGAGACCGGCCTCGCGCGCCTGCTGCCGCCCGCGATGAAAGGTCTCGACGCCGCCGCGATGCTCCTCGCCGACGCGCTCGAAGCGAACCGCCGCATGCTCGTGGTCGCCGATTACGACTGCGACGGCGCCACCGCCTGCGCGGTCGCCGTGCGCGGGCTGCGCATGCTCGGCGCGCAGATCGACTATCTCGTGCCGAACCGCTTCGAATACGGCTACGGGCTCACGCCCGAGATCGTCGCGCTGGCCGCGCAGCGCCCCGGCGGCAAGCCGGACCTGCTGATCACGGTCGATAACGGCATCGCCAGCGTGGACGGCGTGGAAGCCGCGAACGCACTCGGCATCGACGTGCTCGTCACCGACCACCACCTGCCCGGCGACAGCCTCCCCGCCGCCCGCGCAATCGTGAACCCGAACCAGGCGGACTGTGCGTTCGAGAGCAAGTGCATCGCGGGCGTGGGCGTCATGTTCTATGTGCTGCTCGCGCTGCGCGCGGAGCTGCGCCGCCGCGGCGCGTTCGGGGACGGCCGGCCCGAGCCGCGTCTGGACGGCCTGCTCGACCTCGTCGCGCTCGGCACCGTGGCGGACGTCGTGAAGCTCGACTGCAACAACCGCGTGCTGGTGGCGCAAGGCCTGCAGCGCATCCGCAACGGCCGCATGCAGCCCGGCATCGCGGCGCTCTTTCGCGCGGCGGGCCGCGAAGCGCGCAGCGCGTCGGGCTTCGATCTCGGCTTCGCGCTCGGCCCGCGGCTGAACGCGGCTGGCCGTCTCTCCGACATGTCGCTCGGCATCGAGTGCCTGACCACCGACGACGTGGGCCGCGCCTGGGCGCTCGCGCAGCAGCTCGACACGATGAACCGCGAACGGCGCGAGATCGAGGCCGGCATGCAGCAGCAGGCGCTCGCCGATCTCGCCGACATCGACCCGGAAGGCAAGGCCACGCTCACGCTGTTCAATCCGGGCTGGCATCAGGGCGTGATCGGCATCGTGGCCGGACGGCTGAAGGAGAAGTTCCACCGCCCCTCGTTCACGTTCGCGCCCGCCGACGAAGGCGGCGAACTCGTGAAGGGCTCGGGCCGCTCGATCCCCGGGTTCCATCTGCGCGACGCCGTCGACCTGATTTCGAAGCGCGAGGCGGGCATCATCCACAAGTTCGGCGGCCACGCGATGGCGGCCGGTCTCACGCTCGCCGCCGCGGACGTGCCGCGTTTTGCCGACGCCTTCGAGCGCGTGGGCCGCGAATGGCTTTCGGCGGAAGCGCTCGCGCGCACCGTGGAAACCGACGGCGACCTCGAAGACGCCTACTTCACGCCCGCTTTCGTCGAAATGCTCGACGCGGCCGTCTGGGGCCAGGGCTTTCCGGCCCCGGTGTTCGCGGGCGAATTCGAAGTGGCCTCGCAGGCGCTCGTGAAGGACAAGCACCTGAAACTGCAGCTCCTGCGCGGCCGTCAGCGCTTCAATGCGATCTGGTTCAATCACACCGACCCGCTGCCGCAGCGCACCACCGTCGCCTACCGGCTCGTGCGCGACACCTGGAACGGCGTTTCGCGCGTGCAGCTCGTGGTGGAGCACGCGGCCGACTGAGGCGCCGTCGGGAGACAACCCTCGGACAACCGGGGTCCGCAAGCGTGGCGGCGACGGGGCCGCCACGCCCTTGATGCAGGCCCAATCGGCTATAATTCAAGGTTTTACGCCCCGGATCACGACACAAATGGAAGCGGAACGTCTCAACGCGATCGAAGCCTCTCTGGCGGACCTGCGCACGCGCGCAGGCGAGCTACGGGGGTATCTTTGACTACGATGCCAAGTCCACGCGACTGATCGAAGTCAACCGCGAGCTCGAAGACCCGAACGTCTGGAACGACGCGAAGCACGCCCAGGAACTCGGCAAGGAAAAGAAGCTGCTTGAAGGCGTGGTACACGTGCTCGAAGGCATAGAGAACGACGTGCGCGACACCCAGGATCTCTTCGACATGGCGCGCGAGGAAAGCGACGACGACACGCTCGTCTCCTGCGAAGCCGACGCCGCCGCGATCGAGGCGCGCGTCGCCGACGTCGAGTTCCGCCGCATGTTCTCGAACCCGGCCGACCCCAACAACGCGTTCATCGACATCCAGGCCGGCGCCGGCGGCACCGAGGCCTGCGACTGGGCCTCGATGCTGCTGCGCCAGTACGTGCGCTACTGCGAGCGCAAGGGCTTCAAGACCGAAGTGCTCGAAGAGTCGGAAGGCGACGTGGCCGGCATCAAGAGCGCGACGATCAAGGTCGAGGGCGAGTACGCCTACGGTTTCCTGCGCACCGAAACCGGCATTCACCGCCTCGTGCGCAAGTCGCCGTTCGACTCGTCGGGCGGACGCCATACGTCGTTCTCGTCGGTGTTCGTGTATCCGGAGATCGACGATTCGTTCGAGATCGAGGTCAATCCGGCCGACCTGCGCATCGACACGTACCGCGCCTCGGGCGCGGGCGGTCAGCACATCAACAAGACCGACTCCGCCGTGCGTATCACGCACATGCCGTCGGGCATCGTCGTGCAGTGCCAGAACGACCGCTCGCAGCACCGCAACCGCGCCGAAGCCATGGCCATGCTGAAATCGCGCCTGTACGAAGCCGAAATGCGCAAGCGTCAGTCGGAGCAGGACAAGCTCGAAGCGGGCAAGTCGGATGTGGGCTGGGGCCACCAGATCCGCTCCTACGTGCTCGACAACAGCCGTATCAAGGATCTGCGCACCAACGTCGAAATCAGCAACACCAAGGCCGTGCTCGACGGCGACCTCGACGAGTTCATCAGCGCGAGCCTGAAACAGGGCATCTAAGCTGCTGAGGCCGCTCCTCCGGGCGCGGCGGCGCGCATCGCGCCCCGCGCGGACCATCGAATCTGCATCACCGAACCCGAGCCAACATGACCGAACCGACCCAGCCGTCCGCGCCCGAACCGGACGACAATCAGATCATCGCCGAGCGCCGCGAAAAGCTGCGCGCGCTGCGCGAAGCGGGCGTCGCCTACCCGAACGACTTCCGTCCCACCCACCACGCCGCCGACCTGCAGCGCGACCACGCCGACACCGACAAGGACGCCCTGGAAGCTGAGGCGCTTGAAGTGTCGATCGCGGGCCGCATGATGCTCAAGCGCGTGATGGGCAAGGCGAGCTTTGCGACGGTGCGCGACGGCTCGGGCCAGATCCAGTTCTTCATCACGCCCGCCGACGTGGGCGAGACAACCTACGAAGCGTTCAAGAAGTGGGACCTGGGCGACATCGTGGCCGCGCGCGGCGTGCTGTTCCGCACGAACAAGGGCGAGCTCTCGGTGCGCTGCACGGAACTGCGCCTGCTCTCGAAGGCGCTGCGCCCGCTGCCGGACAAGTTCCACGGCCTTGCCGACCAGGAAATGCGCTACCGCCAGCGCTACGTCGACCTGATCGCCACGCCCGAGGCGCGCAACACCTTCGTGTCGCGCACGAAGGCGATCTCGTCGGTGCGCCGTTTCATGGCCGACGCCGGCTTCATGGAAGTCGAAACGCCGATGCTGCACCCGATTCCCGGCGGCGCGGCGGCCAAGCCCTTCGTCACGCACCACAACGCGCTCGACATGCAGATGTTCCTGCGCATCGCGCCGGAGCTGTATCTGAAGCGCCTGATCGTGGGCGGCTTCGAGCGCGTGTTCGAGATCAACCGGAACTTCCGTAACGAGGGCGTCTCGCCGCGCCACAATCCGGAGTTCACGATGATGGAGTTCTACGCCGCGTTCACCGACTACACGTGGCTCATGGACTTCACCGAGGCGCTGATCCGTCAGGCCGCCATCGACGCGCAAGGCAGCGCCGTGCTGACCTACCAGGGCCGCGAGCTGGATCTGTCGAAGCCGTTCCACCGCCTCACGATCACGCAAGCGATCCAGAAGTACGCGCCGCAGTACACCAACGCGCAACTCGCTGACGCCGCCTTCCTGCGCACCGAACTGAAAAAGTTCGGCGTGGACGCGAACCAGCCCGCGTTCCTGAACGCCGGCGTGGGCGCGCTGCAACTCGCGCTCTTTGAAGAAACGGCCGAATCGCAGCTGTGGGAGCCGACCTACATCATCGACTATCCGGTCGAAGTGTCGCCGCTTGCGCGCGCCTCGGACACGCAGCCGGGCATCACGGAGCGCTTCGAACTCTTCATCACGGGCCGCGAGATCGCCAACGGTTTCTCCGAGCTCAACGATCCGGAAGACCAGGCCGCGCGCTTCAAGAAACAGGTCGAGCAAAAGGACGCCGGCGACGAGGAAGCGATGTTCTACGACGCCGACTATATCCGCGCGCTCGAATACGGCATGCCCCCGACGGGCGGCTGCGGCATCGGCATCGACCGTCTCGTGATGCTGCTGACCGACAGCCCGAGCATTCGCGACGTGATCCTGTTCCCGCACCTGCGCCGCGAGGACTGATCCTCGCCCCGCCCGCGCCGGCCGGAAAGTTCGAGGGGCGCACGCGGTTCACGCCGCATGCGCCCCTTTGCTTTTTTACCGCCTGGTTTGTAACTATCGGTAAAAGCTGCCGGGGTCGGAACATGGGTCTACCGCGGCCATACCTTTCGCAACGCGTGCAGAAGCGCCTTGCCGAACTCTGCCGCCCGTATGCATCCGTTGGATGACGCAGGCCGCTCAGCTTGGGTTACAAATTGAAACCCGCCGGGAATCGTTCTGGCTCAGACTATGTCTTACAAAAACCAACTCTGCTAAAAGACGGAGCCTGTCATGAACCAGACTGACCCGAACACCTCACGCAAACGCCTTCACCCTCTGATCGCCACGGCGGCAGCGGCCGTCATCGTCGCGAGTCTCGCGGCCACGGCGGCCATCACCGGCGTATTCCCGAAGGCTTCCAGCACCGCCGAACAGAATGCGCAGTCGCAGACCGGCCAAACGGCCACGACGGCCATGATGGCCTCGCAGCCGGTTGTCGACTCCACCCTGCCGGCAGCGCCCCCGCAAGGCGCACAGGTGGCACAGAACAACGCGCCCGCGGTCGCGCCCGTGCAGCCGCCGCCGGCCGCGCAGCCTGCTCCGGGCGCCGCGGCCGCCCCGCCCCCGCAGTATGGCCAGCAGGCGCAGCAAGATGCACAGGAGGCGCCCCCCGCCCAAGCCCCGTGCGAATCGTGCGGCACGGTCGAAGCCATTTCCGCCGTCAAGCATGAAGGCCACGGCACGGGCATCGGCGCCGTGGGCGGCGCGGTGGCCGGCGGCCTGATCGGCAACCAGTTCGGCGCCGGCACCGGGCGCGCCGCCATGACGGTGCTGGGCGCGGTCGGCGGCGGCTTCGCCGGCAACTCGGTCGAAAAGCACATTCGCAGCACGACGAGCTACTCGGTGCGCGTGCACATGGAAAACGGCAAGACGCGCTACTTCACGTACCACGACGCGCCGCCGTTCCAGCAAGGCGAGCGCGTGCGCGTGGAGAACGGCACGCTCGTCGCGGGCTAACGCTGCGGTCTGACACCGCAGGCAAGGCAAACACAAACAAAAAGGCGATTCGCCCTTCGGGGCGAATCGCCTTTTTACGTCATGCAAAACATGAGCCGATCGAAGGGCTCAGTAGTCGGCGTCCTCGATCCACGCCGCCTGGATCGCCTCCAGGATCTTCTCGCTCGAACGCTCGGGATCGTCGTCGAAGCCTTCGAGCTCCGTGATCCAGCGATGCAGATCGGTGAAGCGCACGTATTGCGGATCGACCTCCGGGTGAGTGTCCGTCAGTGCCACCGCGATGTCCTGCACATCGGTCCATTTCATGGCTGCACGCTCCTCGTTGGGCTTAGTGGTTTTCCTTCGCGTGGTTGATCGAGTACCGCGGAATCTCGACCACCAGGTCGCCGTCTTCCGGCACGAGCGCCTGGCAGGACAGCCGCGAGGTCGGCTCCAGACCCCACGCCTTGTCGAGCAGATCGTCCTCGGCTTCCTCGGACGGCTCGAGCGCATTGAAGCCTTCGCGCACGATCACGTGACAGGTCGTGCACGCGCACGACTTCTCGCATGCGTGCTCGATCTCGATGCCGTGTTCGAGCAGCGCGTCGCACACGCTCTCGCCCGGCTTCGCTTCGATCACCGCGCCCTCCGGGCACAGTTCGACATGGGGCAGCACCACGATTTGAGGCATTGTGAATTCCGTATCCAATAACATTCGTATCGGGCGCAGCGCCCCGTCCTCGACGGCGGCCTGAGCCCATTCTACTGGCGCCGCGCGGTTTCCTGCATCGGGAAAGCACGCAGGCGCCGCGGCGCGGGAATCGTCCTCACGCCGCTTCTATCCCGCGCTTCCATCGCGGTTCTTCGCGTGACGCGTCAGCCGATCTCGTCGAGGCGCTTGCCGGACAGCGCGCGCTTGATGCCCTTGTCCATGCGGCGCGCGGCGAACTCGTCGGTGCCTTCGGAGAGCGCTTTCGTCGCCGTTTCGATGACATCGGTGTCGTCGCCCGTTGCGACGTTGCGCAGCGCGGCCATGAGCGCGTCGAGCGCCTTGCGTTCATCGGCGTCGAGCAGTTCGCCGTCGGCAGCGAGCGCCGCCGTGGTCGCTTCAAGGATGCGCTCGGCCTCCACCTGCGCCTCGCGCAGCGCGCGGGCGCGCATGTCCACCTCGGCGGTCTTGAAGCTGTCTTCGAGCATCTTCGCGATTTCGTCGTCGGCGAGACCGTAGGACGGCTTCACCACGACCGACGCCTCCACGCCCGAATGCTGCTCGCGCGCGAACACGGAGAGCAGGCCGTCCGCGTCCACCTGGTAAGTCACGCGAATGCGCGCCGCGCCGGCCGCCATCGGCGGAATGCCGCGCAGCTCGAAGCGGGCCAGCGAACGGCAGTCGGAGACCAGTTCGCGCTCGCCCTGGACGACGTGGATCGCCATGGCCGTCTGGCCGTCCTTGAACGTCGTGAAGTCCTGCGCGCGCGCGACCGGAATGGTCGAGTTGCGCGGGATGATCTTTTCGACGAGGCCGCCCATCGTCTCGACGCCGAGCGAAAGCGGAATCACGTCGAGCAGCAGCCAGTCGTCTTCGCCGCCGCGGTTGCCCGCGAGCAGGTCGGCCTGGATCGCGGCGCCGAGCGCCACCACCTGGTCCGGATCCAGGTTGGTGAGCGGCGGCTGGCCGAAATGCTGCTCGACGGCCCGGCGGATCACGGGCATGCGCGTCGCGCCGCCCACCAGCACCACGCCCTTCACGTCCTTCGGCGTGACCTTCGCGTCGCGCAGGGCTTTCTTCGTCGGCGTGAGCGTGCGTTGCACGAGCGCCTGCGTCAGCGCTTCGAAACACGCTTCGTCGATCGTCAGCGCGATCACTTTGCCGCTCGACAGCGTCACGTCGATGCGTGCTTCGGGCGCCGACGACAGGGCTTCCTTCGCCTCGCGCGCGTGGTCCAGCAACAGGCGCACGTCTTCAGGCGCGAGCGCTGCGCGCTCCACGCCGCTTTGCGCGAGCGCGTAGTCGAAGAGCACGTGGTCGAAATCGTCGCCGCCGAGCGCCGAATCGCCGCCCGCCGCGAGCACTTCGAACACGCCCTTCGTGAGCTTGAGGATCGACAGGTCGAACGTGCCGCCGCCAAGGTCGTACACGGCGTACAGACCTTCGGCGCCGTTGTCGAGGCCGTAGGCAATCGCCGCCGCCGTCGGCTCGTTCAGGAGGCGCAGCACGTTCAGGCCCGCGAGACGCGCCGCGTCCTTGGTCGCCTGGCGCTGCGCTTCGTCGAAGTACGCGGGCACCGTGATGACCGCGCCCACGAGTTCGTCGCCGAGCGTGTCTTCGGCGCGCTGGCGCAGCGTCGCGAGAATTTCGGCCGAAACTTCGACGGGGCTCTTCACGCCGTCCACGGTCCGGATCTGCACCATGCCCGGCGCTTCGACGAATTCGTAGGGCGCGTTCGCGGCGCCCTCCACGTCGGTCTTGCCGCGACCCATGAAGCGCTTGACGGAAACGATCGTGTTGCGCGGATCGGTGGCCGCCTCGGCCTTCGCGGTGCGGCCGATACGGCGGCCGCCGTTCGCGAGATAACGCACGACGGACGGCAGCAGCACGTGGCCTTCCTCGTCGGGCAGCACGTCGGGCACGCCGCTGCGCACCGCGGCGACCAGCGAGTTCGTCGTGCCGAGGTCGATGCCGACCGCGAGCCGCCGCTGATGCGGCGCCGGCGCCATGCCGGGTTCGGAGATTTGCAGTAGTGCCATCTATGTGTCTTGTGCGGGCCTTGACGGCCCCTGTCCTGTCATCGTTCAGGTTCGCGCCCTGCCCGCCGCGCGGGCCGACGCCAGCCCCCTTCAGCCTTCCAGACGCTCGATCTGCGCGTCGATCTCGCTCGCCACGCGCTCGATGAACATGAGCTGGCGCACCGCCTCGGCGGCCGCCTGGTTCGAGCCGCTATCGATCAGCGCCGCGAGCTTCGCGAGCCGGGCGCGCTCGTCGTCGCGCAGTTCGCTCATGAGCGCGTCGAGCGCATCCACGTTCTTCGCGCCAACGGCATCTTCGATCGCCTCGCGCCATTCCATCTGCTGCATCAGGAAGGCGGGCTCCATCGCCGTGTTGTTCTCCGCGCCCACGTCGATGCCGCGCAAATGCAGCATGTATTTCGCACGCCTGAGCGGATCGCGCAGCGTCTGGTAGGCCTCGTTCGCGCGCGTGGCCCATTGCATCGCGACGCGCTTTTGCGCCTCGCCGGCGGCGGCGAAACGGTCGGGGTGCACCTGCGCCTGCACGGTGCGGTACGCACGATCGAGCGCGTCGGCGTCGACCGCGAACTGCCCGGGCAGGCCGAAGAGAACGAAATGGCTATCGGAAAGCGAAGAAAGCGAGGTCATCGCGAGGTCATCGAATTGTGTGCCGCATCCATCAAAAGTCAAAAAGGCGGCACAGGCCGCCTTTACACCTACATCGCGCGGGCTCAGACGCGGAACGACTCGCCGCAGCCGCACTCGTCCTTCACGTTCGGATTATTGAACCTGAAGCCTTCGTTGAGCCCCTCGCGCACGAAGTCGAGCTGCGTGCCGTCGATATAGGCGAGGCTCTTCGGATCGACGATGACCTTCACGCCATGGCTTTCGAAGACGTTGTCTTCGGCGGCGAGTTCGTCCACGTACTCGAGCTTGTAGGCGAGCCCCGAGCAGCCCGTCGTGCGCACGCCAAGACGCAGACCCACGCCCTTGCCGCGCCGGGTCAGGTACTTCTGCACGTGCTGTGCCGCTTTTTCCGTCAACGTAATTGCCATAGCGTTTTCGTCACGCCGCAGCGCAACCCTGCCTGCATTCAAAGTCGTTAATCCCGCAGCGCGCGGCTTTGGCCGAACGCCGCGCTCCTGCCTCGCCCGCTGACCCGCTCAGGCCTCGGCCTTCGCGTCCGTCGTATGACGCTGGCGGTAATCGGCCACGGCTGCCTTGATCGCGTCTTCCGCGAGAATCGAGCAGTGGATCTTCACCGGCGGCAGCGCGAGCTCTTCCGCGATATGCGTGTTCTTGATGGAGAGCGCCTCGTCGAGCGTCTTGCCCTTCACCCACTCGGTCACGAGCGAGCTCGAAGCGATCGCCGAACCGCAGCCGTAAGTCTTGAACTTCGCGTCTTCGATCACGCCGTCCGCGCCCACGCGAATCTGCAGCTTCATCACGTCGCCGCAGGCCGGCGCGCCGACCATGCCGGTGCCCACCGTGTCGTCGTCTTTCGCGAACGAGCCGACGTTGCGCGGGTTTTCGTAGTGGTCCAGAACCTTTTCGCTATATGCCATGATCACACTCCTTCGATTCGTTGGCCGCGCTGCACTTCACAGTTGCGCTGCGGCCGGGTCGTTGTTCGGCGCTGCCGTGTTAATGCGCGGCCCACTGGATGGTCGACAGATCGATGCCGTCCTTGTGCATTTCCCACAGCGGCGACAGCTCGCGCAGCTTGGCGATCTTCGACTTCAGCAGGTTGATGACGTAGTCCACGTCCTGCCCGGTCGTGAAGCGGCCCACCGTGAAGCGGATCGAGCTGTGCGCCAGCTCGTCGTTGCGGCCCAGTGCGCGCAGCACGTACGACGGTTCCAGCGAAGCCGACGTGCACGCCGAGCCCGACGACACCGCGACGTCCTTCACCGCCATGATCAGCGATTCGCCTTCGACGAAGTTGAAGCTGATGTTCAGGTTGTGCGGGACACGCTGCTCCATGTCGCCGTTCACATAGGTCTCTTCGATCTCCGAAAGGCCGCGCAGCAGCTTGTCGCGCAGCATGCGCACGCGCTCGTTCTCGGTGGCCATTTCTTCGCGTGCGAGACGGAACGCTTCGCCCATGCCCACGATCTGGTGCGTGGCCAGCGTGCCCGAGCGCATGCCGCGCTCGTGGCCGCCGCCGTGCATTTGCGCTTCGATGCGCACGCGCGGCTTGCGGCGCACGTACAGCGCGCCGATGCCCTTCGGGCCATAGGTCTTGTGCGCCGAGAACGACATCAGATCGACCTTGAGCTTTTGCAGGTCGATGGGCGCCTTGCCCGTCGATTGCGCGGCGTCGACGTGGAAGATGATGCCCTTCTCGCGGCAGATCTCGCCGATCGCCTCGATGTCCTGGATCACGCCGATCTCGTTGTTCACGTGCATGACGGAAACGAGGATCGTGTCGGGACGGATCGCGGCCTTGAAGGCTTCCAGATCGATCAGGCCGTCGTCCTTGACGTCCAGATAGGTGACTTCGTAGCCTTCGCGTTCGAGTTCGCGGCAGGTGTCGAGCACGGCCTTGTGCTCGGTCTTCACCGTGATGATGTGCTTGCCCTTGCTCTTGTAGAAGTGCGCTGCACCCTTGATCGCGAGGTTGTCCGATTCGGTGGCGCCCGAGGTCCAGATGATTTCGCGCGGGTCGGCGTTGACGAGCGCGGCGACGTTCTCGCGCGCTTCCTCGACGGCGCGTTCCGCATCCCAGCCGTAGGCGTGGCTGCGCGACGCCGGATTGCCGAACTGCTCGCGCAGGTACGGAATCATCTTGTCCACCACGCGCGGATCCACAGGCGTCGTCGCGCTGTAGTCCATGTAGATGGGCAGGTGGGGAATGTCGTTATTCATCTATCGCTCCGGGGATTCTGTCTGCTGCTCTGTGTATTGCGCTGGCCGTGGTTCGGGATCGCGGGGATCAGGACCCGGCCATGTTGAATATGGAGTTGGGCCCAAGCGGGACCGTGCGCACCGGCTCCACGGCCGGCGTCTCGGCGCGGCGGTCGCGCAGGACCGTGGGCGCGGCGCCTTCGCGGGCGCGCTGCTTGTCCACCAGATCCTTGAGGGACACCGAATCGAGGTACTCCACCATCTTCTGGTTCAGCGTGGACCAGAGCTCGTGCGTCATGCAGTGGCCGTCGTGCTGCTTGGTGCCTTCGCAGGCGCCCTTGCCGCCGCATTGGGTGGCGTCGAGCGGCTCGTCCACGGCGATGATGATGTCGGCAACCGTGACATCCTCCGCGCGGCGCGCGAGGTTGTACCCGCCGCCCGGCCCGCGAACCGATTCGACGATTTCATGACGGCGCAGCTTGCCGAACAGCTGTTCGAGGTACGACAGCGAGATGTGCTGGCGCTGACTGATACCCGCAAGCGTCACCGGGCCCTGCTCCTGGCGCAGGGCCAGGTCGATCATCGCCGTGACGGCGAAACGGCCTTTCGTGGTGAGTCTCATGATGTAGGGGAACCGCAATTCTCGACAATTTTCGTCAAGTATAAATACATGACTAGTTTAGTCAAGTATCCGCGCCGCCAGATGGGTTATTAGGCATGTTGCGAAAAGCTTCATGCAGCCCACAGCAGCCAAACAGCGCAAACCGTGAATCGTGGTTTGCGCCGGCCATTGCGCTACCTGGCCCGTTTTCAGCCCGTTATTCGGCCAGTCGGGCGCGCAGCGCCGCCAGCAAGCCCTCGCAGGCCGCTTCGCACTGATCGAGCACTGTTTCGAAGCCCGCCTCGCCGCCGAAATAAGGGTCGGCGACGACGCGTGTGTCCAGCTGCGGCGCGAACTCCATCAGCAGACGGATCTTGCCGCGCGCCGCGGGCGGCGCCACCTGCTGCAACGCCGTGATGTTCGCTTCGTCCATCGCAACCACGAAGTCGAAGCGCTCGAAATCGCCAGCGCCGATCTGGCGGGCGCGCAGCGGCGCGAGATCATAGCCGCGGCGCTGGCCCGCGCGCTGAGCCCGCTCGTCCGGCGCGTCGCCCAGATGCCAGTCGCCCGTGCCCGCTGAATCGATGTCGATGCGCCCGTCCAACCCCGCCTGCCCGACCATGTGCCGCATCACGGCTTCAGCCGTGGGCGAGCGGCAGATGTTGCCGAGGCACACAAAACAGACGGAAACTTTATTCATCGAATCGACATTCTTGAGCAGCGAGCCAAACTGTTAATTATACAAAGCCCGGCGCAATCGCGCCGGGCACTCAGATGGCGCGTGCGGGCGGCAACGCCTCGCCGGCGCCGATCGCCTTGACGGGGGCTTTGACGGGCGCCGGGCCTTCGCTGCCGACGAGGCCGTACGACACGGCGCGCGCCAGTTCGGCGCTTAGCTGGTCGGCCGCGAGCGGCATCTGCTGCTGCGTCGTATTCCATGCATGGGACCATGCGATTGCCGCACAGGGCACGATCAGCGCCAGCGGCCAGTACACCGATATTTTCTTTTTCATGATGCGGACTCTCTCGACTAGAGGGCGACCAGTGCGGGACGCACTATCGCCAGTCGAAATGATATAGACATCCGCAATCAGGAAAAACCCGGCAACGCCGAACACACTGTTGCCGCAAGTTAAACAGTGGACGAGTTCGATTCGGCAGCGGGTCAGCCCGCATCCGTCTGCCGGCGCGTCGCATCGAGATGCGTGCGCTGAGCCGCGTAGAGCTCGCGGAAGGTGCGCCCGACCGGTGCGGGCATGTCGCGGCCCTCGGTCCAGCCCCGCGCCAGCGGCAGCCTGCGGATGAGCCGCGCCTGCCCGCCCATGCGCTCCAGCACGCGCACGCCGAGCTTCGTCAGCATGGCGTAGGCACCCGGATGCAGCGCGAACCAGCCCCACACCGCGAGCACGGCCTGCTCGCGCCACGGACGCAGATGGCGTTCGGTCTGCTTCTCGCGCAGCTTGCGCAGCAGGTCCGACAGCGGGATGCCCACGGGGCAGACGCTGTTGCACTCGCCGCAAAGCGTGGCCGCCTGCGGCAGGTCGAGCGCCTTCTCGATGCCCACATAGCTCGGCGTCAGAACCGAGCCCATCGGCCCCGGGTACACCCAGCCGTAGGCGTGGCCGCCGACTTTCTGATAGACGGGACAATGGTTCATGCAGGCGCCGCAGCGAATACAGCGCAGCATTTCCTGGAATTCGCCGCCGATGAGGCCGGTGCGGCCGGCGTCCACGAGCACGACGTACATGTGCTCGGGTCCGTCGAGGTCGTCCTTGCCGCGCGGCCCCGTGAGCACCGAAAAATAGTTCGAGGTGGCCTGCCCTGTCGCCGAGCGCGGCAAGAGGCGCATGGCCGTCGCGAGATCCTCGAGCGTGGGCAGCACCTTTTCGATGCCGGTAACCGCCACATGCACGCGCGGCATCACCGTGCACATGCCTTCGTTGCCCTCGTTCGTCACCAGCACGACCGAGCCGGTTTCCGCCACGAGGAAGTTGCCGCCCGTCACGCCCATGTCCGCCGAAAGGAAATGCGGGCGCAGCATCTCGCGCGCCTCGCGCGTCATGTCGGGAATCTCGGTCAGGCGCGGCCGGTGATGCGTCTTGGCGAAGAGGTCGGCGATCTCGTCCTTGTCCTTGTGGACGACGGGCGCAATGATGTGGCTCGGCGGCTCGTTGCCGTTGATCTGCAGGATGTACTCGCCGAGGTCGGTCTCGACCGACTGCACGCCCATCCCTTCGAGCACGGTGTTCAGCTGCATCTCCTCGGAAACCATCGACTTCGTCTTGATGACCTTGCGCACGTCGTGCTTGCGCGCAATGTCGGCGACCAGCTTCGCGGCGTCGCGCGCCGTTTCCGCGTAGAGCACCGTCACGCCGCGGCGCGTGGCCTCGGTCTCGAACTGCTCGAGCCAGACGTCGAGGTTGTCCAGCGCGCGGTTGCGGCGCGCCTTGAGCGCGGCGCGCGTGGCCGGGAAGTCGAGCGCGGTCATCGCCTCGGCACGCGCCGAAACGAACTTCGTCGAGAGCTTCGTGAGGTTCTGCTGGAGGCGCTGGTCGGCCAGCTTCTGGCCGGCGCGCGCCTTGAACTGCATCGACTGGACTTGCATGGTTGCGGGATCCTGGGGCGAAGGGCTGCGGAACGAAGGGGGCGAAGTGGCGGACGCAGGAAAGCGAGCGGCCGTCAGACGTCGCCGGCCAGCACCTGGGCCACGTGCAGCACGCGCGTGGCGGTGTCGCCGGTGCGGCGCAGGCGCCCTTCGATGTTGAGCATGCAGCCGAGGTCGCCCAGCACCACGGCGCCCGTGCCGCTCGCGCGCACGTTCGCGCATTTCTCGTCGGCGATCGCGGTGGAGATCGCGCCGTACTTCACCGCGAACGTGCCGCCGAAGCCGCAGCAGTGCTCGCAGTCCTTCATCTCGCGCACCTCGACGCCGCGCTGCGCAAGGAGCGCGCGCGGCTGCGCTTTCACGCCGAGCTCACGCAGGCCGGAACAGGAATCGTGATAAGTAACCGGCCCGTGGAATTCGCCGGGGGGCAGCGATACCTTCGCGACGTTGGCGAGGAAGTCGGTGAGCTCGTAGACGCGCTCGCGCAAGAGGCCGTAGCGGCGCATCAGCTCAGGGTCGTCGCGAAACAGATCGCCGTAATGCGCGCGGATCATGCCGCCGCACGAGCCCGACGGCACCACCACGTAGTCGTACTGTTCGAACTCGCGCAGGGTCTTTTCGGCGAGGTCGCGCGCGAGCCCGCGCTCGCCGGAGTTGTAGGCAGGCTGCCCGCAGCAGGTCTGCGCGGGCGGCACGTGCACCTCGCAGCCCGCGTGCTCCAGCAGCTTGATCGCCGAAAACCCGATTTCGGGGCGCATCGTGTCGATGAGGCAGGTCACGAACAAACCGACTCGCATGGGGACTCCTCTGAAAAACCGTCCCCGATTATCCGACGTTTCCCGGCAAGCACCAACGCATCGTCTACCCGCGCCGTCGATGGTGCGACGCGGCGCCCATCCCGCCAGCCGCTTACTTTTTTCACGATACGAGATACAATGCCCCATCCGCCTTAAGCGCCAAGCGAATCTGAACCATGAGCGAAAGTGGAAGCACGCCGGATCCGAAGACCTCGATTCAGGTCATCGAGCGCATGATGCGCCTGCTGGACGCGTTAGCCGCGCACAGCGACCCCGTCAGCCTCAAGGAGCTGGCCCAGCGCACCGAACTCCATCCGTCCACGGCGCACCGCATTCTGAACGACATGGTGAGCTGCCGGCTCGTCGACCGTTCCGACCCGGGCACCTACCGGCTCGGCATGCGTCTTCTGGAACTGGGCAATCTCGTGAAGGCGCGCCTTTCGGTGCGCGACGCCGCGCTCACGCCCATGCGCGAGCTGCACCGGCTCACGGGACAGACGGTGAACCTCTCGGTGCGCCAGGGCGATGAAATCGTCTATATCGAACGCGCCTACTCCGAGCGCTCGGGCATGCAGGTGGTGCGTGCGATCGGCGGCCGGGCGCCGCTGCACCTCACTTCGGTAGGCAAGCTCTTTCTCGCCGCCGACGAAGCGAACCGCGTGCGCGCCTATGCCACGCGCACGGGCCTCTCGGGCCATACGCGCAACAGCATCACCGACCTCACCCGCCTCGAGCGCGAACTCGCGCACGTGCGCCAGCAGTCCTGCGCGCGCGATAACGAGGAACTGGAGCTGGGGGTGCGCTGCATCGCGGCCGGCATTTACGACGACACGGGCAAGCTGGTTGCCGGGCTCTCGCTCTCCGCGCCGGCCGACCGCCTGCAGGACTCCTGGCTCGGCCAGCTGAGCAAGACGGCGCTCGTGATCTCGGAGTCGCTGGGCTACCATTCGCAGGCCGCCGAGGGCAGCGCGCAGCCGGCCTGAGCGGGTCTGCGCCGCCCGCCGCTTTTCACGCCTTCAAACGACAACGCCCCGCATCTGCGGGGCGTTTTGCATTGAAGTGCAGCCGCTGCCGTTCGCTCAGGTGCCCGCGCCGCCCGCATCCGCGCTCGTGATACGCGGCTGCTGATCGGCGCCGCCGTTGTCGAGCCACGCGCGCACGCGCGTCGCGTCGGCAAAGCGCGAGTACTTGCCGCTCGAATCGAGCAGCACCATGATGACCGGACGGTCGTGGATGGTCGCCTGCATCACGAGACATTCGCCCGCTTCGTTGATGAAGCCGGTCTTCTGCAGGCCGATGTCCCACGACGGGTTGCGGACCAGCGCGTTCGTGCTGTTGTAGGCGATGTTGCGCTTGCCGGTGAACACCGTGTAGCTGTGATCGGTCGAGAACTGGCGAATCATCGGGTACTGATAGGCCGCATTGACCATCTTCACGAGGTCACGCGCGCTCGACACGTTCTGGCTCGAGAGACCCGTCGAGTTCTCGAAGTGCGTGTCGGTCATGCCGAGCTGCTTCGCCTTCGCATTCATCGCCGCGATGAAGGCCGGACGGCCGCCCGGGTAGTAGCGCGAGAGCGCCGCCGCGGCGCGGTTCTCGGAGGCCATCAGCGCGATATGCAGCATGTCCTCGCGCGAGAGCACCGAACCCACGGACAGACGCGAACCGGTGTTCTTCTCGTAGTCGCGGTCTTCGTCGGTGACTTCGATCGACTCCGTGAGCGGCGCCTTCGAGTCGAGGACGACCATCGCGGTCATCAGCTTCGAGATCGAGGCAATCGGCACGACGGCGTGCGAGTTCTTGTCGAACAGCGGTTCGAGGGTGTTCTGATCGACAACGTAGGCCACGCTCGAGCGCAGCATCAGCGCGTCCGGCGTGTCGTGCAGGCCGAAGGCCTGGCCCACGGTCGGCTGGCGCGGCTCATATGCCACGCGCACGGCGTGATGGCGGCCGTTCATCGTGTAGGTGACGCGCTTTCTCTTCACGACGGGACGGGCGTCGTCGTCGGCCGCAACGGTGCGGGCCGCCTTCGACGACTTCTGCGAAACCTTGGCCGGTGCGTCGGCGGGCTTCGCGACCTTTTTCCTTGCCTTTTTGGACTTCGCCTTGGCCGGCGGGGTCGACGAGGTCGAAGTGGTGTCTTGCGCCGCAGCGAAAGCGCTGGAAGGTACGGCGATCGTCGCACTGATGGCTACGGAGACAGCCACCGACAGCGCGGTGCTGACCATGGCACCGTGCATCAGTTTGAACGACAGGAGCTTGTCGGATTTCATTGGTGTTCTGGATGAAGCGGCGGGATCGTTCGCCAAGTGTAGTAAAACAACGAAAATTTCGCAAATTTAAGCACTTATCAGTGCACATTAAACCGAAGTCTAACTTTCGATCAAATTCACTGATGATGTGCAAGTTTTCGATAGAACATAACCATCGAAGCAACGGGCCCCGCGCGGCCAACAAGGCGGCAATCGCGTTTGCACGGAGATTACGGCCCGAGTCCGGTCAAACTTGAATAGGGAAATGCCGGGGGGAACGATCGCGAACGGAACGCGCATTCGACCGTAGTCAGTCTTTAACGTTCCCAGGACGATTCCGGTGGACCGACCTGGATCATTCCCGCATAGATGGCCACCAACTCTTACAAGAAGACGGGATTCCAGGATCCGAATCTTGCCATATGCGGAGTGGATTTGCCGCCCCCCATCCCACATGGGTTACCGCCGCCGTCCGCCGCGGTCAGGCAAGCGCTGCCGCAGGCTCCATCGCAGGCGCGACGTTACGTCCCTAATCAACGTGCATAAGCACCTGTTTAATAACAATTTATCGACATTGTGCGACGCACAAACAGGGCTTGACTTTCCGCCAAGCCATCCTAAAATCGATGTCAATGCTGCGACGCACAAACGTCCGGCAGATCATCCTGAGTCTCGCCACCTATTTATACGGACCGCATCAGACGATCCGTCATCCATCCAGGAGCGTAAACATGAGTCTGCTGACCCCTGAGCAATTCGCCGCAGCCCAGAAAGCCAATCTCGAAACCCTCTTCGGTCTGACCGGCAAGGCATTCGAGGGTGTGGAAAAGCTCGTCGAATTGAACCTTCAGGCCGTCCGCTCGAATCTGGCGGAATCGCAGGAGCAGGCCCAGCGCGCACTGTCCGTGAAGGACGCGCAGGAACTGCTGGCCCTGCAAGCAAGCTTTGCCCAGCCGCTCGCCGAAAAGCTGCTGTCGTACGGCCGCCACGTGTATGAAATCACGTCGGCCACGCAAGCCGAATTCGCGAAGGTCGCCGAAGCGCATTACGAAGAGCAGAACCGCAAGGTGCAGTCGCTCGTCGACAACGTCGCCAAGAACGCGCCGGCCGGTTCGGAAACGGCCGTTGCCGTGCTCAAGTCGGCCATCAACGCCGCGAACACGACCTACGAAACGGTGCAAAAAGCCACGAAGCAAGCCGTCGAAATGGCGGAAAGCAACTTCAACGCGGCTACGGCTGCCGCAAGCAAGGCTGCCGCGCAAGCTTCGCGCTCGTCGGCTGCCGCCGCTTCGGCCAAGAAGGCGGTCTGAACGCCCAGTAACGATTGCGGGTACGCGCATGGCGTGACGCGTACCTGATTGCCGGATCTGACGCTCGGGCGTGCCCTTTGCGGGCACGCCACTCGCCCGGTTGCTTCGACCGGGATTTTTTACGCTCCGGCGCCTCTCGCAGTCCCCAACGAAAAACGGCGCACCCCTCGCGGGGTGCGCCGTTTGCTTTCACGCAAAGAATCGCGCGACAAGCGCGCCGCTTACTTCTTCTTTTGCGGCGGCAGATCCGTACACACGCCTTCGTACAGTTCGGCAGCCATGCCGATCGATTCGCCGAGCGTCGGGTGCGGGTGGATCGTCTTGCCGATATCCTCCGCGTCCGCGCCCATCTCGACGGCAAGACACACTTCGCTGATGAGATCGCCCGCATTCAGGCCGACGATGCCGCCGCCGATCACGCGATGCGTCTCTTCGTCGAAGAGCAGCTTCGTGAAGCCCTCGTCGCGGCCGTTGGCGATCGCGCGGCCCGAAGCGGCCCACGGGAACACCGCCTTGCCGTACTTGATGCCCTCGGCCTTGCACTGGTCTTCGGTCTTGCCGGCCCACGCCACTTCCGGATCGGTATAGGCCACCGACGGAATCTGCAGCGCGTCGAAGTACGCCTTCTCGCCGTGCGCCGCCTCCGCCGCCACGTGCCCTTCATGCACCGCCTTGTGCGCCAGCATCGGCTGGCCGACCACGTCGCCGATCGCGAAGATGTGCGGCACGTTGGTGCGCATCTGCTTGTCGACCTCGATGAAACCGCGGTCGGTCACCGCCACGCCGGCCTTGTCGGCGCCGATCTTCTTGCCGTTGGGCGAGCGGCCCACGGCGACCAGCACGAGGTCGTAGCGCTGCGGCCCGGCGGGCGCCTTCTCGCCCTCGAACGACACATAGATGCCGTCGTCCTTCGCCTCGGCCTTCGTGGTTTTGGTCTTGAGCATGACGTTCGCGAAGCGCTTCGCGTTGTACTTCTCCCAGACCTTCACGAGATCGCGGTCCGCGCCGGCCATCAGGCCGTCGAGCATTTCCACGACGTCGATCTGCGCGCCGAGCGTTGCGTAGACGGTGGCCATTTCCAGACCGATGATGCCGCCGCCGATCACGAGCATCTTCTGCGGGATCTGGCGCAGTTCGAGCGCACCGGTCGAATCGACCACGCGCGGATCTTCCGGCATGAACGGCAGCTTCACGGCCTGTGAACCCGCAGCGATGATCGCCTGCCTGAACTTGACGACCTTCTTGCCGTTCTCGCCCACCACTTCCATATGGTTCGGATCGACGAACGTGCCCACGCCCGTCACGACTTCCACCTTGCGCGCCTTCGCCATGCCGGCCAGGCCGCCCGTCAGCTTCTTGACGACGCCCGACTTGAAATCGCGCAGCTTGTCGAGATCGATCTGCGGTTTGCCGAACGTGATGCCGTGCGAGCCGAGTGCTTCGGCTTCGTCGATCACGAGCGCCGTGTGCAGCAGCGCCTTCGACGGAATACAGCCCACGTTCAGACACACGCCGCCAAGCGTCGAGTAGCGCTCGACCAGCACGGTCTTCATGCCGAGGTCGGCGGAGCGGAACGCGGCCGAGTAGCCGCCGGGGCCCGCGCCGAGCACGAGCATGTCGCACTCGACATCGGCGGCACCGCTGTAGCTGCCCGCTTGCGGCGCAGGCGCCGCGGCTTTCGGAGCCTCGGCAGCCTTCGGCGCTTCCGCCGCCTTGGGCGCTTCGGCCTTCGGAGCCGGCGCAGCCGCCCCTTCGGAGGCTTCGACCAGCGCGATCACGGTGCCCTGCGAAGCCTTGTCGCCCGGCTTGATCTTCACTTCCTTGACGGTGCCCGCGACATCGCTCGGCACTTCCATCGTGGCCTTGTCCGACTCGAGCGAGAGCAGCGTCTGCTCTTTCTCGATGACGTCGCCCGCCTTGATATTGACTTCGATGACGTCGATGTCCTTGAAGTCACCGATGTCCGGCACTTTCACTTCGACGAGACTCATGGTGTCCCCTGAGAGATAACCGGCTGCGCCCGCCGCGGCGCGCACGCGGGAAACGCGTGCAGCGCGGCGGCGCAAGCCGGTCGATGAAGCGGTTTTACAGAATCACGCGGCGGAAATCGCCGAGGATCGAGCCCAGGTACGCGTTGAAGCGCGCGGCAGCCGCGCCGTCGATCACGCGGTGGTCGTACGAGAGCGAGAGCGGCAGCGTGAGACGCGGCACGAACTGCTTGCCGTCCCACACGGGCTTCATCGCGCTCTTCGAAAGGCCGAGGATCGCCACTTCCGGCGCGTTGATGATCGGCGTGAAGTGCGTGCCGCCGATACCGCCGAGCGACGAGATCGAGAAGCAACCGCCTTGCATCTGGTCCGGCTTGAGCTTGCCGTCGCGCGCGAGCTTCGAGAGCTCGGCCATTTCCTTCGCGATGTCGACGAGACCCTTCTTGTCCGCGTCGCGGATCACCGGAACGACGAGGCCGTTGGGCGTGTCGGCGGCAAAACCGATATGGTAGTACTGCTTGAAGACGAGATTGTCGCCGTCGAGGCTCGCGTTGAAGGTCGGGAACTTCTTCAGCGCCGCGACGCAGGCCTTGATGACGAACGCGAGCATCGTGAACTTCACGCCCGCCTTCTCGTTTTCCTTGTTCAGCTGCACGCGCAGCGCTTCGAGGTCGGTGATGTCCGCTTCGTCGTTGTTCGTGACGTGCGGGATCATGACCCAGTTGCGGTGCAGGTTCGCGCCCGAAATCTTCTTGATGCGCGACAGCGGCTGCGTGTCGATCGGGCCGAACTTCGTGAAGTCGACTTTCGGCCACGGCAGCAGGTTCAGCCCCGCGCCTGCGCCGCCGGCCGGTGCCGCGGCGGCAGCCGGTGCGGCCAGCGCGCCCGACATCACGCCCTTCACGAACGCCGTAATGTCGTCCTGGGTAATGCGGCCCTTCGGACCCGTACCCGCGACGCGCGCCACGTCGACACCCAGCTCACGCGCGAACTTGCGCACCGAAGGCGAAGCGTGGCTCGGACGGCGTGCGCCACCTTCGCCGGCCTGGATGCTCGGCGCCTGCGCGAGCGCGGACGGAACCGCCGGCGCGGCCTTGGCCGGTGCGGCAGAGGCAGGCGCATCCGACGGCACTTCGACCGGGGCCTTCTGCGCGGGTGCGGCGGCCGGAGCGGCGGCGCCTTCGGCTTCGATCACGAAGATCTCGGTGCCTTCGGAAACCGCATCGCCCACCTTGACCTTGACTTCCTTCACGACGCCGGCCACCGGGCTCGGCACGTCCATGGTCGCCTTGTCGGATTCGAGCGTGACGAGCGACTGCTCCTTCTCCACCCGGTCGCCCACCTTCACGGCGACTTCGATCACCGGCACGTCCTTGTAGTCGCCGATGTCGGGAACCTTGACGCTTTGCGCGCCGCCGCTCGCCGCCGGGGCGGCCTGAGGAGCGGCCTGCGGGGCCGGTGCAGCAGCCGGCGCGGGCGCTGCCGCTTTTTCCGCGGCAGCGGGCGCGGATGCAGGTGCCGGAGCCGCCGCAGCGCCCGCGCCATCCAGCACGAGCACGAGCGAACCTTCCGACACGTTGTCGCCCACTTTGACCTTCACTTCCTTCACCGCGCCCGAGGCCGGGCTCGGCACGTCCATCGTCGCCTTGTCCGACTCCAGCGTGATGAGGGACTGCTCTTTTTCGACGGTGTCACCCGCCTTCACCAGCACCTCGATCACAGGAATGTCCTTGTAATCGCCGATGTCCGGCACTTTGACTTCGATCGCTTGACTCATTGTTAGTGTCTCCGGGGCCGCATAAGAACGCCTCCCCGCTTCGGGGAGGCGCGCTTGCCATGCACAGGGGGTGATGCGTTAGACGGTCATCGGGTTGGGTTTGGACGGATCGAGGTTGTACTTGGCGATCGCGTCGCCAACCACCTTGCGCTCGATCTTGCCTTCGTCCGCGAGCGCGTTGAGCGCTGCGACCGTGGTCCAGTAGCGATCGACTTCGAAGAAGTGACGCAGCTTTTCACGCGTGTCCGAACGGCCGAAGCCGTCGGTGCCGAGCACCACGAACTTGCGCGGAACAAGACCGCGGATCTGGTCGACCAGCGCGCGCACGTAGTCGGTGGACGCGATGATCGGGCCTTGCGTGTCCTTGAGCAGCTTCTCGACGTGCGATTCGCGGCGCGGCTCGCTCGGGTGCAGCAGGTTCCAGCGCTCGACTTCGTGGCCTTCGCGGGCCAGTTCCGTGAAGCTCGGCACGCTCCAGAGATCGGCTTCGACGCCCCAGTCGTTCTTCAGCAGGTCGGCGGCGGCGATCACTTCGTTGAAGATCGTGCCAGCGCCCAGCAGTTGCACGCGCGGCGCCCTGGCGTTGTCCGCGCCCTTGCGGAACGCGTACATG
This sequence comes from Paraburkholderia acidipaludis NBRC 101816, assembly GCF_000684975.1. Classification (GTDB taxonomy): domain Bacteria; phylum Pseudomonadota; class Gammaproteobacteria; order Burkholderiales; family Burkholderiaceae; genus Paraburkholderia; species Paraburkholderia acidipaludis. Next base: position 164,548 of record NZ_BAXZ01000003.1, on the reverse strand, counting down.
CCCTTGATGATGTCGGCAGCCACATGCTCGCCCTGCGGAATCGCCGGGTGCTCGTAGTTCTCGTTCATCACCGTGATGTAATAGAACACGTCTTCCTGGTCCTGCACCATGCGGCGCAGGCCGTCCTGCATGATCACGGCGAGCTCGTAGCCGAAGGTCGGATCGTAGCTCAGGCAGTTCGGCACCGAAGCGGCCCACAGGAGCGAGTGGCCGTCTTCGTGCTGCAGGCCTTCGCCGTTGAGCGTGGTACGGCCCGCCGTGCCGCCCAGCAGGAAGCCGCGCGAACGCATGTCGCCCGCGGCCCACACGAGGTCGCCGATGCGCTGCATGCCGAACATCGAATAGAAGATGTAGAACGGCACCATGATCTCGCCGTGCGTCGAGTACGACGTCGCGGCCGCGATCCAGTCGCACATGCCGCCGGCTTCGTTGATGCCTTCCTGAAGGATCTGGCCGGTCTGCGATTCCTTGTAGAACATCAGCTGGTCGGAGTCTTCCGGCACGTACTTCTGACCGTCCTGATTCCAGATGCCGATCTGGCGGAACAGGCCTTCCATGCCGAAGGTACGCGACTCGTCCGGCACGATCGGCACGACGCGCTTGCCGAGCGCCTTGTCCTTCAGCAGGATGTTCAGGATCCGCACGAACGCCATCGTCGTCGAGATCTCGCGGCCTTCGCCCGTGCCCTTGAGCAGCGGCTCGAACACGTCGAGCGCCGGCACCGGCAGCGACTCGGCCTTCTGGCGGCGAGCCGGCAGGTAACCGCCCAGATCCATGCGCTTCTGGCGCATGTATTCGAGTTCCTTCGAGCCTTCCTCGAACGTCAGGTACGGCACGTCGACGATCTGCTCGTCGGTGAGCGGCAGGCGGAACTGGTCGCGGAACTTCTTGAGCTGATCCACCTGCATCTTCTTCTGCTGGTGGGTGATGTTCATGGCCTGGCCGGCTTCGCCCATGCCGTAGCCCTTGATCGTCTTCGCGAGGATGACGGTGGGCTGGCCCTTCGAATTCGAAGCTTCGTGGAACGCCGCGTAGATCTTGTGCGGGTCGTGGCCGCCGCGGTTCAGGTTCCAGATGTCCTCGTCGGACCAGTCGGCGACCAGCGCCTTCAGTTCCGGCGTGTTGAAGAAGTGTTCGCGAACGTACGCGCCCGACTCCGACTTGTAGGTCTGGTACTCGCCGTCCACGACTTCCATCATGCGGCGCATCAGCGCGCCCGACTTGTCGCGCGCGAAGAGCGCGTCCCAGCGGCTGCCCCACAGGACCTTGATGACGTTCCAGCCGGCGCCGCGGAACTCGCTTTCGAGTTCCTGGATGATCTTGCCGTTGCCGCGCACCGGGCCGTCCAGACGCTGCAGGTTGCAGTTGATGACGAACACGAGGTTGTCCAGACGCTCGCGGCCGGCCATGCCGATCGCGCCGAGCGATTCCGGTTCGTCGGTTTCGCCGTCGCCGAGGAAGGCCCAGACCTTGCGGCCGTCGGTCTTCGCGATGCCGCGCGCCTGCAGGTACTTCATGAAGCGCGCCTGATAGATCGCCATGATCGGGCCGAGGCCCATCGAGACGGTCGGGAACTGCCAGAAGTCCGGCATGAGCCACGGGTGCGGGTACGACGAGATGCCCTCGCCGCCCACTTCCTGGCGGAAGTTGTCGAGCTGGTTTTCCGAGAGGCGGCCGAGCAGGAACGCGCGCGAGTAGACGCCCGGCGACGAGTGGCCCTGCACGAACACGAGGTCGCCGCCATGCTCGGGCGAAGGCGCGCGCCAGAAGTGGTTGTAGCCGACGTCGTAGAGCGTGGCGGCCGAGGCGAACGAGGCGATGTGGCCGCCCACGTTGGTGTGCTTGCCCGCGCGCAGCACCATGGCCATGGCGTTCCAGCGCGTGTACGAGCGGATGCGGTGTTCGATGTCCTGGTCGCCCGGATTCTTCGCCTGGTTGGCGACGGGGATCGTGTTGATGTACGGCGTGTTGGCCGAGAACGGCAGGTGTTCGCCATGCACGCGGGCGAACTCGATCTGCTTTTCGATCAGGTAGTGGGCACGGTCGGGGCCGATTGCCGAGATGACGCCGTCCAGCGCTTCAAGCCATTCGGCGGTTTCCTGCGGATCTTCGTCCTTGTCGGCGGCTACGTACTTCAGGACTTCGTCGGGTACTGCGGACATGCTCGTCTCCTGATTGGGGGAACGCTGTTGAACGGACCATGCGGGCGACTGTTCGGGACGAGCCAGGCCGACCGCAGCATCTTTCGGGCGATTGTAATGACCCCCAGGGGCCTCGCGCAACAAAATTTTCGAATTGCGAGATTGAATTTTATAATGTGGAAAATTGTTGCGGCGCACGCTGAATCGTTCGCGCCCTTGTGGCGATAACGGTCAGTTTGCGCCCGTTTATCGGCGATTTACCGTTTTTTTCGCGGCAATTCCGTGTCTTACGCTGCGCTACAATCCTTGCCATGTTGACCGAACGGCTTTTCGCACGCTCGGCGCGGCCGCCCGGTACGCCCGGCGACTCGGCGCCGTCCCGCTGGCACCACGGACCCTGGTGGTCCAATTCCTATTTGCTGACGCCGCTCCTGTCGATCCTCGTGTTCCTGATCGTCATGAGCCTGATCCTGTGGAGCCTGAACCGCCGCGAACAGCAGCAGCAGGAAGACACGCTTTACCGCAATGTGGCATGGGCGCAGCAGCAGATCCGCCTCTCGATGACAGGCGCGCAGGAGCAGTTGCAGGCGCTCGCGCGCGATCTCGCCGCCGGCCACTCGGACCCGCAATATTTCCAGACGTCCACCACGGACATCATGCAGGGGCATCCCGAGATCCTCTATCTCAACTGGTACACGAGCGCGCAGGAGCCGCGCTGGCCGGCTACGGCCATGCCCGTGTTCGGCCAGCGCCTCGCCAAGCCCAACGACGAACAGATGGACGAAGCCGTCAAGGCCGCCTTCACGGAAGCGCGCGACACGCGCCGCCAGGTCTATTCGCCGCTCATCTACGACGATCTGGGCAACGGCTACATCACGCTGCAGACCCCGGTATACCGCGATCGGGATTTTCTTGGGTCGATCGCGGCCGTGTTCTCGGTCGAAGGCATCCTGAAGCACGACATCCCGCCCGAGCTCTCGGCCAAGTACAAGATCTCGATCCTCGACGCAAGCGACCGCGAGCTCGCCACCACCTCGACGCGCCCGCGCCTGCCGCGCGACGTCTATTACGACCTGCCGCTCGATCCGCCGGGCCAGGGCGTTTCGGTGCGCGTGTACTCGTACCCGCAGATGACCAACTTCACGAACAATACGCTCGTGTGGCTGGTGGCGGGGCTGTCGTGCTTCGTGCTGTGGAGCCTCTGGAGCCTCTGGAAGCACACGCGCCAGCGCTTCGAGGCGCAGCAGGCGCTCTACGCCGAAGCGTTCTTCCGCCGCGCGATGGAAAACTCGGTGCTGATCGGCATGCGCGTGCTCGACATGCACGGCCGCATCACCCACGTGAATCCGGCGTTCTGCCGCATGACCGGCTGGGACGAAAGCGACCTCGTCGGCAAGAACGCGCCGTTCCCGTACTGGCCCCGCGACGCCTACCCGGAAATGCAGCGCCAGCTCGACATGACGCTGCGCGGCAAGGCGCCCTCCTCGGGGTTCGAGCTGCGCGTGCGCCGCAAGGACGCCTCGCAGTTCCATGCGCGCCTTTATGTTTCGCCGCTCATCGACAGCTCGGGCCGCCAGACGGGGTGGATGTCGTCGATGACCGACATCACGGAACCCAGGCGCGCGCGCGAAGAACTCGCCGCCGCGCACGAGCGCTTCACCACGGTCCTGGAAAGCCTCGACGCCGCGGTTTCCGTGCTCGCCGCCGACGAAGCCGAACTGTTGTTTGCGAACCGCTACTACCGGCACCTCTTCGGCATTCGCCCCGACGGCCATCTGGAACTCGCGGGGGGCGGCGGCTTCGATTCCGCGAACGCCTCGTCCGACTCGATCGACATGGTCGACGCCTTCGCGGGCCTGCCGGCCACCGCGCTCACCGAAAGCACGGCGGATGCGCAGGAGGTCTACGTCGAAAGCATCCAGAAGTGGTTCGAGGTGCGCCGCCAGTACATCCAATGGGTGGACGGCCATCTCGCGCAGATGCAGATCGCGACCGATATCACCACGCGCAAGCAGGCCCAGGAACTCGCCCGCCAGCAGGACGAAAAGCTGCAGTTCACGAGCCGCCTGATGACGATGGGCGAAATGGCCTCCTCGCTCGCGCACGAGCTGAATCAGCCGCTCGCCGCCATCAACAACTATGCCTCGGGCACCGTGGCGCTCGTGAAGTCGGGACGCGCCGCGCCCGACAATCTGCTGCCCGTGCTGGAGAAGACCGCGCAGCAGGCCGTGCGCGCGGGCATGATCATCAAGCGCATCCGCGAATTCGTGAAGCGCTCCGAACCGAAGCGCCAGGCCACGCGCGTGGCCGACATCGTCGCCGACGCCGTGGGCCTCGCCGAGATCGAAGCGCGCAAGCGCCGTATCCGCATCGTGACCGACATGCGCTCGCGCATGCCCGTGATCTACGTCGACCCGGTGCTGATCGAGCAGGTGCTCGTCAATCTGCTGAAGAATGCCGCCGAGGCCATGGCCGGTGCCCGCCCGAATCTCGTCGACCCCGTGATCCGCGTGGTCGTGAAGCGCGAAGGCGGCAACGTCTGCATCAGCGTCGTGGACCAGGGGCCGGGCGTGGACGAAGCCACGGCCGAGCGCCTCTTCGAACCGTTTTACAGCACCAAGTCCGACGGCATGGGCATGGGGCTGAACATTTGCCGTTCGATCATCGAATCGCACCGCGGGCGCCTGTGGGTGGTCAACAACGTCGAAGTCGACGGCCACATCAGCGGCGCCACGTTCCATTGCAGTCTGCCGATCGGCGAAGCGGATACGCCGTCTCGCGACGGCTCCCACGAGCCGACTCCAACAACCGTTACGGGAGAGCCATGAACAGCCCAGTCACCACCCAGGAAACCGTCTTTGTCGTCGATGACGATGAGGCTGTACGAGACTCCCTGCGCTGGCTGCTCGAAGCGAACGGCTACCGCGTGCAGTGCTTCAACAGCGCGGAGGAGTTCCTCGAGGCATACCAGCCGGCGCAAGCCGGACAGATCGCCTGCCTCATCCTGGACGTGCGGATGTCGGGCATGAGCGGGCTCGAACTGCAGGAGCGCCTGATCGCCGACAACACCGCGCTGCCGATCATCTTCGTGACGGGCCACGGCGACGTGCCGATGGCCGTCTCGACCATGAAGAAGGGCGCGATGGACTTCATCGAAAAGCCGTTCGACGAAGCCGAACTGCGCAAGCTCGTCGAGCGCATGCTCGACAAGGCGCGCAGCGAAAGCACCAACGTGCAGCAGCAGCGCGCCGCGGCCGAACGCCTCGGCAAGCTCACGGCGCGCGAGCATCAGGTGCTCGAGCGCATCATCGCGGGGCGCCTGAACAAGCAGATCGCCGACGATCTGGGCATCAGCATCAAGACCGTCGAAGCGCACCGCGCGAACATCATGGAAAAGCTGAACGTCAACACGGTCGCCGACCTGCTGCGTCTCGCGCTCTCCAACAAGCCGCAGCAAGCGCAACAGTAAGCGCCGCTTTTCGGCTGCTTCTCTACCGCTGCCCAGCCGCTTCCCACTGCGTCCCGCGCGCCGGCCGCCCTCATGGGCCGGGCCCGCGCGCGGGACGCGGCGTTTTCGCGCGGCGCGCGCCCCCCCGCCAGCCGCACGCCCCGCCGAAGCCGTCGAGAAGCGCTGGCCGCGCGACGGTATAATGTCGGCCTTCGCAAGAGCCCCTGGCGGCCACGCAGCCGCTTGCAGGCGCCCTTGCCGCCGCATCCCCACTCTCGAGCCCGACCGACCATGACAGCCACTCTCATCGACGGCAACGCCCTCTCCAAACAACTGCGCGCCGACGTCGCCACGCGCGCCGCCGCCCTCACCGCCCGCGGCCATCAGCCCGGCCTCGCCGTCGTGCTGGTCGGCGACAACCCGGCGAGCGAAGTCTATGTGCGCAACAAGGTCAAAGCCTGCGAGGACAACGGCCTGCATTCGTCCTACGACCGCTATCCGGCCACGCTTTCCGAAGCGGACCTGCTCAAGCGCATCGACGAACTGAACCGCGATCCGAAAATCCACGGCATTCTCGTGCAGTTGCCGCTGCCCAGGCACATCGACAGCCACAAGGTCATCGAGGCGATCGCGCCCGAGAAGGACGTGGACGGCTTTCACGTCGCCAACGCCGGCGCGCTGATGACGGGCCAGCCGCTCTTTCGCCCCTGCACGCCCTATGGCGTGATGAAGATGTTCGAGGCTTACGAGATTCCGCTCACGGGCGCGAATGCGGTGGTGATCGGCCGCTCGAACATCGTCGGCAAGCCGATGGCGATGCTGCTGCTCGAACAGGGCGCCACCGTCACGATCTGCCACAGCAAGACGCGCGACCTCGCGGCGCATACGCGCGAGGCTGACATCGTCGTTGCGGCCGTGGGCAAGCGCAACATCCTCACCGCCGACATGGTGAAGCCCGGCGTCACGGTGATCGACGTGGGCATGAACCGCGACGACAACGGCAAGCTGTGCGGCGACGTCGACTTCGCCGGCCTGAAGGACGTGGCCGGCCACATCACGCCGGTGCCCGGCGGCGTCGGCCCGATGACCATCACGATGCTGCTCGTGAATACGATCGAAGCGGCGGAGCGCGCTGCCGCTCACGCGGCGTAAGGTGCGGCGGGCGCACTCGACACGCGCGCAGCCAGTTCCGGGCGGCCCCTTGCGGGCCGCTTTGCTTTTGTGCCGGTGTCATGCGCGGCGCGCTCCACGATGCAGTAGCATCCGTCTCATATGAGGGAGCCGCCTGCGCCACCGTTTCGTCAGCGGGTGCCGACATCTGATAATTTGCAGGCATCGGCCCGGTTGAGATGCGTGCACCGCGCCCCAATACTCGATATGGCGGGGCATACCCCCGGCCCCCTACACCCACGAACCGCGACAGACAGGAACAGGACGCACCATGGCTACTACTCCCTCCGACAATCCGCTGCTCGACTTCTCCGGCCTGCCGCGCTTCGGCGAAATCCGCCCCGAACACGTCACGCCCGCGCTCGACGTGCTGCTCGCGAACGCGAAAGCGGCCGTGGACCGCGCCGCCCAGCCCATGACGCCCGCCCAATGGAGCGACGTAGTCGATCCGGTCGAGCACGCCACCGAGCCGCTCGCACGCGCCTGGGGCATAGTCGGCCACCTGAACGCCGTGGCCGACACGCCCGAGCTGCGCACCGTCTACGGCGAGAACCTGCCGCGCGTGACCGAGTTCTGGGCGAGCGTCGGCCAGAACCTCGCGCTCTACGAGAAGTACAAGGCGATCACCACGCACGACTCGTTCGAACTGCTCTCGGGCGAACGCAAGAAGATCCTCGACAACGCGCTGCGCGACTTCCGCCTTTCGGGCGCCGAGCTGCCTGAAGACCAGAAGCCGCGCTTCGCCGAACTGCAGGAGCGCCAGGCCGCCCTTTCGAAAGCGTTCTCCGACCACGTGCTCGACGCGACCAACGGCTACGCGTATTACGCCGCGAACGAAGCGGAACTCGCCGGCCTGCCCGAAGACGTGATCGCCGCGGCCCGCGAGGCGGCCGAGCGCGAGAACAAGGAGGGCTGGAAGTTCACGCTGCACTTCCCGTCGTACTTCCCGGTGCTGCAATACTCGGAAAACCGCGCGATGCGCGAGACGATGTACCGCGCGTACGTCACGCGCGCATCGGAACTGGGCCCCGTCTATGGCGGCGGCAAAGCCGAGTGGGACAACACGGAAATCATCGCCGACCAGCTCAAGCTGCGCGCCGAGGAAGCGAAGATGCTCGGCTACGACAACTTCGCCGAAGTGTCGCTCACGCCGAAGATGGCCGAATCTCCGCAACAGGTGATGAGCTTCCTCGAAGACCTCGCGACGCGCGCGCGCCCGCACGCCGAACAGGACTGGGACGAGTTGCGCGAATTCGCCGCGAAGGAGCTGGGTCTTGCGCAACTCGAGCCGTGGGACATGGCCTTCGCGTCCGAGCGCCTGCGCCAGCAGCGCTATGCGTTTTCCGAAAACGAAGTGAAGCAGTACTTCCCCGAAGACTTCGTGCTGCCGGGCCTCTTCAAGGTGACCGAAACGCTCTTCGGCGTGCGCATCCGCAAGGACAGCGCGCCCGTGTGGAATTCCGACGTGCGCTTCTTCCGCGTGGAGAACACCGACGGCACGCTCGTCGCACAGTTCTATCTCGACCTCTACGCCCGCGAAGGCAAGCGCGGCGGCGCATGGATGGACGATGCGCGCTCGCGCCACAAGCTCGACGACAACCGCGTGCAAACGCCCGTCGCCTACCTCACCTGCAACTTCTCGGCGCCGGTGGGCGGCAAGCCCGCGTGCTTCACGCACGACGAAGTCATCACGCTCTTCCACGAGTTCGGCCACGGTCTGCACCACATGCTCACGCGCGTGGACGAGCTCGCGGTATCGGGCATCAACGGCGTGGAGTGGGACGCGGTCGAACTGCCCTCGCAGTTCATGGAGAACTTCTGCTGGGAGTGGGACGTGCTGCGCGACATGAGCTCGCACGTCGATACCGCGAAGCCGCTGCCGCGCGAACTCTTCGACAAGATGCTGGCCGCGAAGAACTTCCAGAGCGGCCTCGGCACGCTGCGCCAGATCGTGTTCTCGATGTTCGACATGGCGCTGCACGTGGACTTCGAAGCGTCGGCGGGCAAGAGCGTGAACGACCTCGCGCGCGAAATCAACGAGCGCTATCACGTGATTCCGCAGGCCCCGTTCTCGCGCTGGCCGGACACGTTCAGCCATATCTTCGCCGGCGGCTATGCGGCAGGCTACTACAGCTACAAGTGGGCCGAGGTGCTCTCCGCCGACGCCTACGCGGCCTTCGAGGAAGCGGCCCAGGCGGCGCAGTCGAGCGTGCTCGACGCGGACACGGGCACGCGCTATCGCAAGGAGATTCTGGAGGTGGGCGGCAGCCGCCCGGCAATGGAATCGTTCAAGGCGTTCCGCGGGCGCGAGCCGAGTATCGACGCCCTGCTGCGCCACAACGGCATGGAGCAGCCGCCCGCGCAGCACTGAGCGCGACCGCCGGGCACATTGGGCGCGATGTGAAAACCGCGCACGGGATCTTTCCCGTGCGCGGTTTTTTCTTGCCGTTCCTTTGCTGTTCTTCCGCGGCGCTGGTTTGCCGCTACGGCTGCGCTAGCGATGCAGCTTGAAATCGACACTACCGGGCCGCCCTTCAAGCGCCAGCGCCGCACGCTGCGCCGGTTGCCGGCTCACCACCCGGCCGCGACTCACCACCGCGAGCCGCGGCGCGCGCAGACGGATCGCCTCGACAGGATCGCTCGCGTCGAGCACCACGCAGTTCGCCGCGCAACCTGCTGCGAGGCCGTAGCCTTCGAGACCAAGGATCTTAGCCGGACTCACCGTTACGGCATCGAAGCACGCGCGCGAGGCGGCCACACCCGTCATCTGCGCGACGTGCAGCCCCATGTGCGCCACTTCGAGCATGTCGCCGGAACCGAAGCTGTACCACGGATCCATCACGCAATCGTGGCCGAACGCGACGTCGATGCCGGCCGCCATCAGCTCGGGCACGCGTGTCATGCCGCGCCGCTTCGGATAGGTGTCCGAACGGCCTTGCAGCGTGATGTTGATGAGCGGATTCGCGATCGCCGCCACACCCGCCTCGCGCATCAGCGGCAGCAGCTTGCTCGCGTAGTAGTTGTCCATCGAATGCATGGAGGTGAGATGCGAACCCGCCACGCGGCCATGCAAACCCAGCCGGTGCGTTTCGGCCGCCAGCGTCTCGATGTGCCGCGAGAGCGGATCGTCGGACTCGTCGCAGTGCATGTCCACGCGCAAGCCCTTCTCGGCCGCAAACTCGCACAGCAATCGCACCGACGCGGCGCCGTCGGCCATCGTGCGCTCGAAGTGCGGAATGCCGCCCACCACGTCCACACCCATTGCAATCGCGCGCTTGAGGCTCTCGAATGCGCCGGGGCTGCGCAACAGCCCATCCTGCGGAAACGCCACCAGTTGCAGATCGAGATACGGCGCGACACGGCGCTTCACTTCCAGCAGCGCCTCGACCGCCAGCAGCCGCTCGTCGCAGACGTCGACGTGACTGCGGATGGCGAGCAGCCCGCGTGCGACGGCCCAGTCGCAATACTGCAACGCGCGCTCGACCAGCGCCTCCTGCGTGAGATGGGGCTTGAGCTCGCCCCACAGCGCGATGCCCTCGAGCAGCGTGCCCGACGCGTTCACGCGAGGCAGGCCGTACGAGAGCGTCGCATCCATGTGAAAGTGCGCGTCGACGAACGGCGCCGTGACAAGCGAGCCGGCCGCGTCGATCTCCTCGCGCGCACCGGCGGCAAGCTGCGGCTCGACGGCGGCGATGCGACCCGCCTCGATGCCGATATCGACCGTGGAATGGCCAGCGGGATGCCCGTGCGCGAGCGTTGCGTGGCGGATGATCAAGTCCATGAGCGGCTCCTCCTCGTTGCGCCGATTCTATCGGCGCCAGAAAAGCCGTGCCAGCCAGGCGCCGCCGGCATAACGGCGCGTGCCGCTCAGGCGCCGGGCGCACGGCCGTCTTCGGAGTCTTTGTCGAAGAGCGGAAACTGACCGTGCAGCGCGGGGTTGTCCTCTTCGAGCCGCACGCCCACACCGAGAAGCCGCACTCCGAGATTGCGCCGCGCGAGCCCCTTTTCGAGGAGTGCAAGAAAGGTCGGCAGATCGGTGGCATCACGCACGCACTCGACCGTCGTGCGCTGGAAATTGGCGAACCGAATCTTCACGTAGAGCTTGCGCACCGCGTGCGCACAGCCCGCGCGCTCGATGCGGGCATCGAGCTGGGCCGCGAGCGGCTTGAGCTCTTCGCTGCAGGCTTCGAGCGTGAGCAGATCGTTCACGTAAGTCGTTTCGACGCTCACCGATTTGCGCTCCTGGTCCGCGCACACGGGCCGCTCGTCGAAACCGCGCGACAGCTCGTAAAGCCGCTTGCCGAACACGCCGAACTGGCGATGCAGATCGATCAGCGACCATGTGCGCAGTTGCGCGCAGGTCGCGAGCCCGAGCTTATCGAGCTTCGCGGCCGTGACCTTGCCCACGCCGTGAATCTTGCGCACCGGCAGGTCGGCGACGAACGCATCGACCTCCTCCGGTCGCACGACGAAGAGGCCGTCGGGCTTGTTCCAGTCCGAAGCGATCTTCGCGACGAACTTGTTCGGCGCAACGCCCGCCGAGACCGTCACCCCCACCGTGGCATGCACGCGCTCGCGAATCTCCTTCGCGATCAGCGTGGCGCTGCCCTTGCAGCGCGTGGCATGCGTGACGTCGAGATAGGCTTCGTCGAGCGAAAGCGGCTCGACGTCAGGCGTGTAGTCGCGATAGATCGCCATGATCTGCCGCGACGCGACGCGGTACTTCTCCATCGCCGAGGGCAGGATCAGCAGATCGGGACACTTGCGCATGGCGAGCGCGGACGACATCGCCGAATGAATGCCGAAGCGCCGGGCCTCGTAGTTGCAGGTAGCGATGACACCACGCTGGTCGGGCCGCCCGCCGACGGCGAGCGGACGCCCGCGCAACGACGGATCGTCGCGCATTTCGACCGACGCGTAGAAGCAGTCGCAATCGCAATGGATGATCTTGCGCATGGCGCTGCTCGTGGCCGGCTGCGGCGGGGCGAAGGATGACGCGTTCAAGGTATCGATACTGTACAAAAGCACAGTATCCTTTTCAAGACGGCTGTCTTCGATCTGTCCCCTGGCTGTACCGCCACGGTGAGACAGCACCGTATCTGTACGCGGGCGGGCAGCGGCCTATACTCGTCCGCTCGAACCCGTTACGGACAGAACCATGGTGATGAAGACGATAGGCGTGATCGGCGGCATGAGCTGGGAGTCGTCCGCCGAGTATTACCGGCTGCTGAACCGCAACACCAAGGCACGCCTTGGCGGCCATCACAACGCACGCAGCCTCATGGTGACGGTGGACTTCGCGGGGGTCGAGGCGTTGCAGCGCGCGGGTGACTGGAATGCGCTGGGCGCGCAGATGGCCGAAGCCGCCATGCAGCTCGAGCGCGGCGGCGCCGGAATCGTCCTGCTCGCGACGAATACGATGCATCGCGTGTGTGCCGCGATTGAAGCGGCCATTGCGGTGCCCTTCCTGCACATCGCCGATCCGACCGGCGCCGCACTCAAGGCAGCGGGCGTCACATGCGCCGGGTTGCTCGGCACGCGCTATACGATGGAGCTGGACTTCTACGTCGGGCGCCTGCATGGGCGACACGGCATCGAAGCCGTCGTGCCCGGCAAGCAGGATCGCGAAGACGTGCATCGCATCATCTACGACGAGCTTTGTCACGGTATCGTGAAAGACGAGTCGCGGCGCGTTTATCAACGCGTAATCGAAGATCTCGAGGCGCGCGGCGCGCAGGCGGTCATTCTGGGCTGCACGGAAATCACGCTGCTGATCGGCGCGGGCGATTCGGCGCTGCCGGTATTCGATACCACCGCGCTGCACGCGCAGGCGGCTGTGGATTGGGCGATCGAAGGCTGAACTGCTGACCGGCGCGGAATCTAGCGCAAACGCGTGTCGCCCTTGAGCGCAGACCAGAGACGGCCGGACGTAGTCGCGAAAATGACAACCGCAAATACGAGCAACACGACGGATCCAACGACCGAGAGGCCGTCAATGTGTTGCGATGCGTGGTCGTTGACAAACTCACGAGAAGCGTGACTAAGAATGATTGGGCGCATGAGTTGCTCGCGCAAAGGACAGTGGCATGGACAGCCAGATTAGACCGATGCGCCTGTCGGAGAAAGCGAACGAGTCTGGAAACCGGTGAGTCGGTTATTTGTTTCGTTTCCCTAAATAGGTCTCGAATGTTGCGAGTGCGGCCGATGCGCGTGGGGTGCGCTGGACCAACGGACAACAAAAAACCCGCTCGCGGCGGGTTCATTTGCTCGACAAATCCGCCTAAAATGTGCGGCGATTGTCCTGAGAATTTTCTACTCGACGAACCAGACAATTCCGGAAGACACGCGAAATCGGCTGGAAGCCTTGTGATGCTTGGTTGCGGGGGTAGGATTTGAACCTACGACCTTCGGGTTATGAGCCCGACGAGCTGCCAGACTGCTCCACCCCGCGTCCGTCGAAGAAAAGATTATAGGGCCTCGCCGCCGTCACGTCAAACATTTTTCTCGTGCACAGCCAAATGCAGAATCGAACGCCAAGGCCGCGTACAAGATGAGGCACGTTCAAGCGAAGCGATGACCATTACTTCGGATTCCCGATCAAACCATCTCACCACTACACATTCAGCAACGGCCGCACTTCCTCGGCCCATTCGAGCCACATCTCCTGCGCCTGTATCCCTGCCTTGAGAATCGCGTATTGAACCTGCTGCGCACGCGTGAGCGACGGCGCGCCGAAATCGCGCTGCTCGATCTCCCGATACAGGTCTAGCCGCGCCTGATTATCGTCGATCAGCCGCAGCAGCTCTTCGCCCAGACCTAACGGCCCGATCACCGCATCGGCACGCAGCTTCAGCAGAAACACATTCCGGTCATCCGCCCCGAGCGGCGTCTCGCGCACCCAGCGGATCACCTCTTCGCGCCCCACCGGCAGCGCGCAATAGACCTTTCGGCGTGTCGCGGCCGGCGCCTCGTTCTCGATCACGGCAACCCACCCGGCCTCGACCATGCGGCCGAGCTCGCGATAAATCTGCTGGTGGGTGGCCTGCCAGAAATAGGCGATCGCGCGGTCGAAGCGCCGCGCAAGGTCATAGCCGCTGGAGGGCTTCTCCAGCAGGGCAATCAGGATGGCGTGGGGGGTCGACATGCGGCGATTCTAAATCACCGCTTCGACCACGCCGACCCTTAATCCTCTCGAGCAGGCGCACTATGCAACTAGTTGCATAGTGCGCCTCGCTTTGCTATGTTTAAGCCTGTCGAGCCGTGGTACGCGTCACGCTGCGGTTTCGGTGCCATTGAGACGCAACGAAGACCGCGACGGCGGCCGCCTCGAATCCGGGCGGCTCCGTCCCCATCAGGAGATCTGGATGTCCCTCCCCGCCGTGCTGCGCCGCGGCCTGTCGATTCCGGTCGTAGGCTCCCCGCTTTTCATCATTTCGAACCCCGATCTCGTCATCGCGCAGTGCAAGGCGGGCGTCGTCGGCTCCTTTCCCGCGCTCAACGCCCGGCCCGAGCACGTGCTCGGCGAGTGGCTGGACCGCATCACGACCGAGCTCGCCGAGCACAACGCGAAGCATCCGGATAATCCGGCCGCGCCGTTCGCCGTGAACCAGATCGTCCACAAGTCGAATGACCGGCTCGAACACGATCTTGGTGTCTGCGCGCAATACAAGGTGCCGATCGTCATCACGTCGCTCGGCGCGCGCGAGGAAGTGAACCGCGCGGTGCACGCGTGGGGCGGCATCGTGCTGCACGACATCATCAACAATGCATTCGCGAAGAAGGCGATCGAGAAGGGCGCCGACGGTCTGATCGCCGTCGCCGCGGGTGCGGGCGGCCACGCCGGCACGCTCTCGCCGTTCGCGCTGATCCACGAGATCCGCGAATGGTTCGACGGCCCGCTGCTGCTCTCGGGCGCCATCGGCAACGGCAATGCGATTCTCGCGGCACAGGCTGCGGGTGCCGACCTCGCCTATATCGGATCGGCGTTCATTGCGACGAACGAGGCCAACGCAGTCGACGCGTACAAGCAGATGATCGTCGACGGCAGCGCGGGCGATATCGTCTACTCGAATCTCTTCACGGGCGTACACGGCAACTATTTGCGCCAGAGCATCGTGGCGAGCGGCCTCGATCCGGATGCGCTGCCCGAATCGGATCCGTCGGCGATGAATTTCGGCTCCACGCGCGTGAAGCCGTGGAAGGACATCTGGGGCTCGGGCCAGGGGATTGGCGCAGTCAAGAGCATTCTGCCCGCCGCCGAACTGATCGCGCGACTGAAGCGCGAATACGAGGCGGCGCGCACGCGCCTCGGCATGGCGGCCGAAGCGGTCGAAGCCTAAGCCGCACAGCATCGCAGACCCTCTGCGCGACACGAGGCAAGCGTGGACGACACCCGCCTGCCCGTGCCCGCGAAGCCGCCGCACGCCCTCCGCGCGCCGGCTTCGCATTCAACCCTTCAGCGCCCTGACGCGTACGATTTCTTCCTCCACGTCGCGCAACTGGTCCTTGCCGAAGAACATCTCGTCGCCGACAAAAAACGTCGGCGAGCCGAACGCCCCGCGGTCGAACGCAGCCTGCGTATTCGCGAGCAAAGCGCCCTTCACTTGCGGATCGCCGACGGCAGCTTCGAATGCCGCGCTATCGAAGCCATCGGCTTCGAGTGTTGCGCGCAACACCGCCGGGTCGTCCATCTTGAGGCCGTCCTCCCACATATGCGCAAACACGCGGTCGACGTAGCGCTCGAAGGTTCCGTTACGCTGCGCCGCGATCGCGCCGCGCATGAGTTGCAGCGTATTGACGGGGAAATGCGGGTTGTGGCGATACGCGGTGAGTCCGTGCCGCGCGATGAAGCGCTGCATTTCCACCATCATGTATTTCTGTTTGTTCGCGATACCCGCGAACGCCTCCGCCGGCGAGCGATTGCCGCTCAGCTTGAAGAGCCCGCCCAGCAGGACCGGCACATAGTCGAAACGCACGCCCTGGCGCCGCTCGACCTCGCCGATCACCTTGTGGCTCAAATAAGCGTTAGGACTGCCAAAGTCGAACAGAAACGCCACCTTAACATCGCTCATCGTGTCTCCTCCTTGATTCGTCCGCGGCAGCGCGAGCGGCGCTGCCTACTCATCCGACCCAACGCAGGTCAATATACTGATAGTCGGTTTGCCCGGCAACCGATGAGTCCCTCCGTTGAGCCGATCCATTTTTTGACTCACCCTCAGTACCCCATGAGATTGAACCGGCAGGCAGCTTTTTATTCCGCAATGCAATTCATACTGTGACAGGAGACAACCCGGCCATGACTTCAAAGAAAGCAGTGCTCGTGATCGGCGCGGGCGACGCCACCGGCGGTGCGATCGCGCGCCGTTTCGCGCGTGAAGGCTACATCGCCTGCGTGACGCGCCGTCATGCCGACAAGCTCGCGCCGCTCGTCGAGCAAATCGAAGCCGAAGGCGGCATAGCCCACGCATTCGGCTCGGACGCGCGCAAGGAAGAGGACGTCATCGCGCTTTTCGAAGAGATCGAGACGAAGATCGCGCCCATCGAGGCGGCCGTCTTCAACATCGGCGCGAACGTGCGCTTCACGGTTACCGAAACTACGGCCCGCGTCTATCACAAGGTCTGGGAAATGGCCTGCTTCGCGGGCTTCCTGATGGGACGCGAAGCGGCAAAGGTCATGCTGCCACGCGGCCACGGCTCGATCTTCTTCACCGGTGCAACCGCAAGCCTGCGCGGACGCGCAGGCTTCAGCGCATTCGCGGGGGCCAAACATGCGCTGCGCGCGCTTGCGCAGTCGATGGCGCGCGAACTCGGGCCGCAGGGTATCCATGTCGCGCAGCTCATCGTGGACGGCGCGATCGACACGGAGTTCATTCGCGAGAACTTTCCCGAGCGCTACAAGCTCAAGGAGCGCGACGGCATCCTGAACCCCGACCATATCGCCGACGCCTACTGGATGCTGCACCAGCAGCCCCGCGACGCATGGACGCACGAGCTCGACCTGCGGCCATGGATCGAGGAATGGTGAGGCGAATCCCTCCGGCAGGCTGAAGCGGGTCATAATGACGCGTCGCGCGCCCGCCTGTGCGGCGCGCATCCTGATTCACCGCCGTCAGCAGACCGAGCCGCTCATGAAGATTGCCACCTGGAACGTCAACTCCCTTAAAGTCCGCCTGCAGCACGTCATGGACTGGCTCACCGAAAGCCAGACCGACGTGCTGTGCCTCCAGGAACTGAAGCTTCCGAACGAGAAGTTCCCGCGCGCCGAACTCGAAGCGCATGGCTACCGCAGCTGGTTCACGGGCCAAAAGACCTATAACGGCGTGGGCATATTGGTGCGCGACGGCGTTTTCGTGGACGAAGCCACAGTCGTGCGCAACATTCCCGCGTTCGAAGATCCGCAGCAGCGCGTGATTGCCGCCACGGTCGGCGACACGCGCATCGTGAGCGCCTACTTTCCGAACGGCCAAGCGCCGGGCACCGACAAATTCGCCTACAAGCTGCAGTGGCTGAATGCGCTGCACGACTGGCTCGCCGCGGAACTGCAGCGCTACCCGAAACTCGCGCTGCTCGGTGACTACAACATCGCGCCCGAAGATCGCGACGTCCACGATCCCAAGGCCTGGGAAGGCCAGAACCTCGTTTCGCCCGAAGAGCGCGCGCAGTTCGCGCGGCTCGTCGAGCTTGGCTTCGTCGATGCCTTCCGGCAGTTCGAACAGCCCGAGAAAACTTTCACGTGGTGGGATTACCGCATGTTCGCGTTCCGCCGTAACGCGGGGCTGCGCATCGACCACATCCTGCTTTCGCCGGTGCTCGCGCCGCAGCTCATGTCGTGCGAGGTGGACAAGACGCCGCGCAAGTGGGAACAGCCTTCGGATCACACGCCGGTCGTGGCGCAACTCGGCGCCGGCGCCTGACCACAACGACGCTGCCGGAAACGCTCACCACGTTCCGGCAAGCGTCGTCCACAGAAAGCGGAACACGAGCGCGTCGTACTCCGCACGCTCCAGCGCATCGCTGCCCGGCCCGTGCCCGCCCTCGGTGTTCTCCAGATACCACACGTTGGCGTGCCCCTGCTCCTGCATGCGCGCCACCATCTTGCGCGCGTGGCCGGGATGCACACGGTCGTCGCTGGTCGAGGTCGTGAAGAGCGAAGGCGGATACGGCGCGCCGGCCTGCACGCGCTGATACGGCGACCAGTCCGCCATCGCGCGCCCCTGCACCGGATCGTCGGGATCGCCGTACTCGTCGAGCCATGACGCGCCGGCGTGCAGCAGCGGGTAACGCCGCATATCGAGCAGCGGCACTTCGCACACGACGGCGCCGAACAGCTCGGGCCGCTGCACCATGCAGGCGGCGACGAGCAGTCCGCCATTGCTGCCGCCCTTGATGCCAAGCTGCGCGGCCGTCGTGCAGCCCTCGGCCACGAGTTGCTGCGCAACGGCGATGAAGTCGTCGAACGAGCGCTGACGATGCTCGCACTGCGCCTGAACGTGCCAGGCGTTGCCGTACTCGCCGCCGCCGCGAATATGCGCGACCGCAACGATACCGCCCTGCTCCAGCCAGCCGATGCCCGAGCTCACGAGATACTGCGGCGTCAGCGCGATCGCGAATCCTCCATAGGCCGTGAGGAGACACGGCAGCGGCTTGCGCGCATCGCCTTCGAGCGCCGCACGCGGGCCAATCACCGTGAAGGGCACGCGCGTGCCGTCCGCGGAATGTGCGTATAAACGCATCACCGTGAGCGAGGTCGCGTCGAATTGCGTGGGCCAGCGGTCAAGTAGTTCCCAGTCCTGAAGATCGGCTTTCGCCAGATCCGCGAGCCAGTACTCGGGCGGCTGCAGGTAATCGTCGACATCGACGAACACTTCGTCATCGAGCGTGTCCTCGACGGGCGACACCTCCACCTGCGAGCTCGCGCGCACAGGAAACGCTCGCGAACGCCAGGTCCATGTGCCGCCCTGGATCTCGGGCTGCCACAACATCGTGCGGCTTTGCACGTCGTCGAGCCAGGACACCAGGAGATAGTGCTTCGTATTGGTCCAGTCGCACGCCGACGTCACGGGCGTCGGCGTGAAGAGCGCCGTCATGGTGCGCTCGCCGGCGAGGAAGGCGTCCTCGCGGATCGCGAGCAGCGCGCCGCCCGCATGCGTGGCGCCTGCGCACGCCCAGTCGAGGCGCGGCTCCAGCAGCAGCCAGCCCTGCCACGCACCGACCGCGACGTGCGACGGCAGATCGTACTGCTGCCATGCCCCCTTGTCGTCGAGCCAGTAGTTGCGCGCGTCGAAGAAGTCGACGCTGCGCACGAGGTCATGGCGCCGCTCGACAGGATCGTAGTCGGCTTCGACACTGACGTCGTCGAAGTCTCCGCGAAACACCACAGGCGCATCCGCAAGCCGCGTCCCGCGCGTCCAGCGCCGCGCCTCGCGCGGATAGCCCGAGCGCGTGAGCGAACGGCGGCCGTTGTCCCAACCCACATAGACGGTGTCGCGGTCGATCCACGAAATCGTATGCTTGCCTTCCTTCGCGACGACGAAACCCTCGTCCACGCCCTCGTCCACGAATACGCGGCGCTCGAGGTCGAACTCGCGTACCGTCACGGCGTCGGCGCCGCCGTCCGAAAGCTGGATCAGCGCGCGATCGCCATCCGGATAGAGGATGTCGATGCCGGCGCAAACCCAGGGCACGCCCTCGGCCTCGCCGAGGGCATCGAAGTCGATCAGCGTCTGCCACTGCGGCCGGTGCGCCCGCCAGTCGGCCCACAGCGCGCGGCGCCAGATGCCCTTCGGATTGCCCTCGTCCTCCCAGAGATCGTAGGCCCACTGTTGCCAGCGGCTGGGGATCACCGGGCGCTCGTGCGGCAAATACGCCTGCGCGAGTTGCTTCTCCAACGCCTCGAAGCGCTCGCCGCCCTGCCATGCGGCATGCGTGCGGGCGTTCTGTGCCTCGACCCAGGCGCTTGCGGCCGGGTCGTCGAGCGATTCGAGCGAAAGAAAGGGATCGGCCTCGGCGGGCCAGGGGGAAGTCAGAGGCATAGTCGGTGGCTTGCGGGAAACAGCGTCGATTATGCCCTGTACGCGCGCCTGCCTTCGCGAGGCGCGCGCCGCGCTCACTCCAGGTTGAGCTCCTGGATCTTGCGTGTGATGGTGTTGCGGCCGATACCGAGACGCTCGGCCGCCTCGACCTTGCGGCCGCGCGTGAAGTCGAGCGCCTCGCGGATCACCGCGGCTTCGAAGCGGCGCGAGAGTTCGTCCATGACGTCGGCACTGTTCTCGCGCAACAGGCGCGCAACCTCGGTCCGCAACCCGGATTCCCACAGCGCGAGCGCCGCTGCTCCGGCGCCGGGGCTGGCCGCCGGGTGCGCACCCGGCGCGAATCCGGTACTCGCACCCGCCATGCCGGATGCCGCGCCGGCCGTAGCGAGCGCGCCGGACGTCTCCACGCTGGCCGTCGCGACACCGGCCTCGACCGGCGTGCCCTGAGCAGGCACGAGGTCCGGCGGCAAGTCCTTGGTCTCGATGGTCTGCGCGGGCGCCATGACGGTCAGCCAGTTCGCGAGATTCTCGAGCTGGCGCACGTTGCCCGGGAACGGCAGCGACGAAAGGTACGCAAGCGCCTCGTCGGAAACGCGCTTGGGCTCGACGCCGAGTTCGCGCGCGCTCTTCTGCAGGAAGTGGCGCGTGAGCAGCGGGATGTCCTCGCTGCGCTCGCGCAGCGCGGGCAGGCGCAGGCGGATCACGTTGAGCCGGTGATAGAGATCCTCGCGGAAGAGCCCCTGGCGCACGCGCGTCTCCAGGTTCTGGTGCGTCGCCGCGATCACGCGCACGTTCGCGCGCAAGGGATTGTGGCCGCCGACGCGGTAGAACTGTCCGTCCGACAGCACGCGCAGCAAACGCGTCTGCAGATCGAACGGCATATCGCCGATTTCGTCGAGAAAGAGCGTGCCGTTCTCGGCCTGCTCGAAGCGGCCTTGACGCATGGCCTGCGCGCCCGTGAACGCGCCGCGCTCGTGGCCGAACAGTTCGGATTCCAGAAGATCTTTCGGAATGGCCGCGGTATTGAGCGCGATGAACGGACCATTCGAGCGTGGGCTATGACGGTGCAGCGCACGCGCGACGAGCTCCTTTCCGGTGCCCGACTCGCCCGTGATGAGCACGGTCGCGGCCGAATGCGAAAGCCGCCCGATCGCGCGGAACATGTCCTGCATGGCCGGCGCCTGACCGAGCATCTCGGGCGCTTCGGCGGGCCGGTCGTCCCATGGATGCTCGCCGCGCACGCTCTCGTCCACGGCGCGGCGGATCAGCTCGACGGCCTTGTCGACATCGAACGGCTTCGCGAGATATTCGAACGCGCCGCCCTGAAACGCGGCGACCGCGCTGTCGAGGTCGGAAAACGCGGTCATGATGATGACGGGCAGGCCCGGCACGCGCTCGCGCACCGTCTGCAGCAGTTCGAGGCCCGAGCCGCCCGGCATCCGGATATCGGACACCAGCACCTGGGGGCTGTCGTGTTCGAGCGCGCCCGCGGCATCGCGCACGTTCGAAAAGCTGCGGGTCGTGAAGTTCTCGCGCGCGAGTGCCTTTTCGAGCACCCAGCGTATCGATTGGTCGTCGTCTACTATCCAGATCGGCTTCATAAGGTCGGTCAGAAGTCTTGTTGGCGTGCGCTTTTCAGCAGTCCTGTCGGCAATCTTGTCAGCAGTCGAGCGGCAGGAGGATCTGAAACTCGGTATGTCCAGGACGGCTGTCCACCTCGATCAAACCTTCGTGCTGCTGCACGAAAGTCTGCGCGAGCGTGAGTCCGAGGCCGCTGCCATCCTCGCGCCCCGACACGAGCGGATAGAAGATGCGGTCACGGATATCCTCCGGAATGCCGGGCCCGTTGTCGGTGATATGCAAGTCCAGTGCCAGCTTGCACAGGCGTTTTGAAATCGTGACCTTGCGGGCAATGCGCGTGCGCAGCTCGATGCGCGCGTCGCCCTGCGAGATGCGCTCGCGCAGCGCCTGCGCCGCGTTGCGCACGATATTGAGCAGTGCCTGGATCAGCTGCTCCTTGTCGCCGCGCAGGTCGGGCACGCTCACGTCGTAGTCGCGCTCGATCGTGAGGCCGCGCGGAAACTCGGCAAGAATCACGGCGCGCACGCGCTCGCACACCTCGTGGATGTTCACGTCGCCGACGATATGCGGATGCCGGTGCGGTTCGAGCAGCCGGTCGACTAGCGTCTGCAGGCGGTCGGACTCCTTGATGACGACCTGCGTGTACTCGCGCAACTCGTCGCGTTGCAGCGCGCCAAGCTCGAATTCGAGCAACTGCGCCGCGCCGCGAATGCCGCCCAGCGGGTTCTTGATCTCGTGCGCGAGATTGCGGATCAAATGCTTGTTGACGGCCGTGAGGTCCTGGATGCGCTCCTCGCGGTCGCTGCGGATGTGCCGCTCGTTCTCGAACAGTTCGAGCAGCACGTAGTCGGGCGCGCTCTCCAGAAAGCCGACGATCGCGTGCACGTGCAGCGCCTCGCGGCCCGGGCGTTCGAGCGTCGCGTCAAGACGCGTGGCGTGAAAGCGGTGTTCGGCGATCGAGGCGATCGTCGCGACCAGCTCGTCGGCATTGGTGAAGAGATCGGACCACGCCATCTGCGCGAGCTGCCGGCGCGACAGATCGAGCATGGCCTCGGCCGACGGATTGGCGAACGCCACCCGCAGCGTGCGCTTGTCGAGCACGAGCACAACCGTCGGCAGCGCCTCGAAGCCCGGCAGAAGGCCCGAAACGACGAGCGGCGCGTCGTCCGAGAGCGGTTCGGCGTGGCCCTTCCTGGCCTTGATCAGATTCTTGAGCACCATGTATCCGTCCGGGCGCCGTGCGGCACGCCGGCAATATCGATATCGAGGGCTATGCGCAACGGCACTCGCGCTGGTCGTGCGGCGCCTCGGGCAGGGCCCGGCGGCACAACGAAAAAGGGACGGCGCCGCCGTCCCTTCCTGACCGGTCGCGATCGTCGCGCGCGGCAAACATTCGAAGCAGATCGAAGCAGCGCAACGCCATGCCGCAGCATGCGTTGCGCCATCTTCGACTTACAGCGAGTAGTACAGTTCGAACTCGACCGGGTGCGTGGTCATGCGCACGCGCTGCAGTTCGGATTCCTTCAGTTCGAGGTACGCGTCGATCATGCCGTCGGTGAACACACCGCCTCGCGTCAGGAACTCGCGATCCTTGTCGAGCGCTTCCAGTGCCTGGTCGAGGCCCGCGCAGACGGTCGGGATCTTTGCATCCTCTTCCGGCGGCAGGTCGTACAGGTTCTTGTCGGCGGCTTCGCCCGGGTGAATCTTGTTCTGCACACCGTCCAGACCCGCCATCATCAGCGCGGAGAAGCACAGGTACGGATTGGCCAGCGGATCCGGGAAGCGCGTTTCGATGCGGCGACCCTTAGGATTGCTGACGTGCGGAATACGGATCGATGCCGAACGGTTGCGCGCCGAGTAGGCCAGCTTGACCGGTGCTTCGAAGTGCGGCACGAGACGCTTGTACGAGTTCGTACCCGGGTTCGTGATCGCGTTCAGCGCGCGAGCGTGCTTGATGATGCCGCCGATGTAGAACAGCGCGAATTCCGAGAGGCCGGCGTAGCCGTTGCCTGCGAACAGGTTCTGGCCGTCCTTCCAGATCGACTGGTGCACGTGCATGCCCGAACCGTTGTCGCCGACGACCGGCTTCGGCATGAACGTGGCCGTCTTGCCGTAAGTGTGCGCAACGTTGTGCACGATGTACTTCAGTTGCTGCGTCCAGTCCGCGCGCTGCACGAGCGTCGAGAACTTCGTGCCGATTTCGTTCTGGCCCTGGCCCGCCACTTCGTGGTGGTGCACTTCAACCGGAATGCCGATCTGCTCGAGCAGCAGGCACATTTCCGAGCGGATGTCCTGGAACGAATCGACCGGCGCGACCGGGAAGTAGCCGCCCTTCGTGCCCGGACGGTGACCCGTGTTGCCGCCTTCGAATTCCTTGCCCGACGACCACGGTGCTTCTTCCGAGCCGATCTTGACGAAGCAGCCCGACTGGTCCGTGTTCCACTGGATCGAATCGAAAATGAAGAATTCCGGTTCCGGACCGAAGAAGGCCGTGTCGCCGAGGCCCGTGCTCTTCAGGTACGCTTCGGCGCGCTTCGCGAGCGAGCGCGGGTCGCGCTCGTAGCCCTTGCCGTCGGCCGGCTCGACCACGTCGCAGGTCAGCACGAGCGTCGATTCTTCGTAGAACGGGTCGATGAAGGCCGTGTTGGGGTCCGGCACGAGCAGCATGTCCGACGCCTCGATGCCCTTCCAGCCGGCAATCGACGAACCGTCAAACGCATGGCCGCTCTCGAACTTGTCTTCTTCGAATGCCGAAACCGGCACCGAAACGTGCTGTTCCTTGCCGCGCGTATCGGTAAAGCGGAAGTCGACAAACTTGACGTCTTCGTCCCTGACGAGTTGCATGACGTCGGCCACGGATTTACTCATAACCTTTTCTCCTGATTGATGATTTCGGCAAACACCCTTGCGTCGCCGTCCCGAATCTGTTGATCCTCGCCGGCGCCGTCCCTGGCCGCGATCGGCCGGCCGGCTGCGAATCGATCGCGACGTATAAAGCAGCTTCCGTGCCATGCATGCGCCAAGCTGGCGCAAATCCCTTTGGCGACGCGCGGTTAGAGTGAAAACGTCTGACCTCTTCGTCGCCCTGCGGCGGGCGCCGGTCCACTCGAAGCACCGATTTCGTGCAATCCCGAAATTGGCGCGCCGAATTTACTCCATTATGGTGCAAGCCGGCAGGAATGCACCATTTGGATGCATTCCTGCCTTTGCGCCCGTTCGCCTCTCGACTGCCGTCTTGTCGGACACGCCCGTCCCGCCGAAGTGCCGCGCGCTAGAATGGTCTCCTAGCCCAACGCCAAACAGTAACCTTCACGAGTCCGGAGTCGGGCGCTAACGCTCCCGCTCCGACCGACACAGGAGATCCGTTGTCATGAGTACGCTCGAACAGCTGTATGCCCAGGCCGGGAAGCGCCGCGTCGAGAATCACCTGGCCTACGCGGGCGCGGTATCGCCCGCCGAGGCATTCGAGCTTCTGCAACTCGATCCGCGAGCGCGCCTCGTGGACGTGCGCACGCGTGCCGAACTCGACTGGGTGGGCCGCCCCGTCATCGGCGACGGCCAATACGCCCATATCGAGTGGACCCGCTATCCCGGCGGCGTACCGAACGCCGAGTTTCTCGCCCAGCTGCGCGAGGCCGTCGAACCGGACGCGCCGGTGCTATTTCTGTGCCGCAGCGCCGCGCGCTCGAAGCTCGCCGCCGTGGAAGCCGCCAAGGTGGGCTACACGCGCGCCTACGACCTGCTCGAAGGCTTCGAGGGCGACAAGGACAGCCGGGGCCACCGCAAAACCGTCACGGGCTGGTGCTTCCGCGGCCTGCCCTGGATCGGCGCCTGACGCATCTCGTGCCGCCCGCGCCCGCTGCGCGACGGC
This sequence comes from Paraburkholderia acidipaludis NBRC 101816, assembly GCF_000684975.1. Taxonomy (GTDB): domain Bacteria; phylum Pseudomonadota; class Gammaproteobacteria; order Burkholderiales; family Burkholderiaceae; genus Paraburkholderia; species Paraburkholderia acidipaludis. The sequence goes on along the minus strand of NZ_BAXZ01000003.1, from coordinate 139,306 downwards.
CTGCGCCCCACCTCGGGCGCAGGCCGATTGGCCACTTTGAGCGCCGTGTGTGACAGGCCGATGATGTGCTGAAGCCGTGGCGTGCCCTTCAGGCGCCCGTGCGCGGCTCGCTGCGGCCGCCGCTTTCCTGCGGTTCCACGACATCGCCGCCCAGCAGATGCACGCCTTCGCGCAGCCTCACGAAGGCCGCCGCCACCGCCTCGGGTTCGCCCTTCACACCCAGATCGATATGCCGCCGCGCGTAGATGCCGCCGCGCTCGGCGTCGCCGACGCTCGGCAGGCTGAACACGCGCACGCCCGGGAAGTCCCGCTCGATGCGCTCCATGAGCGGTGTGAGCGTGGACTCGGGCAACTCGAACACGAGCAGCGACTTCTCGGCGTGCGGCGTCTGGTGATGCAGATGCGCGTACTTCGTGTCGAGCACCCATTCGATCATTGGCCAAGCCATCACCGGAAAGCCCGGCACGAAGTAGTGATCGCGAATCGAGAAACCGGGGATCTTGTTGTAGCCGTTCGGGATGATCTCCGAACCCACCGGAAACGTGCCCATCTGGAATCGATGCTGATTCTCCGGCGAGCCGAAATTCACGGGATCGCTGCCCGTATGCATGTCGCGAATGCGCTCGCGGATCGCGGCCTCGGCGTCCGGATGCAGCGCGAGCGGCACGGCGAGCGCCGCCGCCGCGCACTGCCGCGTATGGTCGTCCGGCGTCGCGCCAATGCCGCCGGTCGAGAACACGACGTCGCCCGAGGCGAAGCTGCGGCGCAGCGTGGCGGTGATCCGCTTCGGGTCGTCGCCGACGTACTCGGCCCACTCGAGCGTGAGCCCGCGCGCGCCGAGCAGCTCGATAACCTTCGGCAGATGCTTGTCCTGACGGCGCCCGGAGAGAATCTCGTCGCCGATGATGATGACGCCAAATGCCATGTATCGCCTCGTCTCGTTGTATGGGCTGAATAGGGGATGTCAGCGCGCGGGCACCGCATGATGCGGAGTTTCCGCCCGCATGCGCTGGAGCGCGCGCAGACAATAGTTGCCGAACCACAGGGCCGTGAACACCAGAATGAACGCGTAGATCCAGATGGTCAGCGCGGCGACCACCGGAAAGAGCACCACGAGCCACGCCGACGACACCCAGATCGCGGTGGGCAGCGAGCCAAGCAGCCCGCTCACCACGCCGATCGTCAGCAAGGGCAGACGATAGCGGCGCACGATGGCGCGGCGCTCCTCGGCGCTCGCGTGCAGCGCGAGCGCGTCGTAGGTCATCACGCGATACGTGAGCCAACCCCACAGCAGCGGCGGGATCAATGCGAAGAACGGCGGCACGAGCCATAGCGGCAACGTCACCACCATCAGAACGAGGCAGACGAGCGTGGTCCACAGCGAGTGCGCCAGGCTGCCGTACCAGCTGCCGCCGCGGCGCATTTCCAGCGCCGCGTATTGCCGGTTCGACAGATAGCGGATCACGCGCGGCATGGCGAGCGCAACGATCAACAGCAGCACGGTCACGACAATCAGCGGGATCGCGACGGCAACCACGACGAACGGCGCCACGACGGCACGCAGGCCGCCGAAGCCGAGCCAGTCGAACAGGTGATAGAGAGAGGCGGTGAACGACCAGCTGCCGAGCCAGACGCGGGCCGTTTCGATCAACGGCTGCCAGAAGGCATATAGCAGTGCGCCCCACGCGAACGCCGCCAGCAGGAACGGCACGAAGGTGAGGAACAGCATGACGGGATGGAACACGCTTGCGAGTGCGCGTCCGAACGAGCGCAGCAGATCATTCATGCGGGCTTGGGGTGGCAACGACCAGTGTGGTAGAGAACGCAAACGCCGCAGCATGGCGGCTACAGCGCAAGCATAAACCACCGCGCGGGCGGGCGCTGCAGCCGCCCCTGCACACAAGGCCCGGAGCGCGCCCCGGGGAACCCCGCTTACGCGCCGTTGGGCGCCGCGACCGGCGCGCGGTCGTAGAAGTAGATGCCGTGCGGCGAGCGCCCCACGGGAATCGTCTTGACGAGCTTCTTCGTCTGCATGTCGACGATGCCCACGTGCTTCGCGAAGCGGAACGTCACCCACAGGTAGCGCTTGTCGGCCGTGAGCTCCATGTCGTCGGGCCCCGGCATCAGGCCGCTGATCTCGCCGGTCTTCTCGAGCGTTTCTTCGTCGACGATGCTGATCGTGTTCGACACGCGGCTCGACACCAGCACGTGGCGGCCGTCCACGAGCGAGCGGAAGTTGTGCGCCGCCTTGCCCACCTGGATCTGCTTGACGATCTTCTGGTTGCGCCAGTCCACGACGGCGACGTAGTCCGCGCCCGTCATGCCGACCAGCAGGTATTTGTCGCCGGGCGTGAGCCACAGCCCCGCCGGCGCCGGCCCGACCTTCATCTTCCAGAGCACCGTTTGCGTGGGCAGATCCACGGCCGCGAGCTCGCCCGAGACCTGCAGCGAGACGAACACGATGCGGCTGTCCTTCGTGAACGCCATATGGCTGGGCATGGCCGAGAGCGGCAGACGCTTCGCGAGCGTGACGTTGCCGCCGCCGGCGTAGTGATAGATGTCGAGCCGGTCGAGGCGCAGGCCGGTGGTGACGAACCACTTTTCGTCCGGCGAAAAGCCCAGCTGGTACGGGTCCTCGATGTTCTCGACCCAGCGCTGAGGCTTGCCCGTTCTCGGATCGACGAACAAGAGGTTGTTCGAGACCGAATTCGCGACGATCAGCGACTGGTTGTCCGGCGTGGGAAAGAGGTGGTGCGGCTCCTTGCCGGTAGGCACGGTGCCGACGACCTGCTGCGTTTGCGGATCGATCAGGCTGAGCGTGGCCTCGCCGGAATTGAGCACGATCACGTTGTTGACGGTGTTCGCGTGCGCGGCAAGCGAAAAAAGCGCAGTGCACGCCAGCGCGCCGGCGGCAGCAAGACGGCCGGCCGTGCGGCAAAACGCGCGGCGAGATTCAGAGGGACGCATGGGAACTCACTTCCGGAAGGATTCGTGATTGTAGAACGTCCAGTCTTTAGCAAGGTTGACGTAGGCCCTGTGAAATGAAGGGCATGCGTCAGAAAACCACGCCTTGCGCGTCAGCCGTCGTTATGCCGCTAACGCTGCATCGATTCCCAGACCTTGTGCAGGCGCTTGATCGATACGGGCATCGGCGTGCGCAGCTCCTGGGCAAATAACGAGATGCGCAGTTCCTCCAACAGCCAGCGGAATTCGCCGAGCCGCGGATCGAACACGCCGCCGCGCTGCGACAGCGCGCGCTGATACTGCTGCTGCAGCGGCTGCAGTTCGGCGGCGAGGCGGGCGTCCCGGGCAGCGTCGGCGCGCAGCTTGTCGATGCGCAGCGCGATGCCCTTCAGGTAACGCGGAAAATGCACGAGCTGCGCGTAAGGCGTATCGAGTACGAAGCGCTTGCCGATCAGCGCGTCAAGCTGCGCCTGCATGTCGGCGGCGGCCGGACCGAACGCCTTCGCCTGCACGAGCTTCTTCGTCACCGCCGCATATTCGGCAAGGATCTGGCCCACGAGCCGCGCGATCTCTTGCGCGAGCAGCGAGAGCCGCCCGCGCCCTTCGTCGCGGCGCACGTGGAAGCTCGTGTCGTCGTCGGGGAGCGGATCCTGCAGGCAGGCGCGATCGAGCGCCAGCTCCACCAGTTGATCGCGCAGCTCCTCCTGCGTGGCGCGCGCCATGAAATGCATCGCCATCTCGCGCAGGCCCGGCAGGTTCTTCTCGAGGTAGCGCACCGGCTCCCGCAACTGCAGCGCGAACAAGCGCCGCAATCCTGCGCGATGGATGCGCGCCGCCTCTTCGGGCGAATCGAACACTTCCACGTCACAGTGCGTCCCGCGGTCCACGAGCGCCGGATAACCGAATAGCGTCTGCCCGCCGCGGCGGATCTCGAGCAATTCGGGCAGCTTGCCGAAATTCCAGGTCGTGAGGTTCTCGTAGAGCGCCGTGGCCGGCGATCCTTCGGCGGCGGGCGCCGTATGCGGCATCTGGGGCGCGTTGCCTTTGCCCGGCACCGCAACGGGACCGACCTTGCCCGGCTGCGGTTCCGCACCGCCGTCCTGCGCGCGCGTTTCGAGTGCCGCCAGCGCCGTCGCACTGGCCAGCTTCTGGAACTGCTGCTGCGCCTGAGCGCCCAGCTCCGCGCGCAGTTGCGCAAGATTGCGCCCCATGGCGAGCTGGCGTCCGTGCTCGTCGATCACCTTGAAGTTCATGAACAGATGCGCGGGCAGCGTCTCGAGCTTGAAGTCGGACGACTTCATCGCGATCTGCGTCTGCTCGCGCACGTCGGCAATCAGCGCTTCGAGCAGCCCGCCCGCGCCGAAACGCTCGCCGCCCGTCCGCTCGGCGAAGCCGGCCGCGTATTCGGGCAGCGGCACGCAGTGGCGGCGCAGCTTCTGCGGCAGCGACTTGAGCAGCAATTGCGCCTTTTCCTTGACCATGCCCGGCACGAGCCATTCGCAGCGCCGCGCATCGACCTGGTTGAGCGCGTAGAGCGGCACCGCGAGCGTCACGCCGTCGCGCGGCGAGCCCGGCTCGAAGTGATAGGTGAGCGCCATCGCGACGCCCGACATCGTCATGCGCTTCGGAAACAGTTCGGTCGTGACGCCCGCGGCCTCGTGGCGCATCAAGTCGTCGCGCGAAAGGTACAGGAGGCGCAGCTTGTCCTCGGGCTGCCCGCTCTTCTTCACCTCGTCGCGATACCAGCGCTCGAACGACGCCCCCGAATAGATCCCGTCGGGAAGCGCCTGATCGTAGAACGCGTAGATCAATTCGTCGTCCACGAGCACGTCCTGGCGCCGCGACTTGTGCTCGAGCTGCTCGATGTCCGCAAGCAGCTTGCGGTTGTGCGCGAAGAACGCGAGCTTCGTGTCGAACTCGCCCTCCACGAGCGCGCCGCGAATGAAGAGTTCGCGCGCACGCGCCGGGTCCTGCCGGCCGAACGCCACGCGGCGGCGTTGATAAACCGGCAAACCGTACAGCACGCCGCGCTCGAACGCGCTCACCTGCGCGGCACGCTTTTCCCAATGCGGCTCGGAAAGCGACTTCTTCAACAGATGCGCGCCGACCTTCTCCAGCCATTCCGGCTCGATCTTCGCGATGCAGCGCGCGTAAAGACGGCTCGTTTCAACGAGTTCCGCGGCCACGACCCAGCGCCCCGCCTTCTTGACGAGAGCCGAACCGGGCCATAGATGAAACTTGATGCCGCGCGCGCCGAGGTAATGCGGATCGTCGTCGGCTTTCAAGCCGATGTTGCCGAGCAGGCCCGTAAGCAGTGCGTGATGAATCTGCTCGTAGGTCGCTTCCGATTCGTTCAGCCGCCAGCCGTGTTCGCGCACCACCGTGAGCAGCTGCGAGTGGACGTCGCGCCATTCGCGCAGCCGCAGATGCGAAAGGAAGTTCGCCCGGCACGCATCCACGAGTTGCCGGTTCGACTTCTTGTGCGCCACCGCTTCTTCGAACCACGCCCAGATCTTCAGCCACTGAAGGAATTCGGAGCGCTCGTCGGCAAAGCGCCGGTGCGCCTGGTCGGCCTGCTCCTGCGCCTCGATCGGCCGGTCGCGAGGATCCTGCACCGAAAGCGCGCTCGCGATGATGAGCACCTCGCGCAGCGACTGCTCGTCGCGCGCGCCGAGGATCATGCGGCCCACGCGCGGATCGAGCGGCAGGCGCGAGAGTTCGCGGCCCAGCGGCGTGAGCGCATTGTCGTCGTCCACGGCGCCCAGCTCGTTGAGCAACTGATAGCCGTCCGCGATGGCGCGGCCGGGCGGCGGCTCGATGAACGGAAACGTTTCGATCGCCGTGAGGTGCAGCGACTTCATGCGCAGAATCACGGCCGCAAGCGACGAACGCAAAATTTCCGGATCGGAAAATTTCGGCCGCGAAAGGAAATCCTGCTCTTCGTAGAGACGAATGCAGACCCCGTCCGCGACGCGGCCGCAGCGGCCCGCGCGCTGGTTCGCCGCGGCCTGCGAAATCGATTCGATCTGCAGTTGCTCGACCTTGTTGCGGTACGAGTAGCGCTTCACGCGCGCCAGGCCCGTGTCGACCACGTAGCGGATGCCCGGCACCGTGAGCGAAGTCTCCGCCACGTTCGTAGCCAGCACGATGCGGCGCGCGTTCGAAGACTTGAACACGCGCTCCTGCTCCTGCGCGGAGAGCCGTGCGAAGAGCGGCAGGATTTCCGTGTGCGGCGGATGGTGTTTGCGCAGCGCCTCGGCGGCGTCGCGAATCTCGCGCTCGCCGGGCAGGAACACGAGCACGTCGCCCGGGCCTTCGCGGCACAGCTCGTCCACGGCGTCGACGATGGCGTCCATCAGGTCGCGGTCCGCGTTTCGCTGCGACTTGCCTCTTTCGCCTTTCTCGCGGCCCGTCGTGCCCTGCGCGGCCTTCACCGCGGGGCTGTCTTCCTGCACGGGCCGATAGCGCACCTCCACCGGATACAGACGCCCGCTCACCTCGATCACCGGCGCCGGCTTCTCCTCGCTGCCGAAGTGGCGCGCGAAGCGGTCGGCGTCGATCGTCGCGGAGGTCACGATCAGCTTGAGGTCGGGCCGGCGCGGCAGGATCTCCTTCAGGTAGCCGAGCAAGAAGTCGATGTTGAGACTGCGCTCGTGCGCCTCGTCGATGATGATCGTGTCGTAGGCCTTCAGCAGCGGATCGGTCTGCGTTTCGGCAAGCAAGATGCCGTCGGTCATGAGCTTGACCGACGCGCCCGGCGAAAGATTGTCCGTGAAACGCACCTTGTAGCCCACGACTTCGCCGAACGGCGTGCCGAGTTCTTCGGCAATGCGGCGCCCTGTGGCCGAGGCCGCGATCCGGCGCGGCTGCGTGTGGCCGATCAGGCCCGTGCCGCCCGCGCCGAGTCCGCGCCCCAGCGCGAGCGCGATTTTCGGCAGCTGCGTGGTCTTGCCCGAGCCGGTCTCGCCGCTCACGATCACGACCTGGTGACCGGCGATCGCGCGTGCGATTTCCTCGCGGCGGCCGGAAACGGGCAGCGCTTCGGGGAAGGTGACCGGCGGAACCGGATTGGGCTCGATCACGCGGCGCGCGGGACGCTCCCCGCGCTCCTTGCGTTCGTCGCTCGCGCGCGCAGCGCGTTCGGGATTTCGAGCGCCGCGCGCGGGCGCCGGCGTGGCGGCCGGCTCTTCCTTCGCCGAGCGCGGCGTTTGCGGCGCCTGTTGCGCACGCTTTTCCTGCACGCGCGCGCCATCCCGTGCGCCGCCGCTCACGAGCGCCGCAAGCCGCTCCGCGGACGCAGGTTTCTGAGCATCGCCATACTTCTGCGCCGCGCTTTTTTCCGGCGCGCCACCGTGCGCCGCGCCGGACTCGCCGCGTGTGTTGCTGCCCTGCTCCGACGCAGGTCTTTTGGGTACATTCGACATGGGGGCGCATTATAATCCCGGGCATGAATTCCCAAACCGACCTCGTCCCCACGCCCGCAGGCTCGCCGGCTTCCGTCGCAGCCGCGGATTCCGCTTCGCAGGAAGTGGCACAGCACGCGCAGTTCGTCGACTGGATGCGATCGGTCGCGCCCTACATCCATGCCTTCCAGGGCAAGACGTTCGTCGTCGGTTTCGGCGGCGAGGTCGTGCACCAGAATCTGCTCAACGCGCTCGCGGCCGACATCGCGCTGCTGCAGGCCATGGGCATCCAGATCGTGCTCGTGCACGGCTCGCGCCCGCAGGTCGAAGAGCAGATGAGCCTGCACGGCGTGGAGTCCGAGTTCTCGCACGGCATGCGCATCACGAATGCCCGCGCGCTCGAATCGGCAAAGGAAGCGGCCGGCGAAGTGCGTCTCGACATCGAGGCCGCGATCAGCCAGGGTCTGCCGAACACACCCATGGCGCACGCGCACATCAGCGTCGTTTCGGGCAATTTCGTGACTGCGCGCCCGGTCGGCATCCTGGACGGCGTGGACTTCCAGCACACGGGCGTCGTGCGCAAGATCGACGCCGACTCGATCCGCCATTCGCTCGCGAGCCGCAAGCTCGTGCTGCTTTCGCCGCTCGGCTTCTCGCCCACGGGCGAGGCGTTCAATCTCTCGATGGAAGACGTGGCCTCGGCGGCGGCGATCGCGCTGCGCGCCGACAAGATCATTTTCCTCACGGAAACGCCGGGCCTCAACGACGAAGAAGGCGAATTGATCCGCGAAATGTCGCTCGACGACGCCTACAAGCTGCACGAAGGCGGCACCGTGCTCGGCGACGCGGGGTTCTACCTGAAGCACTCGATCCGCGCCTGCCGCGGCGGCGTGGGCCGCGCGCACATCCTGCCTTACGCGCTCGACGGCAGCCTGCTGCTCGAACTGTTCCTGCACGACGGCGTGGGCACCATGATCTCGTACGAGAACCTCGAGAGCCTGCGCGAAGCGACGCCCGACGACGTCGGCGGCATCCTCACGCTGATCGAGCCGCTCGAAACGGACGGCACGCTCGTGCGGCGCGGCCGCCACCAGATCGAGCGCGACATCGACCACTTCTCGGTGATCGAGCACGATGGCGTGCTGTTCGGCTGCGCGGCGCTGTACGCCTATCCGCAGGAGCGCATCGGCGAGATGGCGTGCCTGACCGTCGCGCCCGAAGCGCAAGGTTCCGGCGACGGGGAACGCCTGTTGCGCCGGATCGAGCAGCGCGCCCGCGCGCGCGGCCTCACGCGCATTTTCGTGCTGACGACCCGCACCGAGCATTGGTTCCTCAAGCGCGGCTTCGTCAAGGCCACGGTCGACGACCTGCCCGAAGACCGCCGCCGACTCTATAACTGGCAGCGCAAATCGCTCGTGCTGATGAAGCAGCTCTGAGCGCCGCCGCCCCCATACGACTACAGGAGAAGCACAGCATGGCCCGTATGATTCAATGCGCGAAGCTCGGCAAGGAAGCCGAAGGTCTCGACTTTCCGCCGCTGCCGGGCGAACTCGGCAAGCGCATCTACGAAAACGTCTCGAAAGAAGCCTGGCAGGCCTGGCTGAAGCAGCAGACCATGCTGATCAACGAGAACCGCCTGAACATGGCCGACCCGCGCGCGCGCCAGTACCTCATGAAGCAGACCGAAAAGTTCTTCTTCGGCGAAGGCGCCGACCAGGCGTCCGGCTACGTGCCGCCGACCGAGGGCTGATTTCCCCCTTCGGCCTTCTTCACGGGCTACCCCAAAGCGTAAGAATCCGCGCCAGGTGCGCGGATTTTTTTATGCATTTACCGGATTCCAGCCGCCGCGCGAAATCGGCGCAATCCCCCGCCACACGGGGCCTGCAGCGCGCCGCCGCCCCCCGCGACGCCCGGGCCGTTTGCGCGATCTTCCGCCATCGTGCTATCATGTCGCTTCGTTCAACAGGCTTTAGCCATCAATTGCGTTCAATTTAACGTGCAACCTGTGCGCCCGGATTGAACGTTTTCATACAAAGAGAACAGACCGCCACGCGGCCGTTCTTTTTCGTTTCAGCGGCGCTTTACAGGCACGCCCGTGCCCGTCCAGCGTCCTCATGCACCCTGCCCCCCATGCCAGGCCACGCAGGTGCAACGCTTACGCACAATTCGCCCGAGTGTCGTTTCGCGACGCATCGGCACGCCTGTCCCCATCACGCCGTAGCACGCGTCACGGGAAGGCACGCCTTTTCGCGAAACCGCACTCTCCCGGCAAAACCGTGGCGGACCGCTCGCGCGGCCCCCGCAGTCATTGGAGATGCACACCGTGACCGCTTCCCTCTCCGGATCCGCAGCCTCGTCCGAACTTCAACTCGACGACATCACGATCGTCGATAAAACTCTTCTCAAACGCGCCGTGGGCGCCATGGCGCTCGGCAACGCCATGGAATGGTTCGACTTCGGCGTGTACAGCTACATCGCCGTGACGCTCGGCCAGGTGTTCTTCCCCTCGAGCAGCCCCTCGGCGCAGCTCATCGCAACTTTCGGCACGTTCGCCGCCGCGTTCCTCGTGCGGCCGATCGGCGGCATGGTGTTCGGCCCGCTTGGCGATCGCATCGGCCGCCAGCGCGTGCTCGCGATGACGATGATCCTGATGGCCTGCGGCACCTTCGCGATCGGCCTGATCCCCTCGTACGCGTCCATCGGCATCGCTGCGCCCGTGCTGCTGCTCGCCGCGCGCCTCGTGCAAGGTTTCTCGACGGGCGGCGAGTATGGCGGCGCGGCCACCTTCATCGCCGAATTCGCCACCGACAAGCGCCGCGGCTTCATGGGCAGCTTCCTCGAATTCGGCACGCTGATCGGCTACGTATTCGGCGCGGGCACGGTGGCGCTGCTCACCGCGACGCTCCCGCATGCGGCGCTGCTCGACTGGGGCTGGCGCATCCCGTTCCTGATCGCGGGGCCGCTCGGGCTCGTGGGCCTTTACATCCGCCTGAAGCTCGAAGAAACGCCGGCGTTCAAGCGCGAGGCCGAGGCCCGCGAAGCCGACGAAAAAGCGCGCCCGAAGATGACGCTCGCTTCGCTCGTGAAGCAGCATCTGCGCCCCTTCCTGCTGTGCGTGGGCCTCGTGCTGATCTTCAACGTGACCGACTACATGGCGCTCTCGTATCTGCCGAGCTACCTCTCGGCGACGCTGCACTTCAGCGAGACCTGGGGCCTTTCCCTCGTGCTGATCGTGATGGTGCTGATGATGCCGATGACGCTCGCGGCCGGCCGCCTGTCCGACGCGATCGGCCGCAAGCCGGTGATGCTCGCGGGCTGCGTCGGGCTCATCGTGCTCTCGATTCCCGCGCTCATGCTGATCCAGACCGCGGCGGTGCTGCCCGTATTCTGCGGACTCCTGATTCTCGGCGCGCTGCTGTCGTGCTTTACGGGCGTGATGCCCTCGGCGCTGCCCGCGCTGTTCCCCACGCCGATCCGCTACGGCGCACTCGCCATCGGCTTCAACGTGTCCGTGTCGCTGTTCGGCGGGACCACGCCGCTCGTCGCCGCGTGGCTGGTAGACAGCACCCACAACCTGATGATGCCGGCCTACTACCTGATGGGCGCGGCCGTGATCGGCATCGTCGCGGTACTCGCGCTGCACGAAACCGCGCGCCGCCCGCTGCCGGGCTCAGCACCTAGCGTGGGCACCAAGGCGGAAGCGCACGCGGTGCTGCGCGGCGTGCGCCTCGCCCGAGAACTCGAGGAAGAGGAGGAGCAGTACCCCGCCGCCGCGGTGCGGGTCTGATCAGATCAGATGGGTGTGCTCGACGCTCGGGCCACCCGGGTTTCCGATCGTCAACATGGCCGCCGTCACGGGCAATCTGAACCGCCGCGGCCCCGCACTGCCCGGATTCACGTAGAGCACGCCGTCACGCGTCTCGCACGACGGCTTGTGGGAATGGCCGCTCACCACGAGCGCGATCCCCTCCCGCGCCGGATCGCCGCGGAAATCGGGCAACTCGTGCACGACCGCGATCTTCACGCCGCCGATCTCGAGCGCGGTTTGCGCCGGCAGCGATTCCGCCCATGCGCCGCGATCGTTGTTGCCGCGCACGGCAGTCAGCGGCGCGATCGCGGCAAGCGCGTCGAGAACCGCCTGATCGCAGATGTCGCCGGCATGAACGATCGCGTCGCAGCCCTCGACGAAACGCAGCAGCTCCGGGCGCACCAGATTGTGCGTATCGGAAACCAGGGCGACGCGAAGCGGAATTCGTGAAGACATGTTCGGGGCGCAAGGGCGAAGCGGTTGGACACACGCGCGATTATCGCCGACAGCGCCGGGCCAGCGACCCGTCTCAGGTCGCCTCGCCCTCCGCGCCGAAATACACGGCGACCCAGATGGTCTGCGCCGACTTGTCGGTCCACGCAACCCGGTGCCGACAATGCGCCGGAATATGCACGTAGTCGCCGGGCAGCATCGGTCGTCTCGCGCCGCCCTCCGACTCGAACTGCAGCGCGGCAGCGCCGGTCAGCAGCACCACCCATTCGTCGCGAGGATCGTCGTACCAGAATTCCGCGGGACTCACCTGCCCCGTCGAAACGATCCGCTCGATCACAACCCCGCTTTGCGCGACCAGCTTATCGACCCGTTCAGCGCTCGCTGCACGGTCGATGCCGGCAAACACGTTGCCGAATGCGCCGCCTCGCGCCACGTTCATGACAGCGGCCTCAAGCCGTCGAGCAGCGTGGGCACCAGCTCGCTCACGGTCGGATGCACGTGTATGGCGAACTGCAGCGTCGTGCAGGGCGCGTCGGCGGTCATCGTGTCGATGAAGGTATGGATCGCCTCGTCGCCCTCGATGCCGACGATCGACGCACCCAGTATGCGCTTCGTCTGCGCGTTCACGAGCACCTTCATGAAGCCGTCGGTTTCGCCACGCTCGCGGGCGCGGCCGACGCGCGACATCGGCATGGTCGCGATCAGCGCCGGCAAGTGGCGCTCGCGCACCTCGCGCTCGCTGAGCCCCACGCGCGCGAGCGGCGGATCGACGAACACCGCGTAGGCCGGAATGCGCGTGTCGGCGCTGCGGCTCGCGCCGTCCAGCAGGTTGGCGGCAACGATCTGGAAATCGTCGTATGAGGTGTGCGTAAACGCGCCGCGTCCATTCACGTCGCCGAGCGCCCAAACGCCTTCGACATTCGTGCGCAACTGCCCGTCCACCGGAATCAGGCCGTGTTTGTCGCGCACGATGCCGGCAGCGTCGAGGCCGAGGTCGTCGGTGTTGGGAATGCGGCCCGTGGCGCACAGCAGGTGCGAGGCGTCGAGCAAACCCTCGTCGAGCGCGATGCGCACACCGCCGCCGTCGAGCGGCGCGACACTGCGCGGTTCGGCGCCGAAGCGAAATTCCACGCCTTCCCGTGCCAGCACGTCCTGCACCGCGCGCGCCACATCGTCGTCCTCGCGCGAAAGCACCCGCGAACCGCGCACGAGCACCGTGACCCGGCTGCCGAAACGCCGGAAAATCTGCGCGAATTCGAGCCCTATGTAGCTGGCGCCCACGATCGCGAGGTGCGACGGCAGCGTGTCCAGTTCGAGGATCGTGGAATTCGTTTCGTAACGGATACGCTCCACGCCCGGAATCGAGGGAATCAGCGCGCGCGTGCCGGTATTGATGAAAATCTCCGGCGCTTCCAGTTCCTGCGTCTGCCCACCCGCCACCTCGACGCGCACCGCGTGCGGCCCGACGAAGCGAGCATGACCCTGAAACACCGTCACATTGGGCGCCTTGCGCAGCCATTGCTCGACGCCGCTGCGCGACGCGCCGATGATGCTGTCCTTGCGCGCCTTCACGAAGGCGAGATCGACGCGCACGTCACCCGGTTGCCTCGCGCCCTCCACGTGTACACCGTACGCGGCCGCATGACGCGCGACATGCGCGGCACGTGCGCATGCGACGTAGGCCTTCGTCGGCGTGCAGCCGACATTCACGCAGGTTCCGCCGAACGACGCGCGCTCGATCACCGCTGTCTTGCGACCGCGCTTGCCCAGCCGCACCGCGAGGGGCGGGCCGCTCTGCCCCGTGCCGATCACGATCGCATCGAATCGTTGTGCCATGCCGCCTCTCCTTCGTGACAGCGTGAAATCGCGGCTTCCTCGCGCTGCGCCATTCGCGCTTTGTGCCGCTTCACCCTCTCGCACCATATTACGCCGGCATCGCGGCACGCCTGTGCGAACAGGTCCGCACGATACCCCTCAAACGGGGGCGCTGTTGCTCGCTGTTGCTTATTGGAAATCAGGGGAAATCGGGAAAAAAAGAGCCGTCGCGCAACGCGAGACGGCTCGGTAAGTGACGTCACAACAGCAAACGGGCAATGCTGCCGCGCGTCGGGGGATCGGTGTACTGCGGTGTATGGCGATGGCGGCCCGTTACGGTGTTTTCCGATGTTGCGTCCCGGAAACTCGCGGATTCAGTGAACGCATTCGCCCTGAGAGCACGCAATCAGCGCGCGCGAACGCTGCAACGCGACGCGCGCGCCCCGCGTGGCGACCAGCAATCCGACCTGGCTGAGATTGAAGTCGACCGCCACCATCATCTGCATGAGGTCCACCATAGGCAGTACCCACACAGGCTGATAAAGCTGTCGTTCGATGAAGGATTTCATGATGGCTCCGGCTGCTCGCCATCGCTTCCTACGGAACGCTATGGCATTTCGATGAATGTCATTTTAGGAATACGGCCCCTGCCGATAAATAGCCTGGAAATGAAGTCACTTGTCGCCACAGGCGAATAATCGCCGCACGGGGCTGGCACGACATTGCGGCTATCGGCGCCATAGCCATAGTCCGGCGTTTGACGCGAGACGTAGTGGTGGGCAAGCCAACTGCTCAGGATCCCGCATCAACATCCGAAATTAGCCAGCACTCCGAACACTGACTGCACCCTCGAAAACCGGGCCGAATGCTCCCTGAATGCACCCCGAGCGCACCTTCAAGCGGCCGTGTCGATCTGTCGCGCTTTTTCTTCCCGATGATTCAGCACAACAAAGTTACAGTCGTTTGCAGACGTCCCGTGTGACGCGACGCGGCATTGCTGCGACGCAATGCGACGCCTCGCTCCGGGGCTGCGTCGCGCAGCGCCGCGCCAGCAAAGGCGCTATGCACTGGACTCCGTATGCTCAGGTTACCGAACCATTACGCAGTACGCATTTAAAGGGCTTTTTTCGCGCCGCATGTGCTGCGCTGCATCGCCGGGAAACTCCTGGATTCACGCGCCTCGCGTGTGAGCTAGTCTTGATCGCTAAAGGAGACGAAATCATGAGACAAGCATTCAATGTCGGCGTCGTCATCATCCTTGCACTCCTCGTCGCGAACCGGGTCATCACCCGCGTAGAGGCGCACGGCGGTAGTTCGCTCACCTGCGCGCAAGGCTCCCTGCTCGTGAAGGCCGAGGCGCTGGCGCGCGGCTTCACCGAACTGGGCGCGCGCAGCCAGGGCGAGAACTTCATGTCGAACTGCCTGGTTTCCGGCCAAGGCCAGGTCGGCGCTCACGTCGCCCACGACTAGAGCGCCACCCGCCTGACGAGTCGCCTTAAGTGGCGTCGTGGCGGTTTCTCGCGCCACGACGGGCAGGCTTGTCGAGTCGTTTCGCTAACCGGCAGCGGTGCCGGCCATTCTTGGGCGTCTGGATGATGCCCAAGGTACTTTGCTTGCGCATCGTCCGTCGGGCAGCCGCCCAGGGCTACACGCTCCCACCGCCGCCGCGCCTACCGCCCTACCTTGGCCTAACTTGGGCCGATCCTTGCTGGCAGCGCCCCCCCGGCGTTCTTTCCGGTTGCCAATGCCGCGGGGAGGCAGCGACAATGCTCCCGGTATCCGGGGGAATTCATGAAGAAACGCATCCTGTGGGCAGGGCTCAGTGTGCTGGCAGCATGCACGTCGGTCACCGACGTAAATTCAAGACAGGATGGACATCTGACACTCACGAGCCGTGCGCGCTGGGACATGGTCTCCTGGAACCGCGTGCGCAGCGCTGGTCTCAAGGAAGCGCAGGCCTATTGCCGCAAGCGCCGCAAAGAGCTGCACACCGTCGAGATACACAGCGAAGGGTTACGCGGCGTGACACCGCAAACCGTAGAGGTAGTATTCGACTGCATCTGAGCCAATGCGGGGAAAGGCCGCCAGCTGTGCCCGCAACGGCCCATTTCCCGCTTTGGCGAAATAGTTTGTTGTCGTTCTCCCCAGTACCCAATTCGCATGGCCGGACTACACTGACGAAACATTTTGTTACGTCTTCACCGGGTTCGGATCATGTTGACCGCATTCTTCATAGCGTGCCCGTTCGGTATCGTGGCTCTGTTCGGCTTCGCCAAGCTGATCAATCCGCGCACCGGACAAATCGGCAGCCGTTGACGGGCTGATAACCCTCACCTTCCGCCGGCTCATGCGCCAGCCTGGCTGCTGGCCCCCCGTTGCTTCGCCCACAGCGGGCGCAAGATCGCCGGCGTCGAACCAGGCCCAGCACCCAGGCGTACTGGAGCGGGTCCGGACTTCACCCGCTCTTCGTTGTCCCCCTCACCCCACCCGATTCCCTGCAGCCTGTGCGACATCCCAAGCGCTGCCGACTTCATGAAGCGCGCAAAGCGGCCCGGAGTTATCTTGCGACCGGCGCATCCGTCGACCAAAGCTCGCCTTGCGCCGGTGCGTCGGGCAGGTTGAAGACGACGGCTCTCGCACCGTTGGCGGCAGCGTCGATATGCATCACCTTGATGCGCGTGCCGGGCTGCAGTGTCAGGCACGCCCCGGGGCTCTGAGCCGCCGAAGCCCCCTGATTGCCGGCGGAAGGTGCGGCAGCCCGACCGCCGGTGGGGCACGCCAGGATCGTCGACGATATCGCATAGGTGCCCCCGGCCTTGATCGAGACGTTGCCGGAATCGAGCCATGAGGCGCGATATTTGAGCCAGAAAAGCAAGGCAACCCCGAGCACCGCGGCCGCCAACACTTTCATCGAAACACTGGATTTCATGACCTGCTCCCAAGATGCCCCGTTATGCCCCTGCTTTTCATGGCAGTCAACGGGGAGTAAACAACGCGGCGAGGCGCAAACCCGGGCGCCGCGCAAGACAAAAGCCCCGGCATGGTAGGCAACCACGCTGGGGCTTTCGGGCAATCTCGTAGACATCCGGACAACGGATGGTGCCGGGGACCGGACTCGAACCGGCAAGCCGTGAGGCGGCGGATTTTCGTCACACCACGTCTTTCGACGCCGCACGCCGAGTCTGGGCGCGCGTTCGTGCGCTGGACTATGCCTTCGCCGTAGCATCACACCGCGTTATACGCCGCGCGAAGCCCCAGGCGCCCCCCGTCTAGTCTCTACACCTTCCACGCCGCCGCACGTCGCGCAGCGGCGGGCTTGGCTCGGCGTTGCCTCGGCGCCGCGCACGCACGGCCCAGGGGGTTCGCCGAATTTGAGGGGTTCTGCACCGGTCGTTTCCGGCCGGGCACTCAATCTCTCTTTAAGTCCGCTATGTTTACCAATTTCATCACCCCGGCAAGGGCGGACGGGATTCTACCATTGCCCCGCCCCCTCCCCAAGCGCGCGAGGTCATCGCGCGGTCACACGTGCTTTCCATAATCGGCCCGTCGAAAACGTGTACGACGTTCGGGGCCGCCAGCATGACGCCAACCATCAAGGATGTCGCCGCACACGCCGGTTTCTCGATCGCCACCGTTTCTCGAGCGATCAACGCGCCGCATACGGTCAATCCGGCCACGCTCGCGAAAGTGCGCGAGGCCGTCGAGACGCTCCGGTTCCGCCCAAGCCCGCTCGGCCGCCAGCTACGCGGCGAGCGCACGCGGCTTGTCGGCGTGGTGCTGCCGACGCTCGCCCATCCCGTCTTCGCCGAATGCCTGCAGGGCATCGACGAACTGGCCGCCGCCGCGGGCTTCCGGCTCATGCTCACGACCACGCAGTACGACACCGGGCGCGAGCGCCGCGCAGTCGATATGTTGCGAGCACAACGAGTCGAGGGCCTGATCCTCACCGTGGCCGATGCGGACTCCCACCCGCTGCTCGACGAGCTCGACGCAGACGGCCCGCCCTACGTGCTCATGCACAACGACACGCAGCACCGCCCGGCGGTTTCGGTCGATAACCGCGAGGCAGCCAGCGACGGCGTGCGCATGCTGATCGCGCACGGGCACCGCCGCATCCTGATGCTGTCGACCCCGCTCCCGGCCTCCGACCGCGTCCGCCAGCGTCACGCAGGCTACGTGCATGCCATGCAGCAGGCGGGCCTCGCCCCGGAGCCCATGCTCGAAATCGACACCGCTGCCGACGCACTCCCGCCCTCCGTGCTCGCGCGGCTCACGAACGGTGCGCGGCGTCCCACCGCCCTCTTCTGCTGCAACGATCTGCTGGCCATGGTCGTGATGCGCGGCCTGCGCCACGCGCGGGTGCGTGTGCCGCAGGAGATGTCGATTCTCGGCTTCGACGGCCTCGCGATGGGCGCGCTGCTCGCTCCGCCGCTCGCGAGCATTGGCACGCCGAACCGCGAGACAGGCCGTATGGCGTGGCGGCAGTTGACGGCATCCATCGGCGGCGAGTGCACGGGCGCCGCGCCGCGGCTCGTGCTGCCGCACACGCTGTGCGAGGGCGGCACGATCGCCGCCATCGCCAGCGCGCCCCTCGCCGATGTCGCCCATATCACGCACATCGCGCACCTCGCGCGGGTATCGCACGAAGACGGCGAATTCGAACTCCCGTGACGCTCCTGCCGGGCCCTGCGCGCTCGCGTAACATAAAGCTGCCGCCACCCGTCATTCCCTTCGAGAGGCTCCCATGCTGCTCGCCCAGATCAGCGACCTGCACGTCAAGCGACCGGGCGCGCTCGCTTACCAGCGCGTCGATACCGCCGCGCGTCTTGCGCAGACCGTCGCGCGGCTGAACGCGCTCGTGCCGCGCCCGGACGCCGTGATCATCACCGGCGACCTCGTGGACCAAGGCTCGGCCGACGAGTATCGGCACCTGAAGTCGCTGCTGGCAGCGCTCGGCATCCCGTACTGGCTGCTGATCGGCAATCACGACACGCGCGAGGCGCTGCGCGAGGTGTTTCCCGAGCGGGACGAGCTGCGCACGGGCGGCCCGTTCGTGCACTATGCCGTCGATGTTGGGCCGCTGCGTCTCGTCGCGCTCGACTCCCTGCAGCCGGGCCAGAGCGCGGGCATGCTGTGCGCGGCGCGGCTGGCGTGGCTCGAGCAGCAGCTCGATACCGCACGCGGACGGCCGGTGATCGTCGCGCTCCATCACCCGCCGTTCGATAGCGGCGTCGACACTCTGGATGCGATCCGCCTCGATCCGCAGGCGACCGCGGCGCTCGAAACGCTCGTCGCGCGGCATCCGAATGTCGAGCGCGTCATGTGCGGCCACGTGCATCGCTCGATGTTCGTGCGCTTTGGCGGCACCGTCGCTTCGGCGGTGCCCTCGCCCGCGCATCAGGTCACGCTCGACCTCGCGCCCGGCGCACCTTCGAGCTTCACGCTCGAGCCGCCCGCGTTCGCGCTGCATCGCTACGATCCGCAAGGCGGACTCGTCACGCACCACGTCTACGTCGACGAATCGGACGGTCCTTATCCGTTCCGGGAGCCGCTCCAGGCGCCGGTTATGGAACCATCAGGCGGCCTCTCGGGCAACCCATCAGGCAACGTCGGCGCCTGACACGCCAGCTATCCGGACCAGGCCGCCCCCTACCTGCGCGCCGCGGTCCGGCGTCAGCACGATCCGACATGCTCCGGTATGATCGGCACCCTCGAATGCAGTCCGCCGTTGCCTTTGTGTCTTGCCGGGCGCCGCCCGCTCCTGCTCATGTCCACACCCGACTCCACCACCACCGCAGCCGATAGCCCGTCGCTGCGCGGCCTGCTGCTCCTGCTCGCGACCATTGCCGGCGTCTCGGTCGCGAACATCTACTACAACCAGCCGCTTCTCGACGACTTCCGCAAGTCGTTCCCCTCGGGAGCCGCCTGGATCGGCGCCGTGCCCTCCGCCACCCAGTTGGGCTATGCCGCAGGGATGCTGCTGCTCGCTCCGCTCGGCGACCGCTACGACCGCCGGCTCCTGATCCTGCTGAAGATCGCCGGCGTATGCATCGCGCTTTTCTTCGCGGCCACGGCGCCCACGCTCGGCGTGCTGATCGGCGCAAGTCTTGCCATCGGCGTGCTGTCGACCATCGCGCAGCAGGCCGTGCCCTTCGCCGCCGAACTCGCGCCGCCCGAAGCGCGCGGCCATGCCGTCGGCACGGTCATGAGCGGGCTGCTGCTCGGCATCCTGCTCGCGCGTACGGCCGCCGGCTTCGTCGGCCAATACTTCGGCTGGCGCGCCGTGTTCGGCGCCTCGATCGTCGCGCTGCTCGTGCTGGCCGTCGTGATCGTGCTCAAACTGCCGCGCAGCCAGCCGACCTCCCGGCTCGGCTACGGACGGCTCCTCGCTTCCATGTGGCACCTCACGCTCGAACTGCGCGGGCTGCGCGAGGCGGCCCTGACCGGCGCATGCCTGTTCGGCGCATTCAGCTTGTTCTGGCCGGTGCTCACCCTGCTGCTGGCCGGCGCGCCGTTCCATCTCGGGCCGCAGGTTGCGGGCCTCTTCGGCGTCGTCGGCGCGGCGGGCGCGATGGCCGCGCCCTGGGCGGGCCGGTCCGCAGACCGGCGCGGACCGCGCTCCGTCATCACGCTGTCGATCGCGCTCATTGCGCTCGCCTTCGTGATCTTCGCGTTCTCCGGCAAGAGCCTCGTCGGGCTCGTGATCGGCGTGGTGGTGCTCGATATCGGCGTGCAGGCCGCGCAGATATCGAACCAGTCGCGCATCTACGCGCTGCGTCCGGAAGCGCGCAGCCGCGTCAACACCGTCTACATGGTCGCGTATTTCATCGGCGGCGCGACCGGCTCCGCCGTCGGCGCCGCCATGTGGCACGCGTTCGGCTGGATCGGCGTGTGCGTGGCCGGGCTCGCGTTTACCGCGCTGGCCGGCTGGATTCACGCCAGCACGCGCCCGCGCGCCGCCTGAAACGCCCGCGCGGCGGGTCAGGGGCGCGAGCCACACCCCGCGCGACAACCCTGCGGATCAGGCAAAAATGCCCGGGCACGCTACGTGCTGGGCAGGCAATCTCTTGACCACGGTGGAGATCGCTCATGAAACGCCTGATTGCCCTGCTGCTCGTTGCCGCTTCGGTTGGAGCGCTTGCCGCATGCAATACCGTCGCGGGCGCGGGCGAAGATATGTCCGCGGGCGGCCACGCCATCACGAATAGCGCCGAGCAGGCGAAGTAGCGCACGCGGGTGGCCGGCGGCCGGCGTAAGTCTGCGGGTGCCTGTCAAGCGCCGCGGCGCCGGTCGTCGAACACGAACGAAAGTCCCACGCTGCCGAGTATCAGCACGGTCGCCACGATCGTGCCGGTGGTCACGGGCTCGCCCAGCAGCAGCGCGCCCAGCGCAACGGCCACGACCGGATTCACGTACATGCAGCTGCTCGCGACGAGCGGACTCGTGTGGCGGATCAGGTAGCCGTAGGCAACATAAGCCGCCATCGTGCCGATCAGCATGAGATAGAGGAACGCGACGGCCGGCAGGAAATGGAGCGGCATCATGCGTTCGCCGCTGACCCACGCGATGAGCGTGGAAATCGCGCCGCCCAGCCCGATCTGCAGCGCCGTGGCGAGGAACAGATCCGAAGGCAGCTTGAGCCGCCCGGCGAGGTGCGCGCCGATCGCCCAGAACAGCGCGCCGGCCAGAATCGCGAGACAGCCGCCCGCGGTGCCCGACGCGCCGCCGCCATGGCTCAGGATGCCGATACCGGCGAGACCCAGCGCTACGGCCAGCCACTCCGCTCTCGCGACGCGGCGGCCCGTGGCGGCCGCGATGATCGTCGCGAAAAGCGGCACCGTGGCGACCATCACGGCCGCCGTGCCGGTGCCCACGGTGCGCATGCCGTACGCGAGCATGCCGCTCGACAGCCCCACGAGCGTCGTCCCGACGATGCCCGCATTACGGACCTCCATGAGCGTCGGCGTGACGGGACGGCGACGCATGGCGAACACGAAGAGCCCGATGCCGGCCAGCAAATTGCGCAGGCCCGAAAGCAGCAGCGGCGGAAACGAGCCGAGCGCCACGTGTACGGCGAGGTAGGTCGAGCCCCACACGAAATAGACGACGGCCAGCGAAAGCGCGACGCGGCCGCCGCGCGATTGCGGCAACCGCACGGCGCGGCAGAGCCGCCACACGGCACCGGCGGCGGACATCAGAGGCCCTGCAGGCAAACGGGGCGGCGTGGTCATGGCGTCGCGGAAGAACGCGACGCGCACACCTTGGAGCCGCGCAAACGCACTGCGAGGCGGGTGGAACTCGACGGCATGTTGGAGTGGCGAAGAAACGGTAGTGCGCGGCCCGCAGCACGACGGCAAGCGGGTGCGGCGGCGACGGTCGGGTAACCGTAAGCCGCGCGCCACGAATTATGCAGCAAGCCGGTCGGCCATGGTCGCGCGCGAGACGTTTTATGCGCAGTGGCTATCGCCTGGATCGAGACGGAACGCGGCGATACCGTAAGTTTCACGCCGCCCAGCGGCGCTCAGCAAACGCTGAAGATCGATCGCATCCTGTACCAGCCCGAAGCATCAGACGATTTCACGCTGTAGTCCGCTCCAGTCATCCGCCGCTGTCATCTACTTTACGATTCGCCGCTTCATTCATTTCGCGCGTAGCGCCTCGCGCCGCTATACCGCGAATTGCAGCGCCGCACACTTGCCAGATCGTCGCAGCGCGGTGTATTGTTTGGCCTGCTTACGCGGGGGTCCTGCGTCATGCGCCGCTTTGAACGAGTCTGAACGAAAGTCGAGCGGCGTATCGCGCGGGTGAGAAATACCCTTTGAACCTGATCTGGATAATGCCAGCGCAGGGAAGCGTCCGGACTTCGCAGCATCGCTACTCACCCACCACAGCGAAGTCCGTCCACGTTCCGTCTCGTCTCCTGCGAAGCTGCTGTTCCCATATTGCTTTGGAGAGAGATACATGAACGCGAACCCGAAGTTCGTTTCCGCCAACGCGCACGTCGACGAAGCCGCGGTCGCGCCGCTGCCCAATTCCCGCAAGATCTACGTCACCGGCTCGCAGCCGGACATTCGCGTGCCGATGCGCGAGATCACGCAGTCGGACACGCCCACGGGCTTCGGCGGCGAGAAGAATCCGCCGATCTACGTCTACGACACCTCGGGTCCCTACACCGACCCCGAAGCGAAGATCGACATTCGCGCGGGCCTGCCCGCACTGCGCCAGCGCTGGATCGAAGCGCGCGGCGACACCGAATCGCTGCCCGGCCTCTCGTCGCAGTACGGCCTCGAGCGTGCCGCCGACCCGGCCACGGCCGAGCTGCGCTTCCCGGGCCTGCACCGCACGCCGCGCCGCGCGCAGGCCGGCAAGAACGTGACGCAGATGCACTATGCGCGTCAGGGCATCGTCACGCCCGAGATGGAGTTCATCGCGATCCGCGAGAACCAGCGCCGCGCCGAGTATCTGGAGAGCCTCAAGGCCAGCGGGCCGAACGGCGCGAAACTCGCCGCGATGATGGGCCGCCAGCACGCGGGCCAGGCGTTCGGTGCCGCGGCCTTCGGCGCCGACGCGCTCCAGGCGATCACGCCCGAGTTCGTGCGCGAGGAAGTGGCGCGCGGCCGCGCGATCATCCCCGCGAACATCAACCACCCGGAAAGCGAGCCGATGATCATCGGCCGCAACTTCCTCGTGAAGATCAATGCGAACATCGGCAATTCGGCCGTGACCTCGTCGATCGGCGAGGAGGTCGACAAGATGACGTGGGCGATCCGCTGGGGCGGCGACACCGTCATGGATCTCTCCACCGGCAAGCACATTCACGAAACGCGCGAGTGGATCATCCGCAACTCGCCGGTGCCCATCGGCACGGTGCCGATCTACCAGGCGCTCGAAAAGGTCAACGGCAAAGCCGAGGATCTCACGTGGGAAATCTTCCGCGACACGCTCATCGAGCAGGCTGAGCAAGGCGTGGACTACTTCACGATCCACGCGGGCGTGCGCCTGCAATACGTGCCGCTCACGGCCAACCGCATGACGGGCATCGTCTCGCGCGGCGGCTCGATCATGGCCAAGTGGTGCCTCGCCCATCACAAGGAATCCTTCCTTTACGAGCATTTCGAGGATATCTGCGAAATCATGAAGGCCTACGACGTGAGCTTCTCGCTCGGCGACGGCCTGCGTCCCGGCTCGATCTACGACGCCAACGACGAAGCGCAGCTCGGCGAACTGAAAACGCTCGGCGAGCTCACGCAGATCGCGTGGAAGCATGACGTGCAGGTGATGATCGAAGGCCCGGGCCACGTGCCGATGCAGCTCATCAAGGAGAACATGGACCTGCAGCTCGACTGGTGCAAGGAAGCGCCCTTCTACACGCTCGGGCCGCTCACCACCGACATCGCGCCGGGCTACGACCACATCACCTCGGGCATCGGCGCGGCGATGATCGGCTGGTTCGGCACGGCCATGCTCTGCTACGTCACGCCGAAGGAACACCTGGGTCTGCCGAACAAGGACGACGTGAAGGAAGGCATCATCACGTACAAGCTCGCGGCGCACGCGGCCGACCTTGCGAAGGGCCACCCGGGCGCGCAGGTGCGCGACAACGCTTTGTCGAAGGCGCGCTTCGAGTTCCGCTGGGAAGACCAGTTCAACCTCGGCCTCGATCCGGACAAGGCGCGCGAATTCCACGACGAGACGCTGCCCAAAGACTCGGCCAAGGTCGCGCACTTCTGCTCGATGTGCGGCCCGCACTTCTGCTCCATGAAGATCACGCAGGACGTGCGCGACTTCGCGGCGAAGCAGGGCATGAGCGACGACGAAGCGCTGAAGAAGGGCATGGAAGTGAAGGCCGTGGAGTTCATCAAGCAGGGCGGCGAGATCTACCAGCGCCAGTAACGCGCCTTGCGCGAGCCTGGAAACACTCTCTTACGATTCCAACGACTCGCTGACAAACGCGAACAACCAGATACGGGATCGGCCGATACGATGGGTTTGTCGGCGCGGTGGACTGCGCCGGACCCACACAACGACAACGACAGGCAATATCGGCAATCAGAGAGGCAGCGCGGCGCATACCCGGTTACGGGATGCGCCGCGTTTCATTTGGAACTGCCCATTGCGTGCCCATCGCATTCCCCCGCGCGTACTATTCGGTGCCGGACCGTATTTTCCCTGCTTGACACTCCACCTGCATTTTCTATGCTCGACGTGGGCATCGGGGATTGAAACACCGCCTTAATTCATGTTCACGCCCACCTTCGCAAGCGCCCCGGCGCAATGAGCCGCATCGATTGCGCCGATTCCAGACAGCACAAAGGAGACGCCATGTTTCACCAGCTGTTGACTCCCATCGGTAATTCGCTATTGCCTTCGTTCATCGTCGCCGCACTCCCCATCGTCACCGTGCTCGTCCTGCTGGGCTGGGCACGGCGCCCGGCGTGGCAGGCCTCGCTCGCCGGCCTCGTGGTCGGCCTCATCGTCGCCATCTTCGGCTGGCAGTTCCCGGCCGGCCTCGCCTTCGACTCCGTCGCCGCCGGCATCGTGTTCGCGCTGTGGCCGGTCATGTGGATCGTGGTCGCGGCAATCCTGCTCTACAACATCGCGCTGCGCTCGGGGCGCTTCGCCGCCTTTCGCATGTGGATGCTCGACAACCTGCCCAACGACCGGCGCATCGTGCTCGTGGTGATCGGCTTCTCGTTCGGGGCGCTGTTCGAAGGAATCTCCGGATTCGGCACCCCGGTCGCGATCACGAGCTCGCTCCTCATCATGCTCGGCTTCCCGACCCTCGAGGCGCTCACCTTCACGCTGATCTTCAACACGGCGCCGGTGGCTTTCGGCGCGCTTGGCGTGCCGATCACCGTGCTCGGCGCGGTCACGCACCTGCCCGCCGACGTGCTCGGACAGATGGTGGGCCGCCAGCTGCCGTTCTTCGCGCTCGCACTGCCGTTCTACGTGATCGCAATCTACGCGGGCGTGGGCGGCATGCTGCGCATCTGGCCCGTGCTGCTCGTGGCCGGCGGCAGCTTCTCCCTCACGCAGTTCGTGACCTCGAACTACGTCAACTACAGCCTGACCGACGTGCTCTCGTCGCTCGTCTCGCTGATCGTCACCATCGCGTTCCTGCGCGTATGGAAACCGGCGCCCGATCCGCAGTTCGAGATCCGCGTCGACCGCGCCAAGGAAGTGCGCGGCAACGTGCCGGGCGTGCAAGGCTGGTATCCGTGGCTGATCGTCTCGGTGGTCGTGATCCTCTGGACCATCGCAAAGGTCTTCGCGATCGGCGACGTGAAGCTGCCCTGGCCCGGCCTCGACAAGGCCGTGTACATCACGCTCTACAAGGTGCCTTACGGTGCCGTCTGGGACTTCCAGCCGCTCGCCACCGGCACGGCAATCCTCGTGGCGGCGATCATCACGGCCCTCGTCGTGCGCCTCAAGCTCGCCGATTTCTGCGGCGCCATCGTCGATACCTGGGTGCAGACGCGCATCGCCATCCTGACCGTCGCGGCGATCGTCGGACTCGCGTATCTGATGAACTACTCGGGGCTCACCTATACGCTCGGTCTCGGCGCCGCTTCGGTGGGCGCGTTCTTCCCGCTCGTCTCGGCGTTCCTCGGCTGGGTGGCCGTATTCCTCTCGGGCAGCGACACCTCGGGCAATGCGCTCTTCGGCAACCTCCAGGTGGTCGCCGCGCATCAGCTCAACCTGAACCCCGTGCTGATGGCCGCGACCAACTCGTCGGGCGGCGTGATGGGCAAGATGATCTCGCCGCAGAACATCTCGACGGGCGTCGCCACGACCGAGCTCAAAGGCAAGGAAGGCCACGTGTTCGCCCGCACCTTCCGGCACTCGATCCTGTTGACGGTGCTGCTCGGCGTCCTCGTCTGGCTGCAGCAGAACGTGTTCACGTGGATGATCCCGCACTGAGCAGCAAGCCCGCAGCGGGGGCGTTGTCGAGGACGTAAAAAAGCCCGCCTGCGCGCATTGCGCAGGCGGGCTTACTTCGGGCGCCGGGAGTCGAGCCCGAACTCTTACTGCAGTTCCGAGACCACGAGGCTCATGATCTCCTGAGCGGGGCGCGAGGTGTCGACCTGCCCCTTGTCGTCGACGACGGCGATACGCGTCTGGTTCTCGGTGACGGCGCGCACGTTCAGCATGTACTGCTTCGCTTCCTTCTCCTTGCGGCCATGGAACACCTGGTTCCAGAAGCCCTGTTCGTCGGACGTCATGTCCTTCGGATCGACGTAGCGAATGTAGTAGATGCCCTTCGAGCGGTCGCTGTCGTCCACCGTGAAGTTCGCGCGGTCGAGCGCATGGCCCACGCGCAGCCAGGCGTTGTCGTACGGCTCGCCGAGCGTGAGCTCGGTGGACGTGTAATGGCCGCCCGTTTCGGCCGCTTGCGCCTGACCCTTGCCGGGCTGCTGGCCGGTGCCCGACTGCTGGCCCGCTGCCGCCACGTTCTGCGCGGCGACGGCGGCCGCGGCCGTATCCGGAGCGGCCGACTGCGAACCGATCGCGCCATTGGCCTTGCTCTTGGCGGTCGCGTCGGCCGCGTCGGCGATCTGCACGTCGGGCACGCCCGGCTTCGCGCGCGAGAGCGTCAGCATGAGGCGCTTCAGATACTCGGTTTCGAGTGCGGGATCGTTGGGCTTCGGCACCCACTTGCTGCTCTCGTCGTTGGTGCCCGAAATTTCCTCGGTGAGGCCCTTCTGGCTGACGAAGATATAAGTGCCGCCGGTCGGCGACGTTTCGAGACGCGTGCGGTACTTGTTGCGCTCCGCGCCGACGTAGGAGTTGCCCATGGCCCACGTGAGCGAATTGCGGATGATGCCGTCCGAGATCTTCGGACGCGTCTCGTTCCAGTCGGTTTCCATCAAGCCCTTGTCGCGCTGGTCGACCACCAGCAGGAAGCCCTGCTCCTGCCAGAAGCGGCGCACCTGAGCCCAGACCTGGTCGGGCGTCTTATCGTCGATGACGAGCCAGCTTTCCGTGCCGTCACGCTGGATATGCATGCCGGGCACCTGCGGCAGCACCTGGTTCACGTCCGACGGCGGCGCGTCGCTCTGAACTTGCTTGAGCGTGGAAAGCGAGGTCTCGCCGCCCTGCGGAGCCGTCGAACGCTGGTCCGGCGTTTCGTCGAGCAGATTCGGCGGCACAGCAAGCGAGGACTCCTTCGCCTTCTGGTCACTGCGGTAATCGATCTTGGTCGGCGACGGCGTGCTGCAGCCGGCGACCAGCCCGCCCGCCATCAGAAGCGCGACGGCGCGGATGGCAAGACGTTGATGAAAATCACTCATGTTCGGGTAATCCTTCGGCTACGCCACGGCCAGTTTCCGTGGATCAACCAGCCATTTTACCGGGCGAGGGGCACCCTGTGCAAAAACCGCCGTGCGGCGCGGCATCGCCAGGTCTGTCGGACGCCTCCCAGGGAGGTGAAGCTCGGTATTCTAACGTTTCTCAACATCCAGAAAACCCCTCTCCCCCTCCTTTCGCGGAGATTTTTTCTTTTTATTTCAAAGCATTAAAGAGAAGCGGCGGCGCGAGGCAACGCCAGGCGGCGTCAGTCCTCGGCCGCGTGCGGGTCGGGCGTCGTTTTGGCGAGTTCCGGGGGAGCAAGCCAACGGAAGGAAACGAGGCCGGATTCGTTGAAGAGACATTCGGCGGCGGCCGGCGTATGCGCCGGCTTCTTGATGCCCAGCTTCTGGGCGAGCGCCGCGACCGGCGTGCCAGGCTTGGGCTCGGCCTTGACCGCCGAAGCGCCCGATGCCGCAGCCGCCACCGCCGCCCCGCTCGCCGCCGCGGGCGAGGACGCGCCCAGCGCTGCCGCGGCCGGCGTGCCCGATGCTGCGGATGCCGCGGACGCGACCGATACCGCCGACGCACCCGACGCAGCTTCGGCCGCGAAAGCCGCCGATGCGCCCGAGGCCTCGACCGCCGGCTTCAGCGGTTTGTCGAAGTGCCCTTCGACCACGACACGCTGGCCGCGATAGGAGACCCCGCTGCTCGTCACGGAAAGCGCACCAAGCGACGCTTCCGCGAACCGGTGCCGCATCTCGTCTTCGCACGTGCTGGGGTTGCGGTATTGCGCAACGCATCCCGCCAGCAGGGTGACAACGGCCGCAAGGCCGACGAAGCAGGCTTTCCGTTTGTTCATCGCGATTCCGTATTCAGGCTGCCGCAATTGTAGCCGAAGGGCCATGGCACGCTGCGGCGCCCCGCAGCGCGGCCGCGCGTTTTCACCGCGCGCAGGCCTGCCATCGTCTGCAATACGAAATCCACCGGCGCGAAGGATAGCGCCCGACCCGCGAGGACGGCCGGCCACTCACGCTCATGCGCCGCCCGATCAGGCGGACTTCGCCTTGCCCGCGCCCTTGCCGTTCTTTTTCTTCGGCGGCGCAGGCGGCTCTGCCGTCACGTCGTCGGCGGCGATATCCGCGGCAATCGCCTTGCCGTCCGGCACCGGATCGGCGGCGCCGTCCTTCGCCTTTTTGGCGGGCTTGCCCTCCTTCACGTCGGCCGGCACGGTGAGCTTGTTGAACGTGGTCTCGCCGCTCGTCTTGTCGTAGCCGATCTCGACGGTGTCGCCCGACTGCAGCGCATCGCCCAGAATCTCCTTCGCCAGCCGCGTTTCCACTTGCTGCCGGATCTGCCGCTTCAGTTCGCGCGCGCCGAACTCGGGCTGATAGCCGGCCTCCACCAGATGATCGACGAGCGCCTCGCTCATCTTCAGCGTGATGTCCTGCGCCGCCGCCGTGCGCACCACCCGGTCGAGCTGGATCTGCACGATCGAGCGGATGTTCTCCTTCGAGAGCGCATGGAACACGATGACCTCGTCGATGCGGTTCAGGAACTCCGGCCGGAAGTGGCCCTTGAGCACCTTCATGAGTTCGTCGCGCACGGCCTTGTCGCTCTTGCGCTGCGCCTCGGGCTGCTCCAGGTTCTCCATGATGATCGAGGCGCCCAGGTTGCTCGTGGCGATGATGATCGTGTTGCTGAAGTCCACCACGCGGCCCTTGCCGTCGGTCAACCGCCCGTCGTCGAACACCTGCAGCAGCACGTTGTAGACGTCCGGGTGCGCCTTCTCGATCTCGTCGAGCAGGATCACGCTATAGGGCCGACGCCGCACGCGCTCGGTCAGTTGCCCGCCCTCGTCGTAGCCCACGTAGCCCGGCGGTGCGCCAATGAGGCGAGCGACCGCATGGCGCTCCATGTACTCGCTCATGTCGATGCGGATGATGGCCTGCTCGTCGCCGAACACGCTTTCCGCCAGCGCTTTCGCGAGCTCGGTCTTGCCCACCCCCGTCGGCCCGAGGAACAGGAACGTCGCGATCGGCCGGTGCTCCTGGCCGAGACCCGCGCGCGAGAGACGCACCGCATCGCTCACGGCGACCACGGCGTCGTTCTGGCCCACCACGCGCTCGCGCAGCTTGTCCTCCATCTTCAAGAGCTTCTGGCGCTCTTCCTGCGTGAGGTCCGCAACCGGTATGCCGGTGAGGCGCGACACCACTTCGGCAATCGAAGCCACCGTCACTTCCAGCGTCTCGGAACCGGTCTTGCGCTGCCACGCTTCCATCTGCCCGTCGAGCTGCTTCTGCTTCTCGCCGATGCGTTCCTCGAAGCCCTTCGCCGCGTCGTACCGCTTGCGCGAGGCCGCGTAGTCCTGCTCGCGCTTGAGCTGCGCGATCTCCGCTTCGAGCTCCTGAATGTCCGCGGGCCGCGACGTGGCGCTGATGCGCACGCGCGCCGCCGCCTGGTCGATCAGGTCGATGGCCTTGTCGGGCAGGAAGCGCGAGGTGATGTAGCGGTCCGAAAGCTCGGCGGCGGCCACGAATGCGTCGTCGGCGAAGGTCACCTGGTGGTGGGCCTCCAGCTTGTCGCGCAGGCCGCGCAGGATCACGATGGTCTGCTCGACCGTGGGCTCCGGCACGAGCACCGGCTGGAAGCGCCTCTCGAGCGCCGCGTCCTTTTCGATGTACTTCTGGTATTCGTTGAGCGTCGTCGCGCCAATGAGGCTCAGCTCGCCGCGCGCGAGCGCGGGCTTGAGCACGTTCGCGATGTCGAGGCCGCCTTCGCCGCCGCCCTGTCCGGCACCGACGATCGTGTGCAGTTCGTCGATGAAAAGGATCAGCTCGTCGTTCTTCGCGCTCACCTCGTCGATCAGCTGCTTCGCGCGCTCCTCGAACTCGCCGCGATACTTCGCGCCCGCCACCATCGAGTTGATGTTGACCTCGACAAGGCGCTTGCCGCGCAGCACTTCCGGCACGTCGCCATTGACGATGCGCTGCGCGAGCCCTTCCACGATGGCCGTCTTGCCCACACCCGGCTCGCCGATCAGCACCGGATTGTTTTTCTTGCGGCGCGCGAGCACTTCGATCGTGTTTTCGATCTCCTGCGCACGGCCGAGCACGGGGTCGAGCTTGCCCTGGCGCGCCATGGCGGTGAGGTCGCGCCCGAACTTGTCGAGATTCGGCGTGCCCGTGGGCGCCTCCACGCGGCCGTCCTCCGCGCCCTTGCCCACTACTTTCACGACTTTCTGGCGCAGCGCCTCGGGCGTCACGCCGTACTTCTTCAGCAGCGTGCCCGCGATGCTGTCGGGCACGGCCGCGAGACCGATGAGCAGATGCTCGGGCCCGACGTACGAGTGCCCCAGATCGCGCGAAGCCTGAAATGCGAACTGGAACGCTTTTTTCAGGCGCGGCGAGACGGTCATCTTGTCGAGTGCGTCGTCGCCGGCGGTGCCTTGTCTCGCGTGCTCATCGATATAGTTCCTGATGTCCTGGGGCGAGAGCTTCAGTTCCTTGAGGAGTGCTGCGCAGACATCCGTATCGGCCAGCACGTACAGCACATGCTCCGTATCGAGCTCCTTGCGGTGCAGTTCGTGGGCCTTTTCGGCCGCGCGCTGCAGCAGTTCCATCGTTTGTTCGCTGAAGGCGTCCGTAGCATCCACGGACTCGCGCGGCACTTCGGCCGCAAGGCCCGGCCCCTCGTCGTCGTGGACTCCTTCGCCGCCGAGTCCGCCGAAGAAGCGCGACAGCCCGTTGCCGCCCAGCAGTGAATCGAACGGATTGAGCATGCTTTGATGGCGCATCAGTTGCCGGTAGTCGTAATCGCAGATCGACAGCGATTTGCGCTGGCCGTCCTGCACGACAGTCACACGTGCGACGGCGGGCCGGGCATTGCAGATTTCACATAGGGCTGGCATGGTCGACTTGTCTCCGGTTCGGAGCCGCACGGCGCGCGGCCATGCGGCCCGGCGCAACGCAACGGTGCGCCGGAAAAGTGACGAAGCGGCAGGCGGCGCGCGGGGAGCGCGGCGCTGCGGCGGACGAGCCCCGTGCCGCCGGCGGGATCGCGCGCGTGCGCAGGAACCGGGCAGCACAGGTCGAAAATATTCTGGCAGGAATTGGCGTTGCACGCGCGCTGCGTGCAACGCCCTCATACGCAAAACAAGAAGAATCTCTTCTACCGATACCTCATAGCAATGCGTTTGCAATCGGCTTTTGCAATCGCACAATCAGCGCCGGTTCGACCCCGAAACCACGTCGATCCAGACGGCGAGCACGAGAATGCCGCCCTTCACGATCATCTGCCAGTAAGCATCGACGTCGAGCATCGACATGCCGTTGTCGAGACTCGCCATCACGAGCGCGCCGATCAGCGCGCCGTAAACCGTGCCGGAGCCGCCGCGCATCGAAGTGCCGCCGATGAAGCACGCCGCGATCGCGTCGAGCTCGCCCATCGTGCCCGCCGAAGGCGAACCCGCTGCGAGACGCGCCGTGTTGACGATGCCGGCGAACGCGCACATGAGCCCCATGAGCGCGAAGATCGCGAGCTTCACGCGGTTCGTGTTGACGCCCGAAAGACGCGTGGCTTCGAGATTCGAACCCACCGCGTAGATGCGGCGGCCGAACACCGTCTGCGTCGCGATCCACGTGAAAATGCCGAGCATTGCGAGCAGCAGCAGCACGGGCACGGGAATGCCGCCGTAGCTGTCGAGCGTCACGACGAACGCCAGCACGATCGCGCCGGCGCCCGCAATCTTCACGCCATCCTGCCAGACCGGCACGACCGGCAGTTGATAGCGCCGCCGGTTCGCGCGCTGGCGCACCGTAAGGAGCGCCAGCAGCAGGAACAGCGCCAGTGCGAGCACGTCACCCACGAGGCGCGGCAGATAGCCCTGGCCGATGAAGACGAAGTTGTCCGAGACCGGCGCAATCGTCGATCCGCCCGTGATGCCGAGCAGGATGCCGCGATACGCGAGCATGCCGCCCAGCCCCACGATGAACGACGGCACGCGCCGATAGGTGGACCACCAGCCGTTGAACAGCCCGACCAGCACGCCGAGCGCGAGCACGGCCGGGACGGTCGCCACGATCGGCCAGTTGTGATTGGCGTCGAGGATGGCGCCCACGCCGCCCAGCAGGCCCAGTAACGAGCCTACCGACAGATCGATCTCGCCCGCGATGATCACGAACACCATGCCGCACGCAAGCATGCCGGTGACCGACATCTGCCGCAGCAGGTTCGAGACGTTGCGCGGCGTGACGAACGCGCCGTGCGTGAGCACCGAGAAAAACGCCCAGATCGCCGCCACGGCGATGAGCAGCGCGAGGATCTTGTAGCGCGCGAAGAGTTGCTGAAAACGCAGGGCGAAGCCGCTGCCGCCGTGTGGCGCGCTTTCGCGCGCGGGTTGGGAAGTGACGTCGGGGGTCATGCTGCACTCGCTCGGTTGGATGGAGGGCGCGCGCTCTGGATCGCCGCGCCCAGTATGTGTTCCTGTGTCAGGCCCTCGTTGACGAAATCGCCGCGCAGTTCGCCCTCGCCGATCACGAGCACGCGATCGCTGACCCCAAGCACCTCGGGCAGCTCCGACGACACCATCACGATGGCAACGCCGCGCCTCGCCAGCTCGAACATGAGCTTGTAGATCTCGTACTTCGCGCCGACGTCCACGCCGCGTGTGGGCTCGTCGAGAATCAGCACCTTGGGATCGGTGAGCAGCATCTTCGTGAGGACTGCTTTCTGCTGGTTGCCGCCCGAAAGGCTCGCGATCGAGAGCATCGGGTTAGCCGCGCGCACGGAGAGGCGCTGCATCTCCGTGCGGATCGTATCGAGCTCCGCCGCCGTGTCGATGCGGCCGCCCTTCGTATAGCGCTCCAGCACCGAAAGCGTGATGTTGTGGCCCACGCCCAGCTGCGGGACGATGCCGTGGCGCTTGCGGTCCTCGGGCACCATGGCGATGCCGGCGCGGATCGCTTCGAGCGGCGAGCGGATCTTCAGCGCCTTGCCTTCCAGCAGCACCGTCGCCGAGCAGGCACCCGGGTACGAGCCGAAGATGGCCTGCATCGTTTCCGTGCGCCCCGCGCCCACGAGCCCGGCCACGCCGAGAATCTCGCCGCGCCGCACCGTAAACGACACGTCGTCCACGCGCTTGCGGCGCGGATTCGTCACGTCGTAGCAGGTGACGTTGCGCGCCTCGAACACCACCTCGCCGACATCGTGCGGCTCACGCGGAAAGAGGTTGCGGATCTCGCGGCCCACCATCATGGAGATCACGCGATTCGTGGTCATCGTCGCCATCGGCTCGGTGGCCACGTGCCGGCCGTCGCGGATCACCGTGACGGTATCGCACACGGCCTCGACTTCGTCGAGCTTGTGCGAGATGTACACGCAGGCCACGCCGCGCCGCTTGAGGTCGCGCACGATGTCGAGCAGGATTTTCGTTTCGGCGGCGGTGAGCGACGAAGAAGGCTCGTCGAGAATCAGCAGTTTCGCGCGCTTGTTGAGCGCCTTGGCGATCTCGATGAGCTGCTGATGGCCGCCGCCGTAGTTCATCACGGGCTGCGCCACGTTGATGGCGTCGATCTTCAGCTCGCGCAGCAGTTCGTCCGCGCGCCGGTACATGGCCGCGTAGTTCATGCGGCCGCCCGGCAGCGTGATCTCGTTGCCCAGGAAAATATTCTCGGCAACGGAAAGCTCCGGCACGAGCATCAGTTCCTGATGGATGATGACGATGCCGGCACGTTCCGTGTCGCGCACGCTCGCCGCCTTCAGCGTCTCTCCTTCCCAGCGGATCTCGCCATCCCAGCTGCCGTGCGGATAGACACCCGAGAGCACCTTCATGAGCGTCGACTTGCCGGCGCCGTTCTCGCCGCACAGGCCCACGCACTCGCCGGGCCGCACAGTGAGATCGATGCCGTCTAGCGCCTTCACGCCGGCAAAGGATTTGACGATGCCGCGCATCGTCAGCAATGGTTCAGTCATACGGTTTACGCCTCGCTGCTAGGGCCCGCGCGCCTGCCGCCGCCGTGGCGGCAGGCGCGCGGGCCGGCTGCCGTTACTGGCTGGCCAGTTGTTGCTGCGTATAGAAGCCGTCCTTGACCACGATGTCCACATTGCTCTTCGTGAGCAGCGTCGGCTGCAGCAGGACCGTATCGACCTTCTTCTTGCCGTTGTCGTACTGGGCGTTGTAAGCGGGCTGCTCGCCCTTTGCGAGTTCGACGGCAAGCTTCGCGGCCTCGCCTGCGATCAGCTTGAGCGGCTTGTAGACCGTCATCGTCTGCGTGCCGGCGATCACGCGGCGAACCGCTGCGAGATCGGCGTCCTGGCCCGATACCGGCACCTTGCCCGCCAGATGCTGCGCGGCGAGCGCCTGGATCGCGCCGCCCGCCGTGCCGTCGTTCGAGGCCACGACCGCATCGATCTTGTTGTTGTTCGCCGTGAGCGCGTCTTCCATGATGCTGAGCGCGGTCGAGGCGCTCCATTCCGGCACCCACTGCTGGCCGACCACCTTGATGTCGCCGCGGTCGATGGCGGGCTGGAGCACCTTCAACTGGCCTGCGCGCAGCATCTTCGCGTTGTTGTCGGTCGGCGCGCCGCCCAGCAGGAAGTAATTGCCCTTCGGCTTCACGTTATAGACGCCCTGAGCCTGTAGTTCTCCTACCTTTTCATTGTCAAATGAAATGTAGGCGTCGATGTCGGCATCCAGAATCAGGCGGTCATACGAGATGACCTTGATGCCGGCCTTCTTCGCCTCGGCCACCACGTTGCCGAGCGTCTTCGAATTGAACGGCACGATCACGATCACGTCGACGCCGCGCGAAATCAGGTTTTCGATCTGCGAGATCTGGCGCTCCTCGCTGGCGTCGGCCGACTGCACCGACACCTTCGCACCCATCTTTTCCGCGGCCGCGACGAAGTAGTCGCGATCGCGCGACCAGCGCTCGACGCGCAGGTCGTCGATACAGAAGCCGATCTCAGGATGATCCTTGCTTGCGTGCGCAAGCGGCGCCGCCAGCGACAGGCTCGCGAGCACGGCCCCGCATACCAGCGAACCCAGAACCGAACGGCGTTTGGCGAATTTCATGTCTCCACTCCTCTTGATGGTCGAAGGCCATCCCCGCGCAATGCGCGGAAACAGCACGGCTATGGTGGTTGGACGCCCGCGTCGGCACAATGCGGCGCTTCGGCATAACCACAGGACTGCCAGGCATGCGCGGCTGCTTTGGCCGCGCGTTCTTTTTGCGTCACCGGCGCGGGATGAATCAGGCGCCGGTTGCAAAAACCGGTTCGAGTGCGCGATAGAGCGCGCCGAAAGTGGGCCGGCGCGCTTCGCGATACCACGCGTGGCGAGCGGCGTCGGGCTCGCGCACGGCAATCACGGGCGGTTGCGGGCAGACGTCGGCGAGTACGGCGCCGGGTTCGAGCGCGAGATGCGCGAGGCGCGCCGCGCCCAGCGCGGGGCCGACTTCGCCGCCCGCGCGCAGCGTGAGCGCGCGCCCGCTGATATCGGCGAGCATCTGCGTCCACCACGCGCTGCGCGAGCCGCCGCCGATCACCGTGACCGAGTCCGGCACGAGACCCGCGGCATGCAGCGCATCCATGCCGTCGAGCAGTGCGAAGCCCACGCCTTCGAGCGTCGCGTTCGCGAGATCCGCGCGCGTAGTCTGCGGCGTCATGCCGTAGAACACGCCCTTGGCGTTGACGTTGTTGTGCGGCGTGCGCTCGCCGCTCAGATACGGCAGGAACCACGGGCGGCGCGCGTCGGTCTGCGGGTTCGCATGCGCCTCGGCATCGGCGAGCAGGGCCGCCACGTTCTCGTAGCCCGTCAACTGGGCCGTGAAGTCGAGGCAACTGGCCGCGTTCAGCATCACCGACATCAGATGCCAGGTGTGCGGCAGTGCATGGCAGAAGCTGTGCACGGCCGAATCGGGATTGGCGCGAAAGCCGTCCGACACCGCGAAATACACACCCGAGGTGCCGAGCGAGAGCATGGCGTCGCCGGGACGCACGATGCCCACGCCGACCGCGCCCGCCGCGTTGTCGCCGCCGCCCGCCACCACCGGCACTTCGCGCAGGCCGAACTCGCGCGCCAGTTCAGGGCGCAGCGTACCCGTGATCTGGTTGCCTTCGAAAACGCGCGGCATCTGCTCGCGCGTCAGCCCGCAGGCGGCGAGCAAGGCATCGCCATAGTCGCGCTTCGCAATGTCGAGCCAGAGGGTTCCTGCGGCGTCCGAAGCGTCGGTGGCAAACTCGCCCGTCAGCAGATAGCGCAGGTAGTCCTTCGGGAGCAGCACGTGGGCAATGCGTGCGAACACCTCGGGCTCGTGCTTGCGCACCCACAGCAGCTTGGGGGCCGTGAAACCCGGCATCGCCAGATTGCCCGCCACGGCATGCAGTTCGGGAACCGCATGCTCGAGCTCGATACATTCGACATCCGAACGACCGTCGTTCCAGAGAATGGCCGGGCGCAGCACTGCGCCGTTCGCATCGAGCAGCGTGGCGCCGTGCATCTGGCCCGTGAGGCCGATCGCCTCGATGCTCGCGGCCGCGATACCCGCGCCCGCCGCTTCGGCAATCAGCGCGCGCAGCGCCGACCGCGCGGCCTGCCACCAGTCCTGCGGCGCCTGCTCGGACCAGCGCGGCTGCGGGCGGCTCGCCGTGAGCGGCGCGCTCGCGCTGCCGCGCACGTCGCCCGCGCGATCCAGCAGCACGGCCTTCACGCCGGACGTGCCGAGGTCGATTCCGATGAACATGTCTCCATCCTTCTTTGTCGCGCACCCGCACGCCCTGCCGTGGCGGCAAGGCGTGCGCGGAGGCTCAGCGCTGCCCGTAGATCGCCTGGTTGACGATGTTCTCGAGCCGCTCCTGCTGGCCGCTCACATGATGAGGATTCGTGCCGTGCGCGACGGCGTCCGCGGCGAGCGAAGACAGCGAGTAACCGCCGGCCAGGATCTTGCGGCCGAACTCCGTGTCCCAGCCCGCGTAACGTTGCTTGCGCAACTGATCGAGGCGTTCGTTCTCGACCAGCACGGCGGCGCGCTCGAGTGCGATCGCCAGCACGTCGATCGCCCCGGCGTGGCCGTAAAACAGGTCTTCGGGGTCCACGCTCTGACGCCGCACCTTGGCGTCGAAGTTCATGCCGCCGGTCGTGAAGCCGCCGTGGCACAGGATTTCATAGAACGCGAGCGTGAGTTCTTCCACGCTGTTCGGGAACTGGTCGGTATCCCAGCCGTTTTGCGGGTCGCCGCGATTGGCGTCGACGCTGCCGAACACGCCGAGCGCATACGCCGACGCGATTTCATGGTGGAACGAATGGCCCGCGAGCGTGGCATGATTCGCCTCGATGTTCACGCGAATTTCGTTCTGCAGACCGTATTGCGTCAGGAAGCCGTGCACCGTCGCGACATCGTAGTCGTACTGATGCTTGGTGGGCTCCTGCGGCTTCGGCTCGATCAGCAGCGTGCCCGTAAAGCCCGTGCGGTGCTTGTGCTCCACGACCATCGAAAGGAAGCGGGCGAACTGCTCGCGCTCGCGCACGAGGTCGGTGTTGAGCAGCGTTTCGTAGCCTTCGCGGCCGCCCCACAGCACATAGTTCTCGCCGCCCAGCTTGCGCGTGGCGTCGAGCGCGTGGCACACCTGGGTCGCCGCGTAGGCAAACACCTCGGGATTCGGGTTGGTCGCCGCACCCGCCGCATAGCGCGGATTCGAAAAGAGGTTCGCCGTGCCCCATAGCAGCTTCACACCGCTCGCCTGCTGGCGCTCGCCGAGGTAGTCCACCATGCGGGAGAAGTTTTCTGTGTAGTCCTTCAGGTCCTTGCCTTCGGGCGCGACGTCGGTGTCGTGGAACGTGTAGAACGGCGTGCCGAGCTTCGAGAAGAATTCGAAAGCGGCGTCGGCCTTCTGGCGCGCGCGCTCCATGGCGTCGCCGGGCTGGTGCCACGGCCGGTGGAACGAGCCCTGGCCGAAGATGTCGTTGCCGGGCCACACGAACGTATGCCAGTAGCACACCGCAATGCGCAGATGCTCTTCCATCGTCTTGCCGAGCACCTTCTTCGTGCGGTCGTAGTGATGGAAAGCGAGCGGGTTGTCGGACTGCGGCCCCTCGTAGCGGAGCGCGGGAATGGATTCGAAATACGACATGGTGTCTCCAGTCATGTTGCGGCGCAGCGGTGCGCGCCTTGCTGTGTGACGCCATACTGCCCGCCGCGCGCGATGAGCGGCAATTGCGAAATTGCGGGATACCGATAATGTTTCCTGCCGGCCGGACCTCGCTCCCTGCACGCCGGACGCGATGTCGGCCTAAAATAGCCGCACGCTTAAAACACGAGACAACGGACGAGACGCCCCGCGCCGCCAGCCCTTCGCGCCCCCATGAGCCGCCCTTCCGCTTCCCAGACGTCGCACCGCATCGCGCTGCTGTTCAACGCGAACAAGGTCTATGACCGCGAGATCATCGCGGGGATCGGCCAATATCTGAGCTCCACGCGCGTGGCGTGGGATCTCTTTCTGGAGGAGGACTTCCGCTGCCGCCTCGTGGGCATCGAGCGTTTCGACGGCGACGGCATCATCGCCGACTTCGACGACCCCGCCGTGGCCGACGCGCTCGCCGGCTGCCGGCTGCCCGTGGTCGCGGTGGGCTCGTCGTTCGAGGACGCCGCGCAGTACCCGCCCGACGTCCCCTACATCGCCACCGACAACGCCAAGCTCGTCTCGCTCGCGTGGACCCACCTGATCGGCGCGGGGCTGCCGCATCTCGCGATGTACAGCCTGCCCGAGGCCGAGGAAAACCGCTGGGCCCAGCAGCGCGAGCTCGCCTTCCAGAAGCTCGCGCACGACGAAGGGCTCGACGCGCCCGTCTACCGCGGACTCGCGACGAGCGCCCCTTCGTGGAACCAGGCCATCGAGCAGTTGAGCGTCTGGCTGCACAGCCTGCCGAAACCGGTCGGCATCATCGCCGTGACCGACGCGCGGGCACGCCATCTGCTCCAGGCCTGCCTGATTCACGGTATCGCCGTGCCCGAGCAGGTTGCGATTCTCGGCATCGACAACGATCCGCTCACGCGCACGCTCACGCGCATTCCGCTGTCGTCGGTGATCCAGGGCACGGGAGAAATGGGCAAGACCGCCGCCCACCTGCTGCATCAGATGCTGCGCGGCGCGCGCTTTCCGGGGCGGCGCATTCTGGTGCCGCCGGTCGGCATCAACGTGCTCGAATCGACGAAGCACGAGCCGCTCTCGAGCCCGCACGTCATGCGCGCGCGCCACTTCATCCGCCAGTACGCGTGCCAGGGCATCAAGACCGAGCAGGTGGCGGACTATGTCGGCATCTCGCGCTCCTCGCTGGAAGAGTATTTCCGGCGCGAGCGCCAGTGCACCGTGCATCAGGAAATCCTGCGCCACAAGCTCGACGCCGCGAAGGCCATGCTCGCGAGCCGCGACGCGTCGAGCGCCGAAGTGGCCATCCGCTGCGGATTCACGTCGCTGCAGTACATGTATGCCGTCTTCAAACGCGAGCTGGGCTGCACGCCGCGCGAGTACCAGGACAGTGCCGCGCCCGCGCCTGCCGCACAGCCCCGAACCTGACGCCCGCGCCCGCTCAGGCCCCGGCCACCCATGAAAATTCAACCGAACCGCGCCTCATGAACAGCCTCGCCCATCTGCCTTCCGAATCCTGGGGCACCCTGCCCGGCGGCGACCCCGTCCGGCTCTACACGCTGCGCAACGCGCAGGGCATGAAAGTCACCATCAGCGATCTGGGCGCGACCCTCGTTTCATGGTTCGCGCCGGACCGCGCCGGGCGTCTCGCCGATATCCTGCTCGGCCACGACACGCCCGCGGCCTACTACACGGCCAGCACCTACATGGGCGCCCTGGTCGGCCGCTGGGCGAACCGCATCGGCGGCGCGCGCTTCACGCTCGACGGCGTCGACTACACGCTCGACCGCAACGAAAACGGCAATCTGCTGCACGGGGGCGCGCAAGGTTTTCATCGAGCGATGTGGGAGGTCGTGGACGACCACGGGGCGCTCACGCTGCGGCTCGACTCGCCCGAGGGCGACGCGGGATTTCCGGGCAACGTGAGCGTGGAGGTGCGCTATACGCTCGACGACGACGGCACCCTCACGCTGGAGTACGAAGCACAGACCGACGCGCCGACGCCGCTCAATCTCACGAGCCATCCCTACTTCAATCTTTCGGGGGAACCCGGCTCCGATATCCGCGGCCACGTTCTCACCATCGACGCCGACGCATACCTGGAAGTCGATCCGCAGATGATTCCGCTCGGCATCGCGGATGTCTCGGGCAGCGCGTTCGATTTTCGCCACGGCGCGCCGCTGGGAGCGCGGCTCGACTGGCCGCACGCGCAGCTTGCGCGGGCGGGCGGCTTCGATCATTGCTACCGGCTGCATAAGCCCGGAAGTCAAGCGGCGCTGCGCGCCGTGGCGAGCGTCTACGAACCCGCGAGCGGGCGCGAACTTTTCGTCGCGACCGACCAGTGCGGGCTGCAGTGCTACACGGGAAACTATCTGGAGGGGACGCCCGGCCGCCACGGCGCGGCCTGCGTGCGCCACGCGGGCCTGTGCCTCGAGGCCGGCGGCTTTCCGAACCAGATCAACATGGGCGAGCCCGAACGCGAGGCCGCGGTCCTGCGCCCGGGCTCGACCTACCGCCAGGTGACGCAGTACCGCGTGGGCTTGAGGGGCTGAAAAGCAGACAGACCGAGGGAACAACGAAGGCAGCGCGGGGCGCCCCGCGCTTCATGCCGTCATTTCACGCCGTCATTTGTCGTACTGATACACGCCGCGGCCGGTCTTGCGGCCCAGATGGCCCGCGGCCACCAGCTCGCGCAGCAGCGGACAGGCGCGATACTTCGAATCGCCGAAGTCCTTCAGGAACACGTCCATCACCGAAAGGCACACGTCGAGTCCGATCAGGTCCGCCAGCGCGAGCGGCCCGATCGGATGATTCGCGCCGAGCTTCATGCCCGCGTCGATCTCCTCGGGGCTCGCAATGCCTTCCGCGAGCACGAAGAACGCTTCGTTGATCATCGGCACGAGGATGCGGTTCACGACGAAGCCCGGCGCATTCTTCACGGCAATGGGCGTCTTTTC
The DNA here is from genome assembly GCF_000684975.1 of Paraburkholderia acidipaludis NBRC 101816. Taxonomy (GTDB): domain Bacteria; phylum Pseudomonadota; class Gammaproteobacteria; order Burkholderiales; family Burkholderiaceae; genus Paraburkholderia; species Paraburkholderia acidipaludis. The sequence continues at coordinate 97,475 of NZ_BAXZ01000003.1, read as the reverse complement.
GAGGCGCAGCGCGAGCTGCCGCACGTCCTCGGCCACCTCCGGGCGCGTTTGCAGACCGCGGATCACCTCGACGAGCGGCATCATCGGCACGGGGTTGAAGAAGTGCATGCCGATGAAGCGCGACGGGTCGGCCAGCGTCGTGGCGAGCGCCGTGATGGAGATCGACGAGGTGTTCGACGCGATGATCGCGTCCGGGCGCGCGGCCGCTTCGATCTGCTTGAGGATGCGCGTCTTGAGTTCGGCGTTCTCGGTGGCGGCCTCGATCACGAGGTCCGCGGCGGCGAGGCGCTGATAGTCGGTGGAGGTTTCGACGCGCGCGAGCGCGGCATCGCGCACCGCCGCATCGAGCTTGCCCTTCGAGACGAGCCGCTCCATGCTGTGCGCAAGCGTCGCCATGCCCTTGGCGAGCGCCGCGTCGGTCACGTCGATCATCACGGCCTTCAGGCCCGCCACCGCCACGGCCTGCGTGATGCCGTTGCCCATCGTGCCGGCACCCACGATCCCTACTGTTTCGATTGCCATCCTCGTCCTCGCTCCTGGGTCTGCGACGCCGGCCGATCGCGTATCGGAATGAATGCCGGCGAGGCGATGCGTGCTGCACCGCATCAATAGCCGACAGTTTAGCGGGTTGCGGGATGCGGCTGGAACTCGCGTGTCGGGTGGGTGCCGCAGGGGTTCCGGCAGGGCTCCGGCAGGGTCCCATCGGAGTTCCGGCATCGCTCCAGCCTGTCGCCGAACGCCCGGCAGGCCTTCACGCGCCGCCAATGTGCCCGAATTCGAGCGGCGTGCGCGTATAGAAGAGCGGCACGCCGCCCTTGCCGAGCGTGGCGAGCAATCCGTCGATCACCGCGTCTTCGGCGATGAGCACGACCATGGCCGGCTCGTCCGCCAGCTCGAAGAAGCGCGCGGCATGCAAACGCCCGCGCGCGTCGACGCCCTCGGCGCCCTCCATCACCGTCGCGCCCTGCACGCCCGCGGCCTTGGCCGCGTCGAGAATCCAGTCGACCGCGGATTGATGACCGTGCTTCAGACTACGGCTCGCGTAGAGCGTGAGCTGACTGCCAGTTGCCATAACGTCTCCTCTTCGCGCCATCGCGCGACGATCGAGGTGCTGCCGGCCGCCGCCGGCGACCGGGTCTAGAAGTTGTACTGGATATAGATCTCGCTGAAGTCCTCGCCGGGATTCGGTTGCTTGATGTCCGCATTCGAGATGTGCTGGAAGCGAAACCCGGCCTGATAGTTCTGATGCTCGCCGAACTGCGCGCCAATGCCCACCATGTCGGCAAACTGGAACGACGTCGACAACGTCCTATCGGGCGTCAGACGCGTATGCGAAAGCATCCGCACGCCCACGCCGGCCTCGAAGAACGGCCGGAACCAGCCCGTGTCCTTGATGATGCGGAACACCGGTGTCGCACCGAATTCCCAGATGTTCGGACGCACGGCGTCCTGCGCCTGCAGGTCCCAATACGCCACGTGAGCTTCGCCCACCACCGTGAAATGGAATCCGCCGATATGCCACCACTGCAGACCCGGATCCCAGACGAGGCCGAGATCGAGCTTCTTCACATCGTGGTCGGCTACACCTGGCGCCAGTTGAATGCCGAACTGGTCCGCCTGCGCGCCAGCGGCCCCGAACGCCAGCAGCGCAGTCAGCGCGCCGCGCACGGCACGCCCTCGCCAGACCGATTGTTTGTCAGTCATATAAGTCCCCGAGACGAATGTCGACCGCACGACGCCATCGCATCGGCCGTCCCGCGCATGGGCGGTCGGTGCGACGCTCGCTCAGGCTCGCCGCCTGCGCGGCCCGCCGTGTGTCGGTTCAAGCTTGCTCATTCGCGCCACACACATGGACAATGCGTCCCCCTGCCCGGCGCGGGGCTAAACTACCGGTTCTTCTCTTCCCGATAAATCTTCAATACCGCAATTCAGCGTTACGCAATTGATGCAGGCACATAAGCACGGCCCGCCTCAATGTGAAAGCCGCAGTAGATGGCTGCAGATTACACCGCTAACCCAACGACATTAACCCAGTTTAAACGCGAATCCCCATGCCTGCCCGGACGTGACCACGGCTTGCCGCCAGAGGGCCTTGGGAAGAGCCAGAGGTCATACGAAACTGCTCGCCCCCGCCTGACCAATGGCTTTCAAATACGCATTATGGAGTGCGCCAATAGCGTATTAATTCCGTATTTCGAGGTAGTTTTTTCTTGCGAGTGCAGACATTGCATTCCGATTTACCGATTGCCTCACATTAAATCGCGGATGTCTGTATCACGCTGCACATAGCGTGCAATATCACGGCCGACGGATGAAAAGTGCCGTGTATTCACGTGTTTAAGTGCAAGGGAATAGTGCGCCGTTCAAGCATGGTCGGGAGCACGAAAGATACCGCCGCACTACGAAGCGCGGCGGCTTGAGACGGTCAAACGGCGGTTGAGATCCTGCGCCTATTGCTTCGCGCCGGCCTCGCTCCGGCGTGCACCGAAGCCGGGCAAGCGCTTGACGAAGCCCGTCGCGAGCGCAGTACCGGCGAGAATCGCAAGACACGCCTCGACCATCCCCAGCGATACGCGCTCGCCGAGAAAGAGCGCACCCCACAGGATGCCGAACACCGGGATGACGAACGTGACTGTGATCGTCCGCGCAGGGCCGATAGCGGCGATGAGCTTGAAGTAAAGCAGGTACGCTATACCCGTGCAGACAACGCCGAGCGCAAGCACCGAGCTCCACGCGGTGAGCGAAATGGACGCGGTGGGCCAGGTAGCGACGGCGAACGGCAAAAGCACGATCGTCGCGCCAGTCATGGTGCCCGCCGCGACAGTCAGCGGATCGACGCCGGTCAGGTGGCGCTTCGTGTAGCTCGCGGCGATGCCGTAGAGCAGCGCGGCGGCCAGCGCGGCGAGGGCCGCGAGCGCAGTGGCCGTCGAAGACGCGCCGTCGCCCGCATGCGTGAAGATCTGATCGCCAACGAGTGCGAGCACACCTGCGAAGCCGATCACGAGGCCCGCGACACGCAAACCGCTCAGACGGTCCTTGAGCCACAGCCAGGCGACGACCGCGCCCCACAGCGGCGTGGTCGCATTGATCACCGACGTCACGCCGGCCGAAAGCGTCAACTCGGCCCACGCAAAGAGACAGAACGGCGCCGCCGAGTTGAGGATGCCGACGACCAGAAGCGGCCAGGCGCGCTCGCGCAAAGTGCCAATTGCCTCGCGCGCGTTGCGGCGCGAAAACAGCACGAGCAGCAGGAACAACGCCCCAATGCCGACGCGCAGCGCCATGAGCGGCGCCACACCGAAGCCGGTCACGCCAACACGGATGAACAGGAACGAACCGCCCCATACGGCGGCGAGAAAGAGTAGTTGCGCGAGATTGGCGGGGTTCATGACGTAGGGGCTCGAGGAAAGCTTGCTGGACGCGGGCGGGTGCGCGCGGAGCGCATCGCATATCCTACGGCGCGCGGCGCTGGGTTCATAACGAAGGATTCTCACCGATATGTGAGAAAAATTGACAGCCGTTTCTTGCTCGCTCATTCGAGCGACGCGGCAAAGCGGACGGCAAAGCGGGCTGCAAAGCGGAGAGGCACAGGCCGCCCCGCTGACGACGATCGTCGGCGATTCCTTGAGTCGTGCATTTCGCGCACCAGCGAACGTCCAGAACCGTCGCCGCCGACATCTCGAACTCATGGCCGCCGCGCAAACGAAACGGTACTTTGCGGCAACTACACCCAGCTACAGCTTTCGCTTTTTCAACGTGTAGGCAAACAGTGAATACAAGGTGTTCGTATCAGGATCGAAATAGCCGCCCATCATCGTGCCGTCATCCGATTCCGACCACGATTTGCCTGCATCGGTGCTGTACAGGGTGTAGTCACGGGGCGCGCCATCGCCGCTTGCATCTGTCGCATACACCATCACTACGCCACGCACACCCTCCACCACCCCACGCGTGTGCACGAGCGCTTCTTGCGCTTGCATGGCGTTGTTCTGGCCGCCCATCATGCGCACGTCCTCCAGCACGACCAGCAAGGGCTCCCGCGGGTCGTGCTGCTCTCGCAGCATTGCCGCAAGCGCGCGGCCGTCACACTGGCGCTTTACGCGCGCTGCGGGGCCAATGTTTGGCCGGGGCATTGTCGGCAGATCGAACACGGCGCGCAGGCCATGGTGATCGACAAAGGCGACGGCGCCAGTGAGGCCCGGGTCGATTCCCGCGATGATCATCGCTCAGTACCCTTCGTGCGGTTTCGCCTTGGCGCGCGCTGCGGCTTCCTCGCGCTCGCGCCTCCAACGGGCCTCGCGCGGCGTTTCGTTGCGCGCCGCGGGCCGCTTCTCGTGGTCTTCGCGAATGGCGCGCGTCTGGTCGTGGCGATGGTCGGTGTTCATTCGGCCTCCTTTAAGGGCGGAAAAAAACCAAGTACAGCCTCTGGCCGGATACCTTCTTCAACCATGTCATATGCTTTCCATCGCGGAATTCCCTTTTCGTCGCACCAATTTCCAAGCGGTTTGACAATTCCGTTGTGTTCGACCGCGATAGTGCTTACGCGGTTGAGCGTTTGTTCGCTTTGGGTGCGCGCTGGCGCAGCACGCTTTCGCACTTCTCGGCGAGCCACGCGTGGTCTCGCCCGGGTGGGCAAACGATGCCAAGCTCAGACGCCTTGCGCTCGATCCCCGCAGGGCTTCGCTTCCACGCGTTGTCCTCGCGTTTGGGCGTCGGTCGGCGCAACTGCTCAAGCTTCGAGCGCACAAACGCGGCGTTGATTGCAGCCGGGTCGCTCGCGTTATCGCGCGCTTCCACGGCGAGCTCGTAGGCGCGCCGGAGCTCGGCGCCCGTTGGCGCACAGGCCGCAAGCTCGATCACCTGCTCCTGGCTGGGCGTGATGTTGCGCGGGAAGGCGCTGACGGATGCGAAGCGCGCCGGCTATAACATTGACGCGCTGCAGGTGGCTGGAGCCCATACCGATCGCTCGACGACCGAGGGCTACATCAAGTCCCGGGAGGTGCCAGTTTCGACTGTCATACTGCACCTTCCGGCGATAAAAACGGCGTGAATATTAGAGAGTCTCCAAAATGTTCTCCAATTCGCACTTTTTTCAGCACAAACGAAAAACCCGCTTAGCCTTACGCCAAGCGGGTTTGATCTGGTCGGGGCGAGAGGATTTGAACCTCCGACCACCTGCACCCCATGCAGGTACGCTACCAGGCTGCGCTACGCCCCGAAAGAGCTAAACAGTATAACAGAGCCTATGCCCAATTAGAACCGTCACAGAGAAAATTCGCGCCGGGCGCTTCATTGCCCAAGCAGGTCGAGCACATGCAGCAACTCCTTGCGCAGTTGATCGACGTCCACCATCGCCATCGTCCCCTGCGCGCCTGCCGGTGCCTGCACCACCTCCTGCTGCGCCGGCTCCTCGACCATGCCGCCGTGCGCATCCAGACGGTTGCGCGCGCCATTGATCGTGAAACCCTGCTCGTACAGCAGCTCGCGTATACGCCGGATCAGCAGAACCTCGTGATGCTGGTAATAGCGGCGATTGCCGCGCCGCTTCACCGGCTTCAACTGCGTGAACTCCTGCTCCCAGTAACGCAGTACATGGGGCTTCACGCCGCAGAGTTCGCTCACTTCGCCTATCGTGAAGTAGCGCTTGGCGGGGATCGGAGGCAGGACGACCTTTTCGCTTGTCGATGTCATCGCCGGGTTGCCGTCGTGGTGGTTGCGCAATATCGCGTGGCCGCTTCGTCATGCTCCCCGCCTCACTGCCCCGCGGCGGGAGCGCCGCTGTGGCGCTAACGGGTAAAGCTTGCTTCGGCGCCGCTTTCCACCAGCGCCTTCAATTTCTGGCTCGCGTGGAACGTCACCACGCGGCGCGCGGCGATCGGAATCGCCTCGCCCGTCTTCGGATTGCGGCCAGGACGCTGCGGCTTGTCGCGCAGCTGGAAATTGCCGAAGCCCGACAGCTTCACGCTGTCGCCGCTTTCCAGTGCGTCGCGGATCACTTCGAAGAACGCTTCGACCATGTCCTTCGCTTCGCGCTTGTTGAGCCCGACGTTGTCGAACAGCAGCTCCGCCAGTTCGGCCTTGGTCAGCGTGGGCGTGTCCGTCGTGGTGTTCGACGACGAGGCAGGAATTTCGCGAATCATGGCGCTACGCTGTGCCGCAAGGAGGGCTTCGAAATCACTCGAGTTCATTTCGTTCATCTATCTTTGAAATGGCGCGCTTCCGGTTGCAACGAAGTTACATGCCGGAAGCCTGTCAACGGAACGCGTAAGCCTTGGAGGCCTTGACCCAGAGACCTTGAGATCGTGCCAAAGCCTCAGCCGCGCAGCCGGGCGCCATACACTCGAGCCAGGCGATCCACCAGGGACTTGATGGCCGCATCGACCGTCTCGTCCTGAAGGGTCCCGCCAGTATCTTGCAGGGTCACCCGGAAGGCAAGGCTTTTCTCGTCCGCGCCAAGTCCGGAAGTATTTGATTTTGCACGAAATTCATCGAACAATGCAACCCTCTGGACAATCCGGCAAGGCTCGTCCTGCATGCCCTTGTGGAACTCGTCCAGCAGCGCCTGCACCTCGATCGCCTGATCGACGACCAGCGCGATATCGCGTCGTACCGGCGGAAACTTCGCGACTTCCGAAGGCGTCGGCAGCTCGCGCGCCATCAGCGCCTCGGCTTCGACTTCGAACAGGATCGGCGCGTGCGGCAGGTCATACTTCTGCATCCAGCGCGGATGCAGTTCGCCGATCCAGCCCACGGCTTTACCGTCTACTTCCACGCGCGCGCTGCGGCCCGGGTGCAGCGCCGAATGCTCCGCCTTCACGAATCGCACCGCTCTCGGGGCAAACAGCGCTTCAAGGTCGCCCTTCACGTCGAAGAAGTCCACGTCGCGTGTGGCAGCGCCCCACTGCTCTTCGAGCGCGGGACCATACGCGAGCGCGCCGATCATCTTCGGTTGTGCGAAGCCTTCCACGGCCATCTCGCCGGCCTTGATCGACGGATCGTTCAGGAACACGCGGCCTGCCTCGAACACGCGCACGCGGTCCGCGCGGCGGTTGAGGTTGTGGCGCAGCACGTTGATGAGGCTGCCGAAGAGCGTCGTGCGCATCACCGAAAGCTGGCTCGCGATCGGGTTCAGCAGGCGCACCGGCTTGTCGTTGCCCGCGAAGTCCTGCTCCCACTCGGCATCGACGAAACTGAAGTTGATCGTCTCGGCATAGTCGCGCGCGGCAAGCGCATGACGGATCGCGTGGATAGAGCGGCGCGTCTCGTTCGTCGCGCGCATCTCGCTGCGTGCAACAGGCGGGTTCGCCGGAATCCGCTCGAAGCCGTAGATACGGGCGACTTCTTCGATCAGGTCTTCCTCGATCTCGATGTCGAAGCGGTACGGCGGCGGCGTCACGCTGAAGGTCTCGGCGTCACGTTCGAAAGCAAGGCCCAGGCGCGTGAAGATCCCGGCGATCTCGTCCGCGCCGATCGGCACGCCTATGATGCGAGCCGCACGCGCAACGCGCATCTTCACCGGCTCGCGCCTGGGCACATTCACGGTCTGGTCGTCGATCGGGCCGGCTTCGCCGCCGCAGATATCGAGAATCAGCTGCGTGATGCGCTCGATGTGCTCGACGGTCGTGGACCAATCCACGCCGCGCTCGAAGCGATGGCCCGCATCGGTCGAGAAGTTGTAGCGGCGCGAACGGCCGCGAATGCTGTCGGGCCACCAGAACGCGGCTTCGAGATAGATGTTCTTCGTGTCGAGCGAGACGGCCGTGCTGTCGCCGCCCATGATGCCCGCGAGGCTTTCGATCTCGCGATCGTCGGCGATCACGCCCACGGTTTCGTCGACTTCGACGGTGTTGCCGTTGAGCAGCTTCAGCGTTTCGCCCTTCTTGCCCCAGCGCACGTCCATCGAGCCGTGGATCTTGTCGAGATCGAACACGTGCGACGGGCGGCCCAGTTCGAGCATCACGTAGTTCGAAATATCGACGAGCGCCGAGATGCTGCGCTGCCCCGAACGCTCCAGACGCTCGACCATCCATTGCGGCGTCTTCGCATGCGCGTTCACGCCGCGAATCACGCGGCCGGAGAAGCGGCCGCAGAGGTCCGGCGCCGAGATCTTCACGGGCAATGTTTCGGAGAGCTTCACTTCGACTTTCGGGAACACCGGCGCCTTCAACGGCGCTCCCGTGATCGCGGCGGTTTCGCGCGCGACGCCGTACACCGAAAGGCAATCGGCCTTGTTCGGCGTGAGCTTGATTTCGAAGATGGTGTCGTCGAGATTCAGCGTCTCGCGAATGTCCTGACCGATGGGCGTGTCTTCCGGCAGGATCAGGAGGCCGCTATGGTCCTCGGAAAGCTTGAGCTCGCGTGCCGAGCACAACATGCCCTGGCTTTCCACGCCGCGCAGCTTCGAGAGCTTGATCGCGAACGGCTTGCCGCCCTCTTCGGCCGGAGGCAGTTCCGCGCCGACGAGCGCCACCGGCACCTTGATGCCGGGCGCCACATTGGGCGCGCCGCAGACGATATTCAGCGTCGCGCCGGTGCCGGCGTCGACCTGACACACGTTCAGCTTGTCCGCGTCCGGGTGCTTGACCACTTCGAGCACGCGGCCGACCACGATCTTCGAGGTGGGCGGCGCGGCAGCGCGCAGGCCTTCGACTTCGAGGCCCGACATCGTGAGCGCGTGGGCCAGCTCTTCGGTCGTGAGCTTCGGATCGACAAAGCTTCTCAGCCAGGATTCGGGAAATAGCATTTCGTTTTACGTTCCAGACAGATTGAGACCGTCGCGTTGCGGGTTCCCGCGCACTCGTCATTCAGTGCTGCGTCCGCAACGCGAACCGCGGATGCGTGGCTTCTTTAAGCAAATTGACGCAGGAAGCGCAAGTCGCCTTCGAAGAACAGGCGCAGGTCCTGCACGCCATAACGCAGCATCGTCAGACGTTCGAGGCCGCTGCCGAACGCGAAGCCGATATAGCGCTCCGGGTCGAGGCCCATGTTGCGGATCACCGTCGGATGCACCTGGCCCGAGCCCGAAATCTCGAGCCACTTGCCCGCGTTCTTCCCTTCTTCGAACATCATGTCGATTTCGGCGGACGGTTCCGTGAACGGGAAGTACGACGGACGGAAGCGCACCTTGATATCGTCACGCTCGAAGAACTTCTTCAGGAAATCGGTGTAGACACCCTTCAGGTCCGCGAAGCTGATGTTCTCTTCGATCCACAGGCCTTCGACCTGATTGAACATCGGCGAGTGGGTGGCGTCGCTGTCCACGCGGTAGGTGCGGCCCGGCACGATCACCTTGATGGGCGGCGTGTGCGTGCGCGCGTAGCGCACCTGCATCGGGCTCGTGTGCGTGCGCAACAAAAGCTGACGGCCATCGGCGTCCTTGCCGTCCACGTAGAACGTGTCCTGCATCGAGCGCGCCGGATGGTTCTCGGGGCTGTTGAGCGACGTAAAGTTGTACCAGTCGGTCTCGATCTCGGGGCCGTCGGCCACGTCGAAGCCGATCGAGCCGAAGATCTGCTCGACCCGCTCCCACGTCTGCATCACCGGATGCAGGCTGCCCGTGCCCGTGCCGCGGCCCGGCAGCGTGACGTCGATCGCTTCGGCGGCGAGGCGCTGGTTCAGGAGCGCGTCGGCCAGCGCCTGGCGGCGCGCCGTGAGCGCGGCCTCGACCTGCTGCTTCACGGCGTTGATGCGCGCGCCTTCGGTCTTGCGCGTCTCGGGATCGAGCTTGCCGAGTCCCTTCAGCAGTTCGGTCAGCGCGCCCGACTTGCCGAGAAAGCGCGCCTTCTCGTTCTCGAGCGTGTTGACATCAAGGGCGGCGGCGAAGGCGCTTTGCGCGTCGGCGACAATCTGGTCCAGATCCATTGATCCCATCTTTTCAGCGTCAGTGTTTGAGTCTTGAGCCGCGCCAGACGAAAGACAAGGCACGGCATGAAGCATGCGCATGAAGCGCGCAGGTAGCGATTCACCAACAAAAACGGGGCTCGGTGAGGAGCCCCGTTTTTGTTGCAGCATCACCGAAACAACCGGAATGTCTGCTGCAACGAACCTGCGCAATACCCGTTTGACGGGGTAACGATCAGGCGGCGACGGCGGCCTTCACTTGCTTGACGATTGCAGCAAATGCAGGCTTGTCGAACACTGCCATATCGGCCAGGACCTTGCGGTCGAGTTCGATCGACGCCTTCTTCAGGCCGTTGATGAACACGCTGTAGGTCATGTCGTGCTGACGCACCGCCGCGTTGATACGCGTGATCCACAGTGCGCGGAACACACGCTTCTTGTTGCGGCGATCGCGGTAGGCGTACTGGCCCGCGCGCATGACCGCCTGCTTGGCGATGCGATAGACGTTATTGCGACGGCCGCGGTAACCCTTGGCCAGCTTGATGATCTTCTTGTGACGGGCCCGTGCGGTAACCCCACGTTTGACTCGAGGCATGTTTAGCTCCTGTGAGTTATCGGTTGAGTTACGCGAACGGCAGCATTGCGCGCACGGACTTCAGATCGGAATCATGAACGGCCGTGGCACCACGCAGATGACGCTTGTTCTTGGTGGTCTTCTTGGTCAGGATGTGACGCTTGAAGGCTTGACCGCGCTTGACGGTACCGCCCGGACGGACCACGAAGCGCTTTGCGGCGCTCTTCTTGGTCTTCATCTTCGGCATGACGACTACTCCATTATTTGATGGACATGGGTGTGCGGCTGGCTCAGTGTTCAGGACACCTTGCCCTCTGACCGCCCTTCGAAACCCACTCCACTTGTTTTCGCAGCTGGCCGCTTTTAAAAAGCATTCTGCTAACCGCCGCTTTCAGGAAAAGCGCCCGTTTGCCGCACGCTCGTGCGGCGCGCGGGCGCCGTTCCGGAACCTGCTTCCCGCCGCGGCTGCAAATCTCGCCGCGGCGTACTTCGAACCTCAACTGCCTGCATCTGCCGTGCCGCGCGAACGCGCACAGCACACGCTTACTTCTTTTTCTTCGGAGCGAGCACCATGATCATCTGGCGCCCTTCCATCTTCGGCATCTGCTCGACCTGGCCCACCTCTTCGAGGTCGGTGCGCAGACGTTCGAGCATGCGCATGCCGATTTCCTGGTGGGCCATTTCGCGGCCCCGGAAACGCAACGTGATCTTCGTCTTGTCGCCGTCTTCGAGGAAGCGGACGAGATTGCGCAGCTTGACGTTGTAATCGCCGTCGTCGGTACCCGGGCGGAATTTGACTTCCTTGACCTGGATGACCTTCTGCTTGAGCTTGGCCTCGTGCTGCTTCTTCGCCTCCTGGTACTTGAACTTGCCGTAATCCATCAAACGGCAAACCGGGGGCGCAGCCTGCGGGGCAATTTCAACCAGATCGACGTCCTGTTGTTCCGACAGGCGGAACGCATCAGCGAGTTTTACGATGCCGAGCGGCTCATTGTCGATTCCGACGAGACGCACCTCGGGTGCAGTAATTTCACCGTTGATGCGATGCGGCTTATCAGTAGCGATGTTACGTTTCCTCTAAAAATTAAAAAGAGCCGCGCTGCCGGAGTGGCTCACCGGAACGTCTGCACGTCCTCGCGCAGGCGCTCCAGGAAGGTATCGACAGGCATCACGCCCAGATCGACACCGCCACGGGCACGCACGGCTACCGTTTGTGCTTCACGCTCTTTGTCGCCGACGACAAGCAGGTAGGGAACCTTTTCGAGCGTGTGCTCGCGTATTTTATAGCTAATTTTCTCGTTGCGCAAATCGGCCTGCGCTCTAACCCCTTGTTTTTGCAACGATTGGGCCAGATTCGCGGCATATTCGGCCTGACTTTCCGCGATATTCATCACGACGGCCTGCACGGGCGCGAGCCACGGCGGCATCGCACCGGCATGGTGCTCGATCAGAATGCCGAGAAAACGCTCCATCGAACCGAGGATCGCCCGGTGCAGCATGATCGGGCGGCGGCGGCTGTTGTCCTCCGCCACATACTCGGCGCCCAGGCGCTCCGGCAGCACCATGTCGAGCTGCAGCGTGCCGCATTGCCACGAGCGGCCGAGCGCGTCCTTGATGTGGTACTCGACCTTCGGGCCGTAGAACGCGCCCTCGCCCGGCAGCTCTTCCCACTGCAGGCCGCAAGCCGTCAGCGCGTTGCGCAGGCCCTGCTCGGCGTGGTCCCACGTCTCATCCGTCCCCGCGCGCGAATCGGGGCGCAGCGAGAGCTTGATGTCGATGTGATCGAACCCGAAATCCTTGTAGATGCTCATCGCGAGCGTGTTGAACGCAATCGACTCGCTGATGATCTGGTCTTCCGTGCAGAAGATGTGCGCATCGTCCTGGACGAAGCCGCGCACGCGCATCAGGCCGTGCAGCGCACCCGATGCCTCGTTGCGGTGGCACGAGCCGAACTCCGCGTAGCGCAGCGGCAGATCGCGGTACGAGCGCAGGCCGTGATTGAACACCTGGACATGGCCCGGGCAATTCATCGGCTTGATCGCGTAGTCGCGCTTTTCCGACTCCGTCGTGAACATGTTCTCGCGGTAGTTCTGCCAGTGGCCCGACGCTTCCCACAGCGAGCGGTCCATGATCATCGGCGTCTTGATCTCGTCGTAGCCGGCCACGCGCAGACGACCGCGCATGTACTGCTCGACCTGCTGCCAGAGCGTCCAGCCCTTCGGATGCCAGAACACCATGCCCGGCGACTCGTCCTGCATGTGGAACAGGTCGAGCTGCTTGCCGAGCTTGCGATGGTCGCGCTTTTCCGCTTCTTCGAGCATGTGCAGGTACTGGTCCTGGTCTTCCTTCTTCGTCCAGGCCGTGCCGTAGATGCGCTGCAGCTGCTCGTTCTTCGCGTCGCCGCGCCAGTAGGCGCCCGCGACCTTCATGAGCTTGAAGACCTTCAGCTTGCCCGTGGACGGCACGTGCGGGCCGCGGCACAGGTCCGTGAAGCCGCCGTGCGAGTACAGCTTGATGTCCTGGTCGCCCGGAATCGACTCGATGATCTCGGCCTTGTACTTTTCGCCGATGCTCTTGAAGTAGTCCACCGCGTCGCCGCGCGAAACGACGCGGCGCGACACCGGCTCGTCCTTCTTCGCGAGTTCCTGCATGCGCTTTTCGATCTTCTCGAGATCTTCGGGCGTGAAGGGGCGGCTGTAGGCGAAGTCGTAGTAGAAACCGTTGTCGATGACCGGGCCGATCGTGACCTGCGCTTCCGGGAACAGCTCCTTCACCGCGTAGGCCAAAAGGTGTGCCGTGGAGTGACGGATGATGTCGAGGCCGTCGGCATCTTTTTCCGTGACGATGGCGAGCGATGCGTCGCGATCGATCAGCGTCGACGTATCGACCAGTTCGCCGTCGAGCTTGCCGCCGAGCGCCGCCTTGGCGAGACCGGGGCCGATCGAGGCCGCCACTTCGGCGACCGTGACGGGATGATCGTACTGTCGAACCGAACCATCGGGCAAACGTATCGCAACCATGTTTTTCTCCAGAAGTGCCGCAATGGCACATCGTTTCGTTCGTCGAACAGATCCGCGCAAAAAACTCGCGGCGAAAAAAAATGCGGCCCCGCTTTCGAGGGGCCGCATTCACTTTTCAAACCAGACTGCAGGGGCGAAAGAGGTCCTCGACTAGCGTCGTTCCGAAGTGGTTTCGGTAAACGTTCGCGGTGTCATAACCGTATTCGCCTTTTCTTGCGCCGTGGCGCTTAGCGCTTTACTGCATTTGAAGCTTCGCCGGTGCTCAGACGCTGCTTCGATTTCGTTGGTAGGCTCGATTGGACTCGAACCAACGACCCCCACCATGTCAAGGTGGTGCTCTAACCAGCTGAGCTACGAGCCTGAAGAAGTGAGATTATATGAAGTCCCGGCGAACCTGACAAGCATTTTTTGCAGCGCGGCATTTCGCAGGGCGCCGCCGACGCGCCCTCACCCCCTGCGCGACGCCCTCACCACGCCGCCCACCTCGCCCAGCAGCACGCACGCGCGCTGGATCTGGGCGGAGCTCGACACTTCGACCGTGAACTGCATGTACGCTGCATTGCGCCGCGACTGCGTCTTCACGCCGATCACGTTCATCTTCTCGCGCGCAAACACTTCGGAGATGTCGCGCAAGAGCCCCTGGCGGTCGCTCGCCTCGATCGAGATATCGACCGGATAGACCGACTGGCCGCGCCCGCCCATCACGTCGGCCGACCAGGTGGTGTGCAGCACGCGTTCGGGCGAACGGCGCGCCATGCGCACAAAGGTCGGACAGTCGCTGCGGTGAATCGACACACCCTTGCCGCGCGTCACGAAGCCGCAGATGCCGTCCGGCGGCGCCGGCCGGCAGCAGCGCGCAAGCTGCGTCAGGAGCGCATCCACGCCCACCACGAGCACACCCGACGACGCACCGTGCGCCACATTGGCCCCGCTCGCGCGCTTGGTGAACTGCTCGGGCGTCGCCTCTTCCTCCGGCTCGGCAGCCGGCGCGTCGTGCAGCGCCTGCTCGACGTTGCGCAGGCTGAACTCTTCCTTGCCGACCACGGCGAACAGATCGTCCGGCGTCTTGAAGCCGAGCCTGGCCGCAAGCTGGTCGAGGCTGACGGAGGTACGGCCCTCGCGCTGCAGCGTCTTTTCGACCATCGCGCGGCCGTTGGCGATGTTCTCCTGCGAGTCCACCGCGTTGAACCACGCGCGCACCTTCTGCCGCGCGCGCGTGCTGTGCAGATAACCCAGCTGCGGATTGAGCCAGTCGCGCGAAGGACCGCCCTCCTTCACCGCGACGATCTCGACGGTCTGGCCGTTCTGCAGCGCCGTGTTGAGCGGCACCATCGCACCGTCCACGCGCGCGCCGCGGCAGCGGTGCCCGAGCTCGCTGTGCAGGTGATAGGCGAAGTCGAGCGGCGTCGCGCCCTGCGGCAGCGCGATCACGCGCGCCTGCGGCGTGAGCACGTAGATGTGGTCGTCGTCGAGCGAAGCCTTGCGCAACTCCTCCCATGGCCGACGGTGATCCGCAACGTCGTCTTTCCACGCAAGCAGCTGGCGCAGCCACGCGATCTTCTCGTCGTAGCTGCCGCTCGCGCTGAACTGGCCGCCATAGCCCTTCGATCCGGCTTCCTTGTAGCGCCAGTGCGCCGCAACGCCGTACTCCGCGAACTGGTGCATCTCCTGCGTGCGGATCTGCACTTCGAACGCACGGCCGTCGTCGCCGATCACGACGGTATGCAGCGAGCGATAGCCGTTCGGCTTGGGCCGCGAGATGTAGTCGTCGAACTCCTTCGGCACCGGCTGCCAGAGGTTGTGCACGATGCCGAGCACCGTGTAGCAATCCTTGATGTCCGGCACGATCACGCGAAACGCACGCACGTCGTAGAGCTCGGAGAAGTCGAGGTCCTTGCCCCGCATCTTCTTCCAGATGCTGTAGATGTGCTTGGGCCGCCCGCTCACTTCGGCCTTGATGTGCGCGGCCGCGAGTTCCTGCTGAAGCCTCGAGATGGCCTCGGCCACATAACTCTCGCGCTCGACGCGCTTCTCGTCGAGCAGCTTCGCGATGCGCTTGTAGGTAGCGGGCTCCTCGAAGCGAAACGCGAGGTCTTCGAGCTCCCACTTCAGCTGCCAGATGCCGAGCCGGTTCGCGAGCGGCGCGTAGATCTCGAGCGTCTCGCGCGCCACCTCGGGCGCGGGCGTGATCTTCGCCGCGGCGTAATAGCGTAGCGACTGCAGCCGCGACGCGAGGCGTATCAGCACGACGCGGATGTCCTGCGCGAACGCCAGCAGCATCTTGCGCAGCGACTCGACCTGGGCCCGGCGCTCGGCCTGAGCGTCGCGGCCGGTGTCGGCCGCGGCGTTCTGCGCCACGCGCACGCTCACGGTGCCGAGCCGCAACAGCTTGCGCACGTCGAAGACGAGCTTCGTCACTTCCGCGCCGAAACGCGCTTCGAGCATCGTCTCCGGATCGTCGAGATGCGGCGCGAGATTGAAGAGCGCCGCCGCGAGCACCGCGGGCGGATCGACGTTCAGGCGCCCCACGGCCGCAGCCGTGCCGCGCGCGTGCTCGACGAGCAACTCGCCCGTGGACAGGCGTGCATCGCCCGCGTGCTCGTGCACGAACGCAAGCGCGTCTTCGATCGACGGCAGCGCGGCAGGCGGGGGCGGAAGGGTATCGCTACTCATGAGACAGTGCCCGCCGGGTAACGGGACGGGCTACGGCAAAACGAACGAACAACAATGAACCGCGATCAGTCGCGCTGCGCGGCCACCACGACGACTTCGACGAGGCACTCCGGATTCGCGAGCTTCGCTTCCACCGTCGCGCGCGGCGGCGTCGCACCCTGCGCGACCCAGGCATCCCACACGGCGTTCATGCCCGCGAAGTCCTTCATGTCGGCGATATAGATCTGCACCGAGAGCAGCAGCGACTTGTCGCTGTTCGCTTCACCCAGCAGACGATCGATATGGCCGAGCACCTCGCGCGCCTGGCCGGTGATGTCCTGCTTCGTGTCTTCCGCGATCTGTCCTGCCAGATACACGGTGCCGTTGTGAATGGCGGTTTCCGAAAGACGCGGACCGACGTGGTGACGAATGACTGCCATGAAAATTCCCGTAGAAGTTGAATGCATGCGCCAGCCGCTCGAGCAAGGCTGGCGCCGGCCAATCTCGTATTATGACGCGTCGGCACCGGCTCCGGAAAAGAAAGCCCGCGCCACCTCGATCTGGTCGGCCGACAAGAATGCCGGCGCGTGACCCACGCCCGCGATTTCGACGCTCGACACGCTGTGCCCCACCTCGACCATCTTCGCGACCGTTTCACGCGACAGCAGATCCGACTGCGCGCCGCGCACGACCCGCACCGGCCCCTTGAATGCCGCCAGCGAACGCCACAGGAACTGCTCGCCCTGCCCGGTCTGCTCGGGCGTGACCGATTTGATCGGCTCGGCAATGCGCGGGTCGTAGCGGAAGCGCCACTCGCCATCCGCTTCGTGCAGCAGCGGCGTGTTGATCTCGCGCCATTCCTCGGCGGTGAGCGGACCGAACGACGCCGCGAGCAACGCGGCGCGATCGATGCCCGCCTGCAGCGAAGGGAAACGCTCGTCGCGGCCGACGTATTCGCCGATCCGCGCAAGCGCCTCGGGCTCGATATGCGGGCCGACGTCGTTGAGCAGCATGCGCCCGATCGGCGTATCGGGCAGACCGGCCAGCGCCATGCCGATCAATCCGCCCATCGACGTGCCGAACCAGTCCACGGTCTTGACGCCCGTGCGCGCGATCAGCGTCACCATGTCGGCGACGTACTGCGCCACGCCGTAGCCGCGCGGATCGACGAGCCACGACGACAGCCCGCGCCCCACGACGTCGGGACAGACGACGCGATACGTGTCGGACAAGGCAATGGCGAGCCGGTCGAAGTCGCGGCCCGAGCGCGTGAGCCCGTGCACGCAGACGAGCACGCACGGATTGGCGGGCTCGCCCCACTCGGTATAGGCAATGCGATGCAGACCCGAGGGGCTGAGGCACTGGACGTGGTGTTGACGCGGCACGGCAGACGGTACGCTCATCGCTGGGTTTTCATTGAGGGCTGTGGGGCGATTGTAAACGGCTTTGCGCCATGGGATGCGCCGGCGCGGCCAATGCGTCCGCCCGAATACCGACGCCGGAAAACAAAACGGGCGAGACCGAAGTCCCGCCCGCGTGCAGCAAGCCATACCGCGACGGCCAGCGCGAATCAGCCCACGGCGCTCACATCCAGCGGTGCGCCCGTCTTGGCCTGGATCTCGTCGACGCTCACGCCCGGCGCCAGCTCGGTCACCTTCAGGCCCGAGTCGGTCACTTCGATCACGCCGAGGTCGGTGATGATGATGTCCACCACGCCCACGCCCGTGAGCGGCAGCGTGCAGGCTTCGAGAATCTTGTGCTGGTCGCCCTTCGCCACGTGCTCCATGAGCACGACCACGCGCTTGACGCCCGCCACGAGATCCATCGCGCCGCCCATGCCCTTGATCATCTTGCCCGGAATCATCCAGTTCGCGAGGTCGCCCTTCTCGCTCACCTGCATCGCGCCGAGGATCGCCAGATTGATGTGGCCGCCGCGGATCATCGCGAACGAGTCCGCCGAAGAGAAAATCGACGAGCCGGCCAGCGTCGTCACCGTCTGCTTGCCGGCGTTGATCATGTCGGCGTCCACTTCGGCTTCGGTCGGGAACGGGCCGATGCCGAGCAGGCCGTTTTCCGATTGCAGCCACACTTCCACGCCCGCGGGCACGTGGTTCGCCACGAGCGTCGGCAGACCGATGCCGAGGTTCACGTAGAAGCCGTCCTGCAGTTCCTTCGCCGCGCGCGCGGCCATTTCGTCACGATTCCATGCCATGATCGCTCTCCCCTCTCAGGCGCTCGCCGAAGCGCGCACGGTGCGTTGTTCGATGCGTTTCTCCGGGTGCGCATTGAGCACGATGCGCTGCACGAAGATACCTGGCGTATGGATCGAATCCGGATCGAGTGCGCCGTTCTCGACGATCTCCTCCACTTCCACGACCGTCACCTTGCCCGCCATCGCGCACATCGGGTTGAAGTTGCGCGCCGTGCGGCGGTAAATCAGGTTGCCCGACTTGTCGGCCTTCCATGCCTTCACGAGCGCAACGTCGGCCGTGAGCGAGTGCTCCAGCACGTAGTGGTTCTCGCCGAACTGGCGCGTTTCCTTGCCCTCGGCGATCAACGTGCCGTAGCCCGTGTTCGTGAAAAACGCCGGAATGCCGGCGCCGCCCGCGCGCAGCTTCTCGGCCAGCGTGCCCTGCGGCGTGAATTCGAGTTCGAGTTCACCGGAGAGATACTGGCGCTCGAATTCCTTGTTCTCGCCCACGTACGACGAGATCATCTTCTTGATCTGGCGCGTTTCCAGCAGCAGGCCGAGGCCGAAGCCATCCACGCCCGCATTGTTGCTGATGCAGGTAATCCCCTTCACGCCCGAATCGCGCAGCGCGCCGATCAGCGCCTCGGGAATGCCGCACAGCCCGAAGCCGCCGACCGCGAAGGTCTGGCCGTCTTCGACGATGCCTTCGAGCGCGGCGGCCGCGCTTGCATAGACTTTGTTCATCAGTGTGTCCCTTCCTCGAATGGAAATCCGTCGATCCGCTTTGTCCTGGCTATCCCGGCTATTCCGGCCCTGGCGCACCGGGCGTCGGGCACGTCCCGGCAAACCCTCATTCTATCCACGCAGAGGTGGCGTTGCCGTGAACCTGACACGCGCCGGATTGCCCCTGCAAGCGTCCCTCCGATGGGTGCAAAGCGTACGCTCGCGGCCCGATACGGCACAATACGCAAAACTACATAAAGCAATACCCGCACCGCCGCCATGCCACCCCCATCCGCCACGTCCGCCCCGCTCGCGCCCGCCGCGCTCGACTACCAGACCGCGTTCCATCTCGCGCCCATCGGTCTCGTGCTCGCGCGCGAGCGCATCATCGAGGACTGCAACGACGAGGTGGCGGCCATCTTTCGCTGCGCGCGCGAGGCGCTGATCGGCCAGTCGTTCCAGGTGCTGTATCCGTCGGCGGACGAGTTCGAGCGCATCGGCGCGCGCATCCCGCCCATCATGACGGCGCAGGGCAGCTACGCGGACGACCGCATCATGAAGCGCGCCGACGGCGAGCTGTTCTGGTGTCACGTGACGGGCCGCTCGCTCGACCGCGCGGCGCCCCACGGCGCCGGCGTCTGGACTTTCGAGGATCTGAGCGCGACACGTCGCGTCGCGGTGGAGCTCACGCCGCGCGAGCGCGAAATCGCCGCGCAACTGGTAACGGGCAAGACGAGCAAGCAGATCGGGCGGATTCTGGATATCAGCTCGCGCACGGTGGACGTCTACCGCGCCCGGCTCATGCGCAAGTACGACACGGGCAACGCGACGGAACTGCTGCAGCGGCTGCTGGGACAATAAGAAGCTCGGGCGCGTTCGCGCCGGAGGACGGCCGCGACCACAGCGCCCCGCCTGAGCGCGGGATAAACGCGGCGGTTCAGCCCGTTCGGCCGGCTCTCACGAACGGAGCGTGCTCAAGCGTGTCGCGCAACGCATCGGGAATCGGCACGGACTTGCCCGCGTCGTAGTCGATCCAGACACAGCGGGCGCTGCCGCGCGCATAGAGCGTGTCCGGCTCGTCGGTGCGGCGCAGCTCGAAACCGGTATCGAAGCTGCTGCGGCCCGGCTGGCCGACCGTCAACGTGCAGATCACGTCGCCCGGATAGTGCAACTGCCTGAGAAACTCCATCGACGCATTGACGATCACGGGCCCCTGCCCCTCGGCGTTGCGGCCGGCCACGCCCAGCTGCTCGAACCAGGAGATCCGCGCCTGCTCCATGTAGCGGAAATAGACCGTGTTGTTCACGTGGCCAAAAGCGTCCATGTCGCCCCAGCGAATCGGCATGGTCATCTCGAAGACGGGGTGGTAGTCGCTCATTGCACTTTTTCTTGCTTCAGGCAAGCCCGAAACCGTCGTCGGCGGTGATGATCGAGCCGTTCAGGAAAGCCGACTCGTCGGCGGCCAGCAACAGCAGCAGGCCGTCCAGATCTTCGGGCGTGCCGACGCGATGGCGCGGCAGCATCGAAACGAGCTTCTGGCCCTGCTCGGTCGCCCAGTGGTGATGGTTGATCTCGGTGTCGATGTAGCCGGGGCAGATGGCATTCACATTGATGCCGTAGCGGCCCCATTCGAGCGCCATCGCCTTCGTCATGTGCACGACCGCCGCCTTGCTGATCGCGTAGAGACCGATCTGCGGCAGCACGCGCAGCCCGGCCACCGATGCGATATTGATGATCCGGTACGCCGGCTTCGGACCGCCGCCGTTGCCGCGCATGATCATGCGCTTCGCGACCTCCTGGGCCACGAAAAAGGCGCCGCGGGCATTGGTGTCGAACACGTACTCGAAGTCGGCCGGCGTGACGTCCGCGAGCTTCTGTGTCGTGGAGACGCCGGAATTGTTGACGAGGATGTCGATGGTCCCCGCCTCGGTTTCGGCGTGGGCCACGGCCGAGCGGATGCTCTGATAGTCCGTCACGTCGAGCGAGACGACATGCGCCGCGCCGCCTTCGGCTTCGATCTCGGCGCGCAGCTCCTTGAGCCGCTCCACGCGCCGGCTCGCCAGCACGACCTTTGCGCCGGCCTGCGAGAGCACCTGGGCAAAGCGCTTGCCGAGCCCGCTCGACGCGCCAGTGATCATCGCCACCTTGCCTTCCAGATTGATCGAACGGCCCATTTGCGGTTCCTGTTCAAGTATGAGGAAACACCAGAACGTATTTTCGCCGGTCAGCCCGGCATCCTGGCATAAAATAGAACGATCGTGCTAAATTTAACTCATTGGGTTGCGGGCCAGGGAGCGTTACCCGACAATACGAACCCGAAAAAAGCATTCTAATGGCAAGAGGAGCTTTGATGACCCCCGCAAGTCTTTTGGAGCAATACGGCCCACGCGAGTCGATGGAATACGACGTGGTGATCGTAGGCGGCGGCCCGGCGGGGCTGTCGGCGGCGATCCGCCTGAAGCAGCTCGCGGCAGAGAAAGGCGTCGAGATGGGCGTGTGCGTACTGGAAAAGGGCTCGGAGATCGGGGCGCATATCCTCTCGGGCGCGGTCATGGACCCGCGCGCCCTCAACGAACTGATGCCCGACTGGAAGGAACAGGGCGCGCCGCTGGACGTGCCCGTGACCGAGGATAAATTCCTTTTCCTTTCGGAAACCGGCGCGAAGGCCGTGCCGAACTGGGCGCTGCCCGACAACTTCAAAAACCACGGCAACTACGTCATCAGCCTCGCGAACGTCACGCGCTGGCTGGGCCAGCAGGCCGAGGCGCTGGGCGTGGAGATCTTCCCGGGCTTTCCGGCGGCCGAAGTGCTCTTTCACGACGACGGATCGGTAAAGGGTGTCGCCACCGGCAACATGGGCATCGGCAAGGACGGCGAGCCCACCGAGAACTTCCAGCTCGGCATGGAACTGCACGCGAAGTACACGCTGTTCGCCGAAGGCTGCCGCGGGCACCTGGGCCGGCAACTGAACGAGAAGCTCAAGCTCGACCGCGACGCCGATCCGCAGGTCTACGGCATCGGCATCAAGGAGCTGTGGGAGATCGATCCCGCGAAGCACCAGCCGGGCCTCGTGATCCATACGGCGGGCTGGCCGCTGGAAAACGACACCTACGGCGGCTCATTCCTCTATCACATCGACAACAACCAGGTGATGGTGGGCTTCGTCGTGGGTCTCGCCTACACGAACCCGTATCTTTCGCCGTTCGAGGAATTCCAGCGCTACAAGACGCACCCGGCCATCCGCCAGTACCTCGAAGGCGGCAAGCGCGTGTCGTATGGCGCGCGGGCGATGACGGCGGGCGGGCTGATGTCGCTGCCGAAGCTCGTGTTCCCGGGCGGCGCGCTGGTGGGCGACGATGCGGGTTTCCTGAACGCGGCACGCATCAAGGGCAGCCATGCGGCGATCAAGACCGGGATGCTGGCAGCGGAAGCGGCGTTCGAAGCCGTGCAGGCGGGCCGCCAGGGCGACGAGCTGACGGCTTACCCCGAAGCGTTCCAGAAGTCGTGGCTGTACGAGGAACTGTACAAGGCGCGCAACTTCAAGCAGTGGATGAGCAAGGGCCTGTATCTGGGCACGCTGATGGTGGGCATCGAGCAGAAGCTCCTTGGCGGCAAGGTGCCGTGGACGCTGCATCACCAGCATCGCGACAACGAGATGCTCAAGCCCGCGTCGCAGTGCCGGCCGATCGAGTATCCGAAGCCCGATGGCAAGCTGACGTTCGACCGGCTCTCGTCGGTGTTCATTTCCAATACGAACCACGAGGAGAACCAGCCGGCGCACCTGACGCTGAAAGACGCATCGGTGCCGGTGAACGTGAATTTGCGTACCTATGCGGGTCCGGAGGGTCGCTTCTGCCCGGCCGCGGTGTACGAGTTCGTGAAGGACGATTCAAACGAAGACCGTCTGCAGATCAACGCGCAGAACTGCGTGCACTGCAAGACCTGCGACATCAAGGACCCGACGCAGAACATCGTGTGGGTCACGCCCGAAGGCGGCGGCGGACCGAACTATCCGAACATGTAAAGCAGAGAATCAACAAAAAAACGCCGCTTCACAACGAAGCGGCGTTTTTCTTTGCCTTTCTACCCGTCTCAGACGTCGCTGGCCGCAATCTTCGGTGTCGTCACTGTCACGTCGCCGCACTGTGCGCGATGACGCAACGCATGGTCGATCAGCACGAGCGCGAGCATCGCCTCGGCGATCGGCGTCGCGCGGATCCCCACGCACGGATCGTGGCGGCCGAAGGTCTCGACCGTGGCCGCCTCGCCGCCCTTGTCGATCGAGCGGCGCGGCGTGCGAATGCTCGAAGTGGGCTTGATGGCGATCGATACCGTCACGTCCTGCCCCGTCGAAATACCGCCGAGCACGCCGCCCGCATGGTTGCCGTGGAAACCATTCGGCGTCAGCTCGTCGCCATGCACGGAGCCGCGCTGCGCGATGCTGGCGAAGCCCGCGCCGATCTCGACGCCCTTCACCGCGTTGATGCCCATCATCGCGTGCGCGATGTCGGCGTCGAGCCGGTCGAAGAGCGGCTCGCCCCAGCCCACCGGCACGCCCGACGCCACCACGTTGATACGTGCGCCGATCGAGTCGCCGTCCTTGCGCAGCGCGTCCATGTAGGCCTCGAGCTGCGGAACGATATCGGCGTTCGGCGCGAAGAACGGGTTTTCCGGCACATGCTGCCAGTCCACGAAGGGCACGTCGATTTCGCCCAGCGCCGCCATATAGCCGCGCACCTCCACGCCGAAGCGCTCGCGCAGCCACTTCTTCGCCACCGCGCCCGCCGCGACGGTCGGCGCGGTCAGACGCGCCGACGAGCGGCCGCCGCCGCGATAATCGCGGATGCCGTACTTCTGCCAGTAGGTGTAGTCCGCGTGGCCCGGACGGAAGGTCTCGGCGATGTTGCCGTAATCCTTGCTGCGCTGGTCGGTGTTGCGGATCAGGAGCGCGATGGGCGTGCCCGTGGTCGTGCCTTCGAACACGCCCGAAAGGATCTCGACCTTGTCTTCTTCCTGGCGCTGCGTGACGTGACGCGACGTGCCGGGACGGCGGCGGTCCAGGTCGCGCTGGATGTCGGCTTCCGTGAGCGCCATGCCGGGCGGGCAGCCGTCGATGACGCAGCCGATGGCGGGACCGTGGGATTCGCCGAAGGTAGTGACGGTGAAAAGCGTACCGAGCGTGTTGCCGGACATGGCGGTCGTCCAAAGTGAATCGGGGAATCCAGCATTATGCCAGCCTGCGGTACGCCACGCCCGGGCGGCCGGTTCCGAGCGCCTGCCACGGTTGCGGCTCCGTTACAAAGTTCAGCGCCGCGCCCCCCGCAGCCCGGCTACCGCGTCCTGCAACCGTTCCAGCGTCGCCTCACCGGGCGCGAACGGCTCGCCCACCGCGAGCGTGAGCCGGCTCGTGAATCCTCGGCGCACGGGACGCTCCTGGCCCGAATCGGCGTGACGCGAAAACGCGCTGCCCCACAGCCCGCGCAGCGCCATCGGCACGACGGGCACGGCCGAGCGGCGCAGGATCTCGGTCACGCCGTGGCGGAACGGATTGATCTCGCCGGTACGCGTGAGCTTGCCCTCCGGAAAGATGCAGACGAGATCGCCCTCGGCCAGCGCCTTCGCACAGGCGTCGTAGGCGGCGGCAAGACGCCCGGCGTCTTCGTGCGCGGGGGCGATCGGAATCGCCTTCGCGTGGCGGAACACCCAGCCGAAAACGGGATGCCGGAAGATGCGGTGATCCATCACGAAGCGGATCGGCCGCGGGCTTTCGGCCATGATCACGATCGCGTCGACGTAGCTGACGTGATTGCAGACCAGCACGGCCGGCCCCTCGGCCGGAATGCGCTCGACGTTCACGAGCCGCACGCGATAGACGGTGTGCACGAGCACCCATGCGACGAAGCGCAGCAGGAACTCCGGCACGAGCGCATAGATGTAGGCCGCGACCACGATATTGAGCAGCGCGGTCGTGAGGAAAATGCCCGGAATGCCCACGCCCGCCTTGCTGAGGGCGATGGCCATCAGCGCCGAGACGATCATGAACAGCGAGTTGAGGATGTTGTTGGCGGCGATGATGCGCGCGCGGTGGCTCGGCGCGCTGCGGCTCTGGATCAGCGCATAGAGCGGCACGCTGTAGAAGCCGCCGAACATCGCGAGCAGGAACAGGTCGGCGAGCACGCGCCAGTGCGCGCCCACGCGCAGGAATTCGCCCACGGTGAGCAGATGCGAAGCGGCCGGCAAGGCATGGCTCGCGAAGAACAGATCGATGCCGAACACGCTCATGCCGATGGAGCCGAGCGGCACGAGCCCGATCTCGATACGCCGCCGCCCGAGCCGCTCGCAAAGCAGCGAGCCGATGCCGATGCCGAGCGAGAACATGGCGAGCAGCACGGTGACGACGTCGGGATCGGCGGAGAGCACGTCTTTCGCGAAGTTGAAAAACGAAGCGAGGAAGGTCGCGCCGACGAACCAGAGCCACGAGATGCCGAGCAGGCTCAGGAACACGGTGCGGTCGCCGCGCGCAAGGCGCAGATTGCGCCAGGTCTCGGAGAACGGATTCCAGTTGATGCGCAGATCGGGCTGCGACGACGGGCAGGTCGGCACGAACGCCGACGCGAACCGCCCGGCGAGCGCCACCGCAATGCAGATGCCGCCGAGCCACACGACGCCCGCCGGGGCCGCGCCGCTGCCTGCGCCACCGTTCACGCCCTCCCCCGCGCCCGAGGCCGCCGCCACGCCGCCCACGATCGTCCCGAGCAGAATCGCAACGAAAGTCCCCATCTCGACGAGCCCGTTGCCGCCCACCAGCTCGTCCGTGCCGAGCTTCTGCGGCAGGTACGCATACTTCACCGGACCGAACACGGTCGAATGGACGCCCATCAGAAACGTGCAGGTGTACAGCAGCAGCACGTTGTGCAGCCAGAAGCCCGTCGCGCCCAGCAGCATCACGGCGATCTCGAAGGTCTTGACCCAGCGCGTGAGCACCGCCTTGTCGAACTTGTCGGCGACCTGGCCCGAGGTGGCCGAAAACAGCACGAACGGTACGATGAAGATCGCGGAGATCAGGAACGCCACGGTCTTCGGATCGACGCCGGAAAAACGCGCGGCCTGATACGTGACGAGCGACGTGAACCCGATCTTGAAGACGTTGTCGTTCATCGCGCCCAGAAACTGCGTCCAGAAGAACGGCGCGAAACGGCGCTCGCGCAGCAGGGCGAACTGCGAGTGCGAGGTGTGGCCCTCACGCTCGCGCGGGGAACTTCGGACAGCGGACATCGGACGGTCGCTCATCGAGTGGAACGGGATGGGAGGGAAGGCGTGGAGACCAGACGCGAAAAAGCGCGCCTGACGCGCGCTTTTTCATACTATGGACGAAACGTGACGTTAGCGGGCATGAGCCGCGCTTCATTCAGCGCGCCGGCTGGCGCTCCTCGTCGGGCCAGTCGCGGATATACGCTTTCAGCAGGCGGTTCTCGAAGCCCTGCTCTTCCACGACCGCCTTCGCGACGTCGTAGAACGAGATCACGCCCATCAGCGCGCGGCTCTCCATCACGGGCAGATAGCGCACGTGATGCTCGAGCATCATGCGGCGCACTTCGTTCACGTCGGTTTCGGGCGTGCAGGTGATGGGATGGTCGTCCATGACCTTGCGGATCGTAGAAGTGCCGACGCTGCCGCCGTTCTTGTGCAGCGTCAGGATGACTTCGCGGAACGTCAGCATGCCGACGAGGTCGCCGTACTCCATCACGACGAGCGAGCCAATGTCGTGCTCGGCCATGCTGTTGACGGCTTCGTGCAGCGAAGTGTCGGGCGTGACGGTGAAGAGCGTGCTGCCCTTGACCTTGAGAATGTCGCTCACGCGCATGATGTGTCTCCTGAAATGCTTTGTAGATGGGGGGAGATGCTGGAAAGATGCCTACCTGTTTTCGATCCTAGCGGAAAGACCGCCAAAAAGAAAGCAACCCCGGGAAAGCAACCAGGGAAAGCAGGGATCAAGCAACGGCGCGAGCGGAAAAGCCGCGCGGCGCAGCCATCCGGCACGAAAAAGCGCGAGCAGGGCCGACCGGACGGACGGCGCACGCGGGTCGCCCGGCCGCTGCGGCGCTTTCACGGACAGCGGACGGTGTTATACGATGGCCGGACCCTTGATCCAGCGCCGGTTCGACGCCGGCCGCGCCGCCACGATGCCCGACACCCGTTTCGACACGCTCGCGCTGCACGCCGGCGCGGCGCCCGACCCCGCCACCGGCGCCCGCGCGACGCCGATTTATCAGACCACGTCGTTCAGCTTCCGCGACACCGACCACGCCGCCGCGCTCTTCAACATGGAGCGCGCGGGGCATGTCTATTCGCGCATCTCGAACCCGACCGTCGCCGTGTTCGAGGAACGCGTCGCCGCGCTCGAGGGCGGCGCGGGCGCGATCGGCACCGCGAGCGGCCAGGCGGCGCTGCATCTGGCCATCGCGACGCTGATGGGCGCGGGCGCGCACATCGTCGCTTCGGCGGCGCTCTACGGCGGTTCGCACAACCTGCTCGACTACACGCTGCGGCGCTTCGGCATCGAGACCACCTTCGTCAAACCCGGCGATCTCGACGCCTGGCGCGCCGCCGTGCGGCCGAACACGCGCCTTCTGTTCGGCGAAACACTCGGCAATCCGGGCCTCGACGTGCTCGACCTCGCCGCCGTTGCGCAGATCGCGCACGATCACCGGGTGCCGCTCCTCGTCGATTCGACCTTCACCACGCCTTACCTGCTGCGCCCGTTCGAGCACGGCGCGGACTTCGTCTATCACTCGGCGACGAAATTCCTCGGTGGCCACGGCACGACCATCGGCGGCGTGCTGGTGGACGGCGGCGCGTTCGACTTCGAGGCGTCGGGGCGCTTTCCCGAGTTCACAGAACCCTACGCGGGCTTTCACGGCATGGTCTTCACCGAGGAGAGCACGGTCGCGCCATTCCTGCTGCGCGCGCGCCGCGAGGGCCTGCGCGACTTCGGCGCATGCCTGCATCCGCAGGCCGCGTGGCAACTGCTGCAGGGCATCGAGACGCTGCCGCTGCGCATGGAGCGGCATGTCGCCAATACGCGGCGCATCGTCGAATTTCTCGTGGCGCACGAAGCAGTCGAGTCGGTAGCGTATCCCGAGCTGCCGGGCCATCCCGATCACGTGCTGGCGAAGCGCCTGTTGCCACGCGGCGCGGGCGCCGTGTTCAGCTTCAACCTGAAAGGCGGCCGCGAAGCCGGCAAGCGCTTCATCGAGTCGCTCGCGCTCTTTTCGCATCTCGCGAACGTGGGCGACGCGCGCTCGCTCGTGATCCACCCCGCCTCCACGACGCACTTCCGCATGGACGCCGCCGCCCTCGCCGCCGCCGGCATCGCGGAAGGGACAATCCGGCTCTCGATCGGACTCGAAGACCCCGACGATCTGATCGACGATCTCAAGCGCGCTTTGAAAGCGTCGCAGCAGATACCGAAGCAGGCCGCCGGCAAGGAGGCCTCATGATCGTCGACGTTCAGGGCAAGCCGGCCTATGCCTACACGGGCGGTCGCCCGTTCGACCCGGCGCGGCCGGTGGCCGTGTTCGTGCACGGCGCCCAGCACGATCACAGCGTCTGGGGCCTGCAGTCGCGCTACTTCGCGCATCACAGCTTCAGCGTGCTCGCGGTCGACCTGCCCGGCCACCTGCGCAGCGCGGGCCCGGCCCTCACGAGCATCGGCGCGCTCGCGGACTGGCTGGCCGCGCTGCTCGACGCGCTCGGCGTGCAGCAGGCGTTCGTGGCCGGGCACAGCATGGGCTCGCTCGTCGCGCTCGAATTCGCGGCGCGCCATCCCGAGCGCGCGCGACGCGTCGCGCTGCTGGCCACGGCCTTCCCAATGACGGTCTCGCCCGCGCTGCTCGACGCCGCGCGCGAGCGCGAAGCCGAGGCGATCGCGCTCGTGAACCAGTGGTCGCATTCCACGCTTGCGCCGAAGCCCTCGAGCCCGGGCCCCGGCTTCTGGCTGCGCGGCATGAACCGGCGGCTGATGGAGCGCGTCTCGGCGCGCGGCGAGCCGCAGCTTTTCCATGCCGATTTCGCGGCCTGCAACGCCTACGCCGACGGTCTCGCGAGCGCGGCGAAGGTGCGCTGCCCGGTGCGGCTCGTGGTGGGCCGGCGCGATGCGATGACGCCGCCGCGCGCGGCGCGCGCGATTGCCGACGCGCTGGGACAGGCTGGCGTGCCGGTCGATACGGTGACGCTCGACGCGGGCCACGCCCTGATGACCGAGCAGCCCGACGCCACGCTCGACGCGCTGTACGCGTTCGCATCAGGGCGCTAGGGCAGCTTGCTCTGCTTTGCGGCGGGGGGCTCCGCGAGACCTCGCGCCGCCGGGTTGCAGCGCCTCGCGGATCGCCGGAAAATGGAAGCGTCCACGGACCCGAGGCGCGGCGTCCGGACGGTGCGCGAAGCGGGCCATCGAGGCCATCGCGCAAAGGGGGAGACCATGAGCCATACCGCCCACACCGAACACTTCGCGAATTTCGCGGAGTTCTATCCGTTCTATCTGAGCGAGCACCAGAACCTCATGTCGCGGCGGCTGCATTTCATCGGATCGCTCGGCGTGATCGGCTGCGTCGCCATGGCCATCGCCACCGGCAGCTGGTTCTGGCTGCCCTTGGCTGTGGTCTGCGGCTACGGCTTTGCCTGGGTCGGCCACTTCGCGTTCGAGAAGAACCGGCCCGCCACCTTCCGCCATCCCGTCTACAGTCTGATGGGCGATTGGGTCATGTTCTCGGATATCTGCCGCGGAAGAATCTCGCTGTAGCCGCCCGCCGCCTTAGCGGCCCTGCTGGCGCCTGCCGGCGTTGTTGTTACGCCGGCTGATGCGGCATCGGCGCGTGCGCTTGCCCGGCTTCCCCGGCGGCGTCCGCATGGGCACGCCGCGCCGCCAGCAACGTGGCTAACGAGACCGCGAGCTTGTCGTTGTCGAGCGCGCCCAGCAGCATCGCCGCGTCGATGGCGCTCGTCCTCAGATTGAGCTGATAGGCCAGCTCCTTGCGGTCGATCACGAAGCGCCCGAACAGGCTCGCCACGCTGATCCGCGCCGGGTTCGCGAGCAGCAGGAAATGCGGCTTGGCGCCGTCGCTTTCGAGGCGCGCCACGAGTTCGTCCTCTTCCATGCCGCCGAGGAGCCGCGTCACGGTCGAAAGGTCGCGCCGCAAGACCTGCGCGAGCTGGTCCGCCGTGCGGCCGGGCTGGCCCGCGTCGCGCGCCTCGTCGAGCCGCGCAAGCAGCTCCAGCGCGTCGAGCAGATCGCTGCCCGGAAAGCGCGGCCGGTCGAAGCGCCCGCTGCGGATCTCCGGCAAGGCCGACACGATCATCGCGCCCACGAGCGTGATGAACCAGCTCAGATACATCCAGAGCAGGAACATCGGCGCGGCCGCGAACGCGCCGTACACGGCCGTATAGGTAGGAATGCGCCGCACGTAGTAGCCGAAGCCGCGCTTGGCCAGCTCGAAGGCGATCGCCGCGGCAAGGCCGCCCACCACGGCGTCGCGCCACTCCACGCGGCAGTTCGGCAGATAGACGTAGAGCATCGTGAACGCGAGCGCGGTGAGCGGCAGCGCCGCGCCCATGAGCGCCCAGGCGAACATCATCGAGACGTGCTGCTCCGTGGCGACGGCAAACGAATGCGTGAACAGATACGACGAAATCGACAGGCTCACGCCGATCAGGATCGGCCCGAGCGTGAGGATCGCCCAGTACACGAGCACGCGCTGCGCGAAGGGCCGCGGCTTGCGCACGCGCCAGATCACGTTGAACGCGGACTCGACCGTCATCATCGTCATCACGGAGGTGACGAACAGCACGATCATGCCCATCGTCGTGAGACCCTTGGCCTTCGACGCGAACTGGTTGAGATACATGAAGATCTGGCTGTTGATCTGCGCCGGCATCAGGTGATCGGCAAGAAATGCCTGCAGCGAATTCTGGAACGACGCGAAGATCGGGAAAGCCGTGAAAAGCGCGAACGCCACCGTCGCGAGCGGCACGAGCGAAAGCAGCGTCGTGAACGTGAGACTGCCCGCGACCTGCGGAATGCGGTCCTCACGGCTGCGCCGCGCGGCAAAGCGCGCAAGGCGCTTCACCACATCCAGATCGAAACGGATTTTCGACAACACGTCCATCGGCCTGCGCACCTGAAAGCAAAACGTCGAACAAAGCGCCGCCCGGGCAGGAATGGGAGCGGCAAACCCAACCCCTATAATATCCCGTCAACCGACGAGGCCCGATGAAACCCATCCTTGTGCTCTATTACAGCCGGCACGGCGCGACGCTCGCACTCGCGCGCGCCATCGCCCAGGGCATCGACAGCGTCCCCGGCGCCGAGGCGCGCGTGCGCACCGTGCCGGCCGTCTCGACGGTCTGCGAAGCCACCCAGCCCGACATCCCCGACGACGGCCCGCCCTACGTCGAACTGCGCGACCTGGAGCAATGCGCGGGCCTCGCGCTCGGCTCGCCCACGCGCTTCGGCAACATGGCCGCCCCGCTCAAGTACTTCCTCGACGGCACCACGCCGCAGTGGCTTTCGGGCGCGCTCGCGGGCAAGCCCGCCTGCGTGTTCACGTCGACGGGCAGCCTGCACGGCGGCCAGGAAAGCACGCTGCTCTCGATGATGCTGCCGCTGCTGCATCACGGCATGCTGCTCGTGGGCATCCCCTACACCGAGACCGCGCTCACGACCACGGACGGCGGCGGCACGCCCTACGGCGCGTCGCACCACGCGCGCGCAGACGGCCGCAGCCACGGGCTCACCGCCGAAGAGAAGGCGCTCGCGGTCGCGCTTGGCGCGCGGCTCGCGCGCGCGGCGCTCGCGCTCGCGCACGGCGAGCGGCCGTGAACAGGCCAACGCCGCAGCCCGCCACGGCCAGCCGCGCCGCCGCGCTCGGCGCCTTCGTCACGCTCGCCGCGCTCGCGCTCTTTTGCGTCGCCTGGGAATGGCGGCTCGCGCCGCTGCGGCCCGGCGGCAGTGCGCTCGTGCTCAAGGCGCTGCCGCTTCTGATCGCGCTGCCCGGCGTGCTGCGCCGCCGCCTCTACACGCTGCAGTGGGCGTCGATGCTGGTGCTGCTCTATTTCGCCGAGGGCATCGTGCGCGGCATGAGCGACCCGGCGCCGGAAAACCGCCTGGGCTGGATCGAGGTCGCGCTCGCGCTGGCCTTCTTCGTCTGCGCGCTCGCCTATGTCGCGCCGTTCAAGCGCGCGGCGCGGCGGGCGAAGCGCGAAGCCGCATGACGCCCGCATGACGCCCGCATGACCTGCCGGTTGCCCGTCCACGCACCGCTGGCGCGCGCACCGTGTCACACTGAACCCTTCCAGCCCACCGACAAACGCCGGGTCCGCGACAGCAGCGCGCACCCGCGGACCGCTCCCAAACGATCATGAGTCAGGCTCACCCCGATACCTCCACCGCCTTCCTCGACGCCTGCATCGCGGCGCTCGGCGCCCAGCACGTCCTCACCGACGCGCACGACACCGCCCCCTTCGTCACGGACTGGCGCAAGCGCTATCAGGGCGCCGCGCGCGCGGTGCTCTGCCCCGCCGACACGCGCGAAGTGGCCGCCGTCGTGAAGCTCGCGCACGCCCACCGCATCGCGCTCGTGCCGCAGGGCGGCAACACGGGACTCGCGGGCGGCGCCACGCCCGACGCGGCCGGCGGCGAAGCCGTGCTGAGCCTGCGCCGCCTGAACCGCGTGCGCGAGATCGATCCGCACAACAATACGATCACCGTGGAAGCGGGCGTGATCCTCGCCGAGGTCCAGGCGCGCGCCGCGGAAGCCGGGCGCCTGTTCCCGCTCTCGCTCGCGGCCGAGGGCAGTTGCACGATCGGCGGCAATCTCTCGACGAACGCGGGCGGCACCGGCGTCCTGCGCTACGGCAACACGCGCGAGCTGTGCCTCGGCCTCGAAGTCGTCACGCCCGAAGGCGAGATCTGGGACGGTCTGCGCGGCCTGCGCAAGGACAACACGGGCTACGATCTGCGCGACCTCTTCATCGGCGCGGAAGGCACGCTCGGCATCATCACGGCTGCGGTCATGAAGCTGCATCCGCAGCCGGCCGCGCGCGTCACGGCACTCGCGGCACTCGGCTCCGCGCATGCCGCCCTCGACTTTCTCGCGCTGGCGCAGCGTTATGCGGGCCCCCTCCTCACCGGCTTCGAGCTGATGTCGGACTTCTGCATGCGGCTCGTGGGGCGCCATTTCCCGCAGCTGCGCTATCCGTTCCAGACGCACCACGCGCAGGTCGTGCTGCTCGAACTTTCGGACAACGAGAGCGAAGAACACGCCCGCGCCCTGTTCGAGCGCCTCATGGAAGCGGCTCTGGAACAAGGCCTCGTGGAAGACGCCGTGGTGGCCGAAAGCCTCGCGCAATCGCAGGCGTTCTGGAATATTCGCGAGCACATTCCGCTCGCGCAGGCGCAGGAGGGGCTGAACGTGAAGCACGACATCGGCGTGCCGATCTCGCGCATCGGCCATTTCATCGAGGAAACCGACGCCGAAATCGCCCGCACGGTGCCGGGCGCGCGCATGGTGACGTTCGGCCATCTCGGCGACGGCAACCTGCACTACAACGTGCAGGCGCCAGAAGGTGTCGATCCGAAGTCCTTCCTCGCCGAAAACGAGAAAACGCTGAACCGCATCGTGTATGACAGCGTACATCGCCATCGCGGCACGATCAGCGCGGAACACGGCCTCGGGCAACTGAAGGTGGATGAAGCGGCGCACTACAAGAGCGCGGTGGAATTGAGGCTGATGCAGGCGATCAAGGCGGCGCTCGATCCGCTGAACCTGATGAATCCGGGCAAGGTGCTGCGCACGCCGCGCAGTACGGGGGAGGCCTCGGCGTGAAGATTCGCGTGCTGTCCGACCTGCATCTGGAGTACGACGAGCCGGACACGATCCCGCACGCCGAAGCCGATCTCGTCATCCTCGCGGGCGACATTCACAATCACGCGCTCGGCCTGCGATGGGCGGCGGAAACCTTCGATCCGCAGGTGCCCGTGGTCTACGTGCCTGGCAATCACGAGTATTACGACGGCGAATTCGGCGCCCTCGAAACCGCGATGCACGACGCGGCCTCGGCGCTCGATCACGTGCACTTCCTGAACAATGCGACCCTCGTCGATCCCGCGGGGCGCTGGCGCGTGCTCGGCACGACGCTGTGGGCCGACTTCGCGCTGTTCGGCGCCGACGACGCGGCACGCGACCATGCGATCGCCGCCGCCGAACGCGTGATGCTCGACTTTCGCGGCCTGATCCAGGTGTCGTGGCCCGGCAGCCCCGCCGCGCTGGCGCGGGACTTCACGCCCGCGGATTCGCTCGCACTGCATGCCCACGCGCTCGCGTGGCTCGAGGGCGAGCTGGCGAAGCCGTTCGCGGGCAAGACGATCGTCGTCACGCACCACGCGCCGCACCGGCTGAGCCTTGCGGCGCGCTACGCGACCGATCCGGTGTCCGCGGGCTTCGTGAACGATCTCGACGCGCTCGTGCGCCCGCCCGTGGCGCTATGGGTGCATGGGCACACGCATACGTGCTTCGACTACACGGTCAATGGCACGCAAGTTGTCTGCAATCCGCGCGGCTACCGCGATCGCCGCAGCGGCGCGCCGGAAAACCCGGCGTTCGCATGGGACAAGGTGGTGGAGCTGGGGGATTGATACGGCCCGTTGGGCCGGCGGCAACGCAGAATGCGGCTGGCGCGTTTAGCGCAGGTCGCCGCGCGTGTCCCGAACGGCGCCGTCGATGCGCTGCGCGCGCAGCGACACCGGTTGAAGCTGTGCGCGGCGCATGCGCAGCAGATCGCGCGAAGCCGCGATGCCGATCAGGCCCATCATCACGGCGATGCCGATCATCAGATGCGTATCCATGGAAGTCCTCGGGTGCTGGCGAATTGAACGTTGGCGAAAAAGCGTTCCGCTACGTTAGCAAACCGCCGCGCAGCCGGGCGTAAGGAAGTGTTGCGATCGGCCGCAGGTGTAACAGCCTGTCACAACGCGGGGCCGATCACGTGCCGCCGCTCAGGTGCGACCGGCTAGGTGCGCGCGAACTGGCGCAGTTCAGCCTCGTCGGTCGCCAGCGTAGACGGCAAGGTCTCGCGCAGCAGTTCGATCCACGTGCGGATCTTCGCGTCGAGATACTGGCGCGACGGATACATCGCATAGATGTTCATTTCCTGCGACTTGTATTCGGGCAGGATCCACACGAGTTCGCCGCTGCGCAGCCCGCTGATGGCCGAGTACATCGGCAGGACGCCCACCCCCATCCCCTCGCGCAGTGCCACCGCCAGGGCCTCGGCCACGTTCACCTGGAACGTCGAGGGGCCGAGGTCGGTGACCTGGTCGCCTTCCGGGCCGGTGAAGTGCCACTGCGACGCGGGAAAGATCGGCGTCACCATCTGCAGGCATGCGTGCTGGGCGAGATCGGCGGGCGTTTGCGGCACGCCGTGGCGCTCCAGGTAGGCGGGCGAGGCGCAGGCAATGCTGAACGTGCTCGCAATGCGCTGCGAGACGAAGCCCGAATCGGGCAGATCGGTCGCGAGCATGAGCGCCACGTCGTAGCCTTCGTCGAGCAGGTCCGGCATGCGCTGCGCGGCCAGCGTCAGTTCGACGCTCACGTCGGGATAGAGCTGCTGGTACTGCCCCACGGCCGGCACGACATAGTGCTGGCCGAAGCTCGTCATCGAGTAGATCTTCAGCTTGCCCGAGGGCCGCGCGTGCGCGTCGCCGGCCTCCGCTTCCGCCTGGTCCACATACGCGAGGATCTGCTCGCAGCGCTGCAGGTAACGCTCGCCGGCCTCGGTCAGCGCGATGCGGCGTGTCGTGCGGTTCAGGAGGCGCGTGCGCAGATGCGCCTCCAGATCCGAGACGGCGCGCGAGGCGTAAGCCGTCGTCGTATTCAGGTGCTGCGCGGCGCCCGTGAAGCTGCCTGCCTCGACCACCCGCACAAATACCCGCATGTTTTGGAGCGTATCCATAGCCATCCTCTCTATGACGGAGGCATTGTTACATATTTCGTAAGACGGATTATCTCAAATCTCGTAAAAATGCCTTGCACCTTTACCGGTTATTCGGGAATAGATCGAAAAATATAATGACACACACTGATCTATAGCCAATAAAAGGAGTAAATCGTGCAGTCTCCGGTACCGAAAGGACTCGCCGCGCTCACGGTTCTTACGCTCTCGTTGATAATCGCAGGCTGCGCCAGTACCGGGGGCGTCGCACCGCAGGCGAAGCAGACCGAGGCTTCGCAACTCGACGCCGGATCGGCCATCCGCGCCGCCGACACCGACGCCCAGTGGCCCGCCAGCGACTGGTGGAAGCGCTACAACGACCCGCAGCTGAATGCCTGGATCGAAGACTCGATCTCGGGCAATCCGTCGCTCGCGGCTGCCCAGGCGCGCGTGCGCGAGGCGCGCTCGATGGCGGGCGTCGCGCAGGCCGGGCTGCTTCCGCAGATCAGCGGCAACATGTCGGTCCAGCGCGAGCACTGGCCCGACAACGTGTTCTACGGCCCCGGCCCGCTCGCCGACGCGAACACCTGGAACAACACGGCCGCGCTCGGCCTCTCCTATCACCTCGACCTCTGGGGCCAGGACAAGAACACGGCCGAGCGCGCGCTCGACCTCGCGCACGCGAGCGCCGCGGACGCGCGCGCCGCGCAGCTCGAACTCGAAGTGAACGTCACGCGCGCGTATGTCGAACTCTCGATGAACTACGCCCTGCTCGACATCGCGAAGCAAACGCTCGCCGAGCAGCAGAAGGTGCTCGTGCTGGCCCAGCGGCGCCTCGCGGGCGGGCTCGGCACGCAACTCGAAGTGACGCAGGCGCAAACGCCGCTGCCCGAGTACGAGCGCCAGATCGACGCGCTCGAAGAGGCCATCGCGCTCGGCAAGAACCAGCTCGCCGCGCTCGCGGGCAAGGGGCCGGGCGCCGGCGAAGCCATCACGCGCCCGGCGCTCTCGCTCGCGAGCCCGGCGGGCCTGCCCTCGGCGCTGCCCGCCGAGCTGATCGGCCATCGCCCCGACATCGTCGCGGCGCGCTGGACCGTGGCCGCGCAGGCGCGCGGCATCGACGTGGCCAGGGCCGACTTCTATCCGAACGTGAACCTGCTCGTTTCGATGGGCGGCTATGCGGCCGCGGGTCCGCTCTTCCAGTTCCTCAAGTCGCTGAGCGGCAGCTACTCCGCGGGGCCGGCCCTCTCGCTGCCGATCTTCGACGGCGGACGCCTGCGCGCGCAGCTCGGCGCGCAATCGGCCGCCTACGACATCGCCGTCGATCAGTACAACCAGACCATCGTCACGGCGCTCAAGGAGATCGCCGACGAGGTGGTGCGCATGCGCTCGCTCGCCACGCAGGAAGACGATGCCCACCGTTCGGTGACGATCGCGCAGCGCAACTTCGATCTCTCAGAGGAAGGTTATCGCCGCGGCCTCACCGACTACGTGAACGTGCTGATCGCGCAGCAGCAACTGCTGACGGCGCAGCAGGGCGTCGCCCGCATCCAGGCGGCGCGTTTGACTGCGCAAGCCACGCTCGTCGCCGCGTTGGGCGGCGGGGTGATCGACGCGGCGCGCGATCCGGCGGTCGCCACGCCCACCGAAGCCGAGCAACTGCCCGCGCACGGCAGGAAGACTCGTGACATACCGCTCGCGCCGGCCGCCCTGCTGGCGCCGCGTTCGTCGGCTACCGAAGGCGCGAATACGCCCGGCGCCGGCCGTGCGGCTCCCGCGGTCAACTGAGGCAAGCCACGATGCAAGCGTCCTCTCCCCCCGCACAGCCCGCCGCCGAGCGCACCTTCGCCGCGCTGGCCGACTGGGCGCGCACGGACGGCCTCGTCTGGATCTACGTGTTCAAGGCCATCGCCGCGGCGCTGCTCTCGCTCGCCATCGCGATGAAGCTCGACCTGCCGCAGCCGCGCACGGCGATGACCACCGTATTCATCGTGATGCAGCCGCAAAGCGGCCCCGTGTTCGCCAAGAGCTTCTACCGGCTTTGCGGCACGCTCGTCGGCCTCGTCGTGATGCTCGCGCTGATCGGCCTCTTCGCGCAGCAGCCCGAGCTCTTCATCGCTTCGACCGCGCTCTGGGTCGGCATCTGCACCGCGGGCGCCGCGCGCAACCGCAACTTCCGCTCGTACGGTTTCGTGCTCGCGGGCTACACCGCCGCGCTGATCGGCATTCCGGCCTCGCAGCATCCGGACGGCGCGTTCATGTCGGCCACCACGCGCGTATGCGAGATCTCGGTGGGCATTCTCGCGTCGGGCTTCGTAAGCGCGGTCGTGTTTCCGCAATACACGGGCGATCTGCTGCGCTCGACGGTGCGCCGGCGTTTCTCGTCGTTCGTCGACTACATTTCGGCGGCACTCGCGGGCCAGGTGGATCGTTCGCAGATCGAAGCAACCAACCTGCGCTTCGTGGCCGATATCGTCGGGCTCGAGGCCAGCCGCAGCACGGCCGTGTTCGAAGCACCCGACGCGCGCATGCGCTCGGGGCGTCTCGCGCGCCTGAACACCGAGTTCATGAGCGCCTCGACGCGCTTTCACGCGCTGCACCAGTTGATGAACCGCCTGCGCAGCGAAGGCGCCTCGGCCACCGTCGACGCGCTAGAACCGTACTTCCGGGAAATCGCGCCGCTCTTCGCCAAGGCCGGCGAGCCGGTGCTCACGGCCGCCGACGCGGCGCACGTCGCTCGGCAGCTCGACGCCTGGCGCGAGACGCTGCCTGTGCGCGCGCGCGAAACGCGCGCCGCATTGGAGAAGGAGCTGCGCGCAACGCCCTCGCAGGACGCGCACAGCACCGGCGGCACGGCCACCCTGCTCGACTTCGACACCGCCACGGAACTCCTGTACCGCTTCATCCGCGACATGCACGAGTACACGGCGACCTACGCGTCGCTCGCGGTGGACACGCACTCGCGCGAAAAATGGATCGCCCGTTACGTGCCGAAAACGAACGGGATCGCGGCGGGCGTCGCGGGCCTGCGCGCGGCGATCGTGATCGGGCTGCTCGGCGCGTTCTGGCTCGCGACCGCCTGGCCGAGCGGCACGACCCTCGTGCTGACCGCGGCGGCCACCTGCGCGCTGGCCTCCTCCGCGCCGCAGCCCGCGCGCATGGCGACCCAGATGGCCATCGGCACGGTGCTCGCCTCGCTCGTCGGCATGATTCTCGTGTTCGGCGTGTTTCCGCACATCGACGGCTTTCCGATGCTGTGCGTCGCCCTTACGCCGGCGCTCGCGTTCGGCGTGTTCCTCACGACGCGGCCGCCGTATGCGGGCTACGGCATGGGCTACTGCATTTTCCTGTGCTTTCTCGCGGGCCCGGACAACGTCATGCAGTACAACCCCGACAGCTACATGAACGACGCGCTCGCGCTCGCGATGTCGATGGGCGTCACGGCCGCGGCGTTCGCGGCGTTCCTGCCGCCTTCCGCGCGCTGGCTGCGCGAGCGCCTGCTCGCCGACCTGCGCCGCGCGGTGGTGGAAGCGTGCCGCGCACGCTTGACGGAACTGCGGGAACCGCGGGAACGGCGGGGACTGCCGGGCCTGCGCAACCGCTTCGAGAGCGGCACGCGCGACCTCGTGTTCCAGTTGAGCGCGCTGGCCGGCAACGATCAGGCCCAACGCCGCGACACGCTGCGCTGGCTGTTCGCTACGCTCGAAGTCGGCAATGCCGCGCTCGACCTGCGCGACGAACTCGCGACGCTGCCGGCCCATCCGCGCTACGCGAAGGGCACGGCATGGCGCGACGCGATCGACGCGACGCTCCAATCCGTGAGCGCCCTCTTCGACCGCCCGGCCGCGCCGCGCCATGCCGCCGCGCTCGCGGCCACGCGCACGGCCATCGACGCGGTGCAGGGCGTGCTGAACGGCTTCGAGCCGCCGCGCGAAGAACGCCGCCAGCTGCAGCGCATCCTGAGCCATCTGCATTTCATCCGTACCGCCCTCATCGACCCGCAGTCGCCGTTCGCGAGCTGGGCCGAAAGCGAGGGCGCGCATCCCGGCGCAAGCCCTGGAGCCCACCATGCCTCGTGACGTTGCGTTACTGGACGCCTACATTCCCGCGATCGTGCTGCTCTTCATCCTGGGCGCGGCGATCACCTGGGTGCTCGACTCGCTGCTGGCCCGCACGGGCCTGTACCGGGTCGTCTGGCACCCCTCCCTCTTTCGCGTGAGCCTGCTCGTGGTCGTGTGCTGCGTGCTCGGTCTCGCCGTCTATCGTTGAACCGGATTCGAAGCATCATGACACTGCGAAACATCATCGGCTTTATCGCGACGGCCATCATCTTCGTCGTCGCCATCCTGGTCGGCCGCGTGCTGTGGGTCCACTACATGGACGACCCGTGGACCCGCGACGGCCGCGTGCGCGCCGACGTGGTCAACATCGCCCCCGACGTCTCGGGCGCCGTGGTCGAGCTGCCCGTGCACGACAACGAGTTCGTGCACAAGGGCGACCTGCTCATGCAGATCGACCCGTCGCATTACCAGATCGCCGTGGAGCAGGCCCAGGCCGCCGTCGCCGCGCGCCGTGCCGAGCTGACCATGCGCCAGGACGACGCGAAGCGCCGCGCCGACGTGGACAGCCTCGTGGTTTCGCAGGAGAGCCGCGAAAACGCCTCGCATGCCGCCAATTCGGCCCAGGCGCAGTACGAGGAGGCGACCGCCGCGCTCGACGCCGCGAAGCTCAATCTCGAACGCACGCGCGTGATCTCGCCGGTGGACGGCTACGTGACGAACCTGCAGGTGTTCAAGGGCGACTATGCGATCGCGGGTCAGGCCAAGCTGGCCGTGGTGGACAGCCACTCGTTCTGGGTCTACGGCTACTTCGAGGAGACCAAGCTGCCGCACGTGAGGATCGGCAACCAGGCCGAGATCAAGCTGATGAGCGGCGGCACGCTGCAGGGCCACGTCGAGAGCATCTCGCGCGGCATCTACGACCGCGACAATCCGCAAAGCCGCGAACTGCTGGCCGACGTGAACCCCACCTTCAACTGGGTGCGCCTCGCGCAGCGCGTGCCGGTGCGCATTCACATCGACACAGTGCCCGACGGCATGATCCTCTCCGCGGGCACGACCTGCACGGTGGTCGTGAAGCCCGGAACCTGATTGGGCGCGTCTGGGTGCGCCTGGGTGCGCCGATCCCCGGCACGGAACGTGCGGGGCGCGACAGGATAAGGCGAAGCGCGGCATCATGGAGAACCCGCGTTGTCCGCATTAGCGGCGCTGCCCTATGCTGCGGTGAATCCGGCCCTCGATGGGTGACCGACACGCGCGAAGCCAGCACGCGCGACGCGAGCCGGACCGAACCCTGCCGGCCCCAGGCGGCCGGCCGCCACGGAGGATGGTTGCCATGCGCCGTTACCGCGACTTTCACCGCGAATCGATCGCCCACCCCGAGGACTTTTGGCGCCGCGAAGCCTCGCGCATTCATTGGGAAACACCGTTCGACGCGGTGCTCGACCGTTCGAACCCGCCGTTCGCGCGCTGGTTCTGCGGCGGCCGCACGAATCTGTGCTTCAACGCGGTGGACCGGCATCTTGCCGAACGCGCGCAGCAATGCGCGCTCGTCTACGTCTCGACCGAGACCGGCATCGAGCGCCGCTATACCTATGCCGAGCTGCACGCCGAAGTGAACCGCATGGCCGCCGTGATGCAGTCGCTGGGCGTCGCGCGCGGCGAACGCGTGCTGATCTATCTGCCGATGATCCCCGAGGCCGTGTTCGCGATGCTCGCCTGCGCGCGGCTGGGCGCGATCCATTCGGTGGTGTTCGGCGGCTTCGCCGCGCCCTCGCTCGCGGCGCGCATCGACGACGCGAAACCCGTGCTGATCGTGAGCGCCGACGCGGGCGCGCGCGGCGGCAAGGTGATCGACTACACGCCGCTCGTGGACGAAGCCATGGCGCGCGCGCAGCACGCAACGCCCAAGGTGCTCCTGATCGACCGGCAGCTCGCGCCCGAACGCCTCGCCGCCCCCTACCTCGTGGACTACGAGCCGCTGCGCGAGCAGCACTACGGCGCGCAGGTGCCGTGCGTCTGGCTCGAATCGAACGAGCCCTCGTACATCCTCTACACCTCGGGCACGACCGGCCGGCCCAAGGGCGTGCAGCGCGACGTGGGCGGCTATGCCGTGGCGCTCGCCGCCTCCATGGAGTACATCTTCGAGGGCCACGCGGGCGACACGATGTTCACGGCGTCGGACATCGGCTGGGTAGTGGGGCACAGCTACATCATCTATGCGCCGCTCATCGCCGGCATGACGACCGTGATGTACGAAGGCACGCCCATCCGCCCCGACGGCGGCGTCTGGTGGCGTCTCGTCGAGCAGTACGGCATCAATCTGATGTTCACGGCGCCCACGGCGATTCGCGTGCTCAAGAAGCAGGACCCGGCGCTGCTGCATGCCGCCGACCTCTCCAGCCTGCGCACGCTGTTCCTCGCGGGCGAGCCGCTCGACGAGCCCACCGCCGCGTGGATTTCGGAGGCGCTCGGCAAACCGGTGGTCGACAACTACTGGCAGACCGAAACCGGCTGGCCGATGCTCGCGATCCAGCGCGGCGTCGAGGCGCTGCCGCAAAAGCTCGGCTCGCCCGGGGTGCCCGCGTACGGCTACGACCTCACGTTGCGCAGCGAGCACACGGGCGAGCCCTGCCCGCCTGGCGAGAAAGGCGTGATCACGCTGGGCTACCCGCTGCCGCCGGGCTGCATGCAGACCGTCTGGGGCGACGACGCGCGCTTCGTGAAGACCTACTGGGAGAGCGTGCCGGGCCAGCAGGTGTACTCGACCTTCGACTGGGGCGTGCAGGACGAAAACGGCTACGTGACGATCCTCGGCCGCACCGACGACGTCATCAACATCGCCGGCCACCGGCTCGGCACGCGCGAAATCGAGGAAGCGATCTCGTCGCACGCCGCGGTGGCCGAAGTGG
Source organism: Paraburkholderia acidipaludis NBRC 101816 (assembly GCF_000684975.1). Taxonomy (GTDB): domain Bacteria; phylum Pseudomonadota; class Gammaproteobacteria; order Burkholderiales; family Burkholderiaceae; genus Paraburkholderia; species Paraburkholderia acidipaludis. The sequence goes on along the minus strand of NZ_BAXZ01000003.1, from coordinate 54,519 downwards.
CCGTGGTGGGCGTGAACGATGCGGTGAAGGGGCAGACGGCGCTGGCGTTCGTGGTGCTGCGCGACGCGGCGGCCGCGGCCGATCCGAACGCGGCGAAGCAGCTCGAAGCGTCGATTGCCGCGACCGTGGACCGCCAGCTCGGCGCCATTGGCCGGCCGGGGCGCGTGCTGTTCGTCGGCATGCTGCCGAAGACGCGCTCCGGCAAGCTGCTGCGGCGTGCGATCGCCGCTCTCGCGGAAAGACGCGAACCCGGCGACCTGCCGACGATCGAAGATGCCTCAGCGCTGCAGCAGGTGCGCGATGCCGTGGCCGAGGGGAATCGCGGCGACGGCGGCGCTTAAGACACCACTTGGACACCGCTCAACGCGGCGTCGAGGCGTAGGCGGCGAGGAACCGGCGCAGGATGCCGGTCGAATACGTGCCGGCGATATCGGTGAGGAAAGTGGCGAACGACGTGCTCGCGTGCTCGTCGGCGGTATCGGAGATCGTGCGCACCACGGCGCACGGCAGCCCGTATTCGTAGCAGACCTGCGCGATGGCCGCGCCCTCCATCTCGACCGCCAGCGCCTCGGGCTGTGCCGCGCGCAAGGCGCTCACGGCCTCGCCGCTCGCAACGAACTGATCGCCGCTGATCACGAGCCCGCGATGTACACGCGGCTGCCGCGTCTGGAAGCGCTCGGCCAGCGCCGCCCCCTCTTCCGCCACGAAGCGCTCGCAGGCTTCGGCAAGCGCCACGGCAAGCGCAGGATCCGCATCGAAGCGCGCGCGGCCAAGCAGCGGAATCTCGAAGCGCGGAAAGAGCGGCTCGGCGTTCATGTCGTGCTGGAGCAGCGTCTCGCCCACCACGATGTCGCCGACATGCACCGACGGCCCGACCCCGCCCGCCACGCCGGTGAACACGATCGCTTCGACGTCGAAGGCATGAATCAGCGCGCTCGCCGTCGCGGCGGCCGCGACCTTGCCGACGCGCGCGAGCGTCACGACGCAAGGCGCGCCGTGAACCGTGCCGAGGTGATAGTCGCGCTGGCCGAAGGTGCGCGTGGTGACGCCCGACTCGGCGCGCATGGCCGCGAGCAGGTCGCCGAGTTCTTCGGGCAGTGCGGCGAGCACGCCGAGCGGACGCGCCGCGGCGCGGGACGATGCATTCATCGCTGTGAGTTCCGTAGAGTCCAGTTCGTTGGGCGCCGCGCGCTCATTCCACCGCTTGCAGTTTCGCCACCGCCAGCGCGAGCCACTTCTCGCCGTGGCGCTTGAAGCGGACCTGCGCCTTCGCGTCGGTGCCGCTGCCTTCCAGCGCCGTGACGGTGCCTTCGCCGAATTTCGTATGGAACACCATCTGGCCCACGCGGAAACCCGTCTCGGCCGCGCGCTGCGCGTTGGCGAATGCCGGCGGCGGGCTCTTGTCCGCCACGTAGGCGTCGCGCTCGCGGCCGCCCTCGCCGCCCGAACGCCCGAACCAGTCGCGGCCCCAGCCCGCGTTGTCGGAGCGTCCGCCCCAGCGCGCGCCGGCTTCGACCTTCGGCGTGAGCCATTTGAGCGTTTCCTGCGGCAGCTCGTCGAAGAAGCGCGAGCGCACGTTGTAGCGCGTCTGGCCGTGCAGCAGCCGGCTCTGTGTGAACGAAAGGTAGAGCCGCTCCTTCGCGCGCGTGATCGCCACGTACATCAGGCGGCGCTCTTCTTCGAGGCCGTCGGCTTCCATCGCGCTGTTCTCGTGCGGGAAAAGCCCTTCTTCGAGACCCGTGATGAAGACCGCCGTGAATTCGAGCCCCTTGGCCGCATGCACGGTCATCAGCTGCACCGCGTCCTGACCCGCCTGCGCCTGGTTGTCGCCCGCTTCCAGCGAGGCGTGCGAGAGAAAGCCCGCCAGCGGCGTCATGACGTCGGGGTTCTGCGCGGGATCCGTGATCGCGGGGGCGTCGAGCACTTCGATCTCGCCGTCCTGCGAGACGATCTCCGGCAGCGCGCTCGCGCCGCGGCGCAGCGGGATCGAGCGCGCGGGCGTGTCGAGGCCGTAGCCCTCCTCGCTCACGAACGCCGTGGCCGCGTTGACGAGTTCCTGCAGGTTCTCCAGCCGGTCCTGGCCTTCGCGCTCGTTCTGGTAGAACTCGGCCAGGCCGCTCATGCGGACGGTGTATTCCACCGTTTCGGGCAGGCTCAATTGCGCCGTTTCCGCGCGCATCTTCGCAATCAGATTCGCGAACGAGGCGAGGCTCGACCCGGCCTTGCCCGTCACGTAGGGAATCGCCGCCGCCATCGAGCAGTTGTAGAGGCGCGCCGCGTCGGCGAGCTGCTCGATCGAGCGCGCGCCAATGCCGCGCGTGGGGAAGTTCACGACGCGCGCGAACGCGGTGTCGTCGTTCGGGTTGTCGATCAGGCGCAGGTACGCGAGCGCGTGTTTCACTTCCTGGCGCTCGAAGAAGCGCAGGCCGCCATACACCTTGTACGGAATGCCCGCGTTGACGAGCGTGTGCTCGATCGTGCGCGACTGCGCGTTGCTGCGATAGAGCACCGCGACCTCGTTGCGCGCGAAGCCCGTATTGATGAGCGCGCGGATCTCCTCGACGATCCAGCCCGCTTCCTGCGAATCGGTCGCGGCCTCGTACACGCGCACCGGCTCGCCGTGGCCCGCGTCGGTGCGCAGATTCTTGCCGAGGCGGCGCGAGTTGTGCGCGATGAGATGGTTCGCGGCGTCGAGAATATGGCCGTGCGAGCGGTAGTTCTGCTCCAGCTTGATCAGATGCTTCACGCGGAACTCCTGCTCGAAGTCGCGCATGTTGCCCACGTTCGCGCCGCGGAACGCGTAGATCGACTGGTCGTCGTCGCCCACCGCGAAGATCGCGTTGTTGCCGCCCGCCAGCAGCTTCAGCCACGCGTACTGCAGCTTGTTGGTGTCCTGGAACTCGTCGACCAGGATGTCGCGAAAGCGCGCCTGGTAGTGCGCGCGCAGCGGCGGATTGTGGGCGAGCAGCTCGTAGCAGCGCAGCAGCAGCTCCGCGAAGTCGACTACGCCCTCGCGCTGGCACTGCTGGTCGTAGGCCTCGTAGAGTTCGACGAACTTGCGGTTGAAGTTGTCGGTAACGTCCACGTCCTTCGGCCGCAGGCCCTGCTCCTTCGCGTTGTTGATGAAGTGCTGCAGGCTCTTCGGCGGGTACTTCTCGTCGTCGATGTTCAGGCCCTTCATCAGGCGCTTGAGCGCCGAAAGCTGGTCGGCCGTATCGAGAATCTGGAACGTCTGCGGCAGGCCCGCGTCGCGGTAATGCGCGCGCAGCATGCGGTTGCACAGGCCGTGGAAGGTGCCGATCCACATGCCGCGCGTGTCGATGGGCAACAGCGCCTGCAGGCGCCCCACCATCTCGCGCGCGGCCTTGTTCGTGAAGGTCACGGCGAGGATCGTGGGGGGCGAGGCGAGCCCCTGCTGGATCAGCCACGCGATGCGCGTGATCAGCACGCGCGTCTTGCCGCTGCCGGCCCCGGCCAGGATGAGCGCCGGCTCGTTCGGCAACGTGACGGCGGCGAGTTGTTCGGGATTCAGGTTCGCGAGCAGATCGGGCATGGAGTACGCAGGAAGCTGGAAGACGCGCGAAAGCAAGGGCGCGCCGAAGATGGGCAGGCCGCCATTATAAGTCTCCCCTGGCCGGCCTGCCGCCCGGCGGCGGCGCGGGACCCCCGGCACTTCCCCTTATAATCGAAGGTTTCCGCATCCTTTTTCGGCAGATTTCACCCATGAGCGACAGCACGCTAGCGAAGAGCTTCGAGCCCCAGACGATCGAGGCCCACTGGGGCCCCGAATGGGAGCGCCGCGGCTACGCCGCCGCGACTTTCACGCCCGGCCGCAACAACTTCTCGATCCAGCTGCCGCCGCCCAACGTCACCGGCACGCTGCACATGGGGCACGCGTTCAACCAGACGATCATGGACGGCCTCGCGCGCTATCACCGCATGCTCGGCGAGAACACGCTGTGGGTGCCCGGCACGGACCACGCGGGCATCGCCACGCAGATCGTGGTGGAGCGCCAGCTCGACGCCCAGAAGGTTTCGCGCCACGACCTGGGCCGCGAAAAATTCGTAGAGCGCGTGTGGGAATGGAAGCAGCAATCGGGCTCGACCATCACCGGTCAGGTGCGGCGCCTGGGCGCCTCGATCGACTGGTCGCGCGAGTACTTCACGATGGACGACAAGATGTCGGCCGCCGTGCGCGACGTGTTCGTGCGCCTCTATGAACAGGGCCTGATCTATCGCGGCAAGCGCCTCGTGAACTGGGACCCGGTGCTGGGCACCGCCGTTTCGGACCTCGAGGTGGCGAGCGAAGAGGAAAACGGCAACCTCTGGCACCTGCGCTACCCGCTCGCGGACGGCTCGGGCCATCTGACCGTGGCCACCACGCGCCCGGAAACCATGCTCGGCGACACGGCCGTGATGGTCCACCCGGAAGACGAGCGCTACGCGCACCTGATCGGCCAGAGGGTGAAGCTGCCGCTCACGGACCGCGAAATCCCCATCATCGCCGACGACTACGTGGACCGCGAGTTCGGCACGGGCGTCGTGAAGGTCACGCCCGCGCACGACTTCAACGACTACCAGGTGGGCCTGCGTCACGGTCTGCCGATGATCGAGATCCTCACGCTCGACGCAAAGATCAACGCCAACGCACCGGAAAAATACCGCGGCCTCGACCGTTTCGAGGCGCGCAAGCAGGTGGTGGCCGATTTCGAGGCGGCGGGCCTGCTCGAATCGGTGCAGCCGCACAAGCTGATGGTGCCGCGCGGCGACCGCACCGGCGTCGTGCTAGAGCCGTTGCTCACGGACCAGTGGTTCGTGGCGATGACGAAGCCCGCGCCGGAGGGCACTTTCAATCCCGGCAAGTCGATCACCGAAACCTCGCTCGACGTCGTGCGCAGCGGCCAGATCAAGTTCGTGCCGGAAAACTGGACCACGACCTACTACCAGTGGCTCGAAAACATCCAGGACTGGTGCATCTCGCGCCAGCTCTGGTGGGGCCACCAGATTCCGGCCTGGTACGGCGAAAACGGCGAGATCTTCGTCGCGAAGAGCGAGGAAGAGGCGCGCGCCCAGGCCGCCGCCAAGGGCTACACGGGTGCGCTCAAGCGCGACGAGGACGTGCTCGACACGTGGTTCTCGTCGGCGCTCGTGCCGTTCTCGTCGCTCGGCTGGCCCGAGGAAACGCCGGAGCTGAAGGCGTTCCTGCCCTCGTCCGTGCTCGTGACGGGCTTCGACATCATTTTCTTCTGGGTGGCGCGCATGGTCATGATGACCACGCACTTCACCGGCAAGGTGCCGTTCGACACCGTGTACGTGCACGGCCTCGTGCGCGACGCCGAAGGCCAGAAGATGTCGAAGAGCAAGGGCAACACGCTCGACCCCATCGATATCGTGGACGGCATCGACCTCGAATCGCTCGTGGCCAAGCGCACCACGGGCCTCATGAACCCGAAGCAGGCCGCGTCCATCGAAAAGAAGACGCGCAAGGAGTTCCCGGAGGGCATTCCCGCTTTCGGCACCGACGCGCTGCGCTTCACGATGGCCTCGATGGCCACGCTCGGCCGCAATATCAACTTCGACCTCGCGCGCTGCGAGGGCTACCGCAACTTCTGCAACAAGCTCTGGAACGCCACGCGTTTCGTGCTGATGAACTGCGAAGGCCACGACTGCGGTTTCAGCAAACCGGGAGACTGCCAGCCCGGCGACTGCGGCCCCGGCGGCTACACGGACTTCTCGCAGGCCGACCGCTGGATCGTCTCGCTCCTGCAGCGCGTGGAAGCCGAAGTCGCGAAGGGTTTCGCGGACTACCGCTTCGACAATGTGACCAACGCCCTGTACAAGTTCGTTTGGGACGAATACTGTGACTGGTATCTGGAACTGGCCAAGGTGCAGATCCAGACCGGCACGCCCGAGCAGCAGCGCGCCACGCGCCGCACGCTGCTGCGGGTGCTGGAAACGGTGCTGCGCCTCGCGCATCCGGTGATCCCGTTCATCACCGAAGCGCTGTGGCAGAAAGTGGCGCCGCTCACCGACGCATATCCGCAAGGCGTCAGCGAAGGCGCGGCCTCGATCATGGTGCAGCCTTACCCGGTTGCCGAGCCGAAGAAGATCGACGAGGCCGCCGAACAATGGGCCGCGGATCTCAAGGCCGTGATCGACGCCTGCCGCAACCTGCGCGGCGAGATGAATCTTTCGCCCGCCACGAAGGTGCCGCTGCTCGCCACGGGCAACGGCGAGCGGCTCGCGAGCTTCGCGCCGTACGCGCAGGCGCTGGCGAGGTTGTCGGAGGTCCAGATCATCGCCGACGAGGCCACGCTCGACGCCGCATCGGCAGGCGCGCCGGTTGCTATCGTAGGTACGGACAAGCTGGTGCTGAAGGTCGAGATCGACGTGGCAGCCGAGCGGGAACGGCTCTCGAAGGAGATCGCCCGCCTGACGAACGAAGTGACGAAGTGCAGCGCGAAGCTGGGAAATGACAGCTTTGTCGCAAAGGCTCCGCCCGCTGTCGTTGAACAGGAGCAGAAAAGGCTGGCAGAATTCCAGGCTACGCTCGGCAAACTGACCGCGCAGCTGGAACGGCTGCCGGGCTGAGGGCCCAAAAAGCACAGCCCGGCGAGCAGGACGTGACCCAGAGTGCGGGACGCGCGCGCCAACAGGGAGGACCGCGCAGCCCGCAGGACCAGGACTAAAGACATGCTAAAAGTTACAAAAGCGGTATTTCCGGTAGCGGGCCTCGGCACGCGTTTCCTTCCGGCCACCAAGGCCAGTCCGAAGGAAATGCTGCCGATCGTCGACAAGCCGCTGATCCAGTACGCCGTCGAGGAAGCCGTGGCCGCCGGGATCACCGAGATGATCTTCGTGACCGGCCGCAGCAAGCGTGCGATCGAGGACCATTTCGACAAGTCCTACGAGATCGAGGCGGAACTCGAGGCGCGCGGCAAGGCGAAACTGCTGGAGCTGGTCCGCAACATCAAACCGGCCCATGTCGACTGCTTCTACGTGCGCCAACCCGAGGCGCTCGGCCTCGGCCACGCCGTGCTGTGCGCGGAAAAGCTGGTGGGCGACAACCCGTTCGCCGTGATCCTCGCCGACGACCTGCTCTACGGCACGCCGCCCGTCATGCAGCAGATGGTGGAGGTGTTCGACCACTACCATAGCTCGGTGCTCGGCGTGGAAGAGATTCCGCCGTCCGAAACGCGCTCGTACGGCATTGTCGACGGCAAGGAATGGGAAGACTCGATCGTCAAGCTTTCGGGCATCGTCGAGAAGCCCGCGCCCGAAGTCGCGCCGTCGAACCTTGGCGTGGTGGGCCGCTATGTGCTCAAGCCGCGCATTTTCGAACACCTGAAGTCGATCAAGCCGGGCGCGGGCGGCGAACTGCAGCTCACCGACGCGATCCAGTCGCTGCTCGCCGACGAGCAGGTGCTGGCCTACAAGTACCACGGCACGCGCTTCGACTGCGGCAGCAAGCTCGGATATCTGAAGGCGACCGTCGAGTTCGCGCTGCGCCACCCCGAAGTGGCCACCGAATTCGCCGAGTACCTGCATACGCGCAAGCCGACGATGGAAGGCTGAATTCCGGTCCTGGCGGCGCGACACGCCGCCGGTATGCTGCCGGTACAAACGACATGGCCCGCATTCAGCGGGCCATTTTTCTTTGCGCGCTCGCGGGCGGGCGATTTCAGCGCCGGCGCATCAGGAACACGAAAATCTTGTCCTGCTGCGTGCTTTCGACGATCTCGTTGCCGGTCTGCTTCGCGAATGCGGCGAAATCGCGCTGCGAGCCGGGATCGGTCGCGAGCACCTTGAGAATCTGGCCGCTTTCCATGTCGGCCAGCGCCTTCTTGGCGCGCAGGATCGGCAGCGGGCAGTTGAGCCCGCGCGCGTCCACTTCCTTGTGAACCTGAATTTGCATCGGGGTTGGATCCTTCGGGGGGAGGCGCCTCATGCGGCGCACGTCACATACTGATAGCGCCGATTCTACCGCAGGCGCGCCCCGCCCTCAGGATGCCGGTCAGAACGTGACCGCCTGCCCCGTCTGCAAGGACTGGCGCAGCGCCTGGCCAATGCGCGTCGCCTCCAGCGCGTCTTCCAGCGTCGCGCCCTGCGCGGCGGCGTCATGTGCGCCGCTCGCGCCCATGCGCGCCCGCACCGACGCCACGAACGCCTGCGCCTCGACCAGGAACGCTTCTTCGAAGCGATCGAAGAAGGTGGGCGTGCATTCGCTGCGCACACCGCCCGCGTCGTAGATTTCCACGCGGTTCACGCGCGGAATGTGCCCGATCGCGAGCGCGCCCGCCGTGCCGATCACTTCGCTCGACGTATCGTTGCCGTGCGCCATGGTGCGCGACGCATAGAACATGGCGAGACCGCCGCCCTCGAACTCGCAGACGGCGACGCCGTTATCCACGTCGCCCGCCGCGCGCAGGCCTTCGTGCAGCGCAATCGTGCCCGTGGCGTAGACGCGCGTGGCGCGCGGCTTGCCGAGCAGCCAGCGCGCGACGTCGATGTCGTGCACCGTGCAGTCGAGGAAAATGCCGCCCGACGTAGGCGCGAAACGCACGAAGAAACCCTCGGGGTCGTTGAGATCGCAGGTCTGCGAACGCACGAGGAACGGCCTGCCGATCGCGCCGGCCTGCACCTTCGCGAACGCGGCCTGGTAGCTCGGATCGAAGCGCCGCATGAAGCCGATCGTCACCTGCTGGCTGTCGTAGCGGCGCGACTCGGCCACCACGCGCTCGCATTCGGCGACGTCGAGCGAGAGCGGCTTCTCGCAGAACACGTGCTTGCCCGCGCGCAGCGCGTCCACGATCTGCTGCGCGTGCAGCGCCGAGGGCGTGACGAGCCATACGGCGTCGAGCGCGTCGTCGGCCAGCATGGCCGCGTAGTCCGCGTACAGGCGCGCCGCGGGCAAGGCCTCGCGCGCCCACGCCAGATCCTCTTCCAGCGGGCTGCACGCCGCCGCGAGCGTCGCGCCCGGCACGCGATACGCGAGATTCTGGGCGTGCCGCCGCCCGAGCCGCCCGAGTCCCGCTACACCCACGCGCAAAGGCTGGGTCCGTGGTGTTGCCTGCATCTCCTGCATCCTGCGCCTCCGTCCGTTATGCGCCGACCTTCACCACGCGCCCTTCGCGCCACGACTGCGAAGCCGCCTCCGCGAGTTCGAGCGCCTTCAGTCCATCCGCCACCGTCGTGCGTACCGGCGTGCCCTTCGTGACCGCCTCGTGAAAGTGCGCCATCTCGCTCGCATAGGCCGCGCGGTAACGTTCGAGGAAGAATGCCTCGGGCACGTCCTGCGCCACGGCCGTCTTCGACCACGCCACCACTTCCGTGGGCTTCATGTTGCCCGCCTGGAGCATGCCCTCGCTGCCGAGAATCTCGAAGCGCTGGTCGTAGCCGTAGGCCGCGCGCCGCGACGTGTTGATCTGGCAAAGACGGCCGCGCTTCGTGCGGATCGTCACCGCCGTCGAGTCGATGTCGCCGGCCTCGGCAATCGCCGGGTCGGTGAGGCAGCTGCCCGTCGCGTGCACCGTGTCGGCTTCGTCGCCGAGAATCCAGCGGAAGATGTCGAAGTCGTGGATCAGCATGTCCTTGAAGATGCCGCCCGAGTGCTTGATGTACTCGACGGGCGGCGCGCCCGGGTCGCGGCTCGTCACCACGAGCATTTCCGGCGTGCCGATCTCGCCCGCGTCGAGACGCGCCTTGAGCGCCGCGAAGGTGGGATCGTAGCGGCGCTGGAAGCCGATCATGGCCACCACGCCCGCGCGCTCGACGGCCTCGGCGCACGCACGCGCGCGCTCGATGGTGAGATCGACGGGCTTTTCGCAGAAGATGTGCTTAGCCGCAGCCGCCGACTTGAGAATCAGTTCGGAGTGCGTATCGGTACTCGAACAGATGACGGTGGCGTCGATCGATGCGTCGCCGAACGCGTCGTCCACGCCGGCCACCTCGGCGCCGTGCTGCGCGGCGAGCGCGGCGGCGGCGTCGCGATTCACGTCGATCACGTACTTCAGGCGCACGCCGGGCTGGCGCGCCAGATTGCCCGCATGTATGCGCCCGATGCGGCCCGCGCCGAACACCGCAACGTTCAGCGTCTTGCCTGCTGCTTCAGTCATCGTATCCTCCATGGTCCGTCGACTCTTCGACGTTCAGTTCGAGCCGGTACGCAAGCGCGATGAACAGCGCCTGGCACAGGCAGAAAGTGCTCGTGAGCGAGCGGAACGCGAACGCGCTCCCCTCCTTCACGTAAAGCTGGGCGTTCGCATGGCGTGCGAGCGGAGAAAGTTGGCTGTCCGTAATGACGAGCGTTTTCGCGTGATGCTGCTGCGCGACGCGCAGGCAGTACTGCGTCTCCTTGCCGTAGGGCGCGAAACTGATCGCGATGACCACGTCGCCCTTCTTCACGCTGCGGATCTGCTCGTGATACATGCCGCCGAGGCCCGAGACGAGATGCACGCGCTTTCTCGTGTGCTGCAGCGCGTAGACGATGTAGCTCGCCACCGGGAACGAGCGCCGCACGCCGATCACGTAGATGTTGTCGGCCTGCTCCAGCATCTTCACGGCCTCGTCGAACTGCGCGTCGTCGAGGCCGGCGTCGAGCTCGTCGAGGCCGCCGCGGCAGGCGCCGATGAACTCGCGCGCCACCGCGCCGCCCAGGTCCGGGCTCGCCTTGCCTTCCTTCTCGTCGATCAACTGACGAATGCGCTGCTGATAGCTCGTCGCCGAGGCGCCCTGCCCCGCATAGGCCTGGCGGAACACGGCCTGCAGGTCCGAAAAGCCCGAGAAGCCGAAGCGCTGCGCAAAGCGCACCACGGCCGAAGGGTGCACGCCGCAACTGGCCGCGATGTCGCTCGTGCGGTCCATCATCACGCTCGCGCGGTTCTGCTCGATATAGGTCGCGACGCTTTTCAGCTGCCGCGGCAGCGCCTCGTAGTCGTGCGCGACGCGCTGCATCAATTCGTCGACGCCCGATGCGACGTCGCTTGTCTCGTCCGCCATGATCTTTTTCCTTCGCGTTATGCCGCAGTGCCGCAAAACCCTTGCCAGGCGCGGCTTTCAGGGCATACCGACGATGCCGATTATAGGAAGGTCCTCCGCCAAATGGAACAGATTTTCTATTTTTATTTGTCATGAAATTTCTGTTGCATCCGGCGCGACGATCGCCTAATCTTGTCCATGAGCGAGGCGACAGGGATGCCCCAGGCCGCCCCGCTCATCCCAAAAATGACAGACCGAGAAAGGTGGAGACAATGACACAACGCAAGGGCAAGGCAATGCTTGCGCGGCTCGCCGCGACGCTGCTGCTCGCCGCAGGACTGGGCACGCTGGCCATGCCGGCGGCGCAGGCCGCGGACGCGCACTTCGTGCTGATCAGCCACGCGCCCGATTCGGATTCCTGGTGGAACACCATCAAGAATGCGATCAAGCAGGCCGACGAAGACTGGAACGTCGAGACCGACTACCGCAATCCCCCCAATGGCGATATCGCCGACATGTCGCGCCTGATCGAACAGGCGGCCGCGCGCAACTATGACGGCGTGATCGTCACGATTGCCGACTACGACGTGCTGAAGAGCTCCATCGCCAAGGTCACGGAAAAGCATATTCCGCTCGTGACGATCAACTCCGGCACCGAGGAACAGAGCGCGCAGCTGGGCGCGATCATGCATATCGGCCAGCCGGAATACGTGGCGGGCCACGCAGCCGGCGAAAAAGCCAAGGCGGCGGGCGTGAAGTCGTTCCTGTGCGTGAACCACTACGCCACGAACCCGCTGTCGTTCGAGCGTTGCCGCGGCTTTGCCGACGCGCTCGGCGTGGACTACAAGAGTTCCACGATCGACTCGGGCCAGGACCCGGTCGAAATCCAGTCGAAGGTTAGCGCCTACCTGCGCAACCATCCGGACACGGGCGCGATCCTCACGCTCGGCCCGGTGTCGGCGGTGGGCACCATCAAGGCCGTGCAGCAGATGGGCCTCGCAGGCAAGATCTACTTCGCCACCTTCGACTTCTCCGACGACATCGCCAAGGGCATTCGCGACGGCACGATCAAGTTCGCGATCGACCAGCAGCCGTATCTGCAGGGTTATATCGCCGTGGCCGTGCTCGCGATCGTGCACAAGGATCACACGACCGATCCGATGAAGATCCGCCAGATCCTGCAGTCGAATCCGAAGTTCCAGCAGCGCCTCGAGACTTACGGGCTGCAGCCGTCGTACGGCCCGCGCAACATCCGCTCGGGTCCGGGCTTCATCACGAAGGAGAACATCGACAAGGTCGTCAAGTACGCGGGCCAGTACCGCTGATTCGTCCAGTCGTAACGTAGTAGCAGAGCAGTTTTTCGTCAGCCCCGCGCGGCGACGGTTCGCCCCTCGCGAGTCCCGTTTCGCCCTTCGCTCACCGCGCCGCGCGCTCTTCACCGGTACGCCGCCACTGTGTTCCGCCTCACTGCATGACGCATGGGGTGGCGTACCGGGCATCAGCAACTGCATGGGACCGGAATCAGCGCTGAAGCGCTAACTCAGGTCGACCGTTCTACGTGGGACCGGAGTAAGCGCTGAAGCGCTAACTCCGGTCGACAAAGGAGACATCATGGGTGTAGCCGGCAAACACTTTCCCTCGCATTCCCCGGACGGCAGCGCGCAGAACGCCGACGCCACGCCCCCGGCAGGGACAGGCGCGACGGACGAGCGCGTGCGCCGCGAATCGCGCTTCGGCCATCTGCTCGGCCGGCCCGAATTCGCCGCGATTTCCGGCACCGTGCTCGTATTCGCCGTGTTCGCCATCGGCGCCGGCGGCTCGGGCATGTTCGACCTCGACGGCATCATGAACTGGTCGCAGGTCGCGGCCTACCTCGGCATTCTCTCGGTCGGCGCGTGTCTGCTCATGATCGCCGGCGAGTTCGACCTCTCGATCGGCTCGATGATCGGCTTCGCCGGGATGATGGTCGCCATTCCGACCATGTACTTCCACTGGCCCATCGCGCTTTCCATCCTGTTCGCGTTCGCGGGCTGCACCGCGATCGGCGCGCTCAACGGCTACCTCGTCATGCGCACGCGGCTGCCATCGTTCATCGTGACGCTCGCGTTCATGTTCATCCTGCGCGGCCTCACGCTCGCGCTCTCGATCATGTTCGCCGACCGCACGATCGTCTCGGGCGTGGGCGACGTCGCCAAAGCCGACGCGCTCAGCAACTTCCTGTTTCACGGCACGGCGTTCAAGGGCCTCTTCATCGCCCTCGCCCACATGGGCATCGGCAAGATGCTCGACAACGGCCAGCCGCTCGTGCCCGGCGTACCGAAGGTCATTCTCTGGTGGTTCGCACTCACGATCATCGGCGCGTTCGTGCTCGCAAAAACGCGCTACGGCAACTGGATTCTCGCCGTGGGCGGCGACGCCAACGCCGCGAAGAACGTCGGCGTCCCCGTCAAGCGCGTCAAGATCTCGCTCTTCATGCTGACTGCTTTCTGCTCGTGCCTCTTCGCCGTGCTGCAGGTGTGCGACATCGGCTCCGCCGCCGCCGACCGCGGCCTGCAGAAAGAGTTCGAAGCCATCATTGCCGCGGTGATCGGCGGCACGCTGCTCACGGGCGGCTACGGTTCGGTGATCGGTTCCGCATTCGGCGCGCTGATCTTCGGCGTCGTGCAGATCGGCATCACCTACACAAACATCGATTCGGACTGGTTCCGCGTCTTCCTCGGCCTCATGCTGCTGATGGCCGTGCTGTTCAACCACTACGTGCGCCGTCGCGTCGCGCAGTCGTAATCCGGAGGCCACCATGTCCGATACCACTACCGCAAGCAGTGCGGCAAACAACGCCGACACGATCCTCGCGCTCGAAAACGTCAGCAAGTACTTCGGCAAGGTCATCGCGCTCAACGGCGTCACGCTGCGCCTGAAGCGCGGCGAGGTGCACTGCCTGCTGGGCGACAACGGCGCCGGCAAGTCCACGCTCATCAAGACGCTGGCGGGCGTGCACCAGCCCACCACCGGCCAGTACTTCGTGGACGGCAAGCCCGTGCAGTTCGAGTCGCCCAAGGAGGCGCTCGACCTCGGCATCGCCACCGTCTACCAGGATCTGGCGCTCGTGCCGCTGCTTTCCGTCGCGCGCAACTTCTTCATGGGCCGCGAACCGCAGAAGAAACTCTTCGGTTTCCTCAACGTCATGGATCTCGATTCGAGCGCGATCATTGCGAAGGATCGGCTCGCCGAAATGGGCATCAACGTGCGCGACCCGCACCAGGCCATCGGCACGATGTCGGGCGGCGAACGCCAGTGTCTCGCGATCGCCCGCGCCATCCACTTCGGCGCGCGCGTGCTGATTCTCGACGAGCCCACGGCGGCGCTCGGCGTCAAGCAGAGCTTCAACGTGCTCAAGCTGATCCACACCGCGCGCGCCAAGGGCATCTCGGTGATTTTCATCACGCACAACGTACACCACGCCTACCCCATCGGCGATTCGTTCACGCTGCTCAATCGCGGCCGCTCGCTCGGCACCTACACGAAAGACACGATCAGCAAGAACGAAGTGCTGGACATGATGGCGGGCGGCGCGGAGATGCAGAAGATGATCGCCGAACTCGACGGCGCGACCATCTGAGCGCGCGCCACGACGGCATCGAATTCAACAGGAATACCTATGGCACTCACCCGTTCCCCCGCCTCGTCCGCCGCAGCCACCGACGCGGCGAGCCGCTTCGCGCCCGGCAAGACGCGCGACATCGTCTGTCTCGGGCGTCTTGGCGCGGATCTCTACGCGCAGCAGGTCGGCGCGCGGCTCGAAGACGTCTCGACCTTCTCGAAGTACCTGGGCGGGTCGTCGGCGAACATCGCGTTCGGCTGCGCACGGTTAGGACTCCGGTCGGCCATGCTCACGCGTGTCGGCGACGATCACATGGGCCGCTTTCTCGTCGAAACGCTCGCGAAGGAAGGCTGCGACACGAGCCACGTGCGCGTGGACTACGAGCGCCTGACCGCGCTCGTGCTGCTCGGCCTGAAAGATCGCGACACGTTCCCGCTCATCTTCTACCGCGAGAATTGCGCCGACATGGCCGTCGACGCGGGCGACTTCGACGAAGCGTTCATCGCCTCGTCGAAAGCCCTGCTCATCACGGGCACGCACTTCTCCACCGAGCAGGTGAACCGCACGAGCCTCGCGGCGCTCGACTACGCGCGCCGCAACAACGTGCGCACGGTGCTCGACATCGACTATCGCCCGGTGCTGTGGGGCCTCACCGGCAAGGCCGACGGCGAGACGCGCTTTGTCGCGAGCGAAGGCGTCTCCGCCCACCTGCAGCGCATTCTGCCGCTCTTCGACCTCGTGATCGGCACGGAAGAAGAGTTCCGCATTGCCGGCGGCAAGGAATCGCTGGCCGAAGCTCTCATGCGCGTGCGCGAAGTCACCGGCGCCACGCTGCTCGTCAAGCGCGGGCCGCTCGGCTGCCAGATCATCGAGGGCTCCGTGCCGGCCTCGCTCGACTCGCTGCCGATGCAGCGCGGCGTGGAAGTCGAAGTGCTCAACGTGCTGGGCGCGGGCGACGCGTTCGCCTCGGGCTTCCTCTCGGGATGGCTGCGCGATGCGTCGCTCGAAGACTGCGCGCGCGCCGCGAACGCGTGCGGCGCGCTGGTGGTGTCGCGCCACGGCTGCGCACCGGCCATGCCGACGCCCGCGGAACTCGACTACTTCCTGAGCGAAGCCGCCGCCGACCCCGTGCGCATGCGCCGCCCCGACCGCGACGCGACGCTCGCGCGCCTGCACCGCGTGACGCCGGCGCGCGTTCAGCACGACGAAGTGCTGGGCTTCGCCTTCGACCATCGCAACCAGTTCTTCGACCTCGCGCAGCAAACGGGCGCCGACGAAGCGCGCATTTCGCAGCTCAAGAACCTCTTCGTCGAAGCCGTCGCCCAGACCGAGCAGGCGCTCGGCCTGCAAGGACGCATCGGCGTCCTGATCGACGACCGCTATGGCCAGGACGCGCTGAACGCGGCCACCGGGCGCGGCTGGTGGATCGGCCGTCCCGTCGAGCTGCCCGGTTCGGTGCCGCTCGTGTTCGATCACGGCCGCTCGATCGGCACGACGCTGGCGTCGTGGCCCGTCTCGCACACGGTCAAGTGTCTCGTGCAATATCATCCCGACGATCCCGTCGAGCAGCGCATCGAGCAGGAGTCCCAACTGCGCGCGCTCTACGACGCCGTGCAGGCCAGCGGCCACGAACTGCTGCTGGAAGTGATTCCGCCGAAGCGCGACGGCGTGCCGAACCCGCCCGATACCGTCTACCGCGCGCTCAAGCGCCTCTACAACATCGGCCTCTACCCCGAGTGGTGGAAGCTGGAGCCGACGGACGCCGAACAGTGGCGCGCCATCGACGCGCTGATCGCCGAGCGCGACCCGTATTGCCGCGGCGTCGTAATGCTCGGACTCTCGGCGCCGGTCGAGCAGCTCGAGGAAGGCTTCCGTCTCGCGGCGCAGTCGGCCACTTGCCGCGGCTTCACGGTGGGCCGCACGATCTTCTATGAACCGAGCCTTGCCTGGCTCGCGGGCGAGATCGGCGACGATGAAGTGATCGCCCGCGTGCGCCGCACGTTCGAAACGCTGATCGCCGCCTGGCGCGCCTCGCGCACGCAACCGCAAACCGGCGCCGACGCGGCGCTCACCCGCGAGGAGAAAGCAGCATGAACCAGCGCATTGCTCCCGCCGCGACGGAAAACCACCCCGCTCACCCGAGCGTCCAGCAGGCCGCGCACGGCCCGACGGTGCGCCTCACGGCCGCCCAGGCGCTGGTGCGTTATCTAGCCGCGCAGCGCGTGGCCAGCGAGGACGGCTCGGGCCGCACCGAGCCGCTCTTTGGCGGCGTGTTCGCGATCTTCGGCCATGGCAACGTGGCTGGGCTCGGCGAGGCGCTCTATCAGTGGCGCCACGAACTGCCCACGCTGCGCGCGCACAACGAGCAGGCGATGGCGCACAGCGCGATCGCCTACGCGAAGGCGCATTTCCGCCGCCGCATGATGGCCGTGACCACGTCGATTGGCCCCGGCGCGACGAACCTCGTCACCGCCGCTGCGCTCGCGCACGTGAACCGCCTGCCGCTGCTGCTGCTGCCCGGCGACATCTTCGTTTCGCGCGAGCCCGACCCGGTGCTGCAGCAGATCGAAGACCTGCACGACGGCGGCCTCTCGGCCAACGACGCGCTCAAGCCGGTCTCGCGCTACTTCGACCGCATCGTCCATCCCGCGCAGTTGCTCACGGCGCTGCCGCGCGCCATGCGCGTGCTGACCGACGCGGCGCTGTGCGGCCCCGTCACGCTCGCGCTGCCGCAGGACGTGCAGGCCACCGCATGGGACTACCCGGTGAGCTTCTTCACGCCGCGCCTCGTGAGCTTTCATGCGCCCGCCCCGGTGCAGGCCGAGATCGACAGCGCGCTCGACCAGCTCTCGCGCGCCAAGCGTCCGCTGATCGTGGCGGGCGGCGGCGTGCTGTACTCGCGCGCCTCGGAAACGCTGCAGGCGCTCGCGGCGGCGCGCGGCATTCCGGTCGCCGAAACCCAGGCCGGCAAAGGCGCGCTCGCGTGGGACGACCCGCTCAACGTCGGCGCGCTCGGCGTGACGGGCTCGCCCGGCGCCAACGCACTCGCGCACGAAGCCGACTGCATTCTCGCCGTCGGCACGCGGCTGCAGGACTTCACGACCGGCTCGAATTCGCTGTTCCAGCACGCGCACGTGATCGGCGTGAACGCCAACGGCTTCGACGCGCTCAAGCACAACGCGTGGACCGTGCAGGCCGACGCGAAGCTCGCGCTCGCCGCGCTCGGCGAAGAGCTCGGCGAGTGGCGCGCGGACGCGGGCTGGACCGCCAAAGCCCTGAGCCTCGCGGGCGAATGGCGCGAGCGCGTCGAGGCGCTCACGCATGCCCCGCAGGAACGCAACTCCCTGCCCTACGACGCCGACGTGATCGGCGCGGTGCAGCGCTCGTCGAGCCGCTCGCCCGCGGAAGACATCGTCGTCTGCGCGGCCGGCACGCTGCCGGCCGAACTGCACAAGCTCTGGCGCGCGGGCCGGCCCGGCGCCTATCACGTCGAGTACGGCTACTCGTGCATGGGCTACGAGATCGCGGGCGGCCTCGGCGCGAAGCTCGCGCGGCCCGATCGCGAAGTGATCGTGATGGTGGGCGACGGCAGCTACCTGATGATGAACAGCGAGATCGCCACCTCGGTGATGCTCGGCGCGAAGCTCATCATCGTCGTGCTCGACAACCGCGGCTACGGCTGCATCAACCGCTTGCAGCAGGCCACGGGCAGCGCGCCGTTCAACAACCTGTTCGACGACTGCGCGCAGGGCCCGCTCGGCGCGCCGCGCATCGACTTCGCCTCGCATGCGCGCTCGCTGGGCGCCCAGGCTGAGCACGTCGCGAACGTCGCCGAACTCGAGGCCGCCATGCAGCGCGCCCGCGCCTCGGCACGCACCTACCTCATCAGCATCGACACCGATCCCGCGCGCACGACCGCGGACGGCGGCTGGTGGTGGGAAGTGGCCGTGCCCGAAGTGTCGGCGCGCGCGGCGGTGCGCGAAGCACGCGAACACTACGACGAACGCCTGGCCTCGCGCAGCCGCGGCGAGGAACCCGCCGCGCAGCCGGAAAACACGGCGCCCGCGGCCGCACCGGCCGACGCCGATGGCGCCGACGCACCCGTGCCGCGCAACGACGATCAAGCCTGAGGAACGCATATGAGCGCATTTGAAGTACGCATCGGCATCAATCCGCTTTCGTGGATGAACGACGACCTGCCGTCGCTGGGTGGCGAGACGCCGCTCGAGCTCGCGCTGACCGAAGGGCGCGAGATCGGCTACGAAGGCTTCGAGCTCGGCAACAAGTTTCCGCGCGAGCCGCAGGCCCTGAAGACCCTGCTCGCCCAGTACGACCTTTCGCTCGTATCGGGCTGGTACTCGGGCATGCTGGCGCGCCGCAGCGTGGAGGAAGAGATCGCCGCCGTGGACAGGCATCTCGACCTGCTCGCGAAAAACGGCGCGACGGTCATGGTGTACGGTGAAGTGGCCGATTCGATCCAGGGCGCGCCGCGCCCGCTGTACCAGCGGCCGCGCTTCTTCAGCGACGCGCAATGGGATGCCTACGCCGCGCGCGTGGACGCCTTCGCGCAGCACACGCTCTCGCGAGGCGTGCGGCTCGCCTATCACCATCACATGGGCGCTTATGTCGAAACGCCCGCCGACGTGGACAAACTGATGGCGCGCACGAGCGACGCGGTAGGCCTGCTGTTCGACGCGGGGCACATGACGTTCGCGGGCGGCGATCCCGTCGCCGAGCTCGACAAGCACATCGCGCGCGTCTGCCACGTGCACTGCAAGGACGTGCGCCCCGCCGTCATCAAGCTCGCGCGCAACCGCAACTGGAGCTTTCTCGACGCCGTGCTCGCGGGTGCGTTCACCGTGCCCGGCGACGGGGCCGTCGACTTCCCGACGATCATCGATCGCCTCAAGCGCCACGGCTATCGCGGCTGGCTCGTGGTCGAGGCCGAACAGGATCCCGTGATCGCCCCGTCGTATGCCTACGCGCAGAAGGGCTATCGCACGCTGCGCGAGCTCGCCGACGCGCCGCCCCTGTCACCGCTATCGGCAACATCGACCGTATCGAAGGAGGCAGCATGAGTCTGCTCGTGAAGGCCGCGCGCGAAGGCCTGACCATCGCGCGCGTCACGCCCGCCAGCGCGGGCTGGCGCTACGTGGGCTTCGCCGCGCACCGGCTCGCCGAGGGCGACGTGGTCTACGTGTACGAAAAAGACCGCGAAAGCTGCATTGTCGTGCTCACGGGCACGGTGGATATCGAGGCGGGCGGCGAGCGCTGGTCGAGCCTCGGCTCGCGCGACAGCGTGTTCGAGGACACGGCGCCCTGCGCGCTCTACGTGCCGCCCGGCGTAAAGGCGACCGTGCGCGCCACGCGCGCGGCAGAGGTGGGCGTGGCGAGCGCGCCGGCGCAAGGCACGCTGCCCCTGCGTCTCATCGAGCCTGCCCAGATGAAGCGTTCGACGCGCGGCAAGGGCCTCAATACGCGCTACGTCTGCGACATCCTCCCGCAGACCGAGCCCGCGGAATCGCTGCTCGTGGTGGAAGTGCGCACGCCCACGGGGCATTCGTCGAGCTACCCGCCGCACAAGCACGACGCCGATCGCCTGCCGCAGGAAAGCGCGCTGGAAGAAACCTACTATCACCGGCTGAACCCGCCGCAGGGCTTCGCGTACCAGCGCGTCTACACCGACGCGCGCGACCTCGACGAAACCATGGCCGTGGAGGATCACGACGTGGTCATGGTGCCGCGCGGCTATCATCCGGTCACGGTGCCGTATGGCTACGACTCGTACTATCTGAATGTCATGGCCGGCCCGCGCCGCGAGTGGCACTTCCACAACGATCCCGCCCACGAATGGATCATCGAGCGCGATGCGAAGTAATCCGAAGCAAGCGCAGTGCCCCTGAACGCAAAAAGCCGCCTGCAAAGGCGGCTTTTTGCATCATCCCCAGGCCAGCCGGGGGAGCACCTCACGCCAGCCTGAACTTCCCCACCAGCCGCTTGAGCGCCCTGGCCTGGTCGTCGAGCGACTGGGCGGCCGCCGTGGCCTCTTCCACGAGCGCCGCATTCTGCTGCGTGCCGGCGTCCATCTGCGTGACCGAGCGGCTGATCTCCTCGATGCCGGCGCGCTGCTCGTGCGACGCCGCGGAAATCTCGCCGATGATGTCGTTCACGCGCTTGACCGCCTTCACGACGTCGTCCATCGTGCGGCCGGCGTCCTGCGCGAGCGTCGAACCGTTCGCCACGCGCTCCACCGAGGCGCTGATGAGCGACTTGATCTCCTTCGCCGCCGTGGCGCTGCGCTGCGCGAGATTGCGCACCTCGCCCGCCACCACCGAGAAGCCGCGCCCTTCCTCGCCCGCCCGCGCTGCCTCCACGGCCGCGTTGAGCGCGAGAATGTTGGTCTGGAACGCAATGCCCTCGATCACGCCGATGATGTCGGCAATGCTCTTCGCGCTGTCGTTGATCTCGTTCATCGTGGAGACCACGCGGCCCACCACGGCGCCGCCCTTCTCCGCGATCTCCGAAGCGTTGCCCGCCAGCGTGCTCGCCTGCGCCGCGTTCTCGGCGTTCAGGCGCACGGTGGAGGTGAGCTGCTCCATGCTGCTTGCGGTGCGTTCGAGCGCGACCGCCTGCTCTTCGGTGCGTTTCGAGAGGTCGAGATTGCCGGTGGAGATCTCGCCCGACGCCGAAGCAATAGCCTCCGCGCTCGCGGCAATTTCCGCTACCGTCACCGAAAGGCCTTGCTGCATGTCGCGCAGCGCGCCAAGCATGCTCGAGGCGGCACGCGCATCGATCTTCACGGGCTGGGCGAGGTCGCCCGCGGCAATGCGGCTCGCGATCGCCTTCGCTACCGCCGGATCGCCGCCCAGTTGCCGCGAGATGCGCCGCACGACCCATTCGCTCACGAAGAACGCGAGCACGAAGAGCGCGGCGGTGGCCGCGGCGATCATCACGAACGACGACTTGAAGATGAACGCCGCCGCCGAAATCGTTTCTTTCGCCGCGGCGCCGCGCTGCTCCACGAGCTGGTCGACGAGCTTTTCGAGCTTCTCCGTTTCGACGAGCAGCGAGACGTCCTGCGTGGCGACCTGCCAGCCCATCTGCGAAAGATCGAGCGGCTGCGCCTTCACGAGCGTCACGAAATCGTGCAGATGGCCGCTCCAGGTCGAACTCGCGCTCGCCAGCTTCTTCTGGAGATCGAGCGCCGCGCCGCCCGAGCGCTGCGCGTCCTGCTGCAGCTGATTCATCTCGCTGCCGAGCGCCGCGAGATCGTGGTCGATATCCTCGCCCAGCTCGTCGCGCTCCTTGGCCGTGGTGGCCGTCAGCAGCATCTTCTGGGCGCGGCTCGCGCGCAGCATGTGACCGCGCATCTCTTCGGCCGCGCGGCTCGCCACATAGCCCTGTTCGTAGATCGATTGCGTCGAGCCGTTGAGGCGGCTGATCTGCGTGAGCGAGAACACGCCCACCGCGAGCGTGCCGATCAGCAGCACGGCAAATGCGGTGCGCAGCGTCGCCTTGACCGAAAACGCCTTGCCGCCTTGCCGCGCGGCTCGAGAGGAGGTCTGGGCCGCGCCTGCGGCGCCTGTGTCCTGGGGCACGAAACCGGCTTGCCGGCTACCCTGCGATACAGCTTTCATCTTTTAACGATCTCCTGTCGACCAGCGTTAGCGCTTTAGCGCTTACTCCGGTCCCATGCAACGCAGCGTGTTGTCGGGCGCGCGGACTTATCGGCACGGTGCGCCACAACCCGGTCAACGGCAGATTTACGCGCGATCTTTAGCGTCGCGCGAGTATCGGTCTCGCGTTCCGGCCCCGTAGCAACGCGCCTCGTGGGCGCGCGCACCGGCGGGTTATACCCGACCAAAAAGCATCGCCAATAAAACGGCCGCGGGGAATGTCCCAATCTCGACAAAATATGTCCTGACGATGCAGACGAGACACATTACACTGCGTCTCATAACTCCTATACATGACCCTTTCATGCCGTCGCCGCATCTTTCATCCCACTGGGATACGGCGCCCGCATGAAGCTCTCTGCCTTTGGACACCATGGAAACCAGCCTCGACAAGCGCGCCCTGCCCGGCGCCGCCCCCGCGTCTGCGCCGAGCGCCGCCGGCGCCCAGCGCACTGTGTACTCCGTGCTCGGCGCGATCAGCTTTTCGCATCTGCTCAACGACATGATCCAGTCGTTGATCCTCGCCATCTATCCGATGCTGAAGGACAACTTCTCGCTGTCGTTCACGCAGATCGGCCTCATCACGCTCACCTACCAGATCACGGCGTCGATGCTGCAGCCGCTCGTGGGCGTCTACACCGACAAGCGGCCGATGCCGTACTCGCTGCCCGTCGGCATGGGCTTCACGCTGTGCGGCCTGCTGCTGATGTCGGTCGCGCCGACCTTCGGGGTGCTGCTCGTGGCGGCGGCGCTGGTGGGCTGCGGCTCCTCGGTGTTCCATCCCGAGTCGTCCCGCGTCGCGCGCATGGCCTCGGGCGGCCGCCACGGCCTTGCGCAGTCGCTTTTCCAGGTGGGCGGCAATGCGGGCTCGTCGCTCGGGCCGCTGCTCGCCGCGGCCATCATCATTCCGCACGGCCAGCGCAGCATCGCGTGGTTTTCGGTCGCCGCGCTCGTCGCCATGTTCGTGCTCACGCAGATCGGCCGCTGGTACAAGGCGCATCCCGGCATGAAGAAAAAGCGTGCCGAGGTGCCGCACGTCGCGCTCGCGCGCGCCCGCGTGGCGAGCGCCATCGGCGTGCTCGTGCTGCTCGTGTTCTCGAAGTACTTCTACCTCGCGAGCATCAACAGCTACTTCACGTTCTATTTGATCGACCGCTTCCATCTGCCCATACAGGCCGCGCAGATACATCTGTTCGTGTTCCTCGCCGCCGTTGCCGCGGGCACGATCATCGGCGGCCCGGTGGGTGACCGCATCGGTCGCAAGTACGTGATCTGGGGCTCGATTCTCGGCGTGGCGCCCTTCACGCTGCTGCTGCCCTACGCGAACCTGTTCTGGACCGGCGTGCTGACGGTGATCATCGGCATCGTGCTGGCCTCGGCGTTCTCGGCCATCCTCGTCTATGCGCAGGAGCTGATTCCGGGCAAGGTCGGCATGGTGGCGGGGCTCTTCTTCGGCTTCGCGTTCGGCCTCGGCGGCATCGGTGCGGCCGTGCTCGGCCAGCTTGCCGACGCCACGAGCATCGGCTTCGTCTACAAGGTCTGCTCGTTCCTGCCGTTGATCGGCATCCTCACCGTGTTCCTGCCCGACGTCGAGGGCAAGCGGGCGAAGAAGGCCGCGGCCTGAGCGACATGCGAGGCTCCTGAGCCTCGCCGCGTGAAAGACCGTGAAAGACATGACGGCCGGATGCCCTTGAGGCGCCGGCCGTTTTCTTTTGGCCCGCGTTTTGCGCTGCATGGTGCCGCCCACGGGACGTACTACACTAGGTTTGACGGCAAGACATTCACGTTGCGCGCATCGCAAGCCGATCCGAAGCACCCGTCCCGACGAGGGCCGCCGCCGCCCTTCGTGACGCCCACGCGCGAGGTCCGCCATGCAATTGTCCACGGTAGCGGTCGTCAAGCCCGAGGCCACCAACTTCGTCCTCGGACAATCGCATTTCATCAAAACGGTCGAAGACCTGCACGAGGCGATCTACGGCGCCGTGCCGGGCATCCGTTTCGGACTCGCGTTCTGCGAGGCGTCGGGCAAGCGGCTCGTGCGCCGCTCGGGCACCGACGACGCGCTCGTCGAGATGGCGGTCGACAACGCGCAGCGCATCGGCGCGGGACACAGCTTCATCGTCTTTCTCGGCGACGGCTTCTTCCCCGTCAACATGCTCAACGCGATCAAGGCGGTTCCCGAGGTCTGCCGCATTTTCTGCGCGACGGCCAATCCGACCCAGGTGCTGATTGCGGAAACGGACCAGGGGCGCGGCATTGTCGGCGTGGTGGACGGCTTCCCGCCGCTGGGCGTCGAAACCGAAGACGACGTGCGCTGGCGCAAGGATCTGCTGCGCGCGATCGGCTACAAGGCTTGAGCGCCGATGAACGCATCCGTCGGCCTGCGCACCGCCCTCGAACGGCAAACGGCGCTGGCGCTCGGGCGCGGCGCGCTGCTGCCGATCGAAACCGCGCTGACTCCGATCGACGACCACGGCGTGCGCTTCGCCGTGCGCGTGGCGGCCAATCTCGTGCGCAAGGACGCGGCGCGGAAAACGCAGGACACCCAGGCACTGCGCAATCCCTTTCTGCCCTATGACGACGACCTCTTCGTCGCCGGTCTCTCGCCCACGCACGTCGCACTGCTCAACAAGTTCAACGTGATCGATCGTCACTTGCTGATCGTGACGCGCGCCTTCGAACCGCAGGAAGCGCTGCTCGATGCCGCCGACTTCGCGGCGCTCGTCATGGCGCTGCGCGAACTCGACGGCCTCGGCTTCTATAACGGGGGAACGGCGGCAGGCGCGAGCCAGCCGCACAAGCACCTTCAAGTGGTGTCTTTGCCGCTTGGGCGCGACGGGCCGCCCGTGCCCATCGAGGCGCTGCTCGACCGCACGCACGTCATGCACGAAACGCTGCCGGTCGAAACCGTGCCCGACCTGCCGTTCTGCCATGCCTTCGCGCGTCTCGATCTTGCCGAAGGCACCGTCGAGGAAGCCGCGCGCGAGGCGCTCGCATGCTATCGCGAGCTGCTCGACGCAGCGGGCGTCCCTGTTGTCTACGTGAGCGGGGCGGCACACCAGGGCGCGCCGTACAACCTGCTCGTCACGCGCCGCTGGATGCTGGCGGTGCCGCGCTCGGAGGAGCGCGCGGAAGGGATTTCGGTCAATGCGCTCGGCTTCGCGGGCTCGTTCTTCGTGCGCGACGCCGCGCAATTACAGGCACTCAGGAGCCTCGGGCCGATGACGGCGCTCGCGCGCGTAGCCGTGGCGCGCTAGGCCACCACGAGCGGTTCAAGCGCCGCGCGCAGCGCATCGGGCAGCGCGCTCACGGGCCGGCGCGTCGCGCGATCGACGTAGACGTGCACGAAATGGCCCTGCGCCGCAGGCGCCTCCTCGCCCTCGCGAAAAAGCCCCACCTCGTAGCGCACGCTCGACGAGCCAAGGCGCGCCACGCGCAATCCCGCGTCGACGCGCTCGGGAAACACGAGCGGCGCGAAGTAGTTGCACTGCGTTTCGACCACGAGCCCGATCGTCGCGCCGTGCTCGATGTCGAGCGCGCCCGCGCGGATCAGATACTCGTTCACGACGGTGTCGAAGTAGCTGTAGTAGACGACGTTGTTCACGTGGCCGTAGACGTCGTTGTCCATCCAGCGTGTGCCGATAGGCAGAAAGTGGCGATAGCCCGCGCGGGCGACGGTGACGGGTCGGTTCATCGGCATGATCCTGGGAAGGCGGTACAGGGAACGTTGCGAGGACGGCGCGCCGGTGCGCGCATCACTGCCCGGGCCGTTCGACGAATTCGAACGGCAGGCCGCGCCGGCGCATCCATTCGCCAAGCGCCTGACCCGTGCCCGCGCGCCACGGCCGCAGCTTCGCGGGCTCGACGAGGCGGTATTCGAGCAGTTCCGGCGAGAGCGAGATCGTGCCCGTCGCCTTCACGTGATACGCAATGATGAGCTCGTTCTTGCGGATGAACTCGTAGACGCCGACGAGCTCGACGCTCTCCGCGCGCAGCGCCGTCTCTTCGAACACCTCGCGCGCAATGCCCTCCTCGGGCGTCTCGCCGTTTTCGAGGAAACCGGTGATGAGCGCGAACATGCCCTCGGGCCAGGCGGCGTTGCGCGCGAGCAGCACGCGGCCCTCGTATTCGACGATCGCCGCGACGACGGGCAGCGGATTGTTCCAGTGCACATACCCGCAAACGAGATCGGGGCAAGCAAGGCGAACGCGGCCGCCTTCGTGGGCGGGGTCGGCGCGTTCGGTGAGACGCGAGGCACAGCGGGGGCAGAACTGGTAGTCGCTCATGTCGATGGGGGCATGCGCAGGGCGAACCCGAAGCCGCCACGCGGCCCGACGGGCACGCTCACGGCGGACGCAAAGCGACTATTCTAGTGCGCTATCCGGCCGCGCGTGCAGGCTCGCCAGACGAGGCCGAGCGCGCCGGCCACGAGCGCCGCCGCCGCGAGCCACAGCGAAGGCGAGAAGGAGCCGGTCGCCGCCGCCAGCGGCGCGGCCACGAGCGGCCCGGCGATCTGGCCGATGCCGTAGGCGGCCGTGGCATACCCCATCAGCGCGGCGGCATGCTCGCCGCGCAGCAGGCGGGCCTCGCGCATCGCGAACAACGTGATGGCCGTGAACGGCAGCCCGATCAGGATGCTGCCGAACGAAAAGCCCGCCGCGTTCGGCCAGACGATCCCCAACGCAATGCCCACAGCCTGGACCACATAGCAGCCCGCGAGCATCAGGCGATTGTCCCAATGCAGCGGCAGGCGGGCGCCGGCGAGCGCGCCCACGATCAGCGCCGCGCCGCACATCGGCCAGAACAGGTCGGGCCACGCGGAGCCCGGCAGCGCATGGCGCGCGATCACGGGCAAAAAGGTCGCCGTGATGATGTAGCCGAAGCCCGGCACCCCATAGAGCAGGACGAGCCAGAAGGCGTCGGCGCGAGGCTGATCGGGCGCGGCGGAGGCATTGGCGCCGGCTGCGAACTTTGCGGCCCCCGCCGCGTGGAGCGTCGGCGCGCACTTTTCCTCGCACTTTTCCCGCCTGTCCTCGCCGAAAGTGG
Organism: Paraburkholderia acidipaludis NBRC 101816; assembly: GCF_000684975.1. Classification (GTDB taxonomy): domain Bacteria; phylum Pseudomonadota; class Gammaproteobacteria; order Burkholderiales; family Burkholderiaceae; genus Paraburkholderia; species Paraburkholderia acidipaludis. The sequence goes on along the minus strand of NZ_BAXZ01000003.1, from coordinate 27,219 downwards.
GCCATACGAGCACGGCAAGCACGGCGCTGATCAGCCCGAAGCCGATCCAGCCGGCGCGCGCCCCAAGTCCGCCCGCCGCGCTGACGATAAGCCCCGTCGCGACGATGCCGACGCCCGGCCCCGTATAAATCACGCCGCCCCACTCGGGCGCGCTCAATTCGGCCAGACGCCGCAAGCCCCATTGCGAGGCGAATACGAAGGTCCACGCGCTCACGGCGCCCGCCACGAACCGCACCACGGCCCAGATCCAGAACTGCTGCGTGAGCCCCATCGCGAGCGTCAGCAGGACCGTTGCCGCGAGGCCCACACGGACGATCGTCGCATGGGCGCCGCGCAGCGCCACGCAGCCGAGCGCGCCCGCGAAGTAGCCCGCGTAGTTGAGCGACGCCAGCCAGCCGCCGTGGCGCAGGTCCAGGCCGCCGCCGTGCAGCATCAGCGGCAGCAGCGGCGTGAACGCGAAGCGGCCGACGCCCAACGCCACCGCGAGCGTCACCATGCACGCGAGCGCGGCCCGGCGCGCGGCATCGGGACCGTGCGAACGGCCACGCGGCTCGGCGGGAGACGCGGCGGGGCGGGAGACGAAATCATTCATGGCGGCAGGAGACGCGAAAGGCGCAAATCGACTTTCAGTATCGTAGGCCATTCAATCAATCACGAAAAATGAATTATGATGAACGAATTAATCCCAAGGAGAGAATCATGGATCTGATCGCGCTGGCCATTTTTCGGGCGGTGGTCCACGAAAACGGCGTGACGCGCGCGGCGGCCAAGCTCAACCGCGTGCAGTCGAACGTCACGACGCGGATCAAGCAGCTCGAGGAGCAGCTCGGCGCCGATCTCTTCACGCGCGACGGGCGCCGGCTCGTGCTGACGCCCGCGGGCGAAACACTGCTGCCCTATGCCGAGCGCCTGCTTGCGCTCGCCGACGAAGCGCGCCACGCGGTCAAAAGCGGCCGGCCCTCGGGAAGGCTGCGCCTCGGCACGATGGAGAGCACGGCCGCAAGCCGCCTGCCCGGCGTGCTCGCGCGCTATCACCAGGACTGGCCCGAGGTCACGCTCGAACTCGAGACCGGCACCACCGGCCACCTGACCGGGCGCCTGCGCGAATTCGAGGTGGACGCCGCGCTGATCTCCATGCCGCTCGGCGGCCCGCCCGATGCCGCACTGTTCGAGTACGTGCCGGTCTATCGCGAGGAACTCGTGATGCTGACCCCGCGCGGCCATCCGCCGATCCGCCAGCCTGGCGATGTCGCCCTCTCCACGCTCGTCGCGTTCGAGCGCGGCTGCGCCTATCGCAGCTACATCGAGCGCTGGTATCTCGAATACGGCATCCGGCCCACGCGCGTGCTCGAACTCGGCTCGTATCACGCGATCATTGCGTGTGTGGCGGCGGGCGCGGGCGTGGCTGTCGCACCGCGCTCGGTGCTGGAATTGCAGCGCAACGTGGATGACGTTGCGATGCATTCGCTGGGGAAGCACGGACTCGTCGACACGCTGCTCATCTGGCGGCGCGGGCACTTTTCGCCGGCGCTCGACGCGCTCAAGCGCGCCCTGCTGGAAAACGCCGGGGGCGCGCAGGAGGCGGAACACGCGCAACAAAAAAGGGCTGCCCTCACGGACAGCCCTTCCTGAAACCCGCCAACAAGCGAGTCGGCGCTTACAGCTTCGCCTCGACCCAGCCCTTCACGCCCGCGAGCGCGGCCGGCAGGTTGGCCGGCTCGGTGCCGCCCGCCTGCGCCATGTCGGGACGGCCGCCGCCCTTGCCGCCCACCTGCTGGGCGACGAAGTTCACGAGCTCGCCCGCCTTGACCTTCTTGCTGGCCTCGGCCGTGACGCCCGCAATCAGGCTCACCTTGCCGCTCTCGACCGCCGCCAGCACGATCGCCGCGCTCTTGAGCTTGTCCTTGAGTTTGTCCATGGTCTCGCGCAGCGTCTTGACGTCGGCGCCTTCGAGCGTCGCCGCGAGCACGTGCACGCCGTTCACCTCGACGGCCTGACCTACCAGCTCGTCGCCCTGGCTCGACGCCAGCTTCGACTTGAGCGCGCCCAGTTCCTTTTCGAGCGACTTGACCTGATCCTGCACCTGCGCAATGCGCTGCGTGAGCTCCGCAGGCTGCGCCTTCAACGCCGCCGCCGCCGCGTTGATGCGCGCGTCGAGCTCCTGCACGTAGCGCACGGCGTTGTCGCCCGTGATCGCTTCCACGCGGCGAATGCCCGCGGCCACGCCGCCTTCCATGACGATCTTGAAGAGACCGATGTCACCGCTGCGCGTCACGTGCGTGCCGCCGCACAGCTCGCGCGAAAAGCCGAGGTCGAGCACGCGCACTTCGTCGCCGTACTTCTCGCCGAAGAGCGCCATCGCACCGCCCTTCACCGCTTCGTCGAACGGCATCACGCGCACGATGCCGGGCGCGTTCGCGAGCACTTCCGCGTTGACGATCTGCTCCACGCGGCGAATTTCGTCGTCCGTCATCGGCGCGTTGTGGGCGAAGTCGAAGCGCGTCTTGTCGGCGTCGACGAGCGAGCCCTTCTGCTGCACGTGGGTACCGAGCACTTCGCGCAGCGCCTTATGCATCAGGTGCGTGGCCGAGTGGTTGCGTTGGGTGCGGGCGCGGCGAATCGCGTCGATTTCCGCCTTCACGACGTCGCCCACCTTGAGCGTGCCCTGCTCCAGCGTGCCGTGATGGCCGAAAACGTCGGCCTGAACCTTGAGCGTATCGGTCACCGCGAAGCGCACGCTCGCGTTCGCGATCACGCCCTGGTCGCCCACCTGGCCGCCCGATTCCGCGTAGAACGGCGTGTGGTCGAGCACGACCACGGCGTCCTGGCCGGCCTTCACTTCGTTCGCCGACGCGCCGTCCACGTAAAGTGCGACGACCTTCGCGTCGTCGAACACGATCTCTTCGTAGCCGTGGAACGTGGTCTTCGCGCCCGAGTACTCGAGGCCCTGCGTCATCTTGAACTTGCCCGCCGCGCGGGCCTGCTCGCGCTGGCGCGCCATGGCGTCGTCGAAAGCCGGTTCGTCGACGTTCACGTTGCGTTCGCGGCAAACGTCCGCCGTGAGGTCGAGCGGAAAGCCGTAGGTGTCGTGCAGCTTGAACGCGAGCTCGCCGTCGAGCGTCTTGCCGCCCTTCTTCTCCAGATCGGCGAGTGCGGCTTCGAGAATCGACATGCCGTGCTCGATGGTCTCGAAGAAGCGCTCCTCCTCCTGGCGCAGCACGTCGGTCACGCGCTGTTCGGCTTCCTTCAGTTCCGGATAGGCCGCGCCCATTTCGGCAACGAGGTCCGCCACGAGCTTGTGGAAGAACGCGCCCTTCTGGCCTAGCTTGTAGCCATGGCGGATCGCGCGGCGCACGATGCGGCGCAGCACGTAGCCGCGGCCTTCGTTGCCGGGGATCACGCCGTCGACGATCAGGAACGAGCACGCGCGGATGTGGTCGGCAATGACCTTCAGCGAGTTGTTCGTAAGGTCGGGCGTCTGCGTTTCGCGCGAGGCGGCCTTGATGAGGTTCTGGAACAGGTCGATCTCGTAGTTGCTGTGCACGTGCTGCAGCACGGCCGCCAGGCGCTCCAGCCCCATGCCCGTATCGACGCACTGCTTGGGCAGCGGCGTCATGTTGCCCTGGGCGTCGCGGTTGAACTGCATGAACACGAGATTCCAGATCTCGATGAAGCGGTCGCCGTCTTCCTCGGGAGACCCCGGGGGGCCGCCCCAGATTTCCGGGCCGTGATCGTAGAACACTTCCGAGCACGGGCCGCAAGGGCCGGTGTCGGCCATCTGCCAGAAGTTGTCCGAAGCGTAGCGCGCGCCCTTGTTGTCGCCGATGCGGATGATGCGCTCGACCGGCACGCCGATTTCCTTCGCCCAGATGTCGAAGGCCTCGTCGTCTTCCTGATAGACGGTGACGGTGAGCTTTTCCGCCGGGAGGCTGTAGACCTTCGTCAGCAGTTCCCAGCAATAGTGGATCGCGTCGCGCTTGAAGTAGTCGCCGAACGAGAAGTTGCCGAGCATCTCGAAGAACGTGTGGTGACGCGCCGTATAGCCGACGTTCTCCAGATCGTTGTGCTTGCCGCCGGCGCGCACGCTGCGCTGCGCGGTGGTCGCGCGCGAGTACGGGCGCGATTCGGTGCCGAGGAACACGTCCTTGAACTGCACCATGCCGGAGTTGGTGAAGAGCAACGTGGGGTCGTTGCCCGGCACGAGGCTCGACGAGCGCACGATCGTGTGGCCCTTCGATTCAAAGAACTTGAGGAATTTCTCGCGGATTTCAGCGGCTTTCATGGCGTGCTTGCGGGCGTCCTGTGCGTATGTCCCGGCCTTCGGGCTCGCCTCGCGGCACGCCGCGCGCGCAAATCGTGCGCCGACGTGACGGCCGGAGAGCATGCCGGAGGGGTTCGTACTGGGTTCGTAGCGGTTTCGATCAGCGGCTAACCCGGCGCAAAACGGCGTGTTCGCGCGTGCATCGCTCGCTGGGGAATCGGTCGATTATACGGGATCGAAGCAGGCTCGCGGCAGCACGCTCCGCCCGGTGTGCGAAGGCGCGACATCGCACGCGTACTCGCCGCGCGGCATCGTGTCCCGTGGTTGCTGTCGGCGCAAAGTTCCGCTTAGCGAAACATCGTCCCGAAATTTGGCACGCAAGCCCGGGATCGCTTAAGATGCCGTGAACGCACCGCGCCTCGCGGCCAGCCAGACAACGACATTGGAAGACACTCCATGGGCGCCTTGAGCCATATCCGTGTACTCGACCTGACCCGCGTGCTGGCGGGCCCATGGTGCGCGCAGACTCTCGCCGACTTCGGCGCGGACGTGATCAAGGTGGAGCGCCCCGGCGCCGGCGACGACACGCGCCACTGGGGCCCTCCGTACCTGAAGACACCCGACGGTCAGGACACGGCCGAAGCCGCCTACTATCTCGCCGCGAACCGCAACAAGCGGTCCGTGACCCTGGATATCGCCACGCCGGAAGGCCAGCGCATCGTGCGCGAGCTGGCCGCGCAAAGCGACGTCGTGCTCGAAAACTACAAGGCGGGCCAGCTCAAAAAATATGGCCTCGATTACGCGTCGCTGCGCGAAGTGAAGCCCGATCTCGTGTATTGCTCGGTGACGGGTTTCGGCCAGACCGGCCCTTACGCGTCGCGCGCGGGCTACGACTTCATCGTGCAGGGCATGGGCGGCTTCATGAGCATCACGGGCGAGCGCGACAGCCTGCCCGGCGGCGGCCCGCAGAAGGCGGGCGTGGCCATTGCCGACCTGATGACGGGCATGTACGCGACCATCGCCGTGCTCACGGCCCTCACGCACCGCGACCGGACCGGCGTGGGCCAGTACATCGACATGGCGCTGCTCGACGTGCAGGTGGCCATGCTCGCGAACATGAATTCGAACTACCTCGCGAGCGGCAACGCGCCCGCGCGCTGGGGCAACGCGCATCCGAACATCGTGCCGTACCAGGCGTTCCAGACGAGCGACAGCTGGATCATCATCGCGGTCGGCAACGACGGCCAGTTCCGCAAGTTCGTCGAAGCGGGCGGGCGGCCGGAACTCGCCGACGACGTCCGTTTCGCGACCAATCCGGAGCGCGTGCGCCATCGCGACACGCTCGTGCCGGTCCTCGCGGAGATGGTCCGCACGCGCGCCAAGGCCGACTGGATCGCGGCGCTGGAGGGGGCCGGCGTGCCCTGCGGGCCGATCAACGATCTCTCCGAGGTATTCGAGAACGAGCAGGTCGTGGCGCGCGGAATGCGCGTGGATCTGCCGCATCCGTCGGGCGGCACGGTCAAGCTCGTGCGCAATCCCGTGCGCATGAGCGAGACGCCGCCGCGCGCGGAAAGCCATCCGCCAACGCTTGGCGAACACACCGACGAGGTGCTGCGCGACGTGCTCGGCTATGGCGACGACGAGGTGGCGGCGCTGCGCGGCAAGGGCGTGGTCTAGCTGCGCCCGCGCGGCCCGAGGGCTGTCGTGCCCGGTTGCGTCAGGTAGAATGGTCATCATCAGCCCGGCGCGCGTGCCGACGCAATCCCGGTGGTATCCTGGTGGAATTCCGGCAAAAGCACGCGCCCTCGAACGATCTTCCCTTTTCGCATGAATACCGAACGTAAAGACGCCGACCGCACGGACGCGCCTGCGGCATCCAATTTCATCCGCAACATCATCGACGACGACAACCGCTCGGACAAGTGGGGCCAGCGCGTGGAAACGCGCTTCCCGCCGGAGCCGAACGGCTATCTGCACATTGGCCACGCGAAGAGCATCTGCCTGAACTTCGGCGTCGCGAAAAGCTACGGCGGCGTGTGCCACCTGCGCTTCGACGACACGAACCCGGAGAAGGAAGACGTCGAGTACGTCAACTCGATCATCGACGCCGTCGAGTGGCTCGGTTTCGAGTGGAAGAAGGACGATCGCGAATACCTGTTCTACGCGAGCGACTACTACGACAAGCTCTACGAGTTCGCCGAACTGCTGATCCAGCGCGGCAAGGCCTACGTGGACAGCCAGTCGCCGGACGAGATGCGCGCGAACCGCGGCTCGGCCACGGAAGCCGGCAAGAACTCGCCGTTCCGCGATCGTGCCGTCGACGAAAACCTCGACCTGTTCCGCCGCATGAAGGCCGGCGAGTTCGAGGAAGGCGCGCACGTGCTGCGCGCGAAGATCGACATGGCGTCGCCGAACTTCAACATGCGCGACCCGGTGATCTACCGCATCCGCTTCGCGCATCACTACCGTACCGGCGACAAGTGGTGCGTGTATCCGATGTACGACTACACGCACTGCATTTCGGACGCGCTGGAAAACATCACGCATTCGCTGTGCACGCTCGAGTTCGAAGACCATCGCCCGCTCTATGACTGGGTGCTCAACGAACTGGCCGACGCCGGCGTGTTCACCCGCCCGCTGCCGCAGCAGATCGAATTCTCGCGCCTGAACCTCACCTATGCGATCACGAGCAAGCGCAAGCTGCTGCAACTCGTGACCGAAGGCCACGTGGACGGCTGGGACGACCCGCGCATGCCCACCATCGTCGGCGTGCGCCGCCGCGGCTTCACGCCCGAGGCGATCCAGCTCTTCTGCGAACGTATCGGCGTGACGAAGGTCGATTCGTGGATCGACATGAGCGTGTTCGAAGGCGCGCTGCGCGACGACCTCGACGACAAGGCGCCGCGCACGGCCGCCGTGCTCGACCCGCTCAAGCTCATCATCGACAACTATCCGGAGGACAAAAGCGAAGACTGCACGGCCCCCGTGCACCCGCACCATCCGGAGCGCGGCCTGCGCACGTTCCCGATCTCGCGCGAGCTGTGGATCGAGCGCGAGGACTTCAACGAAACGCCGCCGAAGGGCTACTTCCGCCTGTTCCCGGGCAACAAGGTGCGTCTGCGCTATGGCTTCGTGATCGAATGCACGGGTGCGGACAAGGACGAGAACGGCAACGTGATCGCCGTGCACTGCAACTACTTCCCGGACAGCAAATCGGGCACCGAAGGCGCGAACAACTACAAGGTCAAGGGCAACATCCACTGGGTGAGCGCGGCGCATGCGTGCCCGGCGGAAGTGCGCCTCTATGACCGCCTGTTCCGCGAAGAGCAGCCCGACGCGGGCGGGCGCAACTTCCTCGAAGCGCTCAATCCGGATTCGAAGCGCGTGGTGCAGGCGTATCTGGAGCCCGGCGCACGCGACGCGGCGCCGGAAGACCGCTATCAGTTCGAGCGGCACGGCTACTTTGTCGCCGACCGCTACGACTCGAAGCCCGGCAAGCCGGTGTTCAACCGCATCGTCGGCCTGCGCGACAGCTGGGGCAAATAAGCGCCACGAGCGTTCCGCGAGTCGCAAAAAAACCGCACTTCATAGTGCGGTTTTTTATTGGCGCGGTCGCGGCGGCAATGCGCACCGCTCACAGCATGCGATGCAGTTCCGCAAGCGAAAGCGTTGTCTCGAAAAGTCGTGTGAGACTACGGCTTGCGTAGCGCGCGACGTCGCCGGGTGCGACCCATAGCCACGCGTCCATTTCGGGGATCATCACGCCGTCTTCGCGGCGCGGAAAGAGCGACGTGCAATGGCAGCGCGACAAATCGAGTTCCTGCTGCAACGCGCGTGCGGCGAAGAGATGCAAATCCTTGTCCCGCCGGTAGACGAAGCGACCAAGGTCCGCAAGGCGCGCGGCATCGATCTCGATGCCGGTCTCTTCCACCATTTCGCGCAGCGCGCTCGCGCTCTCCGTCTCGCCGGGCTCACCCTGCCCCTTCGGAATGTCCCAATGATTCGTGCCTGTTGCATGCGCGAGCAGCACCCGGCCCTGCGGATCGAGCAGCACGGTACCGCACGAAACGATCTTGCCGCTCACGCCGCGGTGCTCAATGCGTCTTCTGGTAGACCCATGCGCCCGTGCCCTGGCGGCAGAAGCGCGGACGCAGCGTCATCGACTGGCCCTTGGCGTTGACGACCACTTGTGTGTCGCGGCACGTCGTGTCGCCGGTCGTTTCGGTCTTCGTCAGCGTGATGGCCGCGTCGATCTTCACGCTGTTGCGCAGACCTTCGTTCGTCCAGGTTGCGGTCTCGCCGTCCTGCTTCTGATCGACGGCCTCGCGCACGGCCTTGGCGAGCGAGGCGTTGTCGGCCTGCTTCATGTAGGCCGCCGGCGTATTGTTGAGAAAGCTGAGATTCTGGGCATGGGCAACGCCGCCAAGCGCCGCGAGCAGCAGACCCGCGCCAAGGCTGGACAGGATTCGGGTGGACGTCGGCATCGAAGCTTCTCCTTGAAAGGCTGTCGTCGCCGGGGAGGATAGCACGGGCCCTATTTTTCCCGCGCGACGGTGAACGCGAACGGGGCCGCCGTTTGGGACAAGTCTGATAGCGACGTCCGAATTGTCTCCCTATTCTGGACACATTCGACGCCTTAGCCGTCTCGCCCGTCTTGCATATTGTCCCTCATGACCTACTCCATCGCCCTTCGGGTGTTCGCCTTCGTGCTCGCCCTCATCTGCATCGGCCTCATGGCCCTCGTGGCACATTACCTGCCCGCATCCGCCGCAGCCCCGCGCCTGCCCCGCGCCATCCACGTGCCCATGCCCCACTGGCCCGACTTCATGCTGCGCGGAGGCACGGTTTGCCTGCTCGTTTCGTTTGTTGTGCTTATCGCTACCTGTTGCATGATTGCAAGCCTTTGAGGCGCGCAGACGCCATGGCGGAAGAACGATTTCTTCAGCGCAGAAGTCGATTCAACGATCAGGACGAAGCGCTGCACGCGCGGGTTACATTAGCTCTGTCCGACCACTACCCCCACGCATTAACACATTGATCCACAACGGGAAAGGCAACCCGAAAATCCGCCCATCAACCGTCCGATACCCCATCCGTTGCCGACAATCTGGCAATCCATCAGAAGACCCGGTGGCCACCCTCCCACCCATATCCAGCTACGCGCGGAAACGCACTATTGCACGCGCCTTGTGCGCGCGTTCGGCTCTTCCCCGAGTGCGCGAAGCCTTTTCCGCAGTCGGGAGTTATCCGCGAGAAGCACAGCGAACGCCAACACCGTGAACGCGGGCACATACCACTGACCGGCGTAATGGAAGGCCACCCATGCGGCGATCAGCATGGCCGCAGCGCAAATGAGCAACGCCAGTTTGTCCGCGATCCAACTCATGCGACCGTCCTTGCCGCTGCGTCATTGTCGAACATCACGCACGACAAAATATAAGCCTTTCGTTTTCGAATTCAAAAGATAACCGCCATGCACATTTTGATACGAGCCACTACGCCCCAGCCCGTCAAAGTTGAAGCTAACGCAGAGATACTTCTCCCTCCCCTCCCGGACAATCCCCCATTGCGCCAATGTTGGATTGAACGCGGAAGGTTTGATTCCGCGATTGTCTCCAGTGGGCATAGCCTTTGCCAGCGGATAGATTTTCCCCGAATAGATTAGGGCCTGCTCTGCCTTTCTTTCTGCGTACCCAACGTCAGCACCGCCATATTTAAAGGCATATTTCGCGTCGAACCCATCCGCGTAATCGTCTTCTTGAAAAACCTCGCCCACATCGAGAGTCTTGACCTCAACAGCGGGGGATGCCGACACCAACTGAAGGCAACTCTTTACAACGTTTTCGCTTGGCGGTGCCGCCCATCCCAGATTGGAAGCAATCACTAACACCGCTGCAAAATTGCTTTTCTTCATCGGTATTCACTCCCACGCGTCACGTCAAGGTACTGCTGGTTATATTTCCAAAATATCGTTCCACCAACGCCAGCGGTCGAGTCGTAAACATGATCGTAGCGTCCTGTCTCTACTTTTATAGCTTCAGTTTTTTTGGTTTTCTTATCCTGTTTCTTTATGACCTTGTACAGAATAACAAGCTTGGTTGAATCCTTGATGTCGTAAATGTTGTGGCTTGGGTCCGTTATTTTTATTCCATGTCGAACCTTAAAATGTTGAGCATAGTTTTTCTTGATATCTGCCCCATCCCAAAAATACGCACCATTTGATTTATCTGGGCCACCAGCGAGAGCATTGCGCGCGGCATCGATTGCTGCCTGCATGGCAGGATTCTTTGCAATTTGCGCGTCAGTCGCCTTCATCATGGAGTTGTAGCGTTCATTGCCATCGCCGACCACGAATGAGAACGTCGGATCATTTTTTGTAAACGTCGCCATATCAGAATAGCCACGAGCATTAGAGCCGCTCATTAAGCTTACTTGAGTACCACAGCAATACCTTCCTGGCCTGTCGCTGTTGAAGATGTGTTTGTGTCAACAAAATCTCACCACTCACTAAATAACCGACCCCGTTTCTGCATAACGCCTCTTCAGGTCTGGTAATGCCGCGATGACTTTATCCAGTTCGGCCCTGCGCTTCGGAAACGTCGTCACAAAATCATCGCTCGCATACCGCTCAACAAAATCAAAATCCCCCGACAAGATTCGAACAATGCACACCATCACACCCTTATGCCGCTCCATTTCGTCATAAACAATCTGATTTGATGGCACATATTTAGGAGGCAAACCATTCAATAGCTCATCTGACGTGCCCCCGGTTTTAGTACGAAGCACAGCTAGAGTCCGAGGTTAAAGATTCCTTCGCTCTATGGGCCTGCGCAAACTGCGCCGGCGCCAGATAACCGAGCGAGCTGTGAGGCCGCTCGGTGTTGTACTCGATACGCCATTCTTCAATCAAACGCCTAGCGTGACGCATGGAGACGAACCAGTGCTCGTTCAGGCATTCATCGCGGAATCGCCCGTTGAAGCTCTCGATGTAGGCGTTCCCGACCGGCTTGCCGGGCCGGATGAACGACAGCGTGACGCCCACTTCGTAAGCCCATGCATCCAGCACCTTACCAGCGAACTCCGGGCCGTTGTCTACCGTGATGGAAGCGGGCAGGCCGCGCATCTCGCGTAGCCGGTCGAGCACCTGCCTAACCCGCACACCCGGCAACGACGTATCGACCTCGATAGCCAGGCACTCGCGCGTGTAATCGTCGACTACGTTCAGACAGCGAAAGCGCCGACCATAGGCCAGCCCGTCGCTGACGAAGTCCATCGACCCGCTCTGGTTCGGCCCCGTGGTCACCGGCAGCGGTTTGCGCTCGACAGCAGCAATGCGTTTGCGTCTGCGCTTACGCACACTCAGCCCCGCCTTGCTGTACAGCCGCCAGATGCGCTTATGGTTTGCCAGCCAGCCCTCGCGCCGCAACAGCACGTGAATCCGGCGATAGCCATAGCGACGTTTTTGAGCCGCGATGACCATCATCCGCCCAGTCAGCTCTTCGTCGGCGACTGTGCGGCGCGATTCATACTGAAACAGTGAACGAGAAATCCCTACCAGCCCGCAGGCCCGGGTGACACCCATGGTGCGTTCGGTCATCAATATCTGGACCGCCTCGCGTTTGGCCTGCGGGCGTGCTATTTTCGCGACAGCAGGTCCTTCAACGCAGAGTTGTCGAGCATCGATTCGGCAAGCAGACGTTTGAGCTTGTTGTTCTCCTGCTCCAGTTCCTTCAGGCGCTGTGCGTCGGAAACCGTCATGCCGCCGAATTTCGCTTTCCAGTTGTAGTAGGTCGCCTCCGAGATGCCGTGCTTGCGGCACAGTTCCGCTGGCTTCAGGCCTGCCTCGCCTTCCTTCAGCACACCAATAATCTGTTCTTCAGTGAATCGCTTCTTCATGACCGCTCCTTGTCGGAACGGACTCTACACCGTCAGCGTACTAATCTCGGGGAGCAGGTCACACCGGAACGATCGACTGTGGCGAAAAGCGCCACAAACTCCATTGCGTCGCTGCATCGGCAGCGACGCTGTTTTGTGGCAATCTATCTATCCACAATCAAAGGTTTTACGGGGGCAGGAAATGTTCTTGATGTTGGAGACGCGGGCCGATATCTCTAAAGCCCAGCGCAAACTAGAGGCCACACTTCGGCGCGAACTTCCCCGCACAGCACTCAAAAACATTGGATTTCCCGGCGACACAAGGCACGACGTCAGCGTTCGCACCGACGGGCGAACTTGGTACTGGTCGAGTGACAATAACAAACCGAACGTTCCTAATCAGAGGCGCCTGAACTGGTTTGGAATCTACCGCGAAGACGGTGATCTTCAAATCACTGTTGAGATCAACACGACATATGAAGGTCGCAACGATCAGGTTGCGGGTTTCTTTGCGCGCGACAACGAGACTGGAGCAATCTATCTGTTTCACTCTGGCCGCGTCGGCGGCGGAACCAAAGGCGTTAGCAAATCTGCGTTTTTGGCCTGGAGCGATCAACCGTTGATTGACGTCGCCGACTCAGCCGGTGATGTTCGAGAAGGTGTGATCGTGATGCCGATAGAAGGCTTGGCGGCAACCAGATCGGCTGTTCGTTACATCGATACAATAGCCCGGTTCAAGCAAGCAGTCCGGGATGACGAGACGAACTCTCCAGAGTTCCAGCGCAAGATAGGGGAATTTGAAGACTTCTACGCTGAGTCGCGCGGAAGGCGTAAAGGACGTCGATCCAGCAAGATCGACTATGTTTCGCGTCACGGTGACGTGGTTGATGCGGTTTGCAAATGGCGCAAGCAGAAGCTCATGCCGTCACGCGCGCGGATAGTCAAAAACGTCCTAATTGATATGGGTGTCGCCGTGGGGCGGGGATTGATTGAAGTCTTTGAGATCAAAACCAGCACTAGTCGGTCAGACGTATATTCGGCGATCGGGCAACTGATGGTTCATGGCACTAGCAGCGACTGCCGACGGGTGGTCGTGCTGCCCGATGATGGTCCGCTTCCTGATGATCTCAACGACGCGATCCGGCGCCTGGATATTCAGTTGTTGCGATTCACGCTGGACGAGCAGGAAGCACATATCATCGACGGCTTGTAACGCAGAAACACCGAATTCTGCGGGAGTAAGATGAATAGATTGATTGCGGCTATCGCCTTCGCCGCCGAGAAGCATCGGCATCAACAGCGCAAAGACGCGGATGCTTCTCCGTACATCAATCATCCGATTGCCCTCGTGCACGTACTGGCGAACGAAGCCGGAGTCGAGGACGAAACCGTCCTGATCGCTGCCATGCTTCACGACGTCATCGAGGACACGAACACGTCGGAGCACGAATTGGTGCGACTGTTCGGTCAAGCAGTAGCCGACATCGTGAGCGAAGTGACCGACGACAAGGCGCTTCCGAAGGACGAGCGGAAGCGATTGCAGATCGAGCACGCTGCGAGTGCGAGCAGACGCGCGAAATTCGTCAAGCTGGCCGACAAAATATGTAATCTGCGAGACTTGGCAAGCAGTCCGCCGGCTGACTGGAACGCGGAACGTAAGCAGGCGTATTTCGATTGGGCGAAAGCTGTTGTCGATCAGCTTCGCGGCGTGCATCCGACGCTCGAACAGATCTTCGACGAGGCTTATCGATCCCGACTTACTTAGAGCTTCTTCGAGCGTTGGTGGCTAGTGTCGCGACAAAGCAGAGTATCTGGCACCGCAACACAATACCCGCATGCTTCTATCGCTGCTGTCCTTTGGAGCCCTTCAAGGTTGCTTTCGGGAGGAGCATACGTACGTGACTACAATGTTCGTCTTCGCAGCCGAGAAGCACCGGCTCCATCGGCGAAAGGACAAAAATGCTTCGCGCAGCTACTCGATTGGGAGAATTCATGCACGCCGTTACTTGCTCTCGATATGAGATATTGAAGGATGCCATATGAGCGCCAAACTACATGATCTTCATGTTTTCATGTCCCAAGTTACCGAGGAGATGGCCTCTGAATATAGACGCATTTTTTCCCGCGCACCGGATGATCCAGGAACTGCTGGAGACGAGGTGGAAGAAAATTGGGCCAAGTTGTTGCGCGAATGGCTTCCTCCGCACTATCACGTTCGTACGAAAGGGCGGTTGCTTGGCTACGACGGTACGATGTCGCCACAGATCGACGTTGTAGTTCTAAAGCCATCCTACCCGACGAAGCTTCTTGACAAGAAAATATGGCTTGCTCAGGGGGTTGCTGCCGCCTTTGAGTGCAAAACAACGCTTCGCTCCGACCATATTCTCGATTCGGCCAATCGATGCGTACAATTTAAGAATCTGTTCAAGCCTCGAACAGGTTCTCCACGTTTAGAGCTCAGCTCTGCGCTAGTTTTCGGAGTTCTCGCACATTCGCACGCGTGGAAAGCAGAGGGTTCCCGGCCAGTTGATAACGTGAACCGGGTCTTGGCGGGTGACGCAGCAATTGCACCGACGCCCGCGCACGCCATTGACCTCATTTGCGTCGCTGATCTCGCCACGTGGTGGCTAATTCGTCAGCCGCGGGTGGACATTCATGAAGGGATGGGCGATCCCATACAACTCAGAGGGCGGATGGGTGGCAATTGGGCCATCTCCACTGCGATGTGCTGCGCATCACTGAATTCGGAGGGGCAACATCCTGGGTTCCAGCCGGTAGGAGCCTTGCTCGCCCAATTGATTCAGAGGTTAGCGTGGGACGATCCAGCCGTCAGGGATTTTGCTGACTATTTTCGGCTGGCTAAGCTATGGGGAGCCAACGAAGGACCGCAGCGGCTTTGGCCACGTTCGATATATTCAGAGCCGGTCAGGGACGAAGTCGAGAAAGGCAACGTATATCAAGGGCTGGACTGGAGTGGTTGGAGTTGCGAGATAAATTGAGCCGGCATCGATCAGGTCTGAAAGCCGATAGGTAGCGTAGCTACGGGGAGGCGGGGCGGTTAGCTCAGCGTACCGCTCCTTTTGCACCCGACTGATTTGCAGGGGGCTGCCGTTACTGTGCCCCATCAGAATCCGCTTTTGGCTGGGTTACCTGTTGGATGTAGTCCTTTTCGGCGGCAGCTACTTCGGGTTGCCACGACCCAATGGCCGCCGTATTTGCGTCGCCGGACGGCCCTGCAGCGCCATCGCTGTAGACATCGATCTCACCGTGCACGCCGGGATTCAAAAACTGATACGGGTGCCCCCACGGATCGTTCGGTAAGTGGTCCAGGCATCCACCGTCCTTCCAGTTGCCGGGAATCGGCGCGGCGGTTGGCTTTTCGATAAGCGCTTGCAGCCCCTGTGACTGCGTTGGATACGCGCCGTTGTCGAACCAGTCGACCGGTGCGGGTGCTGTGGGCAGCATGCTCTCGCAGGGTATCTCAGGACTTGGCAACAACATCCAGAATGCCGGCAGCCTGGGCAACTTCTTCAACGGCACTACCGGCTCCTATGGCAGCGGCGATTTTGGCGGCGCGTTCACGTCGAGCCCGTATTACTCGGGCGGCGGCGGGAATTCGTACGGCTTCACGATGGGGTAAATCATGGCGGATGATGCCAACCGAAACGATCCCCCGCTCCGCTATCTGGACGTCACGCTCCACCTGACCGGCGTCGAAAACCAGCTCATTTGCGCGGCGATTTTCCGGGCGAACGAGGCAGGTCTGTTGCGCGACTTTGTGGATGTCAACGGCCCCGGCGTCTTCAACAGCGTCGCCAATAACATTTTCGCCAAAATCGCGATTGCGTCTGCCGAGCAGGGAGACCCTTACGCGCAGGCGCTCTGCCTGCAGGCAGGCATTCCGTTCGGTGGCGGAACCGGGACGGCGCAGTAAGACTGATATCAGCCTGCCGTCCTATAGCCATGGCAACGGAAGATTAGTCTTCGCTGACTGAGAAAAAATACGGAACTTCAAAATGATCGAAGTCCGGTGCGTAAAATGGAGGAAGAGTTTCAACGGTTATCGACCCGACCGCCCCAGCGAACTCGTCCTTCGCACGTAGCACAAAGCTGCGCAGGATTGTTTGAATGAATTCGCCGAGACGATCCCCTAATTGTTGGAGTTCGCGGATCATCGTTTCCGCACCCGTTCGCCAATCGGCCGGATCTACTTCATGAAAGAACGCCAAACCGGCCATTGCATCGGATGAATGGTATAGGATATCTCCGTCCAGCTTCCCGCATATAAGCTCAAACCCTGCTTTGTTTTCTGAGAGCGTCGTTAGGGCTGCTTGCCAATGCTGCAGACTGGGATAGTGCATCGAGTGCCCGTTACGCGCAGCGTTGAGCCACTTGCACTGCGAAGCTGCCGTATTAAATGCCGCCAGCAGCGTCGGACCTGCCTCATCGGGCACATATGGATAGCAACAGTTGGTCAAAAACACCCGAACTTCCTTCGAATTTAACCTCAGTTGGGCCTCATGAATCTTGCCCGCCAGAAGGCGGCAAAAAAGTGTCGCCTGACACACGCTGGCAGCCACCTCGGCGTCGGTACAGTCCTCCCGCTTTATCGAGGTTGTGTATGCCAGCTTAAGCAGGACCATCGTCTCATTGAAGATATGGCCAAGAAGATGAAGGCTGTAGCGATCCGACTCCGATAGGTGCGCGATCATGCTATACGGAATAACGATGCGCCTCAAAGCTTTGCTTTTTTGCATGAAAATTCCATATACGCAATCGACCGCGCAGTTAGACAGTTAGACAGGTGCGGCTAGGCGGCTCAGTTGCAGCCGTATGCCGTACAGGTTTTGCTGAACGAGTTCCCGTCCGAATCGGTGCCGTACATTGAGCGGTTTCCGTTGCCGTAGTTCTGGATCGTCTCGTTCCAGTGCTGGCCGTTGGCCGCGGTACCGTTGATCTGCGTCGTGTTGCCGTAGGTGTTGGCGGTCTCGTTCCACGAACTGCCGGCCTGGGCGTTGTAGCCGTTCACCATCGTCGTATTGCCCATCCGGTTCACGGTGTACGAATTGCCGTTCTGGTCGGTGCAGGTCTCCACGGTCGGACCGCCGACACAGTTCGCGTGGGCCGCGCTCGACGCGGCGACGGCAGCGCACAGGAGTGCGAGGTTAAGCAACGCTTTCATGATGGTCTCCTCCAGAAGCTGCGACAAGCATAGCAGCCTCGAAGCGGGACTCCTGGCAGGTGCCCGGAGCTCAGGGCAACCGCCAGCGCCCGTGAGGGCTGCTCACAACCCCTCCGCTACGCCGAGCGCAGCAACGGCTCCGGCGACCGTGAAATGGTGCCGCCAGCGGCTTCCCCGTTCCCGTCCCCTGCTACGTCCTGCCCTGGGCTTCCCGAGCCGTCTTGCGCCCAGATCGTGACCGCATCCGCATGCGGCGCGAGGTGGTCGGGCGCGAGGTGGGCGTAGCGAAGCACCTTCTCGTACTTCGACCACCCGCCCAGCTCCATCAACCGCGGCAGCGACGTGCCGTCCTGCACGTGCCAGCTGGCCCACGTGTGCCGCACGTCGTGGAACCGGAAGTGATCCAGCCCGGCCCGCGCCACGGCGCGCTCCCATTGCGCCCGATCCCAGTTCACGATCGGCTTACCTTTTCGAGCAAAGACGAACCTTTCATGATGCCCAAGATTGCGCCGGATCACCTCGACGGCTTCGCTGTTCAGCGGTACGCCGATCGGGCGCCGCGCTTTCGCCTGGTCCGGGTGGATCCACGTGCGACGCTTCACGAGGTCAACCTGCGACCACTCCAGCCCGAGGATGTTCGCCTGCCAAAGCCCTGTCGCAAACCCGAGGATGGTCGCATCGCGCATCCACTCGGTGCCGATCGCCGCAATGAGCCGTTGTGCCTCGTCGCGCGTGATCCAGCGGACACGCCTGTTATTGACGGGCGCCGCCTGCAGTTTGGTCGCGTGCTCGATCCACTCCCACTCGTTGACGGCCGTGTTCAGCAGCACGCGAATCGTACTGAGATACAGTTTTTTTGTGGCAGCCGAGACCGGCCTCGGTTCGCGCGTGCGTCGGCTGACCGTCGGGAGCGCCGTCAAGATATCCTTGCGCGTCAGCGTCTCAAGCTTCCGGCCGCCGAAGTGTTCGCGAAAATGACGGAGGTGGAGCACCTTGTTGCCATAATCGGGCTTGCCAACGTTCTCCTGCAGGAAGCGCAATGCCGCCTCGTCGAATGTTCGCGAGGGTCGTTCACCGAGACGCGAAGCGCGCCACAGATCGTGCTTTATCTTGTCGTGGTACTCCTGCGCTTCTTTCTGGTTGGTTGTGCCAGTAGTTTGTCTAATTCGCTTGCCGCCCGGTGTGCGGAGATCGTCCAGCAATGTCGTGCCGCTCCTGTATGGCAGCAAGCGTATTGAGGTTATGCCCACGCACTATGAGTACATCGGCACCGTCGCTCATGTCTGGAAAAATGCGTTTGGCGTCGTCATTGAGACCGGTACGGTCGATGTCGGCGACACACTTGCCATCGAAGGTCCGATCTATTTCGAGGAACTACCCGTGCCATCCATTCGGGTAGGCAACGCGGAGGTCCGATCCGAGACGGTCGATGATCAAGCTGGCTTCCCGCGCACCGAAGGTGGAGCAAAGCTCCGAGAGGGAATGCGAGTGCACGTGCTCCGTCACAATGCCGACGCGTTGGCGACGAAGACGTAGCAATCGCCTGCCAGATGACGCCGCGCAGACAAAGTATCGCCAGGCACGCGGCATCGAGCCTTGAATAGTTCGTTTGCGACGAAGGTCCGCTTTCCAATCGCCGTGATCGGGATGAGGTTCGTTCAGGTCGGCGCTCTACCCCCGCCACCTTCTGTCGGAAGGCGCCGGGTCCTTGATGTACGTAGCATTCTTGACTATCGCGTCGAGCCTGTCATCAAGCGCTTTCCGAACATCTGCGGGAAGAGCCTGTCCTCTCGGCTTAACCACACCGTGCGAAATATCTGCGTGCCCTAGATATTCGCTTCTCGAATCCGCAACCGTCGAGCCCACGGATCTAATATGCTCAACGCTGACAAATGCAAGCCCCTCGTACAGCTTGGCCGGCTTCGAATCGCCCCTTTGTACCCAGCGTTTCGCATAAGCCTTGGCAATCCACGGCGCGACGTACTGGTGCCTGCTGACTGACACATCATCCTGATCGGGAGGCGCTTCGAACGCCCCGCGAACAAGCTTTCCCTTCTTGGTGTGGTAAGGGGACATCACCGCGCGAATCAGCACTTCGCGCCCTTCAAGCTGCCGCGGCACCTTCCTTGTACAAGCTCTCGATACCCAAAGTCCAATCGATACTTTCCAGAGAATGCGGGACCGCGCTGCCCACAATCGTCGACACAGCGAAATCAATGTCGCCAAGTTCGAGTCCCCGAATAGATCCGCCCAGAAATATCGACTTACCCACTTTCGGTGCGGTGTAAAAGCCAAACGTATCGATTCCGATTTCAAGACTCGCACGCCCGAGCAAACCTTCCCATTCAATCAGAATCGTCCCGGAAACACTGGGCAGCAGATAGTCGGGTGGGTTGCGCAGGAGCATCAACAAGCTTTTAGCGTTATTGACAATCGCAACATCGATAGATGCCGCGCCGTGGCCGTCCCAGTCTTCGCCCAAGGCCTTCACATCGGAAAGCTGCTCATCAAGCGAAGCTTCGTACCACATAGGCCGGCGCGGTTGAGCTTGAGGAATAGCATATAGCCTTCGGCCTTCGAGCCCAGCGCCAAATAAGCGAGACTCCCCCATTGGGATTGCCACGTTGGGGAGCCCAGATGCCCAACCTGAGACAGTCGTCATGATTTGGGCCTCATCGCTTCGCGTATAGGCTGGGTGAGCGACAGGAACAGGTCGTGTATGACGCCGCGGGCCTCCGTTAATGCCTCAATCGCTTCGTCAGCGGAACGCCCGATTTGTCGCTGGATCAGAACGGAAGTATCCAGCAGCGCGGCCGTTTCTGTCCCGCGCATTGCCTTACCAATGTTCATCGTGAGCACCCCCACCCCGATCGGGACCGAAAACGTCACATTCGGCTCTATCTCGGCCTGGGCCAGGTTTGCAATCGAATCCGGAAGCAATATCTGGATGCCCAGCACGTCGCGAAGAAACGCAGCTATGCTTCGGCCGCCTGTCAATTCCTCATTGAAAATATCGATATACCTCACTACAGCTTGTGAAACATCAGGAAGCGGCTCTCCCGCTTGCTGATGCGCAGCGTATAAGGCATCGATCCCGGCACGAACCTCCGGGCGGAACGATTGCCAGCTCTGGTAGTCCGGTGGCAAAGCGTTCGCGCTAAATATGCCCTTACCGATCTGAAAAAGCGGAGATTGTCGGTCGACCTGGGTAGGCCTGAACCGGCATGCGGGTAGCTGCGGAGGCGTAGGTATGCCTGGGGGTATAAGACGCTCGAGCCGACCGTAACCGCGTTGCGCGATGATCATCGCAAACTGCATGAAAATCGCTTCATCCTGACTGCGCGGTAACGTTAGCGGAATTTGAAGCGGCCCATTACTCGTGGGAATGGGCATCGACGGACCCCACCGCAGTTCGGCAATGAGCTCAGCAAGCGGAGCGTTCTGGAACTGTACACTCATCGTTGTCGTTTCCTCGGCCACGCCATTCTCGATCGCTTCAGATGTATGGCACTCCGGGTAGATGGTGGCTGGCTTCTCTTTTTTCTAGCATACCAGTCTCAAAAGACGCTTTGCGGGAAATCGACGGGGCAGCGCTGACAACGCGAGGTGCGTTCGGAACCAGCTTCGGTGTAACCCCGGCGTAACCCCGCCGAAGTCAGAATCGCTGGAAGTGGCGCGACAGGAGGGGCTCGAACCCCCGACCCTCGGCTTAGAAGGCCGATGCTCTATCCAGCTGAGCTACTGTCGCGCAGGAGCGCGTCGTCCGCGCCACCCTCTCACGCGCAGAACGCGGCAAGATGGGCGCTGGATTATACCGCGTCCAGCCCGGGCGAGCCGCACCCGGCCTGCGTTGCGTCAGACGGGCTGCTGATGCACCACGAACCAGCCGAGACAAATGGCGCCTGCAATCACGCAGTACACGCCAAACGAGGCAAGACGCCCGCGTCCTTCGAAATAACGCATCAGGAAGCGCACGCTAAGCCATGCCGCGATGCCTGTGAGCACACCGCCCACCGCCGCCGTCATCAACTGATCGCGCGCGTGAAATAGCTTCGGCAGTTCGAACAGCCCCGCGGCGAAGATAATCGGCGTGCCGAGCAGGAACGAAAACTCGGCGGCCTTCTCGGTCGTCAGTCCGGCCGCATTGCCGGCAATCATCGTGAGGCCGCTGCGCGAAAAGCCCGGGATCAGTGCGCCGATCTGCGCGAGTCCTACGAGGAAAGCCTGGCGAAACGCGAGCCGCTCCGGCGGCCGATGCGTACGGGTGCGCTGCAGACGATCGCCGAACCACAGCAACACGCCATTGATCATCAACGCGGCAGCGACGATGCGCAGGTCATGAAAGATCGCCTCAATGCGCTTTTCCAGCACAATTCCGACGATCCCCGCCGGAATCGTGCCGATGATCAGTGCCCACACCATGTGGCTGTCGTCGCTGTGCCGTCCGGTAAGCGAGCCGAAAAAGCCGCGGATCAGCGCAACCCAGCGCTCGCGGAAGTACCACAGCAGGGCAACGGCCGTGCCGAGATGCAGCGCGACGAGAAATGGCAGCAATTGCGGCGCGTGCTTGTCGATATGCATGCCAAACAGCGCCGGCACCAGCAACGTGTGACCAAGGCTGCTGACCGGAAAGAGTTCGGTAACGCCCTGCAGCACGCTCAAAAAGAGTAGAAACCAGAGACTCACTCGCGAATCCTCAAAGTGGGGTGGTTGACGCCGAACCGAGGCAATACCGGCGCGGCAGAGCGCACCGATTATGCCGGTGGCCGCCGCCGAGCGCCATGCATCGAGGGAGATTTGTCGGCAAATTTACGGCGCCGCAACAATTTTGCGGGCGCCGACGCGGCGAATGGCGCTAGATGGTGAAGGGCGTGATCGCGCACCCGAACGCCGCCCGCGGGAGCGGGATGCGATATCTGCCAATGATGAGAGAAGCGCGAGAAAACAGGGCTGAAGCAAACCGCGAGGTGTGCCTGCTTCAGCGCGCCATCTTGTAGAAAAAGTAAGCGCTGCTGCCGACGAACAGTCCGAACAGTGCCGTACTCATGGCCATGGCGATATCCATGGGGACCTCCTGAATCGATCTGTGCTCTATCGCACGATGTAGCGCGATTATCCGTCCCCGACTTCGCCCGCCATACCCGCGCTTTCCCGACAAAGGGTTTTCACGCATCGGAAAGCGGCGCACAATTCGCGTGCATGGCGCGACGCTGCCCCCTTCTCCCCTCTCCTCATACGAGCCCAATGGAATCCAGCCCTCAGCACGACATCCTCGATATTTCCAGCGGCGCTTCGACGCTGCGCTTCGCTCCGTGGGCCGGCGGACGGCTGCTCTCGTGGCATGTCGACGGCCAACCTGTCATCCACTGGCCCGAACACGCAAACTGGAGCGAGCCTGCGCGCATACGCGGCGGCAACCCGCTGCTGTTCCCGTTCCTCGGCCGTCATCGCGTAGACGGCCAGATCGGCCGATGGCGCGACGCACAGGGCGTAGTCCGCGATCTTCCCATGCACGGCTTCGCGCGCGACCTGCCGTTCGCTGCTCAGATCGACGACGACGGGCACGGTATTCACATGACGCTCGCCGACCCGGAAGCCACTCGTACCGGCTACCCGTTCTCGTTCCGCTTCGAAGCGGCCTATCGCCTCGCCGATGATCACACGCTCGACGTCTCGCTGACGGCGACCAATACAGGTAGCGATCCGCTGCCCTGGTACGCCGGTCATCACTTCTATTTCACGCTGCCCCATGGGCAACGCGCGCAGACAACGATTGAGCTGCCGCCGACGGTGCGCCGGTATCAACTGCCTGATGGCTCGATCAGCCCGACCGAAGCGGGCGCAGCACAGTACCGCCTCGACGATCCGCAGATCGTCGACCGCTTTCACGTGCTCGAGCCGACGCCGCCGGCCGCGCCGGTGCGGATGATCGCGCCGGGCCTCGGCCGTGTCGTGACGATCGAGCTCGATCGCCCCGGCTCGATGTCGTGGTACGCGGTGACCACCTGGACCGAAGCCGAAAATTCCGACTTCTATTGCATCGAGCCGTGGCTCGGCCTGCCGGATGCGATCCACAACGGGCTCGGGCTGCATTGGCTCGCGCCAGGAGCAAGTGCACGAGCCGACCTGCGCGTCTGCGTCGCCGAGCTCGTCTAACGCTACCTGCATGCCTCTCAGGCTCGTCACCCGGCCGCATCCAGGCCGGCGACGAGCGCGCTGCAAACGACAATGACGCGCCCGCCTGGCCAAACCCGCTAAAATCGGACGTTTTGCCGGCGCGGCCTGTCCGTCCGGCAGCGTCTTGCGAGGTTCAATGTTGGCAACAGGAATCAGACGTTTCGCCTGCGCGACGCTAGTCGCGCTACTCGCCGCCTGCGGCTCGGCGCCGGTCGGACCCGGCTACTATCGCGTGGAACGCGGCGACACGGTAAACAAAATCGCGCGCAGTAAAGGGCAGTCAGTACAGAACATCGTGCGCTGGAACAATCTGTCCAATCCCGACGCCATCGAGGTAGGCCAGGTTCTGCGTGTCGCACCGCCCGCGGGCACGGTCAGTTCCGCGGCGAGCGCTGCGCCGCGAGCGAGCCGTCCGGCCCCTGCTGCCGCCGACAATGCGCCGGTTGCCGCACCCGCCTCCTCGATCTCCCTCGTCTGGCCGGCCAACGGCACCGTGATCCGCGGCTTCGACGGACGCAATTCGAAAGGCATCGACATCGCCAATAGCGCGGGCACACCGGTGGTGGCCGCCGCGGCCGGCTCGGTCGTCTATGCCGGTAATGGTCTGCGCGGTTACGGCAATCTGCTGATCATCAAGCACAGCGGCGACTATCTGACGGCTTACGCGCACAATCAAACGCTGCTCGTGAAGGAAGGCCAGACGGTGGCGCAAGGTCAACAGGTTGCGCAGATGGGCAGCACCGACAGCGATCGCGTGATGCTGCACTTCGAGCTACGCTACCAGGGACGGTCGATCGACCCGACCCACGATTTGCCGGCGCGCTGAGCTTCGGCACAATTGAACGCTGGACGAAAAAAAAGCCCGGCATGGCGCCGGGCTAACGGGGGTTTGGCGCATATCGGCAAAGGACCGGTTTACCATGCGCCGAGGTGCAATCTATCAATGGCCGTTAACGTGCGCAACGATTTAATTCGATTAAAAATGTGTCTCTGCGCACGGATTAAGGACCACACCCGCTTTTTATAGCGAACCTGATCACGGTAAGCGCTGCCATTGAGCATTACCCGCGCTTGCCGTCATATCTTTACAAAATCAATACATATTCGCCAAATATTTGAATTTATAGGATTTTGTGCAATCGCACAAAAGCAATACAAGGCTGTTCGAGCGGCATTTCGGATGTCAGTGACAATGGACGATTTCGAGCTGCTTCGCTCGTGTGTATTTGGTGGGCAAACGCACGCATGTCGCGATTTAGTCGAGATTACACGTGTGGATTTGAAACAGATTTATCAATTCCGGCTTTTGTCTGATTAAGACAGAAATCGCTTTGTATTATTAATAAGGATAGTCCGGGACACGGATGGTTTTCCGCGTGTCGTCTGCCGCGCCGGATCGTTTATAGTATCTGCCGCAACTCATTCCACCATGACCATGACTACCCCAGACGCCACGCCCAGCGCGCTGTACGCCAAATTGCTCGGTGAAACGGCAAAAATCGACTGGCAGGATCTCGAGCGGTTCTTCGCACAAGGCAAGCTGCTTTCCGTGGCGCGCGATCTGGATCTCGTAAGCGTCGCCGAGGCTATCGCCAGCGACAACGCCGAACCCGTCATCCAATGGCTTTCCGCCGGGC
The DNA here is from genome assembly GCF_000684975.1 of Paraburkholderia acidipaludis NBRC 101816. Classification (GTDB taxonomy): domain Bacteria; phylum Pseudomonadota; class Gammaproteobacteria; order Burkholderiales; family Burkholderiaceae; genus Paraburkholderia; species Paraburkholderia acidipaludis. The sequence continues at coordinate 2,084 of NZ_BAXZ01000003.1, read as the reverse complement.
TCGTCGAGCGAATGCAGGCCGCCACTGCCGCGGACTATGCCGCGCGCAAGCCGGAATTGTGGGCAGTCGTCGTCTCGCCGTGGATCTGTGTGCAGGAGCGCGGTTGAGCGACAGCCTTCCCCTTCCTGCAGAGCGCGGCTGGCACCGCCGGGTTCTAACGCTCGCTTTTCCGATCGTCCTCGCAAATCTCACCCAGCCGATACTCGGCGCAGTCGATACGGCGGTCGCCGGTCATCTCGGCAGTGCCGCCGACCTCGGCGGCGTAGCACTTGGCGGATTGTTCTTCAACTTTGTCTTCTGGGGATTCGGCTTTCTGCGCATGGGCACTACCGGGCTCGTCGCGCAGGCATTCGGCGCCGGCGACCGTGCGGCGCTGCGCGCCAACGTCGTGCGCGCGCTGCTGCTGGCGTTCGCGATCGGCGCCCTGATTCTGGTGATCCAGGCACCGTTGATCCGCTACGTACTCGCGTTGATCGGCGGCAGCCATGAAGTTCAGGCCAACGCCCGGCTGTACTGCGCAGGACGCATTGGCTCCGCCCCCTTTGCTCTCGCGAACTACGTGGTGCTGGGCTACCTGCTCGGTACCCAGCGCGTGCGGGTGGCACTCGCCGCTCAGGTGTTCATCAACGTCGTGAACATGATCGCGGTGCTGCTCTATGTATATGACCTGCATTGGGGCATCGCGGGCATCGGTGCGGCGACCGCAACGGCGGACGCATGCGGCTTTGCCTTCGGCTCAGCGGTGCTTTGGTGGTTACGCCCCCGCGGTCTGCCGCCGCTTCAATGGACAGCCCTGCTCGAACCGCAGTCACTCAAGCGCCTTGTCGTCATCAACCGGGACATCTTTCTGCGGACGATGTGTCTGCTCGGGTCGTTCGGCTGGTTTGCCCATCTGGGGGCGAAGCAAGGCGACGCGATACTTGCCGCCAATGCTCTGCTGCTGAACTTTCAGACCTTCATGGCATACGGCCTCGATGGCTTTGCGCATGCGGCGGAGGCACTGGTCGGCGCAGCCATCGGCGCGCGCGATCGGGATGCTTTCCGGCAAGCGGTCAAGGTGAACCTGCTCTGGTCTGTACTCGGAGCGCTCGGGTTCTCGCTGGCCTATTGGACTGCAGGTGGCTGGATCATCGACCAGCTAACCGACCAGACCACCGTGCGCGATGCCGCGCGAACCTTCCTGCCTTGGGCTGCGCTCTCGCCGTTAATTTCAGTCTGGGGCTTTCTGCTGGACGGCGTCTTCATAGGCGCCACGCGCACGCACGATCTCATGCGTGCGATGGCGTTATCGCTCGCTCTGTTTCTGGTGGCCTCATGGGCCTTGGTGGGCCCCTTCGCCAATCACGGCCTATGGGGTGCGCTGCTGCTCTTCATGGCCGCGCGAGGGCTGACGCTCTCGCCTCTGCTGCCACGGGTTTCTCGCGCCATCGTTCCTCGCGCCGTCCAGTCCTGACAATAGCGCGGCCGCGGTCTTTATTGAGCCGGCGGCGGGTTATCGATCATGGTGGGCGGCCGATCGTCGGTCGGAACACCGTGGTAGTCAGGTGGATCCTGCGGCGGTGTCCCATGGTGTTTGACCGTCATATCGTCGGCGCATGCCGAGAGGAAAGCGGCCATCGCTGCCGCAACAAAGATACGAAGCATTTGTCCGAATCCTTTCAAATTTATTTCGCTTCTGGCACGAAAATCGGCCGCAACGTTGCGCCGATTTCCCCACTTTTTTTCCTGCCTGCTGCTGTCCTAAGATACTCGTATGGCTGCAACTGAAGGAGGCTGCCATGGATGCCGAAACTATTGCTGGTCTCGCCGGGCTGGCGGTTGGCCTGCTTGTCCTGCTCGGGCTATCGGTCTTCGAATCGCGTGCCTACCGGAAGGAGCACGATGGCGAAGGCATGATGCATCACTGGTTGGTTGCACATCACGTGCTCGGCCGGGTACGCCGCAGGCACTGAACGCAGATGCGCGGTTCGACGCGCCGCGCGCGCCGGTTGGTCCGTAATGACGCCCTGAGTTCTCAGGTCCTGGAGACTGTTTGACCGAACTATCGGGAAGCTCTGGGCGGACAGAATACATTTGCGGCCGGC